>CAWGLY010000006.1:0-573311 GCA_963823505.1 uncultured Acidimicrobiia bacterium
CGAGGCGCTTGATACCTGGCGGGATGAAAGGACCCGCCTTCGGGCTGTCGTAGCAGCCTGTTGAAGCTGAGGGCAGCCTGATCCCGGAGTTCCGGGGGAGGGTGGGAGCAGCCCTGACAACGGCGGGACGGCCCGGTACCACCGGACGGGTCGGGTCCGTCTAGCGAGACAGAGAGGTGTAACAGCGAGTGAACCAGCGACCGAAGTCCCGTAAGCGTGGAACCGGCTCAAATCTGGTGGATATGGGCCGGGTTGTAGTGCGCGTCGACCTGAACTTTGGAGGGAGGCGACTCTGATGCCGGGAAACGTAGACCGGCTGAGAGGCCACGTTGAATGCCTGCGGCGTAGGCGTGGCGATGCTACCGGGACAGAGCTGGGCACCGATCCTGTCAACAGGTTCCAAGTGAACGTGGGAACCGTCCGTGGCCGCCCTCGCCGCCATCCTGCCGGGGTGGTGGGCTGGGCAGGCGGAACGTCAGCTGATGGCCGCGGACGGGGCGGAGTCTCCGTAGTAGTCCGAGGCCGGGAAAGCCGGTCACATGGCGAAGGGAGACAGCGAGACCGTAGTGATGGGGTTGGAATGCCGGGAGGTCGCCGGTGAATACCGACGCGCCGTTGAGTCTCTCCGAGGCTCGGCAACGGGTACTGGAGATCCAAACCAAGCTGCACCGATGGGCAACCGACGATGAGGATCGTCGGTTCTCCGATCTATACAACCTTGTCTGTGATCCTGCGTTCCTCGCTGTGGCGTGGAGCCGGGTCAAGGGCAATCGGGGTGCACGCACCGCCGGCGTCGACGGGATCAGACCCGTCGATCTGGCATCCGACGAGCAACGGTTCCTCACCGAGCTGCGAGCCCAGCTCAAAGCCAGTGAGTTCCGGCCGTTGCCGGTACGTCAACGGCGGATCCCCAAGCCGAGCGGGAAACTCCGCACGCTGGGGATACCTACCGCCGCCGACCGGACAGTGCAGGCATCTCTGAAGCTGGTGTTGGAGCCGATCTTCGAGGCGGATTTCAAACCATGTTCGCATGGGTTCCGCCCGGGTCGGCGGGCACACGACGCCATTGCTGAGGCACGTCACTTCGCCGCCCACGGATACCGTTGGGTGGTCGAAGGCGACATCGAAGCCTGCTTCGATTCGATCGATCATCCTGCCCTCATGGACCGGGTGCGAGACCGGATCGGAGACAAGCGGGTCCTGGGACTGGTCAAGGCGTTCTTCAAAGCGGGCATCCTCTCAGAGGAAGGCCCCAGGAGCACCGAGGCCGGGACACCTCAGGGCGGCATCCTCTCCCCCTTGTTGGCCAACATTGCCCTGTCGGTTCTAGACGAGTGGTTCACCACCTTCTGGGAAACCGAGGCAGCAACGAAGGGACAGCGCGCCAAGCGCCGCCGTCAAGGGTTGGCGAATCATCGCCTGGTGCGATACGCCGACGACTTCGTGGTGTTGGTCCACGGTGACCGAGACGATGCCGTGTCGCTGCGGGATCTGATCGCAGACGTGCTCGCTCCGATGGGACTCGTCCTGTCGGACGCCAAGACCAGCATCACCCACATCGACGAGGGCTTCGACTTCCTCGGATACCGCATCCAGCGGCACCAGAAGCGAGGCACCAACAGACGGTTCGTCTACACCTACCCGTCCAAGTCTGCCCTCGAGGCGATCAAACGGAAAGTGAAGAAACTGAGCCGCACCGGTCGGAACCGACCACTCTCTGACCTGCTGCGCCGGTTGAACCGAGTGCTGGCAGGATGGACCAACTACTTCCGGCACGGAGCAGCCGCAGCAACCTTCGGCTACCTCCGCGCCTACGTCTGGCATCGGGTCATCTTGTGGCTACGCCGCAAACACCCCCACACCGGATGGAAGAAGCTCCGACGCCGCCACCTACCACGGTGGTGGCCCACCGACGGCGAGGTCGAGTTGCTCGACCCGGCGGCAGTTCCCGTGCGGTACTACCACTACCGGGGATCAACCATCCCCACGCCGTGGCCCACCAGAGAAACCCCCCACGCCGCATGACCCGACGGCGCGGTCTCGTGGAGAGCCGGATGCGTCGGAAGGCGCACGTCCGGTTCGGCGGGCGGGCCGAGGAAACAGACGAACCGAAAGGCTCGCACTGCGCCTCGGCTCGACCCGACCACACTTGTGCCTCGCTGCTCATCGCCGCCGGCGCCCACCCTGGACACGTACGGGAGCACCTCGGGCACTCATCGATTCGTGTCACCATGGATGTCTACGGGCACCTCTACGAAGACACCAAGGACGAGATCGCCGACCGGTTGGAGCGGCAGCGCTCAAAGTGAGAACGGCGATGGCTGACCCGTGGCGCGCCCTCTCCGCGCCCCGTGATCCAAATGGCAGCCGTGCGCGGCGGCAACGAAGACAACGAAACCCCTGGTCAACAGGGGTTTCGTTATGGCTCCGGGGGTGGGACTCGAACCCACAACCTACGGATTAACAGTCCGACGCTCTGCCAATTGAGCTACCCCGGAATGCCGCTGCTGGGAGGGCCGAGCGATGCTATCACGTCGGCGTCGTCACGGAATTCGGACCGCCGAGCGCCCGAGCAGCATTGCGGGCAAACTGACCCGTCACCGTGGCACAATGGACGCATGAAGTTTCGCACGGGTCTCATCACCGGTCTGGCGGCCGGCTACGTCCTCGGCGCCAAGGCCGGACGTGAACGCTACGAACAGATCTTGGACGTCGTTGACAAGCTCAGGGGCAATGGCCGCATCGAGGCCGTCGTCGAGAAGGCCGCCGTTGCGACGGAGGAGCCCAGGCGGAAAGCACGAGGAGCGATGGGCAACGGGCTGCGGGCGGCCAGCGAAGCCATCAGGGACCGCTCGACGCCGCCCTGACCGCAGCGGACTGCAACGTCAGGCGCCTTCGAGATAGCCCTCGAGCCGCTTGGCCCGCGCCGGCTGCCGCAACTTGGCGAGCGCCTTGGTCTCGATCTGCCGGATGCGTTCCCTGGTGACCTGGAAATGGGCGCCCACCTCTTCCAGGGTCCTGACCTTGCCGTCGGCGAGCCCGAACCGCATGATCAGCACTTGGCGCTCTCGGTCGTTGAGACCCTCGAGCGCCAGGTTGAGGTACTCCTGGAGAAGCCGGAACGATGCCGCCTCGACGGGGACATCGGCGTCGTTGTCCTTGACGAAGTCACCCAGCGTCGAGTCGTCTTCCTCCCCGAGAGGCGTCTCCAGCGACACCGGATCTTGAGCGATACGTCGCAGCTCCGACACCCGATCAGGCTCGATCTCCATCTCGCTGGCGATCTCCCCGATGGTCGGCTCCCGCCCGAGCTCCTGCATCAATGTGCGCTGCGCGCGTGCCAGCTTGTTGATCGTCTCCACCATGTGCACAGGCACCCTGATGGTGCGAGCCTGGTCGGCCAACGCCCTGGTCACGGCTTGACGAATCCACCACGTTGCATACGTGGAGAACTTGAAGCCCTTGCGGTAGTCGAACTTCTCGACCGCTCGGATGAGCCCCAAGTTGCCTTCCTGAATCAGGTCAAGCAGCGACAGGCCGCGACCGACATACTTCTTGGCGATGGAGACGACCAGCCGCAGATTGGCCTCGACGAGACGCTTCCGTGCCCGGTCGGCCAGCCGGATCGCTCGTTCGAGGATCACACGCTCAGCCGTTGGGATGTCCCCGAGGGCAACCTCGACCTTCTCCTCGGCGCGAATACCGGACTCCATCTGCATCGCCAGCTCGACCTCTTGCTGCGGCGTCAGCAGGGGGAAACGCCCGATCTCCTGGAGGTACATGCGCACAGGGTCGGACACGTGAACGAGCTCATCGTTGCTGAGCGCCGTTGCAGCGAGCGCATCGTTCGAGTCCTCCCGGATTGTGATGTCGAGCTCACGAAGAGCGACGAAGACCTGGTCGAACGCCTCTGCCGTGGCATCCGCATCTTCGAGCTCTTGCTGAATCTCGGTCATCACGAGAAAGCCGCGTTGCTTCCCCCTCTGGGTGAGGGCCTCCAGCACCAGATCGGTGGATTCAGTCAACGGCGTCCTCGCAGCTCACGTCGTTCTTGCTCCAAAGCTATCAACTCTCGAAAGGTCGCGGAATAGGTCTGGGCATCGGCATCGGGGTCGAGCCCCTCGAGACGCCGTCGTGCACCATCGATTCTCTCATCGATCCGTTCCAATCGGAGACGGTCGACCAGACCTTTGGCATCGGCGAGGGGACGGTCCTCCAGAGCCAGTGCGCTGAGCATCCTGATGAGAGGTGTCACCTCGTCACCGAACAGGCTACCCAGATCTGGCGGTGCACCGGACGGTAGGTCCAAGATCGGGCCGGCGACCTGGTCGTACGCCTCTCGATAGGTGGGATCTGAGAACAGCTCAGCGCTGATATCGAGCCCACGCAACGATGGGTCGTTGGCGAGGACCAAGCGGAGCAACTCCCGCTCCGCTTTCTCAGCACCCGTCAACTTGCGTTCCTGCGGTGCAGGCGATGGCCGTGCGCCGCGGGGCATCGAACCCCGCACGGCATCCTCGATGACGCCCAGGTCGACGCCGGTCCGCCGGGAGACGAGCACTGCGTATTCATGGCGGACCACGGCTTCCGGGTGGAGCGCGATGAGCTTGGCGACCGCTGCTGCCGCCTTGCCTCGCGCTTCCGTCTCGTCGAGGTCGTAACCGAACAACTCTTGTTCGATCCGGAACTGAAGCAACGGCACGGATTCGTCAATAGCCTCGAGGAGGACGTCGGCATCACCCTCGTACACGAGGTCGGCAGGGTCCCTCCCCTCCGGAAGCGACCCCACCCTGAGGTCGAGATCGCCGGGCACGGCCTTGTCGAAACCTCGCAGCGCGGCGCCTGTGCCCGCCGCATCGGCATCAAACGCAAGCACCACCCGCTCCGTGAAGCGCCGTAGCAAACCCAGGTGGTCTTCCACGAGTGCCGTCCCACACGTCGCCACTGCGACGGGTCGACCGGCGAGATGGAATGCGATGACGTCCGTGTACCCCTCCACAACGACCGCTTCGCCTGCCCTCACGATGTCGGACTTCGCCCAGTTGAGCCCATAGAGGAGGCGCGACTTGTGATAGATCGGCGACTCTGCACTATTGAGGTACTTGGGGCCCTCCCCCTCGAGCAGCCGGGCGCCAAAACCAACCGGGTCCCCGCGCAGGTCGAAGATCGGAAACATCACCCTGCCGCGAAACCTGTCGATCAGCGACCCTCGCCGCGACCGCGACGCCAGACCTGCGGCGATCAGAACCTCGTCCTTGTGATCCTTGGTCCTGAGATGCTTGGTCAACTCGTCCCAGGTTGGCGGCGAGTAGCCAAGGTCGAACTTCTCGACGACGTCGCCGTCGTAGCCGCGGCTCCGCAAGTAGGCCCGAGCACCTGCTGCATCTCCCGCGGTGCGGAGACGTTCTCTGTAGAAGTCCACGGCATCGACCACCGCTCCCACGAGCGCCTCGCGGTGGCTGCGCCGCTTGTCGGCACCGGGCGTCTCGGTCAACGTCACGCCGGAGCGCCTTGCCAGGAGTTCGAGCGCGCCTACGAAGTCGACGCCCTGGGTCTCCTCCACCCAGTTGAAGACATCGCCGCTCTTGCCACACCCAAAACAGTGAAACAGCCCGCGTGCGGGATCGATGGACAGCGACGGGGTCTTCTCGTTGTGGAAAGGGCAAACGGCCATCACCGTCCTGCCCGAGCGCTTCACCTTGGTGACCTCTGCAGCCAGCTCGGCAAGGTCGGTGCGCTCGCGAACTTTGTCGATGTCCTCACGTGCGTACGCCACCTCGGCGAGTGTACCGAGCACAGGGCATGTCACCGGCGCCGACGGCGGCCCTGCCCTCAACCAACAGCGAACGGCCCTCAACCAACAGCGAACGGCCCTCAACCAACAGCGAAGGCCCCGCCTCGAGGCGGGGCCTTCGCCAGAAGCCCTGAGGGAGGAGAGATGGGCTTCTTCGTGTGAGATCAGTTGCGGATCGACGCGCCGGCCGAGTGAACTCCGCTAGGACACTCCTGATTGACGTCAGTTCGAGCTCGTGACCGAGGTCGTGACCAGGCACCGTGGCGGACCCGCGAGCCCTCACGACGATTTGATCAGCAGTGTCCTAGCCGGTTGAGCGTCGCACTGTCTCGGCCAAATGCCGTCGCGATGCCACCAACTGGTATACGGTGTCGGGATGAGTAGTGATCATTGTTGTCTCCTGCGTCCTGGCTGTCCCACATTGTACACCATCGACAACCACTTGCCATCAAATCTATTCCAATTCATCTGATTTGACGATAGATTGACATCATGGATGATCTCGACCGGAGGATTCTCAACCGCCTCGCCGACGAAGCGCGGCGGCCGTATGCCCAGATCGCCAAGGAGCTTGGCGTAGCGACGGCCACCGTCCACCAACGCGTGAAGCGGCTCCGCGATCGTGGCATCATCAGAGGCTTCAGGCTCGAGCTCGACTGGGGGGCGGTAGGTCTTCCCGTCGCCGCCGTCATCTCCATCAACTCCCGGGTCGACAAACCTCTCGCAGAGCTCGCAGAGGACCTGCGATCGATCCCGTACATCGCAAGCTGTGTCGCCGTCACCGGTGAGTTCGATCTCTACGTCACGGCGCGCGCCCGGTCTTCCGAACATCTGGGTCAACTCGTAGATCAGATTCGGCGTCTCACCGGAGGAAACACGAGAACCGTCGTAGTGCTCTCCACCTACTTCCTCGGCGTCACTCCCCCGCTGGGCGAAGAACAGGGCGCTCCGTAGACTCAACTGATGGTCGCCGTCGTGCCGATACTCATCGTTCTCGCTGTAGTGGCAGTGATCATCGCTGCCGGTTCGGCGAACCGGCGGACGCATCAGATCTGGGCTCACGCCGCCAACCAGCTCGGTCTCGACATCTCGGCGCCGTCCGTGTTCGGGAATCCCACCATCAGCGGTCGGTCGGGGTCGGTGACGGTCGATGCCGGCATCGTCGGAAGTGGTGACAACGCCCGCACCCGGTATCGAGTCGCGTACTCGCCCCTCGCACCCAGCTTCACGCTGCAGCGGGAGTCGGGGACCAGGCGCATCATGAAGATGTTCGGCGGGCAGGACCTCGAGATCGGCGATCCAGCGTTTGACGATGCGTTTGTGGTGAAGGCCGACGACTCCGAGGCGTTGCGCGCATTCCTCACGGCCGGCAGACGCTCGAGCTTGGTGCGCCTGCTGGCAGTCCACAATGCGGCAACGATCTCGGAGTCTCAGATCGAGCTGCGCACCAAGCCGGAGCGCAAGACCGAAACGATCGTCGCCGTCGTCCGCCGTCTCGCCGCGACGGCAGAACAGCTCGTCGGCAAGCCGACCAGTGCTGCTGTTGACGACGCGACTCGCGAACGCGAGCTCGGGAACCTCGGCGAGGCGCTCCGCCGGCTCGACGAGGCGGTGGCGACAGACCCGAACGACCTCGACGCTCGACTGTTGCGGGCGCAGACTGCCCAATCGGCGGGCGACACGAGCCACGCCGAGGAGGACCAGACCGTCTTGGAGCGCCTCCTCCCATCCGACAGGGAAGTCGCAGGCCTCGGTGCTGCTTCCACGCGGGCCGTACCGGTGCCTTCGGCTGCCGGCGATGTCGACACGGCAGCGATGTTCGACGAGCTCTTCGGCACGAACCGACTCAGCTTCGAAACCGACAAGCTCTTTGCGAAGTATCAGGGCCGTACCGTCACGCTGCGCGGCGACGTGCGGTCCGCTCGGCCATTCGAGCGAGATCTCGACTTTGGCGACGAACCGGGGACCAAGGTGGTCGTTGCGGTCGCCTCGATCTCGTCCGATCTCTACGGGAACAACGAGATCGATGCCGTCGTTCGCCTGCCTGCCATCCCCGGCCGCCCCCTCGACCGCCACGACACGATCACCTTCGAGGGCACCCTCCACAAGGTCGATGCAATGATGCGCAACGTGTACGTGGCGGATGGGCGGTTGGTCTAGGTACTTCGTACTTGGTACTTGGTACGGCCGGGGCGTTCCGTCGATCACGGCCGGCAGATCGCGACATCCGGTATCCGGTATCCGGTATCCGGTATCCGGTATCCGGTATCCAGAGATCTCTGAGGTTGCGACACGGCTTCGCGATCAACCTCTCTCTCGGGATATGGGGTGCTGGGTGTCTGGGTTCAGGGGAGGCGGGCTCTGAGGTAGCCCTCTACCTGATCCATTGCGATGCGGTCTTGCGCCATCGTGTCGCGGTCTCTGACCGTCACCTGATGGTCGTCGAGCGAGTCGAAGTCGACGGTGACGCAGAACGGGGTGCCGATCTCGTCCTGGCGGCGGTAACGCCTACCGATCGACTGGGTCACATCGTGCTCAACCACAAAACGGTGGCGCAACTCGTCGGCCACCCTCGTGGACACTTCGATCAGCTCGGGCTTCTTGGAGAGCGGGAGAACGGCGACCTTGATCGGCGCCAGGCGGGGATCGAGCCGCAACACGACTCGCGATTCGCTCTCTGCCTCCTCCTCGGTGTAGGCGTCGATCAGGAAGGCGAACGTGGTCCGGGTCGCCCCGGCTGCCGGCTCGATCACATGGGGAACAAACCGCTCGTTCGTCTCCTGGTCGAAGTAGGTGAGGTCCTTCCCCGAGTGCTCGATGTGCGCCTTGAGGTCGAAATCGGTGCGGTTGGCGATGCCCTCGAGCTCATCCCAACCCCATGGGAAGCGGTAGTCGACGTCGTACGTGTCTGCGGAATAATGCGACAGCTCATCGTCGTCATGCTTGCGGAACTGGAGGTTCTCCTCCCGCATCCCCAATCCGATGTACCAGTTGCGGCGCTGCTCGACCCAGTAGCGGAACCACTCGTCGGATTCTTCGGGGCGGCAGAAGAACTCCATCTCCATCTGCTCGAACTCCCGCGTCCGGAAGACGAACTGCCCAGGCGTGATCTCGTTGCGGAACGACTTGCCGATTTGCGCAATCCCGAATGGGAGCTTGAGCCGCGAGGTGCGACGGACGTTCTCGAAGTTGATGAAGATACCTTGTGCGGTCTCGGGACGCAGGTAGACGACGTTGTCGCCGGTCTCGATCGGTCCCATGTGGGTCCTGAACATGAGATTGAAGTCCCGAGCCTCGGTGAACGTGCCACGCTTGCCGCACGTCGGGCACTGGTCTTCATCCTCGAGCTTGTCGAGGCGGTGGCGGCTGTTGCAGTTGCGGCACTCCACCAGCGGGTCGGTGAAGGAAGCCAGGTGGCCCGATGCCTCCCAAACGCTGGGTGACTGAATGATCGCAGAGTCGAGCCCGACAACGTCGTCACGACTTCGCACCATGGCGTGCCACCACTGCTCCTTCACGTTGCGGAGCAGCTCGACGCCGAGGGGGCCGTAGTCGTACGCAGAGCGGAGCCCTCCGTAGATCTCCGAGGACTGGAACACGAAGCCGCGCTTCTTGGAGAGATTGACGATCGTGTCGAAGTCGGCAGGCATGGCGAGGTTCCTCGGGGTCTGGGGTGGGAATCGGGGATGGTAGCCCTACTCCGCAGAGTCCTCTGCGCCGCCAAACCGGCGTTCTCGGAGCTGGTACTCGTAGATGCATTCCACCAGCGTGTGGCGATCGAAATCGGGCCACAACACGGGCGAGAACACGTATTCCGAATACGCCGACTCCCACAGCAGAAAGTTGGAGATGCGGTGCTCGCCACTCGACCGGATCACCACGTCGGGATCGGGCATCCTGGGAAGGTACATCCGGGCACCGACGGCATCGACGTCGACATCGTCGAGCTCCATCGTGCCGGCGGCCACGTCCTCGGCGATCCGCCGCGCCGCGTTGGCTACCTCTGCCCGGCCGCCGTAGTTGAACGCAAAAACCAGCTCCAGCGTGTCATTGTCCTTGGTCAGATCCTCGGCAGCGGCAATCTCAGTGCGCAACTCATCGGGGACCCTCGGATCGGAGCGGTCGCCGATGAACGTGATGCGCACTCCCTTCCCGTGCATCTCATCGCGACGTCGCCGCAGGAGGTCGATGTTGAAGTACATGAGGAACGTGACCTCGTCGTCCGACCGTGACCAGTTCTCGGTCGAGAAGACATACGCGGTCAGCCAGCGCACTCCGAGCGCAAGCGCTCCCTCGATGACGTCGAAGAGTGCAGGCTCCCCCTGGGCGTGCCCGGCAGTGCGGGGCAGACCCCGTGCGTTCGCCCAGCGTCCGTTGCCGTCGAGGATGACGGCGATATGCCGCGGGATACGCTCCTGATCGAGGCCCTCGCCGTACTCACCCATCGAGCACCGCCAGTGACACCAGCCGCCTTTCGAGGTGATACTCGAGGAAGCGGCGGGCCACGCCCATGGCCTCGCTGCTGAACGCAGGGTCCGACTCCGGCAGCTCTGCGACATCGGCGGTGGCGAGGGCAGACAGGTAGCCGGTGAGACCGTCGCGCAACGCATAGGCGCCGGCGGTTCTGCAACGCTCACACAGTACGCCACCAGCCGCAAAACTGAACCGGGTGAGCCCGTCGGGCTTGCCACAGCCTGCACAGGCGTCGAGCGCGGGGGCAACACCAACAACGTCGGCGGCCTTCAGCAGGAACGCCGTGCCCAGGTCAGGGTTGGCCGGACCGGCGTCGAGGGCGCGCAGCCCGCGCTGGAGGAGCAGGAACAGCCGCATCGCACTCTCGTTCTCCTGAGCGACGATGTCGCAGACCTCCACCATGGTGCCCGCCATGACGACCCGGTCGAGGTCAGAGCGAAGCCTGTGGAACGGTTCCAGCATCGCCACGGACGTGATGGTGCCGAGGTTGCGGCCTTCGTACAGCACCAGGTCGACGTGACTGAACGGCTCGAGCCGCCCACCAAACCGGCTCTTCGTCTTCCGCACACCTTTGGCGACGGTGCGCAACTTGCCGTTGTTCGGACTCAGCAGCACGACCACCCGGTCGGCGTCGCCAAACGGATAGCTCCTGAGAACAATGCCTTGATCGTTGCGAAGCGCCACGGGTCTCCTGAGGTGGGCAACCAAGAGGGTACTGGTGCGGCGGCAGACAGATGGTCACCGTACGAGATCGGAGCGCACCATCATGGGGACATCGACCAAACGGAGGGCACCATGACCGGAATCGACGACGCAACTCTGACCGCGTTTCTCGACGACCAGCCCGACTGGAGTCTCGAAGGGCAGACGATCCGCCGCACCTTCGTCTTCAAGGACTTCAAGGAGGCAATGGGTTTCGTCACTCAGGTGGCGCTCTACGCAGAGGTCGCCGATCACCACCCGGACATCGACATCCGCTGGAACAAGGTGATCCTTGCGCTCACCACACATGAGGCCGGCGCACTGACGGACAAGGACACGGAATTGGCGACCCTCGTCAGCGCAAGGGCATGAAGCTCATCCCGCGTTGGGACACCCGCGCACGGTCACCTCGAGATCTGCAGAGGTCGTAGTGTTCCCGTAGAGATCGACGACCGCGGCATTGATGACGAATTCCGAAGACTTCCATCCGCGCGCCTCAGGCAGGAAGATGCTGAAATTCGCCGTCGCAGTATCGCCGACGAGGTCGCCAACGATCGTGCCGGAATACACGCTGCCCGCGATGTTCCCCGAGTAGGAGAAGACGACGCTGCGCAGCCCGCTGGCGTCGGTGGCTGTGAGCTGCAGTACCGCTGTCCCCTGACCTAGGGGACACGCCAGATCCGGTTCGATGCCGGCGAAGATCTGGCTTCGGTCCGACGTGAACGAGGTCACGGCCGGACCGGTGGCATCTTCGACGATGAGCGTCACCACTGCGGTCGCAGTCGAGCCACTGTTGTCCGATGCCGACACCGTCACCACGGTCGGAAACGGCTCCAGGTTCGGCGCCCTCTGGATGCCGATGACACCCGAGTCTGACTCGATGGCCAGCACACCCTCAGGGTCCCCGTCGACGATGGCGTAGGTGAGCGTGTCGGCGGGGTCGGGGTCCGACCCGATGATCTGCCCGAACGCAGTGCCCACCATCGTGCCCTCGGGGATGACAAGAGTGGTGTCCGCCAGCTCCGGGGCGTCGTTGGTGTCGAGCACCAGCACCGTCACCGTGACTTCGGCTTCACCGCCGTTGCCGTCCGAAGCGGTCGTGGTGAGCACGAACACAGGAGCCGTCTGGAAGTCGAGGTCCTTCACGACCTTGACCGAGCCGTCCGTCGTGATGGCGATGGTCGTGCCGACCGGTTCGAACGTCACCGTGTCGCCATCCGGATCCGACCACGGGATCACGCCGATCAGCGTGCCGGCGGGGGTCGATTCCTCGATGGTAAAGGTGACATCTTCGACGACGGGCGGATCGTTCGTTGCCGTGACTTCCACGGTTGCGGTCGCGACGGTCTGGAGCGTTCCGTCCGTGACGATGTACTCGAACGAGTCGGAGCCGCTGAAGTTGGCAGGCGAGGTGTACACCGCAGTCCCGTCCGCGGCGATCACCACGGTCCCCCCGTTGGCGCTCGTCACCGTTCCCGGGACGACGGACAGTACGTTGCCGTCGGGGTCGACCCATCCCTCCAGCAGGTTGAGCACCCCTGAGCCGTCCTCTGGTGCTGTACCTGCGATCGGGCCGCCCGCAGGCGGAAGCGGTGCGTCCGGTACTCCGACAATCTCGACGCTGACCGTGATGGTGATGTCCACGCTGCCGTCGCTGACGACATAGCTGAAGCTGTCTGTGCCGAAGAAGTCGGGCGGCGGCGTGTAGACGAGGCTGCCGGCAGTCAAGGTGCCACCTGCAGCACTGAAAGGATCGAACGATGTCATCGTGAGAACGTCTCCGTCGACGTCGAACGCCCCTGCCAGAGGATCGAAGGAGATGACGCCGTCCTCGTCGACGGTGATGGCGCCCGGGCCTGGAACCGTCGGATCGTCGTTGATCGCATTGACTGCGACCGTGACGGTGCCGCTGGCGGCACGACCGAGCGTGTCGGCGACCGAGTAGCTGAACTCGTCGAGGCCCACGAAGTTCGCATCAGGGGTGTACGTGATGATGCCCGATCCGGCGGTGGCGGCACCGTTCGCCGGAGCAGAGGCCAAGCTCAGCGAACCCGGATCGACCGGGCCGGTGTCGTTGGCAAGCACGTCGACGGTCAAGACCTGGTCCTCGTCGACCGTTGCGGTGTCGCCGACGACCACCAGCGGTGGTGGTGGCGGCACCGTTGTCGGAGGTGGCGGTGGCACGGTCGTTGGCGGAGGCGCGGCCACAACGGGGGCAGTCGTCGTCGGGGGCGTCGTCGTCGACGTTGTCGTTGTGGTTGTCATCGCCGGCGGCGGTGTGGTGGCCGTCGGTGCCACCGGCTCGGCTACGGCAGGCGCCGGCGCAACTACGACCGCCGTCGGTGGTGCCGCAACCGGTTCCGGTTTGTCGGGACCGGAGAACACGAGGAACCCACCAACCGCGACTGCAGCGGCGACAACGGCCGCAGCGGCAATCCCCACTACGACACCGGTCTGTGCGCCCGCAGCACCAGCACCGCTTGCGGCGGCGCCGACGCCACCGCTGGAACTCCCCGCCGCACCCGAAGCAGCCCCGACCGCGGCCCCTGCAGTGGCAGCACCAGCCGCCCCCGCACCAACACTCCCCCAGATGGCGGCTTTGAGACCGGCCGGGACGGGGACGAGCATCAGCGCGGCAAACATCTTCACCGGCTCGAAGTAGAGGACCTTGTTCTCGCTGCAGACGCTGCACTTCGACACGTGGCGGTCTGCCCTGCGCCGCAGCTCCGGAGTCATCTTCTCTATGTCGGGAGCGATGATGCCTGCAAGGTCGTCACAATCCTGGCGTCCCTTGCGCACCAGCAGATATGTAGCAAGGGTCTTGGAGAAGCTCTGCTTCATGCGCGAGACCATCGTGTACGCATTGCCCTTGGTGACGCCCATCACCTCAGCGATCTCGGCCGAGTCGAGTCCCTGGCGGACGTGGAGATCCATGACCGCATAGGTCCGCGGATCGAGACCTGCGGCGGCCTCCCACACGATGTCTGCAGCCTCCTGGATGGCCGCCATCTGCTCCGGGTTGACCGTAGGGTCGGCGTCGGCCACGGCCATCGTCGCCCGCTCGTCGTCGTCGACGGCCCCTGGGACGGTCGCCGCCCGCTTGGAGGCACGGATCCGGTTGAGACCGGTGCGGTGAGCGATCGTGAAAATCCAGCTCTTGAATCGATCCGGGTTCTTCAACGTCGGGAGCTGTTCGAGACCTTTGATGAAGGTGTCTTGTGCAACGTCGGCTGCTTCTTCCCGGTTGCGGAGGAGCCGGGTCAGGAAGTCGAAGACGGAAGGGAAGTACCGCTCGTAGAGCGCGCTGAAGGCGTCCTGCCGTCCCTCGAGCGCAAGCAGGACCAAATCACCGTCAGCTTCAGGAAGCGGAGCTGCCATGCCGCTAATACCTCACTGGCCAAGGTCGAACGGTTGCCGTTCCGGGGGGTTGACCCCAGTTTAGGCGATCTGGGCGGTGTTTCGGTGCAAAAAGAACGCGTGGGCGGGAGGCCGTGGTGACACGAGCCTCCCGCCGAATACGCAGCCCCCCACCGGGGAGAGAGTGAGTTTCCCCCTGCTGCGATCTCCAAAAGTGCATGTGATATCTGCTGATACCGGCAACCCCTGTGCTGTGAGCCCCAACGCGTCTACAGGTTGGACACCCTGGCGCGACCGTCCTTACAGGGTTTCGCCGTTTTGGCGGCAAATGAGCCGAGCGGCCTACCGAGTCCGCGCCATCAGCACAACGCGAATCAGGGCCCCGAGAGAGAAAGGGCCCTGATTCTGTGACGATGGATGAGAGAAGGGAGAGAGAGACTCCATCGCCTCGTTGCTCAGTTGTGAGAAGGTGGCGGATCGATGATCTCGCCGGCTTCATAGATGAGACACCCCACCGCACGGTTTCTTACGCCTCCTTCGACCAGAAACCTGAGATGAGGCGACCGCCCCATGCCGCCTCGGGGACGCCCCCGAATCGAGACAGTCTCAGAGCACGCCCATCTCCCCACCGAATCGGCGCCATCAGCACAACGCGAATCAGGGCCCCGAGAGAGAAAGGGCCCTGATTCTGTGACGATGGATGAGAGAAGGGAGAGAGAGACTCCATCGCCTCGTTGCTCAGTTGTGAGAAGGTGGCGGATCGATGATCTCGCCGGCTTCATAGATGAGACACCCCACCGCACGGTTTCTTACGCCTCCTTCGACCAGAAACCTGAGATGAGGCGACCGCCCCATGCCGCCTCGGGGACGCACGGCCGATGTGAGGAGGCTGCTGATCGACGTCAGTTCGGGTCGTTTCTGAGTGCAGGACCAGGCGACCTTCCTGGGCGTGCGGACTCTCGCGACGATGTGACCGGCAGTCGCCTAGAACCCCAGGCGGTCGAGCATCTGCTCGCGGCGTTGCCAGTCCTTCTCGATCTTGACGCGCAGGTCGAGGTAGACGTCGGCGGCAAACAGTGTCTCGAGCTCGCCCCTGGCCTCACCACCCACGGCGCGCAACACGGAGCCTCCCTTGCCGATGACGATGCCCTTCTGCGACGAACGCTCCACATAGACCGTTGCTTGGACGTAGACGGTGCCGCTGTCCCTCGTGGTGATCTCGTCGACCACGACCGCGACGGAGTGGGGCAGCTCTTCGCGGAGCCGTGCGAGGTACTTCTCTCGCACCAACTCTGCCACGAGCAACGCCTCAGGTTGGTCGCTGTGCATGTCGGCCGGGAAGTATGCCGGACCGGTGGGAAGCAGGGCGATCAGCTCATCCACGAGCGGAGCCAGACCGTCTGCCTCGAGCGCCGACAGGGGCACGTAGGCGGCACATTCCCATTCGCCCGCCTCCGCAAGATGTTCCGCGATCTCCTCCGGCAACGCTGCATCAGACTTGTTGACGACAACGATCACCGGCGTCGACGCCTGGGCGACTCGCTCAGCGATGAGCCGGTCGCCAGGCCCGATCTTCTGGGTGGCGTCGAGCACGAACACCACGACGTCTGCGTCTTCGAGTGACCCGTAGACGAGGCGATTGAGACGCTCGCCGAGGGCAGTGCGCGGGCGATGGAGACCGGGGGTGTCGACGAACACGAGCTGAGCATCGCGTTCCGGCAAGGTCAGCACACCACGAATCGTGTTGCGGGTGGTCTGGGGTCGCGGCGACGTGATCGCAACCTTCTCTCCGACGAGCGAGTTGACGAGAGTGGACTTGCCCACGTTGGGCCGGCCTACCACAGAGACGAAGCCGGACTTCACCTGCGGCTCCGCAGCTTCACGCGGGCTACGCGGCGACCCTGCACGCGCTCAGCGGTGAGGACGTGGTCTGCGAACTCGAACGACTCGCCTTCACGAGGAACCCGCCCCGCAAGCCCAAGCACGAGACCGCCGACGGTGTCCCATTCCTCCGCAGGCAGCTCGACGCCAATGAGGTCCTCGAGCTCATCGATATTGAGTCGGGCGTCCAGGAGATAGCCACCACCGTCGAGCCGCGTGACCATCGGCTCTTCTTCGTCGTACTCATCGACGATCTCCCCGACGAGCTCCTCGAGAAGGTCTTCGATCGTGACGAGGCCGGCGGTACCGCCGTACTCATCGACCACGATGGCGAGATGCGCCTTGTTGGCCTGCATTTCGCGGAGCAGGTCGGGCACGAGCTTCGTCTCGGGAACAAAATAGGCAGCTCGGGCGAGATCGCCACAGGCCATCGCATCCGACTTCTCGTCGTAAAGAGTGAGGAGGTCGCGGGCGTAAAGAACGCCGACGATGTCGTCGATACCTCCACCGAGCACCGGGATCCGCGACCGGCCCGCTGCGATGACGAGATCGAGCGCCTCGTCGGTGCTTGCCGCCGCCTCGATGCTGACCATGTCGGGTCTCGGCACCATCACCTCACGGACGATCGTTTCCCCGAATTCGAGGACCGAGGTGATCAGCTCGCGCTCGGCGGCCTCTTCCTCGTCAGACTCCTCGGACTCATCGTCGTCGACATCGGATATCAGGTCCGCTGCCGCATGACCAAGCTCGACGGCGGGCCGCAGCAGCCAGGCCCACCGATATGCAAGGCCTCTCGGCCGGTTGCGCCCGTAGCTCCTCGGGAGCAGGTCTCCGGCAAACACCAGAACCACCCCCAGCAGCACGAGGATCCACAGCAAGGTCGAACCCGAGAACATCCGGGTGAGCGCCCACGTCGCAGGGATGGCCGCCAGGACCAACAGTGCGGTGTGGAAGAGCCCTAGTGCCGGCTGGAGTCGAGGCCGATCGTCGAGCAGCTCGGCAACGACGGCGGCGCGGCGGTCTCCCTCGATGGCGTCGTGGAGTGCATCTGCACGAGGAGTCCGTACCAACGAAGCACCTGCGGCACGGATGATTGCGGTCACGAAGAGCAACACTGCGGAGAACCCCAGGGCAACGCCCGTCATGGTCGACTCCGCCCGACTCGGGCCAGGTAACTCCGCTCACGCGCCTCCATCTGCTCAGCCTCCACATCCACTACGTGGTCGTAGCCAAGCAGGTGGAGCAGGCCGTGCACCACCATCAACGCCATCTCATCATCGAACGATGCTCCTGAGGCGACCGCCCGCTCCCGCACCACCGGGACGGCAATCATCACGTCCCCAAGGGCCAGCGGGGGCCCGCCCGCCACGGGGAGCGAAGGAACGCCCGGTTGCAGGCTCTCGAGCGGGAAGGAGAGCACGTCGGTTGGCCCGGTCTTTCCCAAGTGTGCCTCGTTCAGCGCCGCGATACGCCCGGCGTCCACGAGAGAGATCGCGACCTCGGCGTCGTCTGGGAGCCCCTCCCCACGAAGGACGATCTCGGCCAGACCTACGAGATCCTCGGCTTGAAGAGGTTCATCCTGCTCGTCGAGGAGCTCGATCTTCACGAAGACTCCACCCGCGGTCCCGGGAATCCGGGATACGGGATTCGGGTGTGGTAGTACCCGACCAGCGCCTCGACGAGCGCCTTCTTGACGTTGGTGAGATCGCCAAACGTGAGGTCTGAGGCATCGAGCTGGCCGTCTTCGAGCTTCTCGCCGACGATCGACTCGACGAGTTTCTGAAGGCTGTCGGCCGTCGGGTCCTCCTGCTGTGCGAGCGAGCGGGCCGCACCCTCGACGGCGTCGGAGATCATGAGAATGGCCATCTCTTTGCGCTGCGGCTTCTTGCCCTTGTGACGGAACAGGGAGGGATCGACGTAGGAGTCCTCCTCCATGGCCTTGTGATAGAAGTACCGCATCAGACCCGCGCCGTGATGCTGCTCGATACCGGCAGCCACGTCCGGAGGGATGCGGTACTGCTTCGCCAGCCGCAGCCCGTCGCTGACATGCCGCCGGATGATCTGGGCCGACTCGGCCGGCTCCAGCTCGTCGTGCGGATTGGACACACCAAACTGGTTCTCGATGAAGTACTGCGGGTTCTCGGTCTTGCCGAGGTCGTGATAGAAGGCGGCAGCCTGGGCGAGGAGCGGGTCGGCTTCGATGGCTCGTGCGGCACGGCCCGCCAGGTTGCCAACGAGGATCGAATGGTTGAACGTCCCAGGCGCTTTCTCCTCGATGAGGCGCAAAGCGGGGTGGTTCCTGTCAGTGAGGTCCAACAACGTCACGGTTGTCGTGACTTGGAACAGGTTCTCGAGGAAGGAGACGAGGCTCTGGCCGACCAGACCGCCGATCAGCCCTCCCAGAAACCCGAACATGGCGGCTTCCAGGGCAGTATCACCGCCGTTGAACAACCACGAGACGGCTGCAGCCATCGGAGCGAGCACGACCGCAGCCAGCAGCACGGCGACACGGAGCTGTCGCCGTGTCGACACGGCCGAGACGAAGGCCACCGGGGCGACGGTCGCGACCGCAGCGAAGATCGTCAAGGCGGGATCCTGCGTGGTGATGGCCGTGAAGATCGCCATCGGGATGGCCGTGAGCAGCGCGGTCCTCGGGTCGTACAGGATGGCTGCGGAATACCCCAGCAGTGCCGCCGGCACCGCGTACGCCAGCAATGGGTTGTCCGCTCCGGGAAACGCGGCGAGGCGGGCGATCACGGCTGCGATCAGCATGAGGACGCCGAGCAGGGCGATGTGCTTGGGCTGTGACCAGCGGCTCGGGGCGATTCGCCATAGGAACAGCGCGGTGAGCAGAACGGCAAGACCTCCCAAGAACGCCGCCGCCCTTCGGGATGCTCCCGGTTCGGGCTCGAGGAGGCCCAGTTCTTCGATGGCCTCGAGCGCAACCGGCGTGATGGTCTCCCCGGCTTCGACGATGGGCTCGCCGGGCACAAACGACTGCACTTCGTTCGGGACGGCAGCGGCGGCTGCAGCCCTGGCGGCCTCGGTGGCGGCCTCATCGACGAACTCGTTGGCTTCAAGCGAGAACGCCAGCACCTTGGCCGATGCCGCCTCGAGGTCTGCGATCTGGCCTGCATCGAGTGGTGCGGCGATGCGAGGAGGGTTGGAGACGATCTCGCCCTGCACGTCGCTGAGGTCGCCCTGCCGGATCCCCGGAGCAAGGAAGTCGGCGGACAGCTCGACGACCTGCTGTTCAACCGAATCGAAAAACCCATCTTCACCGGCTTCTACGAGAGCAAGGTGCGTGTCGTACATGTCCACGTAGACGGGGATCGCATCCAGCAACAGCGGGTTCTCCGCGCTGAGGTTCTCGATCTGCTCCTCCGGCGGCACGGTGGTCGTCGGTCCGGCGGCCACCACAGCCTCGGTCGTGGACGTCGTCGAGGTCGTGCTGCTCGACGTCGTCGACTCCCCCTCGCCGCCACCTGCGGCCGGAATGACGAGGGCTGGAAGCAAGCGGCACCGCTGTTGCTGCAGGATCTCTCCGCCGAACCCGATGGCGGCTTCGACCAACAAACCCGTGCCGGTCTCATCGACGCCCAGATCGCAATCTGATCCTGCCTCGGTGACCACCGCCGGATCACCCTCCACAACGACCGTGACCACATACGTGTCCGTCGCCAATGGGCGCAGCGACTGCAAGATGTCGGGATCAACCAGCACCCATTTCCCCTCGGTTGGATCGACCGCCACGCCACGACGCTCCGGAGTGCCGTCGCTGTCGAGGTCCTGGTCGTACGCAACCGTGACGACCGAGATGCCTTCGCCGAAGCGCGGGTCGATCGCCACCTCGTACGTCCTGGTGCGGGTCGTCTGGTTGTCGACCGTGACCGCATAGGTGATCTCGAACTGGTTCTCGGTCGCTGTTGTCTCGGGGTTGTCCGCCTCCAGCTCGAGGACGAGCACCTGTCCAGAGCCGAGCGGGGCCAGCCGCACGTCCTGGAAGAAGTCTCGAATCTTGGCCTCGGCGCGACTACGGGCAAGTGTGTCGGTCTCATACACAGGCTGTACGTTGTTGCGAGCCTCGGTCTTCTTCAGGTTGGTGGCGCTCTCGTCGACGATCTGGATGCCTCGGGTTGCGATGTACGTCTCCGGCGCCTCCTGCCCGACGCTGAGCACGGTTGCCGGAACTGCGTCTGCCCGTCCGACCACGAGGGCCGCAGCAACGAAGACCACGGTTGCAGCGATGATGAGGAGATTCAGCACCATCGGTTGGCGGCGAACCCAGTTCATGACCGCCTGCCTCGCTTCGGGGAGTTCTCTTGCTCGAAGCGTGCATAGGCATCGACAATGGCCGCCACGATGCGATGCCGGACAACGTCCTTGCCGCTGAGTTCGACAAACACGATGCCGTCGACGCCGCGCAAGACGGACCGCACGACCCGCAGCCCGGACCGGCGGCCGTCGTTGAGATCGACTTGCGTCACGTCACCGGTGACGACCATCTTCGAGTTGAATCCCATTCTCGTGAGGAACATCTTCATTTGCTCCGGGGAGGTGTTCTGCGCCTCATCGAGGACGATGAACGCATCGTTGAGGGTTCTCCCACGCATATAAGCGAGCGGAGCTATCTCAATGGTTCCCCGCTCCATGAGGCGGGCGGTTTCGTCCGGCCCGAGCATCTCGTAGAGGGCGTCGTAGATCGGTCTCAGGTACGGATCGACTTTCGCCGCCAGATCACCGGGCAGGAACCCGAGACGCTCCCCCGCCTCGACCGCAGGCCGGCTCAAGATGATGCGACGCACCGACCCCGACAACAGCGCCTCGATGGCGCAGGCCATGGCGAGATACGTCTTGCCCGTGCCTGCCGGCCCCACACCGAAGATCAGCGTGTTGTCGCGCACCGCGTCCACATACGTCTTCTGACCCAACGTCTTCGGGCGGACAACCCTGCCACGACCGACCTTGATCGCTTCGGTGAAGATGTTCGACGGCGAAGGGACGTCCTTGCGCACCAGATCGACGACTCGGTTGACCCGATCCTCGTCGAGGGGATGACCTTCCTGGACCAGGATGAGCAACTCGTCGAACACCGTACGCACGGTCTCGGCGTCCGCCTGCGGGCCATGGATGTCGAGCTGATTGCCCCGCGCCACGATGCGCACCTCGGGAAAGGCCTCCTCGACCAGTCGTAGGTGCGCGTCGCGCTCACCCAGCAGATCCATGATCAGATGGTTGCTGGGCACCTTGAGGCGGATGTCCGTGGCAGGAGGAAACGTCACGACAACTCGTTCGTGCAGAGAAAGGAAACGTGCGTGCTCAAAAGCAGCAAGAGAAGGGGAGTATATCCAGGTTTCGCGAGACAGCGATAGTGCGTGTCCTGCATGGGCTGTTTCGCCGGTCCCTTCATTGATCGCGGCGCATCAGCCAAAGTGCCGTGGCGGCGCCTGCAAGGGCGGCGGTTTCCGTCCGGAGGACGTGCGGTCCGAGGTCGATGGCTGTTGCCCGAGCGGGAACCTCCCCTTCGGCGAATCCTCCCTCAGGCCCGACGGCCAGGGTGATTCTCCCGGCATCGAGGACGGCGGCGAAGTCCCCGTCCGCGTGCTGTCGAGCCACGACGAGCGGGCCTTCGAGCGAGGTCCAATCGGTCAGCCCGGTGATGTGGAGGAGATAGGCGCCCCGCGACTGCTGCAGCGCCGACTTCGCCCACGCCGCCGCCTTGTCGAGTCGTGGTGGCCGGTTCTGCCCAAACCGGGTCTGGAGCCACACCAGCCGTGCCACACCGAGCTCAGCGAGCTTCTCGACCACGAACCGCACCCGATCGGGGCTGTGCGGTGGAGCAACCGCCATCGTGAGCTGCGGCGGCGCCGCCACGCGACGCTCGTCACCACGATGGACCGAACCGCCGTGCAGGGCGCCACTGCCCACCACACCGGTGCCGTCTGTGTACGAGATGGCACTGCCGTTGGACCTTCGCATCACGCGCTCGAGATGGTGGAGCTCGGCTTCTGGTACCTGGATCTGGCGGCCCTCCCACGGACCTGGCAGATAGACGTGGGGGACGTGGGCCACGGGGCGGGCTCAGCCGGTGCGGAAGCGACGCTTGCGTCGCTTTCCTGCAGGCGTTTCGCCTCGCAACGCGGCGTACGCCCTGAGCGCCTCCTCCTGTTCGGCAGTGAGATCGTCGGGCACCACCACCTCGACATCCACCAGGAGATCGCCCCGGCCGCGGCGACGCAACCGCGGCATACCCTGCCGGCTGAGCCGGAACACCGTGCCGGGCTGGGTCCCCGCAGGAATGTCCACATCCATCGATTCACCGCCGATGAGCGGTACCTCGACGGAAGCACCAAGCGTGGCCTCGGCGAGGCCGATCTGGATTCTGTGGCGGAGATCGTCACCGCTCCGGTGAAACCTGTCGTCGGCCGTGACACGGACCTCCACATAGAGGTCACCGCCGGGGGCTCCCCGCTCTCCCGCACCACCCTGCCCTGAAAGCCGTAGCCGAGTGCCGTCGTCCACACCGGGCGGGATCTCGACAGCGAGCACACGCTCCTCGTCGACGGTGCCAGACCCGAGGCATGTTTCGCATGGCTCGGCGATGACCTGCCCGCTCCCCCGGCACGTCACGCACTCAGTGACCGTCATCATCGACCCGAGGAACGTATTGCGGTTCACCTGCACACGACCCGACCCACCGCACGTGGGGCATTGCGTGGGAGCGGTCCCAGCTTTGGCTCCGCCTCCGTGGCACACGGAGCAGCGAGAGGCAGCGGCAAAGTGGAGGTCCCGGCTGACACCCGCTGCAGCCTCATCCAGGCTCAGCTCGACGGTGACACCTACATCACGGCCTCGTTGTGGGCCACGGCGCTGCGTACCAAAGCCGAAGTCGAACCCAAAACCGCCGCCGCCGAAGAGTTGCTGGAAGATGTCGTTGATGTCGACACCCTGGAACGAGCTGCCGAAGGTCTCGCCCCTGTCGTACGCGGCGCGCTTCTGCGGGTCGGACAGCACCTCATAGGCCTGGGCAATCTCCCTGAACCGCTCCTCTGCGCCCGGGTCACCCGGATTGGCGTCTGGGTGCGTTTCCCTGGCAAGGGTGCGGAAACGCCTTTTGATGTCATCCTGGCTTGCGTCACGTGCGACGCCGAGCAGCTCGTAGTAGTCCTTCACCGCAACCTCAACGACCGAGGCTGTCGCCGAGGTTGTCGCCAACCTCTTCCACGATCTTGATGGTGCGGCGGTAGTCCATCCGCATGGGACCGAGCACGCCGATGCGGCCAACGCCATGGTCCCCGGCATCGTATGGGGTGGAGACAACGGCGAGATCGACATCATCGACATCGATCTCACTGCTCAGCCGTACCGTGGTGTTGGTCGACTCATCCTCGAGCAGCCGCCGCACAGACGTGTCCTGCTCCAAGAGACGCAGGACGGTGTGGATGTGGGCCAGGTCTTGCCACAACTCCGCAAGCTGGGACGTGCCGCCGATGTAGACCTCGCGGGTCCCAGACGGCACCGTGGACAGCGCCTTGGCAACCGACTTGGCGACCCGCAACACTCCGACTGGGATGAGATCGGGAGGAAGAGTATCGACCTTCTCCAACGCGGTGGCAATGCTCTCACGATCCAGGGCGGTGGCGAGCAGCCGCTCCGCCTCGCTCAGCTCGTCATCGGTCGGCGTGAAGCCAAGTTGGACCAGGTTCTGGCTGACCCGACCCGATGATGAGACCGTGACGGCAAGCAGTACTTCAGGACCGAGGGAGACCAGGTGGAACGCCCTGACGGACTCCGTCGCAAAGCCGGGACCGATGACGATCGCCGGGTAGTGGCTGATGTCGGAGAGCAATCCGGTCGTCTCCTTCAGCAGGTGGCCGAGCTCCCGGTAGACATCGGTGAAGAAGGCTTCGATTCGTGTCCGGGTGGCCGCCCGTAGCCGAGCCGGGGAGGCGTGGTCGACGTAGAAGCGGTAGCCGGTGGGTGTCGGGATCCGACCGGCCGACGTGTGCGGTTGCTCGACGAACCCATACGACTCGAGACGGGAGAGGTCGTTGCGGATCGTTGCGCTGGAGACGCCCAGGCCGCTTCTCTCCAAGACCGCGCTCGAGCTCACCGGTTGCCCGGTGGTGATGTACTCCTCGACGAGCGCTTGAAGCACGCGCGTGCGGCGGCTGTCCAGCATGGTCGCAAATTAGCACTCTCCTGGGGAGAGTGATAAGACATCAGACCACTTCCGGTGTGCCCAACCCGGGGCGCCGCATGACTCACGAGCGACGGTGATCGCTCGTAGTGCCTTCAGCGGCAACGTTGCCGAAAGCAGCCAGGATCCGTACCTGGGTCGCGTCGACGCCGGAAACCACCTCTCCGGGGTCATGCGTCGACAGGACATGGATGTACAGATTGCCGGAGTGGAGCTCCAAGGCGACCGTGCCGGGAGTGAACGAGATGCTGTTCATCAGCAATACGACCTCGGCGCGACTCTGCACCCTGAGCGGCACCGCAACGATCGCCGGCCGTAGCCGGCGCCGAGGGAGCCGAAGTGTCCAGACGACCTGCCAGGTCGACGAAGCGAGCTCGATGAGAAAGCGCTGGAAAAACCGCAGCGTGGCGACCGGGTGGAACACGGCGTAGGGCCACCGCGGAGAAAAACTGCGGAACCCCAACGCGACTGTGCCGGCCACGACGACCCCACCCACCACGACGTTGGGTCGCAGTGAACCGAACAGGACGATCCACACGGCGAACAACCAGGCAGCGAGCAACGGGCTGACACCTCCAGCGTGACGGATCGGCGCCGCAGCGGAAACCGGCTGCCTGGTGGCGTGCTCGCGGGTCGCCAGAACCTTTGGAGTCTCCGGATCGTGATACGCCGCCCGCGCCAGCAAGCTCATCCCGACAGGGCCTGTCAGGAAGAGAAGAGCGATCACGAGCAACAGCGTCAGCCCACCCGCCCATGTTCTGGATTCGGCGGCCGCGGCCGCAGTGGTTGCGATGACCCCGACGGTCGCTGCCTTTGTCGCGGCGTGCATCCGGGTGAGCACGTCGGGCAATCGGAGCAGCCCGATTCCGCCCAGAGCAGCGAGGAGTGATCCGACGATGAGCGCGCCACCAGCCAGCACATCGATCATCGGTCGGTCTCCGCTTCGATATACCGGGCCACCACGAGCGTGCCCAGGAACGCGATGAGCACGACGACTACCAGTATCGGGACGTAGGTGGTGTCCCCGCTCCGCACGATGTAGGCGCCCAGACCACCGACGCCGATGAAGAGCAGCGTGTCGGCTGCAACCATCCGATCGGCAACGGACGGACCGAGAATCAGCCGGATCAACGCGGCGAGCGCCCCGATGGTCAACAATCCGCCGGCAATGGTTGTGACGATCGTCATGCGTCCACTCCGAACACGACTGATCTGTAGACCCCCTGGTCGAGCAAATCCGTCGCTGCTTCCTCGGCATAGTCGACAAGCGGGCCGGCGAGCACGATCAGGGCAAGGCTCGCCACGACGAGACCGGCGGTGGCCCGGATCATGCCTCTCGCCAGCACGCGCGGCTCTCCGTCCGCAGGTTTGCCCCAGAACACCCCCGTCCAGATCTTGGTCATCGAGAAGAGGGTGAGAAGGCTCGCCAGGAGCGAGACGCCGACAACCGCCCACTGCTCCGCACTGAATCCGGCCTCGATCAACGCGAGCTTGCCGACAAACCCGGAGAACGGCGGGAACCCTGCAAGGCTGAGCGCGGCGGGGAGGAACAGCGCAGCGATGACGGGGGTGCGCCGAGCAACACCATCGACGGCATCGATCGCTCCGGTGCCTTCGGATTCCTCGACGAGACCTCCCACCAAGAAGAGCGACGCCTTGACCACGATCTGGTGGACCACAAAAACGATGGCCGCCGCGACTCCCGCAACGGTGAAGAAACCGAGACCCATGATCATGTACCCGATCTGGCTCACGATGTGGAACGACAAGATCCGCTTGATGTCCTTCTGAGCGATGGCTCCGAGCACGCCAACCAGCATCGTCAGCCCGGCAATGACCAGCATCAGCGTGACCGGCTCGTCATCCGGGAACAACAGCGTCTGGGTGCGGATGATGGCGTAGACGCCGATCTTGGTGAGGAGCCCTGCGAATACGGCCGTGACCGGGGTTGGAGCGACCGGATACGAGTCCGGGAGCCAGAAGAAGAGCGGGAAGATCGCTGCCTTGATGCCGAACACGAGGAAGAGCATCCAGCCGATGCCGGATCTGATGCCGGGTGACACGCTCTCCAGGCGAACCGTGAGGTCTGCGATGTTCACGGTGCCCGTCGCCGCATACACCAGCGCGATCGTCGTCAGCAGGAGGGCCGAGGCCACGAGCCCGATCACGACGTAGCTGATCGTGGCGCGAATCTGGTCCCGGCCGGCTCGGTAGGTGAGCAGCACGTAGCTCGCCATCAGCATGATCTCGAACGCAACGAAGAGCGTGAACAAGTCGCCGGTCAGGAGTGCGAGCGCAACACCGGCGGTCAGAGCCTGATACACCGAGTGGAAGCCCGTGAGCTCCTCGTCGGTGGAGCGCTGACTGACGGCGTAGACGAGGACGGCAAGCAAGGCAACGCTGGAAACGAACAACAACAACACAGCGAGGCGATCGGCCACCAGCACGATCCCGAAGGGCGCTTCCCAGCCACCCACGTTCGCCACGACAGGACCGTTGGCGTCCACGGCAACGAGGAGCCACCCCGACAGGGCCGCAAAGACGGTCGAAGAGCCGATCCCCACAGCACGTTGGACCCGCAGGTTCGGGAGCGCCACGAGGCTGACCGCCGCCGCGAGCAATGGGATCACAACAACGAGCGAGGTCGCGGTGATCATGCGCCTCTCCGCCCGATTGCGGCGATGCGGCGATCTTCGACGTCGTCCTCGACCTCATCGACGCCGCGCTCGTCCCAGGAACGATGTGCCAGCGCCAGCAGAAACGCAGTGACACCAAACGTGATCACGATTGCCGTCAACACCAGTGCCTGCTCGAGCGGGTCCGCATAGACGCCTGGGTCCGAACCGTCGACGATCGGCGGCCGGCCCGGCGGCCCACCGGAACCCAGCAGCAAGAGGTTGGCGGCGTGCGCGATGAGTCCCAGACCGACGATGATCCGAGTCAGGAGCCTCTGCAACAGCAGATACGTGCCGGATGCAAACAGGACACCCGCCGCGACGGCGAGGACAACGCTCATTGCCGTGCCTCCCCACCAAGGCGGACGATGGCCGTTGCGACCAGACCCACAACAACCAGATACACCCCAGCATCGAAGAGCAGGACGCTCGACACCTTGACTTCACCGATCAGCGGAACGGTTGCGGAAGCCGCGATCGCCGTCAGCAGCGGGCCTTCGAGGACCAGGCCGAGCGTCGCCGCCGCGACGGCGATCGTGAGCCCGGCACCACCGATGATCTCCGGTGCGACGGGCAGCGCCCGCCGCACGCCACGATCCCCGAACGCGAGGTAGATCAGCAACAAGGCAGCACTCCCGAGGAGGCCCCCGGCGAACCCGCCGCCAGGCTTGTCGTGGCCGACCACCAACAGATAGAGGGAGAACAGGACCAGCGTCGGGACGATCGTCCTTGCCGCCGTCGCCGCGAGTGGAGAGAACCGGAGGTGCATCAGCCGTCCGCCCGCACTGCCCGCCTGCGGCCGGTCGATCGCACGAGCGCCCCGACCCCGACCGCAGCGACCAGCAGAACTGTGATTTCGCCAAGAGTGTCGAGCGCACGAAAGTCGGTGAGGATGACGTTCACCACGTTGCTACCGCCCGCAGCAACGGCGTTCTCGCTGTAGAACTCGGCCACCGGGCGGTCGGGCTGAACCGACGAATGGACGAGTGCGGCACCTGTGACGAAGAGCCCGGAGAGAACGGCCACGACGATCCGGACCCGCCGAGAGATCGACCCTGGGTCGGCTCCAAAACGACGTGGGAGCCGCGCCAGCACGAACGCAAACAGGGCAACGGTGAACGTCTCGATCAACACCTGGGTCAAAGCGAGATCAGGGGCACCAAAGCTCACGTAGATGCCCGCCACCGCAAAGCCGACGACGCCGAGCAGCAGCGCAGCGGCCATCCTCCGTTGCACGCGGATGCAGGCAGTGGCGGCCAGAATGATGACGGCCACAAGGACGACTTCCGTTGCACCGTTTGCCGCCGTCCAACCGTTGAGGGATGTGGGTTGGAGCGACCACGCGACTGCGGGCACCACCAGCACGGTCGAAAGGATCACTGCCAGATAGACCGGAAGGGCGCCGTTCTGGACGACCCCGGTCACTCCGTCCGCGGTGCGGTTGAGCCCGCGCACCATGGCGGCGTACACGTCCGATCCCGAAGGCAGACGCAGCGGCGGGTCGTCCCAGACTCTTCGCAACCGCTCGTCGTGGCGAAGCGCGACGTGGAGCCCGATACCCGCGGCCACCACGACCATGGACACCAGCAACGCTGGCTTCCATCCCGGCCACAGGAGGAGTTTCACCGTGCCGCCCGTTGCCGTGGCGACGGCCTCACCGAGGCCGGCAGGAAACAACCCGAGCACGATCGACGCTCCCGCCAGCGCAACCGCCGGTCCACCGAGCGTGGGGAGAATGCCCAGACGCTGGGTGGGTTCGGCGGACGGGGAGCCCGTGCCAAATGCGCCGATCCAGAAACGGAGGCTGTAGGCCACCGTCACGGCTGAGGCGACGGCGATGATCCCCAGTACAACAACGACGCCATCTGCGATGAGGAGGTCGTAGGCAGCCTCCTTCGTGACGAAACCGAGCAGCGGCGGGATGCCCGCCATCGACATCGCGGCCGCTGCCGCCGTCACGGCAAGCCATGGGCTCTGTCTGCGGAGACCGGAAATGCGGCGGATGTCTCTGGTTCCGGTTGCCTTGTCGATGATCCCCACGATGAGAAAGAGCGCTGCCTTGAAGATGGCGTGAGCAATGAGGACCGCCATCGCGGCTCCGGTCTGGCCGACCCCGATCAACGCCGTCATGAAGCCAAGCTGGCTGACGGTGCCGTGGGCGAGCAGGAGCTTCAGATCATGCTGCCGCATCGCCTGCAACGCACCGGCGACCATGGTTGCCAGACCGACGCCCGTCACCCCTACCTTCCAGATCGTCTCCCCGGAGAACCCGGGAGCGAGCAGCAAGAGCAGCACGATCCCAGCCTTGACCATCGTCGCCGAGTGGAGGAAAGCCGAAGCGGGCGTGGGGGCGGCCATCGCGTTGGGCAGCCAGAACTGGAACGGGAACTGTGCGGACTTGGTGAAAGCACCGACGAACACCAGAACGAGTGCAATCGTGACCATTGTTCCCGCAGGCGGCGCCGCAACGATCGTCGAGATCGAGCTGGATCCTGCAGCCGCGGCCAAAAGGACGAAGCCCCCAAGCATCGCCAGCCCGCCCATTGTCGTCGTGAGCACTGCCTGGAGCGCCGCAGACCGCGCATCGGCACGCTCGTCGTCAAACCCGATCAAGAGAAACGATGCGACCGTCGTGACCTCCCAGAACACAAACAGACCAAAGAGGTTGTCGGAAGCCACGATGCCGGCCATGCCGCCCGTGAAGAGCACCATCAACGTCAGGAACCTCGACCGGCGCTCGGCACCTGCGAGGTACCCCTGGCTGTAGATCAGAATCAGGAGCCCGATGGACGCGACGAGCAACGTCAGGATGACCGTGAACATGTCGATACGGAACGCCAGTTCGACACCAAGCGCCGGGATCCAGTCGATCGTCTCGAACCCGCCATCGGGCCCGCCACCTGCCGCCACCAGCACCGCCCATGTGATCTGCGCAGCAAACGGCGCCGCCGCCACGGCGAAGAACCACCTTCTCAGGCGGGCATTGAACAGCCAGAGGACTCCGGCGGCGACGAAATACGAGGCAATCGTCCAGGTGAGATACATGACGTGGTGGTACGGGGCTATGGGTGTCGCCGGATCAGGAACCGATGAAACTCATCGGCTCCAGCCCGAGGAGAGCGCCGCGTCAGTCCGCGTACCGGATCATGTAGTCGTCCGACGGCAGCAGACGCTCGGAGCGACCGAGGCCGATCACCCGGCCGGCTGGGCCGAGGTCCTGGTCGGCGGAGAACACCTCAGTGCGTTCGTGCCGCTCGATGACGAGGGGAAGGCTGGTCAATTCCGCAAGGCGCCGATCAACGGCCGAAGCCCCCGCCAAGACCGATTCAGGTTCGGCGACCTCAAAGGTCAATTCGACGGCTCTTCCGAGTTCGAGATCGGCGTCCCACGAGACAATATCGGCCGTGCGGGCGAACAGGAGCTCACCACCGATCTCCTTCACGATGGCCAAAACCGATTGCGTTGCAGCCTCGGTGAGGGCCACGTGGACTTCAGGGATCCCAAAACGCGTCGCGCCGATTCTGGCGGCAAGCACGTTCACCTCATTGTTGCCTGTGGCCGCGACGAGGGTCTTTGCATGTGATCCCCCGGCCTCCTCCAGGACGTCTTCGTCGAGCCCGCTCCCCTTCACCACGGCCAAACCGAGATCTGTCGCAGTGCGGCAGTGGTCGGCGTTGGTGTCGATGAGCGTCACCGGTGCGGTAGGCGCCAACAGCAGCGCAAGACGTTGCGCCACAGGGCCCGCACCCACGATCAGAATGGCATCGCGTTCCTCGGCGACGAGCTCGCCGCGACGGCGCAGCCATGCGATCGAACGAGTGAGGAGGATCGGCACCGTTGCGGTGGTGAAGATCGCCATGAACACCAGGATCGAGAACACCGTTGCGTCGATGAGACCCGCCGCCAGCGCAAGTTCGGCAACGATGATCTCGACTGCACCTCGCCCGTTCATGCCGGCGCCGACCGCAAAGCCCTCGCGGAATCCAAACCCGGTTGGCAGGTAGAAGATCGCGCTGCCGAGGATCTTGCCAACCGTGGCAAGGACGACGATGGCGATGAGCAGCGCGGGCGCTTCGGTGAACACGTCGAAGGAGACCTGGAACCCTGCCGTCACGAAGAAGACCGGGGCGAGCAGCCCGACGGAGATGGAACGCGCCTTGCCTTCCACGCCGGCGAGCTGATCGTGCGGCAGCACGCCGTCACGGATGAAGAGCCCGGCGAGGAACGCACCCAGGATGGCGTGAAGCCCTACGGCATCTGCCGCAGCAGCGAATGACAGGCCGGCAATGACCACCAGCAGGAAGACGACCGAGGTGTCGGTGTTGCGCTTCGCCAGCTCCCGACCGACTCGGGGAAACACCCGGGTCCCGACGACCCAAGCACCCAACAAGAAGAGCGTCGCCTTCACGACGGTGGCGACGATGCCGCCGACGGCCAGCGCGCCGGTGATCCCCATTCCGAGAACGGCAGCGAAGATGATGAGGGCGGCAACGTCGGAGAACAGCGCACCCGCCATGAGCACGTGTGCAATGCGGGTGTTGAGAATCCCAAGGTCGACGAGGATGCGGGACTTCGTAGCGAGGGACGTCACGCCCATTGCGACCGCGACGAAAATCGCCGCAGTGGCGTCGTAACCCGCAAGCACCATCACGCCAAAACCGAGCCCTGCGGGGACGATGAACCCGCCTGCGGCGGCAAAGGCCGCCGGTTTGGCCGCCTTGCCGAGATCGGCCGGGTCGAGATGCAGCCCGATGTAGAGCATCAGAAGCACGACGCCGAGCTTGCCGATCACTGCGAGCGCATCATCGGCCTCCAGCAGACCAAGCAGAGGGGGCCCGAGCAGGATGCCGGCCATCAGCTCGCCCAGGATGGCGGGATATCCCACCTTGCGGGCGAGCCAGCCACCTCCGGCGGCCGCCATGAGCACGAGCAGCAAGTTCATCGCATCGAAGCTCACGTGGTCCCCTTCGGCCGCCCAGTCATGCGCTGTGGATTACACGAAACATAGCGCATACTTTGTTCGTACGTCAAGCGATTCGTGTTTTCCCGAGCATGTAGGTGGGACGACCCACGCCGCGAGGCTGGCCAGGTCAGCTCGGGGAAGGTGGCTCGACGCTCAGGACGGCACGGTTGACTTCATCCGTGAGCAACGGGCGGTCCACGACGATGCGGCCATTGCGCTCGTTGATGACCCCTGCACGCTGGAGAAGTTGGCCGGCCTCCGACTCCAACAGCGTGCGTCCAACTTCGCCGGTTGTCACGCCTGCACGCCGGCGCAGCCCGAGGATGAGCCGTTCCTGTTCCCTTGCCCACGCACCGAGCCTCTCCGTCCCTGCCTCAGGACGTTTGGCTCCGGCGATCCGATCGAGATACACGTCGAGCCGCCTGACGTTGCGCCTGCGCACCCCATCCCGATGGCCGTGGGCGCCGAGCCCAAATGCGATGTACTCCCCCTGGGCCCACGTGGCGAGGTTGTACCGGCACGGATGGCCCCGTCTGGCGAAATTGGAGATCTCGTAGTGACGCAATCCTGCCGCGGGAGCCGCCGACTGCACCGCCTCGAACTTGTCGGCCTGATCGTCCGGATCGGGGGCCTCGTGGGCCCCGAGAAGCACGAGCCTGGAGAGCTCAGTACCCCGCTCAACCGTGAGCGCGTATGCCGAAAGATGATCAGGACCCAGCGACAGCGCCCGTTCCACCGTGGCCATCCACGACTGCAGCGACTCGCCCGGCGTCCCGTAGATCAGGTCGATGGACACACTCTGGATGCCGCCCCGCCGGGCGACCGACACTGCCCGAGATGCATCCGGTGGCCGATGTAGCCTGCCGAGAGCCTCCAGGACATCGACGTCGAAGGACTGAACACCCAGCGACATTCGCGTGACTCCGACGTCCACCAGACCTGCGACGAGATCGGGCGTGATGTCCTCAGGGTTGGCCTCGATGCTCACCTCAGCAGCGGCGTCGATCCCAAACCGCCTGCGGAGTTCACCGATGATGCGGCCCACCAAGACCGGGTCGAGGGTCGTGGGCGTGCCCCCACCGAAGTTGACCGCATCGAGGGGCGCCCAGGACGGCTCCATGGCGATTTCCCGAATCAGCGCGTCGACGTACCCAACGACCGACGACCCTTCCGGCGTCTCTTCGGCTGTCACGACGGCGAAGTCGCAATACGGACAGCGCCTCCTGCAGTACGGAACGTGCACGTAGGCGGTCCGGAGTGCGCCGGCGGCGTCGGCCAGCTCGGGAGCGTCGACCGGGAGCTCGTCGGGAAACCGTCCCCGCTGCGTCGATCCCACGATCGGGTCTCAGACCTCGTCGATGCGCAGCGCCGAGATGAAGGCCTCTTGCGGCACCTCGACCTGACCGACCATCTTCATACGGCGTTTGCCTTCCTTCTGCCGCTCCAGCAGCTTGCGTTTGCGGGTGATGTCACCGCCGTAGCACTTCGCCGTGACGTCCTTGCGCTTGGCCTTGATCGTCTCCCTCGCGATCACCCTGGTGCCGATCGCCGCCTGAATCGGCACGTCGAAGAGCTGGCGCGGGATCAACTCCCGCAGCCGCTCCACCATGGCCCTCCCGTAGACATAGGCCTTGTCCTTGTGGACGATGGTCGAGAACGCATCCACGGGCGTCGCGTTGAGGAGGACCTCGACGCGCACCAGATCGGAGACGGCGTAGCCGTCGGGCTCGTAGTCGAGCGAGGCATACCCGCGAGTCCGAGACTTGAGCTGATCGAAGAAGTCGAAGACGATCTCGGCAAGGGGGACCCGGTAGTGGAGCTCCACCCGCTCAGGCGTCAGATACGTCATGTCGCCGATGTCGCCGCGCCGTTGCTGCACCAGTTCCATCACCGTCCCGACGTAGGTCGAGGGGGTGATGATCATCACTTTGACATAGGGCTCCGCGATGGTCGCGATCTTCCCTGCATCCGGCAGGTCTTGCGGGGAGCGAACGACGAGCTCGGAACCGTCGGTCAACGTGGCCCGATACTCCACGGACGGTGCGGTAGCGACCAGGTCGAGGTCGTACTCGCGTTCGAGCCGCTCGCGGACGATCTCCATGTGGAGCAGACCGAGGAAGCCGCAACGGAACCCAAACCCCAGAGCCCGCGACGTCTCGGCTTGGTACACGAGGGACGAGTCGTTGAGCCGCAGCTTGTCGAGGGCCTCGCGAAGCCGTTCGAAGTCGTCTCCGTCTGTGGGGAACATGCCGGAGAACACCATCGGCTTGGGCTCCCGGTACCCGGCAAGGGGTGTCGGCGCAGGCGCTGCGGTCAGTGTGACCGTGTCGCCCACCCGGATCAGGTCGATCTCCTTGATCCCGGTGATGAGATACCCCACCTCGCCGGCCGTCAACGCCGGGACGGGAGTGGCAACCGGCGCCATGATGCCGACCTCGGCGGCCTCGGCGTCCTGGCCCGTCACCATGAAGCGCACCCGATCGCTCTTCGCCAAGGCCCCGTCGACCACGCGGAGGTAACACACGACTCCCCGGTAGGTGTCGTAGTACGAATCGAAGACGAGGGCACGAAGTGGACCGGCCTCCTCGCCCCGCGGCGGCGGGAGCTGGGCGACGATGGCCTCGAGCAGCTCGTCGACCCCAATCCCGGTCTTTGCCGAGACGCGGATCACGTCGTCTGCTGATCCGCCGAGCACGCCAACGATCTCCAACGCCACCCGATCAGGGTCGGCGGCCGGCAAGTCGATCTTGTTGATGACCGGGATGATCTCGAGACCCTCCTCGATCGCCAGGTAGGCGTTGGCAAGGGTCTGCGCCTCGATGCCCTGCGAGGCATCGACCAGCAGCAGCGCGCCCTCACACGCTTCCAGGGACCGGGAGACCTCGTAGGAAAAATCGACGTGGCCGGGTGTATCGATCAGGTTCAGCGCATAGAGGCGGCCGTCGTCCGCGGTGTAGGGCAGCCGGACGGCGTTGGCCTTGATGGTGATGCCTCGCTCCCGCTCGAGATCCATCGTGTCGAGAAGCTGCTCCCGCATGTCGCGATCGGCAACGGCGCCGGTGCGCTGGAGAAACCGATCCGCCAGCGTCGACTTGCCGTGGTCGATGTGGGCGATGATGGAAAAATTGCGAATGCGCGCCGGCGCGGTCATGAAGAGCCCTGGGAGGAAGACGGGGCATTGTACCGTTTGCGCCGAGACTGCTATTCTCCATCCGTTCCCTTGACCGCAGAGGTTCCTTTCGTATGGCCAATATCAAGTCGCAGATCAAGCGCAACCGCCAGACCCTGGTTCGCCACGAGCGAAACAAGGCGATGCGCTCGGAGTTGAAGACCAGGATGAAAGCCGTCACCACCGCAGCCGACGACGGTGACGCCACATCCGCCCGGGACGCCTACGTTGTGGCGCAGAAGCGCATCGACATGGCGGTCACCAAGGGTCTCATCCACAAGAACAACGCAGCTCGCAAGAAGGCGCGTCTCGCCAAGCGCCTCAATGCGCTGTAGAGCTCTCGTCCCTGGAGCAACCTCATGACGGAGCCGAAGACCACCTGGCTGACTCCCGCCGCCCACGAGAAGCTCACGGCTGAACTCCAGCACCTGACCACCGAAGGGCGCCACGAGATCGAGACCCGCATCGCTGAGGCGCGCGCCCACGGGGATCTCAAAGAGAACGCCGAATACGATACGGCCAAGAATGATCAGGGGCTGATGGAAGCCCGCATCCGGCAGATCCGGCACATCCTCGAGAACTCGGAGGTACGCGAAGCCGTCGACGACGGCGCCGTTTCAGTTGGCACCGTCGCCACCGTGGTGGACGATGACGGCGACGAGATGGAGTTTTTCGTGGCTCCCGCCGAGAACAAGATCGCGGGGATGCTGCTCGCCTCGCCTGACAGCCCGCTTGGAGCCGCACTCATGGGGACCCGCCCAGGGGATGCCGTTACCTACGAGGCGCCGGGGGGCACGTTCACGTATCACGTCAAGGACGTCCGGGTCTACGAGGGCTGACCCGCTACCGCTTGCCGCCGTACCAGTGCGACAGCGCAACTACGAGACGCTCCATCGTCACTCTATGGGTCGGCTCCGGCATGGTCTTGAGTTGGATGTCGGCCCGAGCGAGCGCCCCGAGCGCCTTGCGGAGGTCGGTGTCCCTGGCCCGGTGCCGCACCTTCCACACCTTCTCCATCCCATAACCCTTCCTACCACCGTCACGTTCGACGAAGGTGTCGTAGTCGGGGGCGGCCGACGCCAGGGCGCGGCGCCGGACGTCGTTTTGGAGAAACGCCAGGAGCTGGAGTGGATGGCCGTGGATGAGGAAGTCTTCGAGCCTGCGCAACGTCTCGCCTGTGTCCCCCGCCGCAATGGCGTCGGACATGTGCCACATCGGCTCGTCCGGGCGGTTCTTGAAGCGATCCCGAACGTCGTCGGCGGTGACCTTGAGGCCATCGACTGCCAGCTGATCGAGGGCGCTGCCGAGCGCACCGACATCCGTCCCAAACCGTTGGATGAGGGCGCCGACCGCATCGCCGTCCATGGTCACGCCGCGTTCTCTCGCTGCGCCTGAAAGCCAGGTGGCGGCCTTCCGCTCGTTGAGCCTGTCGATCTTGACGGTGTCGGCGAGTTTGCGGAGCACTCCCCCAAGGGGGGCAGGGATCGCCCCGGCGGCAACGAAGACGGCGATGACCGCGCCATCGGCGCCCGCCGCGGTGACGAGCTCGGCGATCACGATCGCCTCGGCCTTGAGGAGCTGGTTGGCATCAACAACGAGGACTCCCGTGCTGCCGCCAAAGAGCGAACCGCTCTGCAGCGCAGGCACCGCACCTGCAACCGACGCACGTAACCCGGAGTCCTCCGTGTCGTCGCCGCTGCCGCGACCAGGCACGTCGATCCGGGTCACATCCGTCGCTCCGAGCTGGTCCAGCGCATCGCGTGCGGCCTGCAACATCAACCCTCGCTCACCCGGGCCTGCCTGGCTTGGGCCTGCGACGACGACGATTGGCTTCATCATGCGGAGCGTAGCGGCGGGCAACGACACAACATCGAGAGCACGTCACGGCGCCAGTGGGATCACGACATCGCCGTGCTCTTGCGTGACGTAGACAGCTGCGGATCGGGATCGCAGCAGGTCGAGGACGAGAGGCGACGGGTGCCCGTAGGTGTTGGCGCCCACGCTGACGACGGCGATGTCGCCAACCGTCCGGGTCAGCCAGTCCAGATCGGTAGTCGCCGAGCCATGATGCGGCACGTGGAGGATGTCGGGATGCAGCTCGGGAAGCTCTGCCTGCCCGACCGCTTCGATGTCGCCCGTCAGCAGGACCGAAACGCCTCCGGCGGCCACCCAGAGGACGACGGAACCGTCGTTGTCGCCGGCGAATCGCCTGGAGGGGCTCAGGACCTGCAGGTGCACCGGCCCGAGTTGGGCGATATCTCCGCTGCCGGCAGCGGTCACCCGAGCGCCGGATCGGGCGGCTGCCGCGGTCAGGTCGTCGAGTGCAGGGCTCTGCGGCTGGAGGCGCGGGTGCCAGAACTCCTCCACCTCAAACGACGCCACCACCTGCGGAAGGCCGCCAACGTGGTCGACGTCACCGTGGGTGGCGATGAGCAGGTCGATGTGGGTGATGCCGTGCCTCGCCAGTGCTGCCAGCAGTACATCCGGATCCCGTCCTCCATCGACGAGGGCAACGGAACCGGCCCCATCGGTGATCAGGATGGCATCGCCTTGGCCGACATCGAGGAAGACGACCTGGGCGACATCCGGCAGCGGCACCGGCACCGAAGCAACGAGCAGCCAAGCCGCCATACCGGCCACCGCAGGACCGCGGGTCCGCCTTGCCCGCAGCGCCACGACCCCTGCGACGGTGAATCCCGCACCCACTGCACCCAGTTGAGGCCATCCTCCTGCGTGGTCCGCCAGCACCAGCACGCCACGGGCCGCAAGCAGCCCGGCCTCGATGAGCGGGTCGAGGCCTGTGACCAAACCCGCCCCGCCGAGCACCGTCGCCAGCGTCACCAGCGGTGCGGCAATCACGTTCGCCACCGGGCTGAACATGGGAACGGTGCCGAATGTGAACAGCAGGACAGGGAGCACGGCGAGTTGGGCGCCGACCGTGGCGTGCACGATGCTCCACACCCAACGCGGTTGCCGCGTGACGGGGATACGCATCGCCACCAGGACTCCAGCCGTGGCCCCTGCGGAGAGCTGGAAACCCACGTCGACGGCAAGGTCGCCCGCAAACAGCAGCAACCCGGTGACGGCAACACCGAGCGCCCGCCACGGCTCGATCCGGACACCGGCAATGCTGCCGCAGAGCACGACCGCCGCCATCGCCGCCGCTCTGACGACGGACGCCTCCCAGCGAGTCGCCACCACGAACACGCCGAGGGCAAGCAGCCCGGTCGCCGCCCGCAACCTCGGATCAAACCGCAGCGGGCCCACCACCAGCCACCACGCACCGAGGAAGAGTGCGACGTTGCTACCCGATACCGCCACGTAGTGGGTGAGCCCCGAGCTGCGGAGGTTGTCGAGATCGCCCTGGGTCAGTTGCGTGGTGTCCCCAACCAGGAAGCCGCTGAGCAACGCCCCCTCGGGTCGTTCGAGGTACGGTGCAAGCCGGCCGAGCAGATACCCGCGGAGCGCATTGCCCACCCCGAACAGACCCGAGGCAGCATCGATCTGGTCCACTCCGGCGTCGCGGACGAGGGCACGATATGGGTCGGCTCGCAGCCGGCCAGGGCGGTCGCGCAACGCGCCGCGTACTCGCACGGTGTCGCCTGCCACCCCCGCGGGTTCCAATGTCTCCACCGCGACGACGGCGCCGGCGGGGATGAATCCACTGCCGGCGATGGTTTCGACTCGCATCAACATCACCCACAGGTCGTCGGCCGGCATCGCGTCGGTGGTGACGACGCCGCCCGCCACGACCTCGCCGGGGACCACGTGCGCGGCGGCGCTCGCTTCGATTCGCCGCGCCGCCGCCGCCCCTGAGAGCACGCCTGCGGCCAGCATCGCCAGCGCGAGGGCTGCGCGAGGATGCCGCTTCGCCACCCCGACGGCAGCCACCCCAACACCAACCGCCGGGACCCACACGCCCGCGGAGAGCCCGACCAGGGCGCCAAGCCAGGTGGCGCCCGCAGCGCCAACGGCGCCGGATCGGGCCGGGAGGTACGAGACGGCTCGGTCACGGAATCGCAACGACGTCCCGCAGACCGGCGAGCTTCGCTTCGCCGATGCCGGGAACGTCGAGCAGATCCTCGACAACGGTGAAGGGGCCGTGCTGATCCCGGTACGAAGCGATCCGGTCGGCAAGGACAGGGCCTACCCCAGGCAGGGCCTCCAGTTCCGACGCTGGAGCCTCGTTGACATGCACCAAACCGTCCTCCGGGGCGCGACCATCACCAGCGTCGACGACGGAACCGATCGTGATGTGCTCACCGTCACGCACCGGTGCGGCCAGGTTCACCCCGCTCACGTCGGCAGCCGGCAGCGTTCCGCCTGCGGCGGCGATGGCATCGGCGACCCTCGACCCGGGAGCCAGCGCGACCAAGCCGGGACGCGCCACCTCTCCAGAGACATGGACCGTCAGCTCGTGCGTGGCAACAGGTTCGGCGGACACCTCGCCATGCACGGGAGCATCTGCCGCAGCGTCTGGACCGCGAAACCACAACGCACCGAAGATGGCAAGCCCGATCGCTGCGGCGATCCCCAACCGCGAGCCCAGCGTCGGATCGATGGCGAACCTCCCCATTCACACCCATCGCCACCGTGCCCCGGTACCCCATGTCTATCACGAAGCGGCGACGAGGAACAGCCCTCTGATCGCAGACCAGCTCACCCTTCGACAGCACGGAAACCGGACTCATCGACTTCGACGACATCGGCGTCCGCCAGCAACCTCCACACCGCGCCAGAGGCCACCACCACAGGGCACCAGTTCCCGTACAGCTCACCGGGCACGACGGCACCGAGAACGAGCATCGCGTCAGGCTCGGACAGGACGATCGCATGAGGCCCGGTTCCACGGCGAATGGCCTCGGCCAGCACACTCGCCGCCGACGACGAACCGCGGCCGTGGGGCAGAACGAGCACCCGACCCGCAACGGACTGACCGCACGCAGAGTGCCGTGCGTCCACGATGTCGCCGGATGAGGGATCGACACCGCCCCAGAAGCTCAGCGGCTCGTCGAGGAGCAACACTCGCCCCCGGCCCGCTCCCGGCACGAGCACCGCTTCCCAGCGTGCCTTCACCCCCACAACGTCTCGTCCCGAACGACCCTGCCGGCGACGGCCGATTCGACGACCTCGCCGATCGATCCGAAGACGACGTCGATCCCCAGGTTGCCTGGGGCGTAGTACGCCCACTTACCGGAGTCGGTCATCACCGGCCCGTCGCTCCGCAGGATCGGCGTCACGTAGGTGCAGGTGTCGGTCACGATGGTGACGCCTGCGGCCGTCAGTGCGTCGACGATCCCGGCCGTCGCAGCCGCCATGGCCACGTCCCGCCCCGTTGAGATGTAGGCCTCCACTGTGGGCGCCACGGACCGGCCCGCAAAGAGCCGCGCGACGCGATCCATCTCGTCGAGGGAGGCGTGGGGCGTCCCAACGCTGATTGCGCTGATCGCGTCGCCAGGCGCCGTCGTGAGCTCATCTCTCGCCCGCCGCAGCATGCCGGACGTCACCTCGATGATCGCCTCGGGATCGTGGCCATGGAGGGCAGTCGCAAGGTCCGGCGCCTCAGGGGTGATCCCCACTGCATGGAAAAGACCAACGGCCCCGGAGGAAGCGGCCGCAGCTCCCAGCGCTTTCAGATGGTCCTCGGTGGCCGAGGGGAGCCCGACGATGACGGAGACCCGCAGGCCGACCGTCCCACCGATCAGGTGACCCAACACGGGGAACACCATGTCGGAGGCGAGCAGAGCGGGGGTGAGAGCCGACAGATCAAACACCACTTGACCCCGGCGATTCGCCGTCAGATGGAGTCCTGCGGCGGGGGCTCGTCCTGTGAGCGCAGCGCAGATATCCACGAAGTCGCCGTAACGATCGGTTCGCGCCCCGAGGACGGAATTGGCGAACACGATGGCGTTCGACTCCGCCCAGGCGATCTGCGCACCGAAGGCCGGCCGTGTCTCCAGCTGGTAAGGGGCACACGTCCATGTCGGCCGGCACCCCATGTCCTCGTACGCCTGCATCATCCGCCGTGACTCGGCAGCTTCCCCCGCTGGGCCCCGGTAGAGCTCGGGATGGAGCAGGTCGAGGGAGCTCACGTTCAGCGTCGTCGGAACCCGGACGGTTGCGCCGCCTACGGACAAGCGCTCGATGAAGTCGAGACCGACGCGACCGTGATAGAGACATCCATCGATGTGAGCGCTCGTGATGTCGAGCAATCGGGGTGCACCGATCGCGGTGGCGACGGCAACCAGGATCCGCATTGCGAGGGCAAGGCCCTCACCCTCTCCCCCTGCGAGCATCCGCTGATCATTGCGAGTGAGTTCGAGCGTCACGCTGCGTGAGGCTAACGGTGATGCCGATCAGAGGAGGAACAGCGCACCTTCGACGGCATCCGTCAACTCCTCGCCGAACAGCAACGCGATGGCTCCCGTCAGGTTGACACCGGCGTGGACATAGATCGCAAGGCTGAGATCGCCCCGCCGGAGCGCAACCCAGCCGAGGGCCACGCCAACGACGAAGAGGCTCGGAACCGCCAGAATCGCATCCGGGTCCGTCAGGTGGATCAGAGAGAACAGTGCGGCCGAGACGAGGATGGCCGGCCATGGCCCGATGGAACGGCGCAGCCGCGACAGCAGCATCCCGCGGAAGATCACCTCTTCTACGAGAGGCGCAAGGATGACGACCAGGAAGAGGAATACGAGCGATTCGAACCCGCCGGAGATGTCCTCGCCGATCTCGACGATGCTCTGCTGCGGCGCATCCTCGGGGGCGAGCAATTGCACGAGCGGACCGATGACCAGCGCAGCCAGTACCTGCAGACCGAAACCAACGGCGATGCCCCAGACGTCACGCGGGTAGATGCGGAGACCAAAGTCCCTGCCCCAATCCCCGGTCCCCCGCCGCGCCGACATGGCCGCCGCCAGCCCCAAGGAACCGACGGTCTGGGCGACCAGCACGGTCGTCAGCGACGCAAACGTGGAAGCTCCACCTGCCAGGACGACGACCGTCGCGAGGATCGCCGTTGCCTGGCCGGCCAGGAACACATACAGGGTGTCGGCATACGACCATTGTGCGTCGGGTAGGTACACCGGCGGAGGGTGGACCGGCTGATCGATCACAGTGGACCGGCGGTGCCGGAGAACCGGCGCGCCACCTCGCGGGCCTCTACCTCGAGCCGCACACTGCGGTATGCCTCCCAGTGACCCTGCTTGGCGAACCGCCCCCTGAGGTAGTCGCCGATGTACTGGGTCAGGTGCCGCAGGAGGCCCAACCGCCTGTACTGCTGGATGTGGGTCAGCTCGTGTACAACGAGCGGCCCAGTGCGGTGCGGTTCAGATCCCGTGCGCATCCGGTCGAACGCCGCTCCCGTGACGTAGATCCCCCACGGCAAGGCCACGGCGCTGATGCCCTTCGCCCAGAACCGCTGCATGAAGCGCGACGCCCGCTTGATGGGAAACGCATACGGTTCGACGAACGGGAGCTCGATGCGGACGGCGGCGATGTCGATGCCTGAGGCATCCAGGGCGGCGCCGGCCGAGATGGTCTCGGCCATCAGATGACGATGTTGACGATCTTCGGCGCCCGCGCAATGACTCTGCGTGGCTCGCGACCGTCGAGGAAGCCTTGGACCCGCTCAGAAGCGAGTGCAGTCGCAATCGCATCGTCTTCAGCGATCGAAACGGCCACCTCGACGCGGTCACGGACCTTGCCGTTGACCTGAATCACCATGGTCACGCTATCGGCTTTGACGAGCTCAGGGTCGGCCTCGGGCCACGACTGGACGTGAATCGAGTCGCTGTTGCCGCGGCGCCGCCACAGCTCTTCGGTGATGTGAGGCGCAACCGGCGCCAGCATCTTCAGCAGCGCCTCCACCGCCTCGTCCCAAGCCGCCGGCTCTACGACGGCCGCCCGCAACACGTCCTGCATCGTGTTGCGCAGTGTCATCATCGCGGCAATGGCGGTGTTGAACTTGAAGTCGGCGATGTCGTCGCCGACCTTGTCGATGGTTTGGTGGACGCTGCGGCGCAGTGCGGCCCCCGCCTCTGCTTCTGGCGTGGCCGGAGAATAGGGGGCGGTGGCCAGCTTCCACACGTCGTCGAGGAATCGTCGCGAGCCGACGATGCCGCGGCTGTCCCACGGGCCGCCCTTCTGCCACTCGAACGCAAACATCAGGTGCGTGCGGACGGTGTCGGCGCCGAACTTCTCAACCAGCTCATCCGGATTGACGACGTTGCCACGAGACTTCGACATGCGCTGCACCTCGAGGTGTTGGCGGAGCTGGTTGACGTCGTTGACGCCGGGGATGCCGGGGATGTCGATGGACGCAGTCGCAAGCACCTCAACGGTCGTGATCGTTCCGCCCGCGTCGATTTGAAGGATGTTCTCCGTCCGCCGCATGAGCTCACCAACCACCAGCCCGTCAGAGGGGTTTGCGCCGGCATCGACCCGCACCGATGTCGCCAGGACACGGTTGCCGTCCCTCGTGCCGTCGACCACGAGGACATCGCCGGTCTGTTCCCCACCGAGAACCTGACCCTGGTTGCGAAGCAACCGGAACGGCTCGTCGAACGCAGTCCCTACCGACCTGCCGTGGTGCTCCATCACCTGAGCCGTCTCGTCGAATACCCCCATGTCCCGCATGGCCTTCACGAAGAAGCGGGCATACAGCAGGTGCATCACGGCATGCTCCACCCCCCCTGTATAGGTATCGACGGGAAGCCAGTACGCGGCCTCCTCCGGATCGAATGGGCCCACGTCGAAGTGCGGCGACAGATAGCGGAACCAGTACCACGACGAGCACATGAACGTGTCCAGCGTGTCGGTCTCGCGTCTCGCCTGCTGGCCCTCCGAGTCGGTTGTCTGTACGAACGGCTCGTACGTGGCGAGGGGGCTCCGGCCATGGAACTCGACATTCTCCGGAAGGATGACTGGGAGATCCTCGTCGGGTACGGCCTCGATACGGCCGTCGTCTCTGTGAATGATCGGGATCGGTGAACCCCAGTAACGCTGCCGGGAGATCAGCCAGTCTCGCAACCGGTAGTTGATGGACTCGTGACCGGCGCCATGCTCTTCCAGCCAATCGATGGCGGCCGCGACCGAAGGGTTGGCTCGGCCTTTGGCCATCGTGGTCTCAACGCCGCTGATGGCGCCGCTGCCGGCCATCTCGCCCGGACCGACGTACGCCTCGGTCATCGCCGGCTCCGACAGGGGCTCTGCACCGGCGGGCCGGATCACGGGAACGATGTCGAGCCCGAATTGTCGGGCGAACTCGAAGTCGCGCTGGTCGTGGGCCGGCACGGCCATGATGGCGCCGGTTCCGTAAGAGATCAGCACGTAGTCGGCGATCCACACCGGAATGCGCTCACCGTTCACGGGATTGACCGCATAGCCGCCGGTGAATACCCCCGTCTTCTCTCTGCTCTCTTCCATGCGCTCGAGTTCCGTCTGACGGGCAGCTTGCTCCCGGTAGGCGGCAACTGCGGCGGACTGCTCTTCGGTGGTCAGCGCATCGACGAGGGGGTGCTCGGGGGCGAGCACCATGAAGGTGGCTCCCCACAACGTGTCCGGCCGGGTCGTGAAGACCGTGATGTCGGTGCCGGTGTCCGTCGCAAATCTCACCTGGGCGCCTTCGGATCTGCCGATCCAGTTGGTCTGCATGGTCCTGATCGGATCCGGCCAGTCGAGTCCGTCAAAATCCAGCAGCTGGTCGGCGTACCTCGTGATGGCGAAGAACCACTGCTCCATCATCTTCTGCACCACCGGCTGGCCGGTGCGCTCGTCTTTGCCGTCGATCACCTGCTCGTTCGCCAGCACGGTCTGCAGCGTCGGTGACCAATTGACCATCGCCTCACTGCGGTAGGCGATGTCGTGCTCGAACATCTGATTGAACAGCCACTCCGACCATCGGTAGTACTCGGGATCGCAGCTGACCGTCTCCCGCTCCCAATCGAACATCGCCCCCATGGAGCGGAGCTGGCTCCGCATCCGTTCGATGTTGGCGTACGTCCATTCTGCAGGATGGACGTTGCGCTGGACGGCAGCGTTCTCCGCTGGAAGCCCGAACGCATCGAAGCCCATGGGGAAGAGCACGTTGAAGCCCTTCATCCGCATGTACCGGGCTCGCGCATCCGAAGGCGTCATGGCATACCAGTGCCCGATGTGCAGGTCGCCTGAGGGGTACGGCAGCATGGTGACGGCGTAGTGCTTGGGTCGGTCCCAATCCACGCGGGAGCGGTAGAGACCCTCGGCCTCCCATTGCTGCTGCCACTTGGGCTCCAGCGATCGATGATCGTACGTGTCCACGGCGTCCGCCCGTCAGATGAATCCGTCGATGAAGAGGCCAGCAGAGTAATCGCCCGGACAGCCGGCTCTGCGATCAGGCCATAGACTGCCGAGGATGGAGCCGATGGTGTACCGCAGCCTCGACCCCCGGTCGATGGAGAGCTGGGCGCCCGACGTGGTCGCGACGTACGGGAGGGCCTTCGCCGATGCACCGTACCGCCGCAATTCGAGTCAGGTCGCGGCGTTTGCCGCCGCGGTTCGCAGACATGCCATCCGCCCCGGCTTTGCTGGACTCGTGGCGGTAAACGGCGGCGTGGTCGCCGGGTTCACCTATGGCTACTCGGCGCACCACAACCACGAATGGCATCTTCACGTCAGGATGGCCCTGGGCGAGCTCGCAGACCGGTGGCTCCACGATGCCTTCGTGTACGCCGAGCTCGCCGTCGAACCGCGCTATCGGCGTCGTGGCGTGGGGCGGCACCTCCACAACCTGTTGCTCACCCGACAGCGCCACCCCAGAGCGATCCTCTCGACGCTCGATCAGGACACCGCAGGAAGACGTCTCTACGAGGAGGCGGGCTGGCAGCGACTCGTGGGCGGGGTGCGGTTCCCGGCGACGACGGCCCAATACGTGATCATGGGGCGAGAGTCAGTCGGGATCGGCGACCGGGCTCCACGCCCGCCAGCGTGAGCCGCGCCGTTCGCATTGCATCGGCATCTCGAACGTCGCCTCGAGTGAGGCCACGGTCAGTACGTCGCTCAGCCTGCCTGAGGCGACGATGCGTCCGCCCGACAGCATCAGAATGCGGTCGAACCCGGGTGGGATCTCCTCGACGTGGTGCGTCACGAGCACTGCTGCCGGCGCCCTCGGCTCGAGGGCCAGGGCAGCCAAGGAGTCGATCAGGCGCTCCCTCGAACCGAGATCCAACCCGGAGCTCGGTTCGTCGAGCAGCAGGAGATCGGGCTCGGTCATGAGGCTCCTTGCGATCAGGACCCGCCGCTTCTCACCCTCGGACAGTGTGTCGTAGCGTCGATCTGACAGCTCGGCGCCTCTCACCGCTTCCAGGCACTCGACGGCACGCTTCCAGTCGATGTCCTCGTAGTGATGCCATTCCGTGCCAACGAAGCTGGCATGGATGCCCGTGATCACGATGTCGAGGGCCCGCAACGAGCCCCGCACGAAGTTGGCCGGCGCCGGGCCGACGTAGCCGATGCGGGCTCGGAGCGACCGTACGTCGACTTCGCCAAATGTGCCGCCGAGCACGGTCACAGAACCTCGTGTGGGAAACAGGTAGGTGGAGATGACCTCGACGAGGGTGGTCTTGCCCGAGCCGTTGGGGCCGAAGACAACCCAACGCTCGCCGGGCATCACGTCCCAGTTGATCCCCTCGAGAATCGACACGCCGTCGCGAACGATGTCGACGTCGCGCAACGACACGACCGGTTCTGCCGCGATATGGGCGACCATCGGGCCAATCCTCCCTGTTTCTGGCAGCACATGTCGTTAGGACACCTTAGGAACTCCGCAAGAGCGCGTTAATTTTTGCGGCCGTATGGTCGGGCCGCGTGAGGGAGCAAGGGGCCCAACCACAGATTCGGACGATGGTCGACACGTCGCAGGTCGATCATCCCGCTCCGCTCGCTTCCGTCCCTCCAGATGGCATCCTTTCAGATGGCATCCCCCCCGGCGGCGGCATCCCCCCTGGTGGCGTCATACAAGGCGCGATCATCGCCAGCCCTGATGCGCCTCGTCCCGGGTCACTTGTTCATCGACTCGGCAGCCGCAGGGTCAAGAACATCGCACTCGAGCCCGAAGACCGGAGGGCGGTGATTGCCAGCCTCTTCTTCGAGGGATCGAGGCGCAAGGCACACCTCCGCCGCTTCGGCACGCTCACGGCGCTGTCCGTCACCATCGCAACGCTCGGCCTGATGGCCGACTCGACCGCAGTCGTGATCGGCGCCATGTTGGTTGCGCCGTTCATGGCCCCTGTGCTTGCGGCGTCGGCCGGCCTGGTCATGGGGTGGCCGAAGCGCATCCGCTCCAATCTCCTCCTGCTGGCGATGGGAGCAGCGGCGGCGCTCCTCATGGCCATGGGGATCGGCGTCATCGCTCGGGGCGAGCTCGACCCGATACCGTCGGAGATCCTGGCTCGGACCGCCCCGAACCTCCTCGATCTCGGCATCGCAGCCGCAGCAGGCGCGGCCGGTGCGTATGCCTACATCCGCAAACAAGCATCAGACGCACTCGCAGGCGCCGCAGTCGCGGTGGCACTCGTCCCGCCTGTTGCAGTGTGTGGATTGATGCTGCAGCTCGGCGAGTTCCAGCTGGCAGGTGGCGCCGCCGTTCTGTTCATCGTGAACGTCGCAGGCGTGCTCGCCTCCGGTGCTGCCACCTTCCTCGTGGCCGGCCTCGTGCCGGGGCAACGCCTACTGTCGAGCGGCAGCAGGATCCAGGACGGGCTCCGCTGGGCCGCCATCGCCACGATCATCATTGCCCTCCCCCTGCAGTTCGGAAAGCAGCACATCCTGCCGGTCCCGATCAAGCAGGAGGACATCGAGACCGCCATCGAGCACTGGGCAGAGGAGACGCAATCGGACGTGGAGACGGTCGACGTCGGCGTGAACTACGTGGACGGCGAGGCCAAGGTCGATCTGGTCATCGTCACGCCGGGCGCCCATCCGGTCGAAGAGCTGGTAGACGTCATCGCCGAAGAGGCGAACGAGCCGGTTTCGGTCGACATCCAGGTCATCGAGACCGACCGCAACGTCGAGAACATCGATTCCGAGACGACCGGCGGGGACAAGTAGGCGCGGCCGGCCCTGCAGCCGGACGAGTTGCGCTGCGGGCTACTTGCCCGGACCGGCGCTCTCGACCGTGCGGACGGCAAAGTTCGGATTCTCGATCAGGCCGAAGATGAGCCCTGCGGGGTCCTTGACACTGGCCATGCGTATCCCGCCGCCGACGTCGGAGACGTCTTCGAACAGCTCGCCGCCGGCACGGACAACGTGGTCGAGCGCATCGTCGACGTTGGCCACACCCCAGTACGCGATGGGACCGACGTCGACGTTGCCCTCCGGCCAGAGCCCCAATTCAAACCCACCCACGTCGAACCCGACGTAGAACGGCTCGTCGAAGTAGGGCTCGACGCCCAAGACGCGCGTGTACCAAGCCTTGGCCGCGTCGAGATCGGGAGCGGGGTAGATGAGTGATCGAAGTCCGAGGAACATCTGCTGAGGATAGAAGTTCCTGCGAACGGCGGAGCACCTCGTCTCCATGCCGATGCAGTGCGCACGAAATCGACACAGGCGCTCTCGAATTCGTCCTGCGGCTGATACTCCGGAGCGAGCATCTCGCCGACTGCTTCGCCTGTATACCCCCAGCCCTCCCCGGGAACCGATCCCGGACACGTAGTGGAATGTGCGTTCGTGTGCGGTATCTGGCAATCGGCGTGGCCGCATGGTTCCATTCCTCGACCAACTACCGTACAATCACCGTACAGATGGCAGCCACACGCACCTCTCGAATCGAACTACGCGCCGATCCCGAACGTGAGCGACGAATTCGCTACGCCGCCGAGCTCGAGCACCAGTCGGTGAGCGCCTTCGTGCTCGACGCCGCTGCGGAACGCGCCGAGGAAGTAATTGCGTCGGCGTCGGCCACGGTGGTGCCGTCCGACTTCTTCGACCAGCTCTGGGACGCGCTCGATGCGCCCGCCACACCGAACCCGGTCCTGCACCGGCGAGCCCGGACCCAACGGCAAGTCGACCAGCGCTGACCGGTGACCAGTTACGTCTCCGAGCGGCTGACCCCGCGCCACCATCTCGATGCGTTTCGCTGTGGGGTCGAGGCGCTCGACCGGTGGCTGCTCGATCACGCCACGCATGCCCAGTCGATGCGCACCGCCCAGACCTTCGTATGGCACACAGGCGATAGGCATGTCGTTGGGTACTTCAGCCTCGCCGCCCACCTCCTCGTGCGCGGTGAACTGCCCAAGAGACTCGGACGAGGATCACCGACCTCCATTCCCGCCGTCCTGCTGGCCCGACTCGCCCTCGACGTCGGACTCCACGGTGATGGACTCGGAGGAGAGCTCCTTTGGGATGCGCTCACGCGCGCACGAGCAGCCTCGGATATCGCCGCAGCGCGACTCGTCGTAGTCGACGCCATCAGCGCAGAAGCGGCTGCCTTCTGCGATCACCACGGCTTCAGTCCTATCCCGGACAACCCGAACCGCCTTGTCCAGAGGATGAGCGAAATCGCTAGCGCCCTCGACGCAACAACCGAATAGCCGCTCCCGGAAGTGTCGATCCCGAGCACTCGGTGAACTGATCGTTATGGCGCCGTATTTGGTGATCGACTCGCCGCCGGGAGTTGAGCAGAGCCAAGATCTGGGTATGTCCGGCTGGGTGGGCCCGGCAGGACTCGAACCAGCTGTCCAGTCTCGAGTTGCGCAGAATGCATGATATTCCGGATACCGGACGTCGGTGGGTGCGCGATAACGTTCCGGGTGGCGAGTGATCTGTGCGGCGTGTTGCCGGCTGCGGGGCGGCTTCGTTCTATGCGATCGAAGGTCGCCGTAGCGCTCTCGGCGACAACGGGTCTTCCGGGGGTGGTCGTATCGGAGTCGCAAGGGGCATGATTCGGCCCTGGAGTGACGAGGTGCACGCAGGAGTGGGAGTGTTCGAGCAGCGGTGACGTAGTGTCTCTGACGGGGCGCGGACGCTCGATTCTGCGGCTCCGTTGGGAGTGATCGCAGTCGTACGGCGTCGCCGCAGATTGGTTGCGCTTGAAGGGGTGATGGAGTTTTGTTCGAGTCTGTCTTTGACGGTTCTGAAGGTCGAGTCTTCTATCGGCGTTGGGATCCTGGGCAGGTTCCGGTTCGGATCGTTCTTCTTGTGCATGGCTATGCCGAGCACGGGGGCCGCTACGGTCATGTGGCGGCCGCGTTGACTGAGCGTGGGGCCGTGGTGTACGCCGACGATCATCTCGGTCATGGCCGATCCGATGGTGAACGGGCCTTGATCACCGATTTCGGCCACGTCATCGAAGACCTCGGTACGCTGGCCGGCATCGCCCGCAACGAGCATCCAGGGCTCCCCCTGATTCTGGTGGGCCACTCGATGGGAGGCTTGCTCGCGGCGCGTTTCGCCCAGCGTTGGCCGGACGAGGTGGCCGGTGTGGTGTTCTGCGGGGCGGTGATTGGTGATTGGCAGTGGGCCCGCGATGTCCTGGCCCAACTTGAGCTTCCCTACGTTGCCTTCGACCCGGCGGCGTTGTCGCGTGATCCGGCCGTTGGCGCGGCGTATGCCGCGGATCCTCTGGTCTATCACGGTCAATACAAGCGTGGCCTTCTTGAGGCCGAGGTGGCCGCCCTCGATCGCTTCCAGACACACATCGATCGTCTCGCCATGCCGGTGTTGTTCCTTCATGGAACCGACGACCCGTTCGTGCCCTACGAGCGGTCCCTTCGGGCGGTCAGGGACATGCCGACCGAGGATGTCACCGTACATGTGTATCAGGGGGCCCGGCATGAGGTGCTGAACGAGACGAACCGTGACGAGGTCATCGGCCACCTCGCCGATTGGATTGACCGGGTTGGGTGAGTCGACGATCTACCGCCAGCGTCTCAGATAGTACTGCTCGTCCCGGTAGGCGACTTCGGTGAGCTCACCCTCACTGATCAGGTTCTCGACAATCTTCCAGTCTCCGCCGCCACGTTCCACCAGTTCTTCGACAGCGGATGCCCGCATCGGGTGCACTGCGTGATAGCGAGAAGGTCGGTCGTGGGGTCGCCGCTCGATGCGAACGCGTCTCCTTCGTAGCCGATGAGGTACTCAACCCGGGGTACGTAGTCGATGAGCAGCTGGTAGGCCTGGTTGACCGCTTCCTCCTTGGGAGCGGTGATCGCCGGATACGGTGTTGGACGGGTCGGGATCGCCAGGTAGGAGGTGTGGATTCCGACGCGGTGGAGGAACTCCCCGACGGTGACGAGGGATTCTCGAGTGTCGTTGATGCCGTCGATGAGCATCGTCTCCGACACCAGGTCCCCGTTGAACTCCTCGCCGAACCGGCTGATACCGTTCTGAACTGTGGTGAAGTCGAGGCCGGGGTGGGGTCGGTTGAGCCGTCGCCAGGTCGCTTCCGTGGCGGCGTCGACTTTCACCGACACCCAATCTGCTGCGTTGAGTGCCTCACGAACGTCGGGCCGCCACAGCAGCGACCCGTTGGAGATCACGGCAATCTCGATGCCAGGGGACGAAGCAGCTGGATCGACTCGCCGAGGCCCGCGTCGAGGGTGGGTTCCCCGTCGGGCACAAACGTGAGGTAGTCGATCGATTCCCCGTGTCCTCGCACCCGATCGACCTGAGACGACACTTCGTCGGCGATCTGTTGGGGTGGGTAGAAGGCTCGTGGCTCGATGGCACGGTCGAGGGTGGGGCCTACCTGGCAATAGAGGCAGGAATAGGAGCAGATCTTGGGTGGGATGTTGTTGATCCCGAGGCTGCGCCCGAGTCGACGTGATGGGACCGGTCCAAGGGCGATCGGCGGAGACTCGACGGGACTGAGGCACGAGCCAAACTCGAAACGGGAGCCCCGTCGGCCGGCATCCGTTGGTTGCGATGTCTCCGAATCTGATTGCACAGGATCCTGTTCGGTTCCCGCTGTGGCACTCCGGACCGCTGTTCCCTTTGATCGTAGGCTGAGCCGGTGCGGTTGATCACTTGGAACGTGAACTCGCTGCGGCCGCGGCTTCCCCGCCTACTCGCCTTGCTCGAGCGGGAACGGCCCGACGTTGTGTGTCTCCAGGAGACCAAGGCCCTGGATGATGAGTTGCCATCCGCTGAGTTGAGACGGGCCGGCTACGTGGCTACCTCCTATGGGCAGCGTCCCTACAACGGCTTGGCGATCCTGTCCCGGTCCGAGCCGGACGAGGTTGCCCGGGGCTTTTCCGGTGATCCGACGCCGGACGATGCCCGAGTACTCACCGTCAGGTTTGGCGCCTTGACCGTGATCAATGTCTACGTCGTGAACGGTCGCCGGGTGGGCAACCCGGCCTACGGACTGAAGAGGGAATGGCTCACCGCGCTGCACGACTGGATCGCTGCGTCCTTCGACCCAGCGGACGAGCGGCCCGGTGGGAAGACGTGATCCACTCCACCGCGGCGGGACGTCATCAGCTGTAGAAAGGACTGTCTCCTGGACGGCAGACCCCCACCCACCTCACGGTGCGGCGGACGGAATCTGGGGCCTTCAGCGCCGAAGTTGGGCTCAGTGACAGGAAGAATCGACTGAGTGTGGAAAGACGAGGAGCGCTATGGCCGTCGAGGAGCATCTGGGAGCGGTCTTCGGTGAACGGGACGAAGCCGAAGCGGCGGTTGAGGACCTGCGGCATCTGGGGTTGGCGGACGAGCACCTTGGTGTGGCGGTGCGGCAACCGGACGGGCACGTATTCGAGGAGGACGCAGAGACCGACGTGGCCCACGGTATCGAGAAGGGGATCGCGATCGGTGCACCCATCGGCGCATTGGCGGGGATGACGGTCCTGACCCTCCTGGTTCCCGGGTTGGGGACCCTCGGCGTTGGCGGGATCTTGGCGGCGGGTGGATTGAGTGGAGCGCTGGCAGGAACCTACCTCGGCGCCTTCCTTGGGCTCACGGCTGAGGAACACGTGGTGGAGGAGGAATGGGACTGGGAACGCGTACCACTGCAACCAGGGCAGGTGTTGATTGTCGTCGCCGGCCACGGACACCCCGACCAAGTGACCGAGGTCCTCGTGGCGCACGGCGGCCACCTCGTTGCCAAGCCACCGCATGTGACGTGATCGCCTCTCTGAGAGGCTGAAGGGATGGCTCGTGTCAACATTGGCGTGGATCGTGGTGGCAGGGCTGGCGATGAGCTCGGTGGCTCTCGTTGGGAGCGTCACTCTTGTCCTGCCGGAGCGCACGCTGAAGCGTCTGCTGATGCCGCTGGTGGCTTTCGCCGCGGGTTCGCTGCTCGGCGGTGCCCTGTTCCACATGCTTCCCGAATCCGTCGACGTGATAGGGAACCGTCTGTCGCTGTACGTGTGGTTGACCGCCGGGTTCGTCACCTTCTTCGTGCTCGAGCAGTTCCTGCAATGGCATCACTGTCACCGGGCGGTGAGCCAGCACGGCCCTCTCGGCTATCTGATATTGCTTGCCGACGGCGCCCACAACCTGATCGGCGGCCTCGCAGTCGGAGGGGCATTCATCGTCGACGTTCGCCTCGGTGTTGTCACCTGGCTGGTCGCCGCCGCCCACGAGGTCCCTCAAGAACTCGGCGACTTCGGCATCCTCGTACACAGCGGATGGAAACCACGTAGCGCCCTTCTCTACAACCTCGCATCCGCACTGACGTTCCTTTGTGGGCGGTCTCGTGGCCTACGCCTTGTCCGGCACCGTCGACGTGGCATTTCTGGTGCCGTTTGCTGCGGCAACTTCATCTACATCGCCTCCGCCTACCTCATCCCGCAGATCACCACCACCGAGCGATACGCCATCCCGTCCGAGAACCGCCTTCTCATCCGCGACAAGGTCGAGCAATCACTCGCTCTCGCCGCCGGGCTCGCGCTCCTCCTCGTTTCGACCATGATCAAGTGAAGGCAAGCTACCAGCGGTCATAGCCGGCAGCTTCGCTGACTGGTCGCCAGCATCCTGGGATCATGGCACAATCGAATTGTGCTGATTGTCGTGAACAATGGGACGCACTTCCTCGACGAGATGCAGACTGCCCTCGCCAGACTCGATATCGCCTACGAGCTTGTCGCCGGCTACGAGTCGCTGACACCAGAGATGCTGAGTTCATACTCCGGCGGGATCCTCACCGGCGGCGATGTGCACGTCTTCAACCCACAAGCACTTGCGGTGGTGGCCCTCGACGAGCAGATCCTCAACAGGGCCGGAACACCGCTCCTTGGCATCTGTCTCGGACATCAACTCATCGCACACCACTACAGAGGTACGGTTGAGCCGCTACCAGCGCCCGTCGATCAACAGGAACTCGTCCAGGTCGTGGTGGACGATCCACTGTTCGCGGGTCTCCCAACCACTCTCACGGTTCGGGTCGCCCACAATGATGCCGTGACCAAGGTGGCGCCGCCTCTCATTCGATTGGCCAGGTCGGAGATCGGCGACTACGAAGCGATTCGCCATGAGACGCTCCCGCTCTACGGCCTCCAGTTCCACCCCGAAGCATCAGGCGAGACCGGCATGGCCATCCTCCGCAACTTCGCCGAGTTGTGCGCCAACCCGTCCGCCAACTGGGCCGAAGGCTGGCCAATAGAGGGGAGCCAATGAGCGCTGACCAGCATCAGCGAAATCGCATTCGTCACAACACACGCGTGGGAGTCACAACCGTCCCTCGCACAGGTCGGGAGCCGCTCGAGTTCCACAACAAGCTCCCCGACTACGCACCGGCACCGCTCCTCGAACTGGTCCCCGTTGCGATCCAGCTCGGCGTTGGCGACGTGTTGGTCAAGGACGAATCCGACCGCTTCGGGCTGCCCTCCTTCAAGATCCTGGGCACTTCCTGGGCGTGCTATCGCGCCGTCACCGAGCGGCTCGGTGATGAGGTGCGCCCCTGGGCAACCATCGACGATCTTGCTGCACAGGCTCGGCTACTTCGCCCCTTCGCCTTTGCCGCCGCGACCGACGGCAACCATGGCCGTGCCGTGGCCTGGATGGCCCGCATGCTCGGATTCGAGGCCAGAATCTTCGTACCGTCGGACACCGCGCCCGCTCGAATCGAAGCTATCGAGGGTGAGGGTGCCGCGGTTAACGTCGTCGACGGATCATATGACGACGCCGTGGACCGCGCCGCCGACGAGGGGAGCGACCGTTGCCTCGTGATTTCCGATACCTCCTGGCCAGGCTACGAGAAGATCCCCCGGTGGGTGATCGAGGGATACACCACCATCTTCTGGGAGATCGAGGACGCGATCGCTGCCACTGGCGGACACGGCGCGGACGCCATCGTGGTACCGATCGGCGTGGGGGCCCTCGCCTCGGCGGCCGTCCTCTGGGCTCAGTCGACCGAGCTGAAGCAACCGATTCTCATCGGAGTCGAACCCGCAGAGGTCCCTTCCATGACCCGCTCGGTGCAAGCCGGCCGGCGCGTCACCGTTCCCGGTCCTCACCGCACCATCATGTCGGGATTGCGATGCGGCACGCCATCAATGATCGCCTATCCAATCGTCGAAGCCGGGTTCGAATGGTTCGTAACCGTTGACGACGATCAAGCCATAGCCGCGATGCGCGCCCTGGCCCGGGCTGGTGTCGTATCCGGAGAAACCGGCGCTGCCGCTCTGGCAGGCATGATCGAGGCCCTCGCCGACCCAGAGGCCTCACGCCTTCGAGAGCAACTCGCCCCGCTCGAGACCGCAACGTTGATCGTACTGTCAACCGAGGGAGCGACCGACCCCACCAGCTATCACCAACTGGTCGGCGATTCGGACCCTGTTCAGGCCGAGTGACCCGCCGTGGGATTCTCGCAAAGGGATCCACCAGCGCGGGCTCTGGCGGCGATGAGGTCAGTGAGCTAGGGGCGCGCATTGATGGTGCGGACTGCCCAGCGCCACAATCCGGCGACGAAGTTCCAACCGGGCACACGATCCATGTACGGTCGGTACTCCCCACCGAATTTCTCGACGTTGCGGGCATCGACCCGGCGGAAATCCAGAGAGGAGAGCACGAAGGCCGCAACTCCCATGACGGTGACGACCAGGTGCGGGTCGTTGCCGACATACGAGTCGAGGTGGTGCACGCCATCCCCAAATACCGAGCAGAAACGAACATTGCGCCGAGTGCGCGAGATCGGCACCTCGTGCGCTATACGCCCGCTCGGACGTGAACACCGACAGTGGTGGAGTCGTTCTGGCCGGTGCTTGATCTGTCGGCCTTGAGCGGGGTCTCGGGCGTGGTCCGTCCCGTGGTCGGTGATGGCACTAGGTGCCAGCTGAGGGGCTGATCCGCTGAACGAACGTTGTGAGCAGCGGGGCGATCTGGTCGGCGTGGTGGAGCCATGGGGCGTGGCCACCATCGACGATGTGGAGCTCGGTATCGGCCATGCCATCGGCCATGCGCTGGCCGATGGGCGCGGCGCCCATAGGGTCGTCCTTGGCGAACACGAGCAGCGTGGGCGCTTGGATGCGGGTGAGGTGGTCGGCGGTGAGAGCGAGGTCGGGGCGGTTCCCGCGGAGTCGTAGGAGCCGGTTGAGCATGGCGAGGAAGGTGTCCTCGAAATGGCTGAGGCGCTCGGTGGCGAGGATGAGCCGGACGATCTCGGGAGGGAGTGGGTGCTCCTTGACCATCTTGGCCAGGTGGTCGACCTGGCGCTCCGATGGTGGCTGGAGCTTCATCATCAGCCGGCCAAGGGGTCGGGCTGCCAGGAGGCGCATCGGCAACGGGGCGGAGGTGTCGAAGACGATGGCCGGGCACCCGATGTGAGCGAGGGCGGCGACCCGGTCGGGATGGTCGATCGCCAGCCAGCTGGCCCACAGGGACCCGAGCGAGTTGGCGACCAGGATTGGCCGGTCCAGGCCGAGACCGTCGAGTACTTCGGTGAGGAAACGCACGGCATTGGAGCGCAGGTCGTCGGCGAAGGTCGGGGTGGTGTCGGTCAACCCGTACCCGGGAAGATCGACTGCGTATTGCGTGACGCCATCGAGGCGGGCCAAAAGGGGTGTCCACATGGCGGCGGGAATGCCGATCCCGTTGAGCATCACGACTGGTGGGCCTTCGCCGGTGACAAGGACGTGTGCCTGACCCTCGACGATCGAGGCTTCGATCCAACGTTCCTCCGCAGCGAGGTCGTAGCGGTTGAGCACTGCCGCTTGAGCCTTCGAGAAGTCCTCGTCGAACATCACCAATCTCCCGAGAGGAACGGTTTACACTATGTCAACCAAAACCGTAGGACGAGGTTTACGTCATGTCAAGTGAGAGTGTCTACGGGGATCCGGCAACACGGAGTCGCATCCTCCACGCCACCTGGGAGCTGGTCACCGAAGAGGGTGGACGATTCAAGCTCGCAGACGTGGCGGCTCGGGCGTCGGTTTCGCGCCAGGCCGTCTACCTGCACTTCAGCGACCGCGCCGGCCTGCTGGTTGGGCTCGTCGAGCACATGGACGAGGCCCTCGATCTCGGAAAGTCCCTAGCCGAGGTGCACGCCGCCCCCGACGGGGGATCTCTGCTCGAAGCGGCTATGCGCCTCAACACCACCTTCTGGGCGCAGGTGTTCCCCGTAGCTCAGGTGCTCGAGGCAGCCCAACACGACGACGAGGCTCTCGGCGCAGCGTGGCGCGACCGGATGCGGTTCCGACACGCAGCCTTTCGGGCGATGATCGAGGCCCTCGCCGAACGCGGCGAACTCGACGAGGACTGGAGCATCGACGACGCCGCTGCGACCCTATACGCAGTTGCCCATTTCGACACGTGGCGCGAACTCGTGATCGAGCTCGACTGGAGCGACGACCTCTACATCGAGTCGATGACCCGCCTCCTCCGCCGTGCACTCCTGCGACGCTGATCCGACCAAGGCGATTCGAACCCCTGACCCCTTGCATGCCATGCAAGATCGGGCGATTTCGTCAATCCTACGAAATCGCCGAATCCTCTGCGCCACAACGGTTTTGGGTTCGCAGCACTTCGCATCAATGTGCACGTTTTCGCAGTGTCGCGCGGACTCTCCGCGGACTGCGCCGTCCGCTCGAGGCCAGGGTCGCGCGAGGAGCTTCCGTTACGCGGATGTCTTCGAGGAGTACTTCCGCTGAGCCGCCTGCTTCGAGACGCCGAGCATCGCTCCGATCTCCGACCAGCTCCTCCGTGCCCGCCGCGCAGCACGCACCGCAGCTGTGAGCTCCTCGTCGACCTCGTTCCGCCTCTCCACCAACTCGGCGATCACTCGCAGCGCCTCGGTGTCGGCGAGCTTCAACTCATCGGCCCCGACTCGATCCGCCCACTCCTCCAGCCCTGCCGCACGCTCGGCTCGTGACTTGCTCATTTGATCCACCAGCCCTTCAGGAACTTCTCTCGGGCCGCCATGGCGTGGATGACGGCCGTTCCCTCGTCGTCCGTGACCACGCCCACCTCCAAAGGCACGCCGGTTCTCGACGGGCCAACGAACATCGTCACAGCGGGATCGTTCGTCTCGAACGCACGCCAGTGATGTCGTAGTGCGTGCAGCATGTCCTCATCTGGGACACCGTGCTTGCGTGCGCTCGCCTCGATGTCCACTAGTCCACGATATCGCCACTAGCCACAGTCGTCAACACTTGTTGACGACTGTGGTGCCGCTTTGGCGGCCGCATTGCCACCGGATCGGACGGTGTCCCGCAGCCTCAGAGGGCGTGCGTCGTGGCGTCGATAGAAGGCGGACTGCGCTTGGGGAGCGGCGAGGAGCGTCACGACCTCCTCCGCCGGAGTAGCGCTCGTACGTGCCGATCCAGTGCACTGGTGAAAGTGATCGTTATGCACCCCGATTCGGCGATCTGCTTGGGTCGGTTTTGACTCGTCGTTCCGGGATTGCCGGTACGAGTCTGAAGAAGATGAACCCGGGCTCGGTGGATAGCTTGCGGAAACTCTCGGGGTGGCTCTCGGCCATCAGCGGGTCAGGAGAAGGTTCCACCAGCCGCTCGATCAAGAACCCGGCCTCGGCGAACTCGCCGACTAGCTGAGTGAGTGGCATTCGCCACGCGGTGATCTCCCAGCCTCTACTCCACGTCTCGGTAACGGGCTCGACGACGAAGTACGAGCCGCCGAGCCGCTGCCAATCGGCGGTCGGGTGATGCGTGCTGATCACCAGAACACCGCCGGGGCGCAGCACCCGATGCATCTCCGTCAAGAAGCTCGGTCGGTCATTGATGTGGTGATAGACCAGCGCGCTGACGGCGACGTCGACACACGATGTTTCCATCCAGTCGAATGGTTCCTCCAGCGAGTGGACCCGAAGGTCAGCCCGACTACCGACCTTGGCCCGAGCCAGCTCAATCATGCGGGGCGACACATCACAGGCAACGACCTCGGCACCCCGCTCGAGCAGCTCAGCAACGGAAAAGCCCGGGCCGCAACCCGCATCCAGCACACGCTTGCCTGCAACGTCACCGATCAACTCAAGCGTCGCTGGACGGTCGTAGAGGGCGCTGTACGGGGCAGCAGCGGCATGCTCGTCGTACTCAGCCGCGATCGAGTCATACTGAGTCGGTTTCGGATTAGGCACTCACGTGATTCTGCCACCCGAGCGAGCGAACGGTGGCCACACGCACGCCGAGGTCGGAGGGCTCGGCCACACTGTGTGTTCGAACCGGAACCGACGGAGCAACGCACGAGGTGCCGTTCTCGGATACACGGCGAACGGATCGTTATCACCCCTGATTTGGTGATCGGCGTTGCTCAGTTGAGTCCGAGGACGGTGAGCAGGGCTGCGTCGACTCCCCACTGCTCTTCCGGTGTGAGATGGCCGGCGAGGTCACCGAGTCGCTGAACGTCCACGGCACCGACCTGCTCGACGAGGACGCTAGTGGCGGTGCCGTCGATGTCGATCTCGGGTCGGAAGGACGCTGGTTTGGCGCTGGTGGACGTGGGTGCCACCAGCACGACCGATCGAGGGAGAAAGGCGTCGGATTGCACGATGACGCCGAATCGAAGCCCTCGTTGCTCGTGGCCGACTCCTTTGGGGAGTCGCAGGGCGAAGATGTCACCCCGGAGCACGAAGGGTCTCCATGAGTTCGGCTACCGCCAGCATCTCCGCCCGGTCGTCCTCGTCGGCTTCGAGCGCAGCGACCTCGGCGGCGAGCGCCTGCTTGTCATGAAGCCGGGATGCCGCCTCCACGAGCGCGGCGCGGATAGCTTCCGACCGAGACATGCCGGTTGCCTCGAGCTCGCTCAGCGCCCGGAGCGCTGCGTCGTCAAGTCGAACGGAAATCGCTTGAGCCATGCCCTCAACGTATCACGATCTGTGATACAGAGCAATAGATGTGAGCGCAGAGAGCGCACTCGTAGGTGCCGCTCGGCTCGGTTTGAGAAGGCGCTCGTTCCTGCACCCGATCTGGTGCTCTGCTCTTCGTCCCAACACCCAGGCCACCGCGTCGTGTCAATCCGGGTTGACAACCACGGCTTGTCAACTCAGGATGACAGGCAGATGATGGAGTTGAAGCAAGCAGCGGTTGCGGCCGACAGTCCGGATCCTACGGAGGGGTTGCGGGCGGTCGTCGTACTGCGTCGCCTGGCCGATCAGATCGAAGCAGCCCAAGTCGCAGCTGCCCGCCGGAAAGGATGGTCGTGGCAGGAGATCGGCGATGCCCTGGGAGTGTCGCGTCAGGCAGTCCACAAGAAACACGGGAAGCAGGATCATGTTTGAGCGCTTCACACGATCGGCCCGGATGGCGGTGAAGGCCGCGATCTCAGAGGCCGAGCGACGCAACGACTCCCATATCGGCACGGAGCATCTTCTTCTCGGTGTGGCGGCTGTGTCTTCGGCGCTGATTCGGCGAGTGGTCGACCTGTCGCTAACCCAACTGCGGGCAGGCTTGGATTCGCTCGACGAATCCGCTCTGTCATCGGTTGGAATCGACATCGACGCAGTTGAGGGTATCGCCCCCGATCTCGGCATTGCCGGCCGATGCCACCGGCCGTTCACCGGTGGCGGCAAGCAGATACTGCAGGAAGCGCTCAGGCTCGCCGTCGATGTCGGCCATCGGCGGATCGGCCCCGAACACCTCCTGCTCGCCATCAGCCGGCGTCCCGCCCACGACGCGTCGCATCGACTGCTGAACCACGCCCTGTACCAGACGACGGACTTCCGACTCTGACAGGCCCAACCGGGACGCGATATGTCTCGCCGCTAAGCCCTCGTAGGCCAGCTCCGCTGCTTCGCGATGCCGGCCAGCGAGCTCTTCGGATGACGCCACAAAGGGACGTTACAGCAGGCTCATCCACCATGGGCTATGGGCTGTTTCACGGTTGGTTCGTTCTGATCCGGTATCAGTTGATCTGCGCACCGCAGAACTGATGTCGGTCGATCCGCTCGTCTGCCAGTAAGCGAGACCGACTGTGAGGCGGTGCGCGCCGGGACCCGAGTGCGGAATCGGGACTACGCCGACACGTTGAGGGCTCTCCGCAAGAGCGGGTCTGCTGCGTTCTACTCCGGCGACCTGGCGGCGGCGATCGCCGAGGCCGTCCAGGGCGACCTGGCCATCCCGGGCGACATGACCGTGGACGACCTGGCCGCCTACCAGGTGATCGAACGTGCCCCGGTGTGCGTCGAGTACCGCGGCTACGAAGTCTGCGGGATGGGTCCACCTTCGTCCGGTGCGCTCGCCGTCGGTCAGATCCTCGGGATTCTCGAGCACTTCGACCTCGGCGACGATCCGCTCGGGGAGGAGTTCGTGCATCTCTTTGCCCAGGCGGGCCGCCTGGCCTTCGCCGACCGGGGCCTGTACGTTGGTGACACCGACTTCGTCACCGTGCCGGTCGAGGGGATGGTGGACGAGGCGTACCTGGCGTCGCGTGCCGCCCTCATCACGGACATGGACATGGGAACGGCGATGCCGGGAGTTCCTCCCGGCGAGTTCGATCCATCCGCCCCTCAGGACAACGACACCGAGGGCGGTACCAGCCAGATCTCGATCGTCGATCGGTACGGAAACGCCCTGTCGATGACGACCACCATCGAGAGCTCGTTCGGGAACGGTGTCATGGTGCCCGGAGGGGGATTCCTGCTCAACAACGAGCTGACCGACTTCTCCTTCGCGCCCGTCACCTCTGAGGGGGTTCCCGTGGCGAATCGGGTCCAGCCCGGCAAGCGGCCCCGTAGCTCGATGTCGCCGACGATCGTCCTCGACGCCGCCGGCGACGTGGTGTTGGTCACCGGATCCCCCGGCGGCTCGTCGATCATCGGATACACGGCGCAGTCGATCGTGAACGTGCTCGACTTCGGGCTCGACGCGCAGGAGGCTGTCAACGTTCCACACCATCAGAACCGCAACGGCTCAACCAACCTCGAGACCCCCATCACGGGTGTCACGGACGACTACGACGTCGACGCCCTGCAGGCCGCTCTGGAGGCCCGCGGTCATCCGGTCAGCGTGGGCGCCCTGACATCGGGGCTGTCGGTGATCCAGGTCACCCCGGACGGCTTCGTGGGAGGCGCCGATCAGCGGAGGGACGGAACCGTCGGCGGCCGCTGACCGCAAACGCCCATCCGCTGCGCTCGTCGCGACAGCGCAAGATGAGTCGATTCCCTGGCCGGCCTCAGGCCGGCCAGGGAATCGATTGAGTGACCGACTCAGGTGATGGGTTCCCGTCGCCTCCGGACGGCGTCGGCCACCGCCGCCGTGGCGCGGTCTATGTCGTCGGTTGAGTTGTAGAGGGCGAAGCTGAGGCGGCAGCTGGCCGGTGGGTCCAGGCCGAGGCTGTGGTGGGCGAGCGTTGCGCAGTGACAGCCGGCCCTCGCCTCGACGCCCCTCCTGTCGAGCTCGGACGCCAAGTCGAGCGGGTTCCACCCGTCGACGTTGAACGCCACGAGTGGCGATCGCACCTCACCCAACGGGGGACCGTAGATGGTGATGCCGGGAACCGCCGACAGCTCCTCCATGGCGCGCACCGTCAGTGCCTGGGTGTGGCGGCCGATGCGTTCCATCGACCGGCGGACGACGTGCGTCGGGATCGGCCGTTCGCTGCGGAAGTACGGGACCTCTCCCGGATCGGTCGTCATGTCGAGCATCAGGCGCAGCGTCTGGGCGGACTGGATGACACCGACGATGTTCGGGGTGCCCGCCGCGTACTTCCACGGGAGATCGTTGTATCCGACGTGATCCGGGCTGACCCGTCCCTCGGCGATCATGTCCCCGCCGTAGAGGAACGGGAGGGAATGCTCGAGGAGGTGCTCCTTCCCGTAGAGCACCCCCACCCCGTACGGCGCCAGCAGCTTGTGGAACGAGAACGACAGGTAGTCCACATCCAGGGCCTGGACATCCACGTAGGTGCTCGGAACCAGCTGGGCGGCATCCACGAGCAACAGCGAGCGTCGTTCCCCGGTCGGCTGCACGTATCCGCTGGCGTCGGCGATGGCCCGAACGACGTCGAGCGGCGGCTTCGTCCCGAAGAAGTTGGACGCCCCCGTAGAGCACACCAGCTTCGTCCGCTCGTCGACCAGTGACACCAGGTGGTCGAGGTCGAGCGCACCCGTGGCGGGGTCGAAACGGGCGAGCCGGCACTCGATGCGCCGCCCGAACCGGGGAAGGATCTCGTTGGCGAGGGCGTACCACGGCACGTAGTTGGAGTTGTGCTCGAGCATGGTCGTCACCACGTTGTCGCCGTCCCGAAACTCCGTCATGAGCGAGTACATCGCCGCGTTGATGGCTTCGGTCGTGTTGCGGCAGGTGACAATGGTGCGGCGATTCGGAGCGTTGATCCAAGCTGCCATCGTGTCGTAGGCGCGCTCGAAACGCATGGTGGTCGCCTGCGACGCCTGGGACTGGCCGCGATGCACGTTCTCGTACTCCCGCAGCACCTCCCGCGTCAGATCGAGCACCGCCCGGGGCGGCTGGGTGCTGGCGGCGTTGTTGGTGACGATGCGGCCGGCGCTCACGAAGTCGAACTGGCTTCGAATCCAGTCGATGTCGAGCCCCCGCCGAGTGTCCGGCGGCGGCGGAGGCAGCGTCACGCTCGGTGAATCGGCGATGTCGGCCAGGTGCATCTGGGGTTCCTCTGGTGTGATTCCACCCTGCTGGCGGGCTGCAACGAGCATGCCTGCGGCCTCGCCGATCGGCTAGCGGGGAAGCCCTGAGATTCCTAGGCACGGCACACCCACGTCCGAAGTCGCCAACGTATGCTTCGGTGATGCCACACCCGGACGACCCCACAGTTTCCGGTGACTCCGAGATCGTTGGGCGAGAGCCGGAGCAGCGTCGCATCGACGACTTCTTGGCTGATGTGCGGAACGGCGCTCGTGTGCTCGTCCTCCGCGGGGAGCCCGGCATCGGCAAGACCGTGCTCTGGAGTTGGGCCATCGACCGGGCGCGGCAGCGGGGGTATCGGGTGGTCAGATCCCGGCCGGCGGAGGAGGAGATGGTCATCCCGCTCGCAGGCCTCGTCGACCTGTTGCAAGAGGAGAGCTCGTTCCCCGCCGCAATCGCACCCGACACGGACCAGATGTCACGCGGGCGAGCGGTCCTCGATGCGCTCCGGGGCATGGCGACGGCGGGGCCGGTCGTGATCGCAGTCGACGACCTGCAATGGCTCGACGCGGTGTCGGGGCGAGCGTTGCGTTTCGCATTGCGCCGTCTCGATGCCGAACCCATCGGGGTCCTCGCCTCCACACATGCCACGAGCGAGTCCGACGACCCCGTGTTGCCGGCGGCGACGCTGCTTCCGGGCCGGGCGACGACGATCCTCGTCGGGCCCCTGCCGTTCGAGGCGATGCGTTCGCTCCTGGCGGGCACGGTCACCACCATCTCCCGACCGCTCTTGCACCGCATCCACGAGATGTCGGGCGGCAACCCCTTCTACGCCATCGAACTGGCCAACTACGTCGCCAGGCACGGTGGCGGAGACCCGCGAGCGGGCGGGGCGCTGCCGGCGTCGCTCGAGGCCATCGTGCAGGAGCGGCTCGCCGGCCTCCCGGCCGAGCTCAACGATCTGCTCGAGGTCGTGGCGGTCGTGGGCCGGGTCCGGCTCTCCACGCTGCAGGGACTGCTACCGAACAAGGACGTCGCCGCCCAACTGACGCTGGGGCGCGCCAAACGGCTGCTCGTGGTCGACAACGACGTGGACGTCCGCTTCTCCCACGCACTGCTCGCTGCGGCCGTCTACGGTCGCATGGCGCTGCAGGCGCGTCGCTCGTGGCACGCCGAGATCGCACGGCTCGCCACCGACCCGGACCAGCGTGCGTGGCACATCGCGATGTCGACCGAAGCACCCGACGAAGAGGCGGCGTCACTCATCGAGGCTGCAGCGGACCGGGCCGCCGACCGGGGCGCACCCGTGATCGCAGCCCAGCTCGCCGAGCACAGTCTGCGGCTCACACCGCCCGGCATGACGGACGCTGCCCATCGCCGTGCCTTCACCCAGATCGACTACCTCGCCGGGGCCGGCGAGGTCGGCCGGGCGCTGTCGCTGGCGGGCGAGTTGATCGACACGATGCCGGCCGGTCCGGCTCGCGCCGAGGCGATGCTGCGCGAGTGGGAGTTGGACGACGACTTCCATCCCACAGGCAGCGAGGAGCACCTGACGCGGACGTTGGAGGAAGCCGCCGGCGACGACCGGCTCCGTATCCGCATCTTGACGACCCTCGGACGGGGTCGGGAGTTTGCCGGTGACCTCGAGGGCGGGATCGAGGCCTGTCGGGAGGCACTGTCGATCGCCGAGAGCCTGGGCGACCCGAGCATCGAGATGAACGCTGCGGCGATACTCGCCTATCTCGAGACCAAAGCCGGCGTCCCCAGGTGGGATCTGATGGATCGGGCGATGGCGCTGGAACACGACCTCCGCATGCCGGTGATCAGCCAGAGCCCGAGCGAGCTGATGGTTGGGCTGCTGCTCTGGCAGGGCGAGCTGGCAGAGGCGCGCCGGCTGCTCGGCGTCACCGCCAGGACCGCGGCAGAGGCGGGCCTCGAGTGGAAGAGCCTGCAGCACGACTACGGACTCGCCCTGCTCGAGTGCATGGCCGGCAACCTGGATGTCGCCGCCGAGGCCGTGGATCGAGCCATGACGGCCGCCAAGGACGCCGAGGACCCCTGGTCGGAGCGTGCGCTTCTCTATCCGCACGGCCTCGTCGCCGCATGGCTTGGTCACGTCGAATCGGCGCGGGCTGCGGCCGGAGAGCTGATCCGTGCCGACCACGGCTTGCGCTTTGCGAACGTCAACGGCCACAAGGTGCTCGGTCTCCTGGCGCTCGCTGCCGGGGACTGGCGAGAGGCGGCGGCACAACTCGCCGAGGCGTCGACCCTCAGCGAGGAGGCCGGCGTACGACATCCCGGCGTGGATCGAGAGCTGCCAGACGCCGTCGAGGCGCTTGCGCTGTCCGGCGATCTGGACGGCGCGGCAGCTCTTCTGGAACGCCTGGAGCGCAAGGCGGCGACGGTCGAGGGTCCCTGGCCCGACGCGGCTGCGTTGCGGGCCCGAGGTGCGCTCCTCGTGGCGACCGGCGACGGCGACGAGGCGGCCGGGTTGCTGGGGGAGGCGATGGCCCGGTTCGATCAGCTCGGCTTCCGGCCCGATGCTGCTCGCAGCCGCCTCCTCGAGGGTCGGGCACTCGCCAGGGCCGGCCACCGCTCGCGAGCGGCTCAGGCGCTCGCCGACGCCCACCAACGCTTTGCGGCGATCGGCGCCGTTGTCTGGCAGCGGAAGGCGGCGGATGAGCTCGACCGCGTGGCCCCGGGGCGTGTGTCCGGGACGCTGACCAAGACCGAAGCGGGCATAGCGGCCCTGATCGGCGAAGGCATGCGCAACCGTGAGATCGGTGAGTCGCTCTTCATGAGCGTCGCCACGGTCGAGGCCCACCTGACGCGCATCTACCGCAAGCTCGGCATCCGGTCACGGACCGAGCTGTCGAGACTCGTGGCGAGCGGCGACCTCCCACTCCCGGACCACGAGGCATCCGCCGGATCAGGTCGAGGGTGATGCCCGGGGTGTTGTAGGGGTTTCCCGCTACCGCTCCGTGGGGCCGATCCGTACGTTCCCTCGCATGACCGACAACGCGATCGACCGCACCGCGACCCAACCCCACCCAGCCCGTGCGCTCGGCAGGCTCGACACGATCTGTTTCATGATCGCCGCCATCGTCGTGCTCGACACGCTCGGTGCCGTAGCGCTGGGAGGCGTGCAGACACTCAGCTGGCTGCTCATCGTCGGGCTCTTGTTCTTCTTCCCCGCCGGTCTGGTGATCGCCGAGCTCGGGTCGACCTTCCCGGACCAGGGCGGACCGTACCGCTGGGTCCGGCTGGCGTTTGGTCGCCGCGCCGGCGCCTTCGTTGCGCTGTCGTACTGGGGCGAGACCACCATCTGGGTGGGTGGTTCGCTGGCGATCACTGCCGTGGCAGTGGTGGACCATCTCATCGTCCCCGTCGACGGCATCGGGCGAATCGCCCTGGCGCTCACCTTCATCTGGGTCGCCACGCTGCTCGCCGCTGCGCCCCTTCGCACCGGGAAACGATTCCCCGTCGTCGGGGCCGCCGTGCAGGTCGGCCTCCTGGCGGTCTTCACCGCGACGGTCGGGCTCTACGCCGTGCGCCACGGGCTGCAGGGGCTGTCCGGAGCCGATGCGATTCCGAGCTGGGCGGGGGCACTCATCGTCGCCCCGGTGCTCGTCTACAGCTTCCTCGGGCTCGAGCTCCCGTCGGCGGCGGCGGACGAGATGAAGAACCCGCAGGCGGACGTCCCTGCCGCCATCGCCCGCGCGGGCACGATCGTCACCATCCTCTACAGCGTCCCGATCCTCGCCATCCTGCTCGTCGTCCCTGCGGCCGAGCGCACCGGCCTCACGGGCTTCATCGACGCCATCAACACAGTCTTCACGGTGTACGGACCCGCCGCAGGCGTCATGCGAGCGCTGGCGGGCGCCGCCTTCGTCTGGGTGCTCCTCACCAACGGGCAGACCTGGCTGATCGGATCGACCCGAGCGCAGGCGGTCGCCAGCGCCGACGGCGCCGGCCCCGCCGTACTGGGTCGCATCGCCGATCGCACTGGAGGGCCACTGCGGTCGACGACGCTCTCCGGGATCGGCGCCACCGTCACCGCGCTTGCCGCCTTCGCCGTGGCGGGCAACGACAACGACACCTACTTCGTGCTCGTCCTCAGCATGGCCATCGCCTTGCTCGCCCTGAGCAACCTCCTGGTGTTCCCGTCCCTCGTCCGCCTCCGCACCTCCCACTCCAGGCTCAACCGGCCGTACCGGGTGCCGGGCGGTGCCACCGGCGCCTGGCTTGCGTCAGGACTCGCCACCGGCTGGATTCTGCTGGCGCTCGTTGCCGTCCTGTGGCCGGGTCTCGGCACCGCATCACCCGACGCGCACCTCCCGCCGGGATTCGCCGGGAACCGTCTCGGCTACCTCGTGGCTCAGCTCATCCCGCTAGTGCTCGTCGGCGTGACGGCGGTGCTATTCGCCCACGCCGGTCAGCGGCGCCTGCGCCGGATGGCGGCGTTGGCGGACCCGGAAGCCACGGTCGTCTCGCCGTGACTGCGCTCGCTCGCCCGAAGCCGGTCACCTTCATCGATGCGCCATTCGCCCGCGCCGCCGACGAGTTCCTCGCCGAGCACACGGCGCACTTCTCGGTGCCGGGACACAAGCGCAACCGCCTCCTCGTCGGCGACGATCCGCTGCTCTTGGCAGACATGCCCCACCTGTGCGGGGTCGACGACATGCGCCTCAGCCGCGACCTGCTCGGTCGTGCCGAGCGCCTCGCAGCCCAGGCGTGGGGTGCGGACCACACGATGTTCTCGGTGTCGGGCTCGACCCATCCCAACCAAGCGGTGTGCATGGCCGCCGGGGCGCCCGGCGACGAGGTCATCGTCGCCCGGACCTCCCACCGCTCCGTCTATGCCGGGCTCGTGTTCGCAGGGATGGATCCCGTCTGGATCAGCCCCGACGTCGATCCCGTCACCGGTCTGGCGCTGGCCATGCCCGTCGAGCGCGTCGAGCGGGCTCTGGTCGAGCACCCGCAGGCCAGGGCCGTGATGCTCGTCGAGCCCTCCTACCTGGGCCTCACCTCCGACATCCCGGCGATGGTCGAGGCAGCCCACTCCCACGGTGCCGCGCTCATCTGCGACCAGGCGTGGGGCGCCCACTTCGCCTTCCACCCGGCGCTCCCCGATTGTGCCGTGTCGCTCGGAGCCGACGCCGTCGTCATGAGCGCCCACAAGACGCTCACCGCCTTCTCCCAGGGCGCCATGCTCCATCTGGCCGACAGCGGCTTCCTCGACGTCGACAGAACCAGGGCGTGTTTCGAGGCGTTGCTCACGACCAGCGCCTCGGGAGCGATCTACGCCAGCCTCGATCGGGCGCGGGCACTCATGGAGGAGCGCGGAGCGGCGCTCATCGAGCATGCGCTCCGTCTCGCCGCCAGGTTCCGGGAGGAGATCAGCGGCTGGTACGGGGCGCGGCTTCACGATGCCGGTGTGAATGCGCACCCGTCGGTGGGGGCCTTCGATCCCCTCAAGCTGGTCGTGGACCTGAGTGCCACCGGTGCCGACGGATTCCAGGTCGAGCGCGACCTCCGCGACGACGGCGTCGTGCTCGAATTCGCCGATCGCACGACGCTCGTGCCGTTGCTGACCATCGGCGATGACGAGCGGTCGGTGGAGCGATTGACCTCCTCGTTGATGCGCTCGCTGGCGCGACGGGCCGGCACCGCAACGAGAACGCGCGTGGCGACGTCGTCGTGGCGCATCACTCCGCAGCCGGTGATGACGCTGCGCGAGGCGTTCTTCGCTCCCCGGCAGCGGGTGCCGTGGTGGGCTGCTGCGGGGCGGGCATCGGCGGAGATCGTGTCTCCCTACCCGCCTGGGATCCCTGCCCTCGCCCCGGGCGAGCTGATCACGAAGGAGCTCCTCGACGCGCTGCGCGACGAGGTTGCGGCCGGCACCCGCATGGCCGGGGCGTCCGATCCGAGCCTCGAGACGCTGGTCGTCGTCGCCGATGGCGAGGCGGACGGCCAGCCACCCGGCAGTTGCCGCCCGCGCTGACACAGCTGCGAGGATTCCGCCGATGTCACCCACCGAGATCGTCCGCAGCGCCCGGCTGATCCTCACGCCGCTCGAGCCTTCCGACGCCGCCGAGATGGTCGGGGTGCTCTCGGATCCGGCGCTCTACACCTTCACCAGCGGTGACCCGCCCACGCCCGAGGAGCTCGACCAGCGTTACCGGCACCAAGTGGCGGGAGGTTCCGGCGACGAGGTGTGGCACAACTGGATCATTCGCCAGGGCGATGTGGCCATCGGCTATGTCCAGGCCACGGTCGCACACGGAGCTGCGGACCTCGCCTGGGTTGTCGGAACGCCATGGCAGGGGAGCGGGTACGCGACCGAGGCGGCGGCGGCGATGCGCTCGTGGCTGGAGGACCAGGGGATCCGCCGGTTCACCGCCCACATCCACCCCGGGCACTCGGCCTCACAGGCGGTTGCCTCCCGGCTTGGCCTGCGGACGATCGGGGCCGTCGACGACGATGGCGAGGCCATCTGGGCGTCGGCACCCGAGTCGGCCGGCTGAACCGGCCCGGAGCGGCGACCGGCCACCAAGGGGGATCGGGCCGCTGCCGGCGACCATGAGGTGCAAGACTTCGATGCGACTACCGCATCGACGAGGCGACCTCGCACGAGGCCGCGCCGTTACGAACAGCAGCTTCCGCCACCGCTCCCGCCGCGTTGGCTCCCGCCCCAAGTCACGGCGGAACCTGTCGAGCTTTGCGTCGATACGCCGCTCGACCTCCCCCGTACGCTGCGAAAACACGGCAAGCACCTCAGGGTCGATACCGGCAATCTCGGCGATCCCGTTCACCGGGTCCCGCCACACCACCCCGAGTCGGCGGGTCAACTCGGTACGCAACGTCACGTGATACAGCCCCGACAGGGTGCGTTGATCAAGCTTCAAGGTGCGGCCATCCAGCGCCAGCCAGCGGCCGTCCGGGGACCGCACCCGATTGGCGATCACCCCATGCGTATGCACCTGCGGGTCGAGACGGCGGCTGGTGTGCTGACGGAACACCCCCACGATCATCCCCTCGGCATCGCCGCACACCACATGGCCCCGCACCCACACCCTCGTGTGCGCCTCGGCCTCGACCCAATGAAGGACGGCGTCCACGGCCCGGTCATGCGCCGCCGGCACCTCGGATCGCAGTGTGTCGTTGCCGATGCCGAACAGGACCGACACCGACTTCGGTGCCGAGAACGTCGCATCGAAACCCCGCACCGACCCCTCCCCGAACCGCCGCCCCAGCCGCTCCCCCGTCTCCGGATGGAGGCCGGCCATCACCGCCAGAAACGCCTCCGCCTCCAACTCCCCGTCGAGGCCCAGCATCGTGGCGCCGCCACCGAACCACCGCCCCGGCGGTTCCCCACCATCGAGGTAGTACGACCCCAACCCCTCCGTGTAATACCTGCCCGCCGCAGCGTGCTTGAGCGTCGCTACCCGCACCGTCACCCCACAACCCCCCTTCCCTTCGGTTCCCAACCGCAGGTGTGCACCCGTCTGTCCTCAAAAGCTCGAGATGGTTGCCGGTCAGTCATCACTCGGTCCTCAACGACTCGCAACTGGCTGCAGCTGCGCGTTGGCACGGTGACGTTGGGGACGATGCGGGCGAGCTGGTCCGTGACGGTCGGTCGGTGGACTGTGCTGACTGGCATGGGGGCTCTCTCCGCGCGATCGATTCAGGCCGATGGTGAAAGAGCGCGGTTCCCATCCGATGTCCGAAACGGTTCCCACTTGGCCGAAGACGCAGGATCTCTCGACGAGCTCGAGCCGGCGTCTCGGCGCTCCCACACGCTGACGGCCGCGAACCGGGGATCTCAGCCGGGGGCAACACACACCCGCCGCCGGACCACCGAATCGAGTCCAGCCGCCGACTCGAGAATCCGCCACCAGCCGGAAACGCCCGCCCGATAAGCGCGGGGACAGGCGGGAACCGACGCGGAGACGATCTGGGAACTTCTTGGGGACTATCTGGGAACCGACCGGGCACCCGTGAAGGTGCGCGGGAACTCAGGTGGGACCATCTGGGAACCGTCACGAGTCATGATTCAGGGACTCGACGTCCCAGGCGCCATATCGATGAATCAGCTCGACGACCTCCTCACCGCCCAGGAGCTGGCCGACTACCTCGGCGTTCCGGTTGCGACCTTGTACGCCTGGCGGTATCGAGGAGACGAGCCCGCTTCCTTCCGCGTCGGCCGCCACCTCCGCTACCGAGCGCACGACGTCGAGACATGGCTCAGGAGCCGTGTCTCCGCACAGGTACCGAGATGAGTCGCTGTCGGGGGTCAACCGGCACTGCGTCAGATGCTTTCGCTACGGTCGAGGGACGGTCAGCCAGCGGGAGGCACGACAACGATGGCCCACATTCGGAAGCTCGAGAACGGCCGCTACCAGGTGCGTTACCGCGACCCCGCCGGTCGTGAGCGCGCCAAGCACTTCTCCCGCAAGGTCGAAGCCGAGCGCTACCTCGTCACGATCGAGGCCGACAAGCTGCGCGGCCGATGGGCGGACCCGAGGCTGGGCCGGATCACGTTCGGCGAGTGGAACACCGTCGTTCAGTCTGCCCGAGTCAACCTCGCCGACTCGACCCGGGCGAGCGACGATTCGGTCATCCGCAGCCTCATCCTCCCCACGTTCGGAGCTGCGCCGATCTCGAGCATCGAGACAACTGACGTGAGAGCATGGGTCGCCGACCTGACCATCAGGGGATACTCCGCCTCGACGATCCGCCGGGCGTACACCTTGCTGCAACTGACGCTCGATGTTGCCGTCGAGGACGGCCGCCTCGCTCGCACACCCTGTCGCCGGGTGGTGCTCCCCCGCATCGACCAGTCAGAGAAGCGCTTCCTATCCATCGACGAGGTAGAGCTCCTCGCCGAAACCATCCGCCCCCGATACCGAGTCTTCGTGCTCGCCGGCGCGTACACCGGGCTTCGTCCCGGCGAGCTGGCGGCACTGCGCGCCGACCGCCTCGATCTGCTCCGCAGCCAGCTGCGCGTCGAGGAGCCGCTCAAGACGCCAGCCGCCCGTCGCACCGTGGAGATCCCGGGCTTCCTCGTCGAGGAGCTCGCCGCCCACCTGGCAGCCCACCCGGGTCGTGAATCCTCGTCTTCACCGCTCCCCAAGGCGGACCGCTGCGCCTGAGCATCTTTCGACGCCGTGAGTGGAATCCTGCCGTCCGGGCGTCGGTCGGCGAGCCGATGCGGCCCCATGACCTCCGCCACACCCACGTCGCTCTCCTCATCGCTGCCGGGGAGGACCCGTACGTGATTTCGAAACGGCTCGGCCACGCCTCCATCCGCACCACCTACGACGTGTACGGGCACCTCTTCGAAGGACGGGATCGGGAAGCCGCAAACGCTCTCGACGCAGCCCGAACGCGTTCTCTCGCGGATTCCTCGCGGACTGTTGGCGGATCGGGGGTCGTAGAACTCCGTTCCTGACACGCCGAAACCCGTTGCGGCGCAACGGGTTTCGTGGGTGGAGCTGAGGGGATTCGAACCCCTGACCCCTTGCATGCCATGCAAGTGCTCTGCCAGGCTGAGCTACAGCCCCCCGATCGCCGAGGCGGGTCAGGAGATTATCACGCCTCCGCCACCGCCTGATCAAACACGAGCCGGGGCGCATCGGCCCACAGCCGTTCGAGGTCGTAGTACTCACGCGTCTCCTCGTCGAAGACGTGCACCACCATGTCGCCGTAGTCCAGCAGCACCCACCGACCGTGATTCTCTCCCTCCCTGCGGAGCGGGCGGCGCTGAACGTCCTTGAGCTTGAACTCGACTTCCTCGACCAGGGTCTTCACGTGGCGATTGGAGGTACCGCTTGCGATTACGAAGACATCGGTCAGCACCACGAGTTCGGACACGTCGAGGAGCGCGATGTTCGTGCCCTTCTTGTCGGCGATCGCGGCGGCAGCAGCCTCGGCAGCGGAGACGGCTTCCTTGTCGGCACTGATGGTCATACCTTCCTGCGTCGCGGTGCGGCGCATCTTACCGGCGGCCCGATATCAGGGTGACCGATAGAGACCGTGCTCATCGATGTAGCGCCAGACGGGATCCGGCACGAGAAACCTCAAGCTCGCCCCACGACGCGCCCACTCGCGCAGGCCCGTGCCGGAGATGTCCAGCTCAGGAGTATCGAGCCACACGACGTCTGCGCCCGCCAGCGCAGCGTCCACTTCGTCCCGCATGACACCAGGACGGGGCACAATCGCGATCCGCGCCATTCCCTTGACCGCGTCTGCCCTGTGCCACGACGGGAAGCCCCTTGCCGTGTCGGCGCCGACAACGAGGGTCAGCCGGTCGGCCGCCGGGAATCCCGCGAGCGTATCCACGGTGTAGGTCCAACCGTCTCGCCGCACCTCGCGGTCATCGGCAATGAAGTAGTCGACGCCGGCAACCGCCAACTGCGTCATCGCCCAGCGGTGGTCGGCGTCCGACACGTAGCTGCGGGCCTTCTGCCAGGGACGTCCCGCCGGGATGAAGCGCACCTCGTCCACGCCCAGGGCGCGATAGGCCGCCTCCCCCGCAAACAGGTGTGCGATGTGGGGAGGGTCGAAGGTGCCACCGAGGATGCCGCGCTGCACCTCGGGCAGCATAGGTGGCGACCCCGAGCTGTCTGGGCGCAAGCCGCACCGCACCGCCAGGCACGAAGCACTGAATCCACGGCAGAGGGTCCTGGTACACCCCGTCGAGACGGACGGAGAAGTGGACCGTCGCAGCCCCCTCCGCCGGACCGGCCGTACCCACGACGGAACCGGTCGATACGGACTCTCCGTACACAACGTGGATTGCGTCCAGGTAGGAATACGAGGTCTTGAGACCACCGCCGTGGTCGATCGTCACGGAAAGCCGCCCGGCAATCGACCCGGCAAAGCTGACGGAGCCGGCGCCTGCGGCAGCAACGGGACTCCCCGCAGGCGCGTCGAAGTCCACGCCCCAATGGCCGGCGTAGTCCCCGGCAGGGGCAAACTCGCGCACGACGGCGCCAGCGACGGGGGGACGGAGCCCGACGCAGGGTGCGCCGAGCCCCGATGTGGTGAGTACCACGAGGGTCAGGACGGCAGCAGCAGGCACAAGTCTCCTCTCCTGCCACCACCTTCTTCCTACCGTAGCCGCTGGGAGCGACAAGCGAAAGGGAAGAGAACCCGATCACCTCGTCCTTCTACGATCCGGATACCCAGCCACGCCGCCAGCCGCAGGAGCAGCAATGAGTGTTCGCTACGACCGCCTTGGGGACATCGCCGTCGTCACGATCGATCGGCCCGAGACTCGGAACGCCATCGACCTGGCGACGGCCGACGCTCTGCGTGCTGCCTGGCTCGACTTCGACGCCGACACTGAAGCCGCCGTCGGCATCTTGACGGGTGCGGACGGCACGTTCTGCTCGGGGGCCGACCTCAAGCGGTTCGATCTCGTTGACCGCCCTGAGGGGCACCTCGGGATGTCACGGCTCCGGGTGTCGAAGCCGACCATCGCCGCCGTCGAAGGGCACGCGGTGGCAGGTGGTCTTGAGCTGGCACTGTGGTGCGATCTACGGGTCGCCGCTGCGGATGCCCTACTGGGCTGTTTTGAACGACGCTGGGGCGTACCGCTCATCGATGGTGGCACCCAGCGGCTGCCCCGGATCGTCGGCGTCGGCCGCGCCATGGACCTGATGCTGACCGGCCGGCCCGTCGCAGCCGATGAAGCGCTGGCCATGGGTCTCGTCAACCGGGTCTCCGCTCCAGGTCGGAGTCTGGAGGTGGCGAAAGCGCTCGCCGCCGAGATTGCATCGTTCCCGCAGCCGACCGTGCGATCCGATCGTGCAGCGCTGCTCGACGGTCTCGGCCTTCCCCTCGACGACGGTCTTGCGGCAGAACGGCGCCACGGCCTCGAAGTGCTCGATACTGCCGCCGCCGGCGCCGCACGGTACGCGGCGGGTCGCCGATCCCCTGCCACCACAGCAGAGGAGTAGCAGGCTCGTTCGGCGATCAGGAACGGATGCGGACCGGACGGGCCGCGCCGGGGGCGAGGGCAACCCGCTCCACAAAGACCTCCAGCTGGCGCAACGTGCGCACCTCGTGCACGCCGTCACACACCGGACCATACGTTGACATGATCGAATCGCCTGTGTCCCAGTAGCGGGCGGCCTCGGGATTGAGCCAATGCAATGACCGTGCGGTCTCGGCGATATCGGTGAGGACGTGGAGCCCCGTCTCGCGATAGTTGTTGCGGGCGTCGCCCGTCACGATCACGGTTGACTTCGAGGTGATCGCATCGAGGTAGTCGGCGTGGAACGTCGCCAGCGCCGACCCGTAGTCGCTGTGCCCATCACGCCGCACGATGCGGGCATGAGAGGACATCTCCGCCATGGCGTCGTGAAAGTCGGTCCCTGGACCGAAGAACCGGGTCACCTCGTCCATCCCGTCGATGAAGGCAAACGACCGAACGTTGGAAAACTGGTGCCCGATCGCAAACGTCAGCTGCATCGTGAAGCGGGCAAACGTCGCCATGGAACCCGACACGTCGCATAGCAAGACCAGCTCTGGCTTGGTAATGCGTCGCGGCTTCCACTTCGGATCCACGAGTGCACCGCCGTGGGCGAGTGATCGGCGGATGGTACGGCGCACGTCGAGACGACCCTTCCTTCCCCGCCTGCGACGCGCCGCCAGCCGGGTCGCCAGCTTGCGTGCAAGCGGGCCGATGCGCTCCGTGATGTCGTCCAACTCCTCACGGGTGGCGTGCATGAGGTCGATGTCCTCCACCAAAGGCGCACGCAGCGTCCGCGCCACCGCCTCAGGCCCCCGATCTTCGACCAGGCGGCGGAGGATCTCGTCTTGCACCTCGCGGCGCAGCACAGCCAGTTGATCATCTGCGGCCTCGCCGGCGATGCGTTCGGTCAACGTATCGAGCTCATCAGCATCGAGAGCCGAAGCGGTCAGACGGCGGCGCAGCTCCTCGACGTTGAGCCGGTGCATCACCCGGTACAGGTAGTAGCGGCCACCGACCGGCCGACCTGGTTGGAAACCCGACAGCTGATCGACGGCGCGGCGCACGAGACTCCGCAGCGCCTCCATGTCCCCCGATCCGAGTGCACCGAGCAGCCCCTCGATCAGCTCTTGCAGGTCGGCGCCACCCGCACCGGAGCCCCCACCCGAAGGGGCCTGCGAGCCCGGTCCGCCTCCCTCCCCTGCGTCTTCTGCCGCCGCCCGTCCGCCGAAGAACACATCAAAAGCAGTGTCGAAGGCCCGCTGATGCCGGGCGTTCTTGACCATGGTGGCACCCAGCGCGGCACGCACGTCCTCCCGCTCTCGCAGTTCCACGTGGCGGAGCGCGTCCGCAGCATCCATCACCTCGACCATCGACACCGGGATGCCGACCTCCCGCAGTTCGGCGGCGAAATCGGTGAGGGCGGAAAGCATCTCAGTCTGAGGTCGGCGTTGGTGTCAGCTCGAGATCCTTCAGCACCTTGTCGATGTCGGACTGGTACTTGAGCAGCACGTGGAGGGTATCGGCGGTGACGGAACCATCGACCTCTGCCACCGAGAGCGCCAGCAGCGTCCGCGCCCAGTCGATGCTCTCGCTCACCGATGGCGCCTTCCGCACCGGAACCCGCCTGATCGACCGCACGACCTCGGCAACTCGAGTCGCCAGCTCCTCGGGTAGTCCGTCCACGCGGGCGAGCAGGATCTCACGCTCTCGATCGATCGTGGGATAGTCGACGTGAAGGAAGAGACAGCGCCGCTTCAGCGCCTCGGAGAGTTCCCTCGTGTTGTTCGACGTCAGCACGACGAACGGCTGGCTGGAGGCAGTGACCGTGCCGAGCTCCGGGATCGTCACCTGGAAAGCATCGAGCACCTCCAACAGCAGCGCCTCGGTCTCCACCTCGACGCGATCCACTTCGTCGATGAGCAGGACAACGGGCTCAGGGCTGCTGATGGCCTCGAGCAGCGGGCGAGTCAGCAGGAAGTCCTCCGTGAAGATGTCGCCTTCGAGCTCGTCCCACTTGCGGCCTTCGTCGGTCTGGATGCGCAGCAACTGCTTGTGGTAGTTCCACTCGTACAGCGCCTTCGCCTCGTCGAGGCCCTCGTAGCACTGGAGGCGCACCAACCGCCGTCCGGTGGCTTCCGCCACGGCAAGCGCCAATGCCGTCTTGCCGACGCCTGCAGGACCCTCAGCGAGGATCGGCTTGGCAAGCCGCTCGGCGAGGTAGACGACTTGGGCCGTACGGTCATCGGGCAGGTAGCCGACCGAGCGCAAGGCACCCGCGACATCGGAGGAGTGGGTCCACGACATCACGACATTCTGGCAGGACTATTGAGCCGAGTGGATAGGGTGAGCTGTCGTCGCCGGACAAAGAGATACTGTCCGCTCCTGCCCGAGCCACTGGCGCAGACCCAAGGTATAGGCGTCACGGGTGGCGTCGCCGTACCCGGCCAAGAACCCCGCAATCGCCTGCCGCACCGCGAACGAATCGAAGTCCGGCGCCACCACCGCCGGAACAAGGGCTGGTTGTGTAGTTGTCATGGTTGTTCCTCTCACCTGGCGAGAGGAACCGGCCTGCACGAACGCGACCAGCTCACCACGTATCGTGACAAGAAGCCAACCGGCAGGGCCCCACCAGAAAGCGCACGAGGTGCCGTTCTCGGACACTCGGCGGAATGAGCGTTCGTGTACCCGATTTGGTGATCTGTGTGCCTCGCCTGCCGTTCGAGCGGCGAGACCCCGGACACATGATGTGTGAGCCAAAAGCTCCTTGACGTGGCAACGACAGGGTCAAGCGTGCCAGCGGGGAGACCGAATCGCTCCCCTCATCCGCGGTGATGTGCGGCCTAGCTCTCGCTTGCGGAGAAACCCGGCACCAGCCCAGCGACGGGAAGGCGGAGTACAACCGCGATCGGCCGCACTCATCGCTGGGCTACTGAACCCCACGGGCCTACGCTGCGATCTGTACCCACTACTCGGCTCTCACGCGTCTGGTGTCGTATGCCCACATCGCGATCTCGACGCGGTTGCGGGCTCCGAGCTTGGTCATCAACGATGCGACGTGGGTCTTGACCGTGCTCAGGCCGACGAAGAGCTCGATGGCGATCTCGGCGTTGGTCCAGCCCCGTGCCACCAGCGCAAGCACCTCCTCCTCGCGCTCGGTGATCGGGTCGATGGGCTGGACCGGTACCACCGGCGCCTGGTCGGCGAAGGTCGCCAGCAGCCGGCGGGTGACGTTGGGGGCGATCAGCGCGTCCCCGTTGGCCGCCGCGTGGATGGCCTGCACGAGGAGCTCCGGCCCGGCGTCTTTGAGCAGGAAGCCGCGGGCGCCGGCGCGCAGGGCGCCGAGGACATACTCATCGAGGTCGAAGGTGGTGATCACGACGACCGCCATCGGGTCCGTCACGTCTGGCCCGGCCAGGCGCCGCGTCACCTCGACGCCGTCGAGCCGGGGCATCCGGATGTCGACGAGGAGGACATCGGGACGCAGCCGAGCCGCCAGGTCGAGCGCTGCGAGCCCGTCCGCTGCCTCCCCCACGACCTCGATGTCGGGTTGCGCACCGAGGATCATCACCAACCCGGTACGGACCAGGTCCTGGTCGTCGGCTACGACGACACGAATGCTCATGCCAGCGCCTCCACCGGCAGCACGGCCTCGACCAACCAGCCACCCTCGGAGCCCGGCCCCGCGGAGAGCGATCCGCCGAGGAGCTGGGCGCGTTCGGCCATGCCCAGCAGGCCGAACCCAGGCTCCGCGGTTCGCCCCGGCTCGGTCTGTCCATCGTCGCTGACACGCAGCCTGACGGCGTCGCCCTCCCGGCGTACGTCGATCCCGACGCGGGTCGCGCTCCGGGCGTGCCGTACGGCGTTGGTCAGCGACTCCTGCGCAAGCCGGTAGAGCGCGGCGTCCACGGGTCGTGGCAGCCGGGTCAACGAACCGTCCAGCGAGACCTCGACGGTGGGCGTCCCGTCGGCGCGCGCCAGAGCAGGCAGGTCCGCGACACCCAGCTGCGGTGAGTAGGCGACGGCCTCCTCCTCACGCAGCAGCCGCACCATGGATCTCATCTCCGCCAGGGTTCGCGACGCTTCAGACTCGATCGCGGCCAGGACCTCGGCAGCCTTCTCAGGCTGGATGCCGGCGACCACGCCACCGGCCTGCGCCTGCACAGCGATGGCCGAGACGTGGTGGGCCACGGTGTCGTGCAGCTCTCGCGCCAGCGCCACCCGCTCCTGATTGCGGATCTCGCGCTGTTGGCGACGCCAGTGGTCCACGCGATAGCGGAACACCGCCGCGAGGGCGACGAGCAACAGCAAGAGGACGCTCCCGCCGAAAACGTCGGCCCAGCCCGCGGAGGAGGCGTACATCCCCAGCGCGACCACGACCGTCACGAACGCCGTCCCCAAGACCATCTCCCGTCCCGAGCCCCACCGCACCAGGGAGTAGACCAGGATCAGGACGGCCATCATGGAGTAGAGGCCGAGGTCCCCGGCGTGCGCAGTCAACTGGAGGACCGAGAGCAGCCCGGCGACGCCCCACCCGACCAGCGCGGCCATCAGAGGGCGGCCCCGCCGCCAGAGCAGGGCAGGCATCAGCGCCAGGCCGAGCACCGTCACAAGGGGTCGCCAGGCCAAGCCCGGCCGAACGATGCCCTCGACCAAGGCGGCGGCCGCGAACACGCCCACCAGCAGCCAGTCGAGACGACCGATGGGTGGGGCGTCAGCAGGCCGCGGCTCATGCCAGATAGAGCGCCGGACAGTGACCACGGCTCCAGCCTAGGGATCGGCGCGCCTCAGCGTACCCGCCGAAAGAACGAGAGACAGGCCATGCTATCGGCCAGGCGAACTCCAGCCTCCGGGCCGATGTGCCCGCCGCCGGGCTCAGCGATCATGGACCTACCGATCCTCACCACAACAACGGAGCCCATGATGAGAACACCCCAACCCACCACCACACTGGACGACCATCCGATCCCGGTGAGAGCCAAGCTCGCCGCAGCGTGGACAAGCTTCATGTTCCTGTACGTCTACGTGGACATTCTCAACTTCTTCACGCCCGGCGTCATCGAAGACATCCTCGACGGCAGGGTCTTCGAGTTCGACCTCTCCCAGACCTTTTCGACCACGGCACTGACCCTCGTGGCCATCCCGATCCTCATGGTCGTACTGTCGATGACGCTGCCCGCCAGGGTGAACCGAATCGCGAACCTCATCGTGGCTTCGCTCTACGTCCCCGTCACGGCATTCAACGCGGTGGGCGAGTCCTGGCTGTACTTCTACGGCCTTGGCGTCGCACTGGAATTGGTCCTTCTCGCTTTCATCCTGCGGTGCGCCTGGACCTGGCCCCGCACCGCACCGTCGGCGACCATGGCGACCAGCCCCGGACCGTGAAAGCGTTCGCGCCCAGCAGCAGGCGTGAACTCAACAGCAGTCCCCCGTCCTGTTCGGACCCATCTGCCTCGGTGCCGCGGTGTGGGTCTCCTGGCGGTGGGACACCAACTAGGACGTCGCGTAGCGCCCTTCCAAGGCCCCTACCGGCAGGTCAGCTCATCGGATGCGCACACAGGCCCACCGCATCGTCGACACCGACCCCAAGCGCGGCAACGCCGCCTCTCCGTCACTGGCACCCGCCACCACGAGCCGACGTATCAGGTCCGCCAGTCCCTGCCGAACACCCAGGAGGTCCCCGGTTTGCTCAGAAATCTGGTCGGTCACTCTCGGTAGCGGCGGCCGCGGTCGAACTCGCGGTGAGGCTGTACCACCCCACGACTGACACAGGGGGCGCACCATGCCGTGCATGGATGCGATGCGACCCGAAGGATTCTGGCAGGACCACAGGTCGGCCAGGCGCGGCGCCTACCGCCCGATGTTGGGATCGTCCTGGGTAACGCGGCTGCGGACGGTGTAGACCGAATCGCCGCTGAGGATGCCGCCACGGCCGAAGAGCCGGCCCGCCTGCCAATTCGACAAACCCAGCTCGGGTTTGTCCAGGCTGTATTGACCATCGACCCAGCGGGTGAATCCGTTGCCGACGAACGGGGCATCGACGGTGGCGAAGAACTGCCGGTGCTCCTCGAGGTCGTCTGAGATCAGGCTGGCGACGAACCTTGGGCTCTGGGTGTTGAACAACCCCACTGCGGTGGCGATGTCGGGCACGATCTTCAACGTGACCTCGGGGCTGTCCTCCCACTCCCACTCCAGCCCAAGCCGGTCACCGGCAATGACTTCGCTGCGCGGCTCTTCGACGTCGCCTTCGGCCCGCTTGATGACCGCGGGAGCAAACCACTCCTGCGGCAGACGGCCCTCGTCGCCCTCGGCAACGTGGAGTTTGGCGGTGGCGTTGCGGCGGTGACCGGCGCGGTCGACCGCATCGAGGAAGACCGGGAGGAGCCGCTCGACCGCGGACTCGGTGATGCAGCATGTGTTGAGCGTGTTGCAGACCTTGCGGTCGAGTGAGTGATAGACCGCGGCGCCGAACGCGTCGGCGTCCGCGTTGGCGGATGCGACGATCCAGGCACCACCGGTTCCGTGGAGGCTGACCGCGATACCGGTCTGCCGGGCAACCGCTCCCAATTGGGCGACCGCGGCCCCGGAGCCTCGCGCCACGGCGAGAGCGAGCCGGGTGTCGGAGAACAGAGCGTGGCCGGCCGCCCGTGATGGGCTGGCGACCAGGGACGCGGCTCCGGCGGGAAGTCCCGACTCGGTCAGCGCCGGATCGAGCGCATGCTCGACGATGGACTCTGCCGTACCCAGTGCGTCCGATCCGATCCGGAAAACCACCGTGTTGCCGCTGCGCAGGACCCCCGTCGCATCGGCGAAGACATTGGGACGCCCCTCGAATACAAAGCCGACGACACCAAGACCGGACCGTACCTGATCGACCCGCCAGCCGTCGTGAGGGATGGTCTCGACAACGGAGCCGCGCCCCGAGCTGGCATCACGCCACGTTCGCAGGCCGGCGATCATGTCTGCTCGCATCTTCCCCGACAGCACCAAGCGGGTGGTGGAGCGACCGCGCGCCCTGGCGGCCTCGACGTCAGACGCATTGGCGGCTGCGATCGGCGCAAAGCTCGCCTCGTCGGCCAGACACCGGGCAAAGGCCTCGTAGAAGTTGGATATCGCTTCGTCGCTCACCACGCCGATGCGCGCAAAAGCGCCGGCCGCGGCATCGACGGCGCTGGTAGCGATGGCGTGGACCTCGGCGGGGATGTGGAGCAAGTCGCCGGTGGTCTGCACGACGATCAGGCGATCGCCTTCCGTGAACGCAGCGGCGAGCGCTTCGTCGACGTAGGTGACCTGATCTCCCCCATACACAATGGGCATGCCTGCGGTGAGTGACGTGAGTTGGTTCCCCTGTTGCATGCGGCAACGGTATCGGGTGCGCACGCCGGTGCCAACCCTCCGCCCGACCTAGCTACGCCTGGTGCGGAGGCGCCACAGGCCATGGCTCAGCGGAGCACGACCAAATCGTCGCGGTGAACGACCTCGCCGCCTGCCTCCGAGCTGTGTTTACCCATCGAAGAGCGCAGGGTGGTCGCGTCCATCGATGCGATGCCCTTGCCGATCATCACCCCATTGGGACCGACCACCTCGATCGCGTCGCCGGTGTCGAAGGTGCCCTTCACGTCGACAACCCCGACCGGCAGCAGACTCCTCCCGCCATTGACAAGGGCGTGCACGGCGCCATCGTCGACGACTACCCGGCCCCCCGGCGGAACACCGAATGCGATCCACAGGCGGCGTGCGGACAGTTTTGACTCGTGTGGCTGGATCCAGGTGCCCACCTCGGCCCCCGAGACGGCGAGCGCAACGGCCCTCTCGTCCCGCGCTTCGGCGATCACTGTCGGGATTCCCGACCACGCTGCCATACGCGCTGCGGCGACCTTTGTCGCCACCCCGCCTGAGCCAAGCGCCGAGCGTCCTGTGGAGTGATAGATGGCGTCGAGGATCTCGTCCGTGTGGGTGACGGCAGACAGCAACTCGGCGTCATCGCTCAACCTCGGGTCGGCGCTGAACAGACCCTTGGTGTCGGTGAGGATGATCAGCATTCGGGCGTCGACCAAGTGACTGACGATGGCCGCCAGCCGGTCGTTGTCTCCGAGCTTCAGCTCATCGACGACAACCGTGTCGTTCTCGTTGACGATGGGGACCACTCCCATGGACAGCAGCCGGGTGAGCGCCTCGCGGCCGTGCAGGTATTGGTTCCGGTTGGCGAGAATGTCGCGGGTCAGAAGCACCTGACCAACAACCGTGCCGCCGGCTCCGAATGCCTTCGCGTACTCCTGCATGAGCCTGCCCTGGCCGACGGCAGCCGCCGCTTGGAGGCTGGGCATGTCTGCCGGCCGTGACGTCAGACCCAAAGCAGGCAACCCGCAAGCGACGGCACCCGAGGTGACGAGGACCGGCCGATGACGTAGTGCACGCAGCTCTTCGATCTGGCGCACGGTACGAACGATCGCAGCCGTCTCGATACCTCCCGATGGTGAGGCGAGGCTCGACGAGCCAACTTTCACCACTACGGCGGCGCCGTCTTCGAGTTGGTATCTCACCTGGGGCCCCTCCCGTCAGGCATCGTCGTCTTCCTCGACCAAGTCAGGATCGTAGGTGAAAACAAGCTCGCCGATGCGCACATCGTCACCCGGCTCGGCGCCGGCATCCCGCAGCGCATCATCGACCCCGATCCGCCGCAACCGGGCGGCAACGAAGTCGGCTGCTTGGGGCACCGTCAGATCGTCCAGGTTGATGGCCCGCTCGGCTGCCCGTCCGGCGACGACCCACTCCTCACCCACGCGGGTGACGGAAAAGCTGGGAGGAAGCGGCCGGTGGAGAACGAAGCCCTCCCGGTCGGGAGCCACCCGCTCTGCCTCGTCGACGGCCCCGGCAACCTGATACATGAGCTCGGCAACCCCCTCACCCGTCACCGCAGAGATGAGGTGTACCGGGATGTCGATGGCGTCAAGGCTCACCTTGTCACGATCCAGCACGGTGTCGATCTTGTTGACGGCGATCAGCTGCGGACGAGTCGCCAGCTCGGAGGAATGCGCCGCGAGCTCCTTGGTGAGGACGTCGAGCTGTTCGGCACACGAGGTCTCCTGCACAGGTGTCGGGTCGAGCAGCACGATCAAGACCCTGGCACGCTCGGTGTGCCTCAAGAACTCGTGACCCAAGCCCTTGCCCTCGGCGGCACCCTCGATCAGTCCCGGTATGTCGGCAAGCACAAACTGGCGCTCGTCCACCTCGACCACACCGAGGTTGGGCTGCAGAGTCGTGAAGGGATAGTCGGCGATCTTCGGCTTGGCGGCAGAAACCCGTGCAATCAGCGTGCTTTTCCCTGCGTTGGGGTAGCCGATGAGGGCGGCGTCGGCGATGAGCTTCAATTCGAGCGTCACCCATGAGGTGTCGCCGTACTCGCCCTGCTCACAGAAGGTGGGGGCCCGTCGTGCCGGGCTCACGAACGCGGCATTGCCTCGGCCACCTCGACCCCCCTCTGCCACGACGAGCTGCTGACCCGGCTCCACCAGATCGGCGAGTAACGTCCCCTCGTCGTCCCTGATCAGCGTGCCGAGCGGGACGCGCAGCACGAGGTCGTCGCCGTGCTTGCCGTGCCGTTGATCTCCCTCGCCGTGGGTGCCGGAGTCGGCGGTCCAGTGCGGTTGGCGGGCATAATGCAGCAGTGACGGCACATCGGCGTCAGCGGTGATGACGACCGCACCACCGCGGCCCCCTGAGCCGCCGTCCGGCTTGCCCTTGGGCATGCGTGCCCTACGTTGGAAGCTCGACACGCCCGCGCCGCCGTCGCCACCCCTGACACGGATGCGAACGCGATCAATGAACACAGAGCATCTCGCCCCTCGGGGAACTGGGTAGCTATGCGCCAGCCGGCGCCGCCTGCCCCTACTCGGGCAGGACGTCGACCAACCGGCGACCCTTGCGGGATCCGTACTTGACGGTTCCGGGGATCATCGCGAACAGCGTGTCGTCGCTGCCCTTCCCCACGTTGTTGCCGGGGTGGATCCGCGTCCCGCGCTGACGCACGAGGATCGAACCCGCCGTGACTTCCTGACCGTCGAATACCTTGGGTCCAAGTCGCTTTGCCTTCGAATCGCGGCCGTTCTTACTGGAGCCACTGGCCTTGGTCTTCGACATGGGCTATTCCTCCTCGCCTGCGTCGGCGACAACGTCGTCTGCGACCTCCGCCGTGGCGGCGGGTGCAGACTCTTCTGGTGCCTTCTCGGCGGCTTTATCGGCAGCCTTCTTGGCGGCTTTCTCGGCGGCCTTCTTCGGAGCATCCTTCTTTGGGCCGTCCTTCGAGGCCTTCTCCTTGACGGAACCGGCAATGCTCGTCACCTTGAGCGTCGTGTACGTCTGCCGGTGGCCCTGACGCCGGCGTGAACCGGATTTGTTCTTGTACTTGAAGACTTCGACCTTGGTGCCCCGGTGCTCACCAACGACCTCGGCCGTGACAATCGCCTTGTCGAGCGCCTTCCGATCCGCCACAACACTTCCATCGTCATTGACGAGAAGCAACGGGGTGAACGTGATCGTGTCATCGCCAGTCTTGACCCGCTCTACGTCGATGACGTCGCCTTCACGGACCTTGGCTTGCTTTCCGCCGGCGCGGATGATGGCGTACATGAATTCCTCCGGATGATGACTCTCGGGGACCCGGCGGGGTGCCAGACCGAGAGACCGGCTCGCGCCAGAAGAGCGCTTCGTCGGGAAACAACGATGATAGCGCTCATCGCCCCCGCTCAAAACCGGTGCGTCCCCCTCAGAGATGTGACGGGTCTACGGCAGCGGAGCACCGTGGGTTGCAGCGTCTTCGTGGAGAATCACGCCGCGGCCCCCACACTCGGGACACACGTCGGAGAACGACTCCAGCAAACCCGCCGAGACGTTCTTGCGGGTCATCTCGACCAGACCGAGGTTCGACACTTCGAAGACCTGGGTCCTGGTCTTGTCCTTCGCCAGTTGCTCCCGCAGCTTCAGGAGGACCGCATCGCGGTTCTTGGCGATCTCCATGTCGATGAAATCGATGACGATGATGCCCCCGATGTCGCGCAGCCGCAGCTGGCGGGCGATCTCTTCGGCCGCCTCGAGGTTGTTCTGCAACACCGTCTGCTCGAGATTGCTGTGGCCCACGAAGCGCCCCGTGTTCACGTCGATCACGGTGAGCGCCTCGGTGCGGTCCACCACGATGTGACCGCCGGACGGAAGCCAAACCTTGCGGTCGAGGGCCTTGCGTAGCTGATCCTCGACGTGAAACCGCTCGAACAACGGCAGCTCGTCCTCGTAGAGATTCACCACTTCGGTGAGGTCCGCCTCGGTGCCCTCGAGATAGTCGAGGACGCTGTCGTACGTGTCCCTGGTGTCGATGAACAGCCGCTTGAACTCTTTGGTGAAGTGCTCGCGGATCACTCGCAGGACGAGCGGCGGCTCGGCGTAGATGAGAGCGGGTGCCTGGGTGTCCTTCTTCTCGTCGATGCTCTTCCAGATCTGCAGCAGTCGCTCGATGTCGGACGTCAGGTCCTCGCGGCTGGCATCTTGCGCCGCAGTCCGTACGATCACGCCCATCCCTTTGGGACGGATCTCGGCCACGATCTCACGCAGCCGCCGTCGTTCGTCGTCGGGAAGCCGGCGGGAGATGCCCCGCACGTCGGCGTCGGGCGCCAACACGAGGTAGCGTCCCGCCAAGCTGATCTGATTGGTGAGCCTTGCGCCCTTCTTCCCCATTGCATCCTTGACGACCTGGACCAGCACGGAATCGCCCGGCTTGAGCACCATCTCGATACGGGGACGTTTGGACTCGACGTCGGCGTCGTCGAAGTTGACGTCGCCGGCGTACAGCACGCCGTTCTTGCCCTCGCCGAAGTCGACGAACGCCGCCTCCATGCCGGGCAGCACGTTGCGCACCTTGCCGACATAGACATTGCCGACGAGCGACCGCTGATCAGAGCGAGCGACATAGTGCTCCACCAGGACGGGTCCTTCGAGGACCACGATTTGCGTCTGGTGAGGGTTCGATCGCACCAGCATCTGCTTGCGAGCCGTCTCCGGGGCCTGAACCACCTCGAGGTGGGGCCGGTATGAGCGGCGACCGTCGTCGCGGCGACCACGATTGCGATCGTTCGAACGGCTCGATCGCCGGTTGCGCTGGTTGGTCCTGCCGTCGTCTCGCCGATCCGACGTACCGCGTTTCTGGCTGCTGCCGCTCTTGCGACCGGTGTTCCCTGACTTCTTCTTCTGCTTGGGCTTATCCGGCTCCGGGGCCGGCTCCTCGTACCGGCGAACGGTGACGCCTTCGCTGCTGCGGCGCCCTCTCTGTTCGTCGGTCGCAGCGCCGCCGCGGTCGGACCGCGCGGACTTTCTGCGGAAAAGTGACATGCAAAGTCTCCTTGATCGGCTGCGTTGCGCAGCACATGAGTGACCCGGGCGGACGCACGCCTGCTGGCCGAAACGTCGCAATGCCCCCATTGACACTGGCGGTCGAGGGGCGCGAGGGGTCGGCGACACGGCCGCCCGTCAGGGCGGCGAGGACGAGCAATGACACAGTTGAAGCGCTCGGCAATTCGTGTCTCCGGAGAGCGAACTCGCAGCGGCCGCGGTGCGGCCCGGTTCGGTGAATCGTAGCACGCACGAACCGCTGCCTCGGGTAGCCGTGCAGATCAAGGCGACTGCTACGCTCGACGGCGATGTTGCGTCGTGCCGATCAGGGCTGGGTCGAGGTGATCTGCGGCCCCATGTTCTCCGGGAAGAGTGAGGAACTCATCCGCCGGATTACTCGCTACCACCTCGCCAGGATCCCCACCCAGACCTTCAAGCCGGCCCTGGACGACCGCTATTCGGAGACCGAGGTCGTATCCCACTCCCAGCTGTCCACGGCCGCCGAACCGGTAGCGACATCCGACGAGCTGCTCAGAGCCGTCGAAGACCGGACCGTCGTGGTGGGCATCGACGAGGGTCAGTTCTTCGACGAGGGCCTGGTTGACGTGGCGGCTGCCCTGGCCGGCGCCGGCAAGAGGGTCATCATCGCAGGCCTTGACCTGGACTACCTGGGGAGGAAGTTCGAGCCCATCCCGTCCCTCATGCTGCAAGCGGAGTACGTCACCAAAGCGCTCGCCGTGTGCCACAGGTGTGGCGGACCTGGCCTGTTCACCCAGCGTGTCGTCGATTCGGACGAGCTGGTCGTCTTGGGCGCGACGGGTGCCTATGAAGCCCGGTGCCGCCGCTGCTACGACCCCACCGAAGCGCGCCAAGAGCAACTCGACGTGTAATCAGCCCACGACCATGGGCCATTACCGGATACTGGATACCGGACACCGGACACCGGATACCGGACACCGGACACCGGACACCGGATACCGGATACCAAGTACTCTCTTCACCCTCTACAGGATCTTGCGCTCGCCCGGGACTGGGGAGCGGCGCATCCACACGGAGTGTCCCAGCCCCAACGCAATGCTCATCGCGATGAAGGCCGATCCGCCTGACGACAGGAACGGCAGCGGCAGCCCGGTCACCGGCATGATCTGCAGCGTCATCCCCACGTTCACGAAGACGTGGAAGACGATGAACGCGGCGACGCCGGTGGCGACGAGCTGGGAGAAACGATCGCGACCGTTGACGGCGGCGACGAGGAGCCGCCAGACGATGATGGCGTACAAAGCAATGACCACGCTCGCCCCGATGAAGCCGAGCTGCTCCCCCACCGCAGTGAAGATGAAGTCGGTGGCCTGCTCCGGCACGAAGTTGAGGTTGGTCTGGGTCCCCTCGAAGAGGCCTTTCCCGAAAAACCCGCCGGATCCGATGGCGATCTTGCTCTGGGTCTGGTTGTAGAGGGCAGTCTCCGCCAGGTCGGCCGTCGGATCGAGAAACGCCACGAGCCTGGTGATCTGATAGGTCTTGAGGGCATTCACCTGGAACAGCGCAACCGAGCCAACGACCGTGCCGAGGACGAGAAACGTCAGCTGGCGCCATGTCGTCCCGGCGACGAAGAGCATGATGGCGGCGATGAAGGCGAGCACCAGCATCGTGCCCAGGTCCGGCTGGTTGAAGATCAAGAATGCGGGAATCCCGACGAGGATGCCGGCACGGGCGATGTGATACCACCGCAGCGACGAGTCGACCGCGGTGGCCAGCAGGGCCGCCAATGCAAGGATCACCGCCACTTTGGCGAACTCGGACGGCTGGAGCTGGAACGGGCCCAGCGCAATCCAACGGTTCGCCCCCTTGCGAAAGTCCCCGAGCGGCGTGAGCACGAGGATCAACGCTGTCAGCGACGCCAGGTAGGCGCCGGGGGTCAGCAAGCGTATCGTGCGCCCATCCACCAGCGATGCCGCCACAAAGGCAATCAGTCCCAGCAGCACGAAGATGGCGTGGCGGCGCATCAGCGATGCAGGATCGGATCCTTCTGCGATCAACCGGGGAGCCGATGCGGTATAGACCATCAGGATCCCGACCCCGGAGAGGGCGAGGAAGGCCATCAAGAGGACGATGTCGGGGCGAAGCGGCCGCTCCCGCTGCAGCACGGTCTGGTCGATGCGGGGGCGGGCGGTTGCCACCATCAGTCGGCTTCCTCCCCCGCGATGATCGGGGTCATCCCCGACTCGCCGTTCATCAGGAACTGCAGGACCCGTCGCGCCGTCGGTGCTGCGACACGACCACCACTGCCGCCCCGCTCGATGAACGCCACGACGACGTATTCAGGGCTCGTGATGGGCGCGGCCCCAACGAAGACGGCAGTGTCGACGTCCTCGGCCGCCGTCTCGCCCTTGATGATCTCAGCGGTACCGGTCTTGCCGCCGACGAGCGCCACGTTCTCCCCGAAGTCTGCAAACGCACTGCGAGCCGTGCCGCGTTCTCCGTTTGCCACCTGTTGGAGATCGCGGCGGAAGAACGCGACCGTCTCGGGATCGAGTTCGAGCTCGTTGAGCACCTCAGGCTCGTTCATCCGCACGATGGCGCCGTCCTGGTCCGTGATGGCTGCAACCACCCGTGGTTTCCACAGCGTCCCCCCGTTGAGGATGGCGGCATAAGCGTTGGCGAGCTGGAGGGGCGTGGCCAGCACCGACCCCTGGCCGACCACGGCATTCATGACGTCGCCACCCGTCCATGGCCCGTCGCGGACCAGCCCGGGCGACTCCCGCTGCGCCCGCTCGAACCACTCGCGGTCGGGGATCAGACCGTCCTGCTCGAAGGGCAGGTCGACACCGGTCTCGTTGTCGAATCCGAGCTTTCTGGCCCACTGCTGCAGCAGATCCTCCTCGTATCGCCCCGTGCCGTCATCGCGGATGCGGTTGCTCCAGATCGACAGAGCAATCTCCCAGAAGTAAAGGTCGCACGAGGTATGCAGCCCACCGTGGATATCGACGCCGCCGTGCCCTTCCGCCAACCAGTCCCGGAACACCTGCTGGCTCCCGTCTGTGAACGGGAACTCGAGCTGCCCGTCGCAGAAGTAGGAGCCGTCATGGGTCTGCGACCCTGCGGCGGTCGGGAAGATGCCCTCCTCGAGTGCGAGCACATAGGCAACGGCCTTGAAGGTCGATGCCGGGGCATAGTTGCCCTGGATGGCGAAGTTGTTGAAGACGGCTTGCGACGAGAGCCGATCCCACTCTTCCTGAGACACGCCGTCGACGAAGATGTTCGGGTCGTACCCAGGGACCGAGGCCATGGCAACGACCGAACCGTCGCGGGGATCGAGCACGACGCCGACGGCCCTGACCGGGCATGCAGGATCGTCTGTGGGGTCACATTCGGGGTTGCCGTATGTGGTCCTGGCAAGGTCCAACCCCTGGGCGAGGGACTCCTCCAGCACGCGCTGCACGTCGATGTCCAGCGTCAGCTCGAGGTTGTTTCCGGGCTGTGGCGAATCCTCGCGGACGACGTCGACGACGTCGCGCGCTGCATCGACCCCGTAGTAGATCTGACCGGCGGTTCCCCGCAGGTCGTCGTCGTACTGCCGCTCAACGCCTGCACGGCCGACGGTGTCGGTCGGGCCGATATCGGGCTTTTCGATGTCCGTTTCGTTGGGGTCGCCGATGTACCCGAGGACGTCCGCCGCCAGTTCCCCTTCCGGGTAGACGCGGACAGGCTGCGGCTCGACCGCGACTCCCGGGAAGTCGTCGGCGTACTCGACGAGGGTGAGCACCTGTGACTCGGTGAGATTTGGCAGGAGCAGCACGCGATCGCCGCGGGAGCGCGCATCATCGAGCGCGTGCTCGATCTCGGCGGCGGGGACGTTGGCGAACGCCGATAGACGCTGGATGAGTCCTGCGATCTCGGGGGAGTCACTGTTGGGGATCAAGCCGCCGTCTGCGATCGCCGCAAGGGCAGGCACCGTCCCGGCGAGGAGGCGCCCTTGACGATCGCGTATCTCGCCACGTGGCGCCGGCGTGTCGACCACCTTGATCTGGTTGTTGGCAGCCTGGTCGGCATACGTGGTGCCTTCGACGACCTGAACCGACCACAACGCCACCGTCAACACCGTGAACAGGAGGAGGAAGATCACCCCGAGGACGCCCAGCCGGACGCCTGTACTCATCGCAGCCAGCTCCCCACGGTCCGCTCACGCAGCAGCCACGTGACACCGGGCATCACGGCTGCGGCGAGAATCGTCGTGTAGACGGCGGGGAGGATCAGGAGTTTCACGAGTCCACTCGTTGCGAACAGTCGTTGCCCGAAAAGGGTACTGGCAACGAGAAACAATCCTTGCCCCAGCAGGGCAAGGGCGAACACGCCGACCCCGACGACGACGGCTCCGTCGTCGGCCCGAGCTCGCATCCGGAGCGCCAGGTAGACGACCACGACGTTCACCATCGCCCACAACCCCAGCGGGGACCCGCCGAGCAGGTCGAGCAACAACCCGCTCGTGAACCCGAGCAACAAGGCAGGCTCGGGATCCAGGTACCGCACGCACGCGATGACGACGACGAGCACCAGCAGCGGACTGGCGCCCAACGGCTGGATGCGGCCGTCGCCAAAGAGCGTCGTTTGGATGATGACGGCGACGAACACCAAGGCGAGCGATATCGCAACTGGACGACTTGTCATTCTTCGGTAACCAGCCGGTTGCCGCCTTCGCCGGCCGGCCGTTCCGCTTCCTCTTCGGCCGCATCGAGCGGCGACCACCCAACGATCACTTTGACGAAGTCGAGCTCGGAGACCCGAATCACAGGGTCGGCCGTCGTGATCAGCGAGAACCCCGCTTCGGCTTCGGCAGCCTCCGCCACCGTCCCGACCTCGAGGCCAGGGGGGAACCGGGTCCCGTCCGTGACCAGCCGGTCGCCTTCCTCGACGGGTTTGAGCGCGTTGAACATCTTGAGCAAGAGACCGTCTTGGCCGCGGCCCTCGATCCACCCGGTCTCATTGGTATCGAGGTTGCGGACACCAACGCCGAGACGGGGATCGGTGACGAGCCGGACGCGAGCCGATCCACCAGCGACGAAGTCGATGCGGCCCACGAGCCCGTCCTCGTCGATCACGGCTTGGCCGATGGCCACCGCATCGTCGCTGCCCTTGTTGATCCAGCGCACCTGGTCGAAGTCGGTCGGGCTCAGGGCGCTGATTTGCGCAGTGATGGTTGCCAGCTCACCCGGAGGATCGAGATCGTTGACGCGTTGCAGCTCGGCAAGACGGTTCTCGAGCGTGGCGACATCGGTGAGCTGGGATCGCAGTGCGTCGTTGTCGGCGCGCAGCCGTTCGACTTCGTCCCTGAGGCCTGCGATGTTGGAAACCCCGTCGATGAACCCGGCCACCGGCCGGGTCACGGCGGTCGCCACCTGCTGGACGGGCGAGAACAGCGCCTGGGCGCCTTCCCGCATGGAGGCGCCGACTCCGGCGCCTTCGGCCCGCACGTCAAAGGTGGCAAGCAGGAACGACAAAACCAGCAGCCCGACAAACAGGCTGGTGGATCGGTCGAAACGGCGGAATCCGAACATCAGTCACTCACGTCTTGTGGACCGGAGGAAGTCGATTCGCGAGCATGCGAACTTGCGCATGAGAGTAGTCGGTTCCGGGTCATTCGGGCCTCGGGCCCCGAGTTCCGGGGGGTGTCGCGGGGCGGCGGCTACGCCCGGCCACTCGACGAGAGCACTACGTGGAGCACGTCAAACTCCTCGAGGCACGCACCGGAGCCGAGCACGACGGACTGCAGCGGGCGATCTGCGGTCACGATGGGCATTCCCGTTTCGTTCGCAAGCCTCACATCCAAGCCTCGGAGCAGCGCTCCCCCTCCGGTGAGGACGATGCCGCGCTCCATGATGTCGGCAGCGAGCTCAGGTGGCGTCTTGTCGAGCGTGAACTTGACGGCGTCGACCACGGCCTGCACCGGCTCTTCGATGGCCTCGCGCACTTCGGGACTCGAAAGCACGACGGTCTTCGGAAGACCGGTGACGAGGTCGCGACCGCGCACTTCGGCTGCCGGCTCGTCGGCGTAGGGCCACGCCGACCCGATCGCCATCTTGACCTGCTCAGCAGTGCGCTCACCGAGCATCAGGTTGTATTCCTTCTTGACCCACGCGATGACGGCTTCGTCCAGCTCGTCGCCACCGATTCGGATGCTGCGGGAGACAACGATTCCGCCGAGCGAGATGACGGCGACCTCAGTGGTGCCACCGCCCATGTCCACCACCATGGAGCCGGAGGGCTCGTGCACGGGGAGCCCAACGCCGATGGCGGCGGCCATCGGCTCTTCGATGGTGTAGGCCCTGCGGGCACCGGCGTGGTACGCGGCTTCTTCCACGGCGCGGCGCTCAACGGCCGTGATGCCGGAGGGCACACAGATCACGATGCGAGGACGTGCCGCAAACCGGCGGTTGTGCACCTTGTCGATGAAGTACCGCAGCATCTTCTCGGTGATGTCGAAGTCGGCGATCACACCGTTGCGGAGCGGGCGGATCGCCTGGATGTACGAAGGCGTCCTGCCGATCATGCGCTTCGCTTCCATGCCCACCTCGAGGGGCCGGTTGTCGCGCGTGTTGATGGCAACAACGGAAGGCTCGTTGAGCACGATGCCCATGCCGCGCACAAAAACGAGCGTGTTCGCAGTGCCGAGATCGATGGCCATATCTCGACCTGCGAAGGAAAACATAGAGTTGAGCACAGAAACCACCTGGGGTCCTGGAGTAAGGCGAGTCTACAGATCGCGGACCATATCGAAAGCGCTCTTCACTCAGGGAAGAATATCGCGAGTTCCCTCGCCGCGCTTTCGGGGCCGTCCGAGCCATGGACGATGTTTTCGGTGATGACCGTTCCGAGGTCGCCGCGGATGGTGCCAGGAGCGGCATCAGCAGGGTTGGTGGCCCCCATCAGGGTGCGAGCCATGCCGATGGCGCCCTCCCCCGACCACTCCATCGCCACCACCGGGCCGCTGGTGATGAACGCCAGCAACTCGGGGAAGAAGCCCTTGTCCACATGCTCGGCGTAGTGGCGACGGGCGAGGTCCTCATCGACGGTCATCATGCGCATCTTGCACAGCTCGAGGCCTTTGCTCTCGAAGCGGCCGACGACTTCGCCCACGAGGCCACGGGCAACCCCGTCCGGTTTGACCATGAGAAACGTGTGTTCGTGTGCCATGTGAGCTAGGTCCTTGTTACAGAGAAGTGTCGGAACGGCCCGGGATAGTAGAAGCGTCGGGACAAACCACCAATTGGGCGGGGCGCGCACACTGGGCTCCGGGGCACCCGGTCGTGCCTGCGGCCGTGCCGCATCAGCCGGCAAATCTGCTGCGAGCCTCGCCGACGACGTACAACGACCCCGTGACCACGACGGCCCCATCGCTCCCGACATGATCGAGCGCTTCCGCCACGGCCTGTCCCACGGGAGTCACCGCGGTTACGGGCATATCCTCTCCGAAGACGATACGGGCGGCGCCGGCCACTCGATCAGCCGGGATCGCCGACGGGTCCGCCGCCGCTGTAGCGATCACCTCATCGACAAGACCCCGGAGCGGAGCCAGCAGGTCCTCGGGATCCCGGTCGCCGCGAAAGCCGACCACCAGCACCGTGTGGGTCCTCGGGAACTCGTCGGCGAGAGCGTTGGCCAGCCCGGTGATGCCTTCCTCGTTGTGCGCTCCGTCGACCAGCACGAGAGGGGACCGCTTGACCACTTCGATGCGCCCTGGTGATGCCACGGACGCCGCCGCTTCCCGCGTGGCCTCTGGGTCGAGGGCGCGGTCGAAGAGCGCTTCGACGGCGGCGATCGACGTTGCCAAGTGATCCACCTGGTGTGCCCCGTGCAACGGCAGGACGAGCCCCGTGTAGACCTCGTGAAGCCCCTGCACGTCCGCCACCCAGCCGCCGACGGCCTGCACGGCTCGCCTCACGTCGTAGTGATCGCCACGGCGAAACCATGTCGCCCCGGTCTCTGCAACCTTGGCCGTGATCGGCCCATCCGCCGCCGCGGGGAGGGGGCCGGTCACGAGCAGCCCGGAATCCTTCAAGATCCCCGCCTTCTCACCGGCAATCTCGGAAAGGGTCTCTCCGAGGTAGGACACGTGGTCGATGGCGATGCCGGTGATGACGGACACTGCGGCCTGGACGACGTTGGTGGCGTCCAAGCGGCCACCGAGCCCTACCTCGACAACGCCGACGTCGACGGCATCCGTTGCGAAGGTCTGCAACGCAATGGCAGCCGTCAACTCGAAGTACGTGATGGTCGTGTCGTGACGTTCCTCGTACACCGTGACGAACGGAGCCACGTCGGCGACCGCCTGCACGAACCCATCGTCGTCGAGTATGCGCCCGTTGATGGTGAAGCGCTCCTCGATGCGGTCCAGGTGGGGCGAGGTGAACGTGCCTACCGAGAGGCCGTGAGCCAGCAACAGCGCCTCGACGAGCCGCACCGCCGTCGTTTTGCCGTTGGTGCCCGCAACATGGATGATCGGGATGTCGGCGTGGGGCTCTCCCATCAGCTCCATCAAGCCGGCGATGCGCTCGAGCCCCGGCTGGACCCCGCTGCCGATGCGATCGTCCAAGAACGCCACCGCTTCCTCGCGGTTGGTGATCAATGCGGGATGGGTCACGTTGCTCAGCCCAGCTCCGCAAGCTGGCGGCGGAGTCTGTCGATCGCAGCCGAGTGCTCGGCCACCTTCGCCTCTTCCTTGGCGACCACCGCAGCGGGAGCCCGATCACGGAAGCTCGGATTGGCGAGCTTCTGCTGCGACGTGGCGAGGAACCCCTCGGCATCGGCGATCGCCTTCTCCAGCCGAGGTCGCTCGGCGTCGACATCGACGACTCCGGCCAGCGGGATGAAGGCGGCGATGCGTCCTGCATCGATGCGGGTGTGACCTGCCAGTTCCGGCGGGGGCTGAGTCCCGAGGATCTCTGCTCCGCCCAGGGATACCAGCTGTCCCAGCCACCAATCGTCGGCAATCCCCCCGGGATCGTCGAGAAAAAGCCCGATGGGCTTTCGTCCCAGTTGATGTTCGGAGTTGAACCTCCGCAGCCCTGTCACCAGCTCCTGCAACTCTCTGATGTTGTCCGGGCCTTCCATAGCCGGGGGCTTTGGCCACGGCGCAGTCGCAAGCAGGGAGCCGTCGCCCAGCACGCTCCACAACTCCTCGGTGACGAACGGGATGATCGGATGGAACATCTTCAGCACGTCACGAAGCACAACGCCGAGCACAGCGCGGGTCTTCTCGGCCTGCGCATCGTCTCGCAGTCCCAGCTTGGCCATCTCGATGTACCAGTCGAACACCTCTGACCAGGTGAAGTTGTACAGCAGGCCGACGGCATCCGAGAAGCGGTACTCCTCGAGCATTGCGTCGTAGGCCGCGACGACTTCGGCGAGGCGAGACAGCACCCACGCTTGACCCGGCTCAGGATCATCGATGTAACCGCCGACTGCGGGCACTCCGTTCACTCCGGCGTGCTCGACGGCGAACCGGAGCGCGTTCCACAGCTTGTTGCCAAATCGGCGCGATGCGTCGATCCACTCTTCGTTCAGGGGGATGTCGTGGCCAGGGGCGGCAGACTGCAGCAAGGTCAGCCGCAGCGCATCGGCTCCGTAGCGATCGACCAGCTCGAGGGGATCGAGCGCGTTCCCTGCGCTCTTCGACATCTTGCGCCCGTCGCCGGCCCGCACCAGGCCATGGATCACGATGTCGGAGAATGGCTTCTCCCCCATGAAGTGCATGCCCATCTTGAGCATGCGGGCGACCCAGAAGTAGATGATGTCGAAGCCCGTGACCAGCACGCTCGTTGGGTAGAAGCGGCGAACGTCCTCGGTGTCGTCTGGCCAACCGAGCGTGGAGAACGGCCACAGCGCTGACGAGAACCAGGTGTCGAGCACGTCCTCGTCGGCGCGGACAGGTCCGGAGCAATGCGGGCACGCCTCGACATCGGTCTTCGATACGATCGTTTCGTTGCAGGCGTCGCAATACCATGCCGGGATCCGGTGCCCCCACCACAGCTGGCGGCTGATGCACCAGTCGCGCAGGTTTTCCATCCAGTGGAAGTAGTTCTTCTCCCAGCGCTTCGGCACGAACCGACTCTCGCCGCTCATCACCGCCTCGACGGCCGGGCCGACGAGCGGCTCCACCTTCACGAACCACTGGGTGGACGTGAGCGGCTCGACCACGGTGCCGCACCTCGAGCAGTGACCCACGGAGTGATGGTGGTCCTCGACCGCAACGAGGTACCCCTCCTTCTTGAGCTGGTGGCGGAGCGCCTCCCTCGCCTCGTACCGGTCGAGACCGGCGAACCGTCCCCCCGCTGCGGTGATGTTGCCTTCGGTGTCGATCACCACGATCTGCTCCAGACCGTGGCGCTCGCCGATCTCGTAGTCGGTGGGATCGTGGGCGGGCGTGACCTTGACCGCACCGGTTCCAAATCCGGGGTCGACGGCGGCGTCGGCCACGATCGGGATCTCTCTGTCGAGGAGCGGAAGGCGCACGGTCTTGCCGACGGCATCTGCATATCGCGGATCGTCCGGGTGCACCGCCACTGCGGTGTCGCCCAGCATCGTCTCCGCCCGGGTGGTGGCAACGACGACCTCCCCGTCCCCCGCGGTGAGCGGGTACCGGATGTGCACGAGCTCGCCCGCCTCGTCCTCGTACTCGACCTCGATCTCGGACAGGGCCGTGTGACAGCGGGGACACCAGTTGATGATGCGATTGCCGCGGTAGATCAACCCCTCGTCGTAAAGCGTGACGAAGACCTCGCGCACCGCCTGCGACAGACCTTCGTCGAGCGTGAACCGCTCCCGAGTCCAGTCGGTGGAGAACCCCAACGTTCTGATCTGCTCGGTGATGGTGCCGCCGGAACGCTGCTTCCAGGCCCACACTCGCTCGACGAACGCCTCGCGACCCAGGTCGTGACGAGTCAGTCCTTCGGCAGCCAGCTCACGCTCCACGACGTTCTGGGTGGCAATTCCCGCGTGATCGGAGCCGGGAAGCCACAACGCGGCGTAGCCCTGCATCCGCTTGCGCCGGATGATGGCGTCCTGCATGGACAGGTTGAGTGCATGGCCGGTATGGAGAACACCGGTGACGTTCGGCGGCGGGATGACGATCGAGAACGGCTCGCCGTCCGGGTTGATCTCAGGCCGGAATGCGCCGGCACTCTCCCACACGTCGTACCAACGCGCTTCGACGTCCTTCGGGTCGTACGTTGGCTTCATCGGTCATCCGTTCACCTCGCTGCGAGGCAGGAATGATAGGCCCCGGCGGGCCTTCCCGATCGGTGCGTAGAGTCGGCTGGGTGACCGAGGAGGAGGACCATGGCATCCATCCGCGTCCAGCTCGACGAAACCCAGACCCAACGACCGGGAATCGGGTACCGAGTCGAGGTCACGCTCACCGTCAAGGCGCGCCTGGTGATTCCCGGCCTGGTCGACGACTTTGATGACCTGCCTCCGGGCCGCCGCCCAAGGGGGCCCCGCACCAATGTCGTCTTCCGGACCGCTCTTGCCGGTTCCGCGACGAGCACGAGCGGAGCGGACGGCGTCGTTCGGTGGCCACGGCGGAGCGTGCCGCAAGAGCTTGCGGCGACGAGGTAGGCGAGGTACTCACCCGCCTGTCCGAGCTTCGGCCCCGGCAACGGCTCGACCCCGCGGCTCCAGACGTCATCGGCAATGCTTGCGCGGCCATCGAAGGGATGCTGAACGCCTCTGACGTCGGAGACATCGCCGGTCTGCGCTGGAGTTGAGGCGCCAAAACTGCTTGGGGTGCTGTCGGTCGCCTACGCTGCCGCCGAGCACTCAAAGGAGCTGACCCGTGGCGACTCGTATCGATGCAGACCTGTTGATCCCCGGGAAGGGCGAGCCGATCGAAAACGGCTCTGTCGTGATGGACGGCGGCGGCATCGTGTACGCCGGCCCCACAGGGACGGCGCCACCGGCCGATCAGGTGACGGAAGTCCCCACCGTCATGCCGGGACTGTGGGAATGCCACGGACATTTTCCGGGGATCTTGACGGCCAACCTCGAGGCTGAGCTCAAGGAGATCGCCGCGGTGAAGACGGCTCGGGCAACGGCGGACGTGCGCAGGACGCTCGACGCCGGCGTCACATCCGTGCGGGAGGTAGGTGGTCTCGGCATCTACATCGATCGGGTCATCGGCGAGGGGACCTTGATCGGGCCGAAGATCTACGGTGCAGGGTCGATCCTGTCGACCACCGGGGGCCACGCCGATGCTCATGGGCTGCCTCTCGATTGGGTGAACGGCGTCGGGGAGACGGAGAGCTTCAGCGTGCTGGCCGACGGCGTCCCCGAGTGCCTCAAGGCGGTACGCCGCCAGCTCCGCAAAGGTGCGGCGGTGATCAAGGTCTGCGCTTCCGGTGGAGTGGCCAGCGAGCTCGACCACCCCATCCATCAGCAATACTCCGACGAGGAGCTCCGTGCCATTGTCGAAGAGGCAGGCCGCGCAGAGCGAGCGGTCGCCGCGCACTGCCACGGCAAGCCCGGAATCATCGCGGCGCTGCGTGCCGGGGTCCGGACGATCGAGCACGGCAGCTACCTCGACGAGGAAGCCGCCGAGCTCATGAAGGAGATGGATGCCGTGCTGGTCCCCACGCGGTTCATCGTCGCCGAGCTACTCGAGATGGAAGCCGTGTTGCCGGCCTACGTGTACCGCAAGGCCGTGGCCATAGCCGACCAGCACGCCATGGCGATGAAGATCGCGGTGGCGGCGGGCATCACGATTGCCACCGGCTCGGACATCTTCCTCCAGCAGCACTACGGGCAGAACACCCGCGAGGTGCGCCACCTCGTCGAGGCCGGCATGACGCCCCTCGAGGCAATAGAAGCGGCGACGGCCAACGGACCACTCACGCTTGGCGCCCAGGCACCCCAGTCGGGGCAGCTCCGAGAGGGCTATGACGCCGACGTCATCGCCGTCGCAGGCAACCCGATCGACGACCTCGACATCTGGGGCGACGCAGCTCGGGTCACCCACGTCTGGAAGGGTGGGGCGCTGGTCAAATCGCCCTCGTGACGGGCCCCGACCGCAGGGTCATTGCCGCGCTCGACAATGGGCGTCTCCTCGATCGCAAGGCTTTACGGCGCACGACACGTCTTGCGGGGGTCACGCTCGACGTTTCGTTGCGCAAGCTCCAGCGGATGGGACGGGTCAAACACGACGGAGATCGGTACCGGCTGACCGCCAAAGGGCGGCACGTCGCCTGGGCCCTGCGGACGGGCAGCGACACATCGTTCCCGAAAGGGTCATGACCCACCCCCTGCCCGCCCGACGCCCAACGACTTGTGGCTTGCATCTCCCGCAGATACGTTGGCGACCCCCGACGAGCGGAGACCCGACACCATGACGGCCGGCGGCGCCCAACGCTTCTTCGACAGTCGTGCCGCCTTCACGATGTTCGTGACGACGACCGACGAGAAGGTGCAGATCGCCGAGCGGATCGCCAGGGAGAGCGACCGGATCGAACCCGGCGACTGGGCGCTCCGTATCTTCGACGCCGGGATGGGCGACGCCACCGTCCTCGGCCTGCTCATGCGGCGCCTCCACCCGCGGTTCCCCCATGTGCCGTGGCGGATCGTCGGCAAGGAGATCAGTGTCGAGGACGTTCGCCATGCGCTGGGTTGGCTGCCGGACCGCTTCGCCGAGCATCCCGAGCTCGTCTTCGTCATCACCAACCTCCGCTACGCCGATGCAACCCGGCTCACGTCGAAGGGTGACATCCGGTGGCGGACCCATGCTCTCGAAGGTGACAGCGCCCACGACTTCGAACTGCAGATCCGCGCCACGCACCCGACCATCGAAGCGGACTGGGCGGTGAAGACTTCGCCGAGGACAGGAAACCCCGTCCCCGCCCACCCGACGGTCCACGTCTTCTATCGCCGCGACCGGGAGTTCATCCTCCGCAACGTGATTCCGCGGGCAGGGTACTTCGACGGTGAGTACGACCTGGTGATCGCCTCACAGCCGTATCAAGCGAGAAGCAGTGCCCAACACAAGGTCCGCACGGTGGTGGCGCCTCTCGCCAAGGCGCTGGCGCCCGGGGGTCGCATGATCGGCATCCACGCCCACGGCAACGACCCCGGCCTCGAGATCATTCGCGGCGTGTGGCCGGACGAGGACCCCTTCGTCACCAACAGGGCCGACATTCTCGAGGAGGGGTCACGACAGCTCGGGGAGACGAACCCTGATCTGGAGTTCCCCGCGCTCAGCGACGAAGAGGCGATCTTCCGCTACCGGCTCAACACCATGCCGTCGGAACGCCAGGAACACATCGGGACATCGTCGATTCTGGCGGCCTGGAACGCAGCCGGCTACGTAGCGCAAATTGGCGAGGACCGCCTGAGCGAGGCACTGGCGTCCGGCCGCTACGTCGATGCCACGCGCAAAGTCCTCGCCCGCCACGGCGGCGTCTGGTTCAACGACGAGAGCTACGTCATCACTCGCCGCCGGTCGTTCTAGCCCTCGAGGCTCGCTCGAAGCCTGCTTGGAGCGAAGGCTATGCGGACAAGTCTTCGGGGATGTCGCCGGAGACGAGGTCTTGCATACGCACGAGAGTGGGGTTCACCTTGTGGCGGACGACCTTCTCGTCGATGACCACCTGAGCGATATCCGTTCTGGACGGAAGCTCGTACATGGTGTCGAGAAGCACTTCTTCCATGATGGCTCGCAGCCCCCGTGCGCCCGTGCCGCGGAGCATTGCCTGCTCGGCAATGGCAACCAGCGCCTCGTCGGTGACCTGCAACTCCACGCCGTCCATCTCGAAGAACTTGCGGTACTGCTTCGACAGCGCATTCCGCGGCTCGGTGAGCACACGAACCAAGTCGTCCTTCTCCAGATCATCGACTGTGGCAATCACTGGAAGCCGTCCGATGAACTCTGGGATGAGCCCAAAACTGATGAGGTCTTCAGGCATCACCTGTGAGATGACTTCGCTGGGGCGACCCTTCTCGGCTGATCTGACTTCGGCGCCGAAGCCGACCGACGTGTTCCCGATGCGGCTGCTGATCACAGCTTCGAGTCCGGCAAACGCACCGCCACACACGAACAGCATGTTCGTGGTGTCGATCTGGAGGAACTCCTGGTGGGGGTGCTTGCGGCCCCCCTGGGGCGGCACGGAGGCCACGGTGCCCTCGAGGATCTTCAGCAGCGCCTGCTGCACTCCCTCGCCGGACACGTCACGCGTGATCGAAGGGTTTTCGGCCTTGCGGGCGATCTTGTCGATCTCGTCGATGTAGATGATCCCGGTTTCGGCGCGCTTGATGTCGTAGTCCGCGGCTTGAATCAGCTTCAGCAGGATGTTCTCGACGTCCTCACCGACGTAGCCGGCCTCCGTCAGCGCAGTGGCGTCTGCGATGGCAAATGGCACGTTGAGCCTGCGGGCCAACGTCTGAGCCATGAGCGTCTTACCGACGCCCGTCGGGCCGACGAGCAGGATGTTCGATTTCTGCAGTTCCACCTCATCGTCGGTACGAGTCCCGGCACGCACCCTCTTGTAGTGGTTGTACACCGCCACGGAGAGGATCCGTTTGGCGCGGTCCTGGCCGACGACGTACGAGTCGAGGAAAGCGAAGATCTCGCTCGGCTTTGGCAGGTCGGTGAACCCGACCTCTTCGATCTCGGCGAGCTCTTCTTCGATGATCTCGTTGCACAGCTCGATGCACTCGTCGCAGATGTACACACCGGGACCGGCGATCAGCTTCTTGACCTGCTTCTGCGACTTGCCGCAGAAGCTGCACTTCAGCAGCTCGGTCCCTTCGTATTTCGCCACGAGTGAGTCTCCCTACCCTTTGACTGCCTCAAGACTACGCGCCTGGATCACCTGGTCAACGATTCCGTACTCGACGGCCTCTTCGCTGCCCATCCAGAAATCACGATCCGTATCCGTCTGCACCCGATCGAGGGGTTGTTTGGTGTGCATCGAGAGAATCACGTTGATGTCTTCGCGGGTCTTGAGAATCTCCCGTGCATGGATCTCGATGTCGGTCGCTTGGCCCCCCAGCCCGGAGATGTGAGGCTGGTGCAGCATGATGCGAGAGTGCGGCAACGCAAAGCGTTTGCCCTGTGCGCCACCGGCCAGCAGGACGGCGGCCGCGGAGGCTGCCAGGCCCATGCAGTAGGTGGCCACGCTGGGCTTGATGAACTGCATCGTGTCGTAGATCGCCATGAGCGCCGTGGTGGAACCACCCGGTGAGTTGATGTAGATCGAGATGTCCTTGTCCGGATCTTCACCTTCGAGATGGATGAGCTGCGCCATGATGAGGTTGCCGACCGTGTCGTCGATGGGAGTACCGAGGAACACGATCCGTTCCTTGAGGAGGCGGCTGTAGATATCGAACGCCCGCTCACCTCTGGGGGTTTGTTCGACAACGGTCGGTACGAGATAGCTCATCGGCGACTCTCCTCTTGTGAATCAGTTGTGCAGTTGGTCATGCGTCTCTGTCCGATTCCGTGGAGGAGTCCTCGTCCGCCGCTTTGGCCGTTTCGGGCGCTCCGTCCGTCTCTGACCCTTCGGGCGCCTCGTCGAGGGTTTCTTCCTCATCCTCGTCGAGGGGGATCGCCAAGTCGACGGGGTTGCCGTCGGCGTCCACGGGGATCGCAGCCTCCATCACGCGATCCAGCGCCTTACGTCTGAGGATATCACTGGTGAGGGCACTGTCTTGACCGCTGGCGGTCAGAGCTGCCCGAACCTCGTCCCCATCCCGCCCCGAGGACGCCGCCATGGCGGCGATGGCGGCGTCGATCTCATCGGCCTCCACCTCGATTCCCTCGTCGCGGGCAACGGCCTCGAGCAATACGCGGGTCTTCAACGACCGTTCGGCGCCGGCCCTGAGGTCATCGATGAAGGCTTGCTGATCCTGGCCCGTGATCTGGAGGTAGGTGCCGAGATCCAAACCCTGCTGCTGGAGTCCGTGGGCGAGGTTGTGGAACGATGCCTCGATCTCTGCTTCCACCAGAGCTTCGGGGAGTTCGAGGTCCAGTTCGGCGATCAGCGTCTCGAGGACTTCGTCGCGATACACGCCGGTCGTCGAGTTGAGCTTCATCGCCAGCAGCCCCTTCTCCAACTGCTCCGTCAACTCTGCGACGGTCTCGAATTCCGAGACGTCGGACACCCAGTCGTCGGTGAGCTCTGGCAGCTTCTTGGCTTTCACGCCCTTCACCAGGACTTGGAGCGTGACCTCCTCGCCGCCGTGGTCCCCAAAACCTTGAGGCAGCTGGGCGGGACCTTTCTTGATCTCGCCGGCAGAGATCCCCACGAGCAATTCGTCGAGACCTGGGATGTAGGAACGCGATCCGACCTCGTACAACAAGTCGGTGGCGTTGACGTCCTCGAGCGGCGCGCCGTTGAGTTGCGCGGAGAGGTTGATCATCACGAAGTCGCCTTCGTCTGCGGCGCGACTGACGTCCTCGAGCTCGGCGTACTGGCTGCGGACACGATCGATTTGTTCCTGCAACTCGGTGTCCTCGACCACGGGGTAGTCGACCTCGATCTTGCGATCGAGACTCGGCACCTCGTCGATGCTGGGCCACAAGGTGATCTTCACCTCGACGTCGACACCTCCCTCATCCCGGTCTTTGACCTCCTGGATCTGAGGAGTCGTCACGGGAGCGAGCTCAGAGTCCTGCAGTGCCGTCCCAACGAGCTCAGGCAGCGCCTCGTCCAGCGCCTCGGAGCGAAGGGCGTCCGCCCCCACCATCCGCTCGACGATCGCTCGGGGGGCCTTCCCGGGCCGGAATCCCTTGATCTTCAGCTCATTGGACAGCTTGCGTGCTGCGCGGTTCTTGGCGTCCTCGAGCTCTTCTTCCTCGAGATGCAGGGTCAGCAAGCGTTCGAACGGGCCTGCTTCGGTGACGTCGGTGTCCACGTTGGAAGTACTCCGTGTCTCTCGTACTGCGTACTACGTGGATTCGCAGTACGGGAAAATGGGGTGGCCGACGGGATTTGAACCCGCGACCTCCTGGACCACAACCAGGCGCTCTAACCGAGCTGAGCTACGGCCACCATGTGAATTGGGAAAGATTAGCCGCCCGGTCCGGTCCCGAGACCAGCACCCACGCCCGTTGACGCCGACAGGCAAGGGGCAGAACCCGGCATGCGCCCCCGGAAGGATTCGAACCCTCGACCAAGAGCTTAGAAGGCTCCTGCTCTGTCCTCTGAGCTACGGGGGCTGGATTGTTCATCCGGCGCCATGCCGGCCTCCCAGCACGGGCGCCACGCCGGCGGGAAAGCCGGTCGGCTCCCCTACGCGGGCACATCGAGCGGATGACGGGGATCGAACCCGCATAGCCAGCTTGGAAGGCTGGAGCTCTGCCATTGAGCTACATCCGCAGGGCGAGACCGGAGGATAGTCAACCGGACGGATTCGGCCGTCTCCGCCGCCGGACCGACCTCGTTGCCGGCTCAGCCGAGCCCCGCAATGGCCCCCGCAAGCTCGTCAGCAAGCTGGAGAATCACGGCGTCGAGCTCCGAACGGATGGCCGCAAGCGCCCTGATCAGGCCGATGTCCAACTCTCGCTGAACGACCTCCAACTCGAGGAAGAGCTCAGTGACGCTCGCCTCGTCGCCTATGAACAACGCACGGATGTACTCCTCGGTCCACGACTCAAACCGCCGGACGCCGTCGCCAACTGCACTGCGATGGTCTGCGAGGGACGGGTGCCGGGGCAACTCCTCGAGCAATTGCTGTTGCGCATCGCTCAGGTCCCCGACCTCCGAGATGAACCTGTCAAACCGTTCGGGCGCTCTCGGCGGGAGATCCCCGACGGCGAGCACGGCCGCATACGCGGCGCGGTAGTTGAGCACGGCGACGAGTTCCTCGACCAGGTCGGAAGCCGTTGCCGCATAGCCGCGAGCATCTCGAACGAAGGGCACGAGCTCGTCGAACGGCTCAGAAGACGCCAGCGGCCAGGCGAACGGGACACCGCGCGCCGCATCCTCAGCCACGGCTTCCGCATCGGTGCGCATGCCCGCGATGGTCGGGAGCAACGCTGCAAATTGGTCCGGCGATGACGCTGGTTCGGTGAGGACTTCGAGCGCTTGCTGGGCAGGGCCCATGTCGGCATTCAGGGCAGCCAGCGTGGCGCTGAGCTCTGCGGCCCTTGCGTCGGCGCGTCGAGCGGACGTGCCAGGCAGGACCAGGAGAGGGACGATGAACGCAAGTAGCGTCACGACGCCTATCCACAGCACCGGCTTCCACGACCGACGCATGTCGACGAGCGATTCGGCGTCTTCGCCCCGGATGTCCTCCAGAGGAACAGATTGGTCGTGACCCGTGCGTGCCATGGCCTCAGTGACTGGAGGGGAGCTGCCAACCGGGATCACGCGAATCCTCGACGACGAGAGGAGGGCGCGTTGTGTCCGATCGTCGGGCTGGCCGGATTTGAACCGGCGACCCCCTGCTCCCAAAGCAGGTGCGCTACCAAGCTGCGCCACAGCCCGTCCCCGCTGTCCCGCACGTGATCGAGACAACCAGTCTCGGTTCGGATAGCAGGTGGTGGGTCGCCCGGGACTCGAACCCGGAACCTGCGGATTAAGAGTCCGATGCTCTGCCAAATTGAGCTAGCGACCCGTCGAGGACGTTAGCAGTCGACGAGGCCGTCCCCTCACCGGAGACGCCCGTGGAGGGCTTCGATCCACGCCATGGTCGTTACGAATGCGTCTGCACTGCGCCGAAGCCGGACGCGGCACACGCCCCACGGAAGGCGGTTGTTGCGGTGTCCCGTTCCCGGAGGCTTGACGAATGTCTTGTGCCAATTGGCATGGGGCAGACCCAGCTCGGTGGCCCAGTGTGCTCGTGCGTCGCGCTCATCGTTGCCATCGTGCAGATGGAGCATCAGTGAGTACTCCGGGCTCGGCTGGAGGTAGCGCGCAATCCATGACACGAAGATCCGCAGGACCTCCGGGTCCGAATTCGCCATCTCCAAGCTCCGCTTGGTCCTGGCCCCCTCGGCCCAATAGAGGACAGTGCCCGCAACCCAGCTCGAAATCGTGAACGAGGTGTGCCACGTCCCGTCGAGCACGATCCCGCAGCGCCTCGACCTCGAATCGCCGCTTGCGTTGGGTGTCGCGCGGTGTCCCGATCGGCGGTCGGGTTCGAGCCTTGATCCCTTCGCGCTGGCGCTGGGTGAGCACAATGTCCCGGCACCAATACGAGAGTGTCGACCCCGGCACCGGGATCAAGCTGCGAATCTCGCCGAAGCTGAGGCCATACCTGCGCAGAGCCTGGCCGAGCTCGACTCGGTCCCCACGGTCCAGCGTGCTCCAGGCTGCGACCGCAGAAACCAGATCGGAAGGGAGCCCTGTTGTCATCGCATCATGATGCACGGTCGATGTGACAGAACCGCGCCGTCTTGTACGTGCGATGATGTACGGACATGCGGGCGTGGCGGAATTGGCAGACGCGCCAGGTTTAGGTCCTGGTGGGCATAGTCCCGTGGGGGTTCGAGTCCCTCCGTCCGCACGGTGAGTCGGCAACCGGAGCGATCATGGCAAGACGGCCACTGAATCCGATGCCTGAAGACGTACGCACCGCTCTGGAGAACGCGGGCGTGATGGCTGACTACGCCGACCGGCCGCACTACCAGCGCAACGACTACGTCGGCTGGATCGCCCGCGCCAAACGGCGCGAGACCCGACAAAAGCGCATGACCCAGATGATCGAGGAGCTCCGCACTGGAGGTGTGTACATGAACATGGCGCATCCTCCCTCTGCGAAGGATTAGCGGCGCGGTTTGCGACTCAGCCCGGCAGTGCAGCGAGATGGGTCACGAGGCGACCGGCCGTCTGCGCTCCTACCCCCATCAGGATCTCACCGACGAGGGAATTGGTGTGCGACTCGATGCGGCCCCTTCGGCTGCGGCCCTCCTGGGAGAGGCCCGTGCCGCCCGGGTCGAGCCAGCCGTCCGGCACCGCACGGGGTGGAATGAACATGGCGCATCCTCCCGGATGCGGAGCGTAGCGAAAGCGGAGTAGCGAGATGGGTCAGCACCGCGTCGCCTCTACGTCAGGACACGACGGGGTGGTCGGTGGGATCATCGCCCCTTCCGCGCAGCGGCCCCTGCGTCCGCCGAGAGTCTGCAGCGATGCTTGCTGCCGATCGACCAGCGCCGAACGGCTTCAGGGCGCAGCCGCGGCGCCAGGGCTCACGTCGCGACGCGCATTCCCGTGGCCGGATCAAAGAGGAGATAGCGGCGGAACTGCACCGGCAGGCGGTCCGCGGGACGCACCGAGTCGTCCTGGAAACGCACCTGGACGGGGTCGTCACCGATTGTGCCCAACACCAGCCGGTAGGCACCGTGGTGATCCACCAACCTGACCCGCACGACCGCATCGGGGTTATCGGAGACCTCCGCGTACTCGGGCCGGATACCCAGGTCCAGCGCGTCCCCGACGTAGGCTTCGATGGCAGGGGCCCAGGCACGAAGCCGGAACCCATGGTGCACCAGCCATGCGCCCTGCTGTGCTCGCTCCACCTGGACCCGCAGTGTGCTGAACCCACCCATGAGTTCCGCAGTGTGCCGCGTCGCCGGAAAGTGATAGATCTCCTCCGGTGCGTCCACCTGCTCGATGCTCCCCTGGTTCAAGACGGCAATCCGGTCCGCCACCGACATCGCTTCCACCGGGTCGTTGGTCACGTAGAGCGTCGTGACCCCGTATCCCCGCTGCACCATCTTCAGCTCGCCTCGCATCGAGATGCGCCGCGCCGCATCAAGTCGTGCCAGCGGCTCATCGAGGAGGAACAGGTCGGGCTTGCGCACCATGGCCCGTGCGATCTGCACCAATTGCTGGTGGCCGGCCGACAGCTCGTTCGGGTTGCGCGCCATGAGGTCGTCGATGTGCAGCGCTCGACCCTCGGCGTGTACTCGCTCGCTGATCTCGGCCTTGGGGCGCCGTTCGACCTCCAGCGGGAAAGCCACGTTGCGGGCCACATCCAGGAACGGATACAGCACGTTTCCCTGGAAGACCATCGCAACGTTGCGGCCCGCCGTGGTCGCCCCCTGTACGACGCCTCCGATGACGATCTGCCCACTGTCGATCTCGTCGAGACCGGCGACGGCGCGAAGGAGGCTGGTCTTGCCCGACCCGGATGAACCGATCACCGCCATCAGCTCGCCGTCCGCAACGGTGAGGTTCACCTTCTCGAGGATCCGCTGGGTGCCGCGGATGACGGTGAGGTCTGCAATATCGAGCGAAGCCATCGAACCTCCCCCCGAAGCGTATCGGCGGCAGCGTCGCTGCGGAGCGACGGCCTGCCCATGGCGTTCACGCGCGGGCGGCGAGAGCCTCGACAAAGGCACGCAGGGCGAGTGCCCTATGGGAGATCCGGTTCTTCTCGCTCGCAGGAATCTCGGCGAGCGTGCGCTCATCCACCTCGAAGATCGGGTCGTAGCCAAACCCGCCACTGCCCCTCGGAGCCGGCGCGATCCTGCCCTCGAGGACGCCTTCGACGACGAGCGGCGGACCAGAACCGTCGACGAGCGCAACCGCGGTGCGGAACCGAGCGTTGCGCGGCGCCCTGCCTGCCATCTCGGCAAGGAGCTTGGCGACGTTGTCGGCGTACGATGCATCTGGTCCGGCGTACCGCGCCGTGTGGACGCCCGGTTCGCCTCCGAGCGCATCGACCTCGAGTCCGGTGTCGTCCGCAAGGGCGGGTATCCCGGTTGCTCGAAACACCGCCTCGGCTTTCAGGATGGCGTTCCCCGCCAGGGTGGGCTCCGTCTCGGCGACCTCGGGCCACGTCAGCCCGGTGACGACCCGGATCGGACGGATCATCTCGGCCAGCACCGCCTCGATCTCTTGGATCTTGTCGAGGTTCTGCGAAGCAACGACAATCCGATCCACCGGCATCACCGACGCGCCGCCGCCTGGTGATCGACGAGGTCGCCGATTCCTGCAGCCGCGAGGTCCAGCATCGCCGACAGGTTCTCCCGGGTGAACGGATCGCCTTCGGCAGTGCCCTGCACCTCGACCAGGCGGCCGTCGCCCGTCATCACGATGTTGCAGTCGACATCAGCGGCAACATCTTCGGTGTACGCCAAGTCGAGCATCACCTCATCGCCGAAGAGCCCCACAGACACCGCGGCCACGTGGTCGGAGATCGGGCTTGCCTCGAGCTTCCCTTCCGCAACCCGCGTGTCGAATGCGTCTGCCAGAGCGATCCATGCCCCTGTGATGGACGCGGTGCGTGTGCCCCCGTCGGCTTGGAGGACGTCACAGTCCACCCTCGCCGTCAGCCGCGGCATGGCTTCGAGATCGACAACCGCACGCAGGGAGCGCCCGATCAAGCGCTGGATCTCCTTGGTGCGGCCGCTGCTGAGTGAGCGTCGCGAGATGCGTTCGGTGCCGGAGCCCGGCAACATCGAGTACTCCGCCGTGACCCAGCCTTCACCGGACTCGCGCATCCACGGTGGCACGTCCTCGTCAAACGAAACGGTGCACAACACCCGGGTCCGGCCCATGTCGATCAGTACCGACCCAGGCGTCATATCGGTGAACCCCCGCTGGATGACCACCGGTCGCAATTCGTCTCGTCCTCTACCTACGCGCATGCCGCCGCCTTCCTCAGTCGATACTGATGCGGAGGCCTGGGGTCGCCCCCTCGGTAGGACCTTCGAACACAGCCGCCGCTTGTTCCACGATCTCAGCTTCCGGCAGCGTAGGCGCCAGGTGTGTCACGATCAGCCGGCTCGCCCCGGCCTCCTTGGCGATCTGCCCGACTTCGGCCCCGGACAAGTGATACGGATATGCCCCTTCGTCGCGGTTTCCGCTGAGCGCCGCCTCAGCCAGCACGACGGCGGCCCCATGCGCCAACCAGGGGAAGCCACCACCCGGCCCCGTGTCGCCCGAGAACACGAGCGAGGCGCCTTCCGACTCGACACGGATGGCGTTGGTCGGCACCGAATGTGTCGTCGCCGCAAAGAGCAGCGTCATGTCGCCGACGTGGCGCACGCCCCCATCCTCGACCTCGTCGAATGCAAAGACGGACCACAGCGGATGATCGTCGTCTGCATCCAGAAAAGCGGCGATCTTGCCAACCGCACCGGGAGGCACAAACACCGGCAATTGCTCCGGCCGACCGGTGCGATACAACACGTAGTGGATGAGCCCGAAGAGATCGGCGCAATGATCGGCGTGAAGATGGCTGATCGCGACTGCGTCGAGGGCGGCCGGATCCATGATGTCTGCCAGCCGCATGAAGGTGCCGGTTCCCGCATCCATCCAGAGCGTCGTGGTCGCCGATTGGACGAAATAGCCGGAAGCCGGGGCGTCAGGGGCGGGTCCACTTCCGTTGCAGCCGAGGACGGTGAGCGTCAGGCTCATGCCGTCCAGCCGAGCACACCGCCACCGAACGCCACGAACGCGATCCAGAACAGACCGACGAGCACGCCCCACATGACCGGCGCAAACATCTTCTCGCGCCAAGATCGCAGTGCCATGACGACGGCGAGGAGCCAGACGCCGACCAGCACGGCCGTCCCCCACGGCGGGACGATCAACCCAGACGCAGCGACAAAGACGCCCATCACGAGAAGCAACGCCGCACCGACGAGGGCATACAGGACATGGCGCGGCGTCAGTTCTTGCCCAACATCGTTCACGTGTTGCAGGCTACTGCCGGCTCAAACCAGAGCGATGGCGAGCTCACGGGAGGAGCCGTCCCGTATGCGGAAGGCGCGCAGCCGGGGCGCCCGGAGCGGACCGACGATGAGGTGGACCCAATCGGGATCCAGCGCTCCTGCCACGTCGCGGGGCGACGGTCGCGCCTCCGCATGCGGATGCGAGTGAAAAGCGCCGCCAATCGTCCATCCGTGGCGCTCGGCGTGACGCAGCGCCCCGAAATGCTCTTGCGGCGCCACCGTGAAATGGCGCGGCGAGCGTTCCACGTTGGTGAGGCAGTACGCCATCCGGGGACGCCCGGTCTCGTCGAAAGCGATCAGCCCACACGCTTCGTACGGCGAGCAGAAGTGCGCGTGCATGACGATCGCATCGTGCATCTGGCGCGGCAGCCGAATCATCCCGGCGCCTCTGCCTGCAGAACCGCACCGGCTGCGTCCTCGTGCTCTCCGAGCACGACCAGCCTGACCCGGTGCTCGACAAAGAAGCCTGGGCTCAACCCACCCTCGTCATCCGCGACGACCCGAGCCGGAATACCCGCAGCGGCCAGAAGCAAGAGGCCAATCTCTGCTTCTCCTCTGTAGAGGTAGGTGGCGACAGTGACCTCGTCCATAAGGGAAGGCTATACCGAATCCGGCCCGCGGAGCGCTTGCCCCAGGGCTCAGATCGGGTCCCGCAGCAGCGGCTGAGTCATGCACCGCGAGCCGCCGCGCCCCCTGCACAATTCGGAAGCGTCGAGCTCGATGACCTCTACGCCCGCATCCCTGAGGCGCCGGTTGGTCTCCTGATTGCGCTGGTAGGCCACCACCACACCGGGAGCGAGCGCCAGGGTGTTGTTGCCGTCGTCCCATTGCTCCCGCAGCCGCCCGATGGCGTCCCCGCCGGTGGGGATCATCTGCAGCTTCCCGCGATCGAGCGCTTCGGTCAGGGCGGTGACCAGGTCGTGCGGGTGGTCGACCCGAACCGTGCCGGCGGGTCCCGGCGTGATGAGGTGGACGTCGACGTTCTCCAATAGACCAGGGAACACGTTGAACTTGTCAACATCGACCATGGTGAACACGGTGTCGAGGTGCATCACCGAGCGATCGTGGCGAAGGTGCACGACGATCACCTGTCGCATCACCCCTGCGGCAAACAAGCGTCTGGCCATCAGCTCAACCGCAGACGGCGAGCTGCGTTCTCCGAGACCGACCATCACGGTGTCTTCTGCAAGCACCAACACGTCGCCACCCTCGAGGGTCGCCGGATACACGTCGTCGGGATGGGCACCGAACCACACCGGGAAGCGCACGCCCGCAAAACGCGGATGATGGCGATAGATCGCTCGCATGTAGGACGACTCGCGAGCCCTTGCGGGGGTAGCCAGCACGTTCAGACTGAGGCCGTCGTTGATCCACGCCGCGTTGTCGCGCATGAACAAGAGATTGGGAAGCGGCCGCAGGACATAGTGGAAGCGGTCGGCGACGAGATCGGCGAAGAGGTGGTCGACACCCCACTGCTCGAGCTCGCTCTCCAGCAAGCCACCGAGGAGCACGTCGACGAGCACCTCAGGCGGTGCCTCCATCAAGGCGGGAACGAGACGCTCAGCGACGCGCGGGCCACACTGAGCCGGCGTGATCACCTCCTCGATCAGCTCGCGGCGCACGTCGGCCCTGACGAGGGCCTCCGTGAGGAGCTTCTCGAAGTACAAGACCTCGACGCCACGATCCTCCATGGCTGCCACGAAGCGGTCGTGCTCCTCTTGGGCCCTCTCCAGCCACAGCAAATCGTCGAACAGCAACGCCTCTTTGTTGTCGGGCGTGATGCGGGCGATCTCCAGACCCGGCCGGTGCACCATGACCGTCCTGAGGGCGCCGATCTCGCTCGAGACCCGCGGCGCCGCTGTCGAGTGCGTGTCCGGTGTCATTGCGTCGAATCTGCAGCAACCGTCCGCAGCTTCTCCAGGTCCGCGGCGTCGCCTGCAACCGCAAGCCCGTCGTCGGGGCGCCGGCCCCAGAGAAAGAGGAAGATGTCCTCGGCCTCTCCTGCGACCACCGTGTCCGGAGTCGCATCCTCCGTGAGAACGTACGTCGGCTCGTCGCCGTACGTAGTGCCGGTGTTGGGCGATGTTCCCGAGAAAAAGCCCGACTGCAGCGTCCAGCTGTGACCCGTATCGGTGGTTTCGACACGAACCGTGTGGTCGAGGGCACGAAAGTCCGCCCACTCGGGGTATCCCGTCATCATCACGGTGAGGATCTCATCGATCCCGTCGGCGGCAAGGTCTGGATCGACGGGTGTGACGACCCCGTGGGCCAGCTCAGCATCGATCCGGTGCACGACGGTTTCACACGCCATCCGCCGGTACCAGAACCCCACGGTCTGGTCCTCAGGCAGCCATGTCGCGATGGGCTCGGCAGGATCGTGCGCCGCCAGCAGAGCCAGCATCTCGTCGAGACCGTCACGGAACCACGCGATCAGGTCGCTGTCGGGCGGATCGGCCGGCTCAGGCATGTCGTCCATCCAGCCCTCGCCCACGATCTGGGTCTTGTGGCGGTGGACGACGCCCGTGTGGGCCACGAGATCGGCGACAGTCCAACCTGGACACGACGGAACGGGGGCTTGCAACCCGAGCTCGGCTGCCGCAGCCAGGCGATCACCGTCCGCACGCGTCGACTCGAGATACCTGTGGAAGTCCATGCCGTGACACTACCGATTCGGCAACCGATGTCACAGGTCCGGTCGCAAACGGGGAAGTCGAACAGCTAACGTGCCGATCCCTGACCAAGAGGTCGCTGGAGGAGGCGCTGCACATATGAAGCGAAGCGTTGGATTGCTCGCAGCGCTGGCAGCCATCGCCGCAGTCCTCGCTCTCTTCCCTGCAATGGCCTCTGCTCAAGGCGGCGAGTCGGTCACCAGCACCATTCGGTACGACGACCCCGAGAGCGGTGAAGAGACCTTTGCCGTCGGCGTCAACGTCACGGTCACCGACGACGCCGGCAACGTGGTCGGTGAAGCCGCAACCGACATCGAGGGCACGTTCGTCGTTGAGCTGCCGGGCCCGGGCGTGTACAGCGTCCTCATCGACGAGGAGACTCTGCCCGAGGGAATCGCCCTGCGCAACCCCGAGCGCAACCCCGCATCCGTCAACGTGGAAGCGGGCCAGACAGGGCGCACGATCTTTGCGACGACGACCGGCGACGCCGGTGGCGAATCCGGCGGCGGCCTGTTTGGTGACATCACATTGCGCCAGGTTCTCCAGCTCACGGTTGAAGGCCTCAAGCTCGGGCTGATCATTGCGATGGCGGCGATCGGCCTGTCCTTGATCTTCGGCACCACCGGCCTCGTCAACTTCGCTCACGGCGAGATGGTCGGTTGGGGCATGCTGATCGCCTACATGTTCAATTTCTTCGGTTTCGCCGCGTTGTTTGGGTTCATGGATGGCTGGCCACCACCATTTGGGGCGGGCGTCAACCTCGCCATCGCCGCACTGTTCGCCGTCGCCGCAGGTGCAGGGCTTGGGTGGGGGCTCGACAAGTTCCTGTTTGGGCCGCTGCGACGCAGAGGCACGGGGCTCATCTCTCAGATGGTGGTGACGATCGGACTGGCACTGGTGCTGCGCTACCTGTTCCTCTTCGGGTTCGGCGGGAGTCCGCGCTTCTTCAAGGACTACACGGCGCAATCGGCGATCGACATCTGGATCGTCCAGATCACACCGAAGGACCTGGTGGTTGGCGCGCTCTCCATCATCGTGCTGGTCGGGGTCGGTCTGTTCCTGATCTATGCCCGTATGGGCAAGGCCATGCGCGCCGTCGCCGACAACCGCGACCTCGCCGAATCGTCTGGCATCGACGTGCAGAGGGTGATCCGTTTTGTCTGGACGCTGGGTGGCTCGCTTGCCGCGCTTGGCGGTGTCTTTCTCGGGCTCACCGAGCAGGTCAGCTGGAACATCGGCTTTCGCACCCTGCTCCTGGTCTTCGCCGGCGTGATTCTCGGCGGCCTCGGCACGGCGTTCGGCGCCCTCGTCGGCTCGGTGCTCGTCGGTATCGGAATCCAGGTCTCGACGCTCTTCGTTCCGACCGAGCTGAAGAATGTCGGCGCCCTGGTCGTGCTGATCGTCGTGCTCATCATTCGGCCCCAGGGCATCTTGGGCCGTAAGGAAAGGGTGGGCTGACGATGTTCCTGGCAGCCATCGACTGGGGCTTCATCTTCGACCAGACCGTGAGTCAGATGTTCGGTCTCAACGCTGCGGTGTACGCCATCGCCGCGATCGGGCTGAACGTCCACTTCGGCTATGCCGGCCTCCTCAACTTCGGTCAGGTGGGATTTGTGGCGATGGGCGCCTACGGCATGGGCCTCACCGTCACCTACTGGGGCCAGGACAACGTGCTGCTGGCGGTCATCGTCGGCATGCTCTTTGCGACGGTTTTTGCTCTACTGCTCGGGTTCCCCACCCTGCGGCTACGCGCCGACTACCTCGCCATCGTGACGATCGCCGCTGGCGAGATCGTCCGGCTGATGGCGCGCTCAACTGCTCTGCGCGGAATCACACGTGGCGCAGAAGGACTGAACGAGTTCATCGGGCCATTCCGCGCTCTCAATCCCTTCGACCCCAGTCAGTCATACGGCATCGGGCCTATCCAATACCGAGGTTCGGAGTTCTTTGCGATTGTGATCGGCTGGGCCGTCGCGCTGCTCGCCGTTCTCCTGGTGTATCTTGCTGATGCGCGCCCCGTGGGGCCGGGTCGTGAAGGCCATCAGAGAGGACGAGGACGCAGCCCTCGCCCTCGGCAAGAACGCGTACTGGTACAAGATGCAAGCCTTGATACTCGGTGGTGTCATCGGCGGGTTTGCGGGCATGGTCGATGCCATCGGCAAGGCCACGATCCAGCCCGATTTCTTCGTTGCCCCGCTCACCTTCTTCTTCTGGTTGGTCCTGATCGTCGGTGGGGTCGGCAAGGTGTGGGCACCCATCGCCGGTGCGATGATCTACTGGGGTCTGATCACGTTCGTGCAGAACCTCGGCCGCCAGCTGGTGGATGAGGGGGTCGTTCCCACCTCGGTGATGGACCCGAGCCAAGTCGATCAGATTCGCTTCTGGATCGTTGGCGTCGCACTGATTCTGCTGATGGTGTATCGACCGCAGGGTATCTTTGGCTCGAAAGAGGAGATGGCCCTGGATGCCAGATGACGCCGCACCCGTGACGATCGACGCAACCGGCCTTGGGACGCTTGCCAACGAGCCTGGTGTCGCCAAGCCGGATCCGATCCTTGTCGTCGACCGCATGCGCCGGGCCTTCGGCGGCATCGTCGCCGTCGATGTCGACCACCTCGAGATCCAACGGGGCGTCATCACCGGCCTCATCGGGCCGAACGGTGCCGGGAAGACGACCTTCTTCAACCTGCTCACCGGTTTTGATGCACCGGACACGGGTCACACGATGTTCAACGGCACCTCGATCGACGGCAAGTCCCCGCACTTGCTCGCCCGGCGGGGAATGGTCCGCACGTTCCAGCTCACCAAGTCACTCACCAAGCTGAGCGTGATGGAGAACATGAAACTCGGCGCCCAGAGACAAGGCGGCGAATCGTTCTGGCGAGCTGTGCTGCCGCCGCTGTGGCTGCGGCAGGACCGTGAGATCGAAAAGCGAGCAGACGATCTCCTCGGCCGCTTCAAGCTCGACCACATGCGCGATGAGTACGCCGGGACCCTGTCGGGGGGCCAGCGCAAGCTGCTGGAAATGGCGCGGGCGCTCATGTCACAACCCGAGGTCATCATGCTCGACGAGCCGATGGCAGGGGTGAACCCTGCGCTCACCCAAGACTTGCTCCACCACGTCAAGGATCTCAGGGAAGAGGGGATCAGCGTCGTGTTCGTCGAGCACGACATGGACGTTGTGCGCGACATCTCCGACTGGGTGGTCGTCATGGCCGAAGGTGCGATCATTGCCGAAGGACCACATTCAACGATCACCTCGAACCAGGCCGTCATCGATGCCTACCTCGGCACGCACCACGACGCGCCACTCGACCTCGAACAGGAACTCGACTGGATCGAGGAAGACGAGATCATCGTCGCCGAGGAGATCGCGGAAGACCACGACATCGTCGCCGAGATCGAGGAAGAAAAGCACCATCACCGTGACTGACGCAACCGCAGCTCAGCCTCTCATCGTCATCGACAACGTGGTCGCCGGCTACGTGCCTCGCGTCAACATCCTCAACGGCGTCAACCTGACCCTCGCCCAAGGAGAGCTGGTCGGGATCATCGGGCCAAACGGGGCAGGAAAATCAACCATGATCAAGGCACTCCTTGGCCTGCTCACCATCAGCTCGGGCAAGGTGACGTATGCCGGCGAAGACATCACGAACCTGACTGCGCACGAGCTGGTAGAGCGCGGGATCGGCTACGTGCCCCAGGTCAACAACGTCTTCCCCAGCCTCACCGTCGAGGAGAACCTCGAGATGGGGGTGTTCCTGCGCCCGAAGACCGCCAAGGCGCGCATCGCCGTGGTCACAGGCATGTTCCCGAGGCTCGGAGAGCGCCTCAAGCAACGCGCCGGCTCACTCTCCGGCGGCGAGCGGCAAATGCTCGCCCTCGGCAGGGCACTCATGATGGAGCCAAAGGTGCTGCTGCTCGACGAGCCCTCCGCCGGACTCTCCCCTGCGCTGCAGGACGAAGTGTTCATTCGCACCAAGCAGATCAACCGCACCGGTGTCGGCATCATCATGGTCGAGCAGAACGCCCGCCGCTGCCTCCAGATCTGCGACCGCGGCTACGTCCTCGACCAAGGCCAGAACGCCTACACCGACACAGGCCAGTCCCTCCTCACCGACCCCAAGGTGATCGAGCTGTACCTGGGAACCCTGGCCAAGGTCGACTGACGACGCTGCAGCTGAGTGGTCACACCTCCACCGTGGCCTCTGAGCTGGGACGTACTTCGTATCACTTCGGCGGCCTCGCTCTTCGTACGGTCGCTTCGCTCCCTCATCGAAAAAGAAGCAGATTCGCCGTTTCAAGTTTCGAGAGATGTTGACAGTCCGTTGAGCATTCTCTTGATGGTATCGATCTCGGCCAACAGGACATCGGCGACCGATTGCGGAATGAGGTCTACGTCCAACGCCATGGTCACGTGAGCCTCGTACTCGAATGCTGAGCCCGTGGCCATCTGCACAAATCTCCGGAAGTCACGATCGGTACCGCGTCCGGCACCTTCAGCCAGATTCGCCACGATCGACGCCGCCGATCTACGGAGCTGACCCGTCATTCCAAACATCTCCGACCGCGGTAAGTCCCGAGTGATCCCATAGGTCTGAACAACGAGCTGCCGGGCACGCTTCCAAACCCGAAGATCTCGGTATTCATGCACACCGGCAGTCCTACCAAACCCCGTTCCGTGATTGAAGACCCTCGTTCAATCGTACAGCGAGGCGCCAGCCGAGCGATAGCGAACAGCGAGGGCCCAGCCGAGCGATACGAACAGCGAGGCGCCAGCCGAGCGATACGAACAGCGAGGCGCCAGCCGAGCGATACGAACAGCGAGGCGCCAGCCGAGCGATACGAACAGCGAGGCGCCAGCCGAGCGATACGAACAGCGAGGCGCCAGCCGAGCGATACGAACAGCGAGGCGCCAGCCGAGCGATAGCGAAGAGGGCGGCCCGTTGTGGGCCGCCCTCTCGCTGGTTACTCGTCTGTCGTCTTGCTTACGAAGCGAAGACGTAGACGTCGAGGTCGGTGTTCGGCGTCTCGCCGCCGTCGTAGGTCGCGATGCGGAAGCTGGCTGCTGCCGGCTCACCTGCATCGACGAACTCGTACGGACCACCTTGACCGTCGTAGTCGATGTCCTCGCCTGCGGCAACGAGGTCCTTGCACTCGGCAAAGGACGTGCACTTCGTGCCGTCCTTGGTGACACCGTTGATCTCCGCCGCAAGCGAAACGGGGTCGTCGGTACCCGCGACCTCCGCCGCCAGGGCGACGATGATGATCGAGTCATACGTCTCGGCGCCATAAGCGAACACGCCGCCTACACCACCCTCGTACGCCCCATCGAGACGATCGGTGAAGTCCGAGATCGACCCGAGGTCGACGCTCGGCTCTGTGCCCTTCATCCCGGTGAGAATGCTCGGGTCGGTCAACTCCGCACCGATGCCACCGATGTTGCCGTCAACACCCCAGACGTTCTTGTCACTTGTGGGGCCAATACCCCGCTCGTGCATGGTTGTCAGGATGTTGGCCGACTCGGCGAAGCCGATGACCACGATGGCGTCCGTATCGGCGGCAACGATCGCATCGACCTCAGGGTCGAAGTTCTCGGTGTCGACCGCATAGGCCGTGAACGGCTCAACGGTTCCGCCCAGCGCTTCGAAGTTCTCCTTGAACGCGTCGGCGAGACCTTGACCGTACGACTCCTGGCGATACAGGACCGCAACCGTCTCGTTACCTTCCTTCGCCACCTCGTCGGCGAGAACCTTGCCCTGAAGCAGGTCCGACGGTGCGGTACGGAAGTACAGCCCGTTGTCGTCGTACGTGGTGAAGTCGGGTGACGTGTTGGCAGGTGAGAAGTGAATCACGTTGTTACCGGTGATCTTGTCGATGACCAGCTTGGAGACGGCCGAGCTGGCCGCACCCATGATGGCATCAGCTCCTGCAGCCAGGAGGCGATCGACCTCCGGGTTGGCGATGTCCTGGTTGGTGTCACCGGAGTCGCCCTCTTCGAGCACGACAGGTACTCCCAGAACGCCGCCGGCAGCGTTGATGTCCTCAACTGCCAAACGTGCGCCCGCCACCTCAGGTGGTCCGAGGAAAGCGAGGTCGCCCGTCACCGGCAACAGCGTGCCGATGACCAGGACGCCGTCGGCCGATCCCCCGCCGGCGGCAGCAGCCGTCGTCGTGGTCTCAGCTGGAGCGGCGGTCGTCGTCTCAGGAGCGGCAGTGGTCTCCGTCGGAGCTGCCGTCGTGGTTTCAGGTGCCTCCGTGCCTGCAGCCGTGGTGTCGGCACCCGCATCATCGTCGCCACCACATGCGGCAACGACGAGGGCGAATGCGAACAGCACAGCGAGCAGCTTGAGCGGTCGCTTCATATGTGTCCCTTCCGTCTTCGAATTGGATCTCCACGCCTGGCAGCCTCTCGAGCACCAGGGGGAGTGGCAAGCAGGATACGCTTTTTGCGGTCCGCAACCAACCGGTTCTGGGTCGGACGACCTAGGTGCGGCTCAGCGGCGACCGACGATACGGCCTGCCAACCCCGGCCGGCTCCGCGGATATTCGGCACCGGACGCGGAAGAACCCGGAGCACTCCAGCGCCGTTGGCGCTGCCTCGAGGGACCAGCTCGAGGTCTCCGGGTTCCGGTGGTCCGAGTAGGAGTCGCTACCTGTCCGCCTGCCCGCAGGCAATTGGCAGAAGACGACCCATCTAGAGGCTTACTGCTAGGGGTCGCCTAGCGCTCGGCCACCTCCAGGGTCCTATGAATACTGTCACTACAGATGGGGACCACCTCCTTTCTCTGGTGACGACAAGATAGCCGACTGGACCGGTTTCGGAAGCGGTTTGTCGAATCTTGCCGGCTCGGGCTCAAACGGTCGCTCGGCGGGGCCGGATCCCGTCCGGGCCGGCACCCCACCTCCCCTACACTCGCCTGCCATGGGCAAGACGATCGGGATTCTCACCGCAGGCGGAGATTCGCCTGGCCTCAACGCTGCCATCAGGGGCATCGGCAAGGCAGCGATCCGTTCGCACGACATGAATGTGGTGGGGTTCAAGGACGGGTTCCGGGGTCTGATGCAAAATCGATTCATCAGGCTCGACAGCGACGGGCTGTCCGGCATCCTCACCAAGGGCGGCACGATTCTCGGCACGTCCAGGGAGAAGCCGCACAAGATGGAGATTGGCGGCCGCACGATGGACATGACCGACGTCATGCTCGAGAACTTCGCCGCTCTCGGTCTCGACGCACTTGTCTGTCTCGGCGGCGGAGGGACGGCGAAGAACGCACTCCGTCTCTCCCGGAACGGCATGGCCATCCTGACGCTCCCCAAGACGATCGACAACGACGTTTGGGGAACGGATGCGACCTTCGGTTTCGATACAGCCCTCGGCATAGCCTCAGAGGCCATCGACAGGCTCCATTCGACCGCCCACTCGCACCATCGGATCATCGTGGTCGAGGTCATGGGCCACAACACCGGATGGCTGGCTCTGGGTTCAGGCCTGGCGGGCGGAGCAGACGTGATCCTGATTCCGGAGATCCCCTATTCCGTGGACGCGATTGCGTCCGCCATCCTCGAACGCAAATCGGCGGGGAGCACGTTCTCGATCGTTGTGGTGTCTGAGGGCGCCGTTGACCGCCGCGACCACGATCGGCTCGAGACGCTCGCGGCCGCGATCAGCGAAGCCGACGACAACGCCGACGCCGCTGAGGCGAAGAGCGAATACGACCGGCTCACTCGAGGCCTCGACGGCGGCACCGACCGCCTGGCGCACCGCATGGAAGAGCTCACGGGACTCGAGGCCAGGGTGACGATCCTGGGGCACGTCCAGCGGGGCGGCACGCCTTCGCCGGCCGACCGTCTGTTGGCGACCCGGCTTGGTACCGCGGCCGCGCATCTCGTGGCCGACGGCGTCGACGGGGTGATGGTGGCCCTGCGGGGTGACGAGGCCGTTCCGGTGCCGCTCGAGGAGGTGGCCGGGCGGCGCAAGCACGTCCCCCTGGACCATCCGTGGATCGCCACCGCCCGATCGCTCGGGGTCGGATTTGGAGACTGACGCGACGCCTGCAGACATCGAGGCGCGGGTACGGGCTGCCGCCGCGGCATTCGACCCGGAGCACGAGATCGTCGACTGCGACCCTGCTCTCGCAGACACGGCCGAGTTCTGCGCTCATTACGGCTATCCACTGGACAAGAGTGCCAACACGATCTTGGTGGCATCCCGCCGCCCACCAGGCCACAACGCCGCATGTGTGGTTCTGGCCACGACGCGCCTTGATGTCAACAGCCGGGTACGGGGCCTGCTCGGGGTGCGCAAGGTGTCGTTTGCCCCCGCAGACTTGACGATGGAACTGACCGGCATGGCTGTTGGCGGGGTCACGCCGTTTGCCCTCCCAGGGGGTCTCCCTCTGTATGTGGATCAGCGCATCATGGATCTCGACTGGGTCATCCTCGGCGGCGGCTCCCGATCGATCAAGGTGAAGATCTCCCCAGAGGCCCTTGTCGAACTCGGCGCCGAAGTCATCGAAGACCTCGCCAAGCCCATCGAGTGACACCGGGCCCGGGACGGGATACGGGATACGGGATACGGCGAGCGCAGCGAGCTCCGCAACGACTCGACAGATTGGGAATCTCCGCTACGGTGACCACTCGACACAGCCTCTCGTGAGGTGATGTCTCGGGTGGAAAGGGGAGAGACCACTCATGGCACTACGCCTGTCGCCATTGTTCGTGCGCACGTTCCTTGCGTTTGCCCTCGTTGCATCGCTCGTTGCGATCGGGACGGCACCCGCCCGGGCCGGACAAGGTTTCTGGGACGACGACGAGTCCGTGTTCGAGAAGGACATCGAAGCCCTCGCCAACGCAGGAATCACGTCAGGCTGCAACCCCCCCGACTACACGTTCTTCTGCGCCAACGACCACGTGACCCGCGGCCAGATGGCCGCCTTCTTGGCCCGGGCCCTCGACCTGGAGGATCGCGGCAGCGTCGACTTTGTCGATGACAACAACTCGATCTTCGAGGCCGACATCGAGAAGCTGGCAGCAGCCGGGATCACCAAAGGCTGCAACCCGCCCGCCAACAACCGCTTTTGCCCCGAGGCCGAGCTGACTCGCGGGCAGATGGCGGCATTTCTGGTGCGCGCCCTCAACTACAGGGACTCGGCCGGTGGAAACACGTACGTCGATGACGACGGTCACACCTTCGAGGCCGACATCGAGAAGCTGGCGTACGAGGGCGTCACGAAGGGCTGCAACCCGCCCGCCAACAACCGCTTCTGCCCCGACGACAGAGTTACCCGCGGTCAGATGGCGGCCTTCTTGACCAGAGCGCTCAACCTGCCGAAGTCTGTCGACGCAGCCTTTTCTCCGTCCGTAGCCGATCTACCGCTCGTCGCTCGCTACCACGTCCTCGAGCCGGACGAGGGCAACCAGGTCGACGTCGACAGAATGCAGTATTGGCCCCGCGGCTTCAAGAAGAACATGGACATCGAGCCGGACCACGATGACGCGCAGACCATCGACAGCACCGGCCGCTACGGGGGCTGGGATGTGCTTTCGCCCTCCACCAAGTGGGAGTACAAGAACTTGCCGAAGAAGGACAACTGGTTCCACTTCGAGCTGAACCGTGATGCCCGCGTCGCCGTCGTGTGGCGTGACGACCTGCCGCTTCCCGCATGGTTGTCCGGCTGGGAAACCGGTGGCACCGTCTCGATCGACGGGGACCTCGTGCCCGTCTACGAGAGGGACTATCCAGCCGGCGAGGTCGTGCTCGGTAGCGTCGATTTCACCGAGGACTGGCGCGAGATGTACCTCGTCTTGCTGGCGGAAGCCGACGGCAAAGCCAGCAAGAAGCCCACGACGCCCGAGGGCTTCTCCACACCGAGCGCCAATCGGCCCTGCCCGGCGTGGGTCCACGATCTGCACACGACCGTGGGACCGGACGGGAAAGAGTATGCGTCGTGGCACCCCCAGATCGACCCGACGTACTGGTGCTACTTCGGTCACGAGCATGGCTCGGACCCCTCCCTCATCCCTGGTGCCCCCGCGGTGGGGTACGGCTACGTTGCCGCCCAGGTCCCGCAGGATGAGCCCAACGCCGGATTCAAGGAGTTCACCTTCCGCGACATGAGCGACGACTACTGGGTGCGGTTCGTCATCCACGCCGGCACCCACTCGGAGCGCCGCGTGTGCGCCCAGTTCCACACGCTCTACATTCAGGTCTACGACGATGCCGGGACCGAGAAGTACTCGGCTGCCTTCAAGGCGGACTACGGAGCGGCGTTCGCCACAGGAGACAGCGGCGGTGACGTGCTGCTGCCCAGCAACTGCGGCTACTCGATGCCTGCGCTGGCCAATTCCACGGAGCAGAACCTGCAGTTCCGGGAGATCAACGTAGGCGCCGACTCCAACAACTACGAGCGGTGGGATTCCCGTGCCGAGACGACAACGACATTCAACTTGGGAATGCCTGAGTTCGACCACAGCTTCGACATACGGGACCCGATGTCCCACTGCACGAGCGTGGTCTGCAACTCGGTGGTGGTGAGGGACGTCCTCGACGACAACGCCACCAGGCGGACCCTCGGCATGGCGTCGTGGCAGTCGGACTTCATCTTCGATGCTGACCATGCGCTCGGTTCAGGGGAGTACTTCACCGACCCCTTGGCCACGAAGACTGTATCTCCTGGCGCTGCCAACGCCGTTCGGCAATATGCGGAGCCGGGCTTCTTCCTCGCATTTGCGAAGAACAAGACGGCCAACCGCATCGAGTGTGCGGCGACGGACCCGTGGACGATGGAGTACACCTGCTATCAGATCGGCGGCAACGGCAACCTGGAGCACGTGCCCAACCCTCCGGACATGATGATCGAGCGAGCCCTCTGGCGGAACTGACTCAGGTCGGCGCAATCGGAGTCGGCCCGCTCCGACCCCCGTCCGGGCCGGCTCCGTGCGCCTTTGCGCTGTCAGGTGGTTTCCGCATACCGTGGTCAAGCCGGTGCGGGTGCGACCGGCGGACGTTGATGGGCCCGCGCACTAAGGTTTCCCAGCCGGCTCCGGAGCAGCTCAAAGAGGGGGGCATATGCGCAAGGGACCAGGACGGCGCATTGTCGTCATGATGCTGGTGGCAGCGGTGACGACCACGTTGCTACCCGCGGCGGCCGCGGCCGCAGACGGAGACGACCACGAACGTCTCACCGCAGGGCTCGGCGAGGACGACTTCTTCTGGGATTTCGTAGAAACCGACGCCGGGCGTGCCTATCGCACCACCACGATCGAGAACGATGTCGTCCTGCAGCAGCCTCCCGAATCTGCGCAATACGTTGCCGCAGGGGATGAATTCACCGGGGACCCGCTCGGTCTCGTCGTCTACCCGCTCGAGAGCCGCCGCTACACGCTTGGCACCGACAAGATCGGTGTCTACGTGTGCACCTGGTCGGGAGCACCCGGCAGCGCAAATCTCGATGACGTCACGGCGGTGCTCAACGGGGAGGTGAAGGACTACTTCACGGCCAACTCCGAGGGCGCATACAACCCGGTGTTCACCGCACGCAAGACCGTGACATCCGACGCCAACGACGAATTCGACTGTGTCGACAAGATCAAGGCCTCCAATCCGGTCACCAGCGACAACGGGATCATTGCGGTGCTCAACAACGCGCAGAACGGCGGACTCGCCACCTCAGGGTTCTTCTGCGCGCTGCCCTGTGACGGCAGCACCGGTCCTTCCACGTTCCCGGCCAACAACCGCTGGGCGGTCGTCGACGGCGGCTCCGTGTCTCCCCCGGACTTCATCCCGCCCAACGACGAGCCGCACCTCACCACTGCAGTCCACGAGATCGGACACACCCTGGGCTGGCCGCACTCGTACTCGACGGAGACCAATGAGTACGACAATCCCATCGACGTCATGTCCGGCAACCTCATCGCCGACTTCACGTATCGGGTGGACTCGCCGTACGGAACCGTAGCGTGGAACCGCTACCGGTCCGGCTGGATCCCCCCCGCGGACGTGCTGGTGTACGAGGGCGGAGTCGAAACCGTCACGATTGCCCCGACCGGCAAGCCCGGCATCCAGATGGTCGTGTTCCCGACCGATGTCGAGTACTCATTCGTCACCCTCGACGCCCGCCGAAGTTTCGGTATCGACGCGATCCCCGACGAGTTCCAAGGTGTCAGCGCCCACTACATCGAGCAGATCTGCGGTGACCCGAACAACCCGTCGGTGTGCTGGGGCACCGCGGCCGGGGTGTTCAGCTACCCGCCTTCCGCCGATGCCATCGATCATGTCACCGCGGCGGGCGAGTCCGCCCGTATGGATCTGGACAAGGGGGCGACGCTGGTGGCGCACGGCACCAAGGTCTCCGTCGTGTCCGGCACCGACAAAGGCTACGTCGTCAAGCTGATCGGCTTCTCGGATACGGGCAGCTCGACGTTCCTCAACGACATCATCTGGCTCGCAGAAGAGGGGATCACGAAGGGATGTGGCGGAACGAAATACTGTCCGAGCAGCTTCGTCACCCGCGGCCAGATGGCGGCCTTCCTGGTGCGAGCGCTGGGGCTGACCGACTCGGGCGACACGGACTTCATCGACGACAACGACTCGATCTTCGAAGCCGACATCGAGAAGCTGGCCGCCGCGGGCATCACCAAGGGATGCAACCCGCCGACCAACGACCGGTTCTGCCCGGACAACCCGGTGACCAGGGGTCAGATGGCGGCGTTCTTGAAGCGGGCATTTGGCCTGACGGACCAAGGCACGGTGGACTTCATCGACGACGACGATTCCGTGTTCGAGGCGGACATCGAAAAACTCGCTGCAGCAGGGATCACCAAGGGATGCAACCCGCCGACCAACGACCGGTTCTGCCCGGACGCACACGTCACGAGGGGTCAGATGGCGGCGTTCCTCAAGCGCTCGGAGCCCTTGCTCCCGTAGGGACCGCTGATCAAGTCGCCGTGAGGGCTCGCCGTGTCAACGACATGCGTGGTCGTGAAACTCTGCTGTCGCCCGTCCACTACCGGACAGCAGCCGGGTGAAGGCCGCCGTCACTCGGGGAACATCAGGTCATCGATGAGCTGCTCGTCCACATACCCGCCGTCAGGGTCGAACCGGAAGTGCAGAAATTCCTTGCGGAACTCGAGATCGATGCCATCTGGGCCGTGCCGGTTCTTGTCGATGCTCATCACGACCCGCTGCTTGAAACCTTCGGCAGCAAGTGCGTCAAAGGCGCTGTGCCGCTTCGAGACCGCAAGGTGCTTCTCGTTGAGCATGAGGATGACGTCGGATTCGTAGGCAACGCCCGATGCGCCCCTGACGTGCTGGATGCGGATGCGTCGTACGCTCAGCCCACCCTGGTCACCGACCACGACCGCGACGACGGCCACGTTGTGCTCCAGCGCGATTTCCTTGAGCGCAGCAGCGACGCGGTCGATACGCACGTCTTCGGAGACCGGTTCGAGACTCGGTACCTTCTGCATGTAGTCGATGAACAAGGTGCCACCCTCGCCAACCTGCCGGGCAGCGGTGGCGAGCTCGTCGAGGCCTGTCGCGGTCCGAGACGCCGATTGCAGCCACAACCGATCGCCGTACGTCTGCAGCCGGCCGTGGGCCGCCCGCAGGAGCAGGTTGCCGCTCAGTTCCTCGCCGAGGGTGGTCTCACCGTTGGCGATGGCCCGAACCCGGGCCCTGGTACGCGACGACGACTCGAGCGAACCTTCCGTGAGGTCTCCGAGCTCCAGGAGGAGCAGGCGGGTCAGCAGCGAGGTCTCGTCGTGGTCGTAGCAGGCAAACACCGCACGTCTTCCCGACATCGCGATGTTGCGCGCCATCTGCAGCACCATGGTCGTCTTGCCGACACCCGGCGTACCGCCGACGACCGTCAGGTCTCCCGTGCGCAAACCGCCTTCCAACGATGTGTCGAGCAGACCGAAGCCCGTCGGGACGGATCGAGACGACACGAGGACGGACTCGATGTCGTTGGCGACCGCCGCGACGCTGCGCACCGACGATCGCTTGGTTTCGATCTCAAACATCCCCGATCCTCCCACTACTCGAATCTCAGAGCGCCGGCCCGAGGTCCCGAACCATCCGGATGACGGCTGGACCGAGCATGACGATGAACATTGCGGGGAAGATGCAGAAACCGAGTGGGAAGATCAACATCACGGGGATCTTGAGCGCCTTCTCCTCGGCACGCTGCCGGCGCTTGTCACGCACCTCGGCAGCTTGGAAGCGCAACACCTGCGCAACCGGGATGCCATAGCGCTCGGACTGAACGACGGCCAGGATGAAGCTGTCGAGATCCGGCACGTTGGTGCGTTCGCCGAGGTTGCGGAGCGCCTGCTCCCGACTGATCCCAAGCTGCAACTCGCGCAGCATGCGGGTCAGCTCCTCGGCCATCGGACCGTCGCCGGCCTTGGCAGCACGCGTCAACGCCGCTTCGAAGCCGAGACCGGCATCCACGCTCATGGTCACCTGATCGAGTGTGTCGGGCAGCTCGCGCAGCATCGTTTCTTGCCGCTGCCGGCCTTGCGCCGAGGCCACGAGGTCGGGCAGAAAGAAGAACAGTGCCGTGACGGCCACCGTCAGCAGCAGTTGGCGTGAGTTGCCGAGCGAGCTCAAGAAGACCACGCCGATGACGAAGCCCAACGCACCGAGCACAAACTTCAGCGCCAACGTGCGCTCGAGCGTGTACTCGCCTGTCTTTCCTGCCAGCATCAGGTTGCGACGCAGCGTGTCCACCCAGCCAAGTGGGGTGATACGACGCGCCGAGGATGCAAGCCAGCGGAACAGCGGCAGCGCAACTCTGGTGCCGGCGGCCTCCTCGAGGATGAGTGCCCTCGCGTTGACCTCTTGGCCGTGGATGTCCTGCGAAATGAGCGACCCGCCGGTTCGGCGGTCACCCGCTACCGAGTACCACAGAAGCGGGATGGACAACGCCACCGCTCCCGCAGCAAGGATGATTATGAGAGGCATATCTGTCGTTCCCTTCTAGTACTTCAGCGAGGTGATCTTGCGCATCCAGAAGACGCCCACGAGCATGGCGAATACCCCCACGGCGATCAGGACCTGGCCGATCCCGGTCGTGGTGAGCTCTGAGATGTAGGCCGGATTCAGGACCGACACTGCCAGGCCCAGCACGAGCGGCAACGCCGTCAGCACGATGCCCGTGAACTTGCCCTCGGCAGACAGTGTTTCGACCCGCCGGCGGATGCGATTGCGATCACGCACCGTTTCCGTCACCGAGTCGAGGATATTGGCGAGGTCGCCGCCCACCTCTCGGTGGATCTCCATCGCCTCAACGACCCATTCGAAGTCCTCGCTGCCTACCCGGCGAGCCATGGCCCGCAGCGCATCGTTCGAGTCCCGGCCGAGCTGTACTTCGATCTTGACCCGCTGGAATTCGTCTCCGGCCGGCGCCGCAACCTCTCGGGCCACGGTGTCGACCGCTTGCATCATGCCGAAGCCGGAACGGACGCTCCCGGACAGAAGCTGGAGAACGTCGGTCAGCTGGTCGGCAAACGCCTTCTGACGCTTGCTGACACGCTGCGACAGCCAGGCGTTGAACAGCAGCGGCGTCAACGCCAGGCCCATGAGACCGAACAACGGGTTCGCAAGCGCCGTGACGAGCGCACCGACCACCGTCGCCGCGGCTACGTTGAGCACCACGTATTCACCGGTACGCAGTTGCAGACCCGCCTTTTCGAGCCGGCTCCCCAGACCGCCGTCCTTGTGGTCACGGTCGACCGTCCGCTCCGCAAGCAAGGTTGCCTGCTCAGCCAGTGACGACAGCGCCGTCTTCTTGGTCTGGCCAAATCGCTGCCGGACGTTCGACGCCACCAGTCGCACATCACGCTTCTGAGCGATGCCCATGAAGGTGAGCAACGCCGCGATGGCCAAGAACACGGCTCCGGCACCGAGCCACAAGGCCGCCGAGGATTCCCACCACTGAAGCTCCACGAGCGTTGGCTCGCGAGGTGTTGACGGGGTGGCCGCCACGACGGTAGTTGGCACAGGTGCCGTTTCTACCAACGTGGTCGGAGGCGCCGGCGGATCGGGATACCGAACCCCCTCGGTCACGGTGGCGACCACCCCATCGGCCTCAGCCGTGACGACGAGCGGTGACCGCCCGAACGCCTCGGAAGAGAAGGTCAATTCATATCGGTTGACGATCTGTGCAGCAACGTCGTTGAACACCTGCGTGAGCGCACTCGGATCGCCTGCGGGCACAACGAGACCCTCGGTCTCCGTGGCGAGCCGGGCCAGACCCGCGCTGTCGTTCTCAGGGCTCTGCAGCTCGACCGCGTAGAACGCGACCTCAGATGCGTTGAGACTCTCGAACGCTTCGACGAGTGAGCCTCCGCTGACGGTGTCACCACCATCGGAGAGGACGACAACCGTGCGACGGTTGCTGTCCTGATCGCCGAACAACTCAGAGGCTGCTACCAACCCGTCGTACAACGCGGTCTCGCCCCCGACGGTCAGCCCTTCGACGGCAGCCGAGATGGTTGCCTTGTCGGTGGTGAACGCGCTCAGCACAGCGGGTGTGCTGGCGAACGAGACGGCGGCGACTTCGACGCCGTCCGGCATCGCCTCCAGGAAGCTCTGGGCTGCGTCCTTCGCCGCGGTGATCGGGGCCCCGGACATGCTCGTGGAGGCGTCGAGGACGAGAACCACTTGCAGCCCGTCGGTCGGGACCGGGTTGACCACCACGGGGCGTTCTTGACCCGATTCGGTCACCGTGAAGGCGTCGGCGGTGAGGTTCTTGCCAACGAGCTCGCGGGGCACGCTCACAACGAGCGTCACCTCCGGGTGCTCGGCAACAATCGCCTCCTCGATGCGCAGTTCGAGCTGATCGGGCGCCGTTTGCCCGAGGGCGGCACCAACCGCCATCAGGGCGAACAGCCCGCTCAGGACAATGAGTGTGATGACCCGCCTCATCACGAACGCCGTCCGTTCGTGATGGAGGCGATGTCGGGAGCACCAAACACCCCGGCGGGGAGCTCGATACCGAGGTCCTTGAGCTTGTCGCTGAACCGCGGCCGGATACCCGTGGGCCGGATGACACCCGTCAGCCGGCCGTTCTCGTCCGTGCCGGCCCGGTAGTCGAAGCTGAAGATCTCCTGAATGGTGATCTTGTCACCCTCCATGCCGACGATCTCTGCGATCTCGGTGATCTTGCGGCTGCCGTCCCGCATGCGGTCGAGCTGAATGACGAGGTCCATCGCGGACGACACCTGCTCTCGAATCGCTCGGGATGGGAGCTCAACGCCCGCCATCAGCACCATCGTTTCGATACGAGCCAGCGCATCACGCGGCGTGTTGGCGTGCACTGTCGTGAGTGAGCCCTCGTGACCGGTGTTCATGGCCTGGAGCATGTCCAGCGCCTCGCCACCACGGACCTCGCCCACGACGATGCGGTCTGGCCGCATGCGCAGCGAGTTGCGGACCAGGTCGCGGATCGCAACCGCACCCCTGCCTTCGACGTTCGCCGGGCGGCTCTCCAGCCGGACTACGTGGTCCTGGTGAAGCTGCAGCTCGACCGCATCCTCGATGGTGACGATGCGCTCGTCGTCGGGGATGAATCCCGACAGCACGTTGAGGAGCGTGGTCTTGCCACTACCCGTACCGCCGCTGACCAGGATGTTGAGCTTGCCCAGCACCGCAGCCTCGAGGAGCTCTGCGACCAGCGGCGTCATGGTCCCGATTTCGATGAGGTCGTCGACCTGGAATGGATCGTGCGCAAACTTGCGGACCGTCAGGATGGGACCGTCCACCGCAAGCGGTGGAATGATCGCGTTGACGCGAGACCCGTCGGGCAGACGGGCGTCCACCATCGGCGAGGACTCGTCGATGCGGCGGCCGATGCTGGTCACGATGCGATCGATGACCCGCCGCAGGTGCTGGCGCGACATGAATCGAGTGTCGGTCCTGGTCAGCTTGCCGTCGCGCTCGACGTAGATGGACTCTTCGGCGTTGACCATGATCTCGGTCACGCTCGGGTCGTCCAGATACATCTGCACGGGGCCATATCCGAGAATGTCATCCCGGATCTGCATGGCAAGTTGGCGTCGCTCCGCTTCCGTGAGCGGTGCAACTTCGGTGCCCATGGCACCGGTGAGCTGCTCGCTGACGAATCGCTGGATGTCGTCCTCGGTCAGCGACGCGTCGTAGAGACGGGCACCGAGCGTGGCGAAGAGCGCCTCCTGAGCGCGGACCTTGATCGCCGCCAGTGGATCCTGGCCTGCGTTGGTGCTGACTCCATCGCCAGATGGTTGGGTCGTGGCCGGTGCGTCTTGACGCGGCTTTGCGTGCTTGAGTCGTTCGTTGAGCTTCATCGATCCCTCCTGAAGGCGAATCCCCTACCCTTGCCCGACTCCGCCTCGTGAAAACGAGCGGCGACGGCTTTGAAGCTGCGGGCAACCGGCGATCGAGGGGACTCCTCGACCACGGTCAGCCCGCGGTTCATGGCGAGCGGCACGGCCCGCGAGCTGGGGACCTCGACGTCGACGCGCATGCCCACCAGAGCTTCCGCGTCGGCGACGTCGATCCCCACCTTGCTGTCGGCTCTGTTGAGCACGAAGTGCCGTTCTGCGTGGTCGACACCCAGAGCGTCGACCGCTTCGACCACCTTCTCCAGCCCGCGCAGTGCGGACACGGAGAGATCGCAGAGGAACACGAGGTCGGTCGACAACTCGACCGCAGCCAGCGTGGCCTCCAATAGCCCCGCAGACGTGTCCACCACGACGTACGGGAATTCCTCCGACAACAGCCGGATGACCCTCTCGACGACCGTGTACGGGATCTCTTCGCCCTCTGCCGGGGTATCGGGTGCGCAGAGGGCATAGAGGTTCTCGTCACGACGGGTGAGGAACACCTTGAGCGTTGTCGCCGTGACCCCGCCGGGGACACCGACGAGATCGCGGATGGTGTGCTCGGGCTTGAGGCCGAGGGAGTTGCCCACGTCCCCGAACTGGAGATCGAGATCGACCAGCGCCACACGACCGCCCGACGACTGCGCAAGGGCGGCCGCCATGTTCGTCGCAAGCGCCGTCTTCCCGGCACCACCCTTGGGAGCCATCACCGTGATGACCTTGCCGTGCTTCGTCTCGAAGCCGGCCTCGATCGCCAGGTTTTGGCGACGTCGAGCGGAGACCTCCAAGACACGGTCGAACGCCGCTTTGATGTCGTGGTCGCTGGCCTCCGGCGTGATGACTTCACGCACACCGGCACGCAGCGCATGCTCCCACAGCTCAGGCGACGGCTCGGCGACGAGCATCACGTTGATCTCGGGGCGCTCGCTGTCGATCGCCTTGGCGACCTCGAGCGCCAGCTCGACCGCAACGTTCGGGCCAATGGCCACGACATCAGGTGCCTCGGCCGCGAGCTCCTTCACCGCCGCAAGCGAGTCCATGTACATGATCTCGGATTGCCAGCGGCGAAGTGTTCCGTTGAGTTCGCCGCCCAACGCCCGGCGCACCCGCTGCTCGAAAGCAGCGCTGCTTGTTGCCAGGATGATGGAGCTCATCGCGCTTCCTCGAACACCAGATCCGAGTAGATGGAGTTCCTTGTCTGAATCTGGGTGCCGCCCTCGGGCGTCTCCTCGGTCTCGAGGGCGAGCCACACGAGGCCGAACTCTGCGGTGAAGACGAACCGCTCCGCCTGCCCAGGCTCCATGGCGAGGGTGACCAGCAAGTTGCCGGTCGGCGCCAGCTCGACGTCCGGAGCCGGCTCACCGTCGTCGGCGGTCGGCTCGGTGGGCAGTTGTTCCACCTGCACGTTGCTCACGATCACCTTGTGAATGAGGAGACCGGTGGTGTTCGGCGTCTGCGTAGGAGCGACGTCGAGCTCAGCGGCGATCTCTGAGGCTTCCTCAGGGGAGCCGGCACTGATGATGATGGACTCCTCGTCCGGGTTCGGTGTCGTCCCGTCCAGCTCAAAGGGCTGGAACGATGCGAGCACGGCGACGAGATCGCCCGGGCGCAGTGTGCCGCCCACGGCCCGTTCGGGGCTGATCGACATCGTGACCTCGACGAGCCCTTCCGGCACCTCGAATTCGTCCTGCTCTTGGAAGGCCTCTGCCGTCACGAAGCGTGCGGCGATGACCTGCTCACCAGGCACCAGCTCGACGGCCGTGACCTGACCCTCCAGCTCGGCAAGGTTGCCAACGCTGCCCGGTGCCTGCACCTTGGCGGGCACCAACTCGGTGCGCACTTTGGTGGCGAGGCTCGCTGCAGGCGCTCCTGCGGGAACCGTCTCAGATACAACCAGCACCTCGATGGTCTCTTGACCTTCGAGAGCGCGCTCTTCTGCGCTCTGCACGTACTGCACCAGCACCCAAGTTCCTATTGCGGCGAGTGCCACCGCAACTACTACCCCGATCCATTTCCGATTCATGAGCTATCTCCTGCTCCTCGTGTTTCCTACCGTTGCCGAGTCAGCTGACGAACTCGACGGCGATGACCCCTTGTCCGGGGCCACCTATCCCGCCGCCACCCGTCACGACCCAATCTCCAATGAAGTACCCCTCCATGCAGCGACTCGAACCGGAGCACACCGGTGCGCCCGTGATGAGAGAGTTCTGTTTGTACGGTCCGCCGAAGTTGAATCCGGTGACGTACAGCGCCCCGAATCCGCTGATGTGATACGTCGCGTTGTTGCCCGTCCCCTGTACGTCGTCGAAGTAGGGGAAGAGCGCCACAGTCCCGACCAGCGCCGCCATCTCTGCGGGCGAGCAGCCGTTGACGGGCGATGCTCCTGGGTCGATCGAGACCCAGTCCTCAAGGCTCACGGTTGCCTGACACTGTCCGGGATCCGCATCGAGCCACCCAAACCCGCCGGCGAGATCCTGCCCCGAAGGGCTCTCGTGGCAGTCGAGGGTGTCGTCGATCGGTACATCGCCGTGGAAGTAGACGACTGCGCTGCGGCTTTCGTACAAATATCCACTGGCGGGCGGCATGAGACCGGCGGTCACCGATGCTGCGTGGTGGAGGAAGTTGGATCCCCCGTCCTCGACGTAGCCGGGCTCGCCGAAGAGCTCCCACTCGCATGTCGAGAATGCCAGAGGCAACGTCGGCAAAGTGCCGGGACTGCCCCAAACGACAGTGGCATCGGCCCGCACGTCCATGTGGTCGAAGCCGAGGACCTGCGCAAGCAGAAGGTCGAGATCGTGCTGGCCGGCCTGGTCTTCGGTTTGTGTTTCGACCGTTACCCGGCGTGCCGCGAGATCGAGATCCACATCGGCCACGTTGGCGTGGCCGTCGCGAGCGTTCAGATCTGCGTACTGCTCGGACAGCACGTACGGATCGAATGGCCCTGTACAGCCGCCGCCGGCGCACGTCTGTGCAACGGCAAGCGCCGCTGCATCTGCGCCGGTTTGGAGCTCGCGCCGCTCGCTATACAGCCGTCCCATGTCGATCGCCAAGGCGGTGAAGCCGATGAGCACAACACTGGCCAGGCCGACGAACACGAGCACGGTACCGTCTTCGGAAATCGTCTTGCGGAGTCGTCGCGATGACCGTCGATCTAGCCGCCGCATCTCATGACTCCTTCCGCTGAAATCGTGATCGGCCCGGACGGCCAGAGCGGAATCAGGAGCTCGAACGGGTAGTCGATCTGCATGCTCACCGGATCGCCGACGACGCATGCCGTCGTCGTGAACGTCATCAGCGCCGGGTCGAGGGACGTCGCTGCATTGATTGCAGTGGTTTCGCCGGCAACGGCGTCCTGCGTGACGGCGTACTCACGAGCGCCCTCGCGGGCGGCGTGAGTAAGCGTGATTTGGGCGTTGTACGCCCTGCCGAACTCGATGATGCCGAACACCAGGAGCAACAGCACGGGGAGCACGAGTGCAAACTCGAGCATGGCGACGCCGCTTTCGCGGCCATCTTCAGTGCGCTTGGCGCAATTCATACCGATCCCCTTTGTGCCTTTCCCTACAGAGAGGCTTGCCTGGCCTGTCCCGGCGACACATGACCGCCGGTGATGGGTTCCCGATCCCAGTGGGTGGTGTGGCCTCTGCCCATCGCAGAGGCCACCACCCGTACGTCTTGCGGGACTCAGCCCTGGTCGCCACCAACGTTGGCCTCGGCCGACTCGAAGGCGTTGCTGATGTCCGTGCCCAAGAAGGCGAGAACGAGGATCGCCGCGATCGAGATGAGGGCGAGAATCACGCCGTACTCAACCATCGTTGCGCCGTCTTCGTCACTCGCGAGGCGAGCCTGTCCGGCAGTCCAAACCTGCAGCATGTTGCTGTCCTTTCACCTGACCCAGAAGGTCATCCTCCACTTCGACCCTCACAGGGCCCTATCCCCAGCATCATCCCCCGGGGCGACAAGGCCGTCATGACCAAAAACGATGAAACCCGCGTAGGTCCGCGGGACTACCGGCTCGGACCGAACCGCCCAACGAAGAGAAGCACCGCCGGCAGGCGGTGCTTCTCGTGTGATGGGGATCCCGATCCCCTGTGAATTGGGAGTGGCCCCTGCCCCATCGGCAGAGGCCACCACCCGTACGTTTACGGGACTCAGCCCTGGTCGCCACCGACGTTGGCCTCGGCCGACTCGAAGGCGTTGCTGATGTCCGTGCCCAAGAAGGCGAGGATCGTGATCGCCGCGATCGAGATGAGGGCGAGAATCACGCCGTACTCAACCATCGTTGCGCCGTCTTCGTCACTCGCGAGGCGAGCCTGTCCGGCAGTCCAAACCTGCAGCATGTTGCTGTCCTTTCACCTGACCCAGAGGGTCATCCTCCACTTTGACCCTCACAGGGCCCTATCCCCGGCATCATCCCCCGGGGCGACCCGCCAGTCATGACCAAAAACGATGAAACCCGCGTAGGTCCGCGGGACTACCGGCTTGGACCGAACGGCGTCCGGCTGATGCTGCCGCCGAAGCAGGACGGGAATTCGCGCACGAGGTTGAGGGCCCGGATCCACCTGCAGGCGTCCGGCCCCTGCCCCGCCACATGCAAAACACCGCCAGATCGGCGGTGTTCGCGGCCCGAGCGGTTCGGGATCTCTACGGGAGCATGGCGTCGTCTGCCGACTGGTAGGCGGCGAAGACATCCGCGTTGATGAGTTGAAGGACTGCAACGGCGGCAATGGACACCAATGCCAGGATCACCGCATACTCGAGCATCGTGGTGCCGCTCTCGTTTTCGTGTGAGGTGCGCAGCGTGGTCAGTGCCACCCAGAACCGCTGCATCGTGTGGTCGTTCACACCCGCACTGTGCCCGGAGTGACACGTCATTGCATCGCCAAATTGGATGATTCGTCGTACTCGTCCACCCAACCCGACTGGTACGCGTCTGCTGCAGCGGCAAGCTGCGAGCTGACACCGAGCTTGGTGAGGATGGACCGGATCTGAGATCGAATGGTCGCCAAAGAGACGAACGATGCCTCGGCGACCTCCGCGGCGCTGAGTCCCTGACAGACGTGGCGGAGCACCGAAGCTTCGCGGGGCGTGAGCTCGGCGAAGCGAGCCAGCCTGTTGCGTCGAGCCGAACGATGGAGGCGCAGCTCGGTCAGCAGCGCATGCCGCTGGTCGTCGGTGATCATCCTGCGACCCTCCATGACGTGGTCAACAGCGGCGAGGAGCTCCTCAACCGGCATGCCCTTGGTCAACACTGCCATGGCACCGGCCTCGTAGCACTCTGCTGCCGTCAACCGGGTCATGTCTCCTGTGACGACGATGACCCTGCACCCCATATGGGCCAGGGGGGCGATGAGCGGCGTTGCGGCACCCACATCACCGAGGTGGAAGTCCACGATCGCAATGTCGGGGAGATCGGTCGTCAGCGCCTCGAGGATCTCTTCGTGGGAGTCTCCACGCACAGCTCTGGCCGGCAGGTCGAAACGAACAAGCAGCTCGACCAGTGTTTCCGCAAGCAGCTGATGGTCGTCCACCACGGCGATGCGCCTCGGACCCGCGGCAGCAGTTTCATCAACACTGGCGATGCCGCCGTCGGAAGTCTTGTTGAAGAATGCACTCATGTCAGCTCCGTCCACAGATGTCGTACTTGCCGTCCGGCCGCAACTGCAGGAATCGACCGTGGCGGGCGCAATGAGGGAGAACCGGCGCCGCATGACCGTGTTCACGACGCTGCGAGGCATGTCCGCGGGACGTCACGATGCGACCGTGACAATCACGTACGACGACGTTGTGGCGATCCTGGAGTCCACTACCCCTCCGGTCGACTGATCCTGGCGTGCTCGATTCAAGCAGCTCGCGCTGCCTCCCTGCCTGATTCACCCAATTGTCCCCTCGTTGACGTCACCGCCCACCGGATGACGGGTTCTTGCGAACCACAGCGCATGATCGCAGCACGCAGCACAATGGGCAACGGGTCGATCGACTTATTCGAATCAGAGGCGCGGGCGGGCGGCCGACCGCAACCGCCGGAACTCAGAGGCTCAGCCGACCAGCGATATGACTTCCGAGTAGCCAACGTCGTCGACGGCGCCGGAGCCGAAGAGCTGCACGATCATGAGATCTGCGGCCGGGGCTCCCTCGACGTCTCGCACCGCAACCTGATGGTCGCCGGCCTCTTGGACGATGACGGTGGAGACCAGCACGCCATCTCGATACAGCCAGACGATCGCATCCTCCTCGACATCCACGAGGGTGACCGATTCAAACGTGACGAGGCCGGAGCCAAAACTGTCGAAATCGAAGACAATGGTGCAGTCGTAGGACGCAAAGTCGCTGGCATCGGTGGCGCTGGCAGGAGGAGTCGGCGGGAGCGCTGCGTTCGGGCACGGCCCACCGTGGTCGTCGGGGTCACCGGCGTCGCCGTCTTCGGACTGGATCAGCACGTTGCCCTGGTCCGAGCCCGTGCTCGGTGTCTCGAGGTCGGGGTCGCCGCCCGAGCACCCAATCGGGTAGTTGTAGTCACAGGTCGAATCGAAGATCATCGGACCGAACCCGCCAAAGGCGTCGATGCGGATCTCGCCCGGGATGGGGTCGCCGGAGATGCCGTTGCCGACACTCACCGATGACGGCTGCGCACCTTCTGCAAGACCCTCGAAATCGAGGATGGCGTTCTGCTTGAGGGCGATGGCCGTTGCGGTGACGTCGGTGTTGGCAAACCCGATGACCCCTCCGAAGAGGTTCTCGACCGGATTGCCGTTGGCTGCGGCACGCTTGGTGATCACCCGCACGGCATTGCTCGGCGCCCCGCCGTCGGTGAAGGTACGCGTGTTGCGGTTCCAGTGGCCGACGTCGATGTCGGAGGGCTGGACGTAGTTGCCGTTGCCGTAGTCGTTGGCGTTGACGTACGCGGTGGCCGTCGTGAGGACCTCGCCGGGTACCGGAAGCTCGTAGGCGGCCGCCGTAGCCGCGCTGTCGGCCGCTGCCTGCAGGCGCGCTCGTTCCACGTACACGAAGCCCAGATCGATAACGAGGGCAGCAAAGCCAAACAAGACGCCCACACTCACGGCGACCATGAGCATGGTTCCACCGCGTTCCCCCGCGTGTACGCATGCTTGAACATGCTTTCCCCCAGTTGTTCCAACCAACGGCGCCAAAATGGAGCGCCTGACCCGTCGCTATCGTACCACCGAGGGCTCGCTATCGCCTCGTCAGATTTGACGAGGCGATTTCGTCGCCACCCCATCCGTCGCACCACACCCAAGCTCCGAGGCGAAAGAAGCAGCCCCCTGCGCCACAGGAACACCTCACAAACGCAGCGAAGGCCCCGTGGTCGGGGCCTTCGTGGAGGTGGGGGGAGTCGAACCCCCGTCCCATGAGGTTTCAGCGTCGGCATCTCCGAGCGCAGCCAACAGCGAGCTTTCGGGCCGTGAACCGCTGTCGGCACGATGTTCTCAGCCCTAGCCGGAGCAAATCTTGACTGATGGGCGCTCCGGCAAACCCTCAGCTGCGTCCTGCATTGCGTTGCCCGGATCCGGCGAGGCAGGCACCCCCCGGGCGGACAGACCGCTACTTGTTAGGCGGCCAGTGCCAGTTCGTTGTCGGCACGTATTGGTTTCCCGGCTTTTAACGAGGACTCCGGGGTACCTCGGCTCGCTTCCGGCGCATCGACCCTCACAGTCGAAACCGTGTCACCCCCAAGGCGACACTGATCGCGTCAGCTCTCGCAGTGTAACGCACCACAACGTCGCATTGTTCCGGTTTCGCATCGTGGCCATAATCCTTGGTGATGGAAGACGACCGCACCCTCGAGAATCTGGAAGCGTCACCGCCTGCTCCCCCACCGGCGGTCCAACCACACCCACCACGCAAAGCGCCGACGCTGCTCACCGCCGCCACGCTCATCGTGGCACTTGCCGTGCTGGTTCTTCAGATCGTCAACCTGCGGGCCACAGACGAGGTACGGACCGAGGTCGAGACGGCCCAGGCCAGTGCTGCTGCCGCTGCAGGAAGTGTCGAGACACTTCGTGCAGACGTGGAGGGGCTGACCTCGACGCTCGAGAAGCTCGACTCGGACCTGGCGGCCGCATCCATCGGTGGCAGCATCAGCTCAGGGGCATCCTCTGCTTCGGGCGATGCGGCGGCTGTTCAAGCCCTGCCGCCGTATCCCACGTCGGGAGCCGACCCTGCGGTGCAAACCCGGATGGCCCTGGGCGACATCACCGGCAATGAGTACTACACAGGTGCGCCCCTGACGGTGAGCCCCGACGGCGAGAACGCAACCGTATGGCTGGTCTGGGCCCACTGGTGCCCCCATTGTCAGGACGAGCTCCCTGTACTCTCGGAGTTCTGGGCACAGTCGGCGGACGATTTCCCAAATGTCGATGTCGTCACGATCACGAGCTCGATCGACCCGACACGCGGCAACCCGCTGGAAGCCTATCTCGACGGGTCAAACTTCCCGTTCCCCGTGTTGATCGACCCGGACAACGCCCTGGCAACGACGATGGGGACCACCGCTTTCCCGTTCTGGATCGTCACCGGGCCGGACGGGCGTGTGTTGCTACGCCGTCCCGGGGCGCTCGGGCTCGACCAGATGGCGGGGCTGTTCGGCAGCGTCGAGGCCTTCGTCTCCGGTTGAGATCGCCACCTTCGCCTTGGCCTTGCGGCGCCGGGAGACCCAAAAGAACCCTCGCGTCCACCAGACGGCGATGATCCCACTGAGACCGATCAACCGCACCCAATTCCTGCCCCCGCTATCCGTGGCGGCTGGTGCGGTTTCGCCCTGGGACACATCCACGGTCACCGCATCGTCCTCCGCCGGTGAGTCGCTCGACTCCGCAGCAGCCACACCCGATACGGCACTCAACACCACAATGGCGGTGAGCAACGCCACGATGAATGTGCGCACTGAGACTCCTCGACGAGAACTGCGGCCGGTCGACCGCACCAGCCCACAAGGTATCGGTTCGGCCGAAGGTCGGCCACGGGGCGGACGCCCCATTTCCGCTCGTCAGCGGCGGCGGGTGCCACGGGCTCGGTCGAGCTCGCGCTGCACTTCGCGCTCCTTGATCCGGTGGCGCTTGTCGATGGTGCGACGGCCTTTGGCAAGCGCCAGCTCGGTCTTCGCGAGCCCGTTGGTGAAGTAGATGCTCAAAGGAATCAGGGTCAGGCCCGCCTCGTTCACCTTCCCAATGAGGCGGTCCCGCTCTCTGCGGTGGATGAGCAGCTTTCTCGGCCGCTCCGGTTCGTGGCCGCCAAAACGGGCGAACTGGTACGGGGCGATGTGCACGCTCATCAGCCACAGCTCCCCGTCCCGCACCTCTGCGTAACCGTCCTTGAGCTGGGCTTGGCCCGCACGCAGACTCTTGACCTCCGAGCCCTGAAGCACCATGCCGCACTCGATGGTCTCGAGAATCTCGTAGTCGTGCCTCGCCCGGCGGTTGGAGGCAATGACCTTGCGGCCGTCGCCGCTCTTCTTGGCCATCACAGATACGGCACCGGATCGACCGGTGACCCGTTGAGCCGCACCTCGAAGTGCAGATGCGGGCCGGTCGAAAGACCCGTTGACCCGACGTAGCCTATGGTGTCGCCTGCGTTCACGCTGGCACCGTACCCGACTGCGATCGACGACTGGTGGGCGTACAGTGTGGCCACACCTCCACCGTGATCGATCACGACGGCATTGCCGTAGCCGCCGTACGTGCCGGCGAGAATGACCGTTCCGCCTGCTGCGGCAGCAATCGCTTGACCGTGAGGTGCCCGAAAGTCCAAGCCCGTGTGCATCCGCACGTAGCCGAGGATCGGGTGGCTCCTCGGCCCGAAGCTGGATGTGATGGCGCCCGGCACAGGACGCACAAACTGCCCTGTCGATCCGCCGCCACCGCCCGCCGTGGCAGCGTCGCCGTCGCCATCGCCGCCGGCAGCCCGCTTCGCCAGCTCGGCCTTGATCGCCGATTCGATACGGCCCTGTTCGGCCTCGAGCGAAGCCAATTCGCCTTCGAAATGCGCGATCTCGGATTCGACCGTCGACAGGAGCTCACGCTGGTACGCCAGCTCAGACTCCACCGCCGCTTGCTGCTCGGTCTGCTGCGCCTCCAGGCCCGCCAGATCTTGCTCGATCGCCTGCAGGTTCTCGACTTCGGAGCTGAGGACCTCTTCCCGGGCGGACACGAGCTCTGCCTGGCGCTCCTCGGTCTGGCGCAACGCCTCATACTGAAGGAGTGCCCGGTCGGTCTGCTCCGAAATGCGGTCGAGATACTCCAATCCAACCGTTATCGCACCGAGGTCTCCGGCCGACAGCGCCAGATACGTCTCGTCCTGACCCGCGTTCATGTAGAGCTGCCGCGCCCAGTCCTGAGCGCTCTCCTCGCCGGCCTCGATGAGCTGCCGGGTCGCCGCCAGATCCAGGTACAACTCGGCAAGCTGGGTCCGAACGTCGGTGAGGAGGTTCTGCTGGGTCACCAGATCCTCCCGCAGCACGGTCAATTCCGCGCGGGTGCGGTTCAGCTCGACAAGCAGACCGTCGAGCGTCGATTTGGTGGCGATGACCTCGCTGGCCAGGGCGGAACGCTCGGCGTCTGCGGCGCTGATCTGACTCGACACCGCGTCGACCTGCGAAGCGACTTCGGCGAGCTCATCTTCGAGGTCGCCTGCGCCCACCGGTGCGGCCGACACGACGGTGAGCAGCACCGCAAGCAGCCCGGGGGCGAGGCGGCGGCTCACGTTCTCAAGTATCTGTGCACCGCCAGGCTGAGGCTCGAACCAACGGCTCCGACCAGCACGCCGAACGCCAATGTGAGTACTCCCCAGCGCACCAGGAACTCGCTGCCAATCTGAATGTCGATGAACGCAGGCAACTCGGTGAGGCGATCAAGCGACAGCCGGTACACACCGACCGCGACCGCAATGGCCAGGACACCCCCAAAGAGCCCCTCGATCATGCCCTCCAGCAGGAACGGGATCCGCACGAACCAGCTCGATGCGCCGACTAATCGCATGATCTCGATCTCTTCGCGCCGCGCATAGATCGCCATGTGGATCGTGTTGGCAATCAGGGCGACCGCCGCAACACCGAGGGCTACGGACAGGACGACAAACACGACCCGAAGGCCGTCTCGAAGCCCCGCAAGGGCGTCGACTTGAGGGCCGGCCGTGATGATCCTCTCCACACCGGGCGATCCCTGGAGGCGCTGGACAATCGTGTCGTAGTCGGTGAGGTCGACAGGTCGGACCCGCAATGACGCCGGAAGAATCGTTGGTTGCTCCTCGATGACGCGCCTCGCCGCTGCGTTGTTCTTCAGCAGCTCGAGGGCCTCGTCGTAGGCGTCCGCCTTTGACAGGTAGAAGACATCGCCCACCTCCGTCCAGTCCTCAACGGTTCTCCGCAGTTCTTCGACATCTCGAAACTCGTCGCGAAGGAACACGATGACGCGGACGTCTTCGGACCACCGCAGCGTGTTGATACGGGCGATCTCGCCGAAGATCAGCGTCCCGAACATCAGCAACAGCGAGATGAATACGGCGAGGATCGCACCGAGCACCACCAGCGCGTTGCGCCGGATGTTGTTGAAGGCCTCGATGAAGATGTACTGGAAGCTCACGCAGGCCTCTCATCGGGAGGAGGCGGGGGCGCAATGAGCTGCTCAGCTACTCCCGGCTGCTCGCCCACCGGGGTCTCTTCCGCCACTGGGAATCCGCCGGCGACGGGCGAGGCTGGTTCGGCAGGCGGCACAGGCGGCGGCGACACGGGCGGGGCGGCTGGTTCCGGGGCCGGCTCGGTGACGAGCTTGCCGGTGAACTCGCCGACGGTCCGCGAGCGGCGCTCGTACACGCCGCCGTGCTGATCGCGCACGACACGGCCCCGCTCGAGCTGGACAACGCGGCGGCGCATTGCATCGACGATGGCGTGGTCGTGCGTGGCCATGACAACGGTCGTCCCGGTGCGGTTGATGCGGTCGAGGATCCGCATGATCCCGACCGAGGTGGCGGGGTCGAGGTTTCCTGTCGGCTCATCGGCCAGCAGGATCAACGGTCGGTTCACAAAAGCTCGTGCGATCGAGACCCGTTGCTGCTCGCCACCGGACAGCTGCCGCGGATAACGTTCGGCATTCGCAGAGAGGCCCACGAGCTTCAGCACCTGCGGCACCTGGGTCTTGATGACGCTGCGGGGACGTCCAGTCACCTCGAGGGCGAATGCGACGTTCTCGTAGACCGTCTTGTTGGGAAGCAGCTTGAAGTCTTGGAAGACGGTGCCGATCGATCGACGCAGGTGCGGGACCTTCCAGCTGGCGAGGGCCGAAGCGTGCTTGCCCGCCACCCAGATGTCCCCAGTGGTCGGCTGTTCTTCGCGCATCATGAGCCGGATGAGCGTCGATTTCCCGGACCCGGACGGCCCTACGAGAAAGACGAACTCACTCTTGGCGATGTCGAGACCGACGTCTTTGACGGCGGTGACACCACCGTCGTAGACCTTCGTGACGTTTTCGAGACGAATCATGAGAGGGAGGTCCTCTGTAGCTGGAAGAGACGGTGCAGCGCGCACCCGTCCCTATTGATGTAGCTCGGTCCCTCCTCCGCGGGGAGGATGCTACCCCTGCCGTGGGAGAACACAAAGCTTCTGGGACCCGATCGCTGTTCGCGCCGACCTGGGTCCCTGTGCCCGGCGGGCGGACACCGTCGAGCTGCGCTCATTTCTCGTGTTCGGTACGCCTCCACTGCAGATAGGCATCCATCAGAGGCTCGATGTCGCCGTCGAGCACACCGGTGACGTTGCCGATCTCGTGATCGTTGCGGAGATCTTTGACCATTTGGTAGGGCTGCAGCACATAGGAGCGAATCTGGCGGCCCCAGCCGGCCTCCGTCTGCTCACCGCGGATGGCGTTGATCTCTTTCTGCTGTTCGAGACGGGCATGTTCGGCCAGGCGTGAAGCCAGGATCTGCATTGCCCGGTTCTTGTTCTGGAGCTGAGACCGCTCGTTCTGGCACGCAACGACGATGCCGGTCGGTATGTGCGTGATCCGAACGGCCGAGTCACTGGTGTTGACATGCTGACCCCCGGCGCCTTGGGATCGATAGGTGTCGATACGAAGGTCCTCGTCGTTGATCTCGACATCGGAGACCTCGACCTCGGGCACGACATCGACCCCGGCAAACGACGTATGGCGACGCGAGGCGGCATCAAAAGGGCTGATCCGCACGAGGCGGTGCACCCCGCGCTCGCTTTCGAACATCCCGTAAGCAAAGTCGCCCTGGACCGTCAGCGTGGCCGATTTGATGCCGGCCTCTTCACCGGGCGAGATCTCGTCGATCTCGAACTTGTGTTTCGACCGCTCCAGATACCGGACGTACATGCGCAGCAGCATTTCTGCCCAGTCATGGGCATCGACCCCGCCCGCTCCGGCGTGGATGCTGACGATCGCCGGGCGATCGTCGTACTCCTGGAAGAAGAGCGTCTCTCGCTCGAGCTCTGCGAGCACCAACTCGATGGCGGCAAGTTCCTCGTCGACCTCCGTTGCCGCTGCGGCGTCGTCCTCCTCGGCGGACAGCTCGAGCAGCACTGCGGCGTCGTCGATGCGCTGCTCCAAGTCGGTGATGCGGCTGATGGTGGCCTCGTAGCGGGAGAGCTTGCGGGTCACCGCGAGGGCGCGCTCCTGATCGTCCCACAAGTCTGGGGCGGATGCCGCCTGCTTCAGCTCGGCGAGCTCAGCGATCTTGCCGTCGACGTCAAAGGAACCTCCTGGCGTCGTCGAGCCGAGATTCCAGGTCTTTGAGAGCGGCGCGGGGATCGATCTGGTCGTTCATGAGGTGCGGGATGGTAGGCGACACGCAGCGCCTCGCCTACCGGGCAGCGTGCTACGTTGCTGCGTCTGAGAGGGGCTCGGCTCCTGCCTTGCCGTGGCAGAGCTTGTACTTCTTCCCCGAACCACACGGGCACGGTGTGTTGCGGCCGATCTTGTCGCCCTTGTTCCGCACCGTCCGTGGCTTCGACGTTGCGTTCGGGGCATTGGTCTGGATCGCCTTGGGACGGGGCGCCTCCTCCTTGCGCACCACTTCAACGTGGTAGAGGTAGCGCAGCGAGTCGGCCTTGGTCGCATCCACCAGATCCGAGAACATGTCGAAACCTTCGCGCTGATACTCGGTCAGCGGGTCCCGCTGTCCCATGGCGCGCAGCCCGATGCCCGCTCGCAGATAGTCCATCACGGCGAGGTGGTCGCGCCACTTGTTGTCGATGATCGAGAGGATCACCTGGCGCTCGAGCTGCCGGATGACGTCCTCACCGAGCACTTGCTCGCGATCCAGGTAGACCTGCTCCGCTTCGGCCTGGAATGCTTCGATGACCTCCGACTCGTTCAGATCGTCCGGGTTGGCGAACGACGTCCTGGTGAGCTTGGTCGGGTAGAGCTGTTCGATGCGGATGAGAAACTCGTCCCAGTCCCAGTCGATGGGATCGGCGCTCTGCGTCATGGCGAGGACCTCGGACTCCACGACCTCGTCCCGCCACCCGGCGAGCAGGCCGGCGATGTCGTCACCATCGAGGACCTGATTGCGCCAGCGATAGATGATTCCGCGCTGGGTGTTCATCACCTCGTCGTACTTGAGCACGTTCTTCCGGATCTCGAAGTTCTGCGACTCCACCTGGCTCTGTGCCCGCTCGATGGCCTTGGAGACCATGTTGGCCTCGATAGGCGTGTCCTCAGGGATCTTGAGCCGCTGCATGATGGATGCAACCCGGTCGTTGGCGAACCGGCGCATCAGATCGTCGCCGAGCGACAGGTAGAAGCGAGACTCGCCGGGATCGCCCTGCCGACCCGACCGGCCGCGCAGCTGGTTGTCGATGCGGCGGGACTCGTGGCGGCCGGTGCCCAGCACGTAGAGCCCTCCGAGTTCGAGGATCTTCTCTCGCTCGACCTCGGTCTCGGCTTGGTAGCGCGCCACGGCGCCGGCAAAAGCCTCGTCGTAGCCTTCTTGCCCCGGCTCCAAGTCCTGCCTCAGCATCTCGCCCTTGGCGAGCTCTTCCGGGTTGCCTCCGAGCTGGATGTCGACACCGCGGCCTGCCATGTTGGTGGCGACGGTGACGGCGCCGAACTTCCCCGCCTGGGCAATGATGTGAGCTTCACGTTCGTGCTGCTTGGCGTTGAGGATCTCGTGTTTGATCCCCGACTTCTTGAGGTACGAGGCGAGCTTCTCCGACTTCTCGATGGAAACGGTGCCGACCAGGATGGGCTGACCGGCCTGGTTGCGCTCGTTGATGTCCTGGGTGAGGGCGTTGAACTTTGCGTCCTCGTTCATGTACACGAGGTCGGCCTGGTCGACGCGAGCGATGGGACGGTTCGTCGGGATCTCGAGCACGTCGAGGTCGTAGATCTCCTTGAACTCTCCCGCCTCGGTCAGTGCAGTACCCGTCATCCCCGCCAGCTTGTCGTAGAGCCGGAAGTAGTTCTGCAGGGTGATGGTGGCGAGGGTCTGGTTCTCCTCTTTGATGCTCACGCCTTCTTTGGCCTCGATGGCCTGGTGGAGACCCTCCGAGTAGCGGCGCCCGTCGAGCACGCGGCCGGTGAACTCGTCGACGATCTTGACCTCGCCCTCCTTGATCAGATACTCGACGTCGCGTTCGTAGAGCTCTTTCGCTTTGAGCGCGATGTCGAGGTGATGAATGAGGTCGACGTTGGCGAAGTCGTACATGTTCTCCACGCCGAGCATCTGCTCCACGGCGTGGACGCCGTCCTCCGTCGTGATGACCTGCCGCTTCTTCTCGTCCACCTCGTAGTGGTCATCACGGCGCAACCGCTGCGCAATGCGGGCAAAGTCGCGGTAATACTTGGCCGTCTCGCCCACCCGGCCGGAAATGATCAGCGGTGTCCTGGCCTCGTCGATGAGGATCGAGTCGACCTCGTCGACGATGGCGTAGGCGTGGCCGCGCTGCACGCGGCCCTCGGGACGCATCGCCATGTTGTCACGCAGGTAGTCGAAACCGAATTCGTTGTTCGTGCCGTGAGTGATGTCCGCCGCATACGACGGGCGGCGTTGCTCAGGAGTCATGTCGGATCTGATGAGCCCGACCTTCAGCCCGAGGAACCGATGGATGGCGCCCATCCACTCGGCATCACGGGAAGCGAGGTAGTCGTTGACCGTGACGAGATGGACGCCCTTCCCGGTCAGAGCGTTGAGGTAGGCAGGCATCGTGGACACCAGCGTCTTGCCCTCACCGGTGCGCATCTCGGCGATCATGTGCCGGTTCATCGCTCCTGCACCGATGATCTGGACGTCGTAGTGGCGCTGCCCCAGGGTCCGCTTCGAAGCTTCGCGCACGACGGCATACGCCTCACACTCGATTTCCTCGAGGGTGACGCCGTCGGCGAGGCGCTGACGGAACTCGACGGTCTTGGCCGCCAGCTCGGCATCGCTCAACCGCTCGAGCTCAGGTTCGAGTCCGTTGACACAATCGACGAGCTGCTGGAGCTCCTTCAGCCGCTTGCCTTCACCGATACGGAGGACTTTGCTGAAGATGGACATGAAATGTGATTGTAGGTGACCCCCGGCAGTTGGGGAACATGTGCGTCGTTGCCTGGAGACCCCCGGCCCGGCTCACCACTCGCTGGCCGCGGACAGCCTGGGTGTATCCCGTATCCCGTATCCGGTATCTGCGAAACAGGTGCAGGAGTTTCGTCGTCAACTCTGCTCGGAATACCAAGTACCAAATACCAAATACCAAATACCAAATACCAAGTACCAAGTACAAGATTCGAAGCCCGCAGGGCTGACCTCGCCCGGAGACCGCTCCGGGCGCTAGCTGGGCTCGATGAGCCCTAGGGCGCCGTCTTTGCGGTGGTAGAGCACACAGTGCTTGCCGCTGTCGGCGTCCAGGAAGAAGAAGAAGTCGTGGCCGAGCATCTCCATTTGCAGCACTGCCTCGTCTGCCGACATCGGCCGAGTCTCGAAGCGCTTGGTCCTCACGATCTCGTACGTGCGGGAATCGCTGCTGTCGGTGTCTGCTTCGACGACCGCGTTCCGACCGTTCGCCGAGCGTGACCGCTGGATCAAACGCTCCTTCAAGCGGCGCAACTGGCGCTCGTACTTCTCGACGGCGATGTCCAGGGCGGCGCGGTCGTCTGCTGCCGCAGCCTCTACTCGTACGGTCTGGCCCTTCGTGTGGCTGGTGATCTCCACAGAGAAGCGGCCGTCCGAGCGGCGCGGATTTGTCCGTTCGGCAAACTCGACATCTGCGGAGCCGCCCCCGTCGAGGATGCGACCTGCATGCTGCACCTTCTCGTTGGCAAGGCGCCGGGTCATGTCATCAACCTGCATGTTCTTCCCGTGCACACGAACGTCCACCAAAGCTCCTTCCATCATCCGTCGATTCGTCTCGAGATTGTCGGACCTGTCGCCGGGCGCGAATGACCGCCAGGGTGGTCACGGAAATCGCGGGCGAGCGTGGCTGGCGGAGACACCATCAGTGACGGCCACCGATTGGCCACGCCACCTCCCAACTCGCGGGGCCGCTTCGCCGACCCCTCACTGGTGCGCACTCTACTCGGAGCGGTCGCTACCAGGGCGACAGCGACCGCGTCGCCGAGGGCTCGCGCTGCCGCGTCCAGCGTGGCGCCTGAAGTCGCGACATCATCGACCAGCACCCATCCATGCCGTGGAGCGATGCGTGCGCCAAACCGCGCCATGGACCGTCGGGCGTCCCCGCGCCCTGCGTGCCGAGGCCACCAGAAGGCAGATCGAAGGGCAGGCACCACGGGGATGCCGGTCCTCTGCGACAGGGCCACAGCCAATGCGCCCGCCGGGTCGACGCCGTGCCGCCAGCGGCGGATGCCTGCCCGAGGGACGGGCACAAACGCCGTTGCCGTCTCGGGCACGTGCTCCACCATCCCGGCGCTGAGCACACGGGCGGCGGGCAGAATGCCGGCGTATTTCAGGGCATGAACGAGCTGCCTGGCCGCACCGACATGCCGGTAACCGGCCGACACGAAGACACCCCGTTGCGTGTCGAACGTGCCGCCGGCCACGAGCCGTTTCCTGCACCCGATGCACAGCGGACCGGCGCCCAGGGCACCACACGCCGCACATGCATACATGTGGCCACTGTGCCATCTGGCTGTGACACGTTCGAGAGGGCTGAAGGGCACAATCTCGGGACCCGTACCCTGACCGCGTGTCGAGTTCTGTGTTTGTTCACAACCCGTTCCCTGTTGCGCAAGATCCGGTGGAGAGACTCAACGACACTCGAGAAAGGGAGTACCCATGTCGATGTCGTTTTCGCTGAGACGGACCGGGATCCTCGCGGCAGTCGCCGCGATGATCGCCGCGTTCCTCGTTTCTGCACCCCAAGCCGAGGCCGCCCCGGCCGACAGCTCGGTGACGTACCTCGTCACCGTCGAGAACCTGACGGATGGCCAGCTGCTCACCCCTGCGGTCGTCGCGACGCACGACCGAAACACAAGGGTGTTCCGGGCAGGACACCCTGCCTCGAACGGTGTCCAGCAGCTCGCCGAAAACGGTGGAGTGCCGGTCTTGGTCGACGAGCTCGCCGCCGCCGGCGTGGCCGATGTCGACGTTGCCGGCTCCGCACCCATTGCGCCGGGAGAAAGCGTCGAAGTGCTGGTGTCAGGCGCTCCTGGGGCGTTGCGCCTCTCCGTTGCTGCGATGCTGATCTGCACCAACGACGGTTTCGCCGGCGTCGACCGTCTCACACTGCCGAAAGCGTATGGGGATGTGCGAGTGGGCTACGGCGACTCCTACGACGCAGGTACGGAGATCAACACCGAGAGCTACGTCGATCTCGTCCCACCCTGCAACGACCTCGGACAGACCGGCACCACCAACCCGCTCCTCGCCGAGAACGGCGTGGTCCATCACCATGCCGGCATCATCGGCGGCGCCGACCTGGACCCCGCCGTCAACGGCTGGACCGATCCTGCCATCATGGTCACGGTGGAACGGGTGCAGGTGTTCGACGTCACGGTTGAGAACCTCACGGCCGGCCAGCGCCAGACGCCCTACGTGCTCGCAACGCACTCGCCCGCAATCTCGGTGTTCGAGACAGGCACCGAGGCGTCCGCGGGGCTCCAGGCTCTAGCCGAGAACGGTGGCGTGCCGGTGCTCGCAGACCAACTCGCCGCAACGGCGGGTGTTGGCACGGTTGCGGTGATCGGCGCTGCTCCGATCGAGCCGGGCACCTCGGTGTCGGCGCAGGTGATCGCCCGTGGCGCCCAACCAAGGGTGTCGCTGGCGGCGATGCTGATCTGCACCAACGACGGGTTCGCTGCGGTGGACACCGTGCGGCTCCCTGCCGCAGGCGATGTTGCCGAGTTCTACGGCAATTCCTACGACGCAGGTACGGAGATCAACACCGAGAGCTACGTCGATCTCGTCCCACCCTGCAATGACCTCGGACAGACCGGCACCACCGACCCGCTCCTCGCCGAGAACGGCGTGGTCCATCACCATGCCGGCATCATCGGCGGCGCCGACCTGGACCCCGCCGTCAACGGCTGGACCGATCCGGCGGTGAAAGTCACCATCGAACGAACCGGCTGATCGAAGAGTGAAGAACCCCGGCCCCACGATGCCGTGGGGCCGGGGTTCTTCAGTACTTGGTACTTCTTCTCACGTTCCTTCTTGCCAGCTTGCCAGGTAGTGGACTTGCTCGTCGGTGAGTTGCTCGAGACCGCCGCCCATGGATTCCAGCTTCAGCCGGGCAACCTCTTGGTCGAGCTCGTCGGGCAGGACATAGACCTTGGCTTCGAGCTCGGACTGGTTCTGCACCATCCACTCGGCAGCGAGCGCCTGATCGGCGAAGGACATGTCCATGACGTCGGCGGGGTGTCCCTCGGCGGCGCCGAGGTTGACGAGCCGGCCCTCAGCCACCACGAGCAGACGCCGCCCGTCTGGCATGGTGTATTCCCGCAGATTGTCGCGGAGCTCGCGATCCGACACCGACATCTCGGCGAGCGCAGCCAGATCGAGCTCGACGTCGAAGTGGCCTGCGTTGGCGAGGATGGCACCGTCCTTCATCTTCTCGAAGTGCTCGGCACGGAAGACGTGGATGTTGCCTGTGGCGGTGATGAACACGTCGCCCACCTCGGCGGCCTCGTCCGTCGTCATGACGCGGTGTCCGTTCATCGCGGCGCCGATGGCGCGGACGGGATTGACCTCGACCACGACCGTGTCGGAGCCGAGTCCTTTGGCTCGCTCGGAAATGCCCCAGCCGCAGTCGCCGTAGCCGGCAACAACGACGGTCCGCCCCGCAAACAGGATGTTGGCGGCGCGCAGGATGCCGTCGAGAGACGACTGGCCGGTGCCGTGCCTGTTGTCGAACAAGTGCTTGGTGTCCGAGTCGTTGACGGCGATCACCGGGTAGCGGAGCACCCCGTCGTTGGCCATGGCCCTCAGCCGAATCACGCCGGTCGTGGTCTCCTCGAGGCCCCCAATGACCTGTTGCTCCTTGCGTTCTTGATGCAGCACCGTGGTTGTGTCGGCGCCGTCGTCGAACACGATGTCGGGGTCGGTGTCGAGGATCGCATTGATGTGGGTGTAGAACGTGTCGGCGTCCTCACCACGGACGGCGTATACCGGCACACCTTCGGCGACCAGGGCAGCAGCGACGTCGTCCTGGGTGGAGAGCGGGTTGGACGCACACAGCGCCACAGACGCTCCGCCGGCGCGAAGCGTCAGCATGAGGTTGGCCGTCTCGCTCGTGACATGCATGCATGCGGCGACCTTGATCCCTGCGAGAGGCTGTTCCTTCTCGAAGCGCTCGCGGATGGCGGCCAGGACGGGCATGCGCCTGGCAGCCCACTCGATCCTACGATCGCCCAATCCTGCGAGATCGGGGTCTGCGATGTCGTAATCCACCTGAGGTTCCTCTCTGCGGCGTGAAATCGAAGCCACGATGGTAGAAGCGTCGCACGGCGAACCCGAATGCCTCGGCTCGGAGTACCGTACACGCCTGTTCCGGCGAGCTCGATGGGATGAAGAATCGTGACGTTTGTGGAGAAGCCGTGGGGCAGCGAGTTGATCTGGGCCGTCACCGACACCTACGCGGGCAAGGTGATCACCATTCACGAAGGAAAGCGCCTGTCGCTGCAGTACCACAGGGAGAAGGACGAGTCGATTTTCGTCATCGAAGGGCAGCTCCTCCTCCACCTCGAAGGCGACGACGGCACGATCGAGGTCCACACCCTGCAACCAGGCGATTCAGCCCACGTGCCCCCCGGTCGAACCCATCGCTTCGAGGCCGCGGTCGACACCAAACTCATCGAGGTCTCCACCGCCGAGCTCGACGATGTCGTGCGGCTGGAAGACGACTACGGCCGTGAAGGGACCACGGCACCGTAGGAGATGGCCGCGCCTCAGCTGTCCACGACCATATCGGGGATGCCGTCGATCACGGGGTAGCGGTGGCCGCATTGATCGCACACGAGCGATGGAGGCTCGTGCTCTTCGTGCAACCCGCCTGCGCAGAGAGGGCACTGCATGATCTCCAGGAGCTCGGCGGCGATGAGGGGTTCGCTCATGACTCGGCACCCACAACGGCACGCACCCTGGCCACGAGTCGAGACACCGCGTCGTCGTGCGGGGCTTCGGCATTGAGCCGCAGCACCGGTTCGGTATTCGACGGGCGAAGGTTGAACCAGACTCCCCCGGACATATCCACCGTGAGACCGTCGAGACGATCCGATGGCTCTGCCGCAAACGCCTCGGCGACACGTTCCAGCGCCGCCACGGGGTCCTCGACCCTCATGTTGATCTCCCCCGAGGCGGCATAAGGCTCATAAGCCGTGCGCAGCTCAGACAGCGGCTGGCCCCGCTCCGACATCACCCGGAGCAGAATCAGCATCGCCAGGATCCCGGAGTCGGCGCGGTAGTTGTCCTTGAAGTAGTAGTGACCGGAATGCTCTCCGCCGAACACGGCACCCGACTCTTTCATGACCTGCTTGATGAACGAGTGGCCGACTCTGGTCCGAATAGGCACTCCCCCCGCTCTCACCACCGTCTCGGGCACGGCCTTGCTGCAGATCAGGTTGTGCACGATGGCCGCCCCAGGGTTTCTCTCGAGAAACCACTCGGCCACGATCGCCGTCGTCGTGCTCCCGGGAAGGGGCTTGCCGCCCTCGTCGACGAAGAACGCCCTGTCGGCGTCACCGTCGAAGGCGACGCCGATGTCGGCACCGGTCCGATCGACGAGGGCCAGGAGATCCACCAGGTTCTCGGGTCGCAGCGGGTCGGCAGGATGGTTCGGGAACGTGCCATCTGGGTCGAGGTAGAGGGCATCGAGGGCGGCGTCGAGCCGGTCGAATACCTGCGGCAGCGCCACTCCGGCCATACCGTTTCCCCCGTCGGCCGCAACCCGCAGCCCACCGATGGCGTCGGGGCCGACGATGCGCAAGACGTGATCGACGTACCCGGGAACGGCATCGAGCTGCGTCACCGAACCGGTACGGTCGGCAGGCCCGACACCTTTCTCTGCCTCGGCGCGGATCTCCAGCAAACCGCTCTCGGCACCAACCGGAGCGGCTGCTTCGCGGCAGAACTTCAAACCGTTGTACTCGGCAGGGTTGTGGGACGCCGTGATGACCACGCCAGGGACGTTCTCCTTGCCGGAGACGTAGTAGAGCATGTCGGTGGTGATGAGACCGATATCGACGACGTCCACGCCCTGGCTGGTGATGCCCGCAACCAGTGCAGCAAAGAGCTCGGGACTCGAGATGCGGCAATCACGTCCAACTGCGATGCGCGGCGCGGTGGCGAACTTGGCGAATGCCGCCCCGATCCGCTGCGCCGCAGCGGCATCGAGTTCCGTAGGGAAGATGCCGCGGACGTCGTAGGCCTTGAAGATGGTGGAGAGATCCATAGGGGCCGCATCATAGGAGTCGCGCCTTCGCCCGATGGGAGTAGTGCACTGCCGTCCGGTCAAGTCGCCGGACCTCTTACACTCCACGGCTCATGACCCAGCCTCCCGCTCGCCCTACCGTCTCAGTTGTGATACCCGTGCACAACGAAGCGGCGTACATGCCTGCCGCCATCGACCGGCTGTTCGATGAGCTTGCAGGTGTTGACGCAGACGTGACGGTCCTGATAGCGGAGAACGGCTCGACGGACGGATCGGCTGACGTGGTTCGCAAGCTCGCCGCCGATCGGCCGGCGCTCAGCCTGCTCCAGCTCCCGGATCCGGACTACGGCGCGGCAATGCGGGCGGGGTTCCTGGCCACGAACGGCGACTGGGCGGTCAACTTCGACATCGACTATTTCTCAGGGGCATTCCTGTCCACCGCCCTCTCCCAGCCGGAGGCCGACGTCGTGCTCGCATCGAAGCGTGCCCCCGGCTCCGACGATCGGCGCAGCGGGTTCCGCCGGCTCGCCACCTGGGGGTTCAACGTGCTCTTGAAGACCATGCTCGACTCCCAGGTCTCGGACACCCATGGCATGAAGGCCGTTCGCCGCGCCGTCGTGGACGACATCGCTCCTGATGTCGTATCCACCACCGACCTGTTCGACACGGAGCTGGTGCTGCGAGCCGAGCGGGCCGGTTACCGGATCATCGAAGTCCCCGTGGTCGTCCAGGAGGAACGCGAGAGCAAGTCCCAGCTGTGGAAGCGCATTCCCCGCACCCTCAAAGGGTTGTGGCGGATACGTGGTGTCCTGGACTGACCCGACCGGGCGCCTGCCGTGCCGTCAGTCGCCGTTGGCGCCGGCCTCTGCGGGGGCAACATCGGCATCGTTCAGCGCCTTGCGGAACACGATGTCGCGATACCCGGCGAACTTTGGGATCAGAACGATCACGACGGCAGCCACCTTCGCCAAGTTCTCGCCGAGAATGGTCAGCGGTCCGTACAGCGAGTCCGCCGCTGCAACCACGAGGATGGTGACCGCCCAAGCGACGACGTTGATCGCGTAGAAGTTCAGCGTCTCTCGCAGTGAGACCTTGCCGTCCATCAGCCGGAACGAATATCGCCGATTCAACAGATACGAGACGAAGGTTGCTGCGGCAAAGGCACCCGTGATAGCCCAGTTGCGCGGTACATCGCCGGCACGAAAGATGTTGAAGACGACGAAGTCGACGACCGTATTCAGCATGCCGATGACGCCGACGGCCACGAACTGCCGAGCCGTCTCCCGGGTGGCAAAGGTCTTGAGGTAGTTCTTCATCCGAGCCGTCGGCTCCGCCTGCGGAGCAGACCCCAACCTACCAGCGAAAAAACGGCAAATCCGGAGAGCAGCAAGCCCACGTTCTCAGGGACCCCGTTTACGAATTCGAGCACCACGTTCTCCTCCGTAGGAACCACCACCATGAGCGAGGGAGCCGCCCGATATGGGCCGTCCGCTCCCTGCGCCCGCCACGCTGGGAAGTATGACACCTTGATGAGGTGCGGCACACCGACCCCATTGGTGGTGAACGATATCCGATCGTCTTCGAGAACGACATCTGTCACTTCGACTGCGCTGCTGTCGTACTCAAACGCCGTGCTGAGCCGTCCTTCGACCGTGTCGACTCTGGGCCAGGACCCGGGCCCGTCCTCCGCCATCCAGTAGTCCAGATTCTCGTAATCGTCGTACCAGGCAAGCGACGCATCGTGAAAGTCATCTGGACCGATGTAGACAACGGGAGAGACGGTCGCAACGTCGACGAGATCGCTTTGCGGCAAACGGAAGATGACCCAGGGATCCGACGTTCCGATCTCTTCGAGCCCCTCGGCCCTGGCCGCCGCCGCCGCTTCTTCGGTCCATGCGAGGTAGTAGTCGACGTTGAAGAACTCGAGGTGGGTCACGCCCCTGGCAAAGTCGAGGTTGCGGTAGGTCAAGCCGGGCACCGGATTCGATGGCCGCTGTGCGACCTCGGCTGCATTCAGGAAATGGAATTGGGTCGTGAGCGAGGATTCGAAAAACAGACCCTCCATCGAGGGATGGCCGTCCGACCAGTACGGGAGAAGCATCAACGCCATCGGGGTGCCGAACTTGCCCATGTCGGGGCTGTGCGGCTCCCACATGATGCGGCCGGGCGGCAACTCGTCGACCGCCTCCATCAACCCGATGTACTCGGGGAAGGCTTCCTTCCCTTCGTAGCCCGTGAAGTTCCATCGCACCCACCCCGGCACGTCGTGAATGCTCGCGAGCGTGACATTCATCAGCAGCACCATCGCCAGGCCGACGCCGAACGCAAGATTGCGGGGCCGGTCCGGCAAATAGCGGGCAACGCTGCGCACGCCGAGCCCGATCGCCAGGCCGGCAAACACGAACACCCCCAGGTACCAGTACGGCAGCAACCTGGCGTTGTAGAGCGTTCTGAGCTCGATCGACTGCAGCTGGAGCACCCAATACCCGATGACGGGGAGGACGGTCATCGCCGCCAGCACCGAGACGTCGTCGCGCCGCAGCAGAGTCCAGAACAACCCGATGACGCCGACGGCGAGGACGGGAATGAACTCGTTGGGCAGCGGCGTGGCGATGGTGCCGGGACTGAACGTGTCGCCCAGCAGCCCGCGCACGGGCGACCAATTCATGTCGGACGTCATGCCTTGCAGCAGGCGCACGATGAGGGGCAGCGCCCAGAACGCCGAAAGGGCAAAGCCAACCGACCACGCTCGCAGCAGCGTGCGCCAGCCGCCACGCCGCACCAGCAATGGAAGTGACGCAACCACCACGATCAGGGTCGTGACGACGTGGGAGAGCGCGGTGATGGCCAGTGCGATGCCCGCCCACGGCGTGAACCCTCGCTCCTCTCTCGAGTCGCGAATCACGAACCCGAGGTAGACGAGCGAGGCAGCAAACGACCACCCAAACGAGAACTCGCCCGCGAGGGTCGACTTGATGTTGCCGCCGAAGATCGAAAAGCTCTCCATGAACACATACGTGGAGGCCGTTGCCGCCGCCAGCCCCGCAACGACCCTGGCGAACCCCATGGCACGGACGAAGAAGTACAGGCACGCCGGGAGGGCCAGCAGGCCGACGATGGTCGTCAGCTTGAAGGCCACCCCGTAGGGAAGGACGGCATTGAGCAGCACGGTCGTGAGCGCAGGAAGCGGGAAGTAGAAGTAGAGGGCAGGGAAGCCCGCGTACCAGTCGTTGCTCCAGCCGAATACCCGCCCGGACGGGAGCAGTGTGTCCTGCAGGAATTGCGGCAGGTAGACGTGTGCCCCCATGTCGCCACCCGTCGGGGTGTTGGCGGTGAACAGGGCGGGCGCATCGATTCCGACTTGGATGAAGGGGAAGCCGTCGACCGCTCTGACGTACTCGACGAGACCGGTCATGACGATGAAGATCAACACGGTGGGGATGCCGACGGCAACGAGGGCCAGGATCTTCCCCGTGCGCGCGCTGTCGATCCGGCGGGCCGGTGCAGCCGGTGGTGAGGATGTGGGGCGCGTCAGCGTGCTCGTCGACACGAGCGGAAGGCTAGTGGCGCTCTGTGGGAATGGCAGAGGGGGCGGCAACGCCAGACGGCCCGATATCGGTCGCAACGGCCTCAGGCACGTCGTCGAGCTTGCCGATGTATCGAGACCGGCGTCTTCCTTCTTCCCACCAGTACGCATACCAGTAGGGACCGTGCGGACAGCGCGAACACGTCTGCTTGCCGCACTTGACGTGCTGTTGCCGCAGCGAGACCTTCCCGCTGGTGAGCTGCCCGACCGGCACGCCGCGGCGCTCCAGACGAGCTTGGGCAAGGATCAGGAGGCGGCGCAATTCGTGCTCATCCATCTCTCTGACGGCCTCGAGCACGTCCCGATCAATCGGCATCAGCAACCGGTCGGGACGATGGTGGACCGCACCGATGCGAAGGTGGCGAAGGAGCAGACCGACCGGCGCACCATTGCGGGCCCTGCGGCACCGGGTCCCGCTGACTGCTTGGTCACCACCGACTCAGGCCACGCCGACGGCAAGGAACAGCGGTGGGGCAACGGCGCGGTCATCGAGCAGCGTCCACCCACTCGGCGGCGAGATCCGATCGGCGTGCATCTCGCACAGCGGGATCTGGGTGTAGCGGTCGAATCGGTTGGCGAGATCGCGCAGCCACACTTGGCTTGCTGCGTAATCGAAACTGAGTGCGACCTGAGCCGGGTCGCTGCACTTGGCGCAGGATGTCATGGGCGCAAAGGTAGGCGAGCCGCCTCCCATGACCAAGGATTTCACTCGACTTCTGCCGGGGCTCTCATGCCTGCGCCATCGCAGTGGACCATGCCCTTGCCGCCTTGCTGAGCCGCCTGCGCCGCGGGACTCCGACAATCTGGTCGACGACCTGGCCCGAGTCACCGACGAAGACCGTCAATGGCACGGCAGAAACGCGGGCGCGCTCCAACAGCGCGCCTTCGATCTCCCAGGTGACTTCCCTGAGCGGGATGTCGAGGGGCCGGAGCATCGCCAGCGCCTCCTTGCACTTTGTGCAGTCGGTTGACGTGAATACGACGACGCCCGGAGGTAGGCCGAGGCCGGCGACGTCGATGCGGGCGTGGGTGGGTTTCTGCCAGCGCCGCGTCAGGACTGCGATGCCTCCCACCGCAGCAGCGGCGATGGCCACGACGGCGAGCCGGAGCAGCGGTTCATCCATCGATGGAGATGCCGGAGATGAAGGCAACGCCGCCACCGCCCTCGACACTCCATGCCGCCGACACTGGCTGGGTTGCATCGAGGAGAAAGCCGGAGACGCCGGCCTCCTGCGACAGGACGATGCGCTGCACGGTGCCGGGCTCGATCTGGATCTTCTCCGCCGGCAACTCCTCACCACCCAAGGGCTGCATGCTGACGGTCACCGGCTCGGCCCCGCTGTTGAGGATCCACACGGTCGAGACTGCCGTCCTGACGCCCCCTGGGCCGGTGAGGAGCCATCGCGTCGCGGGCTCGGGGTTGCCGACCGTGCCGGCGATGCGCTGCGGCGGCGGCTCCGCGACAGTGGTGGTGTCCGTCGACCCGTCGTCCTCCTCGGCGAGCTGTTGCACGACGTCGGCGGCGACCACGACGGCGGATAGCGGCTCGGTGCTGCGCACGGCGATGGCAAAGAAGTCGTCGGCGAGGTCTCCAAGCTCAACACGAAGCGGGCTGCGCGGCGGCACTGTGAACACCCGCGCCGCCGGCGTGGCGCTCTCGCTCGTGAAGACGTCGATCTCCACCTCTGCGGCGCTCTCCCCCGGGTTGCTGACCACGAGGCTCGGGCTCAGACCCGTCTGCGTCACCACCGGGAACTCCCACACGGTCGACAGGCCCGTGCCCGGCCACATTGCCTCGTCGGAATCCGTGCTCACGATGAGCGCAGGGATGACGAGCCCGTCCTCGCTACTGACCGTCAGGCTCAGCTCGTCGAGGAGCGGCACGACCTCGTTCATGTCGATGTCTTTCCACGTACGGCCTGCGACGTCGACAGACGTCAGACCTGCCAGACCCGTCTCGCCGAACTCGCTGACGCCTGCGATCGTCACTTTTGCAGGCTCGGGGAATGGGTTGAAGAGCCGAAGCAGGGTCGTGCGATCAGGCTGGGTCGTACCGCCGGGGAGGTGCCACAGCTTGGGAACGGAGGCGACACAGCGGTCGCCGCTCATGATGGAATCAGACGTCACCACGGACCCGACGGCAGATGGCCCGTCATCGAGCTCGATGAACCCAGGGGCGTCGCCGCGTCGCACGATAGACGCCACCTCGAGGGGATCCGCACCGGGGCCGGGCACGCTCACGACGGCACGGTCCGGATCCTCGTTCGGGATGGGACTCGGCAGGGTGACCGCGGCTTCCAGCTCGGCGACGGTCGCAATCATGATGTAGGCGTCGCGAGTCGCTCCGGCGTTCATCCACGGGCAATACCAGACGCTGCCTTCTGCGCCGGCGAGGTCGTCAAGGATCGCAGCACCTATGAAGTCGGGGCCCTCGTCGGCTGCGGGGCTCGGCAGAGCGATCGCCACGGCGGCCAGGCCCAAGGCCGCAACCAGGAGCAGGAGCCGTCTCATCGCTTCCGCCTCCCCCACCACGACACCACGACCAAGCCGGCAAAGAGGCCTATCGCCCACCACGCCTGCACACGACGTGCCGCAATCGCGCTGAAGGCGATCTCACCATCGACTGCGCTGACGGTGTTGCCCCAGTCCTGCTGCGCCCAGTCTTTCCCCCACCGCGAATTGGCGCTCTCCGCGGTGAACACACGACCGTCGGGCGTCGCCTCCCCGGCATACCCTGCGACGGTCTTCGACCATGGGGTCCCATCGTCGGCCACAGCCCGCACCGGGTTGTCCGCCTCGGACACGAACGTCGTCGCGGTCGGGCCCTGCAGCGGCACCAAGTCGAGCTGGCCCTCGAACACGGCTTCGAGCGGGCTCTCACCGACGAAGATGACCCACCGGATGCCGAACGGGGCGAGATCCTCCCCCGCCCTGAACGACTCCCCGGCGATGAGGTTTTCCAGCACCTGTTCGAGGGCGAGGTCCGAGGACAGCGGCTCGGGGAGCCAGACTTCCCACAGCGCCGGATCGGCCGCAGAGATCACACGATACGAGGCACCTTGCACGGTGCGGGACTGACCCGGGAGCGCATCCGCGGGCCCGATGAGCAACACCCTGGACGACGCGGGGTCGCCGTCTGCGGCACGCGTGAACCCCATCTGCGAATCGAGCTCCTCGGACGGCAAGCCCGCACGCCCCGGCAAGAGGACCACGACGACACTGACCGCGACCATGGCGGCCGCGACAAACCCCAGACCGGCGAGCAGACGCTTCCAGCCGGTGATGACGCCCACCTGGCCAAGCGCCTCGACGGACACTCCGACAACGACGGCGGAACCCAACGCGGCGATGGCCATGCCCGCCAGCTCGACTTCACGGCCGGGTCCGTAGTCACCGGTCCGCGCAATCACGGCGCCTGCCGCGACCAGCAGTCCGCCCCAACCGGCGATCTGGGCGAGGCGCTTGGGTGCGGTGATGACGGCCATGAGCCATGCGACGGCGAGGGCGGCGGCGAGGACGAGCCCGGGTTCCCAGTACGCCGCACCGAAGGCCACGTAACGGCGGAAGTCGACGGTCGTCACCCACGGCAGCAGCATCCCGACCGCCAACGCCGAGCCCAGCAGGCTCACCGCCGCGGCCGTCCACCGAGCGCGCTCGGTAGGCGTGATGAGGGCAAGAAGGGTGATCGCCGCCACCGGCACAGGAAGGAGCAATGGGGAGGCAACAGCCATGATGCCCGTCACCCATGCGACGGCTGCGATCCGGCCGATCCGCGCCCATGCCGACCGCGGCCAGCGGGTGAGCGGGACCCGCAGCGCCCACGGCAGCACGCCGAGCGCAACCAGGGTCCCCAAGCCGGTCTCGGCGCCGATGCCCCGAGTGGCGGGGCCCGCCATGAGGACCAGACCTGCGACAACCCCTGGCACGACGTCGACGCCCCAGGTGCGCAGCAAGCGGGTCGTCCCCCACACGCCGGCGATGAACGCTCCCGCAATCAGGACCCAGGCGGCCAGGTCGGGGCGCCCCAATGCGACGGTCTGCACGATGCCGGCCAAACCGAGGAAGCTGGGCAGAGGCTCGACACTCCCAAAGCCGCCGGGATTCCATCCACCTGCATAGGCGCCCAGCAGGTCGGTCCCGGAAGCCGGCAGCGGAAGGCTGAAGCCGACTGCGGGGAACCCGCTCCAGAGCGTGCGAACGGAGACGAGGACGAACACCGCCGTGATAGCGGCAACGATGAACGCCGGCTGCCGCAGCTCACGACCGATGTCCGCAACACTCAGCTGGTCGTCGCCCGGCAGGCGTTCCCTGAGCCGCTCGCCGGCATCTCCTGCCAACCGGCGCAACTCGGCCGAGCCGCGGAGCTGGAAACGAAACAGCTCGGTGTCGCCGACGGCACGGTTGCGCCGCGCCGACCTGCGGGCCACCAGCGTCGAAGGAAGGTACAGGACGTTCCATGCCCATGCTTTGGCCCATGCCCAGAACGTCCAGCGCCCCATGAAGGGAGCGACGACGGCCTCGAGGAGACCCAGCAGGAAGCGGATGGGCAGCGCCCACAGGAGGGTGAGGAAGCTGTAGACCTTGAGCATCGAGCGGATCTGGCCTGCGTCTTCTCGCCACCGCTCAGAGGTGACCGCGGGCACGAGCACCTCAGAGGACGGAACGACGATGACTCGGCCGCCTTGGAGCCGCGCTCGCTGGCACAGGTCGATGGCGGCGGCGCCCGGCGCCAGCTTGGCGTCGACGCCGCCGAGGCCTCTGGCGAGGTCGCGGCGCACCAGCAGGGAGGCCCCGCCCACGGCGGCGACGTCCCTCAACACGTCGTACTGGCCGGCGTCGATCTCGCCCTCGTCGAGACCCGTGTACGGGATGTCGAAGACGTCTGTGGCGACGCCGACCGACACGAGCCGCTCCGGCTGGTCGGCGGCGAGCAGCTTCGAACCGGCGATCCCGGCCTCGACCCGCTCTGCTTCGGAGACGAGCGCCCGCAGCGCATCGGGACGGGGTTCCGCCCCGGCGCGGAGGAACCAGACGTGCGAGGTGGCCGTATCGAGCCCGGCGAGCAGGCCCGCCACGTTCGACAGCCAGCTCACCCCTGCGGCATCTGCGGCCTGCCGCCCGTCCTTGTCGCCTCCGATGACCACCACCCGTCCCGGCTCGTAGACTTGGGCGCGCAGAGCTGTCAGGGTCGCGGTCAACGAACGAGGGTCCGTGACCACGACCGCGACAACAACCGAGATCGGTGGGGCTTCCGCCGGAGCAGCAGACATGGAGGCGTCATTCTGGAAGCACGTCGACAAAACCGCAATCTCTCCACCGTCGTCCTCGCAGGCGGGGTGGGCGGTGCCCTCATGGCGCGGGCCCTTGCCCGCATCCTCGCAGCGGACCAACTGACGGTGATCGTCAACGTCGGCGATGACGACGACATCTACGGCGTCAGGGTTTGCGCCGACCTGGACACTGTGAGCTACACCATGGCCGGCATCGAGGGGCCCCACGGATGGGGGATCGCCGACGACACCTTCACCGTCATGGCGCATCTCGAAGGATTGGGCGTCGACACGACATTTCGGCTCGGCGACCGCGACCTCGCGACGTGCATCCACCGCACGGCGATGCTTCGCGACGGCTCCAGCCTCAGCGCCGCGACTGCAACGATCACCCGGAGACTCGGAATCGAAGTGTCGATCCTGCCCGCCACCGATGCCGATCTGCGGACGTGGGTGGAGATCGCCACCGGCGAGTGGCTCCCATTCCAGGAGTACTTCGTGATCCGTGGACACCGCGACGAGGTGCGCAAGGTCAGGTTCGAGGGAACGATGGCCGCGGCGCCGGCACCCGGCGTGATCGAAGCCATCGCCGCAGCAGACGTCGTCGTGGTTGCGCCGTCAAACCCGGTGGTGTCGATTTGGCCGATACTCGCCGTCCCCGCAATCCGCCGCGAGGTGGAGCATCACGACAAGGTTGTCGCCATCAGCCCGCTGTTCGGCGGCAAGGCCCTCAAGGGCCCGGCCGACCGGCTGCTGGTCTCACAAGGTCTACCGGCGGGCAACGCAGGCGTGCTTGCCGCATACGAGGGCCTGCTCACGGACCTCGTCGTGGATTCCGGCGATGCGACAGACATCGAAGGTCTTGCTGCCGGCCAGGAACGCATCCACTCGGCCAACACCCGTATCTCGGACCCCGAGCGGGGCGCAGCCTTCGCCGAGTGGCTCCTCGCCACGGTCGCCCCGTGAGCCCAACATCGCCACGGGTGCCCACGATCGACCAGCAAGGCGCGATGGTGCGCCGATGACGGGAGCGCTCACCATCATCCCGATCCCGGGCATCGGCGAGATCCGGCCGGGCGACGACCTGGCCGCAACGATCCATTCCGCCGTGGTGGAGGCCGGGGTCGATTTGCAGGACGGCGACGTGATGGTCGTCACCCACAAGATCGTGTCGAAGGCCGAGGGCCGGCTCGCAGAGGTGCCCGAAGACGCCGATTACCGCCGCCTGGCAGAGATGGAAGCCGCCAGCATCATCCGCCGCAGGGGCGACCTGATCATCACGATCACACACCATGGATTTGTGTGCGCCAACGCAGGCGTCGATCGTTCCAACGTTGCCGAGGGAAAGGCCGTGCTGCTGCCCCTCGACCCCGACCGGTCGGCCCACGGGATCCGGATGCGGCTCGAGCAGGCGGCGGGGGTGCGCCTGGCCGTGGTCGTGTCCGACACGTTCGGTAGACCGTGGCGAAGAGGTCTCACCGACGTCGCCATCGGCGTGTCCGGCATCGATCCCATCAACGACCTGCGCGGCACCACAGACTCCCAGGGCAGAATCCTCGACGTGACCGAAGTGGCGATCGTCGACGAGATTGCTGCCGCAGCCGACCTCGTCATGGGCAAGGCGACCGCCATCCCCGTCGCCATTCTCCGCGGCCTGGAATGGGAACGCGGCGATGGCCGTGCCACCGACCTCGTCAGACCCCCGCACGAAGACATGTTCCGATGATGTGTCGTGCCTGAGCTACCCGAGATCGAGGCCTACCTCGCCGCCCTCCGACCCCGCATCGAAGGTGAAGTGCTCGAAGGCGTCAGGGTGCAGTCCTTCTCGCTGCTGCGCACGTTCGACCCACCTGCCGAGGCGGCAGAGGGGCGCCGCGTCACGGAGCTGCGCCGCCTCGGCAAGCGCATCGTGGTCGGTTTCGAGGACGACCTCTTCTACGTCATACATCTGATGGTGGCGGGAAGGCTCCACTGGTTCGACGAGACGGGCAAGAAGCTGCAACGCAAGTACGGGCTGGCCGCCTTCGATTTTGCTCACGGCACGTTGACCCTCACCGAGGCCGGCACAAAACGGCGGGCGTCGCTTCACGTCGTTCGAGGCGAAGAGGGGGTGGCTGCGCTCGATCCCGGGGGGCTGGAGCTGGCGGGGAGCACCACGGAGCAGTTTGCGACGGCGCTCAATGCCGAGCGACACACCCTGAAGCGGGCCCTCACCGATGCTCGTTACCTTTCCGGCATCGGGGGCGCCTTCGCCGACGAGATCCTCCACAAGGCGAAGCTGTCCCCGCTGCAGATGAACACCAACCTGAGCGACGAAGAACTGGCACGATTGCACGCCGCCGCGGTCGGACTGCTCGACGAGTGGACCAGGATTCGCATCGAAGAGACGGGCGATCGGTTCCCGGAGAAGGTGACCGCCTTCCATCCCTTGATGGCGGTCCACGGCAAGTACGGCGAGGAGTGCCCGGTCTGCGGTGCGCCCATCCAACGAATCCAGTACGCGTCCCGGGACACCAACTACTGTCCCGGTTGCCAGACGGGCGGCAAGATCCTGGCCGATCGTTCGATGAGCCGTCTCCTCAAGGACGACTGGCCACAAACCCTCGACGAGCTCGAAGGGGCGTAGCCGATGGCGAAGACGATCATGAGCCCGACGGCCTGGCCGCTGGTGGGCGCGGCATTCACGTCGCCGTCGCCACGTACCCCGCGATCGGGTGCTGTAACGAAGCTGAGGGCTCTCAGACCTGCCGCATGACGAGCGGCTCCTCGACGACCCCTCCGTCCTCGCCACGTCTCACCCGGTAGGACGACGCCCCCGGTAGTGCACGCATCGCGGAGTGGATCTCCGAGCCGAGGTAGTGGACGGCGGCGCCATCGTCACAGGCGATGCCGTCACCCAGCTGCTCTGAGCCGACCAACTCGTGGAAACGAGGGCGACGCTCCGGCTCTGAGTCGTAGTGGGGGCAGAAGCTGCCGTCGAGAAATCCGAGCCCGTCGCGCAGCGGGTCGGCGCGGCCCAGGAGAAACGAATCCGTCGTCGAGCCATCGAACCAGCAGTTGGCCCCCGCGCTGGAGCCCATCATCACCACGCCGGACTCCCACGCCTCTCGCAGCACCTCGTCGAGCCCGTGCCGCCGCCACACGACGAGCATGTTGGCGGTATTGCCACCACCGACGAAGACCACGTCCTGCAGCAGCAGGAAGCTCCGCAGTTCGGCGATCTCCCGGTTGAAGAGGCGCAAAGTGCTCGGCTCACAGCCGAGTCCGGTCATCACCCGGAAGAACCGCAGCTCGTAGCCGAGCTCGTCTCCCGATGCGGTGCCGATGAAGCACACGCGGGGCGGGAGGATTCGACCAGACGCAGTGCATACCGCTCGATGCGAGGATCTTCGAGAGAGAGCCCCCCGCCCCCCATGGCGATGATGTGGCGTTCCGTCACCGCCGCCACCGTTCGCCGGCCCGGCCGCACCTAGAAGTCGCGGTGCTCACGGAACCAGTCGACGGTTTGCCGGATGCCGTCCTCGAGGCTCACCCACGGCTCCCAACCAAGGTGCTGCTTGGCGAGCGACGCATCGAGGCACGACCGCGCCACGTCCCCGTCCTTGCCCGCTGCGTAGACGGGCCGGATGCCGCTGCCTGCGGCGTCGGCAATGACGTCGTAGAGCTCGTTGATCGACACCTCTCTGCCCGTACCGATGTTCAGGTAGATGTTGCCGCCCTTCTCGGCGGCGCGCACGCATGCCTCGACGACGTCATCGACGAAGACGAAGTCCCGCGTGATGGAGCCATCCCCGTAGATCGTCGGAACGGTCCCACTCAAGAGCAGCTGACTGAAGATCGCTACGACACCGGCCTCGCCGTGCGGGTCCTGCCATGGTCCGTACACGTTGGCGAAGCCGAGGGAGACGAACTCGAGCCCATGGGCCAGGGCGAAGTAGTGGAGGTAGTCGTCGGTGATCTTCTTGGCGACGCCGTAGGGAGATTCGGGTCGGCGTTCGATGGATTCCGGAGTGGGGATCACATCGGGCGAACCAAAGCTGGCGCCCCCCGACGAAGCGAAGACGAACCTCGACGCACCAGCCTCGACCGCAGCCTTCATGACGTTGACTCCGCCGACGATGTTGATCGATGCGTCGTTGACGGGGTCCACGACGGAGCCCCTCGCATCGATTTGTGCGGCCAGGTGAAACACGACCTCGGGCCCGAAGTGCTCAGCGACGTCGGCGAGCTCGGGCTTGCGGATATCGAGTTGATGGATCGTCACGCCATGGGCGGCTCTGGCTTCGCCGAGGCGTTCGAGGCGGCCTGAGCTGAGGTCGTCGATCACGAGCACCTCGACGCCGTCGTCGACGAGACGGGTGACGAGATTCGAACCGATGAACCCGGCACCGCCGGTGACAAGTGCTCTGGTGATCATGCGGGGAGGATAGATGCGGCGCCTGCACCGGCGGGCGGCCATGCCGCGACGCCGCCGGGCACCACTTCCCGACCATCGTGTTCTCGTTCGCTGGACCCATTGTGCGGAGCGTCCACGGCCGTAGACTTCTCCGCAAGGCGGGGAAGCACCTCGAAGCGCGCCGGTTTCGAAACGGAGATTCCAATGATGAAGGTCGCGGTCATCGGCACCGGCTATGTGGGCACGGTGGCCGCCGTTGCGTTCGCTGCCATCGGCAACGACGTGATGGGCGTTGAATCCGACCAGCGCAAGCTGAACTCGCTCCGCAAAGGAACGGTCCCATTTCACGAGCCCGGCCTCGACGAACATCTGCGTGAGCAGGTCGACTCAGGCGTGTTGAGATTCACCGCAGACATGGCCGAGGGCGTCGCCGGTGCAGACGTCGTATTCCTGTGTGTCGGCACCCCGCCCGGATCGGACGGGCGGCCGGATCTCACGGCCTTGCGCGGCGCTACGGCACAGGTGGCGGCGAGCATCACCGGCACCACCGTCGTGATCACCAAGAGCACCGTCCCCATCGGCTGGGCAGAAGAGATGCGCGGGCTGCTGCGGGCGCAGGCCGACCCGTCGGCCACCGTCCACGTCGTGTCCAACCCGGAGTTTCTCCGTGAAGGCTCGGCCGTCAAGGACTTCCTGTATCCGGATCGGGTCGTGCTCGGCGGAGACGACGACCGTGCCCTCGATCTCATCGCACGGCTGTACCGACCGATCCTGGAGCAGACCTTCGACGGCGGGGACCGCAGCCACCAGCCCGGCTTGATCCGCACCGACCTCGCCACCGCAGAGACCATCAAGTACGCCGCCAACGGGTTCCTTGCCACCAAGATCGCCTATATCAACGAGATTGCCCGAATCTGCGACTCGGCGGGCGCAGACGTCGAGACGGTCGCGGAGGCCGTTGGCCTCGACAGTCGCATCGAGCGCAAGTTTCTCGGCGCAGGCATCGGCTACGGCGGCTCGTGCTTCGGCAAGGATCTCCAGGCGCTGGCACACTACGGCGTGGACAATGCCCTCGACCTGCCGATTCTCAATTCGGTGAATCCCAGCAACGTCACCCAGCGGCTTCAGGTCGTGCAGAAGGTGAAACACGGCCTTGGCGGAGCGTTGGCGGGCAGACGCATTGCGATGCTCGGGCTCGCCTACAAGCCCAACACCGACGATGTCAGGGAAGCTCCTTCTGTGACGATCGCCGAGCAGCTCATTGCGGAAGGCGCGATTCCTGTCGCCTACGACCCCGTGGTCAAGGCACTGGATGCGATTCCCGGGCTGGAAACCGCGGCCGACCCGTACGACGCCGTTGACGGGGCGGATGCCGTCGTGCTCGTCACCGAGTGGAAGGAGTTCGCCAAGCTCGACTTCCGCATGGTTGCGCGTTTGATGGCCGGTGACCTCGTGGTGGACGGGCGCAACTGGCTGAGTGTCGAAAGGGTGGTCGCCGCCGGCCTCAGGTACGACGCCATGGGGCGGCGCGCCCCATTGACAAGCTGACCACGACGGCCTGCAAGACTCACCGACTGCGAGCGACGATCCGAGGGAGGAGCACTTCGCATGTCCTTCGATGGTTGGCTGACGCTGGCGATCCTGGCGGCCGTCGTGGTTGCCATGGCTCGCGACATCCTTTCGCCGACGGTCGGCATCCTCGGCGCCACGATTCTCCTGATGCTCACCAGAGTCATCACGACCGAGCAGGCTTTCGCCGGGTTCGCCAATGCGGCGCCGCTGACGATCGCTGCCCTCTACATCCTCGCCGCTGCCGTCACCAGAACCGGCCTCCTGCGGCAGCCGCTCAACGCCGCCCTCAGCGGAGCAAAGACGGATCAAGGATCGACGGCGCGGCTCCTCCCTGCGGTCGCCGCGGGATCATCGTTCCTCAACAACACGCCGATCGTGGCGATGCTCGTGCCGGAGATCAGCGCATGGGCTGAGCGAAGGGGCACGTCGCCCTCACGGTTCCTCATGCCGATGTCGTTTGCGGCCATCGTCGGCGGGATGATCACGCTCATCGGCACGTCGACGAACCTGCTCGTCTCAGGGCTCCTCGAGACCAGGACAGGTGAACCGCTGGGGTTCTTCGAGATGACTCCCGTCGGCCTACCCATTGCGGTGGCCACGATCGGGGCGATGATCCTGCTCACAGGGAAACTGCTCCCCGACCATCGGTCGCTCCGAGATGAGCTGGCTGAGGACTTCAGGCAGTTCACCGTCGAGATGTCGGTCGAAGAAGGCGGTCCTCTCGATGGGATCGCGGTGGAGCGCGGCGGGTTGCGCCACCTCGCCGGCGTGTTCCTCGTCGCCATCGAGCGCGGAACCCAGGTCATTGCCCCCGTATCGCCGGACACCCCCCTCGAGGGCGGCGACCTGCTGCGCTTCGCCGGCAAATCCGGCGAGATCGTCGACCTCTTGGAGATACCTGGGCTGCGCAGTGCCCATTCGGAGCAGATGACGGGCTTCGATCTCGTGCGGAGCCACTTCTACGAGGCGGTCATCGGGCCGTCGTCTCCTCTCAACGGCTCAACACTCAAGGAGCGACGCTTCCGCAGCAAGTACCACGGCGCCGTCGTCGCCATCCACCGCTCGGGGCAGCGCATCGATGCGAAGCTCGGCGAGGTGCCGCTGCGGCCGGCGGACACCTTGGTGATCCTCGCCGACGGTGGCTTTCGCGACCGTTATCGCGATCGACACGACTTCCTGCTGGTGTCCGAGGTAGGCGAGCCGATCGCCTCCGAACCCAGGAGGCGCCGTACCGTCATGGCGGTCCTGGTGGGTTTCCTCATCCTCGCCGCCACCGGGATCGTGCCGACGTTGCATGCGGCGCTGATGGCCGACATCGCCATCGTCGCTCTCGGCGTACTCACCTTCTCTCAGGCTCGCAACGCCGTCAACCTCGACGTGGTCCTCCTCGTGGCCGGGTCCTTCGGGCTGGCCGCAGCGATGGATGCGTCCGGCCTCGCCGACGTGCTGGCCGAGGCGCTCGTATCAGGCTTGGGGGGGCTCGGGGCGACCGGCGTGCTCGTAGGGGTCATCCTGGCGACCATGGTGCTGACCGAGCTGGTCTCGAATGCGGCCGCAGCCGTAGTCGTGATTCCCATTGCGTTCGCTGCTGCGGCAGACCTCGGCGCCGACCCGAGAGGTTTCGCCGTTGCCGTGGCCATTGCGGCATCTGCGTCATTCCTCACCCCGGTCGGGTACCAGACGAACATGATGGTCTACGGCCCCGGGGGTTACCGCTACGGCGACTACGCCAGGCTTGGCGCACCGCTCTCGCTGATCACGGTCGTGTTCACGGCCCTCATCGTGCAGGCCATCTGGCTGTGAGGCCGCATCGGGCCACAGTCGTCACGGCAGCTCAGGCGGGGGCGGGTGGCAGGTGTTTCTCGAAGAAGGCGGCAATACGATCGATGGCGTCGCGGGCGATCGAGAAGTCGTAGGGGTCGGCGTAGTCGTCGAGGAAGTCGTGACCGACGCCGCCGTAGATCACGAACTCGCCTTGCGGTGCATCGTCACGCAACTGGGCGACATGGTCGGCGTCGGCAAGCTCGTCTTCACGGCCGAAGACACCGAAGAGGCCACCGGGGTAGGCAGCGAGATCGCGGCGAGCGCCGTCGTCGAGCGGCGTGGTCACCAGCGCCAGGCAAGCCGCACCTGAGGCCGCAGCCGCCCTGACCGCGTGGTTGCCTCCCGCCCCGATGCCCAGCACACCAAAGCCGTACTCGGCGCTGGACCAGAAACCCGCAGGATTGCGGATGAAGGAGATGACATCGGCAACGTCCGCCACGACCCTGGCGGGAGAGAGCTGCGTCGCTGCAGCCTGGGCATCTTCCCGGCCGGCCGAACGAGCAGGAGCATCGCCGTGGTAGACATCGGGGGCAACAACTGCAAAACCTTCGCGGGCGATTCGCCGGCAAACGTCCTTGATGTTGCTCGTGACGCCGTACACGCCCGGCTGCAGGACCACCGTCGGCCACTCGCCTGCAAGGTCAGGGCGTGCCAGGTAGCCGCGCTGGATACGCGTCCCGACCGCGATGCTCGTCGACCCGAACAGAATCGGGACTCTGCCCTCGCCTTTGAGGACGCTCACGGTGCGCTGCCTCCCTGGTCTTCCTCCGCCTCGGGCGCAACTGTAGCCCCACGCACGGCACGTACCTCTCCTGCGTCCAGGGCGATCCGCCGGCCACCGGCCTCTACGACGAGGCGGCCGTCGTCGTCGATCGCCACAGCACGTCCAGCACCGTCGGGATCCCACGTCACATCCTGCCCCAACGTCGCACAGGCCGATCGGTAGGCATCGACACCCCACCGGTCCGGTGGCGCCGTCGCCGCCATGAGCAGCGCATCGGCCCATGCTTCGGCAACGGCCGTCGCCAGCGCTGGGCCGGGATCGACCTCGCAGGCCGCCACGACGCCCTGCGGCGGCTCCGGCCACCACAGGTTCACGCCACACCCGACGATGACGAGATCCCCTTCCGCCTCCGTGAGGATGCCCCCAACTTTGCCCCCTGCGGTGACGAGATCGTTTGGCCACTTCAGTGCCGGCGTCGTCTCGGTCAAGGCTCCCAGGGCGCCGCGCACGGCCAGACCCGCCATCAGCGTCAGCCTCGGCCATGCGTCCGTTGGCCAGTGGGGCCGGAAAGCGAGCGACGAGTACATGGCGCGAGGAGCTTCCCACCAGATACGGCCCGATCGACCCCTGCCGTCGACTTGGCGTGCGGCCACGACCAGCACAGTTGCGCCGCCCTGCGCCCGCTGCTTCGCCTCGTCCTGAGTGGAGGCGACTTGGACGAGCGACACAGTCGCGTATCGTGTAGCCATTCATGACCTCGGCGAGTCTGAGCAGACAGTGACCGAGACTACATCCGGAGCAGCGTTGAGCACTGACGAAAGCATCGAAAGACTCCGCAGGCTGCGGAGCGCAGCGCTGACACCGCTGAATCAGCGAGCGATCGACCGTCAGCACGACCTGGGCAAGATGACGGCTCGGGAACGTCTCGAACTGCTGCTCGACAAGAGCTCGTTCCAGGAGATGGACCTGTTCGCCACCCATCAGGCGACGGGCTTCGGCATCGAGGACCGCCGACCTCCCGGCGATGCAGTCGTCACCGGGTGGGGCACGGTGGACGGCCGGACGGTGTTCGTGTTCGCCGAGGAATTCACCGTTTTCGGCGGCAGCCTCGGGGAAGTGGTCGCAGACAAGATCTGCAAGGTCATGGACCTGGCAATGGAGAACGGCGCTCCGCTGATCGGGTTGAAGGACTCGGGCGGCGCCCGGATCCAGGAGGGGGTCGTGGCCCTCGACGGCTACGGGCGCATCTTCGAGCGCAACGTGCGGGCGTCCGGTGTCATCCCCCAGATCTCCATCATCATGGGGCCATGTGCAGGCGGCGCCGTGTACTCGCCTGCGATCACGGACTTCGTCTTCCAGGTCGCCGACACCTCACACCTCTTCATCACCGGCCCGGACGTCATCAAAGCCGTGACCGGCGAGGAAGTCACCTTTGCGGAGCTGGGGGGTGCACACGCCCATTCCCACCTGTCCGGCGTGACACACTTCGTCTCGGCCACAGGCCGCGCTGCGCTCGAAGAGGTGCGCTACCTGCTGTCGTTCCTGCCCTCCAACAACATGGAGGTTGCGCCCTTCTTCACGCCGATGGACCGAGCCGACCGCATGGATGAAGGGCTGACGGACATCATCCCCGACCTTCCCAACCAGCCGTACGACGTCGTCGAGCTGATCGAGATGGTGGTCGACGACGGCGAGTTCTATCAAGTGCACGAGCACTTCGCCGGCAACATCGTCGTTGGGTTGGGCCGACTGGACGGCTACGCGCTCGGCATCGTCGCCAATCAACCGAGCGTGCTCGCAGGGACACTCGACATCGACTCGTCCGTGAAGGCTGCCCGATTCATTCGCTTCTGCGATGCCTTCAACATCCCGATCGTCAGCTTCGTCGACGTGCCGGGGTTCATGCCCGGCGTCGACCAGGAGCACAACGGCATCATTCGCCACGGCGCCAAACTCCTCTATGCCTACGCAGAGGCCACGGTTCCGAAGCTGACCGTCATCACCCGCAAAGCCTACGGCGGCGCCTACGTGGTCATGAACTCGCGGGCGTTGCGGGCCGACCTGGTCTATGCGTGGCCGACGGCTGAGATCGCCGTCATGGGTGCCCAGGGGGCGGTGAACGTGATCCACCGCCGCGAGATCGCCGATGCGGACGATCAGGATGCTCGCCGCGACGAGCTGATCGCCGAATACGAGGGGCGATTCAACAACCCCTACCTGGCCGCAGAGCGCGGTCTCGTCGATGACGTCATCGAACCTCGCCAGACCCGGCCCCGCCTCATCCGCGCCCTCGAGATGCTGCGCAACAAACGCGAAGCCATGCCGCCCAAGAAGCACGGCAACATCCCGCTGTGAGACGAGCCGCTGCGGCGGGCTTCTAGGATGCCGCCATGCAATCGGTACTGATCGCCAACCGTGGCGAGATCGCCATCAGGGTCATCCGCTCGGCCCGAGAGTTGGGCCTGCGCACCATTGCGGTCTACTCGGAGCTCGACCGCGACGCGGAGCACGTGGCGCTCGCCGACGAAGCGTGGAACATCGGGCCGGCGCCTGCCACGGATTCGTACCTGAACATCCCCCGCATCATCGAAGTCGTGCGGGAAGCGAACGCAGAGTCGGTCCACCCGGGGTACGGCTTCCTGGCCGAGAACGCCGGCTTTGCCCAATCGGTGATCGACGCCGGTGTCGTCTGGATTGGCCCCTCGCCCGCTGCCATTGCGCTGATGGGCGACAAGATCTCCAGCAGGAAAGCCGCAGAGGCGGCAGGGGTGCGGGGCGTGCCGGGGACGCTCGAACCGCTGCCAGACGCACGCGCAGTACGGGCGTTCGCCGAGAGCACCGGATATCCCATCGCCATCAAGGCCGCCCACGGCGGCGGCGGCAAGGGCCTCAAAGTCGTGCGCTCCGCCGACGAGATCGACGCCGCCTTCGAATCGGCGCAGCGCGAAGCCGACACATACTTCCGCAACCCCGAGGTCTACGTCGAGCGCTACCTGTCGCGGCCCCGGCACATCGAAGCCCAGATCATCGCCGACACCCACGGCAATACGGTCTTCCTCGGTGAGCGTGACTGCACCATTCAACGGCGTCACCAGAAGCTCATCGAGGAGACACCAGCGGTTGGTGTCGGCGACGACCTACGCGGCCGCATTGGGGCGGCGGCGGTGGCCGTAGCCCAGGCGGCCGACTACGTGAATGCCGGGACGGTCGAGTTCCTCCTCGAAGACGGTGAATTCTTCTTCCTCGAGATGAACACCCGCATCCAGGTCGAGCACACCATCACCGAGATGGTCACGGGCATCGACTTGGTCAAGGAACAGATCCGCATCGCCATGGGCGAGCCGTTGTCGTTCGGCGATGTGACGCCGGCCGGCCATGCGATCGAGTTCCGGATCAACGCCGAGGACCCCAGCACGGGGTTCCTTCCCTCCCCCGGCACCGTCGTCGACTATCGGGAGCCCGGCGGCCTCGGGGTGCGCGTCGACTCGGGTGTCCGCGCCGGATCGGCGATCAGCCAGTACTACGACAACATGGTGGCCAAACTCGTGGTGTGGGGTCGGGACCGGACCGAGGCGCTGGCCCGCGGCAGGCGAGCGCTGGAGGCTTTCCGGGTGACCGGTGTCGCCACCACGATTCCGGCACAGCTCCGGATCCTGGCCACAGACGAGTTCCAATCCGGCACGCACTACACGAAGTTCGTCGAGGACACCCTCGACTTCTCCGATCTGACGCCGGGAACGGCGCCGACCCTCCCCGAGGACGAGGAACTCGAAGAGCGGAGTATCACCGTGGAGGTGGGCGGACGGCGTTACGACGTGCGGTATTGGGCACCGGTCATGGCTGCGCCGTCATCGGGTGGGCAGCGGCTCGCCCCCCGCCGCCGGCCACCGAAGCTCGAGCGAGCCCAGGGCGAAGGCGAAAGCGCCGGCGTCGTCACCGCACCGATGCAGGGCACCATCGTCAAAGTCCACCACCCCGCAGGCTCTTCGGTTTCAGCCGGCGATCCCGTCTGCGTGCTCGAAGCAATGAAGATGGAGAACGAGATCAAAGCGCCGGTCGACGGCGAGATCGTCGACCTCCGCATCCAACCGGGCGACACCGTATCCGCCGGTGCCGTCATGATGGTGATCAAGTAACGGGCCGGCGGGTCGCAGGGCCGGCCAGTTACGGCTATTCGGCGGCTTCGATGATGCTCTCTGCCAGGCTGGGATGGACCATCAGGGTCTCCACCAGCACCTCGACCCGTAGGCCGGCCTTGACCGCAAGCGCAATGGGTGCGATCAACTCCGACGCATGGTGCCCAACGACGGTGCCGCCGAGGACCACTCGTGTGGCTGGGTCGGAGATGACCTTGGCGAAGCCGCGTGGGTTCGCCTGGATCAGGGCCCGCGGGTTGGCGGCGAACGGCACCTTCGTGATCCGCACTTTGCGCCCCGCCTGGGCGGCGTCGACCTCTTCGAGACCGACCCATGCAATCTCCGGTTCGGTGAAGATGGCCTGGGAGACCTTGCCATAGTCCAGCGGCACCACTTCGTGGCCTGTGACGTGTTTGGCGATCTTGCGGCCCTGCATCGTGGCCACAGAGGACAGCGGCATCTGCCCGGTCACGTCTCCTGCGGCGTAGATGTGCGGTTGCGACGTCAGCTGCCACTTGTCCACTTCGATGAACCCGCGGGAGGTGGCGACCCCGATGTCGTCAAGACCCAGGCCCTCGGAGTTCGGGGACGATCCCACGGCAAGCAACGCATGCGAGCCGGTCACCGTTCGCCCATCTTCCGTGTCGACCTCGACCCCGGACTCGGAGAGGCGGACCGCAGACGCACGGCTGCCCTTCAACAGCTTGACGCCGCGTTCGAGGAAGTCCTCTTCCAGAACCGTCGCCACCTCGGCGTCACGATGCGGCAGCACGTGATGGCGGCTGACCAGCAGCGTGACCCGCGACCCGAGGCTGGAGAAGATGTGGACCATTTCCACGCCGGTCACTCCCGAACCGATGATGACGATGTGATCGGGAAGCTCGTCGAGGTGGTAGGCATCCCGAGTCGTGATGACACGCCGGCCATCGACGGCCGCCCAATCGGGCACCAGCGGGCGTGACCCCGTGGAGACGATGGCCTTGTCGAAGGGCAGCACCCGCTCGCCGTCCGGTCCGTCGACCGTGACCTGATACACACCGGTGAACCGACCGTGTCCCCTGACGATCTCGACATCCTGGGAGTCGAGCATCTCGGTGAAGCCGTGGGCAAGGGACCCACTGATGGAGTTCAAGTGCTCAGACAGCCGACCCATGTCAACCTGGACATGCCCGGCATCGCTGAGACCCAGCGCGGCCGCAGCCCTGATGGCGGACAGCCGCATCGAACTGGCAACCATCGCTTTGGAAGGGATGCAGTCCCAGAGGTGGGCGGCGCCCCCGACGATCGAGTCCTCGACGAGGGTGACGTGGGCGCCGAGCGTCGCCGCCCCTGTCGCCGCGGCGTGGCCCGCGGGCCCACCGCCGACGATCACCAGCCGCATGCGTTCGTCGGGAGTCATGGCCAGGAGGTTAGGCGCCGCACTCGGCCGCGTCCGGCCGGAGATCCTGATGCCATGGACTCAAGGAGTGCGATACACCCCGAACACGCCACGGAGGACATCGGCGACCTCTCCGACCGTCGCCATGGCCCGCAGGGCATGTTTCATCGGGATCAGCACGTTCGTGCTGTTTGCGGCCGCAGCCTCGACGTCGGCCAGAGCAGCCGCCACCCCGTCCGCATCCCGCGACTCGCGCACGGCGCGGGTCCTGGCGATCTGGCCGGGCTCGAGCGCCGGATCGACGGCAAGCACGGGCATCGGCTCCGCATCCTCTGCCACGAACCGGTTCACGCCGACCAGCGCCGCATCGCCACGTTCGAGACGCATTGCCTCCTGATATGCGGCCTCTTCGATCTCACGCTGCGGGAACCCGGCTTCGATGGCGGCAACGGCGCCGCCGAGGGCGTCGACCTCTGAGATCAGGCGCATCGCTTCGCGCTCGACCTCATCCGTCAGCGACTCGACGAAGTAGGAACCGGCCAGAGGATCGACCGTATCGGCGACCCCGGACTCGAATGCGAGGATCTGCTGGGTGCGGAGCGCAAGCATCGCAGACGAGGCCGTCGGCAGGCCAAGCGCCTCGTCGTAAGAATTGGTGTGGAGCGACTGCGTGCCGCCGAGCACGGCCGCAAGCGCCTGATAGGACGTCCTCACCACGTTGTTCAGTGGCTGTTGGGCGGTGAGCGTCGAGCCCGCCGTCTGCGTGTGGAAGCGCATCCGCCACGACGCCTCACGCTTGGCACCGACCCGGTCACGCATGAGCCGAGCCCACAGCCGCCGCGCTGCTCTGAACTTGGCGACTTCCTCGAAGAGGTTGTTGTGCGAGTTCCAGAAGAACGACAGCCGCGGCGCAAAGTCGTCGACGTCCAAGCCGGCGCTCACCGCGGCTTCCACGTAGGCGAGCCCGTTGGCAATGGTGAACGCCACTTCTTGAGCTGCGGTCGACCCCGCTTCGCGGATGTGATATCCGCTGATGGAGATCGTGTTCCAGTTCGGCAGCGCACGAGCGCAGTACGAGAACAGATCCGTGACGAGCCGCATCGAGGGTGCAACCGGGTAGATGTACGTGCCGCGGGCGATGTACTCCTTGAGGATGTCGTTCTGGACCGTGCCCTTGATCTCGTCCGGCTTGGCGCCCTGCTCCTCTGCGACGATCTCGTACAGCAGGAGCAGCATGGCTGCGGTGGCGTTGATCGTCATCGACGTCGATACCTCTGCCAGCGGGATCTCGGCAAAGAGGCGGCGCATGTCGGCGAGTGAATCGATCGCCACCCCGACCTTTCCCACCTCTCCTTGGGCCATGGGATGATCTGAGTCGTAGCCCATCTGCGTCGGCAGGTCGAACGCTACCGACAGGCCGGTTTGGCCTGCGGCAAGCAGGTCCCGGAAACGTCGGTTGGTCTCCTCTGCGGTGCCGAAGCCTGCGTACTGCCGCATCGTCCACAGCCGGCCGCGGTACATGGTGGGATAAGGGCCTCTGGTGTACGGATACGACCCAGGCGCACCGAGCCGCTCGTCGGCCCGCCACGCACCAAGATGCTCCGCGTCGTAGTGCTCACGAACGTCGATACCGCTCGAGGTTCGGGGATCCGCCGCTCTATCTCCAGACATCCCTATCATTCCTTGCAGAATCTCCGGGATAGTACTCGGGGAACCATCTCGCACCCGTCAGCGTCTGAGACCCAGAACCTCAGAAAGCCAGAAAGCTGCATGGACCCGAACATCCACCTCACCCAGTTCCGCGAGCGCAGGGGCCGACGCCTGTCGGCGCTGGCGCTGCTTTCGATCGTCACCCTCCTCGGCGCTGCCGCGTTCGGCCTCTTCGGCTTTCTCGAGACCAACGCCGCTTACGGCACCGCGCTGGATCTGGAGGAGAACTACGTCTGCGATCCGGACGACTACGAGCTCGAGTTTCCCGATCTGTCGCGTCTGTCGCACGTCTACACCTCTGACGGCGTCCTGCTGGGACAGCTGACCGAACGCAACAGCCAGCCGATCGCCCTGCAAGAAGTGCCCGATCTTGTCGTCCATGCACTGCTGGCCGCTGAGGACGCCGACTTCTACGAGCACGAGGGCATCGACTTCAGCTCCATCATGCGCGCCGCGGTGGAGAACGCACGCACCGACAGCTTCCAGGGCGGTTCGACGATCACCCAGCAGGTGGTGAAGAAGAACTTCCTCACGGACGAAGTCACCATCGAGCGCAAGATCTGCGAGGCGGTCGTCGCCGCCGAGTTGGAGCGGCGCTACACCAAGGACCAGATCCTCGAGTTCTACATGAACTCCGTGTTCTACGGCGAGAACGCCTACGGCATCAAGGCGGCCGCCGAGGAGTACTACGGCAAGGACCTCAACGCGGTCACCGTCGCAGAAGCTGCTGCCATGGTGACCCCCATCCGCAACCCTACTTTCTACGACCTCAGGGATAGGCCAGAGGCCGTGCTCCGCGCACGCAACGCGGTCATCGATCAGATGATCGCCAACGAGTTCATCACCGAAGAGGAGGGTGAGGCCGCCAAGGCTGAGCCCGTGACCGCCATCGAGCCGCAGGAATTCGAAGAGGTCTCGCCGCAGGTGGTCATCGCGGCCAGGGAGGAGCTCCTGAACGACCCCCGCTACGGGCTCGGTGACACATTCTCCGAGCGGAAACTCGCGCTGTTCGGGTGCCCCGCCAACGACACCGAATGTGAGGGTGGCGGCGGTCTCGAAGTCACCGTGACCGTCAACCAGCAGTGGCAGGACGAAGCCAATCGCATCCTCCGCTCATGGTTCCGCGACTCCACGGGGCCCACCGGGGCCATCGCCATGATCGACAACGAGACCGGTGCGCTCAAGGTCATGGCCAGCGGCCTCGAATTCGGCACGGACGTCGAGGCAGGCGAACGACCGTACGACCTCGTCACCAAGGGAAGGCGGCAAGCAGGATCAGCGTTCAAGCCGATCGCACTCCTGGCGGCCCTCGAGTACGGATCTTCAGCCGGATGGCCGATCACGCTGGGTAGCTACTGGGACCAGACCTCGCCGCAGAAGATCGACTGTGGCTCTCCCTGCAGCCCCCAAGGCAACATCTGGACCGTTCGCAACGCCGGTGGTGGCGGGTCGGGTATCCGCACCCTGGAAAGCGCAACCTACAACTCGACCAACACGGTGTATGCGCAAGTCTCTGTGGCTGTGGGTCCCGAGAACATCGTCGAGATGGCGCACCGAATCGGCATCGACTCCCCGCTCAACCCGGTACTGTCCATCGCCCTGGGCACTCAGACGGTGAGCCCGTTCGAGATGGCGGCCGCCTACTCCACGATTGCCAACATCGGTGAGAAGGTCGAGCCCTACCTGATCGAGCGGATCGAAGACGCCGACGGCAACGTGGTGTACCAGCACGAGGTCGATCGCGAGCAGATCCTCGACAGGGCCATGGTGGCTGCCGTCGTGAATACACTGGAGAAGGTCGTGTCACAGGGCACGGCGACGCGAGCGAACATCGGGCGACCTCAAGCCGGCAAGACCGGCACCGCACAGAACTTCCGCGACGTGTGGTTCATGGGCTTCATCCCTCAGTACACGACTGCGGTGTGGTCGGGCTTCCCGGATGCTGCCGTGGAGATGACGAACTTCACCGTCTACAACGACGCAACCGGGTCCGATCAGTACTACAGCAGAGCATTTGGTGGCACGCTCACGGCACCGATCTGGAAGCAGTTCATGGAGTACATCACCGCCGATTTGCCGGTTCTCGACTTCCCAGAGGACCCGGACGGCACCGGCTCGTACTTCAGGGTGCCGCTGACCGAGGTTCCGGACGTGCGTGGCAAGTCGCAGTCCGAAGCGAAGTCGATCATCTCCAAAGCAGGCCTCTTTGCTCAAATCGTGGTGACACCTTCTTCCGAGCCTGAAGGCACCTTCTTGGGGCAAAGCCCCTCACCGGGGACCGACATCTCGCAAGGGAAGACCGTCACCGTGCGCTATTCGAGCGGAATCCCCCCATCGGTCCCCAACCTCATCGGTCTGGCGCTCGGCGACATCGCCGGCGCCGTCACGAGCCACAACAACGGCGCAGGCACGTCTCTCACGTGGACCATCAAGGGTCGCGCCGTCAAGAACGAGAAGAACTGGGGAATCGTCGTAGCCACAAGTCCGGCACCTGGGTCGCCGATCGCAAATGACGGTGTGATCACTGTGATCGTCGGCGAACCACCCAGCGACGACGGTGGTGGTGACGGCTAGGACGCTGCTGATCAACGTCAGTTCGAGCTCGCGACCGAGGTCCTGACCGTGCACCGTGGCGGACCCGCGAGCCCTCACGACGATGTGATCAGCAGTCTCCAGGTGCAGTGCCCGATCGCCGGGTACCTATCCCCCGGCCAGCCGCAGCGTGACGTCTGCTGCAGCGTCGGCCACGAGTTCAGCCAGCAACTCCGCCCTCTGCCGGCCGTCGCTCATCTCCAGGAGTCGCTGGCGGTCGTGGGGGCCTGCCGGCACGAGTGAGCACAGCCGCCACAAGGCAGCAGCCGGCTCGGACGGCACGGCAAAGTCCTGGTCTGCGGTGTCTGCGCCCAACTCGGACGCAAGCGCATAGAGGCGGGTCATGCTCTTGATCAGATCTGCCACCACGGGCTCGGCCGGCTCAGTGCCCGGCGTGTCGTCCACCAGGCTCACGATGGCTTGCGGATAGGGGTCGTCCTCGAGCCAGTCGACGACCCGAAGACGCTGTGCACCGGCTCCGATGACCGTGCGCTGTTCCTCCCCGAGGGGGATGTCCTCGATGACCTGCACCACCGTGCCGACTGAGGTCCGCGCCTCGCCACCGCCCACTTCCGATCCCCTGGAGATCAGTACCGTGCCGAATTCCCCCCCGGGGCCACCGACGTCGCGCATCATCTCGAGGTAGCGGGACTCGAAGATCCGGAGCGGGAGCGGCTCGCCGGGGAGCAGCACTCCACCAAGCGGGAACATCGGGAGGCGGCGATCCATGGACACATTATGGGGTCGGCGATCTCGGTAGCGGGCTCCGGTGGCGCCGTTAGCCTCACAGGATGACCCGCCACCCATCGCCGCTCCGCCGCCTGTGGCGCTACGCCGCCCGTTACCGCTCCCGGGTCGTTGCGGCATCGACGTGGTCCATCCTCAACAAGGCCTTTGACATCGCTCCCCCGTTCCTCATCGGGCTCGCGATCGACATCGTCGTCAACGGCGGGACGTCGTTCCTCTCGCAGTTCGGCTTCACCGATCCCCGCACCCAGCTCGTCGTGCTCGCCGGTCTCACCTTCGTCGTGTGGGCGGCGGAGTCGTTGTTCGAATACCTGCTGGGACGGGGATGGCGCAACTTGGCCCAAACCATCCAGCACGAGCTCCGCGTGGACGCCTACGGCCACATCCAGGGCCTCGAGATCGCCTACTTCGAAGACCAGTCCACTGGAGAGCTGATGGCGGTGCTGAACGACGATGTCAACCAGCTCGAACGATTCCTCGACCGCGGTGCCAACGAGCTGCTGCAGACGGCAACGGCGGTGGTGTTGATCGGGCTCACCTTCTTCCTCCTCGCCCCGAGCGTCGCCTGGCTGGCGTTTCTGCCCATACCGGTCATCGTGTGGGGCTCGCTGCGCTTCCAGGGGCGCATGGAGCCGAGGTATGCCGCCGTACGCCGCCAAGCAGGCGTCGTCAACAGCCAGCTCGCCAACAATCTTGCCGGCATCATGACCATCAAGGCCTTCACCGCAGAAGACCGGGAGACGGCCAGGATCGAGGAGGAGAGCGATCGCTACCGGCTCGCCAACCGACACGCCATCGCGCTGAGTGCGGCATTCTCACCTCTGATCCGCATCGCCATCCTCATCGGCTTCACCGCGACGCTCCTCTGGGGCGGATTCCAAGCGCTCGACGGGAATCTCGCTGTCGGCTCGTACTCCGTGATGGTGTTTCTCACCCAGCGGCTCCTGTGGCCGCTCACGAGCCTGGGTGAAACCCTGGACTTGTACCAGCGAGCGATGGCGTCGGCCAACCGCATCCTCGATGTGCTGGATACCACGACAACGATGGAAGACGGCGACGATCCTTTGACCGAGGTGAGGGGAGACGTCGAGTTCGACGGCATCGGCTTTGCCTACGTCGCCGGTCATCCCGTGCTCCACGATGTCGGCTTCACCGTGCCTGCAGGCGACACGTTCGCCATCGTCGGCGCCACGGGATCGGGCAAGACGACGATCGTGAAGCTGCTGCTGCGCTTCTACGACCCGACCTCCGGCACCGTCAACGTCGACGGCCACGACATCACGAAGGTGCAGCTCCGCGACGTCAGGCAGGCGATTGCTCTCGTGAGTCAGGACGTCTTCCTGTTCCACGGAACGGTGTACGAGAACGTGGTCTACGGCAGGCCGGACGTCACGATCGACGAGGTGGAGAGGGCGGCGATGATCGCCGAGGCCCACGACTTCATCGTCAAGCTGCCAGACGGCTACAACACGATTGTCGGCGAGCGAGGCCAGAAGCTCTCCGGAGGTCAGCGCCAGCGACTGTCGATCGCCCGCGCTCTCGTCTCCAACGCCCCGATCCTGGTGCTCGACGAGGCCACATCGGCCGTCGACAACGAGACGGAGGCCGCCATCCAACGGTCGCTTGCGCAGGTCGCCCACAACAAGACCACCATCGTGATCGCTCACCGGCTCTCTACGATCCGCCACGCCGACCAGATCGCCGTCTTCGAAGATGGGCGCATCACCCAACGCGGCACCCATGACGACTTGATCGAAGTACCGGGCTTGTACCGCACCCTCTGGAACGTCCAGACCGGCGAAGCGGTGTAGGAAGAGGCGGGTCGGTGGTACGTGGTACTGGGCCGAACGCAACGACTATCCAAAAAGTGGTATCTTTGCTCGGTCGTCGGCGGTAGGAGCCGACAACAGGAGCCGGTTCTCACATCTGCACGCTGGCGCTGCGCCGCGACACCTGACCGGCATCACAGGGACAGATCTCCCCAAACGGGACCGGCGGACCGCCCCGCCGTAGAGGTCGCGAGGTCGGGGCCGAGGGACCCGTACCTCCCGAGGCCCCGACCTCGCCATGCCGCGGCTGAAGCATCCGCCCTTCTTTTCGCGGCCTTGTTGCAACCCTCTTGCTTCTAGTTGACTGTAAATGATATTTATCATGCATGACTGCTACCCAGATCTCGGCGACGCCCGGATATCCCGATGATTGTCCTCCCATCGGAGCCATGCCCCTCCCGGGCGTCGCCGAGCCATTCGAACGACTCCGCATCACCGTCCACGACCGCCCTCTGATCCAGCCACGGGTATGGGAGACCGGCCACACCGGACTGCCGGTGACCCACCCCTACGTCCGGCGCTACTGGACGGCCATCTTGGGGCCGGGAGCGATCGCCGACCTGCTCCGGCTTGCCACCGCCGCATCCCGGCGTCGCTCCCTGCCCCGACCAGTCCACCTGAGCCAGCTCGCTCGCGCCGGGTTTGTTCGTCGCAGAGGCGGCGTGGTCGAGGTGAAGACTCTCGTCCCCGAGGTCCCCGCCGCCTTCTACCCGGCGCTGCCCCCCGCACTGCGTCGCGAACTGGCCACGATTTCGACCAGGACCCGACCCACGCCATCCACTTCTTCAGGCGCAAGTAGCTAGTCTCGACCAGACGCATCGGAGGCTGTCGACAAGGGGGGCTGTATTGGAGGCAGTGCCAAAACTTGCGGTGGGCTTGCCCGTGTACAACGGCGAGAACTACCTCGAGCAGACCCTCACCGCAGTGCTCGCACAGACATACGGCCCGTTTGCGCTGGTGATCTGCGACAACGCCTCGACGGACGCCACGCCGGACATCATCAAGCGCATGACGTCGCATATCGATTGGGTGACGTACGTTCGCCATCCCGAGAATCTCGGTGCGGCACCGAACTACAACTCGGCTTACGAGCTGGCGCCTGCGACGGAGTACTTCGCCTGGATTGCCCACGACGACCTTTGGGAGCCGGGGTTCCTCGAAGGATGTGTTGCCGCCCTCGACGCCAACCCATCCTCACCCCTTGCCTATGCCAGGACACGCCTCGTCGATTCGTACGGCAACACCATCGGCAGTTACCCGCTGCGGCCCGACCTGGCGAGCCCCAGTGCCGCCGTGAGGCTGGCGGATGTCATCGACCAGCGGCACCCCAACCACCCGGTCTTCGGTGTGGCGCGACGGGCAGCGCTCGAGTTGACGCACCTCCACGGCTCGTACAGCGGGAGCGACCGCACGTTCGTCGCCGAGCTCGTCATGCTGGGGCCGTTCGTCGAGGTACCGGAGTACCTCATCTCGATGCGCGAGCACCCGCAACGGTCGGTGCGCACCGAGCTCTCCAAAGGGAAATCGCGATCGCGGGATGTGTGGTTCGACTCGTCGAACGCAGGCAAGATCGTCATGCCGAGATGGCGCCGACTCCGTCACTACCGCCGAGCCATCGGTCGCGCCCCACTCACTGCAAGCGAGAAGGCCGCCGCCTACGGCGAGCTGGCAAAGTGGATCGCCGACAAGAACTGGAAGGCGCTCGGAATCGATGTGGCCGTAGCAACGCGTCAGGTGCTCGGTCGACTCAAGTCGTGACCCTCAACGAACGACCAGCTTCGAGGCCTCAAAAGCCTCGGCGTATCCCGAAGGTGCATTGCTCTCGACGCCCCGAATCCGCATGAGACCGCGGAACGTCTCGTCGTCGAACCACGGCTTCGCAACCTGGGAGGGAAACGCGTCGCGCAGGTCGTCGATCTTGCCCTGGACATCTTCCGGCAACAGCGGGACGTAGAGGTTCGGGCGACCGAGGTCGCCCTCGTACTTGACGATCTCGTAGTGGAGGATCAACTGGTTGCGATACACCTGCCATGCGAGCTCCGCCACGAACCTGTGGTCCTGGTGCGCATCGCCCGGCCGCGGCGCAAAGACGACGTCGGGGACAAAACCCTTGCGATGTTCAACCAGCGCAGACTTGACCGCCGCAGGATCGTCGTACGGGAGGTACCCGTCTCCAAACCCGTGGACCGTGAGCCGACTCGGATCGTCGAGGTATCGGGCGGCAGAGTCCGCAGCCTCTGCGTGCCGCTCATCGGTAGCGGTGAAAACGAGCCACTGCATGTCGACATTGGGATTGGCGCGTCGCAACGCTCGCAACGAGGCCCCTGCGCCGATCTCGATGTCGTCGGGATGAGCACCGAGACACAGCACCCGCGCGGCTGCGGACAGCAGGTCGATCGTGAACACTCAGACCTCCGCGTCCGTCTTCCAGACCTCCCAGGGCGCACGCCCTGAAGCCCACAAGCCGTCGAGACGCTGTTTGTCCTTGAACGTGTCCATCGGCGCCCAGAAGCCGTCGTATTTGTGGGCAAGAAGCTCGCCCTCCTTCATGAGCCGGAAGAACGGGTCCATGACCATCACCTCGCCCGGCTTCATGTAGTCGAGGAACTCCGTGCGGAACACGAAGTAGCCGCCGTTGATGTAGAGGCCCGATCCAAGGATGGGCTCGATGGCGGTGACCGTGCCGTCCTCATCGGTGTCGACCCTGTGATAGCTCAATGGCGGCTCGACGGCGAGGAACTGTGCCGTCTTGCCGGACCGCACGAACGACTCGATGTAGTCGTTCAGCGGCAGATCGGTGAGTCCGTCGCTGTAGTTGGCGAGGAAGACCTCATCGTCTGCCAGGTGCTTCCGAACGGCCAGCAACCGATCGCCAATGTCGGTTTGCATCCCGGTATCGACGAACGTCACCTTCCAGTCGTCGATGTCCGTCGACAGCATCTCGACCTGACGACCTCCTTCCGACATCACGAAGTCGTTGGAAACGGCCTCCTGGTACTCGAGGAAGAACCGCTTGATGACGTCCGCCTGGTAGCCGAGCGCCAAGATGAAATCCGTATGCCCGAAGTGGGCGTAGTACTTCATCAGGTGCCACATGATGGGGCGATACCCCAGCGGGACCATGGGTTTGGGGACGGTCTCGGAGTAGTCCCGAAGCCGCGTGCCGTAGCCGCCGCAGAAGAGGACGACTTTCATGGCGCCGGCTCGAGATGGGGCGGCTCGAAGACTTCCACCTCGGGGATCGGGACGACGAACCGGCCGCCCCACTCTGCGATCCCCGCCATCTGGTCGCTGATCTCAGCTCTCAGGTTCCAGGGCAGGATCAGCACGAAGTCGGGACGAGTCCTGAAGATCTCGTCCACCTCGTATACGGGGATATGGGTGCCCGGCAGGAACTTCCCGTACTTCGCCGGGCTGCGATCGACGGTGTACTCGAGAAGGTCGGAACGGATCCCGCAGTAGTTGAGCAATGTGTTGCCTTTTCCTGGAGCGCCGTATCCCACCACGGTCTTGCCGGAGTCCTTGGCTTCGATCAGGAATGTGAGCAACTTGCGCTTGGTGGCCGCTACCTGCTCTCCGAAATGTGCATAGGAGCGGAGATCGTCGACACCGAGCGATTGCTCCCGCTCCAGCATCCGGCGGACCCGATCCGTCACGGGCTTGGTCGAATCGTCCACATGCCGCCCGTAGATCCGCAGCGATCCCCCGTGGGTCGGCAGCTCGTCGACGTCCCACAGCTCGAGGCCGTGGCCGGCAAAGATGCGCTGGGCCGCGGTGAAGGAGAAATACGAGAAGTGCTCGTGGTAGATCGTGTCGAACTGGTTGTGCTCCATGAGCTGGAACAGATGCGGGAACTCGATCGTGAAGACACCGTCGTCGGCGAGCAAGACCTTCATGCCGGCGACAAAACTGTTGAGGTCCGGCACTTGGGCGAGCACGTTCTTGCCACACAGCAGGTCGGCGCGGATCCCCTCGCCGGCGAGGCGGCGTGCCACGGCTTCGCCGAAAAACTCGACAACGGTTGGGATCCCCCGATCCTCGGCCACCGCCGCGACGTTGGCGGCGGGCTCGACACCGAGGGACGGGATGCCCTTTGCGACGAAGTACTGGAGGAGGTAGCCATCGTTTGACGCCAACTCCACGACCCGAGATCTGGAGCCGAGCCCAAACCGCTCGACCATGTCCTCGGCGTAGCGGTGCACGTGGTCGAGCCAGCTGTCGGAGTACGACGAGAAGTAGGCGTAGTGGCCGAAAATCGACTCAGGGCTCACGTATTCCTCGAGCTGCACCAATGAGCATTCGCCACAGACGTAGACGTGGAGCGGGTAGAACGGCTCCATCTCGTTGAGCTGAGGGGCAGTGAGGATGGTCTGGCAGAGCGGTGACTTGCCGAGGTCGACCATCGTGAACGTCAGCGGGGCGGCGCAGAACCTGCAAGTCGCACCCATGCCGCGAACCGTGCGGTCCTGTGAAGTATCGGCCATCGTCATGTTCCCAGCTCCGCCTTGTCGTGCCATCTCAGGTCATCGTCGAGTCGGGACGCATCGAGGTGAGCTTGGAGGCGGCGAAGCCGAACATACCGGTCGCTCTCGAACAGGTCCACGGTCATCGGCTCCGCGACATACGCCTCGTAGAGCTCCTTGGCGCCTCGCTCCACGTCCCATACCGGCGCAAAGCCCGGCAGGATGTGCTCCGCCTTGGAGAAGTCCACCCGGTAGTCGCGCGTGTCCGGCTCACCCCCGGCGGCAAACGACACCACACTGTCCGGCACCACGGTGCCGACAATCTCGGCAACGTCGCGGATCTGGTAGTTCTCGCCGTTGCGGCCGACGTTGATCGCCTGATTGTGGATCACGTCACGGGGTGCGGACAGGCACGCCACAAATGCTGCGGAGATGTCGGCCACGTGCACCAGCGGGCGCCACGGGGATCCGTCGCTGAGAATGCGCACCTGCCCCGTCGTCACGGCCCAGCCCGTGAGGTTGTTGACGACGATATCGAGCCGGAGCGACGGTGATGCGCCGTACGCTGTGGCATTGCGGAGGTAGACGGGAGTGAAGTTGTCGTCGGCAAGGGCGGAGAGGTCGCGTTCGGCCAGAACCTTTGACTCGCCGTACGGCGTTACCGGCGCCATTGGGGCCTCTTCGTCGACGAGACCGTCGCCGCCGGCCCCGTACAGACTGCAGGACGAGGCGAAAACGAAGCGCTGGACTCCTGCGGCCTTGGCGGCCTTCGCCACCGTCACCGTCGCTCTGTGGTTGACGTCGTACGTGATCTCGGGGTTGATGTTGCCCAACGGGTCGTTCGAGAGAGCAGCCAGGTGGAGGACGGCGTCGAAGCCCGCCAGGTCGGCCGGTTCCGCATCCCGAATGTCCTTCATGATCGCCGGCACGGCAGGGGGTTGTGCGCCGAAGTCGCAGCCGGCGAACAGTGCAGCGTCCATCCCAACGACATCGTGACCGGCGGCCGTGAGCATGGGCGTCAGCACTTTGCCGATGTAGCCGAGATGGCCTGTGACGAGAACCCTCATGCTCGTATTCCCCCGATCGCAGATGGAGCAGAACTTCAGTGAGGTACACGACAAGCCGCGACAAGCAATGGGCGGATCACCCATGCCTTCCACGGCATTTCCTTGGTCGTAGGGAACCAGACTACTGGCGTTGAACCGGACGCAAAGTGGGTCGACCGTCCCAATTTGCCCGCACGGCTCCAACCTGTGACACGGTACGCTCAGGGGATCGTGAAGACGTACCGAGACCTCGTAGCGGCCGCCCGTGTGGCAATCACCGAGATCAGCCCTGAAGCGGCGTGGGCACAGCGCGCCCAGGGCGCAACCGTCGTCGATGTGCGCGAGGCGGGCGAGCATGTCACCGGAGCGGTCCCGGGTTCGCTCCTCATTCCCCGCGGGGTCCTCGAGTCGGACCTCCCGGGCCGGATCAGCGAGCTTTCCCATCCGATCTTGCTGTTGTGCGCTGCGGGCAATCGATCGGCTCTCGCTGCCCAGTCGCTCGAGGGCATGGGGTACACCGCGGTTGCCTCGATTGCAGGCGGCATGGCGAGGTGGAAGGCGGCTGGGCTGCCGTGGGGCCTGCCCGAAGGACTCGACCAAGCCCAGCGCGGGCGGTACAGCCGTCACCTCATCCTGCCCGAGGTGGGCGAAGCCGGACAGGAAGAGCTTCTCGACAGCCGGGTGCTTCTGATCGGCGCCGGGGGTCTCGGCTCACCGGCGGCGCTCTACCTGGCCGCAGCCGGCGTGGGGACCATCGTCGTCGTGGACGACGACCTCGTCGACGCCAGCAACCTGCAGCGCCAGGTGCTCCACACAACGGGCCGGGTGGGCACGCCAAAGGTCGACTCGGCGCGGGCGACGCTCAGCGCGCTCAATCCCGACGTTCACGTCGAAACCCACGCGGCCCGGCTCACCAGCGCCAACGTCATGAGCCTGATGGAGGGCGTCGACGTGGTGGTCGACGGTGCCGACAACTTCCCGACGCGCTACCTGGTCAACGATGCTTCGTTGCACACGAGGGTGCCTGTCGTTCACGGCTCCGTCCTCCGCTTCGAGGGGCAGGCGTCGGTGTTCGCCCCGTACGCAGGGCCCTGCTACCGGTGTCTCTACCCGCAGCCGCCGCCACCCGAGTTGGCGCCCAATTGCGCAGAAGCGGGCGTGCTAGGGGTGCTCCCCGGCGTGATCGGCACGATTCAGGCTGTGGAGACGCTCAAACTGATCCTCGGCGTCGGCGACTCTCTGGCTGGACGGCTCCTCACCTACGACGCTCTCGAGCAGTCGTTCCTCACCCTCGAGGTGCGACGGGACCCGAGTTGCCCGGCGTGCTCCGATGAGGCGCATCCGCCACAGCTCGTCGACTACGACGAGACTTGCCGGCCCGCTGGAGCAGTAGCTTCCGCCGTCCCGAGCTCGTAGTCCCGACTCAGGCATGTCACGTTCGGTGAAGTAGCGGATTGCTCACAGAGGTCAGAGCCACCGAGCGCCTACATGACGTGCGGCGGTAGCGAAGCCCGAGTCGGTGCCAGCGTGATGTTGGGCCCGACCCGCACAGGGTCGGGCCCAACATTCATCGGATCGGTCAGTTGAGTTCGTTGACTCGATCGGTGCTCGGCGGCGAAACCGGGCTGAACGCTCCGAGGTAGCCGATGAGGGCCGTCAGGTCATTGCCGCCGTCGAGCCTCGGGGTCGTGACTTCGGCGAAAGTGCCGAAGTTGTCGCCCCCGTCGGCGAGGAAGTTGTTGACCGTCACGTTGTACGTACCGGCCGGGTCCAGATCGACCCCGTCCAGCTGGACATTGCTGATCGTCACCGACGTGCAGTCGCCGTCCGCGATCGTCTTCTCGAGGTCGTAGGTGAAACCCTCCGACACGCCAAGGTGGAGGAACGGACGGCTCGACCCTGCAGGCTGACACTGCTCCTCGAGCACCGACATGATCTGGTCCCCAGTCATCTCAAACGTGAACAGCGTGTTGCCGAATGGCTGGAACGTGAACGCCTCGCCAAAGGTGACGACGCCGTCGCCTTCTTCGCCCGACTGGGCGTACGTCAGGTCCGACCGGACCCCGCCAGGGTTCATGAGGGCGAGGTCGGCCCCGGCGGCGGATGTTGACCACAGCTGGGCGTCAGCGACCAGGTTGCCGGCAGCAGACTCGACGCCACGGTCATCCCCCGGAGGATCGCCGCCGCGATTGATGTCGGCCGTAATGGTCCCGATGGGATCATTTCCCGCCTCGTCGAACAGTGGCTGCCACTTCTCGATGATGGCGGTCAGCCCAGGGTTGGGACGCAGGGTGGCTTGGTCGACGACGTGGTTGGTCGCCGTGCTGAGATCGCGGCGGACGTCACCTGTGCGGGTGTCGAGGAAGAGATGTACTTCCGAGACGACCCGGCCGAACGAGTATGCGCTCGTCACGATGCGCGGCTGGCCATGCGGATCGTCGAGTACGCAGTTGTAGGGCAAGTGGGTGTGGCCCGTGATCACGGCGTCGATCTCGGGGTCGAGCGCGTTGTTGATGGCGACGATGGGTCCGGAGATACCGACGCATGCGTCGACATCACCTGGAGGCGGTGTCTGCGAGCCACCTTCGTGCAGCAGCACAACGATCGTCTCGACACCCTCCGCCTTGAGGATCGGCACGAGCGCATTTGCGGTCTCTGCCTCGTCGAGGAAGTCCCAACCCTGGATGCCGACTGCGGCAACCAGCGTGTCGGTGGCCTCGAGCGTCATACCGATGAAGCCAACCGGCACGCCGGCAACCTTCTTGATCCAGTACGGCGGGAGTGGGGTTTCGCCCGTTTCCTCGTTGACGACGTTGGCGGCCAGCCACTGGAAGTCCGCGCCGGCATAGGGCGCTTCCTCGAAGTAGCAGCCGTCTACGGGATGGCAGCCGCCGTTCTGCATACGGAGCAGCTCGGTGACGCCTTCGTCGAACTCGTGGTTGCCGACGCTCGATACATCGAGGCCCATCGCGTTGAGCGACTCCACAGACGGTTCGTCGTGGAAGAGGCCCGAGAACGCCGGCGAGCCACCGATGAGGTCACCAGCAGCAACGGTGAGAGTGTGCCGGTTACCCCGTTCGAGCTTCTTGAGCAGGGCGGCGAGGTACTCAGCCCCGCCGGCGGGTACATCGGCGACGGTTCCCGGTGAGCTCGCCTCGAGATGGCCGTGGTAGTCATTGAACGCCAGCAACTGCAGATCCACGAGTCGACCGCGACGCTCTGCGTCCGTTGCGGAGACCGGTTGCGCCAAAAGCGCAAGCGATGTCATGGCAACCGCCAATACGGCGACGAGCGCAAGCAGGCGTCGTCGCATCCGAGGTCGTGCTCGACCTAGCGCGGTGTACCCAGCGGGTGTTGACATGGGGTTCCCCCTCCCAATAGGGCCCGGTCCGAAGAGACTCCAGGCGATATCCATGTTTTTAGCACAAAAGCGGTGCCCGTGACTGCCGTCGACCGCGCGGCCGTCGCGCTCATGCGCTGGCGCGTGTCACCGGATACCCCTCCGGATCAGATCAGTTTGCGGTCGTGGGCCCACTTGCCCAGCTCGTAGCGGTTGGAGAGCTGAAGTTTGCGCAGCACAGACGACACGTGATGCTCCACGGTCTTGGGCGAGATGAAGAGCTGCTCGCCGATCTCCCGATAGGTGTAGCCCCTGGCGATGTGCTGCAAGACCTCACGCTCGCGTGGCGTCAACCGGTCGAGCTCAGGGTCGACTTCGTGAACCGGGATACTGGAGAACGCGTCCAGCACAAAACCGGCGAGCTGGGGTGAGAACACGGCATCCCCCGCAGCCACCCTGCGAATCGCATCGGCCAGCTCCAGCGCCGAGATCGTCTTCGTGACGTACCCTCGGGCACCGGCGCGAATGGTGGCGACGACATCCTCAGGAGCGTCCGATGCGGAAATCGCAAGGAATTGCACCTCGGGATGCTCGTTGCGGATCGCGGTGATCACCGCCTTGCCGCCGCCGGCGGGCATGTGCACGTCTACGAGGACCACATCGGGCAGCCGCTCCCCAATCATCTCGATGGCTGCCGCAACCTCAGAAGCGTCCCCCACCATCTCGATGTTGTCCGGCAGCTGGCTGCGGACACCGGCACGAAACAGGTCGTGATCGTCGACGATGAACACCCGAATGGGCGTGCCCGCAGCGGTCACGACCCGGCGCCCTCGATCATCAGATGAACCTCGGTACCGGAAGCCGGAGTTGAGTTGATGTGCACTGCCCCGCCGACGGCGCCGATGCGAGACACGATGGAATCGACGATGCCGCGGCGGTCGTCCGCCACATCGTCGGCATCGAAACCGGTGCCTCTGTCTCTCACGAACACCTCCAGGCGTCCTGCGTCCGCTTCACCGTAGACCGCGATCTCGCCGGCCCCCGAATGTTTCGCTGCGTTGACCGCCGCTTCCCGCGCCGCCAGCACGGCCGCCTCGACCTCCGCATCCCACGGCCGGTCGCCCACAACCACGACGTCCACCTTGACCCGGCTCAGCTCCTCGACGCCGGCTCCCATCGCAACCAGCCCGCCGCGGAATCCGCTGCGGTCGAGCGCAGGACCTCCATACAGCACCTCCCGCAGCTCACGCTCCTGGCGCCTCGCCAGCTGCGCAACCCGCGATGCGTCATCGCGATCGCGCTGGATCAGGGCGAGGGTTTGCAGCACCCCGTCGTGGATTTGGGCAGCCAGCCGGGCCCGCTCCTCAGCAATGGCGCGAGCGGTTTGTTCGTCGGCGAGCGCTGCCTCGGCCGCCGCCCGCAACTCGTCGCGATGGCGGAGCGTGCCGACCGCCCACGACGCCGCTGCTGCAGCGAAGCCGTATACCAGGACGGCCCCCGAAGACGCGGTGAGATCCGCGACGTCGTCGGTCGACACCTGCCAGAAGGCCACGGCGGTCAGGACTGCGGCGGTGCCCAGCCCGCCGGCCCAACCCGCCGCATAGACGCCATGAAAGACCGAGGCCAGCGGGTATCCACCCGCAAAACTCCCAGAGCCTGCCAGGTGAGCCGCGATGAGCGCGGCGGCCGCAACGCCGACATCGGCGACGACGAACACGGGCGAACGAAGTGCGTCTGGGCGGCGGAACGACAGGGCGAGGACGATGCCCGTCCAGCAGACAACCCCGCCGATGACCGCCACCACGATGCCTGGGCGGTCGGGTGGGCTCGATCCGGCGAGCGTCACCACCGCCAGGACGGTCAGCCAGACGGCACCAAAGATGCGGTAGCCGACGACAACACGCAGCAGCCCTGATTCGATGCTGCCGCGCTGGCTCGAGGTCGGTGTCATGGACGGCAGCGTATCGCCTCGCTCAAACGGGCGGTACCGCCGGAACGAGGCTCAGTCGGCAACAGCGGCTTCGGCCAGCGAAACCAGCGTCCGTACCCCGAAGCCGGTGCCACCCTCGGTGATGTAATGCTCGGCCTTGGCTGCTCGGGCGGGGCCTGCGATGTCGATGTGGGCCCAGGGCACCTCGCCGGCGAACTCGCGCAGGAACAGTGCCGCCGTGATGGCTCCACCAAACCTGTCGCCGATGTTCTTCATGTCGGCGACCACCGATTCCAGCTTCGAGCGGTAGGAGTCCTCGAGGGGCAAGCGCCAAACGTCTTCGCCTGCCATGCGCGCGGCACTCTCCACCTTGGCGGCCACGTCGTCATCCGATGCGAACACGCCGGCAATCCCCTTGCCGAGCGCCGCCACGCAGGCACCCGTCAGCGTGGCGATGTCCACGACCAGATCTGGCTCCTCTTCCGCTGCGAGGGACAATCCGTCGGCGAGGACCAGCCGGCCCTCAGCGTCTGTGTTCAGCACCTCGACCGTCTTGCCATTGCGAGCGGTGAAAACGTCACCGGGGCGCAACGCACCGCCACCCGGCATGTTCTCTGTGAGCGGCGTGATGCCGACGATCTCGACGGGGAGACCGAGCTCGGCGATCGCCCACACCGCAGCGAACACGGCGGCCGCTCCGGACATATCCGACTTCATCTCCTCCATGCCTGCGGGAGGTTTCAGCGAAAGTCCACCGCTGTCGAAAACGATCCCCTTGCCGACGAACGCCAGCTTGGTCGATGCACCTTCGGGCTTGTAGTGGAGCCGGACCAGACGGGCGGGTTGATGCGAGCCGGCGGCCACGGCTGCCAGTCCGCCCAGCCTCTCTGCGGCGATCTCATCGGGTCCCCACACCGTGACGTCGACACCGGAGCCTCGCAGCTCGCCGGTGACCCACTCGGCAAGCCGGGTGGGTGATTTGTCGGCGGCGGGCTCGTTGACGAGATCACGTGCCTTGGCAACGGCTCTGGCGATCGTGGCGCCCCGGCCGCCATCGGCGGCGGCGGCTGCGAGCGACAGTCGCTCGGTGACGATGGGCTTGGGCTCGCTCACATGGCGGTCGAAGGTGTACTGGCCGAGCGTGAAGCCGAAGGACACGAGGTCCTCGGCGTCCTCGAGGTCGACTTGATGCAGCGTCGTCACGACTTTGGCGTGGGTCTTGGCGGATCCGGCAGCGATGGCCGCGGCTCGCCGCAGCCCCTCGGCATCGACCTCGCCACCCAAACCGATGAACAGCACCTGGCGGTAGGAAACTGCCCCGGCGCCAGGCACCGATGCCGTTTCGCCGGCCTTGCCGGTGAAACCCCTGCCGGCCAGGTAGTCGTCCAGCCAATCGCCGAGTTGTTCTCGGACCCAGTCCGCCCCCGGCCCCCACGTCACGTCCTCCATCACCGGAACCACCAGCAGGTCGCCCTCATCTTCGGCAATTGCGGGCCCGGCAGCGATCTCCAGCATCAACGGTCCTCGTTTCGGATTGGAGTCCAGGCGTCTTCGACCGCCCTGGCCAGCATGTACAAGTAGTCGGCAAGACGGTTGAGGTAGGACACCACCTCGGACTCGAGCTCCGTCTCCCTGAGGTGGGTCACCGCGGCGCGCTCTGCACGTCGCACGATCGTGCGGGCGATGTCGATCGACGCCGCAAGCGGGTTGCCGCCCGGCACCACGAACTCGGTCGGCATACCGCGGTCGTCCACGATGTCGTCGATCGCCATCTCGAGGCCGACCACCATCTCGGGCGTCACCAGGCTCACGCCTGGCTCGAGCTTGTGGTGGCTCTTCGGATTGGTCGCCAGCTCGGCACCGACGACGAAGAGCTCGCGTTGCCGCGCAAGGATCGTCAAAGCGAGGTCTGGGTCCGAGGTGGCGGCGATGGCTCGCACCATCCCGAGGGCAGAGACCGCCTCGTCGACTGTTCCGTAGGCGGTCGGACCTGTGGCGTCTTTGGGAACACGGCCACCGTAGAACAATCCGGTGGAGCCGTCGTCGCCCTTTTTGGTGTAGATCTTCACGAGGATGGAGGTTAGGGGTGTGCGCAGCCCCTGGAGTCCATCGCTCAGCCGTACGCGACGAGGCGACCGACCACCAGCACGCCCACTGCGGTGAGGACTGCCAGGTAACTCAACCCGGTCGCCGCCATGACACCGGTGTACCTCGGTTCCTTGAGCGAGAACCACACGCCGACGAGCAACAGTCCCGTCATGACCGCAAGCGCGGCGTAGGCCCAGGCGAACACGGCGTCGGCGGCCAGACCATCGGCAGCGACCTCGACGGCGATGAGTGCCACGTCGGCAACCAGCCCGACCCCACCTGCGTACACCAGCCGGAAGAGCGCCCAGCGCGGTAGCCGGGGATCGACGAGGTACCAGTGGCCGAGCAGCATCTCCGAGGTGACGCCGCCCATGAAGAGGGCACCGGTGACCGCCACACCCAACGGCGAGTCGGTGCCGGAGGCGACGAGGAATCCGAGCGCGGCAACGGCGAAGCCGGCCGCGGCCCACGTGGGCCGGCGGGCAAGAACGCCGCCCGCCACCGCGGCCGCCACGCCGACCATTGCCGCCGCTCCTCCGCCGGCGGCGACGGCGAACACGCCGAACATCACCACAACGCCAGAGGACAGCCAGGTGTACCCAGGGCCGACCACGCGCCACCAAACAACGGCACCGGCCCCGGCGGCCAGGCCGGCGCTCCACATGCTGAGGACGAGGGCCGGGGTGAGGTCCATAGGTGGAGCGCTCAGCCGAGCCAGTCAGAGATCGTGGCGGCCACAGCTGCCGGCGTCATGCCGTACTGCTCTGCCAGCACCGAGGCAGGAGCCGATGCCCCGAAGTGGTCGATGCCGATCCTCAGGCCATCGGAGCCGACGATTTCGGCCCAGCCGAACGTGACGCCTGCCTCGAGCGAGATCCGCGGCACGCCCGAGCCAAGCACCTCGGTGCGGTAGGCAGGGTCCTGCTGCAGGAACGCCTCGACACACGGCATCGAGACCACCCGCGCCGCAGTGCCCTCTTCACCGAGGATCTCGGCCGCGGCATGCGCCACCCACAACTCCGAGCCGGTGGCGACGAGCACGGCATCCGTGCCATCGCGGGCGACAAATCCGCCCTTCGCCACGACGTCCGGATCGGTCGGCGTGTCCGGGACCGGTACACCTTGCCTGCTCAGAATCAGCGCAGTTGGCCCATCAGTGCGGTTGATGGCGACCTGCCAGGCGCCTGCCGTCTCTCCGGGATCGCCGGGGCGGATCACCCACAGATTGGGTATCGCTCGCAGCGCGGCGACATGTTCAACCGGTTGGTGGGTTGGACCATCCTCGCCGAGGAACACCGAGTCGTGGGTCCAAACCCAGATGCTTGGTGCACCCATGAGCGCCCCGAGACGAACGGAACCCCGCATGTAGTCGCTGAACGTGAGGAACGTCGAGCCGAACCCACGCAGACCACCGTGCAGGTTGATCCCGTTGACGATCGCCCCCATGCCGTGTTCCCGCACCCCGTACCGGACATTGCGGCCGCCACGGTCCGCAGCGCCGAAGTCGGCCGCGGAGTTGATGAGCGACTTGGTCGACCCTGCAAGGTCGGCATCGCCGGTGAGCACATCCACCCGCTGTTCGGCGAGGGATTGGATGACATCTCCCGACATGGCCCGCGTCGCCACGCTCTTGCCGGCGTCGTAGACCGGCGCTTCAAGCGTCACCGGCGCCGGTGTGAAGTAGGCCGACCACGCAGCCGCTACCGAGGCGTCGGCCTCGGTTGCACGGGTGTGGCGGTCCGCCCATGCGGTGCGGGCGGTGCGTCCTCGCTCCATGGCCGCCGTGAAGTAGCCGTACACCTCGTCGGGGATCTCGAACGGGGGCAGCTCCCAACCCAGCGCCTCGCGGACGAGCGCGATCTCATGGTCGCCGAGCGGCGAGCCGTGGGCCTTCGCCGTGTCTTGTTTGTTCGGGCTGCCAAAACCGATGTGGGTCTTTGCCGAGATCAGCGTCGGCTTGTCGCCGACCGCCTGCGCTTCGGCGACGGCTTCCCGGATCGCGTCGTGATCGTGGCCGTCGATGGTGAGCGTGTGCCAGCCGTAGGCCCGGAAGCGCTTCGGCACATCCTCGGTGAACGTCCAATCGGTCGGGCCCTCCAGCGAGATCGCGTTGTCGTCGTAGAGGTAGATGAGGCGGCCGAGCTCCCAATGCCCCGCAAGCGACGCCGCCTCAGAGGCGACCCCCTCCATGAGGTCGCCGTCCGAGACAAACACATACGTGGTGTGATCGACGAGGTCCGAGCCGAACCGATCCCGCAGATGGGCTTCGGCGAGCGCCATCCCGATACCGGTCCCAAACCCCTGACCCAACGGTCCCGTCGTCATCTCGATACCGCGGTGCAACTCGATCTCCGGGTGCCCGGCGGTTGGCGAACCCCACTGCCGGAAGTTGCGGATGTCGTCCATCGGCAGGTCGAACCCGGACAGGTGCAGCAGCGAGTACAGCAGCATCGAGCCGTGCCCGTTGGACACGATGAAGCGATCGCGGTCTGGCCAATCCGGGTGACTTGGGTCGACGGTGAGGAAGTCGCCCCACACCACGGCGGCGAGATCGGCCATACCCATCGGCATGCCTGGATGGCCGGAATCGGCTTTCTGGACGGCGTCCATGGACAGCACGCGGATGGCGTCGGCTGCCTGGCGAGCGAGATCGTTGGTCACGGTTCCTCCGCAGGGCTGGGAAGCCGGGCCAGAGTAGGAGATTGCCGCCCAAAGCGTCACACCGGCTGGCAGGTCCCGGCGAATGGGCGAGTCAGTACAACCCATCCCTCCGGCACCGAGGGTCTTGACTGCGATGACCGGTCGCCCGGTATGGGCCGCGATGCGCAGCGTGCTCGCAGCCGGGAGCCAGATGACGGAAGGTGCCGCTCTCTCGTGCATTCCCGCCTGGGGACAAACGGTCGAGTGGACGCCACCGCTCCGAGGTCTTGCGTTGACGGTCGACATCTGGATCCTGTTGATCGTGCCGCCCCTTCTGCGGTCGAACGGGTCATACTGCTGTGAGCGGACATCGAGTGAATGCGTCGACAACATGGCCGACTCTGAATCAATGAACGCTCGCAGACCGGGGCCTCGGCGTCCGGATGGGGCACCGGTCGGGGCGGACGAGGTGCGCCGCGCGGTGCTTGATGCCGCGGCAACGCTGTTCGCGGTATACGGAGTCGGGCAGGTGTCGTTGCGCGATGTCGCCGCCGCCGCGGACACGCATCTGGCGCTCATCAGCCGCTACATCGGCAACCGAGAACAACTCGAACTGGCGGTCTTCGACGACCTGTCGGAACAGCTCGCACGGAGCGTGAGCGAACATCCGCTGGAGGGCCAGGGGCACGGGAACGACACGGTGATGGGAAAGTGGTCGAGGGTGGCCGCGTCGCTCGCGATCAAAGGCCGTCCGCTTGCCGGTCGTCCAGGGTTCAACCCTGTGAAGGCGATGGCGGACACCCTCGCCGATGCGTATGGGCTCGAGCCGGTCGCCGCACGAGTTCGAGCGGCGCAGATCGTGGCGACCGCAATCGGCTGGCGAGTCTTCGAGGACTACTTGATCGCTGCGGGCGAACTCGACGAGATCCCGCTCGCGACGCTCCGCGAAGAGTTGGTGCATTCCGGTCGTCGGCTCGGAGCGACGCCGTGGCCGTCACAGCCCGACCCCGAGCCCCGTCGAGGCTGAGCGTCGGCGGCGATCGGGACCTCCGGCGCTAGGAGGACCCTCTACATCGATTCATCATGTGTACGATTGTTCACAACCGCCTGTTCGTCTCGACGTATCTGTCGGGCGAATCGATTCGAAGGAGCAAGATCTGATGCCCGCAGAGGAGAGAGTCGCCACAACCGTCGCGCTGGACTGGAACGAGGTGTGGTTCACGAACTGTCCGATGGTGTCGGCCAACAACGTCGACCAGGAACTCGGATGGTGCCGCGAGGAGCTCAAGAAGCTCGGAGTCGAGTACGCCTACTTCCGCTCGTCGCCGGAGAACAACTGGTATCCGCACTACGTGCACAACCTCGACAACCTCGTTCGTTTTGGCGGGTTGTATCCGCCGATTCACGTCAACGCCGACATCCGTCGGACCCGGCTGCTCGGCGCGACGCAGGTGTACGAGGGTGGCGCCATGCTGGTGCGCGCCCGCGACGACATCTTCCGGATGGAGGATCTGCGCGGCAAGAAGATCGGCCTCACGAAGAGCCTCAACACCATCAAGAACGACTGGTGGCGCATTCAAGAGCACGCCGGCATCGAGCTGATGCTGCGGATGAGCGGCATGACGGTCGATGATGTCGAGATCGTCGAGTTCCCGTATCCGGACGACTGGTACGACAAGCCCGAGATGCTCCAGGTCGAGATGAACAACCCGTCCGAGCTCTGGCTTCGGCGGGATCACAAGCACGACCTGGCGTTCCGACCGTTGGAGACCGGATTGGAGCAGGGGGTCGTCGACGCGATCTACACACAGAGCAAGGTGTTCCAGCACCTCCAAGAGGACACCGGCAAGTTCAAGGCGATCGAGGACCTGTCTCGTTACCCGGACTGGACGCTGCAGATGGCGAACTGTCCTGCGGTGATCACGTGCACCGAAGTCATGGCCGATGAGCACCCGGAGCTGGTCGTCGCGTACATGAAGGCGATGATCAAGGTCGGCCGCTGGGCCAACGACAACAAGCATGCCGCCGCCGGGATCCTCAACCGCCAGACATTCTATCGGGATGTCGAGGACACCTACCAGGGGATCAAGGACGTCGACATGGTGCCCAATCTGTCGCTGAAGAACCTGGCGTCGATCGACATCGGCAAGGACTTCATGCTGAGCCACGGCTACATCCACAACGACTTCGACGTCAATGAGTGGGCGGCGCCGGAGTTCCTCGAGCAGGCCGCTCGAGACCTCCTCGAGGAGGAGTGGACCCGTCAGTCGACGTCGAAGCTTCCCGAATCGACAGAGCTTGGCGTGCCCGACGCCCGTCTCGGCTGACCCGCCGTCCCCACGAGCAGGAAAGAAGGAGCAGCGATGGTGAAGTCTGTTGTCGAGATGATCGGGGAGGCACGCGCCCAGATCGAGCTCGTGTCTCCCGAGGTGGTATCGAACGAACTGGCAGCGAGTGACCCGATTCTTCTCGACATCCGCGAGCCGATCGAGTGGGAGCGTCACATCGAGGGCGCACTCCAGGTACCACGCGGCCTGCTGGAGTTCGTCGTCGACCCCGCCAGCCCCCGTTACAACCCCGAGTTCGAGCCCACTCGTCGAGTGATCGTCTACTGCGCCTCAGGCGCACGCGCCGCACTCGCCACGCTCACGCTCGAGAACATGGGCTACGAGAACGTCGCCAACATGGACGGCGGCTTCAGGGCCTGGATCGCCGCAGGGCTGCCGACCACCGAACATCACGCCGACGTGTAATCGAGAACCGGACAACCTCGCCGACGCGAGGTTGTCCGGTTGTCCTATCGTCCACTTCCTATGGTCATGAAGACCACCGAGGAGACATGTCATGGGAAACGTCGTCGGCGAGATCCTCGGCTATGCCGTGGGGATCGCAGTCAGCCCGGTCCCGATCGCGGCGGTGATCCTCATGTTGTTCGCCGCCAAAGCACGGGTCACGGGGCCGGCGTTCACGATCGGCTGGGCGCTGGGGATCGCCACGGTGGCAACCGTCGTTACGCTGATTCCCGGACTCGGAGCTGATTCTGGTGACCCGTCGGACACGACCGGGGTCATCAAGGGTGTCCTTGGACTACTGCTGTTGTTGGTTGCGGTGAAGGCATGGTCCTCGCGACCAGGCCCAGGTGACGAACCGAACATGCCGAAGTGGATGGGAGGCATCGATTCGATGGGTGCCGGAACCGCCTTCGGCCTTGCGTTCTTGCTGTCCGGCGTCAATCCGAAGAACCTGGCGTTGGCCGCCGCCGCCGGAGCGGTGATCGGTTCTGCCGATCTCACCGGTGGAGAAATCGCTGTCTCCGTGGTGATATTCACCGTGTTGGCGTCCCTGACGATCGCGACACCGGTGATCGGCTATCTCATTGCCGGCAAACGTCTACAACCAACGTTGGACACGACCAAGGACTGGCTGATCCAGAACAACAGCACGGTCATGTCCGTCTTGCTCCTCGTCTTCGGTGTCATCCTGATCGGAGACGCCGTCCAGATTCTCTTCTAGCAGGTGACCACTCGATCACCGGCCCAGGTACAGCGGGCCAGGGCAGGGCGAGCCCTCGAGCAGTGCATCGGCGGCTTCGACGAACTGGATGGCACTCAGAAGAGCAGCTCGAGTCGGGCGGCGCCCCAGGCCAAGTGCCACAGGCTGTAGTAGGCGAGCCGGAAGCTGAGCATCCAGATGAACCCGAACCGCCAGAAGATCCACACCTGCGCCACCCCGAAGAACATCAGGTGGATTGCGCTGAACACCGACGTGCCTATTGATGTGGCGTACACCGATTGCACTACGGCCTCGATGAGTGCGACGGGGATCGCGATCCGCCAGAAGGTGGCGTCGAACCCGGTGGGCATCCCAAGCACCGCAACAAGCACCGCGATCGGCACTGTGTGCAGCGCGATTTCGACGAACACGGCGATCGCGGGGTAGAACCTGAGCGCGTCCGGCAAGGGAACGTTCGTGTTCTCGGCGTAGCGGAGGACGAGGTCTGCACAGATGGCGGCTGCTGCCAGCACCGGGACAGCCCAGGCGATGATCGGCACGACGTCCCTCCACGCGCCGGGACCGAGCACCGCGAAGTCCGAAACCCCCTGCAAATAGGCCATTGCGATGACGCCGGCGACGGCGATGCCGGCCATCACTCGGACCGGGTCCAGCCCGCCGAAGAAGCGGTCGAACACCGACCGATCGACCTGCACTTGCCATACCGTCAAGGCGATCGCCACGCCGGAGGCCGCCAGAAACGGGCCAATACCCGCCCAGTCAAGTCTCGACGTCACCCCGCCAACCTGACACGAGCGAATGCCTCGTCGCCAGGGCCGAAGGGCCACGACGTCGCCCGAGATACGAGCGTTACCCGGCTGGCTTCATGAGTCGGGGCGTGGGTGAGGAGATCACTCTCCGCCTGAAGATCACCCGCCTGCCAACCCCGGCAGGGGCCGAACGACCCCGCCTCGCAGCGATGTGGTGGGTACCAACGAGCGGCGGCAACAGTAGGCTCGGAACGTGCAACAGCTGAGCGGAGTCGATACGGGGTTCCTGAACCTCGAGACACCTTTCCAGCAGGGCCATGTGGGCGGTGTGGTGATCGTCGACCCTTCGATGGCTCCGGAAGGGTGGGGCTTCGACACGCTCCAGGAGCTGATCGAGCAACGTATCCATCTGCTCCCGCCGTTCCGCAAACGGCTGCTGCCGGTCCCCCTCGGCTTCGACAATCCCTACTGGATCGACGACCCCCACTTCGACCTCAGCTTCCACCTCAGGCACATCGCGGTCCCGGCACCAGGAGGAGAGATGGAACTGGCCGCACTCGTCGCCAGAATCCACGAGCGGCCCCTCGACCGGACCAGGCCGCTGTGGGAGATGTACCTCATCGAAGGCCTCGCCGGCGGCCGGATGGCGACCTACACAAAGATCCATCACGCTGCGATCGACGGTGTCTCGGGGGGCGAGATCCTCACCATGCTCCTGGATGCAGATCCCGCAGGTCGCGACATCGACGCACCTGAGGCCCAGTGGATGGGCGAATCGATCCCCGGCCCGCTATCGCTGCTCACCCGGAGCGCGATGCGGCTCGCCATCAGTCCGCTCAGGGCACTCCAGATCGGGTATGAGACCGCCAGGAGTCTTCCCGGTCTCAAGCCGCTCCAGTCCTTGCCGGCGCTGGTCGGTCTTGGCAGGAAGGACGACGAGATCCTGTCACGCCCCCGGCTTGTCGCCCCCCACTCCCTGTTGAATCAGCAAATCACTCCGCACCGGCGATGGGCGTTCGGCAAGATCCCCCTCGAGACGGTGAAGCGGATCAAGGACGCCGCCGGGACGACGGTCAACGACGTGGTCATTGCGGCCTCAGCCGGCGCCGTCCGTACGTGGCTGCTCGAACACGCCGACGTCCCGGAGCGGTCGCTCCAAGCGCTGATCCCCATCTCCATTCGCGACGCCGGCGAGCAAGCCGACATCGGCAATCGAGTGTCGGCGATCATCGCCCCCGTCGGCACGCATATCGCCGACCCCGTGGAACGTCTCGAGTTCGTGCACCACACCATGGGAATCGCCAAGGACACGCACCAGGCTACGCCTGCGACACTCCTGCAGGACTTCGCCCAGTTCGCCCCTCCTGCGATCGCCGCCCGCGCCGCCCAGATCGCCTACCGCAACGGGCGGGCCGGACGTTGGACACCGTTCAACCTCGTCATCTCGAACATTCCTGGGCCGCGTTTTCCCCTCTACCTTGCCGGCGCTCAGCTCGAAGGGCACTATCCCGTTTCGACCATCACAGACGGGGCGGCCCTCAACATCACGCTGCACAGCTATCTCGGCAGCCTGTGCTTCGGTCTGGTGGCCGACCGGGACCTCATCCCCGACCTGTGGTACCTGATGGACCTCATCGCATCCGAAATCACCGATCTCGACAAACAGCTCGGATGAAGCGGCCACCTCTCCTCCGCGCCATGGCCGAGCCCATCAGGGCATCAGGGGAATACGCAACGTCCGTCGGCCTCTTCCCGCTGCGCCGGATGCTGCCTGCTGGGGACGGCCAACCTGTTCTCGTGCTGCCGGGTTTCACGGCAACGGACCGTTCCACGGCGCCACTGCGGCGTCTCCTCGAGTCGCTTGGGTACGAAGCCCACGGCTGGGGGCTCGGCCGCAACATGGGGCCGACCGAGCGGGTGATGAACGAGATGCCGGAGCTGCTCGAGCACCTCGCGCAGGAATCGCAACGTGCGGTCTCGATCGTCGGGTGGAGCCTCGGAGGCATCTATGCGAGAGCCCTCACCGCACGGAGACCAAAGCTGGTGCGGTCGGTGGTCACCCTCGCAACCCCAGTGCGGTCCGAGGTCCACGATGCCAGCAACGCCTCCGCCCTGTTCGATGCGCTGCAGGTCTTCCATGTGCGTGGCCATCCGCTGCTGGACGACGGCGAGCCGCTCAGCGTCCCCGTCACCGCGGTGCACACCCGCAGCGACGGCATCGTTCATTGGGAGACGTGCATCGTCCAGGAAGCGCCCCGCACCGAGAACCTGCGGGTGAGAGGCAGCCACACCGGGCTGGGGTTCAACCCGGCCGCCACGTACATCGTCGCCGATCGCCTCTCCCTGGCAGAGGGGGAATGGAGACCGTTTGTGCCGCCCGCCGCCTATCGCAGCGTCATCTCGACCGTTTCACGCAACTGATTCGTCGATGCCGGCGATGCGTCTGGCGAACCCCTTCTTCGCATCGAGGTCCATGGCCCGCGCAATCTGAATGCGCTGGGCCTGTGGCGAGCCCGCACCGTGCATCGACTCGGTGAGGTAACCGACGGCGTTGCGTCCCATCGTCATGTTCTCGATGAGCCGCAGCACACGCCGCCTCGCTTCGGTAGGCACGCCTCTGCGCCCCTGGAGGTACTTGTCGAGGAGCGGACCGAGGTCGGGGTTGTCCCACTCCTGCTCGGACGGCAGGGTGACAACGAGGCCTCCCGCAAGATCCTGCGCCAGCCGGCCCAACTCGTACGGGAATCGGGTGACGTTGTGTTTGCACACGTTGGCGAGCATCGCGTCCGGCTCGAAGTTGCCTGCGGCCGTTTCGGTCGACTCGTGTGACGCCGCGATCCCCGCCCCGTAGATCGTCTCGTTGAGATGCGTCATCTCCACGAGCTTGTCCTTGATGTGGGACGCCTTCTCGACGCCGTTGTAGTCGGCGATCAGCGCAGCCGCACCGATGAGGACGTCGCCGACGCCCGTCTTACACACGTAGCTACGCCGGTGATAGGTCGTGAAGCGTTCCACCAGATCGGCGGCGTACCCGAATTCGCCGTCCATGAACACGTGCTCCCACGGCACGAAGACGTCGTCGATGATCACCATGGCTTCCTGGCCCGCATAGTTGGCGTTCCCGGCGTCGATGCCGGTACCACCCTCCATCGCCCGGGTATCGCAGGACTGCCTGCCGTAGACGTAGGTGAGACCATCGGCGTCGACCGGCATCGCAACCACAACGGCGTAGTCCCGATCGTCAGACGTGAGCCGCATGGTGGGCATCACGAGCATCCAATGGGAGTTGATGCACCCGGTCTGGTGGGCTTTGGCGCCCCGGAGGACGATGCCGTCGTCGCGCCGATCGGTGATGTGGACGAACAGATCGGGGTCGGACTGCTGCGAGGGGCCTTTCGACCGGTCCCCCTTGACATCGGTCATGGCTCCACCGAGCACGAGGTTCTGACGCTGCACTTCGGCGAGGAACGCCAGGAACCGCTGGTGATACGAGGTCCCGTGATCAGCGTCGATGGCGTGGGTCACGGTGAACAGCGAGTTGACCGCATCCATACCGACACACCTTTGGAAGCAGGTCCCAGTGATCTGGCCGAGCTTCCGTTGCATCCGGTTTTGTGCCACCACGTCGGCTGCGGATTCGGTCACGTGGAGGAAGCGGTTCACCCGCTCCCCCGAGATGGCGGACTGAGCCGTCGCCAGATCGGGGTCGTCGACACCGAGATCGTACGTGGCGGCAACGGCGTTGATCGACGGCCGAATGATGGGATGATCCACCGGCTCGTCCACCCGCTCCCCGAGCAGGAACACGTTCAGCTTGCGGCCTCTGAGGCTCTCCACGTAGTCGGCTCCCGAGCAAATCGGATCACCGGCCTTCCATCCCGCCATGTTGGGAGCCGCCTCTCGTTGCTAGGAGTCAACGGCGCTGGCCGTCCGCAACCGAGGCTACCAGTGGCTCGCCCGACCGTGGCAAGGCCGATCGGGTAGATTCGAAAGAGCAGCGCCTTGCCGATGCCTTGTGACGCACATGAGAGGTGGGACCGATGACGACGGAGCGCGTGGCGATCGGGGTCACCCGCGTCGAGGGCTCGCGGACCAACTTCTACATCATCGAGGACGGCGACACCATCTGCCTGGTCGACACTGGCTACCCAGGGGACTTCAGAGTCTTGGTTGCGGCGCTGGAGAGCATCGGACGCTCGCCCGCCGATGTCACCGCAGTGCTGTTGACCCACGGTCACGTCGATCACATCGGATCCGCCGAACGCCTCAGGACCGAGCACGGGTCACCCGTGCACGTCCACAACGAAGAGGCCAATCACGCGAAGGGGAAGGCCGACGAGGTCATCTCGACGAGCTACATGGTCAGCCACCTGTGGTGGCCGAAGATGGCCTTCTTCCTCCTCAACGCCATCCGGGCGGGTGCACTGAAGGTGCAGCGGGTGCGCGAGGTGGTGATGTTCGGTGAGGCACCCACAGGGCTCGATCTGCCCGGGCATCCGATTCCCATATTCACGCCGGGACACACTTCGGGTCACTGCGCCTTCCACCTCCCCGATCGCGGCGTCGTCATGACCGGCGATGCACTCATCACCCACGACTCCCTCACCCACGCGACCGGGCCCCGATTGCTGCACGAGGCGTTCAACCACGACCAGGAGAGCTCGGTCCGATCGCTGGAACGGTTCCGCAATCTCAAGGCAGACACACTGCTGCCCGGCCACGGCGACCCCTTCTACGGGTCGCCTGCGGATGCCGTCGACCACGCGCTGCGGGTGCTCGGCTAGGAGTGCGTTGATCAACGTCAGTTCGAGCTCGTGACCGAGGTCGTGACCAGGCACCGTGGCGGACCCGCGAGCCCTCACGACGATGTGATCAGCAGTGTCCTAGTTCGTGCTACTCGACGATCACCAGGTCGTGGTTGGACGTGTTGAGCCGCCGCGGCCCAGTCTCCTCGCACACGACGATGTCCTCGATGCGGACGCCGAACCGTCCCGCCAGGTAGATCCCCGGCTCGATCGAGAACGCCATGCCCGGCTGGAGACGTTCTGCATTTCCTTCGATCAGGTACGGGTCTTCGTGCCCGTCGAGCCCGATCCCGTGCCCGAGGCGATGGAAGAACGCATGGCCGTAGCCCGCTTCGTCGATCAGCGAACGAGCAGCCGCGTCCACGTCTCCGGCCACGGCACCAGGGACCGCAGCTTGGAAACCTGCCTGCTGTGCCGCCTGGACCACCGCGTAGACCTCCCGGTACTCGGCGGTGGGCCGGCCGACGTGGAACGTGCGCGTGGTGTCCGAGCAGTACCCACCAAGCTTGCCACCGAAGTCGACCACGACGGAGTCGCCGATCTGGATGATGCGGTCAGACGCTTCGTGGTGGGGCGACGCTCCGTTGGGGCCTGACGCCACGATGCGGAAGGTGTTGACGTCGTGGCCCTCGTCGACCGTCATCGCGGCGACTTCCATCGAGAGGTCGTGCTCCGACTTGCCGCCAAACCGCGTAGTGGCCAGCCGGGCAGCGACCCGATCGACAGCGGCGCCTGCAAGGCCGAGCAACTCGATCTCTGCAGGCTCTTTCACGGTGCGCAGCGTTCTCGACAGGGGCCGGGCCGAGACGAAATCGGCCTGCGGCAGCGCTTTCTGCAGCGCCAAGAGGAATACCGACCAGGTCTGATCCGAGATCGCAACCGTGCGGGGGGATCCTGCGATGGCGGCGACCACGGCAATCGGGTCTTCGGTCTCCGACCAGGGGTGAGTGGTGAACACGTCGGGCCGGGCAACGATCCGTGGCGCCTCGAGCTCAGGCACGACGAGCATGGCGTCACCATCACGGGGGATCACGGCCATCGTGAGCCGTTCCAGCGGCATTGCCTCGTAGCCGGTCAGATACGGTAGATCGGAACCGACCGAGGCCAGCAGCACGTCGATGCCTGCCGACTCCATCGCCATCCGAGCGCGTTCGATCCTGCCGGAGTAGTCGAACTCGGGATGGATCACGACACGACCGCGGCGGTGAGCGAATCGCGGGCGTGGTATGACGAGCGCACGAGCGGTCCCGACTCCACGTGCGGCAAACCCAGGCGGGCACCCTCGGCGGCGTACCGTTCGAACTCGGCAGGCTCGACGTAGCGGCTGACGACGCGATGACGCGGCGTTGGCCTCAGGTACTGACCGATCGTGACGATGTCGACACCAACGGCTCTGAGGTCGGCAAGGGCTCCGAGGACTTCCGGCTCGGTTTCGCCCATTCCGACGATGAGCCCCGACTTGACCGTGCCCTCGGGCTTGCGCCACTTGGCACGAGCCAGCAGCGCCAGCGAGCGGCCGTAGCTGGCGGCGGTGCGGATGTCACGTTGCAGCCTGAGCACCGTTTCCGTGTTGTGATTGAGGACCTCGGGGCCCGCATCCATCACGGTCGCAAGTGCTTCCTGGTCCCCCTTGAAGTCTGGGATGAGCACTTCGACGGCACAGCCGGGCATCCTGTCGTGGATCCTGCGGATGGTCTCGGCGAAGATCCCGGCGCCGCCGTCGGGAAGGTCGTCGCGGTTGACCGAGGTCAGCACGGCATGTTGCAGACCCATCTTCTCGACCGCCTCTGCAGCACGCCGCGGCTCGTCGAGATCGACCTCGCCAGGGCGACCGGTGGTCACGTCACAGAAGGCACACGCCCTCGTGCATCGGTCGCCGAGCAGCATCAACGTTGCCGTGCCCTGCGACCAGCACTCGTAGATGTTGGGACAGCCCGCCTCCTCGCATACGGTGTTCAGCTCCATGTCGTGCATGAGGCGTTTGAGGTCGCCGTAGCCCTCGGAACTGAGGTTGGCTTTCACCCGCATCCAGTCGGGACGTTCCGGTTCGCCGGCAAGCACACCACGAATGGCGATGGGGATCTCGTTGCGCGCCTCCGGCGAGAAGACGCCGGATTCCACCATCTGATCGACGTCGTACGGGCGGCGCCGCGACCCTCTGGCGAACGCACCGAGCTGGGTCTCGAGCTCGTCATGGCCGAACACCACCGGGAGGTGCCTGAGGAGCATTTCGACGACCTCTTCGAGCGCCACGTCTGTGCCGAGAAGCTCGCTCATCGACGTCACCGGACGGTCGGGTATCCCGCACGGGACGATGTGCCCGAAGTACGCCAGGTCGGGGGCCACGTTGAGGGCAAAACCGTGCATCGAGATGCCTCGGGAGACCCGGACTCCGATCGCTGCGATCTTGCCACCGCGGGTCCACACGCCCGTAGCCCCCGGTTCCGCCCAGCCGTCGATGTCGAACTCGGCCAGGGTGGCAATCAGCGCCGTTTCGATGCGGCGGACGTGACCGACCATGTCGAAGCCGCCCGGCAGCTTGGGGACGGCGAAGATCGGATACCCGACGAGTTGCCCTGGGCCGTGGTAGGTGATGTCACCGCCCCGGTCGACGTGGTGCATCGTCGCCGACAGCTCATCGAGGCGCGCCTGGCTCGCCAGCATGTTGCTGCCGTCGCCGTTGCGGCCGACGGTGTACACGTGCGGATGCTCGACCAGCAGCAGGTAGTCGTCGGAGGCGCGCCCTTGGGTGCGCCCTTCCCACAACGCCTTCTGCAGATCCCACGCCTCGTCGTAGGCAAGGCGACCGAGCCATCGGGTTCGGAGCAGCCGCGTCGCCCCGGCAACCGTCACGACAGTTCCTGTTCCCAATCCCAGTTCTCGAGGTTGTGCTTGATCCGCCGCAGGAACAGCACTGCAGTCGAGCCATCGAACACCCGGTGATCCCACGTGAGACCGAGGTAGCCGATGGGCCGGATCCCGATGGCGTCGGTGCCGTCCGGCATGGAGATCACCGTCGCCCGCTTCGCCACCGTGTCGGTCGACAGGATCGCCGCGTTCGGGACGTTGATGATGGGGGCGCTCATGAACGAGCCGTACGGCCCAGGATTGGTGATGGTGAACGTGCTGCCCGACACATCGTCCGGCTCGAGCTTGCCATCCCGGGCTTTGACCGCCTTCTCCCTGATGCCCTTGGCCAGTCCCACGATGCTCATGGCATCGGCGTCCTTGAGCGTGACGACCACCAGCCCACCTTGGTTCATGTCGACGGCGATACCCATGTTGACGTTGCTGTGGAAGGTCTGGGTGCCTTCTTCGAGGTGGAAGGCGCTGTTGACGACGGGGAAGGCGTGCAGCGCATCGATCGTCGCCCTCGAGATGAACGGCAGATAGGTGAGCGAGTAGCCGTGCTGTGCCTTGAAGGCGTCCTTGTGGGCCGATCGTGTCCGTTCAACGTTGCTGTAGTCGACCTCGACCGACGTCCACACGTGGGCAGCGGTGCGCTTGGCCATGACCATGTTGTCGGCAATCCGTTTGCGCAGCCGCCCGATGTCCACGACGTCTTCGCCGGGCATCACCGCCGAAGCTGCGGCCGCGGGTGCCGCGGCCGGAGGAGCCGGAGGAGCGGCAGCGGGAGCGGGCGCTGGGGCAGGGGCCGCTGGAGCAGGGGCGGGAGCCGGTGCAGGAGCTGGAGGTGCGGGAGCGGGAGCCGGCATGGATGAGCTCACCGCAACGGCCGCAGCGGCAGCAGCGGGAACCTCGGCTTCGGCGGCAGGAGCCTCAGCTGGTACCGCGGCGGGCGCCGGCGGAGTGGACGGCTCGACGGCAACCTTGGCGACGGCACCGGCATCGATGAAGGACATGACATCGCTGCGCGTGATGCGACCCCCGTCCCCGGTCCCGGGAACGTCGTCGAGGTTGATGCCGTGCTCGGCAGCAAGCTTGCGCACGACTGGCGACAGGACGCCCCTTCGAGGTGCGTCTCCGGTCGGAACCGGCACGGCCGAAGCGGCCGGAGCGGGCGCAGCCTCTGTTGCCGGCTGCTCGGCCTCAGCGTGCGCCTCGCCGCCGGTCGCATCCTCTGCCGCGGCGGGAGCATCATCAGCCGGCGCCTCCTCGACCGGAGCAGGCTCGCCGGATTCTCCGGGCTCGGCTTCCTCTGCGGGCTGGCTCTCCCCTGCAGCATCACTCGGCTGAGCGGCTTCACCCGGCTCTGCGATCACCACGAGCGGCGTGCCAACCGTGACCGTCTCGCCTTCCGCCACCAGGATCTCCTGAATGATGCCGGCCGCGGGCGACGGTACCTCCGTGTCGACCTTGTCGGTCGAGATTTCCAGCAGGACTTCGTCCTCTGCGATCGAGTCTCCCGGCTGCTTCGCCCACGAGAGGATGGTCCCCTCGGTGACGGTCTCTCCGAGCTGGGGCATCGAAACCGTTACCGCCATCTGTCAGGTCTCCTTGGTGTTTTTGTGAATGTCAATGCAGGGAACGCCCGGCGGACGTGAGCAACGTCTCGCCGATCGCTTCCGAAATGGTTGGGTGTGCGTGGATGAACGCCGCCGCCTCTGCGGGCAGCGCCTCCCACGCAACGATGTACATCAGTTCGTGAATCATCTCGCCTGCAGCCGGTCCGGCAACCGTTGCGCCCAGGATCGGACCGTCCTGCTCGGCGACGATCTTCACCACGCCAGTGGTGTCGCCCTGGATGATCGCCCTGCCAACGCCGCGCATCCCGTGATCGGTGACTTGGACGTCGTAGCCGGCGGCACGGGCCTGCTCCTCGGTCAGTCCGACCGCGGCGATCTCGGGATGGGTATACACAACCAGCGGGATCGCTCGGTAGTCGACGGGGGCGGTCTCGCCCGTGGCGATGTGCGTGATGGCCGCGATGCCTTCGGCAAACCCGGCGTGGGCCAGCTGGGGAGTGCCGGCCACGATGTCGCCGACGGCGTAGACGTTGGGTTGTGCCGTCATCATCGTTGCGGCATCAACGTGGACGTAGCCACGTTCGACCTGTACGGCCGTGTGTTCGAGCCCGAGATCAGCGGTGACGGGCGCCCTGCCGACGGCTACCAGCACCACGTCGACCTCCGCAGAGGTGTCGCCGGCCGAAACGACGACGCCGCCATCGTGCATCTCGGGAGGACCAACGGGCACCCCGGTGGTGATCTTCACGCCGAGCTTCTTGAAGTGACGTGTCAGGACCTTCACTGCAGCAGGGTCGGTGCCTGGCAACAACTGATCGAGAGCCTCGAAAACGTGGACCTCCGAGCCGGTCTCGCCGAGGAGGGACGCAAACTCGCACCCGATGACGCCGCCACCGATGATGGCGACCCGCTGCGGGCGTTCGGTCCAGTCGAGCGCTTCGTCGCTGGAGACGATCCTGTGCCCGTCGAAGTCGTATCCGGGGATGGACCGCGGCACCGATCCCGTCGCGAGCACGACGTTGCGCGCTTCGATCTGCCGCACGCCGTTGTCGTCGACCACTTCGACGTTGCCATCCGGCCCGATACGGCCGAACCCGTTCAGGGTGTCCACGCCGCGAGCTTTCAGCAGTCCGGCGAGGCCTCGCACGAGCCCATCGACGACGCCGTTCTTCCTTTCCAGCGCTGCGTTCCAGTCGAGTTGGGGAGGGTCGGCGACCACGCCGAATTCGGCGGCACGCTTGACCGTGCTGTAGACGTCGGCCGTTTGCAGCCACGCCTTGGCGGGGATGCACCCGCGGAGCAGGCAGGTGCCACCCACCTGGTCCTTTTCGATGAGCGCAACGGAGAGCCCGAAGTTGTGGGCGTACAACGCAGCTGCGTAGCCCCCCGGCCCTCCGCCAATGATCGCAACGTCGTACATGATCCTCCAACGATGGTTCTACCGGCGTCGACAGGAGACTAGCGGACCCGGATTCTGTGCCTCCCGAAACGTGTCCCTGCCTTCGATCCAACGCTCGTTCCCGGTCCGGCGTGCTTGACTGCGGTCCATGGACATCGGGATCCAGCTGCCGGAGATCGAACGTGTCGTGCCATGGCCGGAGTACCGGACGATGGCGGAGACGGCTGAGGCCGTCGGATTCGACTCGATCTGGCTCGGGGACCACCTCCTGTACGAGAAGCCCGAGGGACGGCTCGGCCCCTGGGAGTGCTGGACGCTGCTCGCCGCGATTGCTGCGGTGACCGACAATGTGCTCCTCGGTCCCCTCGTGTCGCCGACGGGATTCCGTAACCCTGCGTTGCTGGCGAAGATGGCCGGCACCGTCGATGAGATCTCCAACGGGCGGCTGGTGCTGGGACTCGGATCGGGCTGGAACCAACGGGAGTACGAGGCCTACGGCTACCCGTTCGATCGCCGTGTCAGCCGCTACGAAGAAGCGTACGAGATCATCACCAAGCTGATCCGCACCGGGACCGCAGACCTCGACGGCACGTACCACCGCGCCGACGACCTCCATCTCGTGCCGCCGGCACGGGCCGACATCCCGATCATGATCGGGTCGACCGGGCCGCGCATGCTTGCGATCAGCGCCCACGAGATGGACTGGTGGAACGAATGGTGGTCCCGATTCGGGAACCATCCCGACGGGGTGGCTCCACTCGTCGCCCGAGTGGACGAGGCCTTGACGGCGGCGGGCCGCGATCCTGCTGACATCGTGAAGTCGGTAGCCGTGCTCGTCCAGATGCCCGGCGGCGATGGTCGGACGATGGGCGCAGCCACCGACACCCCACCGATCACCGGCAGCCTCACCGACATTGCGGAGCAGCTCCTGGCGTTTGGCAACCTGGTTGACCACCTCCAACTCGTGGTCGATCCCATCACGACCGCATCCATCGAAGCCCTCGCCCCTGTGGTCGCCGACGTGCACCGTGGGTGATCACCGCCTGGCGGCGCAGAATCCACCGGTCGACGCTGCGCCTACGATTCCCTTCGTGCAGACGCGCTACCTGATCCTCGCCGCACTGATCACCGGCCTGGCGATCATCGCCGCCGCGGCGGTGTGGTTCACGCAGCTATGACGGTGCGCACGAGGGCGCTCGTCGTTGGCGGCGGCATCGCCGGGGTTGCGGCCGGGTACGCCTTGGCGCCGCACGCAGACGTGACCCTCGCCGAGCGCGAATCGACGCTCGCGTATCACAGCACAGGCCGTTCGGCCGCGCTGTATTTCGAGAACTACGGGGACGAATCCATCCGACCGCTCACCAAGGCAAGCCGTGGATTCTTCGACGCCCCTCCCGACGGTCTGGCCGACACCCCGCTGTTGAGCCGGCGCGGAGCCTTGACCATCGCCCGCGAGGAGTTCCTGGGCGAGCTTGCCCAGATCGAAGCGACCGGGCGGGCGACTGCGACCAACATCGAGCGGCTCGCCACCCACGAGGCACTGGATATCTGCCCTGTGGTCAAGCCCGAAGCCGTCGCTGCTGCCCTATGGGAGCCTGACGCGGCGGACATGGACGTTGCAGCGATCCATCAAGCGTTCGTACGGGGGCTCAACCGGCGTGGGGCAACGATCGCAAGATCCGCCGAGCTCGTTCAGGGAACCCGCAAGAGCACCGAGTGGGTCGTCGAGCTCTCGAGCGGAGCGTGGCGAGGTGACCTGATCGTCAATGCTGCGGGAGCATGGGGCGACGTCGTGGCGGAACGCTGTGGTGTCGAACCGATAGGCATCGAGCCGAGGCGACGTACCGCGTTCATGGTCCAGGGCACAGAGGAGAGCGCAGACTGGCCACTTGTCGTCGAGGTCCGGCACGAGTTCTACTTCAAGTCCGACGGGGAGCAGATTCTCTGCAGCCTGGCCGATCAGACGCGGACGGAGCCGTGTGATGCCCGGCCGAGGGAGATCGATGTCGCTCTCGCCATCGACCGTATCAACGAGGCCACGACGCTTGGGATCCGGAGCGTGCGGTCACAGTGGGCAGGCCTGCGCACGTTTGCGGCCGATGGGGGCATGGCGATCGGCCCCGACCCTGCGATGCCCGAGTTCGTATGGCTGGTCGGCCAGGGCGGCACCGGCATCCAAACGGCACCTGCTGCTGGACAACTCACCGCCGCCCTTGCGCTGGGCGATGCCGTGCCGCAGGCGCTCCTCGATCGAGGCTTCGTCGCCGAGGGGGTCGGGGTGGCGCGATTCCGCACGTGAATGGGCGGTGTCCATCGCACCACATGGTCCCCTAACCTGCAGCCATGCTCACTGTGTCCGATCCTGAGCTTCGCGCCTTGGCGGGCGGCGAGACCGTGATCGCGTTTGTTACCCGCGGCGAGCTCACCGAGGGAGACGAGATCGAGCTCGCCGGTGCTGGGCCGCTGGATGTGACATCGCTCAAAGCTGCCTACCGGCGCTGGGCGTCCGCAGGTCCCCCGAGTGGAGACTTCACCGCAATCGTCGTCTCTGTCGACCCAGCGGCGATCCTCGATCCGGTAGCAGGGTCGTCACGTCACATCCTGAAGTCGCCAGGCGAAGGCGACGTTGTTGTGCTCCGGGTTTTCGACACCGCAGGCCCTGTTTTGGGTGACGAAGCCTTCGAAGCGCGGCGTCGCTCGCTCGAGGGTGCTTTCCTGCAGTGACGACGGAGCCTTCAATGCCGGCACAGCCTCCAGCCGCGACCTCGTTGCGTGCCGGCAACCTGCAGCTCGAAGCGCAGTGGGACATCCCAGCCGAGCCGGTCCGAGCGGCGGTGTTCTGCCATCCCCACCCTCTGCACGGCGGCACGATGGCGGCGCCCCTCATGCAGGCGGTGGCACGGTCCCTGTGCATGCGCGGCTTTGCGGTGTTGCGTTTCAACTTCAGGGGAGTCGGCGAGTCCGCAGGACAGCACGAGTACGGGGTCGGAGAGGTCGAAGATGTCGCCGCCGCGGTCACGGCTGCCGCCGCCACGTACCCCGACTTGCCGCTCGGCCTCGCCGGATGGTCGTTCGGGGCGGCGACCGCGCTGCGGTATCAGGCCAGGGAACGATCGACGCTGCCGTACGTCGGGATCGCCCCGCCAGTCAGCTCGGACCGCACCCCGACGCTGCCGGCGAGACACGAGTTGGCCCCGGCCCATAGGCTGTTCGTTCTCGGAGACCGTGATCAGTTCGTGACGGTTGAGGGCCTCACAGAGTACGCGACGTCCATCGATGCACACATCGAGGTGCTGCAGGGGTCTGACCACTTCTTCTACTTCCGGGAAGAGCGGGTGGCCGCCGCAGTCGCCGACGGCCTCACGACCGAGGAGTAAACCCGCGGTTTCTCGCTTCCGGCAGGACGTCAGGAGCGAAGCTCTGCAGGAGATCGTGATCGAGGAGCCGATCGGCGTCGACCCGGGCCTCGAGCTCTGCGAAGTCCTCCTGGTTGTCACAGTCGTACACGATCATCGTGTCGCGGGTCCCCACAAACCGGTGGTCGTCGAAGCGTCTCAGCCTGCTCATGGCGGGCATCGTAGTGGGGACTCCGTCACCCGCGGATCACGATCACGGCGTCCGTCACTCCTTCGAGCGGAACGGAGAACCGGATCGTTCCCTCGATGTTCTCGCCGCTGAGTTCGATCCCCCACACGTTGTCCCCCAGCGAGACGCTCGACAGAACCGCAAACCCCTGAGCCTCGAGACGATCCTCGTAGTAGGCCACCGCACCACTGAGTTCGGACCGCATCCGCACGATCATCTCGGTCGTGCCGGCGCTCTTGTTCACCATCGTGCTGCCGATCACTGCCGTCTCCGGGACGGGGAAGCCGTCCGGAATACTGTCCGGCACCGATCCAGAGCCGAATACGATGTCGTCGACCTGTGCGGGCCCGGTCGTCGCTGCCGTCGTGGACGCCGTGGTCGCGCCGACGTCGCCCGCCGAGCACGCTCCGAGGCAGGCCGCGGCAAGCACCACGGCAACGGCATAGATCAGGAACGGGTGGCTGGCCACGCCTCCAACCTCGATGAACGGTCGATCCAACGTCACACCCTTGGTGGCTCACGGTATCCGCCGAAGACGCTCTTCAGAGTCTCGACGATCTCCCCGAGCGTCGCCCGCACCCTGGCGGCGTCGATCAGCAGCGGCATGGTGTTGGCATCCCCGGCAGCCCCATCCCGGAGGGCAGCCAGCGCAGCGTCCACCTGCGATTGGTCCCGCTCCCCGCGCAGCCGCGCCAGGCTCTGCCGCTGTGCAGCCTCGACCTCGCCGCTGATGCGGAGGATGTCGAGGGACTCTTCGTCGTCCTTGACATGGGTGTTGACGCCGACGATGGCCCGCTCTCCCGAGGTGACGGCCTTCTCGAACTCGTAAGCAGCATCTGCGATCGCCCCCTGGAACCAACCCTCTTCGATACCGGCGAGGACCCCGTCGAGCATCGAGCCGTGGCCCATGCGGTCGATCGTGGCGAACATCGCCTCTGCCTGGGCCTCGATGCGGTCGGTCATCTCTTCGACGAACCAGGACCCACCGAGCGGATCGATCGAATCGACGATACCGGTTTCCTCCGCGATGACCTGCTGGGTCCGCAGTGCGATCTCGGCGTTCTTCGCCGTCGGCAGGGCATACACCTCATCCATGGCATTGGTGTGCAGCGATTGGGTGCCGCCGAGGACGGCGGCCAGCGCCTCAATGGCGGTCCGTACGATGTTGTTCTCCGGCTGTTGTGCGGTCAGCGACACCCCGGCGGTTTGGGTGTGGAACCGCAGCTTCAGCGAACGCTCGTCCGCGGCCTGATACCGGTCGCGCATCCAGCGGGCCCAGATACGCCTGGCCGCACGGAACTTCGCGATCTCCTCGAAGAAGTCGATGTGGGCGTCGAAGAAGAACGACAAGCGAGGGGCGAATGCATCGACATCGAGCCCGCGCCGCATTCCTGCCTCGACGTAGGCAAACCCGTCGGCGAGCGTGAAGGCGAGCTCCTGGGCCGCCGTCGAACCGGCCTCTCTGATGTGATAGCCGCTGATCGAGATGGTGTTCCATTGGGGCACTTCGGTGGTGCAGAACTCGATCATGTCGACGATCAGCCGCATGTGGGGCTGCGGCGGGAAGATCCATTCCTTCTGTGCGATGTACTCCTTGAGGATGTCGTTCTGGAGGGTGCCGCCGAGCTGCGATCTGTGGATGCCCTGCTCTTCCGCAGCCACGATGAGGAACGCAAACAGCACTTCGGCTGGGCCGTTGATGGTCATCGAGACCGTCACATCGCCCAGCGGGATCTGATCGAAGAGCCCCACCATGTCGTCTGCTGAGCTGACCGCCACTCCGCAATGCCCCACTTCGCCAAGCGAGCGAGGGTCGTCGGCATCGAGACCCATCAGCGTCGGCATGTCGAAGGCCACAGACAGCCCGCCTTGGCCTCGGCTCAGAAGGTAGCGAAATCGCTCGTTGGTGTGAGCAACTGAGGCGAATCCAGCGAACTGGCGCATGGTCCACAGCCGGCCGCGGTAGCCGGACGCGTGGACACCGCGCGTGTAGGGAAACTGACCGGGATAGCCGATGCGGTCATCGACGTCTCCGGTTCCGGGCATGCCGAGCGGTGGCACGTCGTCGAAGGACATCGTGGTGAAGCGGTCCTTGCGCTTCACCGAATCCTCGTATGCCGCCAACCATTCCGCTCGGCTCACTCCTGCTCCTCCCAACGTTCGATGATGTCGTGGCTCTCCTCTGCCGACACCGGGTCCCCCACTGCTCCCAATTCGCTGAGGTAGGCCGCCTGCAGGTCGAGCACCTCGATGATCACCTCGGGTTCGTAAGGATACCCCTGGGCAAGCGCCTGGTCTTGGGCGAACTGCGCCGCCTGCAGGCCACCGACAACCGCGGCTTCATCGTGGCGAAGTGCAGGATCTTGCAGATACCTCAGCTCCCACTCGAGAATCCGCCGCACGTCGGCACGTCGCACGGCGGCCCTGGCGGCAGGACTCAACCGGCCCATCACGTAGTCGAGCGCATCCTCGATGCCGTAGACCACTTCCCGATCAGGTGACCGCGCCTTCTCCTGCCACCAGAACGCCACGCCGACTGCAATCAGCAGCGAGAAGGACACGAGGGCGAAGATGAGGGCAGCCACCTGGGCGATGGTACTGTTGTTGACCATCCTGACCCGGGGGAGATTCGCATCACACTCGAAGTCATGCGCCGCTTCTTCGCCCTGCTCGCACTCGGGGCGAACGCCGCCGTCCTCGGGGGCGTGGTGCTGCTCGTCGGCAGCCGGTTCTCCTCGTCGATCGCGGATACTCGCCGCCGCCTCGAGGAGTCGATCAGCGGCCGGGAGCTCGCGCTGGGCTTCGTCGTCGCGCTCACCGCAACGCTCGGCAGTCTGTACTTCAGTGAGATCGCTCACTTCGAGCCGTGCAAATACTGCTGGTACCAGCGGATCGCGATGTACCCGCTGGCTCTGATTCTCGGCATCGCAGCGTGGCGCCGTGATCGCGGCATCCGCATCTACGGGATGACCCTCGCCGGAGTGGGCGGATCGATCTCGGCCTACCACTACCTGATCCAGCGGTATCCCAACCTCAGCAGCGGCGAATGTTCGGTCGGCGTTCCCTGCACCGCTGCCTATTTCTGGGAGTTTGGGTTCATCTCGATCCCGTGGATGGCATTGAGCGCATTCGCCCTTATCATCATGTTGTTGACCATTGCGCGCAGCAACGACGCACACGACGCCACATCCACACCCCAGTTTGAGGATTCCCAGTGACCACTGCCAAGAACAAGAAGCAGCCGGAAAAGCCGAAGACGGCGGCCAAAACAACAGGAGCCGCGACCAAGCCAAAACAGCCCAGGAAGATTCCGTGGGTGGGGATCGTGTTCGGCGTGGTCGCTGTTGCCCTCATCGCCGCGATCACGTTCAGCTCCGATGAGGCCATCGGCAGCGAGTTTGGCGAGGTCGAGATCACCGGCGAGTCGCTTCCAGTCTTTGCAGGCGCTGCGGCCGATGCGGCCGTCGGGCTCAGTGCGCCTGAGGTGACAGGTGTCGACTTCAGCGACAACGCCGTTGCGATCACCAACGACGGAACTCCGAAGGCTGTGGTCTTCCTCGCCCACTGGTGCCCCCACTGCCAGGCCGAGGTGCCACGGGTACAAGCTTGGCTCGACGCGGGTGGCGGCGTCGAAGGCGTTGAGCTCATGTCGGTGGCCACCTCGATGAACTCGGCACAAGCCAATTACCCCTCGAGCGATTGGCTGGAGCGTGAAGGTTGGACCGTTCCTGTGATCAGGGACACCTCCAGCAACGATGCGCTCGTGGCCTACGGTGGGAGTGCCTTCCCGTACTACGTGTTCATCGATGCCTCAGGCAACGTGGTCAGGCGTGCCTCAGGCGAGCTGGATATCGCCACGCTCGAGAGCTACATGCAGGAGATTGCACCCACCACGTAGCGCTACACCCCGAGACGGGTGGCGAGCTCGGCTCTCCATGTGGAGGGTCCGCCGAAGAGGAGTTGCGACGTCTTGGCGCGTTTGAGGTAGAGGTGGGCGTCGTGTTCCCACGTGAAACCGATGCCACCGTGGACCTGAATGCTGTCGGCGGCGACTTTGAAGTACGCATCTGAGCAGCTCGCCTTGGCCAGCGGTGCTGCGATCCGCAGCTCCTCCGAGTCGTTGGCCGCTGCCCAGCCGCCGTGATAGGCGGCCGACTTCGCCGACTCGACCACCACCAACATGTCCGCGCACTTGTGTTTGATTGCCTGGAACGAGCCGATGGGGCGGCCAAACTGCATCCGTGTCTTGGCATACTCGACCGCCATCGCCATACACGCCTGCGCACCACCAACTTGCTCAAACGCGAGACCAACGACGGCAAGGTCGTACAACTGCGACAGCACCGCGGCCCCGGAGCGCTCCAGCCTGGCCGAAGCGGGAACCCGGACGCCGTCGAGGTCGATCCGGGCCTGCTTGCGTGTCATGTCCATGGTCTCGAGCCGGGTCCTCGTCACTCCTGCGTGATGGCCGTCGACCAAGTAGAACGCCACCTCGCCGCTCTCCTCACGAGCCGCAACGATCAGCGTGTGGGCGGTGTGGCCGTCGACCACGTAGGACTTGGCTCCGTTGAGCACGACGTCGTCGCCATCCGGCACTGCGGATGCGGCGATACCGGCGGCGGACCAATCGCCGCCCGGCTCCGCGATCGCTGCCGCAAACGTGGCCTCGCCGGCCGCGATCGCAGCGAGATGCGTTCCTTTCTGCTCATCGGTGCCCGCAAGCAACAGCAGGTTGGCCCCCAACACCACGGACGAGAACAAGGGCGACGGCGTCAGTGCCCTGCCGGTCTCTTCCAGCACGATGCCCAACTCGAGATACGAAAAACCCGCACCGCCGTACTCCTCTGGGATGTGCATCGCAGGCAACCCGAGGTCCACCATCTGCGACCACAGTTCGGCGTCGTAGCCCGTGTCCGTTGCCATGAGATCTCGCACCCGGGATGCAGGGGCCTTGTCGGCGAGGAACCCTCGCACGGAGTCGCGCAACATGTCCTGTTCGGGCGTGAAGACGAAGCTCATGATCCCCTCGATAGGTCGGTGCTCGAGTCGACATTCTGGCAGGAACCTTGGCATCGACAGATTCCTGTGCGTTGGCTGCGGCACGAAGCCGCACCTACGATGCTCAGCCTGATGTCCAATCCCCGGCACTTCCAGAACGACACGGTACGGATCCGCAAGATCTGCGTCGGACCCTACGAGAACAACGCCTACATCGTGGAGTGCAGGGCTACCGGTGAAGCCGCGATCGTGGATGCTGCCGCAGAGGCGGACCGCCTCCTCGCCGCCGTGACCGACGTGAGACCGGTGGCGATTCTCACCACCCACGGCCACTTCGATCACGTGGGGGCTGCACGGGAGGTCGCTGCCGCCCTCGGTATTCCGTTCCGGCTCCATGTCGCCGATGCCGACCTTGCGGGGATACAGCCCGACGAGCCGCTCCGCGAGGGGTCGATCCAAGTGGGCGAGGCGACGATCGCCGCCGTCCACACCCCCGGCCACACGCCTGGGTCGATGTCGTTCGTGACAGACGGCGCAGTGCTCACCGGAGACACCCTCTTCCCCGGTGGACCGGGGGCAACAAGGGGACCTGGGGCGAGCTTCGAGGCCATCATCACGTCGATCACCGACCGGCTCTTCACCCTTCCGGCCGACACGCTCGTCATGCCGGGACACGGCCTCGACACCACGATCGCTACGGAGTCGCCCTCGCTCGACAACTGGATCGACCGCGGCTGGTGACGGACCATCCAGAAGGCGTGGCCGGCGGCGGCTACGAGCAACCTGCCGGGAGGCGCACATGGAAATCGGACTGATGGTGGAGCCGCAGGTTGGCGGGACCTACACAGAGCTGCTGGATCTCGCCCGATGGGCGGAGACCCGGGGTTTCGACTCCTTCGCCCGCTCCGATCACTACATGAACATGGGGACATCGGCACCGGCGACCGACGCCCTGACCACCCTTGGCGGCCTCGCCAGGGACACCGAACGGATCAAGCTCACGGTCCTCATGACGCCGTTGACGTTCCGCCACCCCGCGGTGCTCGCCAAGACCGCCGGCACCCTGGACGAGATGTCCGGGGGGCGCTTCGAGCTCGGCGTCGGCACCGGGTGGATGGAGCCTGAGCACGAGACGTTCGGGTTGGAGCTGCCGCCGCTCGGCCGCCGCTTCGACCGACTCGAAGAAGCCCTCGGATACTTGTGGGCCGCATTTGGACGCTCGAGCGGTGGCTTCTCAGGCGATCACTTCACCCTCGGTGACATCGTGGTGCTGCCCAGCGTCGATGCCGGGACGCCGATCATCCTCGGTGGTTCCGGGATGAAGCGCACCCCCACCCTCGCCGGAACTTACGCAGACGAGTACAACATGTTCGTCACGAACCAGGAGACGCTGGACGCCCGTCTCGCCGTGATGCGGGAGGCGGCATTGGCAGCAAACCGCAATCCGGATCGTATCAAGGTCTCCATGGTGGTGAGCCCCATCGTCGGCGACGACGACGCCGACTACCGGGACCAACTGGCTGCCCGAGCCGAGGGGCGGGGTCTCGAGCCCGACGTGTATGCCGAACGACTCACCGAGGCGGGAGTGCCCCACGGCACGATCGATCAGGTAGCGACCCGGTTCGCAGAGATTGCCTCCTGGGGCGTCGGCCGCCTCTACCTGCAGAGCTTCTCAGCGCTGGATGAAATCGACACCGGGCGGATCGGGAAGATGGCAGCTCTGCTGCGCCAGATCTGACATCCGGCAGCTGGGCGGGATTGCAGTGAAACGGGTCTCACTACACTTCGCCCATGGCATCCCTACCCCTCCTTTCGATAGAAGATCTGCACGCGTCCGCCGGCGATGTGGAAATCATCAAAGGCCTCAACCTGACCGTCGACCGCGGCGAAATCCATGCGCTGATGGGCCCGAATGGCTCCGGCAAGAGCACCCTTGCGTCAGTGTTGATGGGGCATCCGAGTTACACCGTCACTTCGGGCCGCATCCTCTACAAGGGCGAAGACGTCGCTGAATGGACTGCCGACGAACGTGGTCGTGCCGGCATGTTCCTCGGCTTTCAATACCCGGAAGAGATCCCCGGGGTCTCGGTCGTCAACTTCCTGCGCACCGCCCTCTCCAACCGCACCGGCACGGACTACACGGTCCTCGAACTGCGTCTCAAGGTGATGGAGGTCATGCGGAGCCTCGACATGGAGGCATCCTTCGCCGATCGGTATCTCAACGAGGGGTTCTCCGGCGGAGAGCGGAAACGCAACGAGGTGTTGCAGATGGCCGTCCTCGAGCCCGAGCTTGCGGTTCTCGATGAAACGGACTCGGGTCTCGACATCGATGCTCTGCGCACCGTGGCGGAAGGCGTGAAGCGGCTGGCGTCGGACGAGCGCGGGTTCCTGATCATCACGCACTACCAGCGCATGTTGGACTACATCGAACCGACCCACGTCCACGTCTTCGTTGACGGGGCGATCGTGCAGAGTGGCGGCCCCGAACTCGCCGTCCAGGTGGAGAAGGCGGGATACGACGAGTTTCGACCGGTGGGAACCACGACCTGATGGGCAGCCTTGCCCACGTCCGCGAGGACTTCCCCATCCTGTCGCGGCGGATCGGTGATCACCCGCTGGTCTATCTCGACTCGGCGGCGACCAGCCAGAAACCCGAGTCGGTGATCGACGCCATCTCGCACTTCTACCGCACGACCAACGCCAACGTCCATCGAGGGGCCTACACGCTCTCCGACGAGGCCACCAACGCCTACGAGTCGGCGAGAGCCAAGGTTGCCGGGCTCATCGGTGCGGCCAGACCCGAGGATGTGGTCTTCACCAAGGGCACGACCGCAGGCATCAACCATGTTGCCTACGGATGGGGCCTGCATCGCCTCACCGAGGGTGATCGCATCGTCCTGACCGTGATGGAGCACCACTCCAACATCGTGCCATGGCAGATCGTCGCCAAACACACCGGAGCCGAGCTTGCGTACATCCACCTTGCGGACGACTACCAGCTCGATGTGAGCGATCTGGATGCGCTGTTCGACGAACGCACCAAGGTGCTGGCGGTGAGCGGCATGTCGAACGTCACGGGTGCCGTGCCCCCGCTGGATGTGCTCACGGCCACGGCCCACAGGGTGGGGGCGATCGTGGTGGTGGACGGGGCGCAGATGGTGCCGCATCTTCCCACTGACGTCGCAACCCTTGGCGCCGATTTCCTTGCGTTCAGCGCCCACAAGATGCTGGGACCTACCGGCATTGGTGCGTTGTGGGGACGGCCTGAGCTCCTCGAAGAGATGGAGCCGGCCGAGGGCGGGGGCGAGATGATCTCCGACGTCACGCTCTTTGAGTCCCGTTGGGCGCCGGTGCCTCACAAGTTCGAGGCCGGGACACCGCCGATCGCCCAAGCCGTCGGCTTTGGCGCCGCCGTGGACTACCTGACCAAGCTGGGGATGGTGGCGGTGCGGGAGCATGAAGTCGAAATCACCGAGTACGCACTGCGCCGGCTCGCCGAAGTCCCCGGCCTCGTAGTGCATGGCCCGACCGACATGGCCGTTCGCGGTGGCGCAGTGAGCTTCACCCTCGGCGATATCCACGCCCACGATCTCGCCACGATCCTCGACGAGGAGCAGGGAGTGGCGATCCGCGCCGGGCATCATTGCGCCAAGCCTCTCATGCGCGAGATCCACGTCCAGTCGACGGCGCGGGCATCGTTCTACGTCTACACGGTCGAGGAGGACATCGACCACCTGGTCGCAGGGCTCCACAGGGCGCGGGAGATCTTCGGCCTCTAGCGCCAGAGGTATCCACGGAACCGATGTTGCGGCCGACCGCAGGCTGGCTGTCCCGGCCTTCACGGCTACGGCAGGTAGCCCTCGGCACGGTGGAGGAAGGCCGCCATCTGACCGCGCGTCACGAACTGATCGGGGCAGAACCGGTTGTTGGTCGGGGGGTTGCAGCCCTTCGTGATCCCCGACGCCGCCAGCGCCTCGATATCGTTCTCGAAGATGCTGCCGTTGTCGTCCACAAACGGGTTCCCCGACCCCGCAGGCAGATCCAACGCCCTGTTCAGGAACGCCGCCATCTGGGCACGCGTGACGAAGCTGTCGGGGCAGAACCGGTTGTTGATCGGGGGGTTGCAGCCCTTCGTGATCCCCGACGCAGCCAGCGCTTCGATATCGTTCTCGAAGATGCTGCTGTCGTCGTCGACAAACGGGTTCCCCGACCCCGCAGGAAGATCCAACGCCCTGTTCAGGAACGCCGCCATCTGGCCACGGGTGACCTTGTTGTTCGGGCAGAACAGGTTGTTCGTCGGGGGGTTGCAGCCCTTCGTGATCCCCTCGGCCGCCAACCACTCGATGTCAGCCTGGAAGACCGAGCCGACGGTATCGAGGAACACAGGGGCGTTCCCACCGCCACCACCGCCACCACCGGCGGATCCAGGATCGGGCGGAGGCGGAGGCGTCGGGTTGTCGTAGAAGGTGGAGATCGTCGTCTTCGGCCCGTTGCCGACCAGCTGGTACGCACTGCTGCCGTCCTGGACGCGGATCACGGTGCCGGGGTCGATATTGGTGCGATCGAAGTCGGCGACATCCAGACCACACTCGATGAAGTCGTAACCGCCCGCATTGGCCTTGTCGAACTCGTAGAAGACGATCTCGCCGAAGTCGCAGAACAGGAAACGCACGTTCTCGTTCAGCGGCGTGTTGTGGTTGAGCACCAGCAGCTTCGCTCCCCCGGTCGTGACCGAGTTCCACTCCTGGGTGTCGGTCGCACCGGGACCGCTCGTCGTCAACGACTTCTTCCCCAATGCGTGGGAGTGGATTGCGGCGAGGTGCTCCTCGTCCAGGCTCGGGTCGGTTCCGTTTTCCAGCAGCGTGAGGTTCTGGTAGACGTAGGCGTTGCCGTACGCACCGTGGTCGATCGCCGTCGTCGCGTTGTAGTAGGCGGTGTACCCGTCGATGACATGGTTCTCGTCGGAGTCACCGGTCGTGTTCTGCCACACGAAGATCCCGTGGCTGCGGTTGTTGTGGGCGATGTTGCTCACGAAGCTCCATACACCACGATCCTTGCTCGGCCAGTGGTATGCCGAGACGTTCTGGCCGCTGTCGCCCATCCCGACGACGACGGAGTTCACGATGGTCATGTTCTCACCGGCACCGAGCTGGATCGCCGATGCCTCGTGCTCTCTGGCGGGATTCGGCTGGGTCTTGGCAGCCACGATGCCGTCGTAGACCAGGTCGAACGTCTCGTTGCAGCCGTCGTTGTCCCCGCACGCCTCGGCCGTGGACTCGTCCCACCAGTACGCCTCAGAAGTCGTGTTGTACGCAATGGTGTTGGTGAAGGTGATGCCGTGAGATGCATGCGGGACGAACGCGTGGTTGTCGGCGTCGCGGATGACCACGCCTTCAACCACCGAACCGCGCGTGCCGTCTCCGCTGTGGTGGAAATGCAGACCGTACCGACCGGTGGCGTGGTCTCCGTTGAACCAAGGCGCGACGTATCGGATGGAGGCGTACTTGATGGTTTGGGGGGCGCTGGAGTGGACGAGGATGTGGGTGCGCCCACCATTGGTTCCCTCGATCCGCACGTTGCGGGTGAGATTGAGCAGCTCGGTCTTGTAGCCGAGGCTGTTGGCCGCCGGGACCGCAGACGCACTGTTGATCTGCGTGAAGGTCTCGTAGTTCCCTTTGGTGTTGGGGGCAGCCACAATGTCGTCCGCCGACGTCCAGCCGCTTTCCCATGCGTAGGACCAGGCCGTCACGGTCGAGCCGACGATGTCGAGGCTCCCCGCATCCTCGACCCACAGCCCGATGTCGTTGGGGGCGTCGGCGTGGGTCATACCGCCGCCCTGGAACTGCGTCTCGTCGATGTTGGTGAACTGAAGGAAGTGCTCGTACTCGGCTTTGCTCGGCTTCATCCGTAGCGTTCCCAGGACGATGACGTTGCCCGAGGTGGTCACCTTGGTGTCGGCGGCGGCGTTGAACTCCCATGTCTCGCCGGCCGGCACCGTGAAGCCGTCGGGGAAGTGCTCTCCGTCGTTGAGCACGCGGTCGGCTGCCGCCGCTGCGGGTGCGACGTTGAAAACCAAGGTCATCTGGGTTGCCGCGACCAGCAGTGCCAGGACCCAACCCAGCAATGCGGCAGGGCGGCCATGACGGCGAGCCGACAAATCGCGGCGTTGTGCGATCTTCACAGAAATCCTCCTGGGGCCACTCGGAGGCAGGCTCCGGCTCCCGTTCACTACAAGTCACTACCGACAACGGTGCGCGTAGGATTGCGCCCGTCAGGCCGGAGGAGAGACGACCTGACGGGGAAACCGTAGCCCACCCTGTGAATTACGTCGACACCGTGCGAGACCTACCGACCCGGGCGCGGCGGCCGGCAATGCGCCGGGTCACCGGGACGGGGTCGTCCAGGGCGGCAGTCGCCTGGGTCCGGATCAGGATCAGGAGTCAGGGTCCGGATCAGGATCAGGGTCAGGGTCGGATCAGGATCAGGATCAGGATCAGGATCAGGGTCCGGATCAGGAGCAGGGTCCGGATCGGGATCGCCGTAGAAGACGTCGATCGTCTGCTGCGGACCGCTGCCGACGAGCTGGTAGGCAGTTGCCCCGTTCTGCACACGAATCACCGTGTCGGGATCGATGTTGGATCGATCGAAGTCGGCGACATCGAGACCGCAGTCGATGAAGTCGTACTGGCCGGGAGTGGCCCTGTCCCCTTCGTTGAATGCGACCCTGCCGAAGTCGCAGTCGAGAAAGCGCACCGGCTTGAACCGGTCCACAGTGTTGTGCGCCAACACCTGAAGCGTCCCCCCACCGGTCGTCACGCCGTCCCACACCTGGGTGTCGGTGGCCCCGGCACCGGTCCTGGTCAGCGACTGCTTGCCGAGGGCGTGGGACTCGATGGCGGTGCCGTTGCCCAGCAGAGTGACGTTGCGGTACACGTAGGCATTGCCGTACGCCCCGTGATCGATCGCCGCCTTCTCGTGGTAGTAGGCGGTGAAACCATCGATCACATGGTTCTCGTCGGCGTCTCCCGTCGTGTTCTGCCAGACGAAGATGCCGTTCGTCTGATTGTTGTGGGCAACGTTGTCCTGGAACGTCCACACACCACGATCGCTGCTGGGCCATCGATACGCCGAGACGTTCTGACCGCTGTTGCGCATGCCGACAACGACGGCGTTGCGGATCGTCATGTTCTCGCCGCCCCCAAGCTGCACCGCAGCCGCCTCGTGCTGCCGGCTCGGATTCGGCAGCGTTCTAGCCGCAACGATCCCGTCGTAGACGACATCGAACGTCTCGTTGCAGCCGTTGCCCGAGGCGCACGCCTGCGCAGACGACTCGTCCCACCAGTAGGCCTCGGACTGGGTGTTGTACGCAATCGTGTTCTTGAAAGTAATGCCGTGGGAAGCATGCGGGACGAACGCATGGTTGTCTGCGTTGCGAATGACGACGCCCTCGACGACGGAGCCGCGAGAGCCGTCACCGTTGTGATGGAAGTGGAGCCCGTAGCGGCCGGTCTGATGGTCGCCCGAGAACCACGGTGCGACGTAGCGAATCGCCGCATATCTGATCGACTGCGGCGAGGTGGAGCGGACCATGATGTGCGTCTTGGCGTTGGGAAGCCCTTCGATACGGGCGTTCCGGCTGAGATTCAGCAGCTCGGTCGAGTAGCCGAGCGCATTCCGGGCCGGAACGTCCTCTGGTCCGTTCACCTGATTGAACGTGGTGTAGTCCAGAGCCCCGTGGGGCGCCGCAACGATGTCGTGTGCACTCGACCATCCGCTCTGCCACGAATGGGCCCACGGCGTGATCGGCGTTCCCGCGATATCGAGCGCACCTGCACCGGTCACCCAGAGCCCGACATCGCTGGCGATCGGCTCCATGCCACCGCCGACGAACTTCGATTCGTCTACACCGGTGAACTGGAGCAGATGATCCACACTTGCAAACGCAGGGCGCATCCGGAGGGTGCCTTCGACGATCAGGTTCCCGGCGGCGCGCACCACGGTGGTCGCATCGGTCTCGAATTCCCAGACTTCGCCTGCCGGGACAACGGTCCCCGCCGGCAAAACCTCGCCGTCGGTCAGGATCCGGTCGGCGGTGGCTGCAGGTGCAGGGCTGGGGAAGGCGAACTGCGCCAGCAGCATCATGAGGGCGGCGCTGATCATCGTTCGCTTCCACCAGCGGTGTTTCGCTTGCGCGTCGATCGGGAGCTTTCGCAAGGGGGTTCCTCCTCATGTTGAGAGGCCAAGGGCCTCGCCTACCACCACGTGAGGCACGGTTTGCGCCCCAGCAGATCGGAGGAGAGACGATCTGCCGGGGGCACCGTACTTGAGGTTGCGGATTTGTCTACTTGAAGAATGTGGAGGATGCCCCGACGCCCCGAGGCACCCTCCGATCCGCCGGCCGGCCTCAGCGGTAGCGCGGCGGTTTGCAGTGTCGAGGGTCGCCCGGCTGCGGCGGTGAGCTGCACTCCTCGGGTTCAGGATCAGGATCCGGGTCGGGTGGATCAGGATCCGGGTCGGGATCAGGATCCGGGTCGGGATCAGGATCCGGGTCGGGGCCCGGGTCGACGTCATAGAAGGCGTCGATCGTCGTCACCGTGCCCCTGCCGGTCAGCTTGAACGCGGTGCCGTCGCCCCGCTGGACACGAATCTCCGTGTCGGAGTTGGCCCCGAGATTCCGCAGCACCGGATCACGACCGACCACAAAATCCTCAACCTCGAGATCGCACGACACGAAGTCATACATGCCGGGCAGCGTCGACTCGTTGAACACGACCCGGCTGAAGTCGCATTCCACGAAGCGCACAGGCTCCTCCCCGCTGTCGACCACATGAGGCATGACGCGCATCGTGCCCCCGCCTGTGTCGACCCCGTCCCAGACCTGGGTATCGGTGGTCCCGTCGATCGCCGCCTTGCCGAGCGCGTGGGATTGGACGGCCAGCGCGTTGCCTCGCAACGTGATGTCGCGGTACACGTAGTCATTCGAATAGGCGCCGTGCACGATCCCGACCCCGCCGTTGTTGTAGGCGGTGAAATTGGTCACCACGTGAGGCTCGCCGGTGTTCTGCCACACGTAGATCCCGTTCGACGCGTTGTTGTGGGCGATGTTGTTGTCGAACGTCCACGTACCGTGGCTCTTCCCGGGCCAGTGGAACGCCGAGTTGCTCTTGCCCAGGCTCATCATCCCGACGACCACCGAGTCGACGACCGTAGGTCCCGAACCTGCTCCGAGGTAGACCGCAGATGCTTCGTGCACATCGTGAAGGTTGGGCGAGATCTTCGCAGCTATGACCCTTTCGTAGCGCACGTCGTTCGAGGTGTTGTCCATCGTGTTCGTCGTCGACGGGTCCCACCAGTAGGCCTCGGCGGCGACATCGAATGCGATGGTGTCGAGGAACGTGATGCCGTGAGATGCGTGCGGGACAAACGAGTGGTTGGCGGCGTCGCGAATGACAACGCCTTCCACGAGCGATCCCCGCGAGCCGTCACCGGAGTGATGGAAGTGCAGGCCATATCGACCGGTCACGTGGTCGTTCGTGAAGTCGGGAGCGACGTAGCGAATCTCGGCGAAGCGAATACTCTGCGGCTGGGTCGACCGGATCAACACATGGGTCCGGCCCTCAGGCGTCCCCTCGATATGCACGTTGCGGGACAGGTTCAAGAGCTCCGGGGAGTAGCCAAATGCATTTGCCGCCGGGACGTCGTACGCGGTCTCGATGGGGGCAAACGTCGTGAAGTCGCCGGGCTCGTGAGGAGCGGCGACGACCTCGTCGCCGTACCAGTCCGTGTCCCAGTCGTATGCCCAAGCGACCTTCTCATCTCCGGAGATGTCGAGAACACCGTCCCCAACGACCCAAAGGCCCACGTCGGATGCGATCGGCTCCATACCGCCACCGACAAATCTCGACTCGTCGATGTCCGTGAAGCGAAGGGTGTGGTCGATGGAGGAGGACGCAGGCGCCATGCGCAACGTTCCCTCCACGATCACGTTGCCGGACACGGTGACGGTCGTGTCGACACTGGAATCGAACTCCCAGATTGCGCCTGCGGGCACGGTGAAGCCGTCTGGATACGACAGCTCTCCCGAAAGCACGGTGACGCTTGCTGCAGACGCAGCAGGGCCACCAATGGCCATCAGACTTGCCGCAACCATCACCGTGGCGATTGCGGCTTGGACATGGGACGAGAGTGATCGTGAGCCACCATGGCTGCGATCACGCGTGAATAGTTTCAAGGGCTGACCCTCCTACCGGTCGGCCCCCACGACCTACTGCCCATCCTTGCCACCACGCAAGGAGCAGGTCTGCCCAATTGGGAAGCTAGTTGCGCAGGTGTCGCGGCGCCAGACATTTCCCTCCTGATACCGCCGAAATAGGACGATCGACCTAGGAAGCCATTGGACGAATCGTCGTGAGAGCGCACGGCCGGCGAAGTGCTGGTCACGAACTCCGACTCACGGCGATCGACGGCGGCATGGATCAGCCGTGTCCGCGAAGCACGATCCGGCCCGGCACTAGTGTCCCGATTCGTTCGGCGAGTCGACATCGCCGCGGCACCACGAGGGCCGAATCGGTCAGCACTCGACTTTGCGACAGGACACGAGATGGAGAAGTTCCTCAATGATCTCGCCGCATCTGATGCGTTCCGCCTTGGCCTGATTCTCGGACTGGCCGGATTCGTGATCGGTGGGTTTGCGGCGGCGCTGTGGCGCAAGGTGCCTCAGCCACCTATCGGCGGCTTGTTGTTCTCCGTCGCGACGTTGATCGTGCTGTGGACCGAATTCGACGTCCCGCTCGGCGTTGTCGTCGGCTCGGCCATGCTCGTCGGTGGCGTCATGCTCGGCACCGAGGTGTGGGACCGGGCGTTGGGCGCCCTGCCTGGGGCGATCGTCGTCGTGTACCTCGGCGACGCCGGGAGCCGCACGGCTGCCGTCGTGATTGTGCTCGCCATCACGCTCGGTGCGGCGCTCACCGTCGACTTCGACACGGAGTTCCGCAGGTCGGCCATCGGTCTGCCCTTGCTTGCCGGGTCGGTCGTTGGGCTGCTGATGACCGTGCCGGACACCGAACGTGCCTTCGGCGTTGTCGCCGTGGCGCTGCCGTTGATCTTCCTTGGTTGGCCAAAACCTCTGATCTCGCTCGGCCCAGGCGTTGCGGCTGCGGTGGGCATCATCGGATGGGTGGCGGCGCTGGCGGGCAACGGTCGACCCGGTGCCGCCATAGGCGCAGTGGCATCGCTCGGACTGATGCTCGGAGAGCCGATCGGACGTCGCATCGCCAACTCGAGCCCCAACGCCTTGCTCCGTCTTGCCCTGGCCGGACCGTCGCGGGCGTTGATCGTCGTGCTCATCCACGGAGTGCTGGTGTTTGGCGCTGCCCGGGTTGCAGGGCTCCAGGAGGGTGCTCTCCCGGCACTGTTCCTTGCCCTGCCATTCATCGGGCTTGGTGCACTGCTCGGCGCGGCACCCGACACTCGAGGTGCTCGGCGAGCGGAAGCACCGACCGAGCACACCTGACCGACCCGGTCCGGAGTCGCTCCTAATCTGCCGCGCGTGCGACGACGTGCGACTGTGCAGCGTGATGGAGCCATCATGACCGTGTTGGCGCTCCTCATCGCGCTCATCGTCGCTGCCGCGTCCCCCGCCGCTGCCCAGCAGCGCGGACCCAACAAAGATTGCAGCCTGAGCGGCGTGGGCACGGTCCCCTTGACCGACCTGGGGACGGGGACCTACATGGGCGCGCAGGGAGGGCTCTATCCCGGCGGCTCCAACGACGTGCCGCCTGCCCACCTGGCCGTCGGGATCAAACGTGCGGCCGAGATCACCCCGCTGGACGCGGCAGGTAACCCGGACCCCGACGGAGCGATCGTCTTCGCCTCGATCGGCTTCTCCAACTCGATGCGGGAGTTCGGGGAGTTCATACGTCTGGTGCCGGCTACGAGCAACGTCGACGACTCCATCGTGGTGGTGAACGGCGCCCAAGGCGGGCAGCACATCCTCGAGTGGTCAAACCCACGCGGGCGGCCGTGGCGGGGCCTCGAAGACGAACTCGCTGCTGCCGGAGTGACCCCCGAGCAGGTGCAGGGTGTCTGGATCAAGCTGGCCCAACGCATCGAGGCCTCGGGCTACGACGGTTTCCCCGCCAGCGCACTTGCGTATCGGCAGGAGTTCGTCACCGTGATGCAGATGCTTCAGGAGCGGCTCCCGAACCTCCAGGTCGGGTATGTGACGAGCCGGGTCTACGGCGGATACAACGACGTTTCTTCACCGAGCCCGGAACCCATGGCCTACGAGGAGGGGTTCGGCGTCAAGTGGGCTATCGAGTCTCAGATCAACGGGGATCCCCAGCTCAACGCCGATCCCGACGCCGGCGAAGTCATCGCGCCATATCTCGCATGGGGTCCCTACATCTGGGCGGACGGCACAACGCCCCGCAGCGACGGTTTGACGTGGTCGTGCGACGAGCTTCGGGCAGACGGTGCCCACCTCGAGACAGACGGCAACCGCAAGGTCGCAGCCATGCTGATGGAGTTCCTGGAGGCTGAACCGACGGCAGCATGGTTGTTCTCAGACCGTGAGCTACCGCCGCCTCCTACCGACCTAGGCACCCCGCTCCCGACCTCCACCATCCCAGGGGACACGGCGCCGCCTGCGACGGAGGCTCCCCCGAACCCCACGACAACCACCGAATCTCCGACGACCACCGCCGGTCCCGCGGCGACGACGACCTCAGCGGTCCCGCCGACGGCACTCCCCGAGACCCCCGCTGCCGAGTCGAACGACATCCCTCCGATCGTCTGGGCCTTGATCGGGGCGGGCGGCGCCCTCGTCCTGGCGGCGCTGGGGACACTCGTGGTGCAGAGAAGGCGACGAGCGGAGTAGCCGCCACCGGCATGCGCTCACGCCTCGCTGCTCGCTCAGCCGGTTGAAGGCTCTATCGGGAGGCGGCCGGATTCACATCCAGGGCTCTCCACGATGCAGGAAGGCAGCCATCTGCCCTCGCGTCACGAAGGAATCCGGACAGAACCGGTCGTTGAGCGGCGGGTTGCAGCCGAGCGTGATGCCGGCGTTGGCGAGAGCCTGGATGTCCTCTTCGAATATCGACCCGTCGTCGTCGACAAACCGCTCAGGGCCGGGCGGGAGATCGAACGCTCGCACCAGAAACGCCGCCATCTGCGCACGGGTCAGTCTGCCGTCGGGACAGAACGCATCATTGTCCGGCGGGTTGCATCCTTTGGTGATACCTGAGGCAGCCAGCGCATCGATGTTGGCCTCGAAGATCGACGTCTCGTCGTCTTCAAAGGCGTCTGGTCCGTCTGGCAGGTCCAGCGCCCGGTCGAGAAAAGCCGCCATCTGACCCCTCGACACGAGTTCGCCGGGACAGAACAGGTTGTTCGCCGGTGGATTGCACCCGCTGGTGATGCCCTCGGCGGCCAGCCACTCGACATCGGCGAAGAACGTGTGGGTAGCGGGCACATCCGTGAATGTGGACCCGCCACCGGTGCCGCACGATCCCGGATTGGCGAGGAACCATCCACACGCCGTCTCTTCGGACGTGAAGAAGTCGAGCAGGAGGTCCGCAACCTGGCTCTCCCCCACCGTCGACGGGTGGATGCCGTCACTCTCGAAGTGGGTGCAGTCCCATGACAACCCGTCATTGCGACCGGCGAGGCCATCGGCCCACAGATACGGTCCCCACGCCGACCACACCGCGGCGTTCCCGGCGACGGAGTCGGCAACAACGGCTCGGACGGCGAGACCATTGTCGTAGCCGGTCTGCGGCTCCGCGTGGCTCGGCGAGATCCCGTACCCCGCATAGATGCGCGACGACAGATACACCTGCCTGAGATTGGGGAACTTCGCTTTGGCGTTGTCGAGGACTGCGAGGAGCCACTGTCGCTCCTGCTCGACCCGCTCGGACTGGCTCCCGGGCAATTCAGGGAGCTGCGAGCCCATCTTCATCCACACCACCTGCACCTGGCTCGCGCTGAGCCCGTCCGACTGGATCCGGTCGAGCGACGTGTCCCACACCTTTGCGGTGGGATTCGCCCAGCTCGACATCGTCTGCCCGGCTACGGCACCGTTGGCAAACCGCAGCGCCGGGTTCAGGTCGTTGCGGAAGGCGGCCGACACCATGAAGGACTCCCATTCTTGTGAGCCGTTCGACATGCCCAACACCGCCACCCCGATGGTCCCGCTGATGGGGTTCACCGTCGGAGCAGCCGCAGCATGCGCCGCCGGCATCGTGTTGCCCCCGGAATAGAGGTCGCCGGCGCCGATGTCGGTGAGCGGAGTGAACCCAACCGAGGTGTTGGCACAGTTTCCGCCCAAGAGGCCGAGCGAATTGGTGAGGCGGTCGCTGCCACCCAGACCGGGGCCGCGGGTCGCGATCCCCGTAGCGGAAAGGACGCCGTCACCGGGCGAGATCGCAACCCGACCGGCGGCTTCCTGCGTCGAGGCCTCGGCAGGTGGCAAGGCCGGCAACGTTGCGATGAGGCCTGTAGCCACGACGGCAAGGGCAGCTACGAACCGGTACCGGCGCGTTTTGGGTGTGCTCAGAACGGTGAATCCTTCCACGGCGGATCGCAGAGTAGATGTCGCTCGGGTTTGTGCGAGACAGAGCTCGAGCAGATTGCGGTGCAGAGCGATCGGCCTATTCTGTCCCCAGGGAATCAGCAGCGTCGCCCACAGGGCCAGTGGCAGCAGACGTTCGCATACACAGAGGGGGAATATCCATGACCGAGGTCATCATCATCGGTGGCGGCCCTGCCGGGTCGACACTTGGGAGCTACCTGTCGAAGGCTGGCATCTCGAACACCATCATCGAAAAGGCGATGCATCCGCGCCCGCACGTGGGCGAGTCCCTCGTCACCTCGACGACCCGCGTCTTCAACGACATCGGATTCCTCGAGACGATGGAGCGCGAAGGCTTCACCCGCAAGTACGGAGCGTCGTGGCACCCGACTCGCAAGAGCGGCGAGTTCGATCTCGAGTTTGCCGAATACCCGCAGGCGGGTATCGAGCAGGACTACACGTACCACGTCGATCGAGCGAAGTTCGATCACCTGATGCTGCAGCACGCCAAGAAACTCGGCTCGAACGTGATCCAGGGCCTCGGCGTCCGCAAGGTCCTCTTCGACGATGACGACAAAGCCACGGGTGTGGTCGTCGAAGTCGATGGCGTCGAGGTGACGCTCGAAGCGACCATGGTCGTCGATGCCAGCGGCCGCAACACGGTCCTCGGTCAGCAGCGCGGGTTGCGGGACAAGGATCCCATCTTCAACCAGTTCGCCGTCTACAACTGGTTCGAGAACCTCGACCGCGGCGAAGGCAAGAACGCGGACTACATCCACATCTACTTCCTGCCCGTCGAGCGCGGCTGGTGCTGGCAGATCCCTATCAGCGACTCCATCACGTCGGTCGGCGTCGTCGCCGAGCGCGAGGTGTTCAAACAGTCTCGGTCCCGGGTCGAGGACTACTTCTTCGAGCACGCCAACATGAGCCCCGATCTGGCCGAGGCGCTCCAGAACGCCAAGCCGATCCGCGAGTTCATGTCCGAGGCCGAGTACAGCTACGTGATGCGTGAGTTCGTCGGCAACAATTGGATACTGGTCGGTGACGCAGCCCGGTTCGTCGACCCAATCTTCTCGTCCGGGGTGTCGATCGCCCTCGAGAGTGCCAAGTTCGCCTCTGAGGCAATCATCAAAGCCTTCGAAACCGGCGACTTCTCGAAGGCCGCGCTGATGCCCTACGAGGAGAAGCTGCGCACGGGTGTGGGCATCTGGTACGAGTTCATCAAGCTCTACTACAAGCTCATGCACCTGTTCACCTACTTCATCGGCTCCAAAGAGCACCGTCTCCAGATCCTCCAGCTCCTCCAGGGTGAGGTGTACGACCGGGCGAACGCCCCGGTCCTCGACACCATGCGTGAGACGATCGCCACCGTCGAGAACACCCCGGGCCACCTGTGGGCTGAGCACCTCACGGACATCCCCATCGACTGAGGACGTGGATACCCCCTCCATCGGTATCGGTGGAGGGGCTTCCCGGATTGTGTCGAGCCCGGTCCCCGCCGGTGTCCCAGACGACCCGTTTGCACCGCAGATGCAATTGAGTCTGTCGCCCTACACCAGAGTGTTGACGTAGCGCGCTGCCCTGTCCTACGTTGTTCACGGCTGGGAACCGTTAGATATCAGCTGCCCTGATGCGCGAGACGGCGGGGCTGCCCACCACTACTCAGGGGGACACATCACCGTGGCGGAAGTCATCATCATCGGCGGAGGACCGGCCGGCTCGGTTCTGGGCTGCTACCTCTCCAAAGCCGGCATCGACAACATCATCATCGAGAAGGTCATGCATCCGCGTCCGCACGTCGGCGAGTCACTGGTGTCGTCCACCGTGCGGATCTTCGACGAGCTCGACTTCCTGCCCATCATGGAAGAGCAGAACTTCATCAGGAAGTACGGGGCAGCATGGCACCCGACCAAGGGCCGCGGCGAGTTCTACATCGAGTTTGCCGAGTTTCCCCAGGAGGGCGTGAACCAGGACTACACCTATCACGTCGATCGGGCGACGTTCGACCACTTGCTGCTCCAGCACGCACGCAAACTCGGCTCCAAGGTCATCCAAGGTGTCGGCGTCAAAGAAGTCCTCTTCGACGAGAACGACTATGCCTCGGGTGTCGTGATCGACATCGACGGGGTGACAACCGAGATCCCTGCCAAGTACGTCGCCGATTGCAGCGGCCGCAACACCGTGTTGGGCAACCAGCGCAGGTTGCGGGAGAAGGACGAGCTCTTCAATCAGTTTGCCGTCACGGCGCACTTCGACAACGTGCATCGCAGCGACGATCCGAAGACCCGTGACTACATCCACATCTACTTCCTCCCCGTGGAGCGAGGCTGGGCCTGGCAGATTCCCATCGACGAGACGACCACCTCCATCGGCGTCGTCACGGAGAAGTCGGTATTCCAGGACTCGCGGAAACGCAAGGAAGAATGGTTCTACGAGCACATCTCCACGACGCCGGACTTGGCGAGGGCGATGGAGAACGCAAAGCAGGTGGACGATTTCAACACCGAGGCCGACTACAGCTACGCCATGCGCAAGTTCGTCGGCAACGGATGGATGCTGGTCGGCGACTCGGCGAGGTTCGTCGACCCCATCTTCTCGTCGGGAATCTCGATCGCTGCGGAATCCGCCAAGTACGCTGCACTGCAGATCATCGAGACGATGGAGAGTGGCGACCGCAGCGTCGAGGCTCTCCAGCCCTACGAAGACAAGATCAAGGCAGGGGTGAGCATCTGGTACGAGTTCATCAAGCTCTACTACAAACTGATGCACCTGTTCACCTACTTCATCCAGTCCAAGGAGCACCGGATCCAGATCCTCCAGCTCCTCCAGGGTGAGGTGTATGACCGGGAGAAGGCTCCGGTACTCGATGCCATGCGGAACATCGTCCACACAGTGGAGAACACGCCGGGCCACCTCTGGGCGGACCACCTGACCGACATTCCGATCGACTGACCGACCACACTTTTTCGACAGAGCAACAACAAGGAGAACGCCTCATGGCGGACATCAAGGGGAACATCAAGGACTACATCCTCGAAGAGTTCGTCCCGGACGGGGACATCGACGTCGAGGACGACACCAACCTCCTGGAGGAGGAAGTGGTGGATTCGCTGGGGATTTTCACCCTCGTGTCCTTCATCGAGAACAAGTTCAACGTTTCAATCGATGCGGAAGAGGTGAACCTCGACAACTTCGAGACCCTCAGCAGCATCACGAAGCTGGTTGAGTCAAAGCTGGGCTGAGCCCTGCAGAACAGATTTCGGGGATTCGCCCCCGGAACAATGAGGACGGCGCCTCCCTGGGGCGCCGTTCTCACGTCTGCAGTCAGATGCCCACGACAAGGCGCGCGGTCGTGACCTGAGCGACGAAGGCATCGCCGTCGTCGGCGCCGCTCAGGGTTTCCAGCGCGGCATCGAGGTCCATGACCGTGCCGTCACCCCGGGCGAGCCGGGTGAGCACGCCGAACGCAACAGCAAGGAGCCGCTCGCTCTCTGCACCGGCGATCTCCGCAGATCGTGCAGACTCGGCGAATGATGCGTAGGCGGCGTCGTGGTGCCCGGCCGTCAGCCGGTGCGCCCCCAGCATCCAGTGCGCCCGGGATATCGCCAGGTCACCCTTGTCGAGATCGATCGCCATCGCCAGGTTGGACCGGGCGGCGGCAAGCCCGCCCGCGGCGTCCGTGGGAGAGATCTCGATCCCGGGCTCGTCCCAGCCAGGCCAGGTGAATGAGGCGAGGTCGTAGACCAGCCCCTTGGCGAAGGAGCGGAGCACATACGCTTGGTCATCGTCGGCCCTGCGTGCCTCCGCAAGCAGCCGGCTCACCCCTGCGTAGGCGAGTGCCGTCGTGAGCGTCACATCCTTGTCGTCCCAGTAGGCCGTACGCATCGCCGTCCGGTACGCCTCGGCGACGGTGTCGGCATCGTCCACTCCGGAGAGCATGGCGATGGCCGCAAAGGCCCCTTCGTCCCTGCCGCACACAGCGGCGTCGTCCGCAACGCTCATCGTTGACCGCCTTTCCTCGTCCGGCTTGGTGGCTGCATCAACAGTCAAGCATCGTCGGGTCATCAGAGTCTCCAGGTGACCGTTGACTGACGCAGTACTGCGCCACGGCACGCACACGACCCGCCGGGACAACCACTCATCGACCGTTCCCATTTCGAGCCGACGGACAGCCACCAGTCTCTCCAGCGCCCCAACGAGGCCCCCGTAGCCCGGCGGGCGCCCGGTGACGGTCCGGTCGGCCGTCACCGTCCCACCCAGGAGGATCGGCTGATCCCGACCTGCCGGCACTGACGATAGACGCCGACGCTACTCGGACGTGGCGGCCATGGCGATGGCTTCGTCGCCGAGTCCCTTGCGGTCGAGTTTGCCGGTCGAGGTCTTGGGGAGGTGATCCCGCATGTACCAGGTCTCCGGGATCATGTACTTCTGGATGAGCTCCGAGCAGTGCTTGATCATCTCGGCCTCTGAGATCTCCGCCTTGACGGCCACGAACGCCTTGATCCGGTTGGAGACGAACTCGTCCGGCACCGCAACGACGACGCACTCGACAACGTCCGGGTGGGCATTGATGGCGGTTTCGATGTCACCCAGCTCGATCCGGTAGCCGCGGCTCTTGATCTGGTTGTCGCGACGCCCGAGGAACCGGTAGTTGCCGTCGGGCATCTCCTCGACAAGATCGCCCGTGTGGTACACCGGGTCGCCAAAGTCGGGATCTCGCGGGTCGCGCACCAGGCGCTGCTTGGTTCGCTCCAGGTCGCCCCAGTACCCCCGCATCACTGTGGGGCCGCGCACCAGCAACTCCCCCACGTTGCCGAGCTCGACCACCTTGCCGTCCTCGCCCATCACGAAACACTCGACGTTGCCGATGGCTTTGCCGATCGAGATTGTCGGGCCGTCTTCGGGCGGCGCCTCCGTCACCGTGTACGCCGTGCACACGTTGGTCTCCGTCGGTCCGTACAGGTTGGAAAACCGGGCGTGAGGCAGCAGCTTCATGAGCCGTGACAGGTATTTGGTCGGAAAGACCTCACCCGCGAACAGCAGCTCGCGGATGCTCGGCAGCGACCCGGCCTCGAGGTTGGCGTGCTCGACGAGCATCGTCAGGATGCTCGGCACCGAGTACCAGACGGTGATCTCGTGCTGGTCGATGAACTTGGCGATCTCGATGGGGAAGACCGAGAGCTTCGGCGGAACCAGCACGAGCGTTGCCCCTGCCCGCGCCGCGGAGTACAGGTCGAAGGTCGACAAGTCGAAGTGGAGCGGCGCATGGCTCGAGACAACGTCCGTTTCCACGACGTTGTACTCGTCGCCGGCCCAATCGACGAAACCGCGGCAGGCGAGGTGGCTGAGCATGACGCCCTTGGGGTCACCGGTCGAACCAGAGGTGTAGAGGATGTATGCGAGGTCCTGCTGCACGGTGCCGGTCACAGGTGCGGTCGCCGGCTGATCGTCGAGGGCGGTCACGGGATGCAGCGTGACGCCGGGCACCTCACGATCGAACTCGTCGGCGTCAAGAACGATCATGTGCTCGAGGGCGTCCGCCCCCTCTTGTTTCACCTGCAACCAGGAGCGGCGCTTCACCGTGGCGGTGATCATGTGACGGATGCCGCAGTTGCCGGCGATGTAGCCGATACGATGCGTCGGGGCGCTGGGATCGAGCGGCACGTACGTGGCGCCCGCCTTCAGCACGCCATAGATGCCGACGATGGCCTCCATCGACTTCGGGAGGTAGATCCCGACACGATCGCCGTTCTGAACGCCCAGGCTCCGCAACAGGTTGGCGAGACGGTTGGCGCGCTCATCGAGCTCGGCATATGTCAACGACCGATCCCGGTCGACGACCGCAGTCTGGTGCGGCGTGCGAGCCGCCGAGTCTTGGAGATAGTGGTGAACGAGGTAGCGATACGGCATCGATGTGCTCCCTACAGCTTGAGCTGGTGGGCGATGACGTTCTTCTGGATGTCGTTCGTGCCCGAGTAGATGCGGCTGGAGAACGCATCGCGCACTTCACGCTCCAACTCGGATTCCACCATGTAGCCGTACCCGCCGTGCACCCACATGGCGTCGATGCTCGACTGGACCCATGCTTCGGAGAGGAAGAGCTTCACCATGGAGGCGTCGATCGACTTGCCCGTCCCCTGATCCCAGTTCCAACCGAGGCGGTACAGGAGCAGGCGGGCTGCCTCGATACGCACCTTCATGTCGACCAGCCGGTGCGACACGGCCTGGAACTTGCCGATCGACTGGCCGAACTGTTTGCGCTGCCGGGCATAGGTGAGGGCTTCCTCGAGCTGGCGCTCCATCGAGCCGATGGTGTGGGCCAGGATGGCGCCGCGCTCGTGTTCGATGGAGTGGTTGAAGATCATCATCCCTGAGCCACGCTTGGCGAGCATGTTGGCGGCGGGTACCCGGCAGTCGTCGAAGATCAGCTCGCTCATGGGCGAGGTGCGAATGCCCATCTTGTGAAAGTTCTTGCCGATGGTGAGCCCCGGCGAGTCGGCATCGACGATGAAGGCGGTGAGCCCCAGCCAACCCTTGCTCTTGTCGACGGTGGTGAAGACGACGAAGACGTCGGCGACGGGGGCATTGGTGATGAACGTCTTGGAGCCGTTGAGCACATAGTGATCGCCGTCCTCGACCGCCGTGGTCGCCAACGCATACGCATCGGAGCCCGTGCCTGGCTCGGTCATGCCTTGGACGGCGATGAGTGTGCCGTCGATCAGCCCAGGGAGGTACTTCTGCTTCTGCTCGTCCGTACCGAAGCGCCAGATGGGCAGGGCACCCGACCACAGGTGGGCGTTCATCGAGAAGAGCAGGCCGTTGTCCTTGCAGCCGTAGCCGAGCGCCTCCATGGCCAGCATGGTGGTGAGGTAGTCGGCGCCTTGGCCACCGTATTCCTCGGGGAACGGCAGGCCCTGGATGCCAAAAGCGGCACACTTGTTCCAGAGGTCGCGGGAGAACTCATACGCGGCGTCGCGCTCGACCAGATCGTCGTTGAGCTCTTTCTGTGCGAACTCGACGACTGCTTGCCGGAACGCGGTTTGTTCATCGGACCAGGAGAAGTCCATGTTCCCCCCTCTGCTGTACGGCCCTCGGAAGATGGGTATGTGATGCCACGTGACTCTATCACCGGCCATTTTGCTGAACCCTGGGCCGCTCGCATCGTTTTGCGGACAGGTTCAGATCAGCGCGGTGTACTCGTCGAGTCGATCGAGAACCTCGGTCTCGGGACCCTGCGGCAGGGTGAGCAGCACCCGTTCGGCCCCGATCTCCTCGAGCTCGGCGAGACGCTGTGCCGCCGGCTTCGCACCGTAGATCGTGAGGGAGAGCGTCGCAGGGTCTCGTCCGACCGCCTCCGCCCGGTGTGTGAGTTCGGTGAATTGCTCATCGAGGTCGCGCCGGTCGAAGGGCATCCACCCGTCGCAGAACTCCACGATGTGGCCAAACGTCTTGGGCCCAGGACCGCCGCCGAGAATCACCGGCGGGTGAGGCCGCTGGGCCGGCTTGGGCCACGCCCACGACGGGTGGAGGGTGACGTGCTCACCTGAGAACGCGGCCTCGTCCTCCGTCCACAGCGACTGCATCGCCAGAACCTTCTCCCTGAGGAGATCCCTTCGCTGTCCATAGGCGACACCGTGGTGGGCCATCTCCTCCCTGTTCCATCCGTACCCGACGCCGAACAGGAACCGACCGCCCGAGATCGTGTCGAGCGACGCCACCTGTTTCGCCAACCAGATGGGGTCGCGTTGGGCCACCAGGGTGATGGCGCTGCCGAGCTTCAGCTTGGTTGTGGCCGCGGCGGCAGCCGCCAGCGCAACAAACTGATCGTGGGTTCGCCAGTAGTGCTCCGGCAGCGGTGGTGCGCCCTTCCTGCCGCCCCACGGAGTCGTGCGTGCCGTTGGGATGTGGCTGTGCTCCGGGAACCACATCGATTCAAAACCCCGCTCCTCGAGGGCAATGGCAAGCGCAACCGGCTGGATCGTCGTATCGGTGGGGAAGATGGCGGCGCCAACGTGCATCGAGCCATCATTGCAGACCTGCTGACGTGCAGGATCGAGCCCCGCCGGCTCTCCTGCCGGTCAAGCGAAGGGAACCGTGCTGACAACCCGGCCAATGCATCGAGAACCCTCACCAACGTCCCGGCGGGGTACGCCTGGTGAACTCGGGACGGTCAGCTCGCGAAGGGAGCGATCTCCTGGACGCCGCCATCCACCGTCAGCTCCCAGGCCGTCGCACCGTCCTGGGAACGGAGCACGGACGCCGGGTTCATGTACCTGACGGTGACGTCCTCAGGCGCGATGCCGCAGTCGACAAACTCCCATATCGAGTAGTTGCGCTCCCCCTCGTCGACCACCACCTCAGAGAAGTCGCACCCGACAAACCGCACCGGCGCCATCGGGTCGAGGGCATGGCGGGTGAGCTGGATCACGCTGCCACCGGTGTCGATGTTCTCCCAGAGTTGGAGCTCCGTGCCGCCGTCGCCGGAGGGCCGTCCGACGGCGTGAGACTGGACCGCGATGTCGGAGCCCTCCCGGTAGTCGTTGGCACGCAGGACGATGTCGCGATAGACGTACGAGTTGCTGTACGCACCGTGGGCGATGCCGGGCCGGTCGTTCATGTAGCCGATGAAGCGCTCGATGATGTGGGAACCGGTGGTGTTCTGCCATACGAAGATGCCGTGCCCTGCGTTGTTGTGGGCGATGTTGTCGTGGAAGATCCACACCGCCTTCTCCGTCCCGGGCCACCGGAAGCCGGAGTTGCTGGCTCCGTACGCCTGCACGCCGACCGCGACCGAACCAACGACGGAGTTGTTCTCACCGTCTGCGAGGTTGAAGGCGGAATCCCTGCGGTCGCCGGTCCGCACCAGGGCGGCCACCGCTCGCTCGTACAGCACTTCGTTCGAGGCGTTGCTCGGACCCTCACGAGAGCGGGGGTCCCACCAGTATGCGGCATTGGCCGTGTTGTAGGTGATGGTGTCGCGGAAGGTGATCCCGTGGGAGGCGTGGGGGACAAACCCGTGGTTATCCGCATCGCGGATCACTACGCCCTCCACGATCGTGCCCCTGGAGCCGTCGCCGTTGTGGTGGAAGTGGATGCCGTACCTGCCGGTGATGTCGGCCCCGACCGGCCGCTCCTCAGCACCCTGGGACCGGGAACCGCCCCGCAGTTCACCAAAGGCAGGAGCCACGTAGCGCACTGCCACGAAGCGGATGCTCTGGGGCTGCGTCGACCGGATGAAGACGTGCGTCTTGCCCTCCGGTGTCCCTTCGATGTGCACGTTCCTGGTCAGATTGAGCAGTTCGGTCGGGTAGCCGAGGTCGTTTGGCGGCGGCACGTCCTTGGGGCCGGTGACCGGGGTGAACGTGGTGTAGTCGCCTGCCGAGTTGGGGGCGGCGACGACCTCGTCGCCTTCCCACCCCGGACGCCACTCGTAGTCCCACGCCGGCTTCACGGCGCCCTGCAGATCGAGGCGACCGTCGCCGACCACCCACAGGCCGACATCCGACGCCACGGGATCCATCCCGCCGCCCACAAAGGCATCTTCGTCGATCCCGACGAACCGCAATGTGTGGTCGATGGCCGCACTCTCTGGCCTCATGTGCAGCGTCCCGCGCACGATCACGTTGCCGCCAGACTCAACCGTCGTCGGCACCGCGGGGTCGAAAGCCCACACCTCGCCGGCCGGAACCTCGAAGCCGGCGGGGAAGCCCTCGGTACCGCTGAGAATCCGATCCACTCCTGCCAGCGATTCCGTCGGCGCATACGTTGCCGCCGGAGCTGCGGTCGTAGTGGTCGCTTCAGGGACCGTCGTGGAGGATCCCCCGACCGCTGCCGGCGTGGTGCTGGGCGGTGAAGAATCAGCAGCAGCCGGCACGTCGGTCGACGTGTCGGCGGTACAGGCGCTTGCCACCACCATGAGCGATAGCAGCGCGGACGCGAGTCGGGTCTTCGACATCGAGAACAGTGCGCTGGACCTATCTTCTGGCCAAGACGTGGAGGGTAGTATCGGCACTTGGATAAGGCGCTCGCGCGCGACGACGCCGCACATCCACTCGAGAGGTTCCGCCGGTAGGCTGCTGCCCTCGGAGCGATGGCGGAGTCCAACGTCACGACGGGGCCTCGGGGGACAAGGAAAGCGACTCGCCGTGATCAGCAACGCCCAATCGAGCATCGTCGTCGACAACGTCGGCAAGACGTACTTCCCATCGCCACCGTGGATGAAAGCGATGGTGCGCACGAACATCACCGAACCGGTCGTCGCCCTGGAGGGGATCGACTTCAAGGTCAACGCGGGGGAGATCGTGGCAGTCGTGGGCCCGAACGGCGCGGGCAAGACCACGACCTTCCGCATTCTCGTAGGACTGACCACTCCGACGGCAGGCAGCGCCACCATCATGGGCTACGACACCACCCGCCAATCCACCGCAGTGCGGGCATTGGTCGGTTGGATGCCTGGTGACGACCGCAGTCTGCTCATGCGCCTCACCTGCGCAGAGAATCTCCGCTTTCACGGACGGCTTCAAGGCATGAAGCCCAAGGGCCTCGACCGCAGAGTCAAGGAAACCCTCGAATTGGTCGGCATGGGACATGCCGCCAAGAAGACGATTTTTGCCCTTTCTGCCGGCATGCGCGCTCGCATCCAGCTGGCGAGAGCGTTGCTGCACGATCCCAAGGTGTTGATCCTCGACGAGCCGACCAGTGCGGTCGATCCCGTGGCAGCTCACGACCTTCTCAACCTCATCATGGGTGTCGTCGAGGAGCGGCAGCTTGCGGCTCTGCTGTCTTCGCACCGCCTCGAAGAGATCGAATCTCTTCACAGCCGGATGATCCTCCTCGATCGTGGTCAGATCCGATACGACGGCGACCTCGACACGATGCGGAACCGCCTCGACCGACCTTGCCTCCAGATCCGGTTCACCAACGACGATGCCGCCGGCCGGGCAGCCAAGACCCTTGACGCAAGCGGGATCGCCGAGTCCGTCTCGATGGACGGCGACGGCATGGTGCGCATCATCCTCGGGCACGGGACGGCCCAAGGATCTGTGCTCAACGAGCTCGACGGCCACCTGATACCCGAGATCGTGCACTTCGAGGAGGTTCAGCGTCCGCTACGCGATCTGCTCACCGAGATCTACGACAACGCCTTGGAAACCGGCGGCAAGACCACAGACGAGAAGCGGCGCAACCGCCGGCAAGGCGCTGGCCGTGTCCGGCAACGGCGCTGAGGGGGAACGACAATGACCACCGATACCACAACGCCGGTGCAGCAACGCATCTCCACCGCGGATCGCTCCCGACCGGGGACATGGTCGACGCTGCTGGCGTTCTTGCGTGTGCAATTCGTGGAAGAAATCAGCTATCCGATGACGCTGGTGTTCATGACGTTGCGCAGCCTGATGCCGCTGGTCCTCTCATTCTTCATCGGCCAGCTCATCAGCGACGGCCGGGTGGGCAGCGACTACCTGACGTTCGTCGCCATCGGCTTGAGCTGCACGGCGATGGTCCAGGGAGCTCTCGTCGGCTTTGGCGGCATTCTCCAGGCCGCTTTCCAACGCGGCACCCTGGAGACGTACCTCGTCGAGCCTGTCCCGTGGACGGTGCTGCCGATCGCGATGAACACCTGGGCGATCTTCCTCGGGCTCTTCAACGGGACTGCGCTCTTTGTTCTCGGGGCGCTCCTCGGCGCCAACTACGAGCTTGGCCAGATCCCGGCATTTGTCCTGCTTGTCTTTCTCGGTCTCGTCGCCACGATGGCGATCGGCATCATGTCTGCAGCCGTGCTGATGTTGACCCTGAAGTCCCAACCGCTCCTGCAGCTCTACGCCATGGCGGCGAGCCTGCTGGCCGGCTCGGTGTTCTCGGTGTCGCAGCTTCCGTCTTGGCTGGAAGCGATCTCGTGGCTCATCCCGCAGACTTATCTCATCAACGGTTCACGGTCGTTGCTCATGGCCGATCCTGGATCGTTCGAGATCTCGTTCAGCACCGCGGCGATCGTGCTCACCCTGTTCAGCGTCGTGTTCTTCCCCCTGGGCCTGTGGCTGTTCCGCCGGGCACTGGAATTCGCACGCACGATGGGCATGCTCAGCGGGTATTGATCGGATGCCGCGGCCGCAGGCGAGCGAGGAACGCCAGCTCCCGACAGTTCTCTTCGTCGCAACTCCTGCAGCGCTCGGCGGGTCGAACCGGAGCCTCATCACCGTCCTGGGCGGTCTCGAGGGTCGCGCCAGGCGGGTACTTGCCGCCCCAGGATCCGGGACGTTCGCCGATCTCGTGCGGGAAGAGCACCTGGCCGACGAGTACGTCAACCTCCCCCGCAAGCCCCTCCACCCCATGGATCGCGTGTTGCGGCTCCTGGCGGGCTTCCGCGTCGGCTGGTGGGCGCTCCGGAATCGCAAGCGGCTGACGGCCATCCATGCCAACGCATTGACCGGTCTCAACCTGGCCGCGCTCGGCGCTGTGCTCAGCCGGAAACCGACCGTGCTCTGGATCCACGATCCTGTCGGTTCCAGGTGGGGAGCCCGGCTCGGGCCCATCCTGCGCAAGCTGCTCCCCAACCTCCGCATTGCTGCAGTCTCCGCGACGGCAGAAAGCATCGCCGTCGAGAACGGCTTGTGCGACGAGGGGACCGCGACCATCGTTCCGAACCCCATCGACCCGGCCGAGATCCTCGCCGCAGAACGGCGAGACGGGCAGCTGCCGCTTCACGTCGGCTACGTCGGTGGGGCGAGCATCCGGAAGGGATTCGACCTCCTCCCGACGATCATCGACGCCACCATGGACCTGCCGATCGTGTGGAAGTTGTATGTCTTCTTGGAGCCGCAGCCGGAGAACGCCGACGTGTGGAAGGAGCTCGAGCGCTTCTCACGGGATCGTGTCGACCCGGTAGGCAAGCTCTCCGACGTCGGCAGGGTGTACGGCGACCTCGACATCGTCTTCATTCCCTCCCGGGCCGAGTCCTTCTGCCGCGTCGCCGCCGAGGCGATGCTGAATCGGCTCCCGGTCGTCGGCAGCGACATCGATCCGCTCCTGGCCCTGCTGGGCGATGACGAAGCCGGGTTGATCTTCCCGAACGAGGACGTCGATGCTGCGGTGGCGGCACTGCGCAGGGTGGTTGCCGACCCCGATCTGCGATCACGCCTCGGCGAGGCAGGCGCACGGCGGGCCGCACGGTTCTCCCCAGACGCGATCACGAACGAGCTGGCGAAGCTCTACGGCATCGGCTGACCGGCCGGCACTACCGGCGACCAGCGCGGTGTCCGAACCACAAGGTGAGAGACCGGGTCAGGTGCTGATGAGTCGAGATCGCAGCTTCTTTGCGCGAGGCGCCACCTGAGCCCCAAGGCGCTTGCCCTGCCATGCCAGCGCGGCCCACATCACCTTGCCGCGGAGCGCAGGCGTCAACTTGGCCCCGCTCACCTCGTAGCCCGTGGACGCAAGGAGATCGCCTGCAATGGCCTCGAAGAGCACCACGTCGTCTGGCGCCATCTGGCGCCGCCAGTCCCGCATCCCCTTGGTGATCGGCTTGGCCAGGTTTTGGAACGCATCGGGGTGTGGTGTCGAGGCGGCAAACTCCTTGCCCTTCTGGTGGAAGTCCAGCATGGCCGGCTCGAATGGCAGCCCCAGAAAGGCACACAGCTCCCTCGTGGTGCTCTCCGGATCGTCGACCATGTCCTCGTAGCGAACCTCCCGGTATCGCTGCGGCCCCAGCCGCTCGCCGGAGGCCCGGCCCCGTCCCACGCGGGATCTCCAGTAGTGAGCCGCGTCTGCGACCGTGCTCGGCCCCCACTCCGACCGATCGACGTAGGCAAGCGCCACATCTCGCCCGTCCCGGATGATGTGGACGAACTTCGCCTCGGGGAACACCTCACCCAGCAGATCGAGCTGAATGACGTATCCCGGCGTCTTGTCGCCGTAGAGGCTCTTTCCCTGCGTCTCGGCGTAGCGGGCGTAGACGGCCCGTACAGCATCGGCGTACGTCGCCGGTGCCGCCGTCTCGAGCGCCGTGCGGACCGCAGCCTCGTCGAGTCCCTGCCGGACGAAGTTGGAATTCGCATACAAGTCGGCAATCAGCTGTTCGGTGTCGAAGGAAGGCCCGGCTTCGTAGACGTCACGTTTGTGCGCCAGCGGAGCGACGAAGTGGGCTTCGTGGGTCATCGCCAGCTTCGAGTGTGCGTCGAACACGTTGCGGAACAGCGTGGTCCCGGAGCGTCCGCTTCCTACGAAGATGGGAAACACTTGCATGATCGTGTGCCGCCGGACCGCAACCGGTCAGACTGCGAGACCCTTCTCCGAGAGGATCCTGTAGACCTCGGCGCCGATCGGCGCCATACGATCCACAGGGAAGTGGGCGAAGTCCACCTGCTCGTCGACCCCCGTGCTCTTCAGCAGACGGTCGATGTCGACGATCGGAACGTCGATCTCGCGGGAGAGCTCGGCCAGCGCAATCGTGAACTCACGGCGCCGAACGCTGTGCGCCGTCTTCACCAGCTGGTAGTTGTGCGTCGGGTTGGCGGGATCGACGACCATGGTGTTGAAGAAGAGGACCTCTCCACCGATGCGATCGCGGACCTCCTGCACGAGCCTGGCGTTGTTCTTGCGGAAGTCATCCACCGACATGCGTCCCACCCGTTTGAAGTTCTGGCGGAACCAGTCGACCGCGCTCAAGTCGTCGAGTACCCGATCCAGGTCCTGGTTCAGCCACCAGCCTCCGGGGTCGGCGAGGAATCCAAGCTCGCGGTGGCGATACACCTGACGAGTCTCGTCTGAGGCAATGGACAGCACGACCACGTCCTTGTGGAATTCCCCAGCCGCCGGCAGGCCGTTGATGACGAACGTCGGCTCGAAGAACGTGGGCTCGAAGCTGTCCTCCGCCATCTTGAGCATCTGCACGGTCTCCGCGACGGCATCCGCCGGCAGGTCGTCCAACGTCTGCAGCATCTGGTCGGAGCGGTGACTGCCCGTGCCACCGCCGATGCGGGCGATGGCGAGCGTGCCCTTGATGCCCTCGCGCGCCAGCGGTGCCATCGTGAAGACCGCGGGCATGTCGCAGCCTCCCTTGAGGACGATGCCGCGCCGGGGCTCGGGGAAGTCGTCGGACTCGCTGATCACCACGGCGCTCTGCGTCGAGTACTGGACCCAGCCGGGACCGCTTTCCTTCGTGACCTCGTTGGACATCGACTTCACGTAGCGGTCGCGCACCCACCGTTCGATGACGGTGCCCTCACCAAACACATTTCTCCACGTCTTCAGCGCTACGGCCGCAGGCTTTGGTACCGGCATCGTTTCCCCCTAAAAATCCTCGTCGTCGCTGACGACGTTGACGACCACCCGCATGGGTGTCGCGTTCTGCCAGTCCGCGGGTGTTCCCTCGAGCGCCTCGTCACCCGTGGTCACCACTGCAAGCAGAGCGCCGAGGGCGATCGCATCGCCTTCGCCTGCGACCACCTTGCGGAGAGTTCCCTGATCGGAGGACGTGATCGTCATCTCGACGTAGACCTTGCCCTCGCGAACCTCGAGGTCGTCCCGCAACTTCTTCTGGCGCCTTCCGGACAGCAACGTCGCCCTACCGGTGCGGCGCAGCACCGCGAACTCATCGATGGCGACGTCGCAGAGGTCGTCCCCGAAGACCACCGGATCGCCTTCACTCTTGTGCCAGCGCAGGACCTTGCCTCCCCGCATCGACTGGTCGTGCGTTGGCATCGTGACCTTCATGATCATGAGGAGCGGCCCTTGGCTCCCACTTGCGCAAGCAGGGGCCGATCGTCGAGAAACCCGTAGTCCTCGAGGATGCGCACCACCTCACCGGCGATGGTCGCACACGCCGCAGGCCTGTAGCTCATCGCGGACTCGACGTGGTCGGCACCCCCGAGCTCGGCGATGAGGCGATCGATGTCGATGACGGAGATCCCGAGATCGTGCGACACCAACACAACGAGGAGATCGAGTCGCTGGATGCGCAGCGAGACAGGCTCCTCGGTGATCCCAGAGTACGTGAAGCGATCGTCGTCCGGGTCAATCGTCGACGCGTTGGCGACGAGGACGTGGGCGCCGACCTTCTCCTTGAGAAGGCGGATGACCGCCTCGAGATCGTCTCTGACCCTATGGGTCGCCTCTTCTGCATTGGCGCCTCGGTTGCCGAGGTTGCGCACGTCGTCGGCAATCGACAGCAGGACGACATCCGGGTTCCACTCGATCAGTTCGGACGTGCCGGCTTCGAGCTCACTGCGCAATGCCGCGAACCCGGAACTACCTTCATGGCCGACTTGGACGTCGACATCGGGGAAGCCCGCAGCGAGCAGCTCACGCACTCCACGATCGAGCTTGGAGCCGCCATCGCTGCGCGACAACGTCGCATCGATCATGTCGGCGTCGGCTTTGACGAACAGACGAAGGGTCACGCTGTGCTCCTGTGGTGGGAGGACGGCTCGCGGAGAGACCTCGATCCCGGTCCCCCGTCGTCAATCCCCCGCGGGCTTTCGAGACTCAAGGCTACCACCGGCGCCACCGGTGCCCTACGGGCTGATCGACCCATTTCACACCCGGTCGCCGGGTCACACCTGTCCGTCACTTCGCCACCGTCGCCAGGAGGTCGAGCATGCGCTTGGCGGCCAGCTCGGCGCGGAACTCTGCTTCGAAGATCTCCCTGCTGCGCTCGCCGTACGTCCGCATCCGCTCGGCATCGCCCAGCAGCTCCAGAATCGCCGAGGCGAGCCGGGCGCCATCGCCCGGCGGGACGAGCAGGGCGTTCTCACCTTCCACGACAACCTCCCTGAGTGCGGGGATGTCCGAGACGACAACGGGCAGGGACATGGCGAGCGCCTCGATCAGGGCGCCGCCGAGGCCCTCGTAGACCGAGGGAAAGACGAAGAGGTCGGAGGCCGCCAGGACGTCGGCGACATCACTGCGGTGCCCGAGCAGCTTGACCACGCCGCCGAGGCCAAGCCGGGCTATCTGCTCCTCGAGTGCAGCCGACGCATGACCGTGCCGTCCGGCAACGAGGAGGACGGCGTGAGGACGCACTTCAGCAACCTCGGCGAATGCATCCACCAAGTGGCAGTGGCCCTTCTGGTACTCCTGCCTGCCAACCGTCACGACAACGTCGGCGTCGTCAGCCAGGCCGAGCCTCATCCGTATTGCGCTGCGCCTCTCCGGCCCTGCCCGCCCGAGACGCTGCTCGTCACGGCCCCGCTTGACCACGGTGATGCGCTCGGGTTTGACCCGCATCGTCTCGACGGTGGAATCTTTCACCGCCTGGCTCACTGCGTGAAAATGATCGGTGAAGTGCCGTGCGGAAAAACCGTCGACTGTCTTGACGAGACGCAACTTGCGGGCATCGACGTTCGGGTCGTCGAGGCGAGCCGGATCGTATGCGGTGTTGGCGAGGTTGGACATCACAGGGACTTTCAAGCCGATGCACGCCATCCGGCCGACCATGTCCGCATCGAACAACGACGTGTAGACGAGATTCGGCCGGAGCAGTTTGACGAGCTTGCGCAGTGACCGTGCTTTGGCTGCGAGTCCCTTGCCGTGGAGGAGCCGCACGTCAAAGCCGGCGTCCCGGACTTCCTGCTCGAAACCCACGTCCTTGGAAGCGAGACAGGCAATCGTGGGGGTCACGCCGCTGGCGACAAACTCAGGGAGCAGCTCGACGAGTGAACGTTCCGCACCGCCTGCGCCGAATGAGTTGATGACGAAGAGATACCGCATGGCCGCCCGCCTACGGCCCCTCGTAATGCGCAAGACGCCTTCGCACGACGTCTTCGAGGCGCATCCCGGTCCGCAGCTTGCGGCGGAAGAAGAACACGCCATCGCTGAGCTGCACCGCAACCCGGTTCAGCAACAGCGGGTCGGTGCCGGCCGTGATCGGAGCGCCGGTACCCAGAGTTGCGGTCGTGTAGCGGGCCTTCACGGCAGCTCCGGCGGCTTCCGACCAATAGCCCCATGGGTAGGCAAAATGCTCGGGAATCGTCCCCATCCGCTTCTCGATGAGCCGATCGCTGGTCTCCAGCTCTTCGATGGCCTGGTCCGCCGTGGCTTCCCGCATGTCGAGATGCCGGTGGGTATGGGCACCAAGGGTCATCAGGCCCGACGTTGCCATGTCTTCGATTTGCGCCCAGGTGAGCGGCTCGGCGCCCCCGCCGGGGAACAGCGGTTCGCGGCTCTCGACCGGGTGTGTGGTCAGATACAACGTGAAGGGCATGTTGCGCTTCACCAGCTCCGGGTAGCCCAGGCGATAGAAGTCGTCGTAGCCGTCGTCGAAGGTGAGCACGTACTGCCGCTCGCTGCCCGGCTTCCCCCGCTCGGCAACGGCTTGGTCGAGACTCACCACGGTCCCATTGGCGGCCATCCAGTCGAGTTGGGCGACAAAGGCAGCCTTGGTGACCTCCATCTGACGGCCGAGCCCGGCCCCGATCTGGTGGTAGATGAGGATCCTTGGTCCGGGAAAGTCACCGAACAACGGGTCGGCGGCGGCAAACACGATCTTGGCGCTCCGTCTGGCGCCTTCTTTCAGTACTTGGGCGGGGCGTCCCATCGAAACTCCTCTCCCAAGAGGTCCACCAAAGCTGCATTGGGCTTCTCGAACCGATCTGCCAGGTAGTCCGCCACGTCCTCAGGGGCCTTCTTGTAGGTCCCCTCCGCGCTCCCCACGTAGCTGTAGTTGCGAAACTCCGGCGGGTGCCAGACCGGGAGATCCAGGAAGTCGAGAATTCGCTCGAAAGTCTCTGTGGGCCTCGCGGTGAACTCATCAAACCGGATCGCCAGGACCTGATCGCGGGGGTAGTGCTCCAGCCAGCGCTCCAGCTGCTCGGCGTACCGCCCGCGCATCACATACGAAAACCGGCGAAGTGGCAGCGCCTTCGTTGTGGGGTCCGCCGCCGTCCGCTCCGGCTCCCCCTCGAGGCGGCTGTCCTCGGCAGCAAGCGCAGCCGGAAGATCGAGATCTTCGAGACCGTGACGCACACTGTGGTGGTAGTGCGACACCGCCCGTTCGGACGGCTCCCGCAACATCACGATCAGTTTGGCGTTCGGCACCAGGGCACGGGCGCGGGCGGGTGCTCGCGGGTCCAGGAGATAGTCTGGAGTGGCCTCGAATGTGAGAAATGGGCGCTTCCGCAACCGGGCGAGCGTGCGGCGCAGCTTCCAGGGAAAGTGGGCTCGGTACCAGCGTTCACCCTTGTCGTAGTCGGTCGAGAAGTACTCGATCTCCTTCCGCAACGAGGGCGCGACGTTGGGGTGCCTGCTCAGGTACTTGTAGAGCGAGCTCGTGCCGCAGCGCTGCCCTCCGATGACGAGCGCATCGGGCAACGTGCGCACCGGGCCGGTCCAGTTGCGGATCGCAAGCCGCCACTTGACGACTCTGCTGCGGAGCGACATCGGCACGATCGCCTTCAGGTGATCGGACGCGTCCTGTCGCAGTCTGTCGATCTGTCGCCCCATACCTTCGTTCCCGGCCCTTCAGCGCTTGTCAGGTGTCGGTCTTGTCGCCGGCGAGCGCACCAAGCGATTCGCCGAGGCGATCCAACAGCCCACGCTCTTCTTCCGGCTCGGTCTCGGCGGCCGAGGCGGCACCGGCTGCCCCCGGCTCGAGAGCCGTCCGGCTGATGTCGCTCGCCGGTACGAAGCCGCGCCGCGGCTTGATGCCGAGCAGGATCGCCCCGATGAGCCGGCTCCGGCTGCCGCCGAACTGCTCGACGAGACGTTCGATGTGCTGTTGGCGAGTGCGTCCCATCGTCGTGATCACGACGTAGGCGGACACCAGACCGGCCATGACGTAGGCGAAGGGCGACAGCGCCGACGGCCCGACGACCATCACGATGTCGTACCGCGCGACGGCTTGCTCGGTGAGCTGACGGAAGGACTTGCTCGCGAGGACGTCGACGGCATCGACGGTACGCGCATCTCCCGGCAGTATCCAGAGATTGGGAGCGAGCTCGTGCGCACCGTCGAGGACCCCGGTGACTCCGGCCGCAAGCGCATCGTCGTCGACCGCGTCGTAGTCGAGATCGGCGAGGTTCGAGCCGCCGGCAACGATGTCACGGTACGCCGGGAGCCCCCCGATCTGCCCGTCGACCACCAGTACGGACCGACCGACTCCCGCGAGGCTATTGGCAACGTCGAGCACCAGGCCCGAAACGGAGTCGTCCGTGGTTCCCAGCCCGGTGAACCCGATGGTGACCGGACCGCCGGCGTGGTAGAGACCAAGAATCGCGGAGCGGGCACTCTGCACGCCCTTCTGCCGCACTTGCTGGTAGCGCCGCGGCCGCATCCCGAAGCGCGATTGCTGCTGCGGGACCTCGGCGAGGATCGGCACCGGACCCAGGTCGGAACGAGACCAGACCGTGCCTTGGATCCGATCGATGATGACGATGGCAGCGAGACCCGCCATCGCCCCCGCGAGGAGGCCGATGAGGGCGCTGAGCATCCTGTCTGTCGGTGCGGACGTCTCATCGGTGAGGACCACCTCGCCGACCACCAACCGGTCGGTCGACTCGAGCTGCTCCTGGAGCGCCAGGAACTGCTGGCTGATCTCTGTCATCCGGGCCTCGAGGGCAGTCTTCTCGAGTTCCTCTTCGGCAGTCAGCTCGAACTCTTCCACAGGGGGCTGAACCGGGGTGATGGCCTCGAGCTGGCCCTTCAGGTCGGTGAGCCGAGCGGTGATCCGGTCGAGCCTGCCTTCGAGCTCGGAGATCAGATCCGTATCGCGGTCTTCCTCGGCGACCTCGAGCGCGGCAAACAACTCCTCTTCGATTTCTCCCACGTCACCGGTTGTCGCCGTGATGCGGTTGTTGAGGATGTCGATCTGCGCCTGGATGTCGACCGGAATGGGCACCTCTTCCGGCGGCGGTGGCGCCTCGAAGGCCTTCAGCCGCACGGTGATCGTGCTGGCCTCTTCGACGAGGATGGCGATCTCCCCAGGCACGTCGACCGTGGTGGGATCCACTGCGAGGTAGTTGTCCCGCATCTCGATCACGATCTCCTCGGCGGTCTGCTCTGACGGAGAGATGGCAAGGAACTCCAGCCTTGCTTCCTCGGGCACGCCGCGAAGCGCCACCCCAGGCTCTTCGAGAAGAGTGGCATTGATCTCTTCGGCTGCCGCCAGCGCGGTGTCCAGCACCTCGGCCGCGGCAGTGTTGGTGGTGGTCCCGCCCCCCTGGTTGCGGCTGTTGCCGCCCCCTGTCGTCGCTGCTTCCTCTTCCGGCTCCTCGACGATGAATGTGATCGAGGCGACCGCGGAGAAACGTTGTTCGATGTTGTCGTTGGAGTAGTTGGTGAAAGCAATCGCGGCGACCACACCAATCGCTGCCATCGCAGCGATCAGCCACCACCGCGCTCGCACCATGCGGCGTAGCCTGCTCAGTTCCATGTTTTGTCAGTTCCTTGTCGCGGCGTCCCTCAGACGACCGGATGCTTCCACTACTCGCATTCCCGAGGCTCGGGCGAGGCGATGAACCACGACCGCCACCTCGGCGCGCTCCCCTGAGTCTGCCAGATCTCGGAGCCGATGCAGCTCACCGTCGAGCAGAGCCTCGTCGGCGTACCCGATTGCCGCCTTGTTGATCTTTGGATGGTCGCTGGGCGCAAGCGGTCCGTCGGACAGCACTTCCTCCAGCTTCTCCCCCGGCCGCATGCCGGTGATGTCGATCGAGATGTCCCTACCGGGCACCAGGCCGGAGAGTCTGATGAGGCGGGATGCCAGATCCATGATGCGGACCGGCTCTCCCATATCGAGCACGAACACCTCGCCGCCGGACGCAAGGGCGCCCGACTGGAGGACGAGCTGGACGGCTTCGGGAATCGTCATGAAGTAGCGGGTCATCCGCGGGTCGGTCACCGTCACGGGCCCGCCCGCCTCGATCTGACGCATGAAGGTCGGTACAACGCTGCCGCGGCTGCCGAGGACGTTGCCGAACCGGACCGCCGTGTAGACCACGCTCGTGGAGCGGGACGCAGCGGACTGGGTGAGCATCTCGGCGATCCGCTTGGTGGCGCCCATCACGCTCGAAGGTTCGACGGCCTTGTCGGTCGAGATCAGGAGGAACCGCTCGACTCCGAACTCCTCGACGGCGTCGAGGACGTTCTTGGTCCCGAGCACGTTGGTCTTGACCGCTTCGCCGGGGAAGCTCTCCAGGATCGGCACGTGCTTGTGCGCTGCCGCGTGGAACACCACTTCGGGGCGCAACTCACGGAATGTCTTCCGCACCTTCTCCCGGTCCCGCACGTCGCTGAGGACGCCCATCGGTTCGAAGCCGGTGCTCCGCCAGGTCGTCATGGCGTCGTGGAGGTGGGTTTCGTCGTTGTCGAGCGCAAAGACCTCTGTGCCTTCGAACTGGAGGCATTGGCGCACGATCTCGCTGCCGATGCTGCCGCCTGCGCCCGTGACGAGAATGCGCCGCCCGCTCAGCATGGCGGCAACAGGCGTGAGGTCGGTTTGCACAGCCGGGCGAGGCAGGAGGTCGGAGAACTCGATGTTGCGGATGCTGTCGGCCGCATGCCCCTTCAACAAGGCGTTCAGATTTGGCACGATCCGCAAGGCAACGTCGACCGAGACGCAGGCGTCGACCAGATCCCGGAGAGTCGACTCCGGCGTCTCCGCCGCAACGATGACCTGATCTGCCCGGTACGTCTGCACGAGATCGGGAACCCGATCGATGCCGGTCCATACCGGGCAGCCGACGAGGCGCCGCGGATGCGACGTGCCCCCGTCGATGTCCACAAAACCAATGACCTCAGCCGGCGGGTCGAGGTTGGGAGCCTGCCGGGCCAGCACTGCTGCAGGCCGGCCGGTGCCGACAATGAGCGCACGCACGGGCGAGCCACGGGTCGACATGCGTTTGAAACTGAACATGCGGGACCGGAACCGGATGGCTCCCATCCCGATGAGGGTGAACATCGCTCCCAGGATGACGACCGAGATGGGGACGGGCTGCTCGACCTGGAATGCATCTCGGCCAACGATCATCGATGCGATGATGACGGTGCCGGCAGCCGCAGACGCAAACCCGACCCTGAGTGCTTCAGCGACGGATGCGTACTCCCATACGTGACCGTACGTGCCGAAGGCCACGTTGGCGATGAGGTGCACCAGTACGATGATTGGGAGTATCTTCCAAAACCCTGGCCACCAGTCTGCCGAAACGCCGAGACCGTCCATGAAGCGGGCGACGAGCCCTGCCACGTACGCCATGGCGATGATGAACGCATCGATGAGCGCAAACGTGACGTCGGCCCTGACGCGCGCTGCGTTCTGTGTGATCGTCAAGCGCCAAGACGGCTCTTGCGATTCCCCTCTTTGTGGATGTGAATCCATTGCTCCCCCGTACTGCCTGCTGCTCGCTCATACTTCACGCTCAACGATTCCGAGCTGCGGCGCCCCCTGCGCGATATGTGTGACGGTCGGGCTCAGCGCCCAAACATGAGCTCCGACCCCACTGACTGTAATGGTGACCGCCAACGACGAACACCCCTTTTGGCCCTATTGACCAGAATTGGGGCGAGCGCCCTAGATACATCCATTCCGGGGTTTCCGTACCCGTGGTACCTTCGCGATCACAAGTCTCGAGCACGGTCTGACCATCGTGCGCGATCGGGGGGATCGGGTCATCATGAACGGATCGGCGCAGCGCCGTGCCGCAAACGCACGGAGGACGCCATGACGCCGCGTCCGAAAATCCTGGTGGCGATCAAGGGGCTCGGCATCGGCGGGGCAGAGATGCTGATCGCCGAGAGCGCCCGGCTGTGGGACAGGGAACGATTCGACTACCGCGTCGTCTACGTGCTGCCATGGAAGGACCAGCTCGTCGGGCGGCTCCAGGACCTCGATGTGCCGGTGACGTGCATCGGCACCAAACGGGGGATGACTCCTTCGTCGTGGATGGCCCTCCGCAAGCTCGCCAAGACCGACAGCAACCTGGTGCACGCCCACTTGCCCGCCATGGGAGCGGTGGCGCGTATCGTCTCACCGGTTCCGGTGGTCTACACCGAGCACAACATCGCCGGTTCATATCGCAGGCCGGTCCAGCTCGCCAATCGCTGGACGTACGGGCGGAATGCCGCCGTCACTGCGGTGTCCCAGGCCGTCGCAGACTCGATCGTCGACTACCCGGGACCGCAGGCACACGTCGTTTCCAACGGCGTGTCGGTGGAGGTCGCAGCGGAAGATGCGGCCGCTGCACGCACCGAGCTGGGTTTGGCGCATGACGACCCACTGGTCGTGCACGTCGGGAACATCCGGCCACACAAAGGACACGCCAACCTCGTCGATACCGTCGTGCGTCTGGTGGAGGTGGTGCCGAATGTGAGGGTTGTATCCATCGGGGGAGAGAAGAACGACGGCGACCTCGATCGGGTTCGCGGCCACGCCTCCGACGCAGGCGTGGCCGGCAACCTGTCGTTCCTCGGCCGCCGCGAGGACGCCCTCGCCTTTGTCAAAGCTGCCGACGTGTTCGCCAACCCCTCTGACTTCGAAGGGCTGCCCGTTGCGGTGCTCGAGGCCATGTTCCTCGGTACCCCGGTCGTCGCGACCTCCGTCGGCGGGGTGCCTGCCATCGTGCACGATGGCGAGACGGGTCTGCTCGTGCCCCCGCGAGATCCCCAGGCGCTCGCCGACGGTGTCGCCAGGGTGCTCACCGATCGCGACGACGCCGCCGCCATGGCCGCAGCGGCCAAGAAGGTGATCGAGCGGGACTACAGCCTGGAGACGATGGTCAGGAAACTGGAGTCCATGTACGCCGAGGTGCTCGGTGGCTGACCAGACCATCTCCGTGCGGACGTTCGTGGACGAAGATCTCGAACCCGTCCTCGACCTGCTGCGTGCCTCCCTCGGAGAAACGGCAGTGCTCCAGCGCACCCCTGAGCTGTTCAGGTGGAAACACATCATCAATCCATTTGGCCGCTCGATCATCCTCGTCGCCGAAGCCGACAACCGCATCGTCGGCCTCAGGGCCTTCATGCGCTGGGAGTTGACCACACCCAACGGCACGACCCTTCGCTGTGTCAGAGCGGTGGACACGGCAACCCATCCCGAGTACCAGCGCCGCGGGATCTTCCGGCAGCTGACGCTCGCAGCACTCGCCGAGGCGACAGCCGACGGCGTCGACATGGTCTTCAACACGCCGAACCCGCAGTCCGGCGCCGGGTATCTGCGCATGGGCTGGCAGGAGGTTGGCCCGATCGGCGTGCTGGCCGCACCCGGCAAGGGTGTGTTCCGCGGCAAAGTCGACGCCGACCGGCTCCCCGTCGCCACCGACTTCATCCACAACGCTGCACCCGTCGGCGACCTCGACGTCACCGACCGGCCCGCCGCAGGGCTCCGCACACCGCGCACCGCGGCCTACCTGCGGTGGCGGTTCACGGAACACCCCACCGCCCAGTACGTGAGAGTCGACGCAAAGGGCTCGACGGCCATCGTTCGGCTCAACGTGCGCAGCGGACGGCGAGAGCTCGTCGTCTCCGACGTCTTTGGCCAGCAGCCGGCATCGGCCATCGGCCGAACCCTGTGGAACGGGCGGGCCACCTACGTAGGCGGGTGGTTCTCCAAGGGCTCCCCGGAACGGCGGGCAGCAGCACGTCGCGGCATGCTGCCGATCCCCACGATCACCACCCTCACCCTGGTCGCCAACCCACTGCGTACGTTGCCGGCGGACGTGGGTAGCCTCGCGTCATGGGATCTTGCATCCAGCGACCTGGAGCTGCTCTGATGCGCCGGGAAGTGCGCTGATGCTGGCGCTCGTCCCGCTCTTCGGTGGTTTTGGCCTCGTGGTTGCGCTGGGTTGGGCGATCGCTACCGGATCCGAACACGTCAGCGCAGTGCTCGTGGCCATCGCCGGCGCGTTCATCGTGTCGTACTTCGCCAAGATGATGGCCAACGACAAGGACAAGGCCTGGCTGCCCACCCTGATCTTGGCGGGATACGCCGGCAAGATCGTGGCCTCGTGGCTGCGGTGGTGGATCCTCGTCGACTACTACAGGGGCTCAGGCGACGCCGTCGGCTACCACGCTCGCGGCATCGACTTCGTCCACCTCTGGCGAGGCTTCGAGACGCCACCGCTCGCCCTCGGCACCGAGGCAATGGAAGCCATGGTGGGCATCGTCTACGTGCCGTATGTGCCCAATTTCCTCGGTGGCTTCTTCATGTTCGCCACGCTTGCCTTCTTCGGTCAGATGTTCCTCTATGCGGCTTTCCGCAATTCGATCGTCCCGCGGCGCAACAAGCTCTATGCGATCGCCGTCTTCTTCGTGCCCACCGTGGTCTACTGGCCATCGAGCATCGGCAAAGAGGCGCTGATGATGCTCGGCCTCGGCATGTCCGCGTACGGCATCTCGAAGCTGTTGAACAACGGGGCAATGTCGTCACTCCCCATCATCGGCATCGGCTTGGTGATCAGCGGCGCCATCCGGCCCCACGTCGCTGCCATGCAGGTGGCCGGCGTGGCGGCAGCTCTGCTGTTCGCCAAGGGCGGCGGCGTCGCCAAGTTCCCCGCCAAACGCCTCATGTTGTTGGGTTTTGTCGGCGCAGGGCTTGCCGCTTCACTCGTGGTCGCCGCGGCGAACTTCGGCATCACGCTCGAAGACACAGGGGCGATCGAAGGACAAGTCGACCAGCTCATCGGCGGCGTCGAGCAGCAGACCGACAAAGGTGGCTCGTCCGTGTCGGGAGGGTTCATCAGCAGCCCGACGCAGTTCCCCGAAGTTGCCGTGCGCGTGCTCTTCAGACCCTTACCCAATGAGGCCCACAATCCTCCGGCGTTCGCCAGCTCACTCGAGGGGATGGTGTTGCTGTTGATCGTGATCTGGCGGCTGCCGCCGATGATCAAACGGGGTTGGCGCATGCGTCGCGATCCCTATCTCATGTTCTGCTTCGTCTTCACCATCGGATTCATCATCGCCTTCTCGGCCTTCTTGAACCTCGGGCTCATGGCACGAGAACGTTCGATGGTGATGCCGTTCTTGTTGGCGATGCTCGTCGGCTGGGGCTTTGGGCCCCCTCCGGACGAGGAAGACGTGCTCGCGACCCCCGAGCCGCAGTTCCAAGGTATCGAAGCCCTGCTGGCCGGTGCGGCACCGGTTGCGGCGACTACCCCTGGCGAAACGGGCGTCCGGCAGTTCTGATCCCGGACACATCGCCACGATGGGCGAGCCGGGCCCGCAGTCCGCCTGCAGCAAGCAGCCTTCAGCCGCGGGACTCCCTCAAGAATCCGAGTCTGGCCAGAGCGAGGAGGATTGCCGCAAGCAGCGTGGCGAGCAGCGCGATCGCCACGAGGGGTGTCGCAAGCTCATCCGCAACGACGACCAATGTCACGATGACCGCCTGCGCAAGTGCGAACGTCGCCGCGACCTGGGGAACCCGCCATCCCTTGTCGATCAGCTGGTCGTAGATGTGGCTGCGGTCGCCGGCGAAAAGCGGCTTGTCGTTGAGACGGCGGCGGATGAGCGTCGTGAGCAAGTCGACGGCAAACACGCCCAGTAGACCGGCCGTGACCAGAACCCTGGCCTCGGATTCGGGCGGTGTCGCCACCAGAAACCCGTAGACGAGGAAGACCGCGACGGAATAGGCGCCGTTGTCACCCAGGAAGATCTTGGCCGGATGCCAGTTCCAGATGAGGAAGCCGGCGAGGGCGGCCGCCAGCACGAATCCGAAGTCGGTGTCGATGCCTCGCGTGGCGGCGATGGCGGCAATACCCAGCGCGGTGACCGCAGCCACGCTGCCCGCCAACCCATCGAGCCCATCGAGGAGATTCACCGCGTTGACGGTGACGACCACCAGCAGGGACACCAGAATGATGCTCAGCATCCCGTCCGGTATCGCAGGGAGATCCGACTCAACCGCCAGCACGGCGCCTGCCGCGACCTCCACACCGAGCCGAACCAAGGGCCCCAGCTCCCGGTAGTCATCCATCAGGCCGAGCACGAAGACCATTGCCGATGCGAGCAGCAGCCCAAAGCTGAACTGCCCGGCCACCGCAAGACCGATGTGGACGCCCGAGAACACGGCAACTCCCCCGAGCGGAACGGCGGGGACGTGGTGCGACTTGAGAAAGCCGTCGGGAAGATCGACGAAGCCGAGGCGGGGGCCGAGTCGCATCATGGCTGCACCGCCCGCCGTGGCGACGACAAAGGCCGCGACAACACCTATCACGACTTCCAAGTCAGCACCTCCGAACGCTCCCCGGCATGGACCTCGACCGATCCTGACGGAACAAAGCCCATCTTGCGATAGGCGGCGATCGCCACAGCGTTGTCGGCACCGACCACGACCTTGACCTTCTCCTCCCCCAGAGCCGACAGCGTATCGAGAAGTTGCTCACCGAGGCGAGAGGCCAGACCACGGCGACGCGCCTCGGGTGCAACCGCCATCGACAGGAGCTCGGCGCGAACACCGCCGTGATCTCCGGAATAGGTCAACGTCTCCCACGCCCGGCGCAGAGCCGAAGGTCGGACCAGCCGCGGTGCGGCGGCGAACCCTGCGCCGATGCCGTAGTGGCGGATGAAATGCTTGTAGAAGGCTCCGATGTCCGTCACGCCCGCCACAAAACCCACCGGGCGCCACACACCGTCTGCGACGAAGACCGCGGCACCGTCCCACTCCAGCATCGCTGCGTAGAGCCGCTCCATGAACGATGCGCCGAGCCTTGGCAGGAAGCCGGTGTCGATGGCCTCCATGTGGAGGCGAGCGAGGTGCGGGATGTCTCGATCCTCGGCGCGACGGATTGTCGGGTCGCCCATTGGCGGTGCCGAGGCTGCAACGGCGGGCACTCCCTTGCGCAGGGCCACGCCCTGGTAGGTGCCGAAGACCGTGTGGACGACCTGCTGTTCGTCGAAATCACGCATCGCCTTCTTCCGGCTCGCCGCCCCCATGCGGGCGAGAAGCGCGGGATTGCCGCCGATGTCGGAGATCGCGGCAGCGAGATCTGCGGGGGAGCGCACCGCCACCAGGCGGCCGTTGATCCCAGGCTCGACGACCTCGCGACACCCTCGGATGTCCGTGGCGATCACAGGCAGCCCGCTTGCGGCCGCCTCCATGGCCGCCCTGGGGAACCCCTCCCGATGGGACGGCAGCACGAAGAGATCCATCGCGTTGTAGAGACGGTCGACATCGGTGCGCATCCCGAGCAGCCGCACACCCGCCGCTGCAGCCCTGGAGGCGAAGTCCTCGCCGAGCGCGTCGGACTTCTCCGGGTCCTCCGGACCAACCGCTACGAAGGCGAACCGATCGTCCAGGCCGGCTGCAGCTTCCACGAATTCCGGGTATCCCTTCTCGGCAACGAGCCGGCCCACGACCCCGACCAGCACCTGATCAGGGCGGACGCCGATCTCAGATCGGAGCGCTTCCCGCTCCTCGGCGGTGAACCGCGAGGCGTCGAAGTGGTCGAGATCGATGCCGTTGCCGAGCACGAAGGTGCGGTGCTTCGGCGAGATTCGCCATCTGGTCATCAGGGCGACGTCCTCGGAGCTCTGCACCAGCTCGGCGTCGGAGAATCGCGCAGCAAACGCTTCGAGGAGGTACACCACGACCCGTTTCAGCAAGCGATCGTCCTCGGTGGCGTAGAGACCGTGGACGGTGTTGACGACGATGGGCACCCCGGCCAGCCGTCCGAGCACCCTGCCGTACAACCCCGGTTTGGGGTTGTGCGTGTGCAAGATGTCGATCCGCTCCCTGCGGAGGATCCGCCACAGGTCCCGGGCGGCAGCGATGTCGGCAGGGAGGTTCCACCCCCGTGACGATGTCGGCAACGGGATGTGCCGGACGCCGGCCGACTCGACGTCGGCCACGTAGTCCCCCGGAGCGCTGATGCCGATGGTCTCCCATCCGTTGGCGACGCCCGCCTCGAGCTGCGGCAGCACCAGGTAGCGAAGACTCAGATCCACGGTGGTGAGGTGGGCGAGCTTGACCGGCTGCGTCATGACGGCGGCCGCATCCGTGCCGCGGCGACTTCGGCGGCCAGCAGGTCGATGTAGCGGTCCACCGACTGGGCGAGGGTGAAGCCGTCGGCAACCCGCTTCCTGGCCGCATCTCCCCATCTGCGCAGCAGCGCCGGGTCGGCGGCGAGGTCTACGAGCACGCTCGCCGCGGCAACAACGTCGCCCACCGGCACCACCCGCCCGGTGACACCGTCGGCAACGGTCTCGGCCGACCCTCCCGCCGCGTACACCACACTCGGTACGGCGGCGGCGCCCGCTTCCAGTGGCACGCCGGGGAGCCCCTCGGTCTTCGAGGTCAACAACAGCACATCAGCCCATTCGAGGTGGGGCACCACATCGCGCACGGAGCCGAGAATCTCGACGTGGTGCCGCATTTCCCTTCGAGACACCTCCTGCTCCAGCGCGTCGCGGAGGGGTCCGCTTCCCAGAAAACGCAGCTTGACATCGGCGTCGCGCCTCGCTCGCTCGACCACGTCGAGGGCGGCGACGGGGTCCTTCTCCTCGGACAGGTTGCCGACGAAGATCACATGCAGTTGGTCGGTCGCCGCTTCGGGGACCGCATCGAAGAACCGTGGCGGAACTCCGGTTGGCGCCACCCGTACCTTCGCTGCCGGTACACCGAGGTGATCCACGAGCTGCTTGGCCGTCGTGGCCGACACGGACAGCACACGGTCGACTCCCTTGAGGATCGCCGTGCGCATCAACCGGTGTTGCCGGTTGCGAATCCAGTACATCGGCTCGCCGATGCTCACGTACACCAGCCGCGGTCGGTTCCGCCCCAGCCGGAGCCCCGCCACGACGTACTGCATCGTGGCCGCTCCGTTGGCGAGCACGACATCCGGGCGGTAGTCGCCGATCTTCGCCCTGAGGCTGGCAACCACCGTCCGGTCCAGCCGGCCGAGCTCATCAGGGGCGATGGTCGACAGCGGCGTCGCATCAACCAGGGGGCCGCCCGAGCTCGACGTGAGCGAGAAGAGCCGAACCTCCCAGCCCCGGTCCCGAAGGCCGCCGGCAAGCGCCTCGCCAAACACCTCGGCGCCACGCCTCCGGTCGCTCGACACGACAATGGCGAGCCGCGGTTGCGGATTCATCTCGTGGTGGTTCATGAGTCATGCCCCCTCAGCCGCGCTCGAGGCTCCCAGCCGGACAACCTCCGGGACACTAGTGGAGCGAAGGACGGCTTTGAGGACCGCTGTGCGGAGTCGATGGGAATCAGAGCGTCGCGACCACCGTTATCGTTGGCAGTCGACGATCGTGGCAGGCCATGGCAATTGACGAGTTGTACCGTGAAGTGATCCTGGATCACTACCGCAATCCCCGCCGCAGGGGGGCGCTCCAAGGCGAGCACATTCACGCCGACGGCGAGAACCCGTCCTGCGGCGACGAGTTTGCGCTCGACCTCGCTGTCGAGGAGGGCACCGTCGTGGATGCCGCCATCCAGGGCCAAGGGTGTTCCATCTCACAAGCCTCGGGCTCGATGATGGCGGACAGGATCGTCGGCAGGTCCATCGATGAAGTCCGCGACCTCACCCACAAGTTCAAAGTCATGATGTCCATCGAAGAAGGGGACAATCCGGTCGATCCGGAACGTCCCGGCGCCGTGCTGGGTGACCTCGAAGCACTACAAGGGGTGCGCAAGTTCCCTGTGCGGATCAAGTGTGCAGACTTGCCGTGGGCAACACTGGAAACCGCGCTCGAACAGGTCGATGCAGCCGTCTGAACCGTGAAAGAGGCTCGAGGAGGCGTTCGTGGATCTCGAGGCAACCGACGCACTCATCGTGGTCGACGTCCAGAACGATTTTGCCGACGCCGCAGGCTCGCTCTACGTGGCGGGAGCCGAAGCGGCAATCCCCTTCATCAACGAGCAGATCGCGGCGGCACGCGCCGCGGGAGCAACGGTGGTCTACACCATGGATTGGCACCCGCAGTCGACGCCCCATTTCGCCAAGGACGGCGGGATCTGGCCGGTGCACTGCGTCGCCGGCACGTGGGGCGCCGACCCGCACCCCGAACTGGACGCCGACGGCCCTGTGGTGCGCAAAGGGGTTGGCGGTGAAGACGGCTACTCAGGCTTCACCGTCCGCGACCCGGAGACCGGGGTGACGACGCCTACCGAGATGGCGGATCTCCTCACCCAACATGACGTGCACCGGGTCGTCGTTGTCGGGCTCGCCACCGACTACTGCGTGCAGGCGACCGCCATCGATGCGGTGGGCGCCGGGTATTCATGCCATGTGCTCGCCGACGGCGTGAGAGCGGTCAATCTGCGTCCCGGCGATGGCGCAAGGGCCGTTGCATCCATGGTGCTGGCCGGAGTGGTCATCGACTGATGGGCGATCAGCGTGGCGGGGTGCCCGAGCCCACGTCCCCTGGCCCGCGCGAAGCCGCGATCAGATCCTCTCGCAGCTCTCTGAGGGCGTCCGTCACCGAAACGTGGTAGATGTGCGGGTTGACGAGGCGGCGGACCCCTGGGTCGAGCTGTTCGAGATCGACGGTCCTCCTGTGGCGCGCCGCCTCCAAATCGTCGTCGGTCAGCACCGCTCCCCCATCGAACGCAGGCTCGAGCAGCTGCTCTGTGTCCTCGATGTCGGCAGCATCGAGCGTCCTGCCGATCCCCGACCGATACGGGTGATGGAGCCGCAGCGGGACTCCTGCGGCGAGTTCCTGTCCGGCCAGTCCCACCACGTCGGCGGTGGCGTAGCCACGTCGATCCGTCACTCGCCACACCCGCTTCCGCCCCGGCATCGGGATCTTCTCCCGATTCTCCGAGATCTTGATCGCCGGCACCCAGCCCTCGTCTCCCTGCAACGCCACGAGCTTGTACACACCATCGAGCGCAGCGTGGCCGTGTGAGGTGATCAGACGGGTGCCGACGCCGTACATGAGCCTGCCGGCGAGGGCCGCGGCATCGAGGCCGTAGCGAGGGGCTTCGTCCTCGATCTGGGAGAGGATCTGCCAGATCGCCAGCTCGTCGAGGTTGGAGGACAGCACGATGGTGGTGTCCGCAAAGCCTGCACGGTTCAGCAGGATGGCCGACTGGATCGCCAGGAAAGCAAGATCGCCGCTGTCCAGTCGGATGCCTCTCGGCTCGTGACCCCGCGCCCGCAGCTCCTCGAACACGACGATCGCGTTTGGCACGCCGCTGCCCAGGGTGTCGATGGTGTCGACCAGGAGAATGCAATCGTCCGGATAGACGTCGGCGAAAGCTCGGAACGCATCGAGCTCGCTCCCACCAGATGCCATGAACGCCTGCACCATCGAATGGCCGTGGGTCCCCTTGGCAGGCAACCCGAGCCCTCGTGACGCGGCCACGTTCGACGTGAAGTGGGCGCCGCCGATCAATGCGGCACGCGCCCCGACGTTGGCGGCAAATCCAGGCCCGCGCCGCATCCCGAACTCGAGGACGGCGCCGCCACGAGCACTCTCCGCAACCCGCGATGCTTTGGTCGCTACCAGTGTCGGATAGTTGAGGTGGTTGAGGAACGATGTCTCCAACACCTGGGCAACGGCCAGCGGCCCCTCGACAGTTGCTATCGGCGCATACGGGTGAACAACGCGACCTTCGGCGACGGCGGTGAAGGTGACCGAGCCAAAACCCTCGGTTGAGCCCAGCCAGCGCAGGAACGACGGATCGAACATCGGATCGCCCTTCGCCGTGGTCTGCTGCCCGAGGTAGTCGAGATCCTCGGCGCTGAACCAGACCCGCGCCATCCACTTCGCCAGCTCGCTGCTCCCGGCAAACACGCAGTAGCCGGCCTGATGCCGGCCGTAGTCCGGGTAGCTGCGGAAGGTGTAGTCGAACACGGCGCGGCGCTCATGCATCCCCCGCTTGAAGTACACCTGCGCCATGAGGAGCTGGTAGTGGTCCGTGAAGAGCGCCCCCTCCGCCCGGGACTCCGATCGATACGTCACGATGCCGGCTCTCCGATCCGAACCTCGTCCGGATAGTGCACGATCACAAAGGGCACGGCAAGAGCGACCACCGCTGCCGCCATGATGCCGACGGCGCCTATCCCGACGATCTCGAACAGAGCGAGGGCGGCGACCGCGCCCACGGCGCGGCCGACGGCCTGGGACACGACGAACCGGGACAGGAGCTGAATCCGCGCTTCGGGCCTGAGTTCCGTGCCGACCGTGATGGATGAGACGAAGGCAAACTCGAAGCCTGCGATGCCGAGCACCAGTGCCCCGACGCCCACGATCATCGACGACTGCCCTGCGGCAAGCACTACAAACGCCGTCGCCGCCAGCGCAAGACCGGTGAGCACGGACCGCCGCTTCCCCAGGCGATCGGTGACGGCCACGACCGCACCTTCGGCGATGAGTTCCGCCACGCCGATCACTGTGGCTGTCACCGCCAACGCTCCGATCGTGAACCCGTGTGTGTCCTCGAGCCATGCGGCGAACGTCACGAACACCATCTCGGCGCTCGCGACGAGCAGTGCCGTGCTGGCGAAGAACCCGACGACCTGCCGGTCCCATACGAACGTCGCGGCATCGTCGGGCACGTCTCCCCTGTCGAGATCCACCCCGCTCAGGGCAATGGCGACGCCGCCGGCCAGGGCGGCGGTCGCCCAGAACGGTGTCGACCAGCCGCTGCGCGCGATGAGCCATCCGGCAAGCGGAGCGCCGACCAACAGGGACACCGCCCACATCGTCTCCATCACCCCGACGACCCGTGCCCTGCGCTCGTACGGCACGTTGTCGCCCACAAAGGCCTGGGTGCCGCTGTCGAACAGGGGCTTGCCGAAACCCATGAGGATGAACCCCAGCACCGCACCTGCGTACACGCCCGTCGCAGCAGTGACCAGGGCACCCGCCATGAAGGCGGCGAGACCTGCGAGCACGATGCGGCGCCGGTGCTCGCGACCCGCAATCCGAACGGCAGCCGGAGTGGCAGCGCCGACGCCCCACCGGATCGATGTCAACACGCCTGCCGACGCCAGCGAAACCCCGAGACCGCGAGCGATCGCAGGGAGAAAGGCGTACACAAACCTGGTGGCAGTGTTCATCGCAAACTTGCCGAGAGTGAACACGCCAACCGTTGCCGAGATACTCGTGCGCCGCATACCGCGATCCTATGAGCCTCACCACCGGATGAGTACCAAAGGCGCCAGGGGCCGCCGGCGGGGCGGAGCGGGTCTCACCTGCCGGGGACGGAGGGGGGCACCCGGCCAACGCACCTCGGGTCCGGCATCGGGTCCGCTCGCCGGACGAAGAGATACCGTCCACTCCAAGGAGACTGCGGAACAACGTCAGCTTGGGCTCGTGCTCGAGCTCGTGACGAGGCACGCCTTCGGTCCTGCGAGCCCGCACGACGCTTTGTTCAGCAGTCTCCCCCCTTCGGGCGGGCCGCTCGGGCCCGGGCATCAGCAGCCGGCTCGCCAAGAGGCTCGCCTATCCGCTGCGCCTTTTAGAGTCGGCGTCATGGCATCACCAACACCGTCGGAAGTGGCGAAAGCCCTTGGCATCGACGACAGCACCGACATGCTCGAGATCATCGGGCGCTTGGAGTACTACATCGCGTTCAACAGGACTCTCGGTCTGGAGGTCGGCGAGGTCAGCGCCGAGAGGGCGACCTTCACCTTGGAATCGCGACCCGACCTCATCGGGAACGCCCAGAAGAACGCACTCCATGGCGGCGTCATCTCGGCGAGCCTCGACGCCATCGGCGGCATGGTTGCGATGGCCGCTCTCGTCGAGAGGGCCGACACCGCAGAGCAGGCGCTTGCGTCACTCATGAAGGTCGGCACCATCGACCTGCGGGTGGACTACTTGCGACCTGCCACCGGCTCCTCCTTCGTGGCCAGCGCCTATCCGCAGCGCGTCGGCCGCACTGTCGCCGTGACCCGGATGGAGTTGCACGACGAGCGGGAGCGTCTCGTCGCCGTCGGGACCGGCACCTACATCGTCGGCTAGCCGTGGTGGCGGGGAGCCCTACTCGATGACACCGCCTTCGGTCATCCGCTGGATATCCAGCAGCTCGTCGACCTGATCGGCAGTCAGCCAACCCTTCTCGACGACCACATCTCGCACGTTGCGACCGGTGGCGAATGCCTCCTTCGCGGCGACTGCGCCGTTGTCGTATCCGATGTGGGGGTTGAGCGCCGTGACGACGATGATGTTGCGCTCCACGAGCGCCCTGCTGTGCTCGACATTGGCCTCGATGCCCTCGATGCAGCGCTCCCGGAACGCGTCGGCCGCTGCGGACAGCAGCGAGATCGACTCCAGGAGGTTGTGAGCGATCAGCGGCATCATCACGTTCAGCTCGAAGTTGCCATTCGCCCCACCCCACGTGACGGCGACATCGTTGCCGACGACCTGGCCCGCCACCTGCATCATCATCTCGGACATCACGGGGTTGACCTTGCCCGGCATGATCGACGACCCCGGCTGCAGAGACGGAAGCCGGATCTCACCGATGCCGGTGCGGGGGCCGCTCGACAACCAGCGCAGATCGTTGGCGATCTTGAAGAGCGACTGGGCGACGGTCTTGAGTGCTCCTGATGCGCTGACCGTTGCGTCCTTCGCCGCCTGCGCCTCGAAGTGATCGGCGGCCTCACGGAAGGGGTAGCCCGTGACTGCGGCCATGTCGGCGATGACAGCAGCGGCGAAGCCATCTGGTGCGTTCAGTCCCGTGCCGACGGCCGTTCCGCCGAGCGCCAGCTCGTCGAGCTCGGGCAGCACCCGCTCGACCCGCTCGACACCCTTGCGCACCTGCGCCGCATAGCCGCCGAATTCCTGGCCGAGCGTCACCGGGGTGGCATCCATGAGGTGGGTGCGACCGGACTTCACCACCGTGGAGAACTCGTCGGCCTTGGCGGCGAGTGCGTCCGCAAGGCGGCTCAGCGCCGGCACGAGGTCCTCCCGCACCGCAGCCGCCGCCGCCACGTGGATTGCCGTTGGGATCACGTCGTTGGACGACTGGCCGAAGTTGACATGATCGTTCGGGTGTACGAGCCGCTCGCCTCCCAACTCGGCTCCGAGCATCAGGCCGGCTCGGTTGGCGATCACCTCGTTGGCGTTCGTGTTGGTCGATGTGCCCGAGCCGGTTTGGAAGATGTCGAGGACGAACTGATCGTCGAGAGCGCCGTCGCGCACCTCGTCGGCCGCTGCCGCAATGGTGGCGGCAAGCTCGGCGTCCACATGACCCTGCGGCCCGGAGATACGTGCGGCCGAGCCTTTGATGAGCCCGAGCGCCCAGATGAACCGCCGGCTGAAGCGAAGGTTGGATATGGGGAAGTTCTCGACGGCCCGCTGTGTGGAGGCGCCGTAGTAGGCGCCGTCCGGGACGGAGACCTCTCCCATCGAGTCGCGTTCGGTGCGCATCAATCGCTCCTGAGATCGAAGACGTATTGCTGATTGCGCCCAAGCCTAGGAATCCGAAGCCACGCCCGGGAGGGCCGGACGGCCCGAACCCGGGCCGTTTGGCGGCGACGTTGTCGCCCGGCCGCCGAACCCCCAGGCGCAGCCATCATTCCAGGGTGTCCTCGATCCAACGCGTCGCAAAATCCACGAACGACTGGGCTTCGAGCAACTCAGCCGTGCAATTGCCGACGACCCCGACCAAGGCAACGTCGCGGCCGATGTAGTCACGCAGAATCTGGGCGAAGTAGTCCCGTCGGCCCACTCGGCGACCCCGTCCGTGTCGTCAAGGCTCTCGATGACCACGTCCCCGACGGCGGCCCGCCTGTAGTGGCGGCGGGCGCCTGGGGTGTGTAGGCCATGCCGGCAGCCCTCAGGCCAGCGCCTTGGCCACCGCGGCCGGAACGACGTCGGTGACGTCACCATCGATGCGAAGCGTGACCAGCGGGTTTCGATCGTGATCGGTCTCGCCGCGATTGACAATCGCATAGCGAGCCCCGGTCTCTGCGGCATGCAGCGGGATGTCGGCGGCCGGATAGACCACGAGCGATGATCCGAGGGCGAGCGCCAGATCGGCGTTCTCCGCAGCGGCCCGCGCCCGTCCCAGATCGACGGAGCGGAGGCTCTGCCCGAAGCTGATGGTGGCCGACTTCAGGTGCCCCCCACAGTGGCAGGCGGGGGCGTCGCCCGTCGCAACGAAGGTGGCAAAGTGGGGTGCAGGGTCGGTACGTTCGCCACACGACTGGCATTCCACCAGCCGCACCGTCCCGTGGATCTCGACGAGTCGCGCAAGCGAAGTGCCCGCGGCGGCGTGGAGACCATCGACGTTCTGCGTCACCACCAGCTCGATCTTGCCCGCCTCTTCGAGCGTCGCAACGGCCTCGTGAGTGGCGTTGGGCGACGCCGAACCGAACTCGGCGTGGTCTTCGAGCTTCTGCTGCCAGTACGTGCGTCTGGCTTCGGCGGATCTCATGAAGTCCTGGTAGAAGACCGGGCGCCGCGTGTTCCAGACCCCCTCCGGGCCGCGATAGTCCGGGATGCCGCTCGCCGTTGAGATTCCCGCACCGGTAAAGACAAGGATCCGCTGCGCGGTTTCGATCAGCTCGGCGAGCCGCTGCACCTTCTCGTTGCCGTCGGCGCTCATTCGTCCGGCGATCCATCGAACCAAAGGAACAGCACGGCGACGAAGGCGATGATCGTGGCCGCCACCACCCCTTGCCGGGCCCACAACCACAGGGACGATGCCCCGCTGAGGTCAACGGCTTGACGGAGTGGCTGATCGCCGTAGGCGAACTGGCGCAGCACCCGATCGCGTGCGGTGCCCTTGCCCACCACGCCGAAGCGGCCGCCGACGAGTGTGTCCTCGGGAACGACCTTTGCGGCCCGGACCTGCAAAGGTCGCGCCAGCCACAGAAGCAGCCCTATGACTACGACACCGACCACCACGACTGCCAGGTTGTTCACTGCTACAAGACCAACCAGCCCGGCAATCCAGGCTCCCCAGAGGCGCGCCACCTCACCCAGATACCGTCGCGCGTCATCGGCGCCTTCGAAGCCCCAATCGATCTCTGCATCGGCCATCCGCTACTCCTATGTCAAGCGGCCCAGGCTGGGGCAGCTTGCGGGGTTCCTGGGTCTCGGCTCATGGTGCGGTGGATGACATCGATGATGTCTACGTTGGCGGACCGATCTGGATGCGAGCACGACACCGACGCCGAGGCTACCCGATACCGGATGCACCCAGTTCCCAGGCCGAGGCGAATCTCGCCAACCAACAACTGCGCAAAGAACAGCTACAAGGCCCTCGCGGAGGTGCTGGCGCGCTTCTTACTGCGAACGCGGGAGGGGCATGCCCACGTCGGCGGTGCCCGCGACTTCTCCATCAGGCGACGAAAGTCGGCAAACGCAGTGTGGGGCCCCATGGGCCCCACACTTTCGGTTCAAACTGTCGCTGGGCCTACGGCAGCCATGCCTCCCATTCGTCAGCGTGGTCGGCTACCCACTTCTCCGCCACCGCAGCCGGGTCGTCGCCGTCGATCTCGACGGCCGGCAGCATCTCGAGCTGATCGTCGTTCGTCATCTGGAATGCCTGGAGGAAGGAGAACACCGTCGGTGCCTTCTCCTCGAGCAGCGCTGAGGCCGCCTTGAACAGCTCGTCCTCCGGGTAGTCGCAGTCGACGCCGCCATCACCGGCGGCAGCGCTGGAGCCACATTCCTCGTTGTAGGCGGGGAGCTCGACGTTGACGAGGTCGTACTTGGCAACCGCCGCAGTGGGCGTCCACCAATACAGGACGATGGGCTCACCGGCGGCGACCCTTGCGTCAACCTCGGCCACCGTGGCGGGCTCTGAGCCGGAGAAGACGACCTCGAGAGGCAAGCCGAGATTGGCGATGATCTGCTCGTCATACTGCGAGTACGAAGGATCGGTCCCGAGGAACCGCCCGTTGTCGCCGGTTTCCGCCGTCGCAAACAAGCCGGCCAGCGCTGGATCGGCGAAACCTTCCCACGTGGCGAGCGCGGGGTTCTCGTCGATCACGTACTGCGGCACGAACCAGCCGATCTTGCCGATCGCACCCAGCGGGCCGATGTCCACCACACTCGCCTCGTCAAAGTACGACTGCTCGGCCTCGGTGACACCTGACGGCCAGATCTCGAGCACGGCGTCGAGTGTGCCGTCCGCCATGCCGGTGAACATCGCATCGTTCTCGTTCACCTCGGTGATCTCGACCGGGTAACCGAGTTCGTCTTCGATGATGATCTTTGCCACTTCGGCGTTCATCCGTGACGCCGTCCACGGGTTGACGATGAGGTTGATGGTTGGATTGTCGGGGTTCGGACCGTCGCCACCGCCGGCGTCTGCGTCGTCGTCACCGCCGCAGGCAGCCACGACGAGCACGAACGCCGTCAGTGTCATAAGGACTTTCTTCATGGATGCTCCTCCGCAAGCTCTCCCGATATCGGGAGATCGTGATGCCTAAATTACCCCGCATGGACTCTGCACGCCGACCATGCCTCGAAATCGACGACGTGTGGAAGGTGTTCGGCACAAAACCGGACCGGGCACTGGAACTTGCCGAAGCAGGCAGTTCTCGCTCAGACGTGCTCGAAGCGACGGGGTGCACCATCGCCGTCCGCCAGGTCGGCTTCGATGTCACCCCAGGCGAGACATTCGTGGTGATGGGGCTGTCCGGTTCGGGGAAATCGACCTTGATCCGCTGTATTGCCCAGCTGACCGAAGTCACCCGTGGCGTCGTGAGACTGGACGGCGAGGACCTGACCGACATGTCGGAGGATGAGCTTCGCCGCGTACGCCGCAAGAAGCTCTCGATGGTGTTTCAGCACTTCGGGCTGCTGCCGCATCGCCGAGTCATCGACAACGTGGCGTACGGCCTCGAGGTCCAGGGCATCAGCAAACCGGAACGGCACGCCCGCGCCACAGAGGTGCTCGGCGTCGTCGGCCTGTCGGGTTGGGAGCAGCACTACCCGCAGCAGCTGTCCGGCGGAATGCAGCAGCGGGTCGGTCTGGCGAGGGCGCTGGCCGTCGACCCCGAAATCCTCTTCTTCGACGAGCCCTTCTCAGCGCTGGACCCGCTGATTCGCCGCGACATGCAGGACGAGCTGATCCGGCTCCAGGACAGCATGCACCGCACCATCGTGTTCATCACGCATGACTTTGCGGAGGCGATCAAGCTCGGAGATCGCATCGCCATCATGAAGGACGGCGCTCTTGACCAGATCGGCACCGCCGCTGAGCTGATCACTCACCCAGCGACCGACTACGTCCGCGAGTTCACCAAGGACATCCCCAAAGCCAAGGTACTCACCGCAGGCGATGTCATGCACGAGGTCGACGGCTCCGACCCGAGAGGCTCAGTCACCGCAGACGTCAGCGTCGAATCGCTCCTTCCCGGCCTGCTCGTCGATCCCCGACCGCTGGCCGTGCTCGACGACACGGGAGCCACGGTCGGGCTCGTCGATCGCGAAGCGGTCGCAGCGGTTCTGGGAACATGACGGCCGACGCCCCACCGGTCGTCGGTGGCCTGTCGTTCGCTTGGGTGCGGAAGGCGCTTCCCTGGGTGCTACTCGCTGCCGGGGTGGTCATCCTCCAAGCTTTCTTCGAGCCGGCCTTCCCTGCCCGTTTCGACACATCGCTCTCCGATCCTCTGGACTCGCTCGGCGACTGGATCAGGGAGAACCGGCGGTCGCACTGGCTCTTCGCCGGGTTCTTCAACCCGCTGAGCGACACCATCGACTGGGCGATCACCAGCGTCGAAAACGTGCTGCTGTGGCTGCCGTGGTACGTGGTGGTTGGGGCCGCGGTGCTGATCCCGGCGCGGGTGAAGATGTGGAAGCAGGGCGTACTCGCTGGGGCCGTGCTGGTGTACACCGGCCTGGTGGGGCTGTGGGAACCGACCATGCAGACGCTTGCGCTCATGTCGACCGCGGTGTTCATCGCCGTTCTCATCGGCGTCCCCCTCGGTGTTTGGGGGGCAATGCGGCCGCGGGTCGAGCAGGTGAGCCGGCCCATCCTCGATGCCATGCAGACGGTTCCGGCATTCGTGTACTTCCTTCCCCTCATCGGGTTCTTCGGCGTCGGTGCGGTCAACGCCGCCGTGGCGACCGTGATCTACGCCCTCGCCCCCGTGGTCCGGCTGACCACCCTCGGGGTCCGCGAGGTCCCGCCGCACGCCGTGGAGTCGTCCCGCGTCTTCGGCGCAACCCGATTGCAGACGATGGTCAAAGTACAGATCCCGATGGCGCTACCCACGATTCTCACCGGACTCACCCAAACCATCATGATGGCCCTCGGCATCGTCGTGCTGGCGGCGCTCGTCGGAGCGGGAGGCCTCGGCGAGAACGTGTTCCAGAGCCTCTCGCAGCGCCGTACGGGCCGCGGCATCGGTGCGGGCATCGCGATCGTTGCCGTTGCGATGGTGCTCGAGCGCGTGTGGCGCAGCGCCGCCACCCTCGACCCGACGCAGCGAGCTCCCAAGCGCTGGCGTCGCATCGGCCTGGCGGGCCTGGTGGCGGCCGCCGTGGTCGGACGGGCCTTGGGGTGGATTGCGTTTCCCGATGCCTGGGGGCTCAGCGTCTTCGATCCCGTCGACACGGCCGTCGTGTGGGCTCGCGACAACCTGTCGTGGCTGACCCGCCCCACCAACGACTTCATCGTCGCAAGCATCATCGTCCCCGTCAGGGACCTGCTCACGGAACACGTCGCCTGGCCCGTCATGGTCTTCGTCACGGCGTGGGCGTGCTGGCGCGTCAAAGGCTGGAAGCTGGCCCTGTTCGCAGGTTCCGCCGTCGCAATCATCGGCCTCATAGGAATGTGGGAGCTCTCGATCGACACCCTCGTCCAGGTGATGACTGCGGCGCTCATCGCCGTTGCCATCGCCATACCGATCGGCATGTGGGCGGGGCGGAAACCCAGGGTGGAAGCCGCGCTCGGACCAGTGCTCGATGCGCTCCAAACCATCCCATCGCTGGTGTACATCATTCCCGTGGTGATCCTGTTCACGGTCGGCGTCGTGCCGGGCATCATCGCATCGGTGCTGTACGCCATCGTCCCCGGCATCCGTATCACTGCGCTTGGCATCCGCCAAGTCCCGGAGGAGACCGTCGAAGCATCTCGTACGTTCGGGGCAACACCCCGCCAGACGATGCTTGGGGTGCGTATCCCTCTCGCAGGGACCACCATCATGGCGGCCATCAACCAGGTGATCATGATGGTGTTGGCGATGGTGATCATCGCCGGGTTCGTCGGAGGAGGCGGCCTCGGGTTCGAGACCATCCGGGCGCTCACCCGCAGCCTGTTCGGGCTCGGCTTCGAAGTCGGGCTCGCTCTGGTGCTCATGGCGATGGTCCTCGATCGATACACCCAGGCATGGGGAGACCGCTTCCGGCCCCCCGCCGGCAACCCGTGAGTGCCCGTCAGGAGCCCTACGATTTTGTCGTGGTCGGCGGAGGATCGGCCGGCAGTGCGCTGGCAAACCGGCTCTCGGCGGACCCCGCCCACCGGGTGCTGGTGCTCGAGGCGGGGAGGACCGATTTCCGCTGGGACCCGTTCATCCACATGCCGGCGGCGCTCTCTTTCCCGATTGGCAGCCGTTTCTACGACTGGCGGTACGAGTCGGAACCGGAGCCTTGCATGGGAGGCAGACGGATCTACCACGCCAGAGGCAAGGTCTTGGGCGGCTCGTCGTCGATCAACGGCATGATCTTCCAACGGGGGAACCCGATGGACTACGAACGCTGGGCGGCCGACCCCGGCATGAGCACGTGGGACTACGCCCACTGCCTGCCGTACTTCAAACGCATGGAGACGTGTACGGCGGGGCCGGACACGTGGCGAGGCGGCAGCGGGCCGCTCGTCCTGGAACGTGGGGATACGGGCAACCCGCTCTACGACGCCTTCTTCGCTGCGGCGCAACAAGCCGGCTATCCCCTCACGGACGACGTCAACGGGTTCCGGCAGGAGGGATTTGCACGCTTCGACCGCAACATCCGCCGCGGTCGGCGTCTCTCCGCCGCTCGTGCCTACCTGCACCCCGTCATGTCTCGCCCCAACCTCGACGTGATCACCAGCGCGTTCGTGACGAAGATCCGCTTCAAGGGAACCAGAGCAGTCGGGGTCGACTACACGGTGCGCGGCTCGCATCGCTCCGCGGCCGCAAGTGAGATCGTGCTGTGTGGCGGAGCGTTCAACTCGCCCCAGCTGCTCCAGCTCTCGGGCATCGGCAACGCGGCCGAGCTGGAGAAGGTCGGGGTACGAATGATCCACGACCTGCCGGGCGTCGGCGAGCACATGCAGGACCATCTCGAGGTCTACGTCCAGTACGCCTCACGGGAGCCGGTTTCGATCCAACCGTGGCTGGCGTGGTGGCGGCGGCCGCTGGTCGGTCTCTTGTGGCTCTTCCGCAAGGGCCCGGGCACCTCCAACCACTTCGAGGCGGGTGGCTTCGTGCGGTCGAACGCCGACGTGACCTATCCCAACCTCATGTTCCACTTCCTGCCGATCGCGATCCGGTACGACGGGACATCCCCAACCAGCGGGCACGGCTATCAGGTCCATGTCGGGCCGATGTACTCCGATGCCAGGGGCTCGGTGAAGATCACATCACGTGACCCGCGACGGCCACCTGCGCTGCGGTTCAACTACCTCTCCACGGCTCAGGACCGGCGGGAGTGGGTAGAAGCCGTGCGCACCGCCAGAGCCATTCTCAGCCAACCGGCGATGGACCGCTTCAACGCAGGGGAACTCTCCCCCGGCGCAACGGTCGCAACGGACGAGGAGATCCTCGCATGGGTCGGGCGGGAGGGCGAGACGGCGCTGCATCCCTCGTGTACGTGCCGCATGGGCATCGACGCGATGTCGGTGGTGAACCCCACCACCATGGCTGTACACGGCATCGAAGGGCTGCGGATCGTGGACGCGTCGGTGATGCCCTACATCACGAACGGCAACATCTACGCCCCGGTGATGATGGTGGCTGAGAAGGCCGCCGATCTCATCTTGGGCAACACCCCGCTCGATCCCGACCCGGCCCCGTGGTTCCGGAGCGAGGTGTGACGGCACCCGTCAACACGGGAAGCCGGCGACGTCCCCTCTGTTGTGACAGAACACCGTCGCGAGTCCGCGCCGTCAGAGACCCAGCAGCGGATCAACGGACGCGGCCACTCCCCCGATGGGGGTGATGCCGAGCTCTTGACGCAGCTCCTCGTAACCTCGGTCCTCGAGGTCGGCCGCCAGCTCGGAACCGCCACTCTTCACGATGCGACCCGCAAGCATGACGTGAATCCGGTCGGGCCGCATGTACTGAAGAATCCTCGAGTAGTGCGTGATGATGAGAACGCCCAGCCGGTCACTGCGCAGCCCTTCGACCATCGCAGCAACTTCACGCACCGCATCGATGTCGAGACCGGAGTCGATCTCGTCGAGAACGGCCACCCTTGGATCGGCGATGGCGAGCTGGAACATCTCGGAGCGCTTCTTCTCGCCACCGGACAACTCGTGGTTGATGGCGCGGGAACGGAATCTCTCCATGCCCAGCCCGTCCGACGCAGCATCGACCCGCTGTGCGAACGCTGCACCGTTGCCGCTGGCGTGCGCCATCTCGGCTACGAGGTCGTCGAGGCTGACACCGGGGACTTCGACGGGGTACTGAAACGCCTCGAACAGACCCAACCGCGCTCGTTCGTGAACCGGCAGGCCGAGAAGCTCGTCGCCGCCGATTTGGGCGGAGCCAGAGGCGGTGTACTCGCCCTTCCCCATGAGGACGTGGCTGAGAGTCGACTTTCCCGACCCGTTCGGTCCCATGAGGGCGTGGATCTCACCGAAGGGGACCTCCAGGTCAACGCCGCGAAGAATCTCCAAATCGCCGAGCGATGCGTGCAGGTTGTGGATGGCCAGCGCCGGGGTCATACCCGCTCCTCCTGGGACGCGATCTGCAGGTGGACGTCGCCATCCTGGATCGTGGCGGTGTACGTGGGCACGGGACGGGTCGCGGGCAGCGATGCCGGCTTCCCTGTGCGGAGGTCGAACTCCGATCCGTGACGGGGACACTCGACCTCGGTGTCGAACACCTCGCCTTCAGCAAGCGACGCCTCTGCGTGGCTGCAGCGGTCGCCGATGGCGTAGACGTCATCGCCGATGCGAAACAACGCGATGCGGTGCTCGCCGACTTCGACGCGCATGCCCCGACCTTGTGGAAGATCGCCGAGTGCGGCGACGCGCACGTCGGTCACAGTCTCCCCTCCTCTTGCGCGGTGATGAACTTGGCGTTGATCCACTCTGCAAGGGGTTGCACGAGCTCACGATGGGGGAACTTGGCGAGGGCTTCCTGGAAGAACCCGCGCACCTGGAGCCTGTCGGCTCGTTTTGGGTCCAGCCCTCTGCTCATGAGGTAGTAGCGCTGTTCGCGGTCGAGCGGGCCCATGGTGGAGCCGTGGCCGCACTTGACGTCGTTCGCCAGGATCTCGAGGTTCGGCACCGACTGGGCTGCGGCACCCTCGGAGAGGATCAGGTTGCGGTTGGTCTGGTAGGCGTCGGTCTTCTGCGCCTCCTCATCAATGCGGATCATGCCGGTGAAGACGCTGAGCGCCTCGTCCTCGACAGCACCCTTGAGGAACATATCCGAGCTGGTGTTCAACCCGGCATGGTGCATGAAGTACCGGTAGTCCATCACCTGCTGGTTGTCGCCGAAGTACGCCCCGACGACGTTGGCCGACGACCCGCGCCCCTCGAGATCCACCGTGAGGTGGAGCCGTGAAAGCGAGCCACCGAGACCGGCTTCTGCCAAAACCAAGCCGGCGTCGCGGCCGACGACGGAGCGGCACCGTGCGATGGAGCGGGTCGCGGTTCCAAGGTTCTGGACCACCGAGACCTTCACGTTCGAGGCGTCACCGGCAACGATCTCGAGATGGGGCACGACGAGGGCGTCGACGTTCTCCTCGCTGCGCAAATGGACGATCACCGACGCCTCGGCCATCTCGTCGGCGACGACCACGACACGCGGGAAGCTCACCGCTCCGGGCTCGGTGGCGACGATGTCGATGAGGACCGGATCCTGCGCCGCTCCCCTGCCCACATGGATGAGTGCGCCGTCGCGGCCGAACGCACCGTGGGCAGCGGTGAAGATGTCGTGATCGGGAGCGATCATCTCGCCGAGACCCTGCAGCACAGAGGCCCGTTCGGTGAGGGCCGTTCGGAGCGAGCCGACCCACACGGGGTCCCCGCCGCCGGGCGCTGCGGTGGGTGAGCCGTCGGCCAATCCGTCCACGACTGCGACCGCAGGTCGTAGCCCTGCAAGGTCAGCCGGAGCGACCGTCCTCTTCTCGGTCACGACTCCGAAATCGGCGATGTCGAAGTCCAAGTCGATGTACCGCCACAGCTCTTCTGCTGGATCCGGCATCTCCAGCTTCTCGAAGTGGTCGTAGGCGGTGCGACGGGCGTCCTGAAGCCATGAGGGCTCTTCGGATGTGGCGCGGTCGACCACCGATTCGTCTAGTGGGTTCACGAAATCAAGCTCCGGTGCGGGGCGAGGGCAAAGGATACTCCCCTGCACGACGCCACCCCAAAGTGGAGCCAATGACTTGCATAGCGCTCGGCGTCAGTTAGGGTCCCGTCCTTCCTGGCCCAATGTGGGGACTCGAGCGGCTGGGATACCGGAAGGAAGGGCCAAACTCCATGAGACTTCAACAGCATCTGCGCGCGCTCGCCATCTTTGCGATCGCAGCCGCCGCAATCGTGATCCCGAGTGCCGCCGCACCGGCGACCGAGCAGGCCGTCAGCCTCGAGTGCTTCCCGCACGCACCGTCGACAGAACTGCGCTATGACGACACCTGGGGTGCAGGCCGTTCCGGTGGGCGCAGCCACAAGGGCACCGACATCATGAGCCCGAAGGGGTTGGAGGTCAAGGCCGTAGCCGATGGCGTCGTCACCACACTCGGCGACGGCTCGACATCCGGCTACTACGTACGGTTGGTGCACGAAGGCGGCTGGGAGTCGTGGTACATGCACCTCAACAACGACGACCCAGACACCGACAACGGCAGAGGCGGCGCCGCTGCAGCCTACGCCCCGGGCATCGCCGAGGGGCTGGTCGTCAGGGCCGGGGACGTCATTGGGTACGTCGGAGACTCGGGCAACGCCGAGTGGGCCGGCTCGCATACCCACTTCGAGCTTCACATCGACGGGACGGCCGTCAACCCCTACCCGTATCTCGTCGACGCACAGCTCCGCGAGGCTGCCCTTTTGGATGTCGTGGCCGACCTGGCTTTCACGGCCGTCAGCGAAGTCGAGCAGATCCGCCAAGGCTGGCGCCGGAATCCGGTCCTCACCGAAACCGGCATCGCCTGCTTGCCGGAGACGCACAAGGACATCCTGACCCAGTTCCTCGGTACCCTGCCGGGCAGGGCGACCGAACTGCCTCTCGTCGAGGCCCGCTAGATGTGACAACCCGGTGGGCCGGGTCCCGGGACGGGGAGCCGTGAGCGCAAACGCTCGGCTTGCTCGGGGTTTCCGCTCCCTCACCGGCAGGCGTGCCGGAGACCGGGGGGTCGCGGCGTGACACCACCCTTCACCGATGAGTCACCCAGAGCCAGAAACGTCCCCCCGGGACCCGGCCAACCAGTTGCTCACGAACAGGTGGGTCCGTCAGGGACGGGAACACGCCCGGGGCAAGAGCCGCTATTCGGGGCGGAGGAAGCTCAGGTCGTAGATGGTGTTGGCGGACCAGATCATCCAGCCGAGGTCCCGCTCCTCGACGACATCCTGGACCGACGTGATCTCGCCCGCGTCGAGCTGCCAGGTCTGGATCCAGGGGCGGTAGATCGCCGAGCCCTCGAGTCGCGGAATCCCTGAATCGAGGGCAAGCGTGACGATCTCGACAGGGATCTCATTCGGGTCTTCGAATCCGTTCCAGCCACGCCCGTAGGTGTAGGTGTAGATCATCGGGCTCAGCACGTCCACGGAGTGCGAGAGCACTTCGGGCCGCTGACCGATTCCCTCGTCGTGGTCGCTGGTCAACGTGATCGCAAAGATGTCCGCAGCCACCGCACACCCGAGAGGGTTGAGCCGCGCCCTGGCCTCATCGAGGAAGGCCTTCACGGTGGCGATGCGAGTTTCCTGGTTGTACCCGCCGTCCACCTCGATCGTCGAGATATCGCCGTCGGAGGGGAACCGGATGTAGTCGAACTGAATCTCGTCGAATCCCAGCTCGCACGACTCCACGGCAAGACTCAGCGGATACTCCCACGAGTCTCGGTCGGTGGCGTCGAGCCAGCGAATGCCCTTGTTGTTGGCCCACACCCCACCGGTCTGGTTGTTGCGGACGGCCAGCTCGGGATACGCCTTGGCGAGGAAGTTGTCCTGGAACGTCGTCACCCTGGTGATCTTGTAGAGACCGTGAGCGTCCATGTCGGCGATGACCTTCTCGACGTCATACATGAACGGCGTATTGAGGGCGCCGATCTCTTCAACGAGTGGAATCGACGTCTCCCTGAACACCCAGCCGGTCTCGTCCTTGGTGTCGATCACAAATGCGTTGACGGCCGAGCTGTCCGCCAGGGACAGCAGCTCGGCCCACACTTCGGGGTCTGCAGCCTTGTCGCCGCTGACCCGGAGTGCCTTGATGTCCTTGGGCTCCATCTGGATCTCGACGCTCAGCGCTTCGCCATCCCATGCGCCCGTGGCAGGTTCCCACGCTGGCCGCGAAGCGGAGATCGTGCCGGGGGTCGCCCGCGACATCAGGAATGTCCCGGTGTCGTCTGTGGTGGCGGTCATACCATTCATCTCGACCGTCGTAGCGCTAAGTAGTCGCCCGTCTGGACCCACCACCGTGCCTTCGAGCACGTGGGGCTCCAGCACGATGTCGACGGTCCCGGTCTCTTCCGGGTACGCAGGGATAGTCCCGGCCCCGGCCTCAAACCCCTCGGCCGATGCGGCGAACTGAATCATGTCATCTCGCCATTCGACATCGACGGTCCCATCGGGACCGGTGACGACGACGTCGCGGTTGACGGTGACGGACGCACCGGCCAGCGGGGAGCCATCGTCAGCGGCGCGGACGACGAGCTGCAGCACCGGCGCCGGCGGCTCAGGGTTCAGCGCCGAATCCCCGGCCACAAGCACCGCAGAGCTTGCGCACGCAGAGCTGACAAGCGCCAGCGCCGCGATAGTGATAGGCAATCGTCGCATGAGTCTCCGGCCCTCGGGCCTCGTGGGGCGAGTGCCCAGAAGCGTAGCGGTTGCCGGTTCGCAAACCGTAGATTGGCGGGTCCCGACCGGCCCATTCGGCGCAAACCCGTTGCCAGATCAGCCATCTGGTGATAAGTTCCGCCGGTCCCAAAGAGAGAGCCTTTCGACCCGTCGACAAGGGGGACCGTCGATGGCGAAGACCGCCAAGCACGCACCCGTCTCAGACCCCATTGGGATGTATCTCGAAGAGGTATCGTCCCACAGCCTCCTCGAAGCCGAGGATGAAGTCCGCCTTGCACGCACGATGGAGGCAGGCCGGCTCGCCCAACGCCGGCTCGACGCAGAGGGCCGCACGCTCACCGGATCCGAGCTCCAACAGCTCGAGGAGGCCGTCGATGCCGCGGATGAAGCCAAGGCGGTGTTCATTCGCTCCAACCTGCGCCTCGTGATCTCGATCGCAAAGCGCTACACGGGCAGGGGTCTCGACATGCTCGACCTCATCCAGGAGGGCAACCTCGGTTTGATGCGAGCCGTGGAGAAGTTCGATTGGCGAAAAGGCTTCAAGTTCTCGACGTACGCAACGTGGTGGATCCGGCAGGCGATCACACGGGGTCTCGGCAACCACGGTCGGACAATCCGGCTGCCAGTCCACATGGTCGACGTGGTGCGCACGGTGCAGGAGACCGGCCTGTCCCTGCTGGAGATCAATCGGCGGGCCCCCACGATCGCCGAAATCTCCAACATCAGTGGTTTGGACGAAGAGAAGATCGTCGTTGCCCTCAACGCACCAACGGACTGCGTGTCGCTCGATCGCCCGGTCGGCGATGACGGAGATGCGGAACTCAGCGATTTCATCCAGGACGACCAGGCCGTCGATCCGTTTGTCGTGGTCAGCGAAGGCGCCCGTCGGGACGAGCTCGAGCGTGCCCTGACGCTGCTCGAGGATCGGGAGCGGCTGGTGGTGGTCATGCGATACGGCCTCAACGGCGAAGCCCCACGCACACTCTCCAGCGTGGGCAAGACGCTGCAGGTCACCAGGGAGCGGGTGCGTCAGATCGAGAACCGGGCGCTCGCCAAGCTCCGCCATCCCAGTTGCTCCTACGACCTCGAGAGCTTGCTCTGACCACTGTGGCCGCACGCCACAGCCCGCATCTCGAGGCCAGCCGGGTCTAGATTCCCCCTGGGCGCTCGGTTCGGCGAGGGCGACGTCGCAGCCGACCGTCCGCCACAAGGGGAGGGAGAAAACCGATGGCCCGTGACATCCAGCGCTGCAAAGCCCCGCCGGCGCCAAGCGGTTTTGCAGGGCCGGTGCTCATGCCTGCTGCAACGTGACGGAGACCGAGGCTCCTGCGAGACCAGAAGCTCCAGCGCCGATTCCGGTAGGCGGGGATCGGTCACGCACGATTGCGTGGTCGGCGCTCGCCCTCGCTGCGCTCGCCGTGATCTACGCCGGGTTTCAACTCGTCCACTATTCCGCGCTTCGTGACGAGGCCCGCTCAGAGGCGGAGAGTGCCGCCGTCAACGCGACCCGAACGTCGGCCGAGTCCGTTGACAACCTCCTCACGGAGATCGGCGCCGTAGTCGACGGCCTCACTACCCGGCTCACAAACGGCGATATCGGCGATGGCCTCGAAGCCCGGCTCGAATCGGCCGGGGAATCCGGCATGATGTTTGACCGCACTGCATGCAATCGTGGCGACGCGGTGGTGACCGAACTCGAGCGATCACTCTGCGAGGCCGCCACGTCGATCCCCGAGTTGAACGGCATCGGTGTGATCTTCGATCCGTCGGTCGACGCGGCGACGGACTACCGGCCCTATGCCAATCGCATCGATGGGCCGCTGCAGCTCGGCGAGCTTGCATTCCGTGATCCGCTGACCACCGATTGGTATGTTGCCGCTGCGCAGGAGGGGGCGCTGTGGATCCACCCCCGGTTCGGGGCCACGAGCCAGACGCTGCTGGCCATCTATGCCTCGCCGTTTTTTGCTGCAGACGGATCGGTGCGGGGCGTCATGATCGCGTCGTACACCCTGGACCAACTCGCCGACGATCTGCGCTGGCTTGGTGTCGGCGCGACGGGCTATTCGATGATTCTCAGCGATCGCGGCTTGCTGCTGAGTCATCCTCAGTCGGGCCGTGTCGAGGGCAGCTTCGCTACCGATGGCGCCTCTCCGGAGGGGCTCGTCGCCGAGTTTGGACGGCTGGCATCCGCCGGCGGCGGCCCGAGCGGCCTCGAGACCGGTCTCCGCGACGACGTCACCAACGCTGATGCGTGGCTTGTGTACGAACCGATTCCCTCGGTCGGGTGGACGTTCGGAGCGGTCGTGGTCGAGCCCGAAGTACTGGGCCGCACGTCTGAGCAGACCCGGACGCTGCTCAACATCGCACTGGCAGTCATGGCAGCCCTGTTGCTGATCGCCGTCGTCGTGTTTCGTGTGCATCGCGGGAGCTACGCGGGCATCTGGGCGCTCTCGATCATGACCGGGCTGTTTGCGCTGCTGGGTATCGGCCTGGTCTGGTACCTCACCATCTCAGGTCCGAGCGATGGAGCGACGTCCGTGACTCGGGGATCGACGGCGATCGAGCCTCCTGCCATCGCCGCCGGGACCGAACCCATCTCGGCAGGGGTGTTCGTGCAGTCCGTGGAGTTCACAGGGGCGAACGACGTCACCGTCAGCGGCATCGCTTGGCAAGAGCTACGGAGCGACGAGGAGGCAGGCCCGCCGGGGTTCGTGCTCCCCGAGGCCGACGAATCGACGTTCACCGAGCAGTATCGGGAAGTAGACGGCAACCTCACAAGGGTGGGTTGGGCGTTCACCGCCAGCCTGCGCCAGGCCTTCGACTACTCCCGCTACCCGCTCGACCGGGAGACGGTATGGCTCCGTCTGTGGCCGGGCAACTTCTCCACCGAGACTCCGCTGCTCCCCGACCTCACCTCGTACACGACGCTCGCCGCGTCGACGAAGCCGGGGATAGAGCGCGACTTCGTCGTCGAGGGGTGGACGCTCGACGGTAGCTCGTTCTCGTATCGTGACAATGTCTACAACACCAGCTTTGGCCCCACCGACCGTGCAGGGGAAGCCGTCACCGAGCTGTATTTCAACGTCCACCTCAAGCGCTCGTTCCTCGATGCCATGATGTCGCAGCTCGTGCCGCTCGCCGTCGTGGCCGTGCTGCTGTTCGGCGTGCTCCTCATCACCACAGAGGAGCGCATCCTCAGCGAACAACTCGGTTTCTCGACGCTCGCCGTGCTCGGCTACTGCGCTGCACTGTTCTTCGTCGTCATCGTGTCCCACAACGAGTTGCGATCGGAGCTGCGCGCCCAGCAGGTCATCTACCTGGAGTACTTCTATTTCGCTGCCTACGCCGCGATCCTCGCGGTATCGACGAATGCCATCCTCGTAGGCTCCGGTCGCGGCGGGCGCATCATCGGTTATCGAGACAACGTGGTTCCGTCATGGCTGTTCTGGCCGGTGCTGAATGGCGCGTTGCTCCTCGTCACGGTGGTTGCCTTCTACTGAACGCCGAGCCGGAGCTGTGTTGCCCTGGCCTCCGCCACATCCGTCGGCTTGCGCACGCTCGAGGCGAAGTTCTCTGGCCGGTGTCGCGGCTGGGGACCGCCACACTCTTCGATCGCCGAGGCGACCAGACCAGCGATGCGCTCCAAGGTGCCGGCAGAAGCGTTGCGGCCCCGCCGGTACCACTCCCCATAGGTCTGCAGGAGATCGGGCCGGTGCTCGGCGAGCCACGCCAGGTAGTGGTCGCGTATCCCCGGGCCGAGGTGGAGCACGACGTGGCCAATGCCGACGGCTCCCGCGGCAACGGCGGCTTCGACGACGGTTCTGATCTGTTCGGGAGTGTCGGACAGCCCCGGCAGGATCGGGCCCATCAGCACCCCGGACCGGACGCCAGCCTCGTTGAGCTTGGCGACGGCTTCGATCCGGCGGGCGGGATGTGGGGTACCCGGCTCCGTCAGCTTCCAGACGTCCGGATCGAGCGTGCCGACGGAGAAGTCGACCCGAACCTTGGCGTGCCTCGCCGCCGCCGCGAGGAGGTCGATGTCACGAAGCACGAGCGGAGACTTGGTGAGTATCGAGAACGGGTTGCGACGCTCCGCAAGGACTTCGATGATTCCTCGGGTCAGCCGGTACTTGCCCTCTGCCGGCTGATACGGATCGGTGTTGGTACCCATCGCAATCAGGTCGCCGCCCCACCGGCTCCCTGAGACGTCTCGGCACGCACCAGGTCGATGGCGTTGCGCTTCACGACGATCTTGCGGTCGAAGTCCTCGCCGATCCCCAGCCCCAGGTATTCGTGGGTCGGTCTGGCGAAGCAGTAGGTGCAGGAATGGCTGCAGCCGCGGTAGGCGTTGATGGTGTAGCCAAAGCCAAACCGCGGACCGCCCGGGACCTTGTTGATGATCGTCTTGGCATCGACCTCGAGAAACTCGAGACCACGGAACGCGCCTCTCCCGACCACCCGCAAGGCCGGTGCAAACAGCACGGCCTGCGGCACGGGCTGATCGGCAAGCTTCCATCGAAGTTCGTCGGACACCCGCCGAGCGTAGTCGAACATACGTTCGACACAAGCGGATCTTGGGCGAGGTACGGTTGCTGCCTATCAGGGTGAGGAGCACGAATGCCCCCAACCATCGATCTCGATCGTCTCATGTCATCCGCCCAGCGGGCGCTGGCGGAGCGCTGGGCGATGGATGTCACGCTGTACCTGCAACGTCCGATCCGGTCGGACTGGGGCCGGCACACCTTGCTCCTGTGCAACGTCGACGCCGGCGCCGGAAAGCCGACGACCGCGGTCGTCAAGGCGGCGGTGGAATCGAATGCCGCGATCTTCAACGCATGGGCCGCGCTGGAGTGGCTCAACGGCCTCGGCACGATCTCCCCTCTCATCCCCGCCATCTATGCGGGGAACGTCGAGGATCAGTTGGTCGTCCTCGAGGATCTCGGCGCCGGACCGTCCCTCCACCGCATGCTGCAGACCCGGCCCACATGGGCCATCGACGCTCTTGTCGACAGCCAGCACCTGCTCGGATCGATCCACTCCGCAACCCGGGGCCGGGCCGCTGAGCTGAGAGCGCGCAGAGCAATCCTGCCGGGGGGGCCTCCTCCACCGGCGGTTGCAACATCCGTCGAGGCGATGCGTGCCGAGCTGGAGGAGTGGGGGAGGTCGCTCTCGCCCAAAGAGGTCGGTGAGCTGGCGGCCGTGGCGGCCGCCCTCGAGATTGCCGAACCGCTGCCGTCGTCGACGGCTACCCCGAGTACGAAGATGACGGCCGCTTCGGCGACGACCTCGTAGCTGCCGGTGCGGTGTGGATGGTCGAGATCCTCCGCAGAAGCCGGCCGAAGGTCGCAGGCGACAGGCCAAACAGATTCTTCGGCGTCACGGCAAGCCAGAGAGTCCTGGCAACCCTGGCTGCGTTCCGAGACGCCGCCGCCACCCACGACCGTATGCCGCACCTTGCATCGTGGGCACAGGATCTGGGAAAGCGCCTCGAATCACACTGGCCTGACCACCCACCCCTTCCCGAAGCCGCAGGCCTGGTCTGACGTGGGCACCGCCGCTCCGACCCCACAGCCGTCCTGGGGTAGCGTCAGAACAGGCGGAGCATGGGAGAGTCGATGCCGCGAAGAACGTCGTAGTCGACTTCGACCCAGCCGATGCCGCGGTCGTCGGCCAAGGTGCGGGCCTGGGGCTTGACCTGCTGGGCGACGAAGATACCGCGCACCGGCGCCAGGAGCTCGTCCCTGTTGAGGAACTCCAGGTAGCGGGTGAGCTGTTCGACACCGTCGATCTCGCCACGTCGCTTCACCTCGATCGCCACGGTCGTCCCTGACGCATCTCTGCACAGCAGATCGACGGGACCGATCGGGGTCGGGTACTCCCGTCGGACCAGTTCCAATCCCGCTTCGATCTCACCGGGCGTTTCGGCGAGAAGCCGCTGCAACTCCGATTCGACGCCATCTTTTTGGAGACCGGGGTCGTCGCCCATCTCGACGCTGGTCTCGAAGTGCACCTCGGTGAACGTGATCGTCAGCCGTTCGCCCTTCGGGTTGGTGACGATCCAGCGCCCTTCCTCCTCCGTCAGGTAGTTGGGTGCGTTCATCCAATTGAGCGGCTTGTACGCGCCGCCGTCGGCGTGGACCGCCACACACCCGTCGGCCTTCACCATGACGAGTCGGGTGGCCACCGGCAGATGAGCCGTCAGCCTGCCGTCGTAGTCGACCGTGCAGTCAGCAACAACGATGCGCATGGCCCCGCAGCGTAGTGAGGCTCATCCACCCTTCGGATCGGGTGCGGTCTCGATCCTCCACAACAGCACAGCAAGCAAGACGAGGTCGACGACGACCCCGACGACGCTCTCCCACATGCCGAGAATCGAGAGCACGAGTGAGAACACGGTGACGACCGCCGCAAACCGCAACCATCCCTGCCAGCCCAACCACTCGCCGGAGGCTGCTGCTAGATAAGCAACCGCCACCACTGCCCAGGCGAATCCGACGAGTCGGAGCATGGCCGGATCAGAGATCGTCCATGCTCCTCCGAGGTAGTCGAGAGACTCACCATCGGTCGCAGCCTGGAAGGAGCGAGACGTGCCCACCAGATGTGCGAAACCGTGGGCGGCAAGGAAGAGCGACACTCCGGCAGGCCAAGCGAACCTGACCCAATCGGCGCGACGACCCTGGCGAAGAGCGGCGGTGTCACCGTGCGCATCCACGCCTGTCACGATCCGCCCCCGGCCCGCCGACAGCTAGGGGGCGAAGGTCCTTGGGCGGGACCCAAACCAGGGCCGCTCGCCAGGCCGCATGACCCGTCGGGGGTCAACGCCGCACCACGGGCCTACGAGGAGCCGGCCTCCACCACGGGCCGCGCCAGCAGCAGCGCCATGACGGTCAGGGCATCCGTGACGCCGCCCGTCTCCACCATCTCGATCGCCTGCTGAAAGGGAACCGTGCGCACTTCGAGGACTTCGGTCGGGTCGGGATCACGTGCAGTCTCGGTCAGGTCGGTGGCAAGGTAGAGATGGGCGATCTCCGAGGAGATGCAGTTCGACACCTGAATCGGGCCACCGAGTTGCCGGTAGGACGCGGCGACGAGTCCGGCCTCTTCACGCAACTCACGGGAGGCAATCTCCCGGGGCGAGTCCTCGATCGGACCGCCGCCTGCGATGATCTCCCACGAGTATTGCTCCGTCGGATACCGGTACTGGCCGATCAGCACGACGTCACGATCTGCGGTCAGCGCAACGACACCCGCCGCCAGCCGTGTCGAGACGACACCGTAGATCCCCGGATTGCCGTCGGGTCGGATGACCTGATCTTCACGGACCGACATCCACGGATTGGCGTAGACCTCCTGCGAGGACAACGTTGTCCAGGGGTTCTCCGTGCTCATCGGGAAGACGCGACGGCAATCAGCCGACGGCGCCCTCCATCTGGAGCTCGATGAGGCGGTTCAGCTCGACGGCGTACTCCATAGGGAGCTCTTTGACGATGGGCTCGATGAAGCCCGCAACGATCATCGCCGTTGCCTCTTCCTCGGTCAGGCCACGGCTCATCAGGTAGAAGAGCTGCTCCTCACCGACCTTGGACACCGTTGCCTCATGGCCGATCTCGGTGTTGGACTCCTCGATCTCCATGTAGGGATACGTGTCGGACCGGGAGTCCTCGTCGAGGATGAGCGCATCGCAGCGGACGAACGACCTCGCATCCGTTGCCCCAGGCTCGACCCGGACCAGGCCGCGGTAGCCGGCTCGCCCCCCGTCCTTCGAGATGGACTTCGAGGTGATCAGCGAGGTCGTATTCGGTGCGACATGGACCATCTTGGCTCCCGCATCCTGATGCTGTCCCTCACCGGCAAAGGCGATCGAGAGCACCTCGCCGTGGGCACCCTCCTCCATCAGCCACACCGCGGGATACTTCATGGTGAGCTTGGAGCCGAGGTTGCCGTCGATCCACTCCATGGTGGCGTTCTTGTACGCAACGGCGCGCTTGGTGACCAGGTTGTACACGTTGTTGGACCAGTTCTGGATCGTGGTGTAGCGGCAGCGGCCGCCCTCTTTGACCACGATCTCCACGACGGCCGAGTGCAGCGAGTCGCTGGAGTAGATCGGAGCGGAGCACCCCTCGACGTAGTGCACATACGCGCCCTCGTCGACGATGATCAGCGTCCTCTCGAATTGGCCCATGTTCTCGGCGTTGATCCGGAAGTAGGCCTGCAGCGGCTGATCCACGTGCACTCCCGGGGGTACGTAGATGAAGGAGCCACCCGACCAGACCGACGAGTTGAGGGCTGCGTACTTGTTGTCGTTCGGGGGGATGATCGTGCCGAAGTACTCCTGCACGATCTCGGGATACTCGCGCACCGCGGTGTCCATGTCGGTGAACAACACGCCCAAAGATTCCAGATCTTCACGGTTGCGGTGGTACACGACCTCCGACTCGTACTGGGCGGTGACGCCTGCGAGGTACTTGCGCTCTGCCTGAGGGATGCCGAGCTTCTCGTACGTCTCCTTGATGGAGTCGGGGACCATGTCCCAGTCCTTTGCCTGGCCCTCCATCGGCTTGATGTAGTAGTAGATGTCGTCGAAGTCGATCTCGTCGAGCGTGCCCCCGCCGCCCCATGTGGGCACCGGCTTCCGCAGGAAACGCTTGTAAGCCTTCAGGCGGAACTCGAGCATCCACTCGGGCTCCTTCTTGATCTGCGACATCTCGCGGATGATTTCCTCGTTGAGGCCCTTCTTCGGCTTGAAGACGTAGTCGGCCTCCGTGTCGGACCACCCCAGGGCGTACTTGCCGAGATCAATGTCAACGGTGGTCATGTGGTCACTCCTCTGGAGAGGTCATCGAGAGAATTTGCACTATCGGCATAGTGCGATTGTCGCACACCCGGAGAGCCTACTCAAGGCGGGCAGGTGAGAGTGATTTTGGGGTCACGCAGCGCCGGGGCGGGGGAGGGAGGGGGAAGACCTGACCGTCCCGGCGCTGCGTGACAACGCGTCGTATCTACTACAACGACGGCGGGGCGGTGCCTGTTCCCTGTCGTGTGCGGTTTTGCGAACCGGGCGAGGACGGTGCCCTCGCTCATATCGAGACAACGATCAGGGTCGATACGACCGCGGCTACGCCCAGGGCGGGCAGCATGACACGAAGGGCGACGTCTCGACCCCTGCTCGTGGTCACGCCCCACGTCAGCGAGCCCGCGGCCAATGCGGCAAACCCAGAGGCAAAGGCGAGGAAACTGGCGGCGGCGGCGGCCGGGTCCGGGTCTTGGGCACACGACCAGAAGCAGCCGGTTGCGGCGATATTCGCCAACCACGCACTGGCGAGCACCGCGACACACGAAACGAGGCCCAAGAAGAGCCCGACCGCGACGCGCACGATCCGGCGTGTCCGGCCCGTGGAGGCGCCGGGGCTCGGAACCTCTCCGGTTCCCGCATCCTCCATTCCCTTCACCCCCAACTCGGGATCTGCGGGAGCCAGGCGCCCGTCGCACCGTCGTCCCGGATCGTCGCCGCCGATCGACGGCGGGGCGAAGATCTCCCCCTGCCGGCCGGTCGGCGCCACCCACAATGACCGCCATGCCGCCTGGTCCTCCTGGTCGTACGCCAGGATCAGGAGGCCGCCCGTCACGGCTCGGTGCGGGTGGACACCGGCGCAATCTCGATATCGCTTGCCGCTCCGCTGTCGGGCTGTGGCGCCAAGGGTCGCAGGACCCAGAACTCGCCCACCGAATGCTCCCAGTTGGTGAGGAGCTTGCGGCCCGTGCTGCTGCCGGTATACGTGACGTGGTCCTGGATCACGGCCCGCAGCGTCCGGGCGTCAGCAGCATCTGGACGGCTTGCCCGCGGCGCAGAGTCGGCGAAGTGGCCCCTGGCGGCGTGCTTCGGATCCCATATGTAGAGCACGCCTCCCGTCATCCCGGCGGCGATGTTCCTGCCGGCCTCGCCGAGGATCACGACGGTGCCCCCCGTCATGTACTCACAGGCGTGATCCGAAGCGGCCTCGACGACGGCCACGGCTCCCGAGTTGCGCACGGCGAACCGCTGACCGACGCCACCGGCGACGAACAGCTCACCGCCGGTCGCACCGTAGAGACATGCGTTGCCGGCGCCGTGAGGGACTGAATCGCTGTCGGCAACATGGGGAGCCACCACGATCCTGCCGCCGCCGAGGCCCTTGCCGACGTAGTCGTTGGCCGTCCCGGCGAGGTACATCTCGACCCCCGGAGCCAGAAACGCACCAAGACTCTGCCCCGCCGTGCCCGACAGCCGGACCCTGACCGTCCCCGGAGGGATCGCGTCGGACACGATGGAGGCCAACTCCCCGGACAGCCGGGTCCCGACCGCCCTGTCCGTGTTCTGCACCGGGTAGGTGAGATCGATCGTGCCGTGTGCCACGGCGGCGCGCGCCCCCTCGACGGCGAGCTGATCTCCGACGGGCGAGCGAGCGACCGTCCTGAACGAGCGATCCGTCCGGGACGCATCGCCTGCATAGTCGGCACGGGCGAGTTGCGCGGTGAACTGGCGGGCGATATCGAGGTTGGGGTCCTTCGGGGTGAGCAGATCGGCGCGGCCGATGATCTCGTCGAAGCTGTGCGCGCCCATCGCAGCGAGGTGGCGCCTGGCGTCATCCGCAACCTGCCGGAAGAGGTTGACCAGCTGCTCGACAGATCCGGTGTACTTGGCGCGGAGATCCTCCCGCTGGGTTGCGATACCCACAGGGCAGGTGTTCTCGTGGCATTGCCGCACCATCTTGCAGCCGAGAGCGATCAACGGCATGGTCCCGAAGCCGTAGCGATCGGCGCCGAGGAGTGCAGCGATGACCACGTCGCGGCCGGTCCGCAACCCACCGTCGGTCTCGACGGTGATGGTGTGCCGCAGCCCGTTGGCGACGAGGGCCTGGTGGCCTTCGGCGAGACCCAGTTCCCATGGCGATCCGGCATGTTTGATCGACACCAGAGGGGATGCCCCCGTGCCGCCGCCGTTGCCCGAGATGGTGACGACGTCGGCGAGCGCCTTGGCGACGCCAACGGCGATGGTGCCCACACCGGGGCCCGACACGAGTTTCACCGACACTCTGGCGAGCGGCTTGAAGACCTTGAGATCGTGGATGAGCTGTGCCAAGTCCTCGATGGAGTAGATGTCGTGGTGCGGAGGCGGCGAGATCAAGGGGACGCCTGGCTCGGTGTGCCGCAGCCTGGCGATGTCGGCCGAGACCTTGTGCCCAGGCAGCTGCCCGCCCTCCCCCGGTTTGGATCCCTGAGCCATCTTGATCTGGAACTCCTCTGCGGAAGCGAGGTATCCGGGTGTGACGCCGAAGCGGCCACTGGCGATCTGCTTGATCTGGGAGTTGCGCGGAGTGCTGAAGCGGGCCGGATCCTCCCCTCCCTCTCCCGAATTGGAGAGCCCGCCGAGGTAGTTCATCGCCTCGGCAAGCGTTTCGTGCGCTTCCTTTGACAGCGCGCCAAGGGACATCGCAGCGGTGCTGAAGCGGCGCATGATGCGGTCGGCCGACTCGACACGGTCGACGGGAATGGGGTCGCCGAGCGGCTCGATGTCCAGCAGATCTCGCAACTCCAAAGGAGGCCGGTCGGCTTCGACGATGTCGACGTACTTCTGCCACTCCGCCGGGTCGTCGTTGCGGGCCGCCTTCTGCAACGCCAGCACCGCGCGCGGAGAGTTGATGTGTGGCATGCCGCCGCGGCGATGTTTGTAGTAGCCGCCGAGATCCTCGGCACCATCCGCATAGAGCGCGTGACGCACTGCCACGTCGCCCGCGATGCGATCGAAACCTGCACCGCCGACTCGCCGGGAAACAAACCGGAACGCCATATTGCAGACGTCCTCATCCAGGCCGATAGCTTCGAAGAGCTCGCTGCCGCGGTACGAGGCAATCGTGCAGATGCCCATCTTGGACATGATCTTCATGAGACCCTTCTCGAGGGCCGATCTGTAGTTCTCCTGGGCTTCGACGATGCCGGCCGCCACGTCGCCCCGCTCCGCCATCGCTCGCACTTCTTCGATGGCGAGGTAGGGGTTCACCGCCGACGCCCCGAATCCGATGAGGCAGGCGAGGTCGTGGGCGTCACGGGGCTCGCCGGAAACGGCGATGATCGATGCGCTGAGCCGCAGCCCCACGTCGATCAGGCGGTGATGGATCGCTCCGACGGCGAGCACCATCGGTAGCGGCGCCCGCTCGGCGTCAACCTCACGGTCCGACACCAGCAGGATCGTGGCCCCGTCGTTCACCGCCCGCTCGGCCTCGTCTGCGAGCTGCTCGACCGCCGACCGCAGGTCCGCCCCCGTCCCTCCGGACGGGAACAGCGCCGGGAGCCACGCGGCACGAAACCGCGGATCCGCCGACGAGCGGATAGCTTCGATCTCCGCATCGCTCAGCACGGCGGACGACAGCTCCATCAGGTGCGCCTGTTGCGGCGTCTCCTCCAAGATGGAGCCCCGCCGTCCCACATAGGTGCGCAGCGACATGACGAGGTGCTCGCGGATCGGGTCCATCGGCGGGTTGGTGACCTGGGCGAATGCCTGGTGGAAGAACCGCGAGATCCGCTGCGGGAAGTCCGAGAGGACGGCGAGACCGGTGTCGTGTCCCATCGAGAGGACCGGTTCTCTGCCCTCGGTCATCTGCTGCAGAATCAGTCTGCGCTCCTCGGCCGTGTAGCCGAACACCCGTCCAAGCCGCTCGGAATCAAAACGCTCGTCTTGCAGGTCGTCGAAGGGATCTTGGACGTAGTTCGTTTCGGTCCTGATCCAGTCGATGTAGGGAGCTCTCGCCGCCAGCTCGGCCTTGATGCGCTCCGAGAAGTCGACGTCACCAGTCGACAGGTCGACGCGGATGACCTCGCCGGGTCCGAGCTGACCCGTGCGCTCGGCCCTGACCTCGTCAGCGGGTGCAATCCCGGCTTCAGAGGCGACGATGACCACGTCGGGGGTGATGGTCCACCTGGCCGGGCGCAGCCCATTGCGGTCGAGCCCTGCGATGACGTGAAGCCCGTCGGAAGCGGCGATCGCGGCTGGACCGTCCCACGGCTCGGTGAGGAATGCGTGATATTCGTAGAACGCCCTGAGGTCGTCGGTGAGATCGGGCACGTTCTCCCACGCTGCGGGGATCAGCATCTCTTTGACGTGGGATACCGACCGGCCGGAGCGGACCAGCACCTCGAAGGCATTGTCCAAGCTCGCCGAGTCGCTGCCGGCCAGCGCCACGAGGGGTTTCAGCTCGGCGGTCCGGTCTCCCCAGACCGAGTTCGACAGGTTCTGGCTGCGGGCGGACATCCACGAGCGGTTGGCTTGGATCGTGTTGATCTCGCCGTTGTGGCCAAGCGTCCTGAACGGCTGCGCCAGCGCCCACGCAGGCTCGGTGTTCGTCGAGTAGCGCTGGTGGAAGATCGCAAAATCGGTCTCGAAGGTCGGGTCCGTGAAATCCCAGTAGAACTTCTCGATGTGGGACGCAGTGAACAAACCCTTGTACACGACCGTGCGGCAGGAGGACGACACGACAAAGAGATCGGCGAGCTCTTCTGGCAGGGTCCGTTCCATGCGACGCCTGGCGAGGAAGAGCCTGCGTTCGAAGTCGTCCTCGGACTCCCCGCGGCGGGCCGCCACCAGGGCTTGCTCGACGACCGGCATGCTCAACCGGGCCGCATCGGAGAGGACCATCGGACCGACGGGGACTTTGCGCCACGTGAGGAAATCGAGTTGCTCGTCCTCGAGCGCCACGTTGATGTGATTCCGTGCCTGGTGCTCGCGGCCGGGAGGGAGAAACACCATCAGCACACCGAGAGAACCCCGCGGCGGGGCGGTGATCGAGCGGGTCTCCAGCTCACGAGCGAGCATCCGGTACGGGATGCGCGTCATGATCCCTGCCCCGTCGCCGGTCCCGTCTGCCGAGCGGGCGCCCCGGTGGTCGAGGTTGTGGAGGCACTCGACGGCGGTACGGACGAGGCGGTGGCTGACCCAGCCGTGGCGATCCGCGATGAACCCGACACCACAGGCGTCGCGAACATCCGACGGGTCGTAGAGCATCGGCCCGGACACCATCTGGCTCCTCTCGCGGTCATCGGAGTATGCGCATACTCCGATAGCTATTCAGGTTGGACGAGTGTATCTGGAGCACGGCATGCGCCAAAAAGCTCGCCGCTCGCCCCCGAGTATTCTGGCCGACATGCCCGTGATCGTGATCGGAGCCGATACCCCACTCGGCCGCGCCGCAGTGACCGCCCTCCTCCCCGGCGTGGGTGAGCTGCGGGCGTTCGTCACCAACCCCGACGACGCCGAACGGCTGAAGCAACAGGGTGTCAAGGTTGCCTTGGGCGATGTGTCGGATGGCTCGCACGTGGGCGGGGCGGCGCTCAACGCGTTCTGCGCCGTCCTTGCCGTCGAGGCCGCGATCGACGACCGGGAACGCTCGTTCGCCGACTCGCCGGAAGCCGTGATCGCGGCGTGGGCCGAGGGCCTCGCCGACGGCGGGATCAAGCGGGCCATATGGCTGGAGCACGACGACGTGCCTGCCGAGGCCTACCGACCGCTGGCGGCGGTAGTCGCCGAGGCGGCGGGAATCGCCACCGGCACACGGACTCCGGCAGACATCGCCTCGGAAGTCGCCCGACTGGAGTCCCAAGCCTCCTGGTGATCACCAAGGGAACCTGTGTCCACCACCGGCCGCGGCTCGTTGTTCTTCCCCGGGTCGCCGGGGACGAGGTCGCCTCAGAGGAACGAGGGGACGGAGGCGGGAACCTTCGGGTTCCTTGGCGGAGGCTCGGAGGGGGACCCCGTCAACGCACGTCCTGGCCCCCCGGAATTGCGAACCAACTCCAAAGGAATGCGAAGCATTCCCAGCAACCCGGAGTGCCCAGGAGTTGCGAAGCAACTCCCAAGGAATGCGAAGCATTCCCAGCAACCTCCCAAGGAATACGAAGCGTGCCCGCCGACCGTGTAAGTTCTAGCCGAGAACCGACCTCGCTTGGTCTCGGGAGTGCCGGAGGCGCCCCAGGAGGGAATCGCCGCTCGGGTGGAGTCGCGGTCGGAGCGTAGGCGTTTGGCGCATCCGTGATGCGTCACGGAAGGGGACCCGGTATGAGAACGCGGACGGTCATCGGACTGATGCTCGCCCTGGCTCTGGTTGCAGGCGCCTGTGGTGGCGACGACAGCAGCGGCGATGACACCAGCACCACAGATGCCACCGAAACGAGCGCGGCCGCCGCCAGCACGACCGAGGCGACCGACACCACCGTCGCCGCTGCCGGAGGCATCGAGAACCTCCGCAGCTCGACGGTCCGCATCGTGGCGAACGGAACGTTTGTCGATCCGCAGGAGGGAGAGCAGGCGAACTCTGCCGGCTCAGGGTCGGGTTTCATCATCGATGACACCGGCATCGTGGTCACCAACAACCACGTGGTGACGGGAGCCGCCTTCTTGGACGTCTATCTCGACGGGCAAACCGAACCGGTGAACGCCCGGACCCTGGGCGTGTCGGAATGCAACGACTTGGCCGTGATCGACCTCGACGGTGACGGGTACCCGTTCTTGTCCTGGTACGAAGGCGCCATCAGCGCCGGGCTAGACATCTTCGCCGCCGGATTCCCCCTCGGCACTGAGGAATACACGTTGCTCGAGGGCATCGTGTCGAAGGAAAACGCGGGCGGGGAAACCTCGTGGGCATCGATCGATGCGGTGATCGAACACACTGCGGACACCCTCCCCGGCAACTCCGGCGGACCGATCGTGACCACAGACGGGGAAGTGGTTGCCGTCAACTACGCAGGCAACGGCGTCGACCAGTCGTTTGCGATCGGACGGGAAGTTGCCCGGCCGGCCATTGAGGTGCTGGCCGGCGGTGAGAACCTCGAGACCATCGGCATCAACGGTGAAGCGTTTGTCTCCGACGCGTTCAGCGGCATCTGGGTGGCATCGGTTGCGTCCGGCTCCCCTGCCGACGCGGTGGGTGTTGAGCCGGGAGACATCATCACCCGGCTCGAGAACCTGGTGCTCGCCACCGACGGCACAATGGCCGACTACTGCGACATCCTTCGCAGTCACGGCCCCGACGACGTGCTCGCCATCGAGGTGTATCGCGCATCGACCGACGAAATCCTCGAAGGCCGGCTCAACGGCGACGCTCTGGTCCAGGTGTTCTCGTTTGCGACCGAGGTCGACGACGTCGTCGACACGGACACCGACCCGGCACCGGGTCCGACGTACGACACGTACACGCAGGTCAGCGACGACAGCGGGTCCATCTTCGTTGAGGTCCCTGCCGAATGGGCGGACACCGTTGGTGTGCCATGGGAATTCCAGGGCGAGCTTGTCGGGCCTGCACTTGGCGCTGCCGTTGACTACGACGCGTGGCAAAGCGGCTGGGAGACCCCCGGCGTGTTCATCGCAGCGAGCCCGACACTCGATGTGACGCTCGAAGAGTTGCTCGACGCCAACGACTTCTCCGGGACCTGCACGTTCGCTGATCGAGTCGACTACGACGACGGCTTCTACGTCGGCGGCATGGACATCTACGAGCAGTGCGGCGGCGTCGGCACCGACTTCCTCGTCATCGCCGCCGTTCCGCCGGATTCGGCCTACATCACGCTGGTGCAGATCGTCATCGTGTCGGACGCCGACTGGGATGCCGCCGACCAGGTTGTCCGCACGTTCAACGTGGTCGACCCGCAGGTTCCCTGAGCGACACGAGCAACAGAGGCACGAGGAGGGCCGCACCCACGATGACGTGGGTGCGGCCCTTTTGCGCCCGCCGGCTCGACCTCAGAAGACTTCAGGACACCATGGTGGCACGAGCGTGCGGAAAAGCAGGTCAGCCGTGGTGACGGCCGGACGGTCGCCGTCGATCCTGCCCGCCCGCCAGAGATCGTGGGCACTCCGACCGCCGAGGTAGAGCGCCCCCAGTTCTTCGGCGTCCATGTGGAGATCCGCCGGTTCGGCCGAGAGCGCCACCTGGGCCTCCCCGTCGCGGACGCTGAGGGCAAAGGTGCCGTCCGCGTAGCCGCCGAACTCGTCACGGACGGCGAGGATGAGGTCCCCGTCACTCTCGTACGACCTCGCTTCGAGAGCCGCCGGCACATCCAGGACCCGAAGCCACAACGTGTCCGATATGCGCCGCCGGACGTGGCGACGGTTGCTGGCCTCCCAGATGACCGGCTCATCGATCGGGGCGTTCCACCAGTTCACATTCGGGAAGAGGTCGACGTTGGCGAGGAAATGCCACAGCGCCCGGCGAGACGACTCGTCCTCAGCGAGGATCTCGATGACATGGACCGTGCCGTCAGGAATGAAGTCGTCCCACTTCTCCTTCTGGCGGTACATGACGTACCCGCTCACCTCGCCACCGCGGCGGGTCACGGCATACCTGCGTGACGAAGCTCCGCCTCGGTGGTGTTCCGGGTCGTAGAAGCGGCGGTGCTCCCACCACGCGTCCGACCTCGACAGCATGCCTGCCCTGGTGAATCGCATGCGCTCGTACACGACCGGGATGATCTCAGCGGCTTCGTCGCCCTCGATGAGATCGACCCGGACATCGTCACCACCGGGCGGAAGGGTGAGCCGGCGTCCGTCGATGTCGATCTCGTGACTGTCGGCGGCAAGACCGAAGCCGAACCGTCCGTAGATGGCCGTCTCGCTTGCCCAGAGACCGGCAAGCGGATCCCCCCGGTCGGCAGCGGTCTGCAGATGGAGCCGCATCATCTCCCGCAGGATGCCCCGCCGCCGATGGGTGGGCCGGACGGTGACGATGGTGGTGCCCGCCATGGCGACGCTGTTGCCACCGGGAACCGTGACGTCGAAGTCGAACTCGCCGGCCGTGCCGACAATCACGCCACCGTCGAAGGCGGCCACGGTCCGGTCGAGGGGAAGATTGGTGTAGAAGCGGTCGTGGTCACCTTCGGTGGAGTCCCCTCCGAAGCCTCGGTGGATCGCGGTGTAGAACTGCTCCGTCTCGTCTTCGGTGATAGGGCGAATCTCGATGTCCATCCAATCAACCTACTCCCCTCCGGCCTCCGTTCCGACAGCGTGGTCGACCGGTCTAGGTTGCTACGACTCATCGACGAGAGGAACACCGTGACCAGCATCCGCATCGGAGTCCAGATCCACCCACAACACGCCGAGTACAGCGACATCCGGCGAGCGGTGATGCAGTGTGAAGATCTCGGCGTCGACATCGTCTACAACTGGGACCACTTCTACCCGCTGTACGGCGAACCGGACGGTAAGCACTTCGAGTGCTGGACGATGCTCGGTGCGTGGGCCGAGCAGACCGAGCGGGTTGAGTTCGGGGCGCTGGTGACGTGCAACTCCTATCGCAACCCTCAGCTCCTCGCCGACATGGCTCGTACGGTCGATCACATGTCCGGCGGGAGGCTGATCCTCGGTGTCGGCTCAGGGTGGTTCGAGCGGGACTACGACGAGTACGGCTACGACTTCGGTCCCACGCCTGGCTGGCGGCTCGACAACCTCGCCACCTCGCTCCCCCAGATCGTCGAACGCTGGGGCAAGCTGAATCCTGCCCCGACGAGAGACATCCCGATCCTCATCGGCGGCGGAGGGAAGCGGAAGACGCTCAAGATGACGGCGGAGTACGCCTCCATCTGGCACCACTTCGGAAGCCCGGAGAACATGAAGGAGAAGTCCGAGGTGCTCGACGGCTGGTGTGCCGATCTCGGTCGTGACCCGAAGAATATCGAGCGCGCTGTTGGGATCGATTGGGAGAAGGTCGAGGATGTTGCTGCGACAGCGGAGTCGTACCTGGCCGTCGGCATGACCCAGTTCACCTTTGGCGTCAACGGACCGGATTACGACCTCGGATTCCTCCAGCCGTGGCTCGAGTGGCGCAAGGCCCGCACCGGGTGAGCGCCGTCGAGTTCCGGGATGTCACGGCAGCGGCGGAGCGGATCGCGCCGCATGTCCACCACACCCCTGTGGTGCATTCCACGCTGCTCGACGAATGGTTGGGAACGGATACATACCTCAAAGCGGAGAACCTGCAACGGATCGGCGCTTTCAAGATGCGAGGCGCCACCAACGCCGTTCTTCAGCTGAGCGACGAGCAGGCCGCCGCCGGTGTCGCCGCCCACTCCTCAGGCAACCATGCGCAAGCGCTCGCCCTCGCGGCGCGAATTCGGGGGATCCCGGCTCGGATCGTCATGCCGTCCGATGCGCCGGCCGTGAAGAAGGCCGCGGTCGCCGGTTACGGAGCAGAGATCATCGAGTGTGAACCGACGAGCGCCGCCCGCGAGGCGACGCTTGCCGACGTGATCGCAGCGACCGGGTCGACGGAAGTCCACCCTTATGACAACGACCACATCATCGCCGGTGCGGGGACCGCTGCGCTCGAGCTGCTCGCCGAGCGGCCCGACCTGAACGTGGTCATCGCCCCCGTGGGTGGCGGCGGGCTGCTCTCCGGGACGTGTATCGCCGGCCACGGCACGCGGACGGCCGTCCGGATCATCGGAGCCGAACCGGCCAACGCCGACGATGCCGCTCGCTCGCTCGAGGCAGGTCGCCCCCTCCCCCAGCCGAGCCCGACGACCATCGCCGATGGGCTGCGGACCGGGTTGAGCGAGCGGACGTTCGGCATCATCTCGTCGCACGTCGAGCAGATCGCCACGGTGACCGAGGAGGAGATCGTCGAGGCGATGCGATTCATATGGACCCGCGTGAAGCTCGTGATCGAGCCGAGCGCGGCCGTCGCCGTTGCCCTCGCCAAGAAGCTCGATCTGGGCGGTCGGCAAACCGGGATCATTCTCAGCGGCGGCAACGTCGATCTCGATGCGTTGCCGTGGTGAGCGGTCGATCTAGCGGCGCAGATAGCCGGGGACGTTGATACCTTCGCCGAGGCGGGGGTCGTCGATCGGATCGCCTGCCTGCACCGAGAGCGGTATGACTCCGGCCCAGATCGGCAAGACGTAGTCCTTCTCGTCGTCCCCCGGCGGACCGGTGCGCACCTTGGCGGACGCCTCGGCGATGGGCACCGCGGCCACGAGCGTCCCGGCGACCTCCTTGGGCGTCGGTCGGCGGCAGTCGTCCCAGCGACCCGGCGTGACGTGGTCCGTCAACACTTCGAACGCTCGCAGCTTCTCGGCAGGGTCGTCCACGATGCGCGGCGTGCCGAAGATCACGACGGAGCGGTAGTTCAGCGAACTGTGAAACGGAGCACGCGCCAGCACGATGCCGTCGGTGAGCGTGATGGTGACGCATACCTCGTCCCCGCTGCGCATGGAGCGCAACATGCGACTTGCCGGCGAGCCATGCAGGTACAGCGTGTCTCCGTCGCGGGCGTGCAGCGTGGGGATGACGACAGGAGTGCCGTCCACGATGAACCCGACGTGACAGACCAGCGCGTCGTCGACGATGGCGTGCACCATCTCGACGTCGTACGCCGCCCGATCTGCCTTACGTCGAACCTCGGTGCGATCAGATGGAGCAGTCATCCCCGCAGGCTAGAGACTGCTGATCAAATCGTCGTGAGGGCTCGCGGGTCCGCCACGGCGCCTGGTCACGACCTCGGTCACGAGCTCGAACTGACGTTGACCAGCAGTTTCCTAGGTGCGCTCGGCCGGGACGATGCGAGGAGCGCAGACGGCCGGGCGGAGGCAGCCTCCAGGAACCGGGGCGGTTCTGGAGCCGTGGCGCATGCCTGGGCCTCACGCTACGCCGCGTTCCCACACTTCCACCAGCTCCTGGTACTCGGGGCTGCCGGCGACCAGCTCGTCGTGGCTGCCATCGGCGATGATGCGGCCTGCGTCGACCATCACCACGCGGTCGGCCCGCTCGGCGCTCCGCAGCCGGTGGGCGATGACCACCGCCGTGCGGCCGGCGAGCAGCACCCGCAGCGCTCCTTCGACCCGGACCTCGGTCTCGGGGTCGAGGTTGGAGGTCGCCTCGTCGAGGACGACGATCGCTGGATCGGCGAGGAACGCGCGGCCAAGCGCGACGAGCTGACGCTCCCCGGCCGAGAACCTGCCGCCGCGCTCCCGCACCGCGGTGTCGAAGCCGTCGGGCAGCGAGCGCACCCAGTCGTCGATGCCCATGGCGCGGCACACATCCCAGATGGCCTGGTCGGGCGCCTCGGGTTTGGCGTAGCGGAAGTTGTCACGGAGCGTGCCGTCGAAGAGAAACCCATCCTGCGGTATCAGCGAGATGGTGTCGGCGCGGGATGAGAAGCTGATGTCTCTCAGGTCGTGACCGTCGACCTTCACCGCCCCCCGACCGGGGTCGTAGAACCGCATGAGGAGCTTCGCCACCGTGGACTTGCCCGCACCGGTCTCGCCGACAACAGCCAGACGCTGACCCGGCGGAACATGGAGCGAGAAGTTCTCCAGGATCAGGTCGTCGCCGTACCCGAAGGTGACATCGTCCATCACCAGCTCTCCCTGGACGGGCACGGGAAGCTCATCCGGATCGGGCCGCTCCCGAACGTTCGGCACCACATCCAGAAGCTCGAACAGCTTCGCCAGCGCTGCCAGCGACGCCTGGAACAGGTTGTACACGTTGGCGAGGTTCACGATCGGCTCGAAGAACCAGTTGAGGTACAGCAGGAACGCAACAAGCGCCCCAAACGACAGGTCCCCGGAGATGACGCGGTTGCCGCCGAGCAGGAGCACGACCCCGATGCCCACCGTCCTCAGGAAGTTGACGGCCGGGAAATACCATGAGATCGCTCTGGCGGCCGCCATGTTGGCATCGAAGTAGCGCTCGTTGATCCTCCCGAAGTTCTCGGCCTGCGCCGGCTCCTGGGTGAAGGCTTGGACCACCCGCACTCCTGTGATGCCTTCTTGCAGACTGGCGAGGACCCTGCCGATCCGCTCCCTGACCTGCTGGTACGCCTTCGAGACGTGGGTCTGGAACAGGTACGAGACGAGGATCACCAGCAGGATGACCCCGAATACGGCGAGGGCAAGCTGGACATCCACGAGCAGCATCGCCACCGCAACGCCGACCGTGGTGAGGAAGTTGGTGAGCGCCAGCACCGCACCCTGGTTGACGAACTCGGTGATGGCCTCGATGTCGGACGTCATCCGGCTGACGAGAACCCCCGTCTTGGCGCCGTCGTAGAACGGCATGTCGAGCTTGGTGAGGTGGTTGAACACCTGGGAACGCAGACGGAGCAGGAAGCGCTCGCCGACGGTGGCGACCGCATACTGCGACACCCGCTGCGCCCAATACTGGACGATCAGAAGACCGGCATAGACCAGCGCCGCAACCGTGATGGCGCCCTTGTCCCCTGCGGCGATGCCGTCATCGATCCCCGCGCCAACCACGATGGGTCCGAGGAGCCTGGCGACCGTTGCGATGACGGTGACGAGGAACGCCCACAGGGCCGCCCACCTGAGGTGACGCCCGAGCCGCGCCGCCCGCAGCATGAGGCTCCCGGAGTCCTTGATCTCGTAGTCGCCGCCGTACCGCATATACCTCACGACGAGACCTCCACCGCGGATGGGGCATCGCTGCCCTCTTCGCCGTCGCTCGTGGCGAGCACCTCGGCGTACCGGGGCACGGACTGCATCAGCTCATCGTGGGGTCCCATGGCGGCGATCCGGCCCTCGTCGAGGAACACGACCTGGTCGACGAGGGCCAGGGTCGACGTGCGGTGCGCGACGATGACGGTGGTGCGGCCCGCCATCACCTGGCGCAGTGCCGCTTGGATCTCCGCCTCGACGATGGCGTCCACCGACGAAGTCGCGTCGTCGAGGATCAGGATCCTCGGGTCGCGCAAGACGGCACGGGCGAGAGCGACCCGCTGCCGCTGACCGCCCGAGAGGCTGTGGCCGCGCTCCCCGACGACCGTGTCGTACCCGGTGGGGAGCTGGCAGATGAACTCGTGAGCCCTGGCGAGCCGGGCGGCCGCCCGCACCTGCTCGTCCGTGGCGTCCGGTGCGCCGAGGGCGATGTTGTCTCGCACTGAAGCCGAGAACAGAAACGTGTCTTGGAACACGACGGCCACCTCGCTGCGGAGCTCGTCGAGGCCGACCCGGGCGATGTTGACGCCGTCGACCAGCACCTCCCCCTCCGTGACGTCGAGGAAGCGTGGTATCAGATACGCCAAGGTCGTCTTCCCTGCTCCCGTGGAGCCGACGAGGGCGACGGAGGTCCCGCCGGCGATCGCCAAGTCGACGCCGTCGAGCACTGCCCCACCCTCGGGGTAGCTGAAGCTCACGTTGCGGAATCCGATCTGACCCGGGCCGTCACCCATGTGGACCGGGTGGGCGGGATCGCGCGGGTCGGGTTCGGTGCCGAGCAACTCCTTGACCCGGGTTGCGGCGGCGGCGGCCCGTGGCAGGTTGGCGAAGAACCATCCGGTGATCCGGGTGGGCAGGATCATCACCGCCAGATACTGCGTGAACGCAACGAAGTCGCCCAGGGTGATCGCCCCATCGACCACGCGGAACCCGCCGAGCCACAACACCGCAACCGTACCGGCAGAGGGAATGAGCTCGAACAGCGGGCTGAAGGTCGCCGAGTGGCGAGCCAGCGCAATCGTCTCGTCGTAGATGCGGTCGGCGGTCGAATCGAGGCGAGCCTGCTCCTGGCGCTCCTGCCCGTAGGCCTTCACCACCTGGATCCCACCGACGGCCTCCTCCACCACCTGGCTCAGATCGGCGAGCCGCTCCTGGATGCCGAACGACAGACCGATGGACCGCTTGGCGTAGGCGTTCGCCGACAGGAAGAGCGCAGGGATGGTCAGTGCGGCAACGGCGCCGAGGATCGGGTCGATGATCACCAGCACCGTGATGACGGCGACGAACATCCCGATGTTGGCGACGGTGATGGGGAGCATCGCAAAGATGAGGCGCACCTGGGACAGATCCGAGGATGCCCTGGACATGAGCTGCCCCGTCGGCGTTTCGTCATGAAAGCTGAAGCCGAGCCGCTGCAGGTGGGCAAACATTCGGTTGCGGAGGTCCGCTTCGGCGCGATACGAAAGCCGGAATCCGAAGTATCGGCGGGTGCCGACCCCAACGGCCTGGATGAGACCTGCTGTGACCAGGATGACAACCAGCGGCAGCAGCAGCGACTGATCTTCGGCGACGATCGCATCGTCGATGATGATCCCCATCAGATACGGGATCGCCACCACGAGCGCCATCCACAGCAGCGCACCTGCGATGGACCACATCGAGTCTCGGCGGTACTGCAGAAGCGTGCGTCCAAGAAGCCCGAGGCCCGAGCGGACTTCAGGGCTCCGGATGCCGCTGGGATGACGAGAAGACACCCACAGCAGGGTAGGTGACTCCTGCGAACCCCAGAACTGCGCGTAGCGATGATGGGACTCATCGCTGCTGTGGCGTCCGCGATGGAATCCGCAGGTGAGAGGACGCGGGAGGTCCACCACACAGCGACGCGGGTCTCCTACGCTCTCCCCGCATGGGGAGGGCTCGCACACATCTCGCCTTTGCGGCGTTTGCGCTGCTGGCCGGCGCATGCTCGGTGACGATCTCCGGGCGGGATGAGATTCCCGCGACATCGTCACCCGAGCCAACCACGTCGACCACGCTGACGGCACTGTCGCCGCTCGCCGAGACCACGACGACGACCACACCGACGACGACAACGGAGCCGTCGGCAATCGGCAACCCACACGGTGAGGTCGTAGGGCTGACGATGTTCCGCGGGAATCCGTCGCGGACGTACTACGGCGAAGGCCCTGTCCCGACCGACCTCAACGTCAGATGGCGGTTCCCCGAGTCTCCCATGTGCGGCAACTCGTCGGTGGGGGGCGAACCGAAACAGTGGTGCGGGAGCGGGTGGACGGGGCAACCGGTGGTGTGGGAACGCCCGGACGGCATCACAGAAGTCATCTTCGGCGCCTACGACAAGAAGATCCACTTCCTGGATGCGGCAACAGGCGAGCGCACCCGGCCCGATTTTCCAATGGGCGACATCATCAAAGGTTCGGTCACCCTCGACCCCGACGGCTTCCCGCTCCTGTACAGCGGCTCGCGCGATCCCAGATTTCGCATCATCGCGCTCGATCGTGACACCCCGACCGAGCTGTGGAGCCTCGACGCAGCCTCGGTTCCCGGCATGTGGAACAACGACTGGGACTCGAACCCCGCCATCGTCGACGGGGTGATGTACGAGGGCGGCGAGAACAGCTGGTGGTTCGCCATCGAGCTCAACCGCGCTTATGACGACGACGGTCTCGTGACGGTGGACCCTGAGATCGTCTTCGACACGCCGGCGTTCACCGACGAGCTCGTCAGGGCCGTAGGCCGGCAGCAGAGTGTCGAGAACTCGACCGCGGTGTTCGAGGACCGAGCGTACTTCGCCAACTCGGCCGGCCGAGTCGTCGGCGTCGACATCGGAGCGCTCCCCGACGGCGAGGCCAGCGTCGTGTTCGACTACTGGGTCGGAGACGACGTCGATGCGACGATCGTTGTCGATGACGCAGGCGACATCTATGTGGCGGCCCAGGTCGACCACGGCACGAGCCGCGGTCGCGAGGTGGGGCAGCTCGTGAAACTCGACCCCGACGCCGCCGAACCGCGGGTGTGGGGTCTGGCAGTCCCCGCTGAGTCGGGGCTCGATGGAGGCATCTGGGCGACGCCTGCGCTGGTCGGCGACACGCTGTTTGCGGCCACCAACACCGGTGACCTCCTCGCCATCGACACGGCAACGGGTGAAGTGATCTGGAGCGACGATGTAGGCGGGCACGCCTGGTCGTCTCCGGTCTACGCCGACGGACGCCTGCTGATCGCGGTCAACTGCGACACGGCTGCCGCCCTCCGGGTATACGACGTCGCAGATCCCACCGAGCCCAGCGTGCTCGCCGAGCAAGCGTTCACGGGTGGGTGCATCGAGTCGACGCCGGCGGTGTGGCGCGGCAACGTCTACGTCGGCTCTCGCGACGGATTCTTCTACGCGGTCGGAGATGGCTGATGGTGCGCAGAGTCATCCTGGTCGTAGGTGCGCTCGCCGTGCTGGCGACATTGCTGGGCTTCTTCGGCGGGCAGTGGTGGGGATTCGACGTCGTCGCCAGCTTTCGCGCCCAGTACGCCGTCGTGCTGTTCGTGTGCGCCGGGCTGTTGGTGCTGATCCAAGAGCGAACCCCCGCGATCTGGATGGCTGTGGCCGTCGTGGTCAACGTGGCGCTGCTCGCCCCGATGTTCGTCGGCTCCCCGCTACCAGCCATCGGCACCGGGAGGCTCGAGATCGTGACGTTCAACACCCAGCTCCTCGAACCGCTCCCCCAGCTCGATTGGGTGCTCGCCAACAACCCCGATGTGATCATCCTGTTCGAGTCGTCCCGCCTTGCAGAAGGCCAGCTTGCGGACTTCACGGACTACGCCGTGAACAGCGGCATCGCCCCCGGCCGTGACTTCGGTGCGACCGTCCTGACCCGGGAACCGGTGACGGTTGAGCGTCTGCTGGGCAGCGACACGATCGGCGTCGCGGTGCGGTTCGAGACCGAGATCAACGGCCGGCAGGTAGCGGTGTACGGCGTCCACCCGGCGAGCCCAACCACTCAGGCGCGGGCAGCATCCCGCAACGCGGACCTCGCCCTTGTCGGGCAACGGATCGCAGACGAGACGATCCCCGTCATCGTCGCAGGAGACCTGAACGCAACGCCGTGGTCGCATGGATACTCCCTTCTGGTCGGACCTGCGGACCTGGCAACCACGCAGCTCGGGACGGGCCTAGGTGCGACGTGGCCCGCCCACGTGCTTGTACCCTTTCGCATTCCCCTCGACCACATCCTCTACAGCCGTGACCTCACGTCGACGGATCGAGAGGTTGGTCCGGTGGTCGAATCCGACCACCGCCCAGTCAGGGCCGTCATCGGAATCGCCGAACCAGGCACCTGACAGGCAGCGCCCCACCAGCTCGGCCCGTCGGGACCGACGGGAATGGCCCCTTGAACGACCTCCCCCGCTCCGGCGGGACGACCCGCAGCGTGCGGCCTGCTAAGAGACTGCTGATCAAATCGTCGTGAGGGCTCGCGGGTCCGCCACGGTGCCTGGTCACGACCTCGGTCACGAGCTCGAACTGACGTTGATCAGCAGTTTCCTAGCAAAAGGCGTGCTCTTAGGATTCTCTCAGACATGGTTTACAGGTGCTTTATGCCCTGCGACGCATTCTGTGCTCCATGGTTGATACAACACTCTCAGGCCGCAAGCTCACGGGACGCCGCCGCCGCCCCAAGACGGTTGACGACGTTCGGGTCTGCGCCCAACAGGAATGCACGACAACACTCTCCCGTTACAACCTCAAGGGCACGTGCCACATGCACAGCCCGATCAAGTTCCCCCGGGTGCGTGGACGCGAAGTCCACGCCGTCGAGGCCTAGGACACAGGAGCACCCACCACATGGACTCACGCGAAACCGACGCCGCAGCAGAGCGGCTGGTGGCGACCGGAAGCCGTGATCCTGTGTGGCAGCGTCTCCCCGAGGAGCCTCCCTTCGACGTTGCCGCCGATCTGGAGGGGACGGAAGTCCCGGAGGTCGGCTGGGTTGCCCCGCTCCCCCCACCGGGGCAGCCTGCCGCTCCCAAGGCTCGTGGCGGCTTCTGGCAGGTGCTCGTTGCCGGCATACTCGGCGCAGGTCTGGCCCTCGCGGGCTTCCTGTTCCTCGACCAGAACCCGGTGCCTGTCGACGAGACCGCCGCCGCCGCACCTGCCGTGGTGATCCCAGACGACGAGCCGCAGGTCGCAGACCAACGGCTCGGCCTTGCGACACCTGATGCCGCAACCATCGGCGACAGAGTGATCCCATCTATCGTCACAGTGCAGGTCGGAGGCGGTACAGGCAGTGGCGTGATCATCAGTGACGACGGCCTCGTCGTCACCAACGACCATGTCGTCGCAGTCGGCGACGGCTACCGCGTGGTTCTCTCCGACGGCCGCACGACCTACGACGCAACCCTCATCGGTACCGATCCCCTCACCGATGTCGCCGTGCTTCAAATCGAAGCGGACGGCTTGACCGCCATCGAGTTCGGCGAGACGGACACGCTTCGTGTCGGCGACTCTGCGGTGGCCGTCGGCAGCCCCCTCGGCCTCGACGGAGGCCCATCGCTGACCGTCGGTGTCGTTTCGGCATTCGGCCGCCAGGTCCAGGTGTCGGCAGATGACATCTTGTACGGCATGCTGCAGACGGATGCACCCATCACCCAAGGTTCGAGCGGTGGAGCGCTGGTCGACGCCCAGGGGCGGCTGATCGGCATCACCACCGCAGTCGGCGTCAGCGACGTCGGCCTCGAGGGGATCGGTTTTGCGACGCCCGTCGAGTTGGTCCAGAGGGTCGTCGACGACCTCATCGCCGACGGCACCGTCGACCACGCCTTCCTCGGCATCTTCGGGGCAACCCGTTTCGACGAGTCGGTCGCGGGAGCCAGCGTGGCAGTGGGCGTCGAGGTCAGCTCCGTTGAAGCCGCCACAGGCGCCGAAGTCGGTGGCGTGCTTGCCGGCGACGTCATCACCAAGATCAACGGCGAAGACGTCACCACGATGGACGACCTGGTCGTTACGCTCCGCTACCTGAGGGCCGGCGACGCCATCACGCTCACCGTCATGGGCGAAACCGGCGAGCGCATGCTCGACGTCACGCTTGGACCCCGCCCCTAGACCTCCCCCTCACGAAGCTCGCCCCCTCGCCGCTGCTCCGTCACCCCTCCCGGGACGGAGCAGCGGTTGGTTTTTTGCCCCTTTTGGGCTTCCTAGGCTCTGCCGATGATTCATGACTACGCAGACGTCACACCTGAGGCGGTGACGTCGATCACCGAAGACGCCCTCGCCGCCGCCGATGCCCTTGTCGACCGGATCGCCACCGGTGACGATCTCACGTATTCCGGAACGCTTGCACTCCTCGACGAGGTCGCAGGCATCACCAGCGACGCCTACGGGGCGGCGGTCTTCATGGCGCGGGTCCACCCCGACGCAGCGGTACGAGAGGTCGCCGTGCAGGCAGAAGAGCGTCTGTCGAAATGGAACACCGATCTGGTGTTTCGCCGCGATCTCTTCGAGACCATCGCAGCATTCGCCGCAGCCGAGGAAGCCGCAGCTCTGGGCGGCACGAGGCGCCGGATGCTCGACTTCACCATGCGGGACTTTCGTCGCGCCGGTCATGAGCTCGACCAGGCCGCCAGAGACGAGCTCCAAGCGCTGCGGCAACGGCTGGTTGAGATCGAAGTCGAGTTCGGCCGCAATCTCGACGAGTTCGAAGACGGTATCGAGGTGACGCAGGAGCAGCTTGCGGGTGCATCCGACGACTACATCGGGCGGCTCGAGAAGCGCGACGACGGACGGTATCTGGTCTCCCTCGAGTACCCCGATTACGTCCCTTTCATGCAACAGGTGGCCGACCGGAGCCTCCGGCAGCAGCTCCAGCACAAGTTCTGGAACCGAGCTGCAACTCAGAACCGGCCGCTCCTCGAAGAAGCGGTCGAACTGCGACGCAAGGCTGCTGCGATCCTCGGATACCCGACGTGGGCCGACTACGCCATGGAGGTCAAGATGGCGGGCGACCCTGCCACCGTGGCCGAGTTCTACGATTCGATCGTGCCGGGTCTCACCAAGATGGCCGAAGGTGAGCTGGAATTGCTGACCGCGGTGGCGCCCGACGAGGTGGGCGGCGGCATCAGGTCCTGGGACACCAACTACCTCGACAACACCCAACGCAAGCGGGACTTCGGCATCGACCAGGACGAGGTTGCGGCGTACTTCCCTCTCGAGCAGACCGTGCAGGGGATGTTCGATCTCACCGGGGACGTGTTCGGACTCGAATACACGCAGATCGAGGACGCCAAGGCCTGGCACCCCGACGTGTTCCTCTACGAGCTGCGGAACAGGGGCAGCGACGCTCCCATCGCCTACTTCTACGCCGACCTGTTCCCCCGGGAAGGGAAGTACGGCCACGCTGCCGCGTTCCCGATTGTCTACGGCGGGAAGCGGCTCGACGGGTCGACAACGATCCCTGTGGCCGCGATCGTCGCCAACTTCACCAAACCAACTGCAACAGCGCCGTCTCTGCTCAAGCACGACGAGGCACTCACCTTGTTCCACGAGTTCGGGCACATCCTCCACTTCTGCCTCTCGACCGTCGATGAGATCCGGTTCTCGGGCTACGACACCGAGTGGGATTTCGTCGAAGCGCCCTCGCAGATCATGGAGAACTGGATGTGGGAACCGGCGGTACTGCAACGCTTCGCCCGCCACTACGAGACCGGCGAGCCAATCCCGGAAGATCTCGTCGCCCGCCTCGTCGCCGCCAGGGACCTCAACGAAGGTCTGTTCTCGGTTCGCCAGGTGTTCCTCGGCCAACTCGACCTCGGCATGCATGGTGTCGACCACGAGGTGGACCTCATGGAGGTGTACCGCAGGGCGTACGACTACACGCTGCTGCCGTTCCACGAGGACACCTTCTTCCCCGCGACGTTCGGCCACCTGATGGGCGGATACGACGCCGGCTACTACGGGTATCTCTGGGCCAGGGTGTACGGCGACGACATGTTCTCAGCGTTCGAGCGCGACGGCATCACGAGCCCTGAAGTCGGCATGAGGTATCGCAACGAGGTCCTCGCCACCGGCGGTTCCCGTGACGCCATCGACCACCTCCGCGCCTTCCTGGGCCGTGAGCCCAACAGCGACGCCTTCTTGAGCAAACTCGGTCTGAAGTAGCCCGCATCGAGCGGCGCGTGCGCTACTCGGCGGAGTGCTCGGCGGCGGTCGCCGTGCGGTCGACCTTCCCGTTGGGGAGCAGCGGCAGCGAGGGGACGATACGCCACTGCCGGGGACGGTGTGCAGCCGGGAGCAGCGCACTCGCAATGCGGTCGAGATCCGCAGCGCCCGCATCCTCCGCTGCCACGACGGCGCTGGCGGCAACGACCTGGCCCCACTCGTCGTCGAGCAATCCGTAGACCACGATCTCGGTGATCTCGGGAGCTTCACGGAGGGCGGCCTCGACGGCGGCGGGACGTACGTTCTCACCCCCGGTGACGATCATGTCGTCCATTCGGCCGGCGACAATCAACCTGCCGTTGTCGTCGATGCGCCCAATGTCGCCGGTGCGGTGTGGGCCGAGCCGTGGCGTTTCGAAGGCATACCCGGGCGACACAGCAGGCCCGGCAACGAGGACTTCGCCGAATCCGTTTCCGTCAGGATGATCGATCGTGACCTCGAAGCCTTCCAGGGGATAGCCAACGGTCGTTGCGCCGAATCCCGGTTCGGCAGGATCGACGGTGGTCACCTGGGCACAGGTCTCCGTCATGCCGTAGGTCGCCAGCACAGGGAGCCCAGCAGCGAGACCCCGCTCGATCAAGCGAGACGGTGCGGCCGCTCCGCCGACCAGCACGGCGCGCATGTGCGGATAGGGACCTTCGCCGGCATCGAGGATGCGGTGCAACATGGTGGGGACGACACTTCCCATGGACACGTAGCCGTCCCGCATCGCATGCGCAGCAAACGCAGGATCAAATCGATCCATCAGCACAACGGTGCCGCCCACCGCGGCAGAACGCCACAAGATCGACAGACCGCCCACGTGGGACAGCGGCAAGGCGAGCAGCCAGCGATCCGCCGGCCCATTGCCGAGTCGAGCCTGGGATGCCGCAACTGCAGCGGCGACGTTGCCGTGGGTCAGAATCACAGGACGGGGCACACCCGTGGAGCCCGACGTCGGCACCCACGTGTGCTCCGCAGCCGGAGCAGGGGCCTCGGCCACTGCCGTGGGCTCGAGCATTGCGACATCCTGCGGCGCTGCGAACGCGGCCAGCCCCCACTCCGTGCTGATCGTGTCGTGACCGCCGGCGAGCAACGGCGACTCCGCATCGAACACCACGGCGACGGCTCCCATGCGCCAGATCGCCCACAGCAACACAACCGTTGTGGCATCACGACGCACCACGACCCCGACCCTGCTCCCCGGGGAGACGTGATCGACCTGGACGAGACCGGTCACGGTGCGCGCCACGAGATCATCGAGCTCCGAATAGCTCAGGCTCCGGTCCCCCTCCACGACGGCGATCGCGCTAGGACGGGTCTGCGCGGCGCGGCCGATCCAGTCGGCAGAGGGAGGGAGGTGCATGGTCGTCACTACAGTATCCGGCCAGCATGGTCTCAGAGATATTCGACGCATCCACTTGGGAACCGGTCGACGGGTTCACGTTCAACGACCTGACGTACCACCGCGCCAAAGGTGTTGGTGTGGTCAGGATCGCGTTCGACCGACCAGAGGTGCGGAATGCGTTTCGCCCGCAGACCGTCGATGAGCTGTACCGGGCGCTTGATCACGCCCGCATGACCTCAGACGTCGGGTGCGTCCTGCTCACCGGCAACGGACCGTCGCCCAAAGACGGCGGGTGGGCATTCTGTTCCGGTGGCGACCAGCGCATCAGGGGCCGAGACGGCTACAAGTACGCAGAGGGCACCGAGATCGACCAGGGGAGGCTCGGGCGCCTTCACATCCTCGAAGTCCAGCGCCTCATACGCTTCATGCCCAAGGTGGTCATTGCCGTGGTCCCCGGCTGGGCCGTCGGCGGCGGGCACAGCCTGCACGTCGTGTGCGACCTGACGATCGCCAGCCGCGAGCATGCCGTGTTCAAGCAGACCGATGCCGACGTCGCCAGCTTCGACGGGGGTTACGGGTCTGCCCTCCTGGCACGCCAGGTCGGTCAGAAACGGGCCAGGGAGATCTTCTTCCTCGGCCGCGACTACTCGGCCCAGGATGCGTACGACATGGGCATGGCCAACGCCGTCGTCGCCCACGTCGACCTCGAAGCGGTTGCGCTGGAATGGGGCAGCGAGATCGTCGCCAAGAGCCCGACCGCCCAGCGAATGTTGAAGTACGCCTTCAACCTGCCCGACGAAGGGCTCGTGGGCCAGCAGCTGTTCGCCGGCGAGGCGACCCGTCTTGCGTACGGTACCGACGAAGCCCAGGAAGGCCGCGATGCCTTCCTCGAGAAGCGGGATCAGGACTACTCCCCCTTTCCGTGGCACTACTGAGGTTGCCGTGAACCCGTGGTTGCTCGCCGCCCGACCCCCGACGTTGTGGGCTGCGGTGGCACCGGTGCTCATCGGCTCGGCCCTTGCCCAGCGAAATGGCGTGTTTCGGTGGGATGCGTTCTTCGCCACTCTCGCCGCTGCGCTCCTCATCCAGATCGGGGTGAACTACGCCAATGACTACTCCGACGGTATCCGCGGGACCGACGGCACCGACCGCATCGGGCCGCAGCGAGCGGTCGCCTCGGGCCTGATCTCTCCACAACAGATGAAGATCGGGATGTCCGCCGTGTTCGGTACGGCAGCCCTCTTGGGTATCTACCTCGCCACGATCGCAGGCCCCTGGATCATCGTCATCGGCGTCACGTCGATCGTCGCCGCCCTCGGCTACACCGGCGGTCCCGTGCCGTACGGCTACCGCGGCCTCGGCGAGGTGTTCGTCTTCGTGTTCTTCGGTCTGGTCGCCACGGTCGGGACCCGCTTCGTGTACGACCGCTCGGCGCCACTCGATGCGTGGATCGGGGGCGTCGTGATGGGTCTTCTCGCCACCGCGATCCTCGTCGCCAACAACATCCGCGACATCGAAACCGACGCCGTCGCCGGCAAACGTACGCTGGCCGTCATTCTGGGCAGGGACCGCACCGAGATCCTGTTCAGCTCAGTCATCATCGGGGCGTTTCTCGTCACGGTGGTAGCCGCCATTGTCGGTGCCGTGCCGCCGTGGACCGCGTTGGTGCTTGCCGCAGTGCCGCTTGCGGTGCCGATCGTCCGGGCCATCGTCTCGCAGGTGAGCGGCCCCGCGCTGATCGCGGCACTCAAAGGCACCGCCCGACTGCAACTGGCCGTAGGTGTGTTGTTCGCCGTCGGTGTGTTGCTGTGAGGATGCGGTGACCCGGGCCCGACTCGCAGACCAATGGAGTCTGGACCCTGCAGTGATTCACCTCAATCACGGGTCGTTTGGGGCCGCACCCCAGGCCGTGCTCGACGCCCAGACCGAGTGGCGGCAACGGCTGGAGGCCAACCCGATGCGCTTTTTCGCCAGGGAGGGACAAGCCCACCTCGACGACGCCCGCAATCGCCTTGCCGGGTTCGTCGGCGCCGACCCCGCCAACATCGCCTTCGTCTCCAATGCGTCTGCGGGTGTCAACTCCGTCCTCCGCTCCCTGCAATTCGAGGCGGGAGACGAGATCCTCGTAACCAACCACGGCTACGGCGCCGCGGTCAATGCGGCGAGATACGTCGCTGATCGGAGCGGCGGTCGCATCGTGGTTGCAGAGGTGGGAATGCCGATCGGCGGCGAAGACGAGGTGGTCGCCGCAATCCTCGAAGCGTCCAGCCCGCACACCCGACTTGCGCTCATCGACCACGTGACGAGCTCCACCGCCGTCGTGTTCCCGATCCCACGCATCGTCGCCGAGCTGGCCGAGCGGGGGATCCCTGTCCTTGTCGACGGCGCCCACGCACCGGGCATGCTCGATCTCGATGTCACTGCAGTCGGCGCCGACTACTACACCGGCAACTGCCACAAGTGGGTGTGTGCCCCCAAGGGGGCCGCGTTCTTGTGGGTCCGTGAGCCGGCCACCGCGGGAATCGTGCCACTTGCGGTCGGCTGGGGTCGATCGTCGCGACCCGCCGGCCGGTCCCAGTTCCACGCCGACTTCGACTGGGTCGGCACAGACGACCCGACGCCGTATCTCGCCGTACCCGCCGCCATCGACTTCATGGGCTCCCTCTATCCCGGCAGGTGGGCGGAGCTACGAGCCCGGAATCGGGAGTTGGCGCTGGCGGGCAGCAACGTCCTCCTCCCCGTCCTTGGAGCCGCCGCTCCTGTCCCCGATGACATGCTGGGGTCGATGGCTGCGCTCCCGCTCCCACCCGCTCCGCACCCTCCTCCGACGGAGCCCGACGCGCTCCAGCTCGAGCTGGCTGCGGACGGTATCGAGGTTGCCGTTGTCCACGGGCCCGCTCGAGGCGACCGATGGCTCCGCATCTCCGCCCAGGCCTACAACTCGCTCTCGGACTACGAGGCGCTTGCCGAAGCGCTTGGAGGCTGATCAGCCCTCGAACAGCGCAGCAATCGTGCCCAGCGATGGCGATACGGCCCGAGAGGAAGCTGCGCCGGCCGCACCGGCTGCCGCGGCGTGGGCCACCACACGACCGGGTTCCCAGCCCGACGCGATCCCGAATGCGATCGCAGCGGCAAACACGTCCCCTGCTCCGGTCGCGTCGACAGGGTCGATCGCCGGGGGACGTACCTCGATCCGCAGCTCCCCCCACCACGCAATGAGCGGCTCGGGCCCTGCGGTCAGCACAACCGAGGCGCCGTCCCCGGCGAGAGCTTCAGCCTCCGCCTCCGTGTGCTCGTGGCGGGACCACACGACGACCGTTGCAGCAGGCGCACCCGATGGGGCATCGAGCCATACGACGGGGATCTGTCGCCGATGCGCTTCTTCGACGACGGCCCGTGCGGCCTCACCTCCAAAACCATCGACGAGCAGCACGTCGACACCGCTCCAGGCGGCGTCCAGGAACGCTCTGCCACACTGCGAACCTTCGTACCCAGCGCACACGATGGTGCGGTCGCCGTCAGGGGTCAGCAAGATGATGCAGTGCTGCGTCGCCACGTCCGCATCGCGGTGGATCCACGATCGGTCGAGGTGGGGCCGGTCGAGTCGATCCAACAACGCGTCGCCAAGCGGATCGAGACCGAGCACCAGACCCGTCAGTCGGGTGTCCACTCCCCAAGTGGCGAGGGCGACGGCAGCGTTGGCCGCCTTGCCACCCCAGGTGAGTTGCCACGAGTGCGATCGAACGTCGTCGCCGGGCGCAGGAACCCGATCCACCACGTGAACGAGGTCCGGATTCATCGCCCCATACACCAATGCGCGCATCCCCAGAGGGTAGAAGAGTGGTGAAGGAGTCCCCGTGTGCCGCAGTTGCGCACGTCGGTATCCGTATCGGGTATCCGGTAGCCGGTATCCGGTATCCGGTATCCGGTATCCGGTATGGCGCCTGGAGTTGCGCAGCCCGTCCCGAGGAACTCGAAGAGTTGCCAGTAGGCTTTCGCCGTGCTGTCCAACCCGAACGATGCCTTCGCCGTCGCCCTCGTTGATGCGCTGCACGGGCTGGGGGTCACGGACGTCTGCCTGTCCCCCGGGTCGCGCAACACGCCGGTGACGCTGGCCTTTGCCGGACACGACGGCATCCGCGACTGGATTCACCACGATGAACGCAGCGCGGGGTTCTTCGCCATCGGGCTGGCACGCGCCTCAGGCCGCGCCGTTGCCCTCGTGTGCACGTCGGGGACTGCGGCAGTCGAATACCACGCTGCTGTCGTCGAGGCGGCGCAGAGTCGCGTGCCGCTGCTCATCCTCACGGCGGACCGCCCTCCCGAGCTGCGCGACGTCGGGGCGCCCCAAGCGATCGACCAGATCAAGCTGTACGGCGATGCGGTGAAGTGGTTCCACCAGGGAGCCCCACCCGATGAGGCCGCGGTCTCGCATGCTCCTCACCTCGCAGCGCGGGCATGGGGAATTGCCACGGAAGACCCGGCGGGGCCGGTGCATCTCAACCTGCCGTTCCGCGAGCCCCTCCACGGTGCACCCTCAGCCACCTCGGTTGAGCCGGTGCAACGGTACGTGACGAGTTCCCTCCCCACGGTTGGTGCGGCGGCATCGGTCCCGGATGAAGCGGCCGCAGCTGCGATGACCGACCTCGTGACGGGCCGCAGGGCAATGTTCGTTGCGGGCGCCTTGCCGGCCGGCGCCGCCGCACACATCGATCGACTTGCCGTCTCGCTGAATGCGGCAGTCGTGGCGGACCCCCAGTCCGGGCTGCGATTCGGTCCACGATCGAGTGCGGTCATCGCCGCTGCCGATCTGCTGGCCGGCGCAGGCGCACTCGACCTCGACCCCCCTGAAGTGGTCGTCCGCTGGGGAGCACTCCCCACATCGAAGCCCGTGTGGCGATGGCTCGCCGAACACTCCGAAGTACCCCAGGTCGTGGTCGACAAGACGGGGCGCGATCCTCTCCGGTCGGCTTCCTTGATCGTGCGTTCAGACCCTGCGTCGACGGCGCAGTGCCTCGCTGAACCTGCGCCTGCGCCACCCGACTGGATGGAGCGATGGCTGGACCGCGACCGCGCAGCCATCGCCCTGGTCGATGAAATCCTCGACACAACGCCGTTTCCCAATGAGCCGCTGATCGCCACGACCATCGCCGCAGCGGCGCCACCCGGGGCGGCGCTGTTTGCCGGGTCCTCGATGCCGATCCGCGACGTCGATGCGTTTGCCGCACCCCGAGCCGAGCCTCTGACCGTCTTCGCCAATCGGGGCACCAACGGGATCGACGGTTCGATCTCAACAGCGCTGGGGGTTGCCGCCACGGGCGTAGCGACCGTGGCGCACGTCGGCGACGTAGCCGCGCTACACGACGTCGGAGCGCTCGCCACCGCGGTGCGCCTGCGGGTGCCGCTGACCATCGTCGTCGTGCACAACGACGGGGGCGGTATCTTCGAGCTGCTGCCCCAGGCCGACCCCCGCACAGTCGACCCCGCCCGGTTCGAGCGAGTCTTCGGGACGCCGCACGGGACCGATTTCGTGGCGATTGCCGGCGCATTCGGCTTGGACGCCTACGACGTGAAGCATGCCGACGACCTCGCCGCCCACGTAGCGACTGCCAGCCCCAAGCTGGTTCAGGTACGCACCGACCGCAAGGCGATCGCCGCGCTGCGGTTGCGGATCACCAATGCGATCCGAGATCTCATCAGGTCGCCGTGAGCAGGTTGAACAGGGGGCGGAACTTCCAGCGAGTCTCCAGCAGCTCGGCTTCGGGCTCAGAATCCGCCACGATGCCGTTGCCTGCGTAGAGGCGAGCGACCGATCCGTTGATGAGCCCGCAACGCAACGCAATAGCGACATCGCCGTCACCATCGGGGCTCAGCCAGCCGACCCCTCCGCTGTACCAACCGCGATCCATGCCCTCGACCTTCTCGATGAAAGCGGTTGCCTCCCGCCGCGGCGTCCCACCGACGGCAGGCGTCGGGTGCAAGGTCGAGGCCAGGCCGAAGAGCGACGTGCCGTTCGCCATGGTGCCCTCGATCTCCGTCATCAGATGCTGGACGGTCGCTACGCGACGCACGACGGGAGCGTCGGGAACCCACAGCTCATTGGTCAAGGGCCGGAGGCGGGCAGCGATGTCGTCGACCACGAGGGCGTGCTCGAGTCGATCCTTCGTGCTCGATAGCAGGGCGTCGCCGACGGCACGATCCTCCTCGTCGCCGGTGCCTCGCCTTGCCGAACCGGCGAGCGGGCTGGCTCTGACCGACCGGTCGCGGGTCCCGATCAGCAGCTCGGGGCTGGCCCCGACAAAGGCCGTGTCCCCTATCTGCCAACTGTAGATGTGGCAGTGAGGGTTGCGCTCTTGGAGATGGCGGACGACCTCGAACGGATCGATCGACATCTCCGTCTCCACGACGACCGACCGGGCGAGCACGACCTTCCGCAGCAGCCCTGACGTGATCGCATGGACGGCCTCTTCGACGGCGGAGCACCATTCCGGGCCTGGGGGGTCGGCGTGCACGGAGTGATCGCCGAGACCGGGCAGGCGCGGCTCGCTCGGCGACGCCAGCTCACGCAGTGTGGCAATGATGCCACCGGGTTCTGCCCCGGGCGGGACGGCAATCACCATCCGCGTTCCGGTCTGATCGGCGATGACGCTGACGAGCGGCAGGACCGTTTCCGCGGCGGCAAACCCGTCCCACTCCTCGGTGCGCGGCCCGTCCGGTGAGAAGGAGAACCCCAGCAGAAGTCGGGCCTCCTGCGGCATGGCCGGCTTCCCGTGCCACGCCGATTCCATTCTCTGGAACCGCTCGGAACCTGAAGCCTGGCTGCGCCATGCCGCACCGACACTGCCGATGCGCAGTCCATCCGTCGTGGCCAGATAGCGCGCCGAAGCGAACACCGGTGCGGCGGCGGTCACGAACTCGAGGGGATCGACCTCAGTGGCGGCAACGGCAAACCGGTAGCTGTCGGCATCGCCGCCGAGTTGCCCGGCGACCGACGCGATGAGTGAGGGGGCGATGAGCATCGGAAGGGATGTTACCGGCCGGTGGTTATCTGACCGGATTCGGCGGCGATCCGGGACAGGACGTGGGATGCAACCAGCCAGGGCTGCTCCATGAGGACGAAGTGCGACGTTTCGGGCACAACCTCCACGTGGCCCCCGCCGAGCTGCTCAGCGGTGCGTTCGAGGAACTCCCCCGGATGGGTGTCCGAGTGCTCCCCGGCAATCAAGGTGATATGGCTGGCCACCTCCCCAAGCCGCTCCCACGCAGCATGGGCGGTTGAACCTCGATAGAACTCGGCCTCGGCCTCCGGCGGGCACTTCAAGGTCCAATGGTCTCGATCGGGCCGCAACCCGCCCTCGACGTATGCCGTGAGTGCGGCGTTGTCCCACCCCGAGAACGCAGGCTTGTCGACGAAGTTCTCGAAAGCGGCCGCGGGAGAAGCAAAATTGGCCTTGCGCTTGAGCGCGGCCTCCACAAGGGCATGTTCGGCGCGACCGTACGGGCCGGGGAACACGATCGGCTCGACCAACACCATGGACGAGAAGGTTCCGGGCGCGAGCAATTCGGCGAGCAGCAGAGACGCCGCTCCTGCGGAATGGCCGACCCCGATGACGCCGTTGGCGCCGTCGAGCACGGTGAGCACGTCATGGCCGAGGTCCCACCAGTCGTAGGGCGGATCGGGAACCGTCGAGTCACCGTGGGCACGGTGGTCGAACGTGAGTATGTCACCCGCATCCGCCTCGCCCATGATGCCGTCGATGACCGGGCGGAAGACCTCCTTGCAGAAGCCGGTGGCATGGGAACCCAGCACGACGGGTGCAGATGGTGCTCCCCAAATGGTGCGCTCGGTTGCCAGCTTGACCCCGTCTCCGGTGGTGAAGCTGCGCCAGATGCGCCTCAAGGCCGCTCGTCGTCGATACGCCAGCTGAGCTGGTTGTCGACTCGCATCACCCCGTCGAGGCGCCGGACGAGCTCTTCGAGCAGTCGAGATTCCGTCCTCGTGCCGATCTGGCCCTCGAACGTCACTACGCCACCCGAGACGCCGACGGAGATGGAATCCGGGTCGACAAACAGCACACGCCGGATGACGTCTTCCCGAATCTCGTCTTCGATGATGTCGTCCGGCCGGGTGAAGACCGCAACCACGTCGAGACGAGAGATGATGCCGAGGATCTTCGACTGGGCGTCAACGACGGGCAGCCGGTTCACGTCGTTGACGACCATGAGGCGGGCTGCGTCGACGATAGCGGCATCAGGTCCGATCGTGAGCACGCCTCGATTCATGACCTCGCCAACGGTCTCGACAGGGGAGAGCGCATCGGCCTCCTGCCGGGCGACTTCGAGACGGAGAAAGTCCGCTTCCGTGATGATGCCAACGAGGCACGAGTCCTCGTCGCAGACAGGCAAACCGCTGACTCGATTGCGAAACATCAGTCGCGCCGCATTCGTGATCGACGTATCGGCAGTCACGGTGATGACATCCGTGGTCATGACGTCAACTACTTGCACGGCCGGCCTCCTGAAGGACTGCGAGTTCTCATTCTGGCAGCCTACGGGACCTGGGCGTTGCGGCCCGGAGCGCCGGCTCAGGAATCCAGATGTGCGGGACACGTTCGATCCGGATCCGGGCATCGACCACACTGAGACCCTCGCCCGGTCTCGCCACCTTGACGGGGTTCAAATCCATCTCGACGATTTCGGGGAAGTCTTCGACGAGAGTGGAGACACGCAGGAGGGCGTCCTTGACCGCTGCGACGTCTCCGGGCTCGCCACCGCGATATCCGTCGAGCAGCTTGCTGGAACGGACCTGGCCGATCATCTCGTCGACGTCGACATCGGTGAGCGGATGAATGCGGAAGGCGACATCGCCGATCAACTCGACGAACACCCCGCCAAGCCCGAAGACGATGAGTGGGCCGAAATTGGGGTCCTGGGTCACGCCAATGAGGACTTCATGTCCCCCGGACACGAACTCCTGCACCATTGCGCCGGCAGCGTCTGGGACCGCATCGGTAACGCTACGAAAAGCGTTGCGGACGGCGTCGTCGCCCTCGACGTCGAGGATGACCCCACCGACGTCGGACTTGTGGACGGCCGAGTCGGCGATCACCTTCAGAACGGCCGGCCCCGGGAACGAGGCGGCGATCGTGGCCGCTTCGTCTGCCGTCGTTGCGACGGCCGCTTGCGGTACCCGCAACCCGTACGCACCGAGTAGAGCATCGATCTCTTCGGTATCCATCCAGCCGCCCTCGCCGTCGAGACGGTCGAGTGCTCTCGCCATGACAGCACTTGCAGCGTCCGCATCGACATCGTCGAACTGCGGGACGGTGCCCACCGGAAGCGCCCGCCACTCGGCGTACTGGACGGCCTTCCGCAGTGCTCGCGCCGCCTGCTCGGGGAACGGATACACCGGAAGCTGGCTGTCCATGTCGTCCAGATCGGCAGGGACCCCTGCGGAGCTCATGTACACCGCCACAAAGGGCTTACGACCATGGTGCGTCGCTGCGGCCTCGGCGATCGCCGCAGCAGTTTCGACAACCCCCTCGGGAGACGCCGGTATGAGAATCGCCATCACCGCATCGACCTCGTCCGAGCTCATGACGGCATCGATGCAGGCGCGGTACTGCTCAGGTCCTGCTGAAGCGATCATGTCAACGGGATTGCGAATCGCCGCCTCCGGCGACAGATGCTCGACGATCTGGTCCTGGAGCGATGGGGAGAACTCGGGCACCTGGAGTCCTTCGGACTCGAGAGCGTCGACGGCGAGAATCGCCGGACCCCCGGCGTTGGTGATGATGCCGATCCTGCGACCTTTCGGGAGCGGCTGGTTCGCCAGCAGCGCCGTGACGTCGAACAGCTCTGCGAGCGTGTCGGTGCGGATCACACCCGTCTGGTGGAAGAGGGCGTTGACGGCGATGTCGAGACTCGCCAGCGACCCGGTGTGAGAGCTGGCAGCCCTTGCTCCTGCTGCCGTCCGCCCCGACTTGACCGCAACGATCGGCTTGCGACGGCCAATCCGCCGCGCCACTCGTGCAAATCGGCGCGGGCTGCCGAAGGACTCGAGATAGAGCAGGATCACGTCGGTCGCCGGGTCATCCTCCCAATACATCAGGAGATCGTTGCCGGAGATGTCGGCCTTGTTCCCCACCGAGACGAAGCTCGAAATCCCGATGTTCAACTGCGTGGCGTAGTCGAGGATGGCGATGCCAAGCGCACCCGACTGCGAGGACATCGCCACGTTGCCGCGCGTCGGGCGGATGGGGCCAAATTGGCCGTCCATCTGCACCGCCGGGTCGGTGTTCACGATGCCCATGCAGTTGGGGCCGACCATCCGCATGCTCTTCTCGCGGACGAGCTCGAGCAGCTCGTTCTCCATGGCGCGACCGGCCTCTCCGGTCTCGCCAAAACCGGCCGAGATGACGATCAGCCCCTTCACACCCTTCCGGGCACACTCCTCGACGACCGGCAAGACCAGCGGAGCCGGGACGACGACAAAGGCGAGATCGACGGTCGTCGGGCAGTCGAGCACCGACTTGTAGGCGAGCATCGAACGCACGACTTCAGCTTTTGGATTCACGGGGTAGACCGGACCGGTGAAGTCACCGGCAAGCAGGTTCGCCATGAGCCTTCCCCCGATCGAGCGCGGATCGCGGCTGGCGCCGATCACGGCAATCGAATACGGGTAGAACAGCGGCGTGATACTCGCCGCCGTTGAACGCTTCTCGTGCTCCTCCGATGCAGCGATGGTCTCGTCGGATTCCTCGGTGGGGAACTCAACGGTGTACACGCCTTCGTCGAGCTCGCGGTGCATGCGAAAGCCTGCGCCGCGGAACACGCGAATCATCGCGTGGTTGTCGGCGAGGACGAAAGCCCGGAACGCACTGATGCCGCGGGGTCTGGCGTAGGCCGTGAGGTACTCGAGCAGGCGGGTTCCGATGCCGTGACCCTGATCGTCGTCGGACACGGCGAAGGCCACTTCGGCGACGTGGCTTCCCGCCTTCTGCCTGTCGTACCTGCCGACTCCGATGATCTTGTCGTCGCGTTCGACGATGAACGCCATGCGGTCGCCGTAGTCCAGGACCGTGAAGTACTCGAGCTCGTCAGGATCCAGCCGCTTCTTCACCCGGAAGAAGCGGTGATACACACTCTCCCGAGACATCCGTGAGATGAGGTCGTTGAGCCGTTGCGCGTCATCCGGCCGGATCGGTCGCAGATGGACCGTAGATCCGTCTTTCAGGAGGATGTCGGTCTCCCAATCGACCGGGTAGTTGGGGGGAAGGGCGATGTCCAAGTCAGAAGCCATACACCGAGAATACCGGTCGGGTTGGACCCGCCCGCCAGTAGTGTTCTTCCATGCGACGACTCCTTCTCCTTGTAATCGTTTCCGTACTGCTGGCAACGGCATGCAGCGGGGACGACGCATCCCCCACGACGACTGCTGCTGCCGCCACGGCGACGACCATTGTCGGCGAGCCAGGTACGACGACAACCACCTCGAGCGCTCAGGACGACACGACGGCGCCGGGCGACACCACCACGACGACGTCGGCCTCGACGACCACCGTGGCCGAGACGACGACCACGACAATCAGCGCAGGTCCCGGCGTCTTGGCGATCACGCGGGTTGTCTTCGAGCCCGCCACCTACATTGCCGTCACCAACGTAGGGGGAAACCCGATCGAGCTGAGCGACCACTGGCTCTGCCAGCGACCCGGCTACAAACAGCTGCCCGAATTCGAGCTACAGCCGGGCGACACCGTCGGCATCGGTCTCGGCGATGTCGCTCCTGACGATCTGGTGAGCCTCGTCGCCACGTTTGATCTGGCGAGGGCGGTTGGTCCTGTGACGCGAGACGGCGGGGAGCTCGGGCTCTACACCGACGCGGTGTTCGACGATCCCAACAGCATCGTGGACTACGTCGAGTGGGGTTCGCCGGACCATGGCCGCTCATCCGTTGCGGTGGAGGCCGGAATATGGACGGCTGGGGCCTTCGTCGAGGTGCCGAGCGAGGCGCTCTCGATCTCGTCCTCGGGGGCAGCCGGGGCGGGGTTCGAGGATTGGTTCGCCGACGTCGGCGGCTGAGTCGAGCCGCCTGCAGTCTTTACCGCATCTTGTGATCGGCTGGATGCCGGCCTAACCCGTTGTCTGGCACGATGGTCCCAATGCAGGAGCTCGGGGACGCTATCCCCCTGTGCCCGAGCTCTGGGCGCAATACGGCATTGGTGGAGCAACTGAGGAGAGCGCTCTGCTTGGCCAGACCCCCATTGGGGCCCACGAGGTGGGCCCCAATTGCATTGCGCCTCGAGTCGCCAGAAGCGACGGGTACCAAAGGCGGAGAGCGCCACACCCTGAAACCACCTACCTCGTTCCCGCTCCCGTCGAAAAAGGGGGAACCTGGGTGCTAGGCACAGCATTCCGGGCTGCAGCAGGCTCCTGTGTCGGTCGTCGTGCTGGGTGCCGTGATCTTTGCGGGGGCATCTGATGCCATGGTGTCGGTGTCGCCGAGAACGGTGTAGACCTCCCATGGTTCGCCGTCGGGACCGTGTACCCACACCTTGTCTTGGCGGGCGTAGCAGCAGGAGACGTTCTCCTCGCTGAAGGCCGCAAGACCGGCGGCTTCCAGGCGATCTGCGGCAGCACCGACTTCTGCCGTATCGGCCACTTCGACCCCCAGATGGTCGAGACCGCCGCCCCCTTCGCCTTCGATCAGTACGAGCTTCAACGGTGGCGCATCCAGCGCAAAGTTCGCGTATCCGTCACGTCGCTTTGCGGGTTCCGCGGCAAAGAGCTTCGAGTAGAACTCGATGGCCGCATCGAGATTGGTCACGCGCAGCGCCAGTTGGAGCCTTCCCCCGGGTGCGATCGTCGCCGTGCTGTTCTCCATGTCGAACCAGCCTCCTCATATCGATAGTCGTCAATACGATGGACTTTGGCACATCGATCGATCTATGTCAATATATCAATATGAGCGAACTCCCCAGATGTTGCACCCCGGCCACAGAGCCTGCCCTCGATGTCGCATCGGCCGCACAACTCGCCGTCGCCCTCAAGGCGATCGCCGACCCTGTGCGACTGCGGATCATCAGCCTCCTCAGCTTGCATGAAGAGCTGTGCGTGTGTGATTTTGTCGAGCCGCTCGGCGTGTCCCAACCAACCGTCAGCCACCACCTCCGCACGCTGACCGAGGCGGGAATCCTCAGCCGGCGGAAAGACGGGCGATGGGCGCACTACCGGCTCGTCACCGAACGAGTTGCGGACCTCGCAGCCGCACTCACCCCCACAGAGACCGCGACCGTGCGGGAAGTCGCTACCACCAGCTGAACCTCAACCAGTGGTCACGATGCGGTCGCCGACCGAGGCTCGCCCAAACTGCACGGTGACGCGTGCCCCTCCCCCTGGACGGCTCCCGAGGTGGACTGCACCCCCGGTGCGCACTGCGGCGCGCCGAACGATGTCGAGCCCAAGTCCAGTAGAACCGGCCGCGCTCGCCCCCCGCTCGACCAACCCCTTCTCGGGAAAGCCGGGACCATCGTCCTCGACGATCAGCGCTACGCCGTCCTTGCCGTCGGGACCAGCCCAGATGGCGTACCCGGTCCCCGGCTCGGTGTGGGAAAAGACGTTCTCGAGCAGCGTGTCCAACAGCGCACCAAGCTCCTCGCTGTTGATCGGCACCCGCAGCTCACCGCCTGTGGTGTGCACATCGACAGTTCGGCCCTGTTCGTCGGCAAGCACCTTCCAGAAGGGGGCACGATGCCGCACAACCTTGGCGAGATCCGACTCGGGTGTCGAGGTCGAGTCTCGCGACGGCCTCCTCGCCTCCTCGATCATTCTGTCGACAGCGCCCTCGAGACGCTCGATGTCCTCGATCAGCCCAACGGATTCGTCCTTGTTCGACAGCGTCTCCGCCTGCAGACGCAGCGCTGTCAGCGGCGTTCTGAGCCGGTGCGACAGGTCGGCGACCGATTCCCTTTCCTGATCGAGCAACAGCTCGAGCCGGCGCGCCAGGAAGTTGAAAGCTTCACCGACGTCGGCAACCTCGCGAGGACCGGCCGGTTCGACCCGCGTGTCGAGATCGCCATCACCGAGGGACCGAGCCGCGCGAGACAACACGCTGACCGGACGCACGATGTTGCGGCCGAGCCGGTCCGCAGCGAGCCCGGCAACCATCACCAGAAAAACACCAAGCGCCCCGAGCATCAACCATGCGGTGCCAACGCCCTCGGTGAGCTCGGAATCCAGCACCACCGTGCGCACGACAACGGTCGAGCCTGCTGCGGGAGCATCGGCGACCAGCACCGGAACCAGCACCTCGGCCCCACCGTCGATCTGTGCGGTGAACGCGGCGCCGCCGAGCGCTTGAGCGAGGCCGGGAGTGGCGACGTACGGCGCCCCGACCCCGGTCCCGTCGGGGAAGATGATCGAGAAGTGCTCCTGGTTCCCGAAGGCGTCCAGGACGACACCTGCGAGTTCGGGATTGACCTCACCGCCGCCGGTAGATGGGGCCACCGCAAGTGCGGCAGCGATCGCCTGCGCATCTCGCTCGGCCCTCGACAGGGCCCGATCGGCAGCCTGATCCCGAACCAGCAGCGCAAGGGGCACGAGAAAGGCGAGGACGACGAGCACCGTCACCGCAAGCGAGACGAGCGCGAGGCTCCTTCTCACGTCGGATCCACGAGCTTCACGCCGACCCCAAAGACGGTTTGGACGTAGCGGCTCTCCGCGGCCGATTCGCCGAGTTTCTTCCGCAGCCACGAGATGTGCACGTCGACGGTCTTTTCGCTGCCGCCATACGGCTGGCGCCACACCTCGGCCAGCAGCTCCCGCTTGGAGACGACTTCCCCTGTCCGCTCTGCAAGAAAGCGCAGCAGGTCGAACTCCTTCGGGCTCAGCTCGAGGCGTTCGCCCCCGAGGCGAGCTTCCCGGGCCGCCGCATCCACCGTGAGATCACCCACCGCCATCGGGCCGGGCCTGCCCTCGCTTCCCGACCGGCGGAGCACAGCACGCACCCTGGCTTCGAGCTGCTCGACGGAGAACGGTTTGACGAGATAGTCGTCCGCCCCGGCATCGAGCGTCCGCACGATGTCACGATCCTCGCCGCGAGCGGTGGCGACGATGATCGGCACCTCGGAAACGGCGCGAATCATCTTGAGGAGCTCTGAACCGTCGAGATCGGGGAGTCCCATGTCGAGGATGACGAGGTCGGGAGTGGCCCTCACGACCGCCTGAAGACCCTCCATCGCCGACGGTACGGCGAAGACGTCGTATCCTTGATCGGCAAGGACGCGGGCCACGAGCTCGCGGATTCGCTGCTCGTCTTCGATGATGATCACGGATGCCATGCGACAGAGCGTAAAGCCCTTGCGGGATTTCTCAAGGGCGACTTATACAATCCTTAAAGGGTTGTTGACCACGTCGAAAGGAGGCCCGTCGCACAATGACGTCATTGCGGCAGAGACTCCTTCTCGTCGTCGGCTGGGCTGTAGTAGCCGTCGCCACCGGACTGGTTTCGGCGGGCGCTGTAGCGGTAGCCGGTGGGCAGGTCAACGATCGGCCCCTCCGGCCACTGTCGGCGGCTGAAGTAGCTGCTCTCCCGGTGACAATCGAGGATCCATGCGTCACGAGCGAGCCCCTTGCCTCCGGCGGCTCAGCCTCTCTGACAAATTGCCTCGCACCGGAGAGCGACAACAGCCTCGAAGCGCCGGGCGACGATACAGCCCGGCCGACGGAGAAGGAGCTACTCCCCGGCGACGAAATCCTGCTGGCGTCGACTGGGCACGCCCTGCCTACCGATTTCGACGAGGCAGGCGACTACGGCGAGGAACCCGAGGTACCTCGCGTGGGCCCCCGACCACCCGAACCGGAGATCGTGGAACTGGTAGGAGGTCGGGTCAGCATCTCACTCGTTGACGGCTCCCTCGTCCTCAATGCCGCCACCCCCAGGGCCGGCTTCGTGACGGATCTCCTCTTCGAACGCGGGGACGAGCTCACCGTCACGTTCTGGGACGGCGAGCACTTGTCGTCGCTGTCGGCCGAAGTCATCGGAGAAGAGCTGAGCCTGACCTCCAGCGAAGAAGGCGTGTGAGGTTCCGCCGCCGGCTCACGCGAGAGCGACCAGATCCAGCATCGACTCGTCGAAGAACGATGTCGCCCCGTCGGGCATGAGAATCGCCCGGTCGGGACCGAGGTCCTCGACGAAGCCCGTGTCGTGGCTCACCAGGATCAGGGTTCCCTCGTACTGAGCGAGTGCGCCGAGTAGCGCCTCCTTCGCCTGCGGGTCCAGGTTGTTGGTGGGCTCATCCAGCAGCAGGACGTTGTGGGCGCCAACCGAGACCTGGGCGAGTGCGAGCTTGGTCTTCTCGCCGCCTGACAGGGTGCCCGCGTCCTGATCGACCTTGTCGGCGAGCAGGAAGTGCCCCAGCACGGAGCGCAGCTCCCTGTCCGGAAGCCCCGACACATACCGCATGTGCTCCAGCACCGTGCTGCCGGCTTTGATCTGCTCGTGCTCCTGGGCGTAGTAGCCCAGCGATGCGTTGTGACCCAGCTCGACCTCACCGAGATCGGCCGACTCCACTCCGGCGAGGATGCGTAGCAGCGTCGTCTTCCCTGCGCCGTTGAGTCCCATGATGATGAGCCGCTCTCCCCTGTCGACGTCGACATCGACGTCGACGAACACCACGTTGTGGCCGAACGCCTTGGCGAGGCCGTGCGCAACCAGCGGCGTCCTCCCCGACGCCGGGGGCTGCGGGAACCGGACCGCGACGTTCCTACCCTTCTTGGCGATTTCCACCCGCTGCGCCTTGAGCTTGTCCACCCGCGTCTCCCACGAGCGTGCCCGCTTCGCCATCTTCTCCGTACTGCCCTTGAACCGCCGGATGCCTTCTTCGAGACGGGCAATCTTCTCGTCCTGATGTTTGCGCTCGCGTAGCTTCTGCGCCCGCCGCCGGTCACGTTCGGTGAGGAAGTACGTGTAGTTGCCGCGGAATGGCTCGAGCTCGCCGCCTTCGACGGCGAGCACAGACGTGATCGATTCGTCGAGCAGCGGCAGATCGTGGCTGATCACCAGCAGCCCACCCTTGTAGGACGCAAGGAACTCGATCAGCCACGCCTTTGCGTCGAGATCCAGGTGGTTCGTGGGCTCGTCGAGGAGCAGCGTGTCGGTCTCGGCAAACAAGATGCGGGCGAGCTCGACCCGGCGCCGTTGCCCGCCGGACATCGTCACAACGGGTTGATCGAGCTCGTCGCTGGTGATCCCCAATGAGAAGCCGAACCGCTTGGCCTCGGCCTTCGCCACGTAGCCGCCGGCTGCGGTGAATTCGTCGTCGATGCGGGAGAAACGGCGGATCAGCCGATCCCTCTCGTCCCCGGTTGCGGCCGCCATCTGCTTGCGAACGTGCTCCATCTGGCGCTCCAGGGTGCCGATCTCGCGAGCCATCAGGATCCGCTCCAATGCGGTGACCTCGGCGTCGTCGATCTCCAGCAGAGCTGCCTCTTGCGACAGGTATCCGACCACTCCTGAATGGGCAAGGTGCCCTTCAGCCGGTGGCCGTTCTTCTGCCAGCGTCCGCATCAGCGTCGTTTTGCCCGCGCCGTTCGGACCCACCAGGCCGACCTTGTCACCGGGTTGGAGAGAAAAGGAGACACCGGAAATCAAACGTCGAGCCCCGGCATCGACCGCAACATCGCGGGCGATGATCATGCGCAAAGGTTAACGGTGGCTCGCCTGCTGCCGGACGCGAGGGGCGAGCGCCCCGTCTTCCCTCAAACACCCTCGCGCTTGAGTCGGCGCTGCAACCCGATCATCGAACGAACGCTGAACGCGGCGTCACTCTTCGAGATCATGGCCGAGACGGGCTGAATCACCAGATGGCGCAGCCCGGCATCCACCCGGTCGCGAATCTCGGCGTGGATGGTGTCCGGTGTCCCCCACAGCACGGTCTCGGCGATCAGGTCGACGGGCACCCTGCCGATGGCCGCATCGAGTGCGGCACGATCGAAGGCCTGCGGAACGAAGTCCACGAGCCCGCCGTAGGAGGCGCCGAAGGGATGCTCGGCACCGTGGGCACTCCACACGTAGTGCGGCGCAAGCAATGCGGTGAACCGCATCAGGCGGCTGTCGAGAATGCGCCTGGCGTCGGCTTCGGACTTGCCGAACACAACGAAGGCCTGCCAGCCGGGGGTGATCGAAGCCGGGTTGCGCCCGCTGTTGGCAGCAGCACGACGGATGGTCTGCAGCGACGCGGCGTACTCGTCCGGGGTGTACGGGATGGTCGGGTACCAGCCGTCGCCGAACCGTCCCGTCAGCTCGAGCATCCGGGGCAGATGTGCGGCGACCCAGATCTGCGGAGTCCTGCCCTTGGGTGGGTTGAGATCCATCACCGCAGACGAGAGCTGATAGAACTCCCCCGCATAGTCGATCTTGCCCTGGGACGTGAAACACATGCGGATGATCTCGAGCGCCTCTTCCAGCCGGGAAACGGGTCGGGCAAAGTCGAGGCCGTACGGCACAGTGTTCTCGGCCTCGCCGGCACCGATGCCGAGGAGCGGGGCGCGCTTCGACATCGCCGCCACCGTCATCGCGGTCTGCGCCAGCAGCACGGGGTGGCGACGCACGGCTTCTGTGACGCCCACGCCAACGTGGGCTTTGCCCGCCCGTGGCGCCAGGTACCCCATGAGTGCCTGGTAGTCGTAGTAGGCGTGAGGGGATCCTTGCGGATCGGCCAGGAACGACAGGTCGCGGTCCCAGATGACCTGGGGGATGAAGCCCTGGAGGTGATCCACCGTCCAGATGGCGTCAAATCCGGCGGCCTTGGCCGTGCGGGTGAGGAACCGGATCCTCGACAACGGCGGCTGGGTGCCGACGGTGATTCCCACAGTGAGACGGTCGGGAGCAATCATCTGCGGCAGGCTACCTCGACGCAGCGCAGCGGGGACGTGCATACTGGCGTTGATGGGCAGCGTCATCACAGGAACGGGGATCTGCCTCCCCGACCATGTCGTTACGAACGACGACCTCTCCCGGGTGATGGATACAACCGATGAGTGGATCACCAGCCGCTCGGGCGTGCGGGAGCGTCGTTTCGCCGAGCCGGGGACGGGGAGCTCCGATCTCGCGGCTGCTGCGGGTGCCGCGGCCGTTGCCGACGCTGGTCTCGAACTGGGACAGATCGATGCGGTGGTGACGGCAACGATGACCCCGGATTTGGTGGCTCCTGGAATCGCCGGGCTGGTACAGGACAAGCTCGGGCTTGCCAACCTCGCCGTCTACGACATTCGGCAGCAGTGCTCCGGCTTCCTGTACGCCCTCGATGTCGCCGATGCCTTGATCAAGTCGGGCAAAGCGCAGCGGGTGCTCACCATCGGCGCCGAGGTCCACAGCGGCTATCTCCCGTGGGATGAGCTGTGGGCGTACCTGCGCGGCGAGACCGACGAACAACCCGATGCCGCAGCTCGAGAGCGGGCCAGCCGCTACAGGGATTGGAGCGTGCTGTTCGGTGACGGCGCAGGTGCTGCGGTGGTCGAGCGCTGCGACGATCCTGCGGCGGGATTTGGTGACTTCCACCTCCACACCGACGGTACGGACTTCGATCTCATCATGGTGCCCAGCCCCGGCTTCAAGCATCGCCCCTACATCGACGTCGCCACCGTCGCGTCCGACGGTCACCTTCCCACGATGCGCGGACGCCACCTCTTTCGCAAAGCCGTGACGCTGATGCCGGAAGCGGTGAGGGCTGCGGCGGCGTCTGCCGGGCTCGATCTCGGCGACATCGACCTCGTGATCGCCCACCAGGCCAATGCGCGCATCGTCGATGCGGTGGCGCGGGAACTGGGTGCGGACCCGGACGTGGTGCCCGTCAACATCGGCTCGTACGGCAATACGACCGCAGGCACGTTGCCCATCCTGTATCACGAGATGCGACAGGCGGGCAGGGTCACACCGGGGTCGAACGTGTGCTTCACGGCGTTCGGCGCAGGTTCTCACTGGGGCGCCGTCATGTACCGCGAACCGGCCGGCTGACACCCACCGCGGTCCGCCAGAACCGCCGGAAGCCCGCCGAAAGACTGCCCGTTCGTCTCTGTCGAGGCGGCGGGGGCGTTGATACGCTGGCCCGACTCGCACTCGGGTGGGCAGTTTGACGACGGACCTCCGCAATTCGATCTCCGTCGAGGAGACGCACCTCGTAGCAACAGCAGAAGCGGCCCTCGAGTTCCACGTCAACGTGGACAATCCCAGCGCGGGCACGAGGGTCTTCGCGGCAAGGGCGATCGGGTTGAAGAACTCTCGGGTCGTCGCGGATCCCCCCGAACTCGTCCTCCCGCCGAGGACGAGCGGCCGCATAGTCCTCAATGTGACCCCTGCGACCGAGACGGTGTCGTTCCCGACCGGCCGCTTTCTCGTTGGGATCGAAGTGACGGAGTCGACACCTACCGGCTCGGAAACGACCCTTCTGAGCACCGAGGTCGAAGTGCGCAGCGTCGAAGACCTCGCCATTCGTCTCAGCAAACCGCACTTGAAGTCATGGGCCCGCGCCCGCACCACGCTGCAGCTGCGCAACGAAGGGGAGCAGGCGCTGGCGGTCCAGCTCTCCGGATCGAACCCCGACGGGCTGATGACGTTCGCCTTCTCGCGCAAGGGCAAGTCCCTGCGCAACAGCGGAGCGATCGATGTCCCGCCCCAGTCCAGCCGAGCGGTGACCGTGCGGCTGAGTGTGCCGCCGATGATGGTTGGTCGACCCACCGGTCGGGCCTACGAGGTGGTGGCACGCGGGCCCGGCGGCGCCGTATCGACGACAGGGACATTCGCCCAACGAGCCATCTTCGATCCCGTCCTCTTCAAGATCCTCCTCGGCATCCTGGTGATCGTTGCCGGGATGTTCCTGGCTCGTGCCGTCGTCCACTTCTTCATCATCGATCAACCGACGTTCGAATGGCAGGAAGTCCCCGACACGAACATTTCAGGTGGCGCCGTACTGGAAGGCCGGGTCGGGCACACCGCAGTGTGGCTGCAGTTTCCGCGCCCTGCAGACGCAGGCTTCGTGGGTCGGCAGTGGCGTACCTTCACCAACTGGTTTCTGGGGCACGACCAGGAAGTCGAGGGGATGATCGTGTGGGGCGGCAGGGACGGCACCGAGCTCCTGGGCGACGGCGCCTTCTTGCGCGCAGAAGACACCAACTGGATCGGGCTGACCAGCCAGAACAACGTTGCGGGGGTTCCGCTGCCCCGAACCGACCACACGGCCGCGTGGACCGGCGAGACGATGGTCATCTGGGGCGGGATCATCAGAGGCTCGGCCGCAGTCGACGACCCCGGGGCGGAATACGACCCCACGAGTGAGCGCTGGACGACGCTGCCCCCAGGCGGACCATCGCCCCGTGTCGGCCACACCATGACGTGGACCGGAGAGGCGCTCTACGTGATCGGTGGGGTCGACGTCGACGGCGTCGTCCATCGCGACGTGTGGATGCTGACTCCGGGCACCCTCGACCCCGAGGAACACCGCGATGCCCGGCCTGGAGAACGGGAAGCGGCCCTTGCGGGCGGTACGTGGACCAGGATCTCGGACATCCCCGGCACGACCGGTGCCCGCCATCACCACACGGCCACCTGGACGGGCCGCTACCTCGTCGTCTTTGGCGGCTTCGACCCCATGGGGAACCCCTTGGCCGATGCGTACTCGCTCCACCCCGACGAGAGCACCCAGTGGGATGACATCACCTTCACCCCGGCACCCACCCCCCGCGCCTGCCATGCAGGTCTGTGGACGGGCACCGAGCTGTTGTTCATGGGCGGCACCTCGGCACAGGGTCCCGATCTCACCGTGGAGGCGGCGACCACGGCCACCCTCGATCCGGGAGCCGCGCAAGATCAGGCATCCTGGTCGTGCAGGGGCGTGGACATCAACGAGTTGGCGGACTTCGCCGAAGGAGAGACGTCGACGCTGAACCCCGAAGCCCTGGTCGACGATCCCGAAGCGCTGCTGCTGACGCCTCCTCCGGAAGACGACGACGAGGGCGGTACGTTCCAGTGGTCGGCACCCGAACAGCCGGCCCCGCGCCACCTGGGCTCAGACTTCCGAGCTCTGTGGACCGCAAACGAGGCCACCGTGCTCCAGGCGGTGCCCCAACTCGACACGTTGGCGGCCGTGCGGTACTCCCCGTCTGAAGGCAGCGAGAGCCTGCCGTTGCCCAACCCTGGAACGATCGGACCGCTCCGGGGATTCACCACAGTGTGGATCAACGGCGGGATCATCGCCTGGGGAGGGGTTGATCCCGACCCCACCACGCAGCCGGGGGTCTCCAGCTTCTCCTTCAGCAACGACGGGGCGGTCCTCGTGCTCCCAGACCGATGAGCATTCACAATGCGGCGCCGGCCGCTGAGATGAGCGAGGGCGCCCTATGACACAGGCCATCCACATGCCCGTGCACGTGACACCCGAAGAGATCGAAGTCAAGCCGGGTACCGCCGCAGACATCAACGTCTCGGTCTTCAACACGTCAGAGATCATCGACGCGTTCGTCGTAGATGTGATCGGTGCGGACAACACCAACGAGCCCGATCACAAAGGATGGGTGGCGAGGACTCCAGAGGAGGTCCGCCTCTTCCCCGACAAGGCCGATGCGGTGCAGGTCGCCGTCACCGTGCCGATGCATTTCCCGGCCGGAAAACACCTCCTGAGTGTCCGGGTCACGTCGCAAACGACCGGGCAGGTCGTGGCGACCGCCCCCGTCCGACTCACGGTGGCGGAATGGCCCGAAGCGCAGATGGAACTGGACCCTGAGCAGGTCGTCGGCGGGCGTACGGGCCGGTTCGGAGCGGTGCTCACCAACAAGGGCAACGTGGCATTGGATGTACGCCTCGCGGCCGACGACAAGACGAACGAGCTCAGCTACGCGATAACCCCACAACACCATCGGCTCGAGCCTGGAGAGAACGGCGTGAGTCAGGTTGTGGTCAGCGGATCGCGGCCGTGGACCGGCATACCCCTCGCACGCCAGTTCACCCTCACCGCGACCTCGGGAGAACTGAAATACGACAGACCGGCGACATTCGTGTCCGACCCGTGGATTCCGCGATGGGCGCTGACCTTCCTCAGCATCGCTCTGCTGCTCGGTCTGTGGGCATTCATCGTCGGCTTGGCGATCGACGCCATCATCGAAGACGGAAACGAGGACCTCACGAGTGCCTTCGCCGATGGCATGGAGGCGGTGGTCGAAGCGATCGACCCGGACGCCATGACCGACGCCGCCCTGGGGCAGGCGGGAAGCGGTTCGGCTGCGCTGCTGGCTGCGAACGTCGTACGTGGGCCCGAGGGGACCATCGCAGGCGAGATGGGCACGGGCGTCGACGGCTCCGCGATCCCGGGGGCGACCGTCGTGGCGACGCCGCTCGTCCAGGCAGGCTCCAAGGCCGGCCAGATCGACACGTCGCGGGACCCGGTCGAGACCGTGGTTGGTGAGGACGGCACGTTCGTCTTCGAGGACATGGTCGTCGGCGATTACATCCTGATCGCATCCGCACCAGGGTTTGAGGTCTCCACCGTGCCGGAACCGGGAACGGTCTACGAATGCCCTGCGAGCGATCCTCCATGCGTCAGCGTGCCCGTGGACCTGGCCACGGCTGAACCCATCATGTTCAGCCTGAACGGCAAGCCCGGCCTCATCTCTGGAGTGGTGTTGCTCGAGGGAGAGCCCAACCCTGGCTCGCTTGTCGAAGTGAACCGATTGGTCGAACCCGAGCTGGAGACGTCGCAGACTGTGCCGTCGGGAGCATCGATCACCGACGTGGACGGCCGATTCGCCTTCGAGCCGCTGGAAACGCCCGCCAGCTATGAGGTTGTCTTGACCACCCCTGGCTTCGTCACGCAGCGCATCGTGGTGCCGCTCGAGGCCGGACAGCGCATCCTCGAACTCGAGGTCCCGATCGTCGCCACAGGCGTTGGCAACGTGTCGGGCACGGTCAGCGATCGGGCGACAGGAGCTGCCCTTGGCGGGGTGAGCGTGCAGATCGCCAGCAGTGGAGGCGACTTCTCGATCCTCACCACCACTCTCACAGTGGCAACCGGCGGCAAGGCCATCGGAACCTACGAGCTCACGGGAGTGCCCGAAGGGGACTACACGGCGACGTTCCAGCTCGAGGGCTACGACGATGCCGCGATCCCTTTCGTCGTCAACCCGGCAAGCCCGCTCATCACCCTCAACCCCGCGCTGAGCCCGTCCGCAGGACCGAACGGTGCGCGCATCGGGACGGTGTCCGGTCGAGTCACGGACTCGCTCACGGGTGATGGCCTCGGCGGCGTTTCTGTCGTCGTCAGCGGCCCCAGTGGATCGTTCACCACGTCGACATTCAGCACCGCTGTCGGCAGTCAGCCGGTTGGGTCGTTCTTGATGACCGGCTTGCCCATTGGTTCGTATACGGCGTCGTACTCCGCGCTCCACTACCAAGCTGCCGCGCTGCCCTTCACCCTCACTGCCACCGATGCCACAGCCGCCGTCAACGCCCAGCTCGATATCATCCCCACCCCGGTCACCGGAACCGTTCTGGTGATCACTGGGACGACGGCTGCACCCGTGACCGAGCCACTTCCCGGCGTGACCTTGCTGTTCGACCCGACTCCGGGCAATCCCGACGACGCGCTCGTGACCCTCGGCACCACCGACGCGGTGGGCGGTTTTGCGGTCTCGATGCCGGCAACGCCCGGGATTCGCACCATCATCCTCGGCGGCGAGTTCCTGGTCCCAACCATCGATGTAGCCATCGACCCGGGCACGCCGGTCGATGCAGGCACAACAACGGTCGTGCGGCTGTTCACGCCGCCCGGATCTCTCCGCGACCAGTTCGGTCGCCTGCTGCGGACAGCCGCAGCGGACTACGCACCACCCTTGACGGGTGACGTTGCGGCAGTCATCACCAACCTGGTTGCTGCCAACGATCTGTTCTCGATCGACCTGGCCGACCCTGCCTATGAGTTCACGTTCCCCATCGATCAAGGCTTCGATCTCCCAGAACTCCCCGGACCGGGCACCTACACGCTGCGGTTCACGCTGCCGGCAGGCTCTCAGCAACTCGTAGAGACCAACACACTCACCACTCCGATCGACGCGACCACCACCGCCGCAACGTTCACCGTCCCCTTCGCCGACGGGGTGTTGTGGGCAACCGCGAGATCGGGTGGCCAGCCCGTTGCCGATGACACTTTCGAACTCGTGAGTGTCCAGGTGGTCGTCGACCCCGTCACCGGCATCGAAACGGAGACCGAACTCGGCGTCGTGGATACCCAGGCAACCGATGGGCAAGGCCGCGTGACTTTCGGTCCGGTGACCAACGTCGACACGCTCCGCTTGAGGTGGATCCGAGATGGCGCCCCGCCCGTGACCTGCGACCCCCGTCTCACCTACACCAACTGGGCCTCCGCCTCCATGGAAGCCACCGTGACCTGTACCCCCTGAAGACCGCGGAAGTCTTCGCGTTCCTTGGGGTCGCTTCGCAACTCCGAGGGTTGAAGCGAGGTGCGTTCACGATCGAAGGGCTGAAACCCCCATTCCCATCCCTTCGAGGGATGAGGTGCCGCAGGCGGGAACGCTCCGGGTTGCTGAGCGGAGGCGGGGAGGGCCACACCCTGGAACCGCGCCTGGTCGGTGGGGTTGCCGAGGGGTTGAGACCTTCCCCCGGCCCGGCGGCCGGACCCCTCCCTACGGTGGGAACAAGGGACCTCGGCAGCTTTGCGTCAACCTGAGGGTTCGCCGCCGGTTGTGCCCCCTCCGATCGAGCCCGCGGATCCAGGTCCAAGGGAGGAGAACAAAGACTCGGCGGCGTGCGGTCGGTCCTACGGGGTGCAGTCGACGGTGCCGAAGTTGGACGAGGCGTCGGGGTCGACGGTCGGGTCGGGTGAGCAGGCGATCACCGTTGCGTCGCCATCGATCACCTTGAGCCAGATGGTTTCGACGCCGATGAGGGGTCCAAAAGTCACCCGACCTTGGGCATCGGACTGTGCCATCGCGATCGGTGCCGCGCCGGGAACGGCGACCGCCTGAACGGTGGCGTGAGGCAGCGGTTCGCCGGCAGACGTGACGACACCCCAGGCGACACCAGGGGCAAATGGCACGACCAAGTCCTCAACGGTGGCATCAGCGTCGATCGACATCCGTGTTGTGGACGTCGCTGAGAGTTGTTCCGCGTTCTCGGGCGCCGTCACCGTGAAGTCGTACATGGCCGGTCCGGGGAGCTCGAAGGCGAACCCTTCTCCGATGGCGAACGAGGTCTCGTACACGAGTTCGCCGGTGGCCCTCACGGCCCTGACGGCCACGGTTGCCTCGCCGGTGACCGGGGGATCTGCAATCTCGGAGAGCGGCCGGCCGAACGAGTCCACGAGCGCTCCCTCGACGGTGAACAGGCGCACCAGCGTGATGTCTCCGACCGCAACGGGTTCACCCGGCTCGGAAATGGTCACCACGGTTGCAGCGTCCGTGTAGTCACCTCGAAACAGCAACTGATGCCGGCCGGCCGGCGCCCTCGCCGTAATGACGAAGGAGCCGTCGGTGTCGGTCGTCGCCACATTCGGCGGTACATCCAGGATGACCAGCAGCCCGGCAACGGGGGTGGGGGTACCGGTGACCGATGTGGTCAACACGCGGCCGAACACCGATGTTTCGACGATGTCGAGCTGTGCATCCAACTCGATGCGCCCATCGCCCTCGGCGACGATGAACTCGCGAGTCGCGGTGTCGTACCCGGCTGCCGAGAACTCTGCGGTGTACGTGCCCGGGGGCAGGGATCGCACCGAATAGCAGCCCCCGACAGCGCCCTCGTCCCGCGCTGGGACCGCAACCTGGGTGCCGTCTGGTCCGGTGACCACCACTGTGGCGTCCCGTATCGCCGTCCCCGTCAACCGGTCGGTGATCTCTCCGCTGATAGCGGCGGCTCGAGCGCCGACCGAGGCGAACGGCACAGCGCCCGAGAGGTTGCTGCAGCCTGCGGCCGCCGCCTGACTCGCAGGTGGCGTGCTACTGAGCAGGAGGAAGGCAAGGAAGATGAGCAACGCCAGCGCCGCCAGGACTGCCGTCAGACGCCACGGCCCCCAGTCGACGGGTTCCTCGTCTTCGAGCTCTTCGACGATCTGCGACGGAGGAGCGGGGACGGGCCCAGGCGTGATGACGGGATCAGGGGTGGGCGGAGGACCGGACAGATCGTTGCCGCACCGCCAACACGTCGACCCGTTCTCCGCCGGGTTGAGCTCCTCGCAGTACCAGCAGGCCCTCGGTGCGATGCCGGAGACGCCCTTCACTCCGGGGAACCGCCTTCGATAGTCGACCGCAGGGTCGAACGCCGCTCCCTGCACCACCACTTCTTCCGCGGCAAAGAACATCGGGAAGTCGCACGCAGGGCAGAAGGAAGCCGCATCCTGCGCCAGCGTCCCGAACTCGCTGTGCGTGTGACACCGCGGGCATTCCAGCTCAGCCATCGCTCACCTCCCCTTCTCCCGCATCAGGCACCACGAAGCTGTACGGCAGCCATGCAGGGATCGTGGCCTCGACGAGAGCCGCCAGGTGCCGCTCATCGACGCCGCCAAGGGTCTCGAGCACGATGAGCAGTTCAACGCGCTGCTCCGCCGGCACGGTTTGAGACGAGTAGTCGCCGCCCTCCAGCAGCATCACGCCACGATCCACGCCGCCGGGATCGACGACCTCGCAGGGAGCACCGGTGGCGGCCTCGAGCAGCGCAGCTACTTCCGCACGAGTCCCCCTCGCCGCGAAATGCCCCATCGCCGCGGTCGCCACTGCGTTGCAGCGGTCGTCGGGGAGACCGGCGTCCACGACAACACCGATCCAGCCTGCCATCCATCGAACGACCTCCGGCCGTGCGACTTGGGGGTCGAAAAGCGTGGAGAACTCGTCGGCGCGATCGTACAGGTCGGTCCCGACGTCCTCGAAGCCGCGAAGGAAGCGGACGAGCAGGTCGTCGCTCGCCAGGACATTGGGTAGACGGTCGACGTAGAGCGCGGTCATCGAACGACGACCTCATGCTTGAAACCCAAGAAGATGGCGTCCTCTTCGAGGGTGATGCCTTCTGCAGGCTGACCTTCCTCTGTGGCGGCTTGCGCAGGAGTCCGCTGCCCGATGACAATGCGTTCGCCCCGCCGCAGATCGGCAGCGAAGAGAACCACGTCATCGACGGCCGCCACACCTTCGATCGCCGCCAGCATCTGCCTGGCCTTCTCCTCGGTCAGCGTCCAGCCCGGCTGAACGCCGTCGCCGTCTGGCCCGCCGCAGATCGGATGAGTGAACCGGTACAGCGCCTCCCGACACCGCTGCTCGATCACTCTGGTGTCTGCGCCGGTGACGGCCGTCACCTTGGCCACGATGCTCACGCCTTCGTAGTACGGAGTCCCGACCTGGACGCTGGTTCCGACCAGGCGTCGCTCGTCGAGGAACTCGATGACCTCGTCGTGCACCTGGGGGTCGAGCACAAAGTCGTCGATCGTGTGCTCGCTGGCCTCACCGGCAACGGCGGGGACGAGCAGCACCCGGACGACGGGTAGCCCCTGCCTCCGATCGACACAGTGTGCCCTGGCAACGGCGCCGCTGGCCTCGACCGCAAGACGGGCGTAGTCGCCGGTCGTCACGGCACGACGCCCTGCCCGCAGCGTCACCGGCGCCCGCTTCCGCGCCGCCTCATCCGTCTCGGCATCCTCTCCGCCGGTCGCCGCTTCGAGGTTCGTCACTCGTTGCACGAACGGCACGCTGGTACGCATCACCCTGAGGCTGCCCGCCGGGACGTTGCCCTCCAAGCCGCCACCGGTGCGGTAGGCCGTGACCATGATCTGTGCACCTTTGGGCGGTATGGCCCCACGCTGCGCGCTTCCACCGCCCGGGTGACGCACCGCCGGACCGAACTCGACCTCCCCCGCCGCCGGGTGCCACACCACATGCCGGTCGTGATCATGGGAGTAGCCAAAGTGGTCGACCTCGTCCCACACCTCCGAGCCCTCATCGGTGACCACTCGGATCTCCTCACCCTCCCACCGCGGGCTCAGGACCGGGGCCCGGCTCACCTGAAAGCGCTGCCCGGGAGTCCCGTCGCTCGTGCCGAGCACCTCGGCAGGTATCGGCTCCCCGTGGAACGAAGACACCACGCCGCCGATCGTCTCGACCTCGAGTGTGCGGATCGCCGGAGATCGGCTGTAGCTCCGATCCGCCTCGTGTTCGTCGAGGGTGAGCCGAACCCAGAACGCCTCCACTCCCTCGATGGGGAGCAGTGCATGGCCCGCAGGGAGCTTGAGCTCGATCTCGCCGTCGCGGTTGAGCCCGCCGGTTTCGTCCCCCAGCTGAGTTGCCTCTGCCCAGCCCTTCTCGGTGGAGATCTCCCACCGGATCGGCGGCCTCTCGGGTTCGATGCCACGACCCAGAGTCTCGGCCGAGATCCTCAGCCGGATGACGTGGCGAGACAAGGGCTCGGCGAAGGCGAAGTACGTTGCAGCTCCGACCTCGAGTGGCTCGAAGCACGTGACGGACTTCTCGCTGAACTTGAGCACGTCCCAGCGATTGCGATGCGGGCCCTCGGGAGCGCGGGTCATGCAGCCGACCAACCGGGGGGACCGCAACAGCAGCGACTCGTTCGTCATGAACACGATCTGGCCGTCTTCGTCGGTCTGCGTCGACACTTCGATACGGGGCGGGAGGAGTGCCTCGTCTGCCTGCGGAGTGATCCGGAAGACGAGATCGGTACGCGCCGGCACCACCGAGTACGGCTCGATCCCCACCATGTTGAGGAACACCGAGTAGAGCCGGTCGGGTACCTGGTTGAGCCGGTAGAGCGTGAGCTCCGTCATGTAGGCAAAGAGCTCGACCAGCGTGACTCCCGGATCTGAGACGTTGTGGTTGGTCCATTCAGGGCAATGCTCGGCGATCCGCTGCTTCGTCTCGTCGACGATGTCCTGGAACTTGCGGTCGTCGAGGTTCGGGACCCGAAGTGTCATGACTCACCCTCCTTCGGAATCACGTAGAACGGATGAACGAGGTTGCGCCTGTCGTTGGTGGCACGGACCTGATACGCGATGAAGATGGCCACCGCGTTCTGCCCGTCGCCCTGTACCGCCGCGGTTCCGGCTGGGTCGTCGGCCAGCCGGGAAGCCGTGACGTCGTCGACGATGATCCGCGGCTCCCACTCGGCGAGGGCTGCCCGCACGGCGAACGCCATCCCCGTGAGCGTTGCATCGTTGAGCGGAGCGAACATGTAGTCCCAGATGCGACAGCCAAATCGAGGCCGCATCGGCCGCTCCCCCGGCGCCGTCATGATGATGATCCGGATCGACTCTGCGATGTCGTCGTACCCGGAGGCGAGCGCAATGCGTCCCCTGACGTCGATCCGCATCGGGAACGCCAGACCACGGCCGACAAAATCCACATGGGGTTGGATAGCAGTCAATTGAGTTGCACCATCGCTCCCTTGACTTGGGCGACGCCCCCGGCTTCGAGCTTGAGCGACCCGGAGCCCTTCGCCTCGACGGAAAGACCCTCGACGGCAAACTTGGCGGTGGCTTTCCCCTCGATGTTGGTGCCCTCCATGGCGATCTTGGAGTCGGCCGTCACCTTGATGTTGGCGCCCTTGAGCGAAAGATCGCCGGTCGCCTTCAGTTCCATGTCGCCGTCCGCCGTGACCGTGACGTCCTTGGGTGTCGTGATCGTCACGCCACCGTCCTCGGTGATCTCGATCAGGCCTTTGCCGCCGGCAAGCGCGATCGTGATCGAGTTGTCGGTTCCCCCTTCGGACTGGTCGTCTTTGATCTCAACCTTGTGGCCGTTGAAAGTGTGGAAGGCCCGTACGGTGACTTTGTCGTTGATGACTGCCGTTGCGTTGTCGAGTGGAGGTGGGTTGGGAGTGCTCCAGAGCCCGCCGAGGATGACAGGCCGGAGCGGGTCTCCTTGCTCGAAACCGACGATGACTTCGTCGTGAATCTCCGGCAGCACCTGGAGACCTCGCTTCTTGCCTGCCCCAGGCGCGGCGATGCGTGCCCACGCCGACTCGTCCTCATCGGACAGTGTGGGGAACTGGACTTTGACACGGCCGGGTTGGGCCTCGTCGTTGATGGCCGTCACCTTGCCGACGACGAGCCCCGCGGTCGGCCGGTCTCCCATGGCGGGAGGCGCCCGAAGCAACTCGACGAGGTCCGTCGGATCAACGCCCTCGCACACAAACCGGGTGCGATACGGACCGTCCCCACCGAGGACGTGCTCGACCTTGGTCAACGTGTACACCCCTGAAAGCTGGCTGCCGATCTCGGCGAGCTCGACGGCCTTGCCCGGCGCAAGATTGGGGTCGCCGGTCGCCACGCCTCGCAGCCGTACCTGCGACGACATCGCCTTGCGGCCGATCGACTTTGCAAAAGCATCGGCGGCGACGGTGTCCGGCAGCGTGTGGCTGGCGAACCGCTTGGCAATTCCGAAATCGGCCGACTTGGTGGCCACGTCGGTTGCAGCGGGAGCGTCCGAGGCAAGCCCTTCCGACCTGCTGGCGTCCGGCGTCGAAGTGCCGACGATTGCCGCCTGGCTCTCCGGGTCCCACGCCCGCACCTCCACGGCCGACACCGCATCGCTGCTCGACATCCGCACCCGGAACGACAGCAGGCTCTCACCTTGGGTCAGGGTTGCCATCTCGGTCGGCGACTCGAGGTCCTTGAAGTTGAGAGTTGAGTCTTCGATCCACCACCGGAACCCGAGAGCGGCTGCCCGCCGCGAGAGAAAGGCGTAGTCGCTCTCGGCCTGCAGCACGTATTCGTGGGTGATCGCCGTGGCGTCGACGTCGGGGGTGAGCGAATGTTCGCCCGCAATGAAGGACACCATGTCGGCGTCGGTCATCGCGGTGTAGGTGTGGACCCGCACGTTGCGGGCCAGACGGTGGCCCCGATCGAGAGCAGTGATGACGAGCTCGACCTTCTCGCTGGCTCCCGATTCCGTCGCGATCGCAGTGACTTCGCCCGCAAACACGAGGTGCGTGTCGTTGTCTCCGTCGGTCAACGTCACGTCGAGCGTCGACCCGATCTCGAATTCGCCGGCGTCGAGGTGGGTGAACTTGGGGTCGTTGAAACGCAGAGTCGCGACGTCGGGGAGCTGGATCGACTGCTCGATGCGCATGTCCACGAGGTCGGTGACCAAGCCGATGCCGATCTCAGCGCCGTCCGTCTCCACCTTGGGAACGTCGACGTGGGTCGTGGTGTGGCTAAACATTCAGCGCCTCGCCACTCAGCGGCACCGTCAACGCCGTGCCGGGCCGAACCCGCAGCGGGTCGGTCACGCCGTTGGCCGCGGCGATGATGCGCCATCGGGTGGGGTTGTCGTAGTAGAGCGCAGCGAGGGCATCGAGGGTCTCGCCGGTCTGGAGCACGTGTACCCGGTGCGGGTGCGGCGTTCCCGAGGTCGGGTTCTGCGCCAGCCACGTGTTGTCGTCTTCCGATTGCTCCAGTGACACCTTGGCTTTGGCTCGCAGCGGCGTTCCCGCGGCGGAGAAGTAGGTGTACGTGACGGACACGCTCTTGACATAGCTCTCGAACGACGTGAACTCGCCCCAGTGGAAGCGGACCGTCGGTGGCCGCTTCACGGCAGACTGCTCACTCGGCAGATTGGGGTTGCGTTCGAGCAGGCGTAGGAGCTGTTTGGTGTAGCCGGCAACGGTGGTGCCGACGTCGGTGGTGTCGAAAATCAGCTCGAGGTCGAGGGAGGAAGCGCCACCCTTGTTGAACGTCATCTTCGGGGCGTTGACGTATTTGGTGTCTTCTGCGCTCCAGTCGGTGGACTTGGCCAGGCTGAACTCTTCCGGGTTGAACAGGCACTCGATGGTGTCGTCGGGTGCGATGTCAGAGCCGGGCTCGATCCAGATCACGGCTTTGGTGACCATCAGAACACCCCCTGGTAGCGCCCGCCGCGACGCTCGAGCTGCGCAAGCACCCGGTCTTCGATGGCCTCGATCAGGTCGGTGAACTCCGTCAGCTTCTGCGAGCTGGCGCCGAGCTTCTTTGCCTCCGCCCTCTTCGTCTCATCGGCCCCGGAAGCATCCCCGACATCTGCCACGGCTGTCGACGGCGAGGTGGCCGGCTCGGCGAGCCGGCGCTGCGCGTGGGGAGGCGATGCCGGATCGTCGTGCCGGCGGACGACAGGGCTGCTTCCGGGTCTCCTCGTGACGGTCACGGTCGGCCCGCTGCGGGCTTGCAGTTCTGCGGCCGAATTGCCGGCGCCGCTGCGGGGATGAGGTACCACCGCGGGGCGCACGGAAGCCTCAGCCACAGTTCGCCTGACCATGTCGGGTGGCGCAACGGCGACCGGATCTGCGGTTGCCGCCCGCTGGAGGGACATGACGCGACGGCGAGGACCGACGGTACGAAGCGTTGCCGGCGTGGAGAGCGTGCGGCGAAGTGGACGGTCATGCGACCCCACTTTGCGTGAAGGCACCCCGCGGCTTGAGGTCGGCCGACCCGCGCCAGGCGCCTCGTCGCCTCGTCGCCTCGTCGCCTCGTCTCCCGGAACCGCCGTGCGTCCTGCTTGCGGAGCTGGTTCTCGCCGCCCGTCAACCGACGGTGCCACTGCTCGCCGCAAGATCGGGCTGTCATGTGCCGCCGTGCGATGGATCGCAGTCGGGAGCGTCGCCGGATCGTGCCGCCCGGTGCCGGCGACAGCCGCCGGCCGGTCTCCGAACCGAAAACTGCCGGGGGCACCGCTCGCACGATGGACCCGGTCCGGCACATGGGCCGAGGATGTCGGGACGGCTCCGGCTCCGGCGAGGGTGCGCATCGACGACGTCGAGTGGCGGCTCGGGAGCTTCGAGACGGCCCAGGGCAACGCTGCACCGGTTGAGAACGTTTTTGGCGCACTGCCGGCATCAGCCCATCGCGGACCCGTCCCCGAAGCTGAAGTGGCCGCTGCCTCGGTCGCTCCGGTGCTGCCGGTTGGCCACCTTCCCGAGGCGGCAAGGGTACGGCCGATCGCACCGGCTGCGGCGCGCCGCACACGGGGGAGGTTGCCGGACAGCGGTATCGCCCCGCCGCCTGCCGGAGTGCTCGTACGCCCCCGCACAGGGCGACCCCGTTCGAGCTTCGCGAGGGTCGGCTCCTTGGTTACACCCGGCGTGCCGGCCGTTGCACCCGGCTCTTCTTCTCGGCGGACGTGGGCTGACCAGGCGGTGGATGTTGCGGTCGACGCGACAGGACCGGCGGGATTCGCAGTTGTCCCCTCGCCGAGCGGCCTGCGGAGGGTGTCCGCCCGGTGAACGACGAGACCGTGATGGAGTGCGGGGAGCGCCGAGCGGCTCGCGGCGAGGCCGGCCACTTCGCCGCGCCGGCCAACCGCCATGGATCGATGCACCACCGGCACAAACCCGGGGCGTGGGCCGCCGGTGCCGGACGGCAACGGTGAGGTGGAGCCTGCTGCGGATCGCTCAGCAGACCCTGCAACAGCTCGCGGCGCGAGACTGCCACCGGGCGGCTGCTCCGAGGCTCGCCCGGCCGTGTCTCCTCGCCGGGTCGTTGGAACGGGTGTTCCCTCCCCGCCGGTGCTTGCTGCCATTGCGTGCTCGGGCCCGCCGCCCGGAGACCGGAGCACCGCCGGCACATGTCCGCGAACCGTGATCGGTGGGCCGGGGGCAGAAGCCGGCGCCGCCGGCGTGGGTCGGGCAGGGCCACCTTGCAGCGCACGCGCCAGGGCTCCTGGTCCTGGACGCTGGCGAATACGCTCGTGCCGGGGGTCTGCGGCTGAACGGGTGGCGATGGGGATGCCGGCGCCGGCGGGCCGCGGGGCGAATGACCGATGCACAGATGCCTGGCGGCGGGAAGCAATGGTCGTCCAGGGGTCGGGAGGTGGAGCGAGACTTCCCGTGCGTAGCGCCAAGCCAGCATTGGATACTCGTGCCGGCGTCCGCGACCCACGGTCCTGCGTCATCGACCGGGACACCTCCGACTGCCCATGATCTGTGGGGGTGAAGCCGGTTTGCCCGCCTCCGGGCGGCGATCCCGCGTCTCGCGGAGCGGGCGATGTGCCCTGATGTGGTGCTGTGCTCCTGCCGGCAAGCGGCAACGAACGTGACCCGGTGCGCCCGGCCAGACTCTCAGATCGATCTGAGGAAGGGTGTGATTCCCCTGACGGGCCTTCGGGCTGCCGAGAGGAACGCTGCCCCATGGTCGTCTTGCCTCGCACCATGGAGTCCATGACTCGTCCGGCCTGCGCCGCCACCGCCAAGCTGCCAGGACCCGGCAGCATCGGCCGCGACGGGGGCGACGAGGGGTCCAGACCGTCACGCCTTGCTGCGCGGGTATCGCGTGGGTGACCACCGGCGGCGCCACCGTGGTGGGCGTGAGGGGCCCACTTGACCGATTGAGCGGAGGCGTGGCGACGGACGGAGCGGGCAACCGCACCTGGAGCGGGGAGACGAGTCCCGATCGCTGTTGCGGGACGGATGGCAGTGTCGCCGACGTGATCCGAGGCTACGCCTTCTGCGACCGCAGCAGCGGCGCCTCTCGATGACCGGGACGGCTGACGGGCCGTGACAGACCTCGCGAGCCGAGCCACTGCTTCGACCGGGTCCTACGGCCGGTTGAGCTGCTGGGCGGGAGGGGGTCGAGCTTGATCGCGGAGTGGTTGGTGCGTTCGGTCCGGTCACGTCCCGTCCCATCACCGCGGAGGTGAGGGTTGGTGGCGTGGACACCCGCGCAGCGCCGCTGTCGTCCACCGATGGGGCGGCATGCGGCTCCGAACCCGACAGCGAGCGGCGCAGCTGCTGCGCCGCTCGGCCGCCGGTGCCGTCCTCGGCCGCAGGGGCGTGCCGGTCCGTCGACCGGCGCACCGTCTCCTCACTCCCGCCTTCGCCACGGGATCCGAAGAGGCTGCGTGATCCGAAGAGGCTGCGCGGTTGGGGCAGATCGTTCGCTCGCCGGACGACGAGATCCTGTCCGCTCCTGCCTTTTGCTCGGGCCGCGCCGGCTCCGGCATCGGCGGCAGGCTCGCCAAGAGTCTCTCCTGTGCGCCGAGCCCCCAGGTACAGCCAGCGGGGAGGTCCGACCTCCGCATCGTCGGCGCCACCAGGCGCCGGGCTGCGGTCTCCCTGCGTGGCCAGCGGCAGCCGTCGTGCCCTACGCGCCCCGACGGCCGTCCGCAACAGCCCCGAGCGCCGGCCATGCGCGGCCGTGTCGGCGCGCGCATGAACGCATCGAACGGTGCGCCGTCGGCAGCGGGGGTAGGCCCCGCCAGCCGCTACGAGGTGGAGGGCTTGAAGCCATGATGTGCGATCTCGAGTTCCTCGGTGGCGATGTCCTTCGATGAGACGGCAAGCGAGGGCCCGCTCCACTTCACAGGAAACGCCCTGTCGAGCACCCAGTTGCGAAGTTCGTCGCCACGTTTGGTCACCAGAGCGATCTGCACGGGGAACCACGGCACGGACTGGCCGGGCTCGGCGGTGCTTGCGTTCTGCTCGTAGCCCTCGCCACTCGTGAGCGAGAACCAGTTGAAGAGCCCGTCGTTCTCGACGATGCCGCGTTTCAGCGTGATGTTCGGCCAGGTCATGCGCCCGGGCCGTTGGTGCTCGTACTGGTTCTGGCCGCCTTCCTTGATCGTCTCCGTGCCGGCGGACACCGCCAGCCCACTCACTTCGTGGAAGGAGCCCATCCACGTCCAGTTGCGGGTGCCGCTGTAGTCGATCTGAAGCTCGAACGACTGGGCAGCGACGATGTTGCCCCACTTCTCCGTCCGTTCAGGCAAGGTTCCTCACCGCCTCCCAAGCTCTCTCGTTCAGGTCGGAAACCGACTCGACCATCCGCGTTCGATCGCGATGCTCCAGGTCGAGCAGCGTCTCCATATCCCAATGCAGGTGGTACCCGAGATACGCGATCTCCGACCACACGTCGTCGACCGCGTACCGCTTCAGGAAGCCGCCTGGGCCAGTTCCTCCACCTCGCCCTTGACGAAAGGGACGTCGTCTTCCAGTTCCTCCAGCACGGACGGGTCACCGAAGTTGATGATGCCGTAGAGGTCCTGCAGGTACGCGAGGTCGGCCGTGAAGAGCCCCTCGATCACGCCGGTGTCGACGTCGCCGACGGACCCCAGCTTGGTGATCACCCTCGACAGGATGATCACCGTGAGGTACGCCTCGTTGTCCATGACCCGCCGGTCCCGCAACGGCGCGATCTCGTCCCGCGCCGTGGCGAGTCGCATCGTGCCCTTGCGGTGCAGCGTCCCTGAAGAATCGACGTAGCCCTTCGGCAAGGTGAAGTCGTACTCGGTTCGCAGACTCACTTCGCCCAGTCCAATCCTTCGTGGGTGATGACGAGCTCTTCGATCGAGACGTCATCAGCCCCTGCGTCGAGATCGGAGGCCGACCACGACTTGGGCCATCCGTTGACGAACTTCCACGAGGCCTTCGCTTCACCCAGCGGGTCGTACATGATGACGGCCCCGTTCTTGCGATAGTTCTCGTAGTCGCCCTGGCGGACCTGGTTGAACCAGTCGAACAGGTCGGTCGTGGCGTCCAGGCTCTTCTTGAGGGTGATCTCCCCGGTGCTGCTGTGCCCGGCGATCTTCTGCGTCACCTGCTTGCCCTTTTCGCCCACGACCTGATGCTCGATCACTTCGACTTCCGCCGACAGGCCCGATGCTTCCTTGAAGAAGCTGATCGCCAGTCCGTCGATCTCGAGGGCAAAGTTGTATGTGGTGAGAAGCATCTCACTGGTGCCGGTGTTGGCCACACGGTCTCCTTTCGTTGGTCACGTGCCGGTGGGGCGGCTCAGGCCGCGCCACCCGCCCACTGGCTGATCCGGAAGATGACAAACTCAGCCGGCTTCACCGGTGCGATGCCGATTTCCGCCACGAGGCGGCCCAGATCGATCGAGTCCTGCGGGTTGGTCTCCGCATCGCACTTGACGTAGAACGCCTGATCAGGCGTTGCTCCGAACAATGCGCCGTCTCGCCACTGGCCGAGCAGGAACGCTTCGATCGTCCGCTTCACCCGGGCCCACAGGGCCTGATCGTTGGGCTCGAACACCACCCACTGGGTTCCCAGCTCGATGGACGTCTCGATCATGTTGAACAGGCGCCGGACGTTGACGTAGTTCCAGCTCGGGTTCGAGGACAGGGTGCGGCCGCCCCAGACACGGATCCCGCGGGTCCCGAACGGGCGGATACAGTTGATCCCGATCGGGTTGAGGATGCCCTGCTCCCCCGTGGTGAGCTTGCGACCCACACCGGTGGCTCCTGTGATGACCTCGTTGGCGGGCGCCTTGTGCACGCCCCGGGTCCCGTCGTTCCGCGCCCAGACGCCGGCCACGTGCCCGCTGGGCGGGACCATGATCGAGCTCTGCGATTTCGGCGCAGCCGGATTCATGTTGGCGACCTTGATCCACGGGTAGTACAGCGCGGCGAAGGCGGAGTCGTACATGGCGTTGGTGCGCCACTCCTGCACCTGTTGCGCCGTCTTCCCCGGCGGTGGGTCGAGGATGGCCATACGGTTCGCCTCGTTCTGGCAGTGGGCGATCATCGCCATCTGCACCTGTTGCCACAGCTCCTCGTTGACCGAACCGTCCGCCTCGGTCGCAACGTTGAGGAGGTCCGGCATGGCGAGCATCGTCACGTCCTCCGCAATGACCAGGCCCTGGATGCCGGTGTGCTCGACGGGCTCGCCGTCGATCTCCGTGATGCCAACATCCTTCGGAGTCGGTGCGGTTGCCCCTTCGGCGGTCGCCAGCGGGAAGGTACCCGTCTGCGGCAACACGTCTTCATGGACGTGCTGCGCAACGGCAACCCTGGTCGACGCCTCGTTGATCTGCGTCGCCACGTTGTGGGCGCCCTCTTTGAGCGTGAGGCCCTTGAAGCCTTCGAGAACCTCGTCCCCCCGCTTCACCGTCACGTCGAATTTCGTGCCGCCGTCCTCACTGGCGGCCACGTCGACGGAAATGCCGTCGGCATCGACGCCGGTGCCGTATGCGGTGAACTCCAGCGCCTTGGCGCCGTCGTCTCCTGCAGTGAGCGCGGCCTTGGGCATCTCGCGGTGGGGGATGCGGACGATGTACGCATTGCCGCCACCGTTGTTGAAGAATCCGTAGACCGCGTGGGGCAGGAGCGCCTCTCTGGGCGGGCCACCGTTCTTCTGCACCGTCGTGAAGCCCCCATAGGCTTTGACGTACTGGCTCCAGTTGGTGACGAGACGCGGCTTGAGGCCCTGTTCATCGTCCAGGTCGTCGGTGGGCGCCTTGGCGGTGAAGCCAACAAACGCCGCGATAGCCGTTCCCACGGCCGCAATGGGTTTCGATCCGGAGTCGATCTCCTCGACGTAGACGCCAGGGGTCAGATAGGTCGGCATGCAGCTCCTCCTTCGACGCTCATGTTCCGTTGACAGCCTCGAGGAGGCTCGACGGCTCGAGCTCGGCGGTGTACGACGCCCCACGACCGGCAAGCACACTGAAGCGCGGCTCGGTCAGCGAGCATCCAATGACGGTCACACCGGGCGTGGTCTCTGCGAGATCCGCCACGATCATCAGGGCGCGAGCTGAATCCGAGTCGATCAGGACGACGTCCGCGGCGGTTTCCCGCGCCTGGGTCGAGATGTCCTGATCGGCCGTTCCCGCGGCCACGATGATGCATTGGTCCTCCAAGAGCTCACGGAGCCCGAGTGTTGCGATGGAGCCGAAGTCGCCGATGAGGACCCGCTTCACAGCTGTTCCCTTCGTCGGCGGTCGACTAATCACAATGGCGACGGTATCGGCGGCATTGCGCACCGCACAGGGTTGGAAGGGCAGACGTGTGGGCACCGCGGGGCAGAACTGGCAAGACTGCCCTTTCGTGCAGACTTGTGGCCGGATAGGCATTTGCGCTGCCCCGACGGCCGACCATCCTCTAGTGTCGATGGTGGCGTTCAGAGGAGAAGCAATGACGCAGCATCGGCTACGCGGTCATCGGACTGATCCCGTCGAGTTGCTCTCGCGCCCTCGTCGCAACGCCGGCCTCGCTGCCGCGCCGGGCAACCGAACGCTGGCCGGAGCGGTCCAGACCAGGCTCGAGGTTGGGCCTGCAGGTGACCGCTACGAGCAGGAAGCCGACCGCGTCGCCCACGACGTGATGTCGTCGATCGGGGCGGCGCCGGCCCAGCGTGAGTCCATTGACGAAGAAGAACTGCAGATGAGCCGTATCCAGCGGCAGGACCTCGAAGACGAGGAACTCCTCCAAGGGAAATGGCTCCAGCGCCAGCCCGAGGAAGAAGAGCTGATGATGAAGCGCGTGTCGAGGGCGATGGCGCCATCGGTCGTGGGTGCGGAAGGCGGCGGGCTCGACTCGGCAACCGAGAACGCCATCGCCTCGGCCCGATCTGGAGGCAGGCCCCTCGATATCCCCGTGCGGCGAGAGATGGAGTCAGCCTTCGGCGCCGACTTCTCCGGTGTTCGGGTTCACACCGGACCACAAGCGGATTCGCTGAACCATTCCATGCAGGCTCGCGCTTTCACCACGGGCAGCGACATGTTCGTGCGTCGCAGCGACTACGCCCCGGGCAGCCGCTCAGGCAAGGAACTCATCGCCCACGAGCTGACCCACGTCGTGCAACAGGGCGCTGCTCGTTCGTTGGACCCCGAGTCCGCGTAGCGGGCTGAGAAGGAATGCGGAACAGGGCGCACAGAGTACGAGATCCTCGCCGCCGGGAACCGAGGACCCCGGAGCGCGCCCACTCATCGTCTTCGGGCATCGCAGGCAATCTGGTCTCTGCTCGGTTGACGGACTCGACAGATCTGGCCGGACATGACGGCCTCGTCTCACCGCGGCCCGCAACTCAGGATTCCCGCGTGCAGCGCTTTCCCATGACTGTGCTGTCCAAGAGCTACAGGGGGTGGGCCGACCATACGTCCAGTGTCGAAAGCCCCGGCGAGGGTCTCAAGGGTGGCGTCTTCATCCTCAAGGACACCACGGCGAACAACGCTCCTCTGGAGAAGGTCGTGGTCAAGCCCCTCCACGACGAGGGAGGCGCACAGTCGCAATTCGGCGACGCCATGGTGCAGCAAGTCGGCATACGAGTCCCCAGTTCACGATTTGTCCCTCGGCAGGCCAACGAATACACGGCGATAGCGGACCAGATACGAACGACATGGAACCAGAAGCGGCAGGCAAGCATCCTGGCCGCTCAAGGTCTCGGTGCGCTGCAAGGGCCCTTGCCGGAACTCGACGACTCCCTCGGCATCAAGGTGATGGGAGCGATCGACGAGCCCAGCCTGGCCAAACGGGCCGAGCTGGCCGGGACCGACGCAAACCACCTCGCTCAGCTGCGAACGATCCTGGGGAAAGCCAGCGTGTGGCAGCAGCTCGGCAAGATGATGGTTGCAGACGCCGTCATCGGCAACAACGACCGCCTCTCCTTCAAGGGGAATCGCCCCTTCATGAACCTCGGAAACATCCTTGCTCCAGTGAACGGCGATCTGTGGGCGATCGACACCGCCACCGTTCTCCTCGCGGCCGAGAGCGTCCAGCACATCGGCCAGAAGACCGGTCGCTACAACGCCAATGACCTCGAGTACTTGGCTGAGCCGGCAGCCCTCCGGCTCATGGTCGAGGAACTCATCGTCGAGATCGGCAACAAGATCGACGCAGCCTTCCAGGGGCCGGTACCACAAGGTGGGATGCCGGGAGCCAATCTCGTAGCGGACTACGCCGTCAACCTCAACAACTTCGCCATGGCCCTCAGGTCCGGAGTGGTCTCGGGAATTCAACTGATCGGCGCGGTCCTGACCGGGGATACTCGGCAGGACCGGAGAGCACGCGGCACGCTGAAGGACCAAGCTCGCGGAGACCGCAGCTGGGGTCAGTCGGCCAAGGCAGACGCCGCGTCGTGGCGGACCATGAAGGGGAGGTGGGCTGCATTCGAGGCCTACCGCGGTCATGCAGCGTCAGGCACGCGGGGCGTCCAAGGAGGGGCGGTCACCAACCCGAATGCCGCCGCAAAGGCCGCCGAAGAGTCCGCCGCCGCGCAGTACATCATCTCGAAGGCGGCCAAGGACGCCGACGTCCACGAGCGCATCACGCGTGTCCTGACGTTCGGGATGACCGAGGGGATTCTGACGAATACGCAGGCTCTGAAGGTCGTGACGCGACTTGCGGATGTCAAAGCCGGCGAGCAGAAGAAGCTCGTGCACATATGGACCAAAGCGCAGAAGAACGCTACGGGCGCACAGGGCGTGACCCGGCGACTTGAAGCAGCAAGAGCGGTGCTGCTCGGCCAGCTGGCCGCCGACGTTTCCGTGGCTCAGGTGAAGACCAATGCCAAGGAGCTGCTGGATGCGGGTGTCGGCGACGTGAACCTCTCTGAGGGCGCCCGGTATCGACTGCAAGCCATCGGTGTCCCGCAGCCCTTCATCGCCTGAGCATTTCGCACCGTGGTGGGGGTGCTGCACGCCGAGATTGGGGAGATCGCTGGCGTGCTCGCAACCGATACCGAATAGCGACGAGGCACGCCGCGTTGTACATTCCTCCGGAGAACGTGACGCGGCTGCGTCACGCAGACACGTGTGAGGAGTCACATCGTGAGTAGAGAGATGAGTGCACCACCGGCGGACTACAGCGGCACCGCCGCCGGCTGGTCGATGTTCGCCGGGATCATGCTGATGATCTACGGCGTGGTCGACATCATTCAAGGCATCGTTGCGCTGGCCAATGACGAGTTCTTCGTCATCGGCCAGGAATACATCTTCAAGTTCGACGTGACGACGTGGGGTTGGATCCACATTCTTGGCGGTATCATCCTCGTCGCCTCCGGCGCCGGCATCTTCTCGGGGAACGTCCTGGCTCGCACGGTTGGCGTGGTGATGGCGTCGCTCGGCATCATCTGGAACTTCGCATGGCTCCCGTATTACCCGATCTGGTCGATCATCGCGATCGGCATCGGCATTACCGTGATTTGGGCGCTCACCGCCCACGGGCGCGACATCACGTACAGCGGCGTTTGACTCATCCGCTCTGTGGCCGTCCAATGGGGCGGCCACAGAGCCGGGTCGGACCATTTCTGTTGGATCGCGGCGCAGCGGTCCAACCCAGACGGTGAGCGCTGCCCTGGAGTCGGCGGCGGCAGATTTGTGCGGCCGACACCTCGCACAACGCCCGGTCGGGTTGAGTGGCGATCGAGCGACACGCTCGATAGCCTGGCTGCCAGTCAAACGCTACCGAATCGCTCCCACGGAGGTCGCGACCATGTGCTGTCTGCTTACGACACTCGGGCTGCTTGGGCCGCGGGCGGCGATCTTGGTGTGGTGGTTGCTCCAACCGGTGCGCTGGGAAGCGACCTTCTCCAGTTTCTGGGTTGCGTTTGTCGGGTTTCTCTTCGCACCGTGGACCACCTTGTCGTGGGTCCTGGTGGCGCCCGCTGGTGTGAACGGGTTCGACATTGTCATCGTCGGCCTCGGGATCATGGCGGATCTCGGTACGTACTTCGGCGGCGCCTACGGCAACCGCGATCGATACGCTCGGGCATAGCTGAGCAGGTCAAGTGGCGACGCCGACCCCATTCTGGGATCGACAACTGCCTTGGCAAGGCAGATCTGCGCTGCCGTTGACCGTACCCATGCAACGGATCAACCGAGCGGTCGATCGATCGAGTCCCTTCGCGCAACGATGCACTGCGCGTTCTGCGAGGCTTCTCAGAACCCCAGGATGGTGATCACGCACATCGTGCCGATGAGGAGCGGCCAGTACGTGACTTTGGGGATCAGGTTGTCCTCGTAGGCGATCAGCCGATTCTCGGCCGTCAGGGGTGCGGTCACCAGGTACGTGTTCACCGCGACGCCGAGCAGGACTGCGTACATCATGAAGTAGAACCACTCGATGTACACGACTCCCGACCCGGCGAACTGGGTGCGGAGCTGGATGTGTGCCAGCAGCACGACGAAGAACAGCGCCGAAACCGTGCCGATGGCGCCCGAGGTGCTGAATCCGAAGATCGAGCCGCGCTCGCGGTCTCTCGTCGTCGTCATCAGCGCCGCAAACGCCAGCATGGCCACCACGAACAGCGGCACGAGGTTCACGATGAACGCGTTCTGGAACCGGCGCTTGATCAGCATGTTGTACCGGAGCTCGGGGAAGTCCGTCTGACCGACGTACTGATCGATCCCGAAGTTGGTGTTGTAGCTCGACAGGAGGTAGTCGAAGTAGGTGTCTTCACGATCCCAGTCGCCGAGCACGATCGTCTCCTCGACTCCAAAGGTGTCACCCGGTTCCGTTGCCGGATAGGCGGCAAGGTCGGGTGTCAGCACCGTGTTGGCCGCAAAGTCCCTCGGCCACAGCCGCAGCCAGACGGTCTTGTGATCGAACGGGTAGTCGGCATACTCGAACGGCTGCCGCACGGTCCCCTCGAAGTACCACCCGACCACCTCCCCCTCGCCGCTCGGGATTCGATACTCGAGACGCATCGGCACGGAAGAATCCACGAGCTCGGGGAGGATGAAGCCCGGCTCCACCTCCGCCGCCTGAACCTGATCAAATCGTTGCCACACGTAGCCGGTCATGTGCACGTCCGTTGCGGTCAGAAACTGCAGCGACTGGATGAAGACACCTGTGGGAACCTCGAAGGCATCGGTCGCTTGGCGTGACTGCCAGTTGGCATCGAGGAAGCGATCGACGTCGGCCTGATCGGTCAACTGGAAGGTGTCGATCTCGGTTTGGTTCTTGGCCGACCACAACTGAACGAGCAGGATGGCCAGTGCCAGCGTGACGACGCCGGAGGCGATCCACCACCTTCGCCGGACTCCGCTCGACTCGTCTTCCTCGACGGCTTCCTCATTCGTGCGATCGACCGCGTCATCACTCATCTGTCGCTCCCGCGACCGTCGAACACTGCAGCCACCGTCATCCGCCTGCCACCATCGTCACCGGCTCGGAGGTGTGCACCGTGATCGTGTCACCCTCTTCGGCGGGGACGAGGAAGTTCCCGGCCTTGTTGACGAGCGTGCTCCCCCGGGGCGACGTCACGCGCACGCCGGCGGCAGCAGGATCGTCTACGTGGCCTGCATACCGGGTCCGAGTCGACCGCCGCTCCGGGTCGGAGCCGTCGGTGAGCCCTGTGCCGAACTCGGTGATGGGTGGACCGGCTTCGATCAGGAGTTTGGGGTCGACGGTGGCGGTCACGGTGACGTCGAGGCCCGGCTTGAGCTCGCCGTCGATCGCCGACCAGAACTCGGCAAAGTCCTTTGCATCCGGCCGGGCCACGCGAATTGTCGGCGGTGGCATCACCTCACGGAGATCCTGCGCCAGGAAGTCTTCGTCGATCTGGGACGTCCCCAGCAGCATCGTCAACGCCGATCCCAAGAGCCGGTGCTCGTCTCGGGCTTCTTTGGTCCACGCCGTCAGCAGGTAGGAGAAGGCAATACGCGGCGGTTTCATCTGCCAGTGCTCCTTGCCGTCCCGCATCACCCTCTCCCTGCCCGATTCGGCCTCGTCGACGCTGCGACGCACGTCCCACAGGAAGAGGTTGATGGTCGGTTTGGTGATCCTTCCGGACCACTCGTTGTCCGGGGCATCAAAGGCAATGTCGACGTCGGCTCTGCCGATGGCCATCTTCCGACGCAACAGAGTCTCGAGACTCTCATCGAGCAGATGCAGCATGGCTCTCTCCGTTCACCAGGTCGAGGTACCGGTCGAATTCGCTCTCGGTGCGCAGCCGCCCGAGCTTCTGAAACTCTCGTTTCATGCCGAGCACGACGTGTTCCATGCCGATCGGCTCGGCTCGATCGGCCGCCAAGAACGCCGCCGCCAATGCCGCGTTGGTGATGTTGCCGCCGGAGACGTCAAAACGGTCGGCGAGGAAGTCGAAGTCGAGCTCGCCCACCGGCGCGGTCGCAGGGAATGCCTTTTCCCAGATCGCCCGCCGCTGCTCCGGCTCAGGAAGATCGAACTCGATGGCGACGTCGATCCGCCTCAAGAAGGCGTCATCCATGTTCTTGCGCAGGTTGGTGGCCAGGATCACCAGCCCGTCGTACTGCTCGAGACGCTGGAGCAGGTAGCTGACCTCGATGTTGGCGTAGCGATCGTGCGCATCGCCCACTTCTGATCGCTTCCCAAAGAGCGCGTCGGCTTCGTCGAAGAACAAGACCACGTTCCCTGCGGTAGCTGCCGTGAAGATGCGCTCCAGGTTCTTCTCGGTCTCCCCGATGTATTTGCTGACCACAGACGACAGATCGATGCGGTAGAGATCGAGGCCAAGATCGGCGGCGAGGACTTCGGCCGTCATCGTCTTGCCGGTGCCGGACGGGCCACTGAACAGAGCGGTCAGCCCGCTGGACGGCACCGAGGGGAAACCCCACGGACCGTACACCGTGGTGCGGTGGCGATACCGCGCCACCAGCTCACTCGCCTGGGCAAAGTGCTCGGCAGGCAGAACGAGATCGTCCCAGCTTCTACGGGGGCGGATCCTGATGGCGAGCTCATCGAGGTGGCCCCCGGCCAGGCGGCGGACGGCGGCATCCCAATCGCCTGCCCGTCCTGCAGAGGTCAGTGCGATGAGCCGATCCTGCTCCTGATCCAGCTCGTGCGACCCGCGCACCACGCGGCTCACCGTTTCGTCGATCAGGAGGTCATCGTGCTGACGTCGCGGCAACGAATCGATTGGCAGCTCGTGGGGCGAGGTGATCGCCCACGGCAGGTGGGGGGACCGCTCGATGGCACTTGCCCCCCGCGACGGGAGGCCCTCCCCCGTGTCGAGCTCGACGACGACACCGAGGCCGGCCACCGTCGCCTGGCGAATCAAGGCGTCCCACCCCGTGTCGTCCCTGGGCAAGCCCGCAACCACAAATGCCGACGCCGCCAGCGCCGCAAGGGCGCCGTGGCGGCGAGCCGTGACATCGCCGCCCGTGACAAACACCAGACCGGACTTCCCTGGTTCCTGGTCGGTCACCTCGATCCGGGCACCGACCGGGAGACCCTCGTCGAGGGATCGGTCTCCGGCGAGCATCCAGGCAACCGAACCACCGAGGCGGGCCGTCGCCGTCGCCCACGGCGCATCTGCTTCGACGGTGACCAAGGCGCTGCGGCACAGCGCTGCATCAGGGCCGAGTGCCAGCGCCCCAGGATGGGGCGGTGGAAAGATGCGGCGCAGCAATCCCAAAGTGGGTCGCTTGAGCGCAACGTTGTCGTTCAGGTAGGCAACAATCGCCTGCCGAGTGGGATCGAGCTCGGTTGCCGCCAGCACTGCAAAGACCTCGACCTCTTCGGGATCGAGCGCCAGCGTCCACACCGTGGCCCCGAAGAGATCGTCCGGGCCTTCCAACCACTCGCGAAGAGCCCGTCGAGCGACCTCGACCTGATCGTCGAGGTCGGAGAGCAGATCCTCGTCCAGGACGGCGGCCCGGCCCCCAAGACCAGGCAGCTCCGTGATCAGATGGTCGATCTCCGCATCGGCGATCACCAGTCCGGCGAAATCCCGCGGCGGCTCTCCCCGATCGGCTCGGAAACGCAACGCTTCCCTCGCCAGAAAGCGGTCGGCAAAAGCTTGCCACGGCTGGGCTGTCTCCACGGTGGTCAGATGATGCCCTGCCGGGTGGCTACCGCTACGGCGTGTGCACGGTTCCGGCAGTTCATCTTCATCAGCACGTCGTGGACGATGTTCTTCACGGTGCGCTCCGAGTAGCAGAGCTCGGAGGCGATACCCCTGGTGTCGTTGCCACCCGCCAGCATCTCGAGCACTGCAAGCTCCCGGGCCGCCAGCGATCGCGGCTTGTGCGGGGCGCCGCTGGCCGCCCGCTCGAGCAGCTTGGGCACCGCCGATGCCGGGAGCATGGCGCTTCCCGAGCCGACGGACCGCAACGCAGCGACCAGCGCGGCCGGACTGAGCTCTTGCCGCACGAGAACTCCAGCCACGCCGGCGTCAACCGCCTCGTAGAGCGTCTGCTCGTCGGCATCGTCGAGTACGGCAACCAGGCGTACGCCGCTGCCGTTGACATGCCGCACCGCATGTCCCAGGCGCTGCCGGTTGGCCTGGAAGATGAGCACGTCGAGATCCTCACTGGGCGGCACGGGCTCGAAGTCGGTGCTCTCGCCTCGGACGTCGTAGCCGTTCGATCCCAGACACGCCGCCATGCCGCGGCGAAAGATGGGGTGGTGATCATCGATCCAAACACGCAATGGCGTATCCCTCTCTCCCAAGGATGTGTGTCCTGCCCTCAAAGGCAACCAGATGGGTGGGTCCTGGGGAAGGTCCGGCAGCCCAGACCGATGGACCTTCCCACTGCCCGATCGGGAAGATCGGTCATCCCTCAACCGAATCACACATGACCCCTGGAGGGCAGGAGGTGTGTCTGCGTGACTGTCCCCCTGCCACGAAGTCGACCCCGTACTCTGGTCGACACCATGGCTGAGGTCGTTACCAATGGAGCGGTGATTCAATGCTCGTTCGGCATGGCGCCGACGCCGCTGTCGATCATGCCCCTGAAGCGTGTCATGGCGGGAAGCCAGCCCGTGGCAGCGATCACGGACATCGTGCCGTTCTTGAACATCAGCCCGTTTGGAACCTGCACCAGCCTCATGAATCCAACGGTGGCCGCAGCGACGGCCGCAGCGTTTGGCGCACTGACCCCGATGCCGTGCACCCCGGTGATCGCCGGCCCCTGGGCCCCTGGGTCACCTACGGTCATGACAGGTGGCGTGCCGGCGGTGAACAGCTCGTCGCAGTGCGTGTGCTCGTACGGCGGTGTCATCAAGGTCAACGTGCCCAGCCAGATGACGGTCACCGCCCCCTGAAGGACCGTTCAGATCAGCGCACGGCGCATGGCTTCGGCAACGGCGTGGGCCCGATTGCGAGCACCGAGGCCCCTCACCGCTTCTGCGATCACGGTCTTGATGGTCCGCTCCGAGTAGCCGAGTTCGCTCGAGATCTCACGGGTGCCGGCTCCGTCGGCGATGAGCCGCAGCACCTCGACCGTCCTGGTGTCGAGGTCGGGCACGGCACTCGGCAGCATCCCGACCCGAAGCCCCGCTGCGGCGGCACGCACGGCTGAGAGCAGTTGATCCTGCGTGAGTTGGCGGCGGGGGAGGATTCCGGCGAGGGTGGCATCGAGCGTGGTGATGTCGAAGGGGGCGTCGGTACACACCAGCACGGGGCACGTCCATGCCCGGGACAGCAAGCCGCTCGGCGAGACCACGGCCACATCCGGCTCGCGCTCGAGCTGGTCCCCGCTGCTGCTCACCTGCAGCGTCGGATCCTCGCGGAGAGACACTGCGACCCCGCGCCCAAAGATCTCGTTGTCACAGACGACTGCTACCAGAATCGATTCGGTCATCGCACCCCTCGCACCAGGCACAGTTGCCGCGTGCAATTGAACCTAGCGAACGAGATGGCGGCGTGCTCAGATGGTTGCAGGCTTGCGAACGGCCGGGTTGCGGGTGAAGGCGGCGGCGATCCCCGCTGCGATGGGCAGGATCAGGAAGAATCTGGCCGCTGATCCGTAGTCGCCTGTCGCCGAGCGTGCCACCGAAAGTGCCAGCGGACCGAGCGCGGAGGCGGCCACGGCGGCAAAGGTCGACACGCCTGCGATCGACCCGATGTGCCCCGGACCGAACCAGCGGGGGAGGATGGCTGCACCAGCGCTTCTCGTCGCCCCCGAAGCCGCCCCGAGGAGCACTGCGTAGGTGAGCACGACCGCCAGCGAACCAAGCCCCGAGGCCAGCCAGAGGCACACCGCAAGCAGACCCATCGTCGCAGCGAGCACAGGTCCGCCTCGATAGCGGTCACTCAACACGCCGAAGAGCAGGCCCGCAGCGGTGGCGCCGAGCACCTGGGGTAGGAACATGAGCGCAGCCTGGGTGGAGTTGAACCCGGCCTCGCCGAGGAGCGAGATCTGTTGGAAATTCAGTGCGGTGACGAGCATCGACTGCACCGAGATCACGGCAACCGCAACCCAGAACGCTCGTGTCCGGATGGCCTCGCTCCTGGGGGCCGACACTCCCAGGGCGACGGCGTCGGCCTCGTGCGCCGGCCGGACGCCATCCGCAACCTGACCGACGTCCGATGGCCGGTCGATCATGCCGAGGCGGGCGACGGGAACCACCACGGCCCAGATCACGGCCGCCGCGACGAGCCACGTCGTGCGCCACCCGACGCCCTCGATGAGGAAGTTGAGGCCGACCGGGACGAGGCTCATCAACCCTCCGACGGCCGTCATCATCACCCCGAGGGCGAGGCCACGACGCCGCTCGAACCACTGCGTCACCGCAACCGTGCTGACCAACGTCAGGGAGCCCTGCCCGAGCATGCGAATGAACACAAATCCAAGCGCGAGAGCACCCAGTGAGTTCACACCGGACATGGCAACCAGGGCCGCGCCGAAGCCAGCGCCGATCCACGTCATCGCGTGGCGAACGCCTCGCCGATCGATCCAGATGCCCACCTTCGGCAAAGCAAGCGCACCAAGCAACGTGCCGACGAGGTAGGCGCCTGAAACGGCCGAACGAGACAGATCGAGATCGTCGATGAAATGATCGACGAACACCGAGACGCCGATCGTCTGCCCCGGCCCGGTGAGGGCCGCCGTGACGGTGGCGAGCGCGACGATGCGCCATCCGAAGAAGGTCGATCTGGCCGGCGCCTGCGGCCCGGAGCGAGGGCCGGCCATGGCCAGGAGTATATGAACGTGTGCGCATCGGTAGGCTCGGGGAGAGAACCCGAACTCGTCGGTTGACGAAACGCCGCAAAAGTCCGAACATTTGACGCCCGACGTCTCGTCCTGCCATGGGAGGCCTTGATGGAAGTCCACGCAATTCGCACCCCCAGCCTCGGCGATGCGACCTATGTGCTGAGTCACGGCGGCTACGCCGTTGTCGTCGACCCGCAGCGAGACATCGATCGATTCCTCGACGTGATCGAAGCGGACCGGCTGGCCGTCACCCACGTGCTCGAAACCCACATGCACAACGACTACATCTCGGGCGGGAAAGACCTTGCCGAGCGCACCAACGCCGACCTCGTGATTCCCGCCGCCGCCGGGGCCACGTTCAGCTTCGTGCCGGCGTTCCACCATCAGGATCTGGAGGGCGAAGCGGGCTTGACGATTCGCCCGATCCACACTCCGGGCCACACGCTTGCGCACACGAGCTATCTGGTGCTGCTCGAGGGTGTGCCCCACGCCGTTTTCACCGGGGGAAGCCTTCTCGTGGGGGCGGCGGGCCGGTCGGACCTGCTGGGGGAAGACCTCGCCCATCAGCTTGCCGTGCTCCAGTACGGGTCACTGCAGCGCCTCGCCGAGCTTCCCGACGAGACCGGGGTCTATCCGACCCACGGAGAAGGCTCCTTCTGCACGGCATCAGGGGCAGGCCGCACCACGTCGACCATCAAGCAGGAGAAGGCCGAGAACCCCCTCTACGAGTTCGAGGATGCAGAGTCGTTTGCCAAGAACCAGCTCGCGGGCCTCGTCCCCTATCCCAGCTACTACGCCTTCATGGGCCCGGCGAACAAGCTGGGGCCTTCCGCACTCGCAACGCCCACCGTCCCCGAGCTGAACCCGTACGAGGTTGCCTCCGCCATGAAGGCGGGAGCTGCAGTTCTGGACGGCAGGAACCGCTATGCCTTCGCCGCTGGTCACGTGAAGGGTGCGCTGGGTGTCGAGGTCGGCGATTCATTCGCACCATGGGCGGGTTGGCTCCTCGACTACAACACCGAGCTGGTGCTGGTCCTCGACGAGGACCAGGACGAAGTGCTCGCAGCCACCGAGTTGGGGCGCATCGGCTTCGAACGCATCAAGGGTGTCATGCGCGGCATCGCCGGCTGGCGGGACGCACACATGGATGTGGCGTCACACGAGACTGCAGATATCAAGGCTCTTGTCGAAGCGCAACGCAGCAATCCCGCAGTCCAGGTTCTCGACGTCCGCGATCCGCTCGAATGGGATGCAGGGCACCTTCCCGGCACTCTCCACTGCTACGTGCCGGACATCAACGGTGAGCTGCTCAGCGACCTCGAGACCGACCGTCCCGTATGGGTGGTGTGCCGCTCAGGAAACAGGGCGTCCATTGCGGCCGCTCGACTCGAAAGGCTCGGGTTGACCCCGATCGTCGTCGCCAAGGGCGGCGTCCCCGATGCCCTCGCCACCCAGGCCGTGACGGCCTCCCTCGACTTCCTGGTGGGGACCTGGAAAGGCCAGGGTCACGGCGACTACCCCACCATCGAGGGTTTCGACTACACGGAGGAAGTCACGTTTGCCCCAGTGCCGATGAAGCCGTTCCTCACGTACAGCCAGCGCACCAAGGGCAGCGACGGGCAGCCGCTGCACTCGGAGACGGGCTACGTCAGGCCCGTGGGCGATGGCGAGGCCGAGCTCATCGTCGCGCAGCCGATCGGAATCACCGAGATCCACACCGGAGGCATCAGCAACACGTCAATCGAGTTCGTTGCCCAAGACGTGGGCCGGTCACCCACGGCCAAAGAAGTCCGGGCGGTCCGCCGCCACCTCCGCGTCGATGGCGACGTGCTGACCTACCAGCTCGACATGGCGGCCGTCGGCCACGACCTCCAGTTCCATCTCGAAGCGACCCTCCACCGCGTGAAGAACTGACGGGCGAATCCGCCGTACGAATCGCGAGCACCACAGGGCAGCGCTGTCCGCACCGCTGAACGGCGATGAGTACGGTTGGTGAGACCCCAACACGAGGTGTGACCATGACGCACATCGTCGCTCGCGGCGAGACGCTGGCACGGATTGCTGTGGCGCACGGATCTACCGTCGCGGCCTTCATGGCTGCGAACCCGCAGCTCACCAACCCGGATCACATCAGCCCCGGCCAACCACTCGAGATACCCGGGACCGCGGCCGGCCCCGGGGCGGGGACTGCGCTGGATCCCGGCGGCGGCGATGCAACCGGGACGTCCGTATTCGTCGTTGGGTCCGGCGACACGATGAAGCTCATCGCGTCGAAGTTCGACCTGACGCTGACCGAGCTCATTGCCGCCAATCCTCAGATACCCAATCCAGACGTGCTCAGTTGGGGCCAGGAGATCGTCATCCCGGCAGGGGCGTCGGTTGCGCCCTCCCCGCCGACCCTCCACGCCGGCGAGCTGCCGGCCGAACCTGCGCCCAGGACAAAGCGCACATGGTCGGAGGTCCCGGTCGAGCAGCGCATGTTGCACGTGATGACAGGACTGGTCGACTACGGCTATCCGCCACGCGGTGCCGCAGGGATCGTCGGCAACCTCTTCGTCGAGTCGGGTCTGCTGCCCGATCGGCTCCAGGGCAGCTCGCCCACCACGCCGATGCGAGCGAAGGATTTTGCAGGCGAAACCGTCGACTTCTCCCCCAGAGAAGTCATGAAGCGCAGCAGACGCCGTCAACGTGGACCGGCGCTGGCGGGCGTAGGGCTGGCCCAGTGGACGTGGAAGACCCGCCGCAAGGGCTTGTTCTTGCATGAGTTCAACGGAAAGGCGCTGGGGGCCAAGATCCTGTTCAACATGAATGCCCAGATCGACTACCTGGTGAGTGAGCTGGGCAGCACCTACCAGGAACTCGACCTCGTGCTCCGCGATCGCGAGGTGACCATCGACGAGGCGACCGACCACGTCCTCTATGACTTCGAAGTCCCCGGCTCGATCAGCAGAGACGGTCGGAAGCTACCCATGGCGGATCCTGCCGTGCAGGCCGTTGCGGCTGCTCGCCGCCCGCACGCTCACGCCGCACATGCCGTGTTCACGGCGGCAGAGCCTGGCTGACAGCTTTCTCAACGCTTGCTGCTGAAGCTCAACACGCTGTCGGAGCCGGCTGGATGGGACGTCAGGTGAGCGGTTCCGGGCCTTGCGCCTCGGCCTGGGCTCGTTGCCACGCGGTGCTCATGGTGTCGACGGGGTAGGGACCGTGCGACGGGTCGAAGGTGCCCGTGGCCAGCGCCTGCGAGCACGCTGCAGCCACCGCAGCGATCTCTTCCGCTTGGGTGGCGACGCCGGCCGGCGACATGACGTCGCCGTGGCCCGGGACGATCGCCCCCGCTCCTCGAAGCAGGATGGCGTTGGCGGTGCCCTCCCACGCCAGCGGGAAGCCATCACCAAAGTATGGGGGCGCACCGTCCTCCAGCAGATCCCCGGCAAAGAGCACGTCGGCGTCCGAGACCGTGATCACGAGGTCGCTGTCGGTGTGACCACGACCGAGCCACTCCATCGCCACCACCCGACCGCCGATGTCGATCGACGCCGCCGGGTCGGCAACGTGGTCAGGAGGGACGATCTCCACCTCCTCGATCGCCGCCAGATTTGCCTCTCCCACCCACTCGAGGGCGCCGCGCTTGGATTCCTGACCGTGCGCGACCAAGAAGTCGCGGCACAGGCGATGCCCCCACAGCTCCACGCCGGGAAACATCGCGTTCCCGAAGACGTGGTCCCAGTGGTAGTGCGTGTTGATCACCCACCGCACGGGCAGCGACGTCACCAACGCGATGTCGGCAATCAACTCCTTCGCCTGCCCGTGTGAAGCCCTGGTGTCGATGACGACCGCTCCGTCCGTACCGACCACGAGACCGACGTTCAGATCGAGCGAGGCATAACGACGGCGAAACACTCCGCCTGCCAGCTCATCCCAAGGGTGCATACCCGCCACAGTACCTGCCCCAACCGCCGGAGCCGGGCCGCGCCGGGCGAGTGCTCACTCTCGCTGCGCCGTCTCGATCACGTCGGAGTCGCGAAGGTCCTTTCGGGCGGCGTAGACCTTCGCCGCCCTCAGCACGTCCTCGTCGACGTAGACCGTCGTCTTCTTGCGAGCCGTCAAAGCACCTGAGGGATACGCGCCATGCGGTGGAGCCCCGCTTCACCCTGAGGACCACACACCGCTGCGACCGCCGTGCCCGGGGAGGGGCTCGAACCCTCACGCCCCACTGGGGGACAGCGGATTTTAAGTCCGCCGCGTCTGCCGGTTTCGCCACCCGGGCGGGTGACGGCCAGCGTACTGCGATGCTCGACCAGGATCCGCCACCCGCTTCGCCTGCTTCGAGGTCCACCGATTAATCTCCACCATCTGGTCGAACGAGCTTGGAGGCCGAGTTGAACGTCTACCCGCCTGAGAAGATCCGCAACGTCGCTCTCGTAGGACATGCGGGGTCGGGGAAGACGACACTCGCCGAAGCGCTCTTGTACCGCGCGGGCACCATCAGCAGGTTGGGCAGCGTCGAAGACGGCTCAACTGTGATGGACTACGACCCCGAGGAGCACAAGCGGCACATGTCACTCTCGCTGTCCTATGCACCGCTCGAGTGGAAGGGCCACAAGATCAACGTGCTCGACACACCCGGCTACGCCGACTTCGTCGGGGACGTCCATGCCGCCCTCCGCGTCGCCGACCTCGCGGTGTTCGTGGTCAGCGCCGTCGAGGGCGTCGAGGTCGGCACCGAACGGGCGTGGCGAATCGCCGAGAAGCTCGGTGTGCCTCGCATGGTCTTCATCAACAAGCTCGACAAAGAGCGCTCTTCGTTCTCGCGCACCCTCGCCGAGTTGCGCAACCGTTTCGGCGCCGGCATCGCCCCTCTGGAGCTTCCGATCGGCAACGAGGCCGCTTTTCACGGCATCGCCGACTTGTTCACCGACAAGGCCTACATCTACGACTCGGGCCACGCCGAGGTGGCAGAGATCCCCGAGGAGATGGAAGAACGCGAGCACGAGGTCCACGACAACCTGGTCGAGGGCATCGTCGTCGGCGACGACGCCCTGCTGGAGCGCTACCTCGAAGGCGACGTGCCTTCGGTCCAAGAGCTGGAGAAGACCATGGCCGTCGGTGTGGCCAACGCCGTGGTGTTCCCTGTCGTGTGCGGTTCGGCGACCGGACCGATCGCGGTTGACCGGTTGGCCGATTTCATCGTGGAGATCGGCCCATCGCCAGCGGTGCGCAACACGGTCGAGATCATTGCCGGCGACGAGCCGGTGCAGATCGAGGGCTCCCCCGACGCCGACCCGCTGGTCTTCATCTTCAAGACCGTTGCCGACCCCTACGTCGGGCAGATTTCCATGTTCAAGACGCTGTCCGGCACAGTGAAGCCGGACAGCACCCTGCACAACTCCCGGACCGGCGCCGACGAGCGATTCGCCAAGATCGCCTACCTCGTCGGCAAGGAGTCTGAGCTCCTTGCCGAGGTACCCGCCGGCGACCTGGGTGCGGTTGCCAAGCTCAACGACACCTCTACCGGCGACACTCTGGCGCCGAAGCACAAGCCGGTGCGGGTGGCGCCCATCGAGAAGCCGCAACCTGTGCTGGCGACCGCGATCCACGCTGCAACGCAGGCAGACGAAGACAAGCTCGCCAATGCCCTCCGCAGACTGCAGGACGAGGACTCGTCGCTGCTGGTGGAGCGCAGTGATGAGACCCACCAGACATTGCTCCGCGGGATGGGCGAGACCCACTTGGCCATCACGATCGAGAAGCTCGCCCGCAAGTTCGGCGTCGAAGTCGAGACCGAGGACGTCAAGGTGCCGTATCGCGAGACTATCCACGGCTCGGCGCGTGCAGAGGGCAAGTACAAGAAGCAGTCAGGGGGCCGCGGCCAGTTCGGCGTGGCGATCGTCGAGGTGGAACCACTGCCGCGCGGGGAAGGCTTTGAGTTCGTCGACGCCATCAAGGGCGGCTCGATCCCCCGCCAGTTCATCCCTGCAGTGGAACGGGGCGTGAGAGAGGCGATGGACACCGGCGGCGTCTACGGGTACCCGGTCGTCGACGTGCGGGTGCGCTGCGTCGACGGGAAGTACCACTCGGTCGACTCGTCCGAGATGTCGTTCAAGATGGCCGGACGCATCGGTTTCCGCACAGCCATGGCCGACGCCCAACCTGTGTTGCTGGAACCCTTGTCGAAGGTCCAAGTCACGGTGCCGAGCACCTACCAGGGCGACGTGATGGGCGACTTGTCATCACGACGCGGTCAGGTCCAGGGCACCGAAGCTGCGGCAGGCGGCTTGCAGCGGATCTCAGCCTTGGTGCCCACATCGGAGATCATCCGCTACGCAATCGACCTGCGTTCGATCACTCAAGGCTGGGGTACGTTCACTGCGAAGCACGACCACTACGCCGAACTCCCCTCGCACATGGTCGACAAGGTGCGGCAGGAGATCGAAGACGAGGACTGACCTCGAAGTCTCAGTGCTCAGGCCCTGTCAACGCGGGGTAGCGAGCCGCAGCGCGATGCCGTCCAGGATGTCGTTCTCCGAAACGAGGATGGCACCGGACCCCACATGGTGCAGCGCACGCTCGGCCACAACGGCTCCGCCCAAGAGCACAGGTGCCCGGGCGGGATCCAGAGACGGGATTGCCGCGGTTTGCTCAACGGTCAGCATGGCAGCCTGGTCGGCCAGCGATCGGAGGGTGTCCTCATCGAGCAACGTGCCATGCACCGCCTTGGCGTCGTACACCTCGAGATCGAGGGCAATGGCGGCCAGGCTCGTGTACGTGCCGCCAACGCCGATGACCGTTCCGGGCACGTCGGGGATGGCGACATGCCGCAGCAGCAACTCATCTACGTGCGCACGAGCTGCGCGCAACTGGTCTCGTGAGGCGGGACGGTCCGGCAGCATGCGCTCGGACAGCCGCACCGACCCGATGTCGACGCTCACGACGTAGCCGGGCTCGGTAGTCCCGAGGACGAATTCTGTGCTCCCCCCACCCAGGTCGACGACGAGGATCGGCGGAACGCCTTCGAGACCGCAGGCGGTGCCGGCGAACGACAGCGCAGCCTCCTCGGCCCCGCCGATGACCTCGGGCCTGCTTCCAAGGGCGAGCGCAGCTTGGTCGAAGAACACCTCGCGGTTGGCGGCGTCCCGGCTCGCCGACGTGGCAACGGCCCGAACCGCTTCACACTGCCAGGCACGGATCGCATCGCCGTAGTCACGCAGCGCGGCGACTGTCCGACCGATCGCGGCGGGCGCCAACCTGCCCGATTCGTCGACTCCCTCGCCGAGATGAGTCACCGTGGTGCGCCGGTCGAGCCACTCGATCGACGGTGGAAGCAGCGCCGCCGGCATCACCTCGGCAACGAGCAGCCGCGCAGTGTTGGTGCCGATGTCGACCGCCGCCACTTTCACCGGCGATTCCGTTTCGGTTCGCGCCACTCCGGATTTCGCTGCGGATGACCTTCGACGAGCGCAACGCACGTCATCGCACAATCGAGGGGCTCGATGACCGCTGCGGTCTCTTCGCCAACAGGGTTGTCGTTGCCTGCGGCATGGTCGGCGTAGTGGGCGTGCAAGCACTTCACCCCCGCCTGTGCGCCCCCGATACCACCGCTCGGTCGATGCTCACGGGTGTCGTCGGCGATCAGGGCGTCTCGATCTGCGGCGTACCGTGCGCCCGCGGCGTCGAAACGCAACCGGAAATCGGCGTCATCGGCGATGCGCCGTTCGGCGGCGCGTACCCCGCCGACCGACTCGATCCGGCCGATGCGTCGGGTCGCCAGCGGGCAGGTCAGCCAATAGCGTGTGGGAAACGGCGTGCCGTCGTCGAGGTGCGGCGGCACCGCAATGACAACAGGGACGCCGAGATGGCATCGTGCCACCACGTCGACGGCGGAGCGCGGCGAGCGGCCCAGCTGGGCTGCGACCGCATCTCGATCATCCATCAGAAGCGAGGTCACGCCCTGTGAGGAAGTCCCAGATCTTTTCGACGAATGTCCGGTCGTCAGTGTTCTCATCCGCGGCAGTCTGCGGCGCCGTCCGTGCCTCCGGTGGCTGCACCACATATCCGGTCTCCCCCGGCCGCACCAGGCCGAGTTCCTCTCGGGCGACGCGCTCGATCTCTGCGGGTGTCTGCAGAGCGGCTGCTTCGTCTTCGAGCGCCGCGTTCTCGGCCTGCAGCGCCTCGAGCTGCGCTTGCGCCGTCTCGACCTGGCGCTGCTGCGAAAGCAACTGGCGGAACGGGAACACACCAGCAAGCGTGATGGCAAGCGCCACAATCAGCAGAACCGACAACCACGCCGCACTACGTCCGCGTCTCGGCTCACGCCACTCCCCGCGCCCGTCGAGGGTTGCCTGCGTCATGGAGCCCCGCCAAACGGAGCCCAGCCCGCATAACGGGCGTCTGCGCCCAGCGCCTCCTCGATGCGCAGCAGCTGATTGTACTTCGACGTGCGCTCCCCGCGTGCCGGCGCTCCCGTCTTGATCTGGCCGGCGTTCGTCGCAACGACGAGATGGCTGATGAACGAGTCTTCGGTTTCGCCTGAGCGATGGGACACCATCCGCCCGTAGCGGTTGGCCTCGGCGAGTTCCATCGTGTGGAGTGTCTCAGACAGTGAGCCGATCTGATTGACCTTGATGAGGATCGCGTTGGCGACGTGCTCGTCGATACCGCGGCGGAGAATGTCCTCGTTGGTCACGAACAGGTCGTCGCCAACGAGTTGGAGCCGATCCCCGAGACGCTCGGTCAGCAACGCCCAGCCATCCCAGTCGTTCTCGTCGAGACCGTCCTCGATGGACACGAGCGCAAAGTCGTCCACAAGACCGGCGAGGTAGTCCACGAGGGCCTCCGAGGAGTGCTGCGTGCCGTCAAGCTCGTAGGAGCCTTCGCGATACAACTCGGTTGCCGCGACATCGAGGGCGAACGCAATGTCCTCGCCGACCTTGTAGCCGGCAGTCTCCACCGCTTCTGAGAGCAGCTCGAGCGCTGCTCTATCCGCCGGGAGGTTCGGAGCGAACCCGCCCTCGTCACCCACATTGGTCGTGAGCCCCTGTCCGGCCAGGACCTTTTTCAGAGCGTGGTACACCTCGACACCGGACCGGAGCGCCTCGCTGAAGCTGGGCGCCCCGCCGGGCACCAGCATGAACTCTTGGATGTCCACCGAGTTGGCGGCATGGGCTCCGCCGTTGAGCACGTTGAGGCAAGGTACGGGCAGAGTCCTCGCAGCCGTCCCGCCGAGGTAGCGGAAGAGCGGGAGTCCAACGGCCGTGGCGGCTGCCCTGGCGACGGCAAGCGAAACGCCCAGAATGGCGTTGGCCCCGAGGCTCTCCTTGTTGGGTGTGCCGTCCAGGTCGAGCATGACCTGATCGATGTGCTCCTGGCGCGTGGCGTCGACGCCGATCAGCTCAGGAGCAATTGTCTCGTTGATGTTCGCAACAGCCCGCAGCACGCCCTTGCCGCCGTAGCGGTCTCCGCCATCTCGAAGCTCGTTGGCCTCGAGCGCCCCTGTAGATGCCCCTGAGGGAACGGCCGCCCTACCGAAGCCTCCCCCAGCAAGGGAGACTTCCGCCTCGACGGTCGGGTTTCCCCGAGAATCCAGGACCTCGCGGGCCCATATCTTCGTGATCGCGGTCACCGGGAAGGGCCCTTTCTGTGATGTGGAAGCGAGCGTATCACGGGTCGCGTTCTGCGCCGTTGATCTGGACGCCGGTCGACGCCCACCGGACGGTGCCGGCGAGCCTACGCTCGCGGCGACATGGCCGTTCCCACCATCCAGCGGACCGACAGGCTCGGGCTCGGCGCCGCGATCTTTGCCGTCGTCTTCTGGTCGGCCGGCAACCTCATCGTGCGCGGCGTCGACATGTCCGGGCTCCAGATCGCCTTCTGGCGGATGGGCTTGGGTGCTGTGGTCTATTGGGCGGTTTTGACGGCGACCGGCCGCAGGCTCGCGTTCGAACAACTCAAGCGGAGTGCTCCCGCCGGATTGGCGATTGGTGCGGAAATCGCGATCTTCTTCGTTGCGATCAAAGCGACAACGGTGGCGAATGCAACACTGATCGGAGCGCTGCAGCCCATCGTGCTGCTCGTCTTCGGCGCAAGGCGATTCGGCGAGCGCGTGCCCCGCTGGGTGATCGGGCTGTCGCTCGTTGCCCTCGGCGGGGTTGCCCTGGTGATGTACGGCTCGACGGACCTGCCGGTGTGGAGTCCCCGCGGCGACGTGCTGGCGTTTGCCTCGATGCTGCTGTTTGCTGCGTACTACATGCTGGCCAAGCGGGCTCGCACCGATGTGCCGGCATTCGAATTCCAGACTGCAGTGTGGATCTGGGGCACGCTGCTCGTGATGCCGGCCGCACTCATCGAAGCAGGTGGAGTCGCCGTCCCTTCACCGGAGCACTGGCTGTGGCTGGCGATCCTGCTGGCGATTCCGGGGACGGGGCACCTGCTGATGAACTGGGCGCACAGCCGCATCCAGCTGTCATCGGCCGCGGTGCTGAGCCTTGGGATCCCCATCCTGTCGGTCGTCGGGGCGGCGATCTTCCTCGACGAGCCGGTCGGGGGGTGGCAGATCCCCGGCATCGCCATCGTCGTCCTGACCCTGGTGATCGTGGTACGTCGGGGGGCGCAGCGAACCGGCGGCATCAATCCGGTCGCTGCTCAGCAGTCCGGCGTGCCGACCCTCGAGGCACCTACTCCGTAGTACCTGCGAGTGCCTTGGCCTGATCCCAGTAGGCATCGAGCTCCTCGAGACTCATGTCGCCGAGGGTGCGACCCGAAGCCGCAGCAAGGTCCTCGACGATCCTGAACCGCGACTCAAACCGATCGTTGGCCCTGCGGAACGCCATCTCGGCATCGATGTCGAGATGGCGCGCCAGGTTGATCACCGAGAACAACACGTCGCCGAGCTCGTGGATCGCCGCAGCCGGGTCGTCGATGTCCTCATGCAACTCGGCGACCTCCTCCCGAAGTTTCGCCATCACCGGGTCGAGCGTCTCCCAATCGAACCCTGCGGATGCCGCCCGCCGTTGCAGTTTGTCTGCCCGGGCCAGCGCGGGCAGCGCTTGGGGGACGTCGTCCATCAACGAGTCGCGGGTCTTCTCCGCGGCTTTCAGCGACTCCCAATTCGCCTTCACGGTTTCGGCGTCCTCGGCGGTCACGTCGCCAAACACGTGGGGATGGCGATGAACCAGCTTGCGGCGGATGCCCTCGGCAACCTCCTCGACGCCAAAGGCGCCAGGCTCCTCCGCCAGCGTGGCATGGAACACCACTTGGAGGAGCAGATCCCCAAGCTCCTCCTCCACCTCGGCATAGGCACCAAAGTCCGGCTCACCCCCCGGGGCCGCCTCAGACAGCACGCTGATCGCCTCGACCGTTTCGTAGGTCTCCTCGATCAGATGCCGCAACAAGGAGTGGTGGGTCTGCTTCCGATCCCAGGGGCATTCGGTGCGAAGGAGGCGATTGGTCGTCACGAGCCCGAACCAACCGTTCAGCGGTGGGGCGAGATAGAGCGAGGTGCGCGGGCCAGGCGCATGACGATGGAGCTCGTGCAGCGGTGCCGTGGCAACGACCTCGTCCGGGTCGCCAAGCCGATCGAGGAACACGACCAAAGTGTCGTCGGGAAGCGTCCGCCCGAGGGCGACGACGACATCGGCGAGCACCTCAGGACGGTCGACCTGTGTGATCAGCGTCGGCACGTGCAGCTGCAGCGGATCCGGGAGTGCTCGGCCATCGAGGATCTGCACCGAATCGGTGATGGGATCGCACCCGGTGCGCAGCCAGGCGAGATCCAGGAATGACTCCCCTGGGCGGACCACGACCGACACGTTCTCCTCCGCAGCCCGGTTACGGAGTGCTCGCACCGCCCGCTCCCCCACCACGGCGCTCCCCGGGACGGCATACACCGCAGGTCCCCGCTGCACGGCATCGAACACCCGGTCCGTGATCGCGGCATAGAGGTCGTCGAATCCTTCCGCGCGGTCGTACAGATCGTCGCACGACACGACCTCGCGGCGGGCGGCGAGCTCCGCAGCGGCCGGATGGCGGAGCGTCCTCACGATCACAGCACGATCTGGGTCGTCGAGGGCCGCGATCGTGGTATCCGGCAGACGGTCGAGACCGGCGGGGCCGAGACCGACGATCGTCAGCCCGGATGCTGCGTCCGTCTCAGCCACGCTGCGGGTCAAACCCCGGCGGTGCGATGGCGAAGGCATCAGGAGACCACCGTCCGATCACCGATGACACCTCGACATCGGCGGCTCGCAGCGCATCGCTCGCCCATGGGCTGAAGACCACACTCTGCGCTGCCGGATCCATGAGATCCAGCAAGTCCGCGGCCAGATCGGTGGACGCATCCGGCCCACGGCGCTCCTCGACCCTGATCACGCCGAAGAAGCCGCCGAGCGGAATTGGCCCTGCAGGCTCGTTGAGCGGAGTGAGAGCTGCGGCGAGGGCGAATTCCTCCCCGAGGGTTGCCACGCTGATCGGGCACGCTCCTTCGATGGTCAGCAGACCATCCGACGACTGATCGATGGAGAGTTCCCGCTGCAGGTCGAGGAAATCTTCGCCTGCATCGAGCCGGTTGACGACGTCGACACCGTCAGCCTCAGACTCGAGCACGATCACCCTTGCGCACACTTGGACAACGTCCTGGGGTCGTTGTGCGGCAAACGCTTCGATGCTTCCGTATTCCTCGATCAGGAGATGAGCCATCGCGCCGTCACGGACGAGCGACGTGACCGCATCGAGCCGCAGCTCCCCTTCCGGACGCGCCTGGCCCAGCAAGGCGGCCCAGCGCGCCGGAGGGTCGTTGAGTCGGGCTTCGATGTCGCCCTCCGTGATCTCGATGCCAAAGTCGGCGGCGGCGGTGGTGACCAGCACCTCTGACTGGATCAGGCGGGTCAGGTCGCCCCGCACCAGCTCGCCGTCTGCGGTGGCGGTGCTCTCGGTGTATTCGGGGCGGAGCTCGTAGAGATCGTCACAGGTGATGGCCGTGCCGTTCACGACGGCAGGTTGCGTGAGCGAATTGCAGAGGGCCGGCTGGTCCGACGAGCTGCATGCCGTCGCAACGAGTGCCAGTCCGGCGAGCCACAAGAAAGAACGATGACGTTTGCGCACGGAAGAGTTACTCCTGAGAGGGCGGCCACATTGTACGGAGAAACTCGAGAAGAGCTGGAACCGAGGCCCGGCGTGGGGCCGGGATGAACAGCACATCGCCGCGGAGAACGGCCCGCGGCGCGACCCTGTGCAGCCGTACTTCCTGCGAGGCCTTCAGGTGAACCGGGCTCATCCTGACCTCGGTCCGCACCTTCACGATCTCGCTGAGACCGATCCGAATCGCTTCGACGCGGAGCCGGGCGACGTCCACCAGCGCAAGCGCGGGCTCGGGTAGCTCGCCGAATCGGTCGCGCCACTCGCTGGCGACGTCCTCGACCTCGGCTTCCTCTGGGGCGGCCGCCAGCCGGCGATACGCCTCCAGGCGCTGATCGGCGCCTGGGATGTAGTCGTCGGGCAGGTGTGCATCGGAAGGCAGGTCGATACGTACCGCAGGTGGCTCGTCCGTAGCGGTTGGCTCACCCTTCAGCTTCTTGACGGCATCGGCCATCAGCTCGACGTACAGGTCGAAGCCAACGGCGGCGATGTGCCCCGCCTGGGTCTCGCTCAGGATGCTGCCGGCCCCACGGATCTCGAGATCCCGCATGGCTAGCTCGAATCCGGAACCCAGGTCCGCAAACTCGCCGATGGCTTCGAGCCTGCGATACGCCTGCTCGGTCAACCGCTCTTCCGGTGGGTGGAAGAGGTAGGCGTACGCCCGCTGGTTCGAGCGCCCGACCCGTCCGCGGAGCTGATAGAGCTGGGCCAAGCCGAGACGCTCGGCACGCTCGACGACCAGCGTGTTGACCTGCGGGAGGTCGAGCCCCGATTCGATGATGGTGGTGGCGACCAGCACGTCGTGTTCGCGATTCCAGAACTCGTACATCACCTGTTCGAGCTGACCCTCACTCATCCGCCCGTGGGCAACCGCATACCTGGCGTCGGGTACCAGCCGCCGCAGCCGCTCGACGGCATGGTCGATGGACTGGATGCGGTTGTGGACATAGAACACCTGGCCTTCCCGCAGCAGCTCGCGGCGGATCGCGGCAGACACCGCCTGCTCGTCGTACGCACCCACATACGTGAGGATCGGATGCCGATCCTCCGGAGGGGTGCGGATGTTACTGACGTCGCGGATACCGGTGAGGGCCATCTCCAGAGTTCGCGGGATCGGCGTGGCAGTGAGCGTGAGGACGTCGACAGAGGTGCGGAGCCGCTTCAGCTTGTCCTTGGCACCCACCCCGAACCGCTGCTCTTCGTCGACGATGAGCAGCCCGAGGTCCTTGAACTCGATGTCCTCCGACAGAAGGCGGTGGGTGCCGATGACGATGTCGGCATTGCCGGAGGCCACCCCACGGACGACCTGGCGCTGCTGGGCAGACGTGAGAAACCGGCTGAGCACCTCCACCCGGATGGGATAGGGGGCGAGACGCTCCTCGAAGGTGGCGTGGTGTTGCTGGGCGAGGAGGGTGGTGGGGACCAGCATCGCCGCCTGCTTGCCCCCTTGCACAGCCTTGAACGCAGCCCGCAGCGCAACCTCGGTCTTTCCGAACCCGACATCGCCGAAGATCAGGCGGTCCATCGGCTCCGGCTGTTCCATGTCCCGCTTGACGTCGTCGATCGCCGTGAGCTGGTCCCGGGTTTCCTCGTACGGAAAGCCGGCTTCGAATTCGCGCTGCCACGGCGTGTCGGCCGAGAAAGCGTGGCCGGACGCTGCGGCCCGCTGCCGGTGCAGATCCACGACCTGTTCGGCGACGACGGCGACCGCCTTGCGTACCTTGCTGCGGGTGGTTGCCCAGTCGGTGCCGCCCATCCTGCTGAGTCGGGGCGTCTCCCCGCCCGTGTAGCGGCGCACGGCGGCAAGCTGATCCGTCGGCACGTACAGCCGATCCTCGCCGTAGTACGCGACCAAGAGGTAGTCGCGTTCGACGCCGGCGATCTCTCGGTGGACAAGTCCCTCAAAACGTCCAATGCCGTGATGATGGTGGACGACGTAGTCCCCTGGGCGCAGGTCCCGGTAGGCGTCGCCCGTCGGAGCGGCGGTGCGATGGCCGGGCCGTCTGTGCGAGCGGCGACGGCCTGCGATCTCCTGCTCGCCAACAACCCCGAAGCCGAGCCATTCGGCGACGAAGCCGCGATGAATCCCCATGGGTAGCACCGCCGGAGCCGGCTCACCGAGCGTCTCGACCTTCGGGATGGCGAAGCCGGCTTCGCTGAGCAATCGCGATACCCTGGTAGCGGCTGCGTCACCATCCATGGCTATCACGATGTCGACGCCTTGCGTCTTCCACCTTCCAATGGCTCCGGCAATGGAGTCCGCATCGCCCGGCACCGCATCGAGACTGCGCATCGCAAGAGCCTCGTCCCGCGGCCCGGCGGCAGAAGGCGGAGCCTCGACGTGATCGCGCTCGGCCAGCCTCTCGCTGAGCCCGAGGTACAGCAGCGGATGTTCACCGGCATCGGGAGCGCCCTGACCCCATGTCTGCGCCAGCGCAGCAGCGAGATCCTCTTCTTCGCGCACCAGTTCGGCGCTGCGCGCCGCACACTGCGCCTCGTCGAAAACAACGATGTGGGCTTCCGGCGCTTCATCCAGCACGGTGCGTTCCGGTGCGAGCCACGGCAGCCACGATTCGATGCCGGGAAACGTGATGCCGCCGGCAATACGATCCCACGTGGAGGCAGCCCACAGCTCGGTGGTCGCCAGTTGTTCGGCCGCCGTGCGCATCACGGAATCGGGCATGACCTCGCGGGCCGGGTAGGCGACGACGGACTCGACGAGATCGGTTGATCGTTGTGAGCTGGTCGAGAAGGTGCGGATCTCGGAGATCTCGTCACCCCAGAACTCGATCCGTACGGGCGAGGTTCCTTGGGCGGGCGCAACATCGATGATGCCGCCACGGACGGCGATCTCACCGCGAGCTTCGACACGATCGGTACGCGTGTAGCCCGCCTCCACCAACTGGTGCAACAGATCATCGAAGTCACGTTCTTCGCCCATCGTGACCGTCACAGGCGTCACTTTGGTGGGGCTGACCCGCTGGATGGCGGCACGCACAGAGGCGACGACAACGGTGCCGGGCTGCCCTTTCATCAGCCGGTGCCGAGCCAGGCACCGGGATGCCATCGTCGAGACATTCGGCGAGATGTGCTCGAACGGGAGCGTCCCCCACGCGGGCAGCAGCAGGGGAGCCTCGATGAAGAGTTCCAGGTCGTCGACCAGCTCCTCTGCATCACGCTCGCCCGGCACGATGGCGAGAATCGGTTGCCCCGCGTCCCTCGCCATACCCGCCAGCAGCAGCGCACGCATCGCAGGAGGCACGGCGATGCGACCCGGAACAGCGGGAGTGCGATCGGCCGGCCACGACTCGACGAGGACGGAGAGTGGAGGGCTCACGAATCCACGATTCTAAGAGGCTCAGCGGATAGGCGAGCCTCGTGGCGAGCCGGCTGCTGATGCCGCGGCCCGAGCGGCCCGCCCGAAGGGGGGAGACTGCTGAACAAAGCGTCGTGCGGGCTCGCAGGACCGAAGGAACGCCTCGTCACGAGCTCGAGCACGAGCCCAAGCTGACGTTGTTCCGCAGTCTCCTTGGAGCGGACGGTATCTCTTCGTCCGGCGACACGACAGCGTGCCCTATCCGCGCGGCCTCCAAAGGCGCTCGCCACCACAGAACCCGACCCGAGCGGTGACGTCAGGATTCGTCGAGCCGCCGCACCAGCGTCTTGGGGGCGATGGCCCGATAGCTCTCCTCCACCAACTCGGCGATCTCGACCCAATCGGTATCGTCGCCGACAACGACGCCGATCCAGCCCTTGCTGCCGATGTACTTGGGGTAGAAGAACGGTGCACCGACGGCGAGGAGCATCCGCTGCTCCCCCGGCGCCGCCTTCATCGCCATCGTGTGCACCGGTGGCTCATCCTCGGACACGCCGAAGGTGGCGAAGATCTTCTTCCGAACGCGAAACGTCGGGTGTCCCCAAGTGGTGTGCTCAGCGGCATCAGGGAACCGGAGACACACGTCACGGGCGGCGGCCACGAGAGAAGCTTCGGAATCGCCTGCGCTCATCGCTCCACGAGCCGGGTACGGCCGGCGACGACATCGAACACGAGGCCGCGAATCCGATCCCGATGCGGCAGGGCGAGGGTGGCCCGCAGCCGGCCGACACCTCTCCGCAGCTCCGCCTCGAGATCCGCGAACCCGAGCAAGTCGGGAACCTTGGCGCCGCGATCGTCGGCGACGATCTCGGCGGCCAGCGCCCGCTCATCGAGACCGAACATCCCGCAATCGCTGTGCATCACCAGATCTATGGAACGGGTCTCGAGCACACGTTGCGAGACGACGAGCGATCGCACGACGTCGGCGGTGACGATGCCGCCGGCATTGCGGATGACATGGGCGTCACCAGGTCGCATCGACATGACCGCAAGGGGATCGATGCGCACGTCCATGCAGGTCACGATCGCATGGTGGCGAGCGGGGAACTTGGCGTCCGGCGCAGCCGATCGCGCCTGACGGATCAGGTCGTCGCTCGACTTCATGTGGCCGCGCTCTTGGTGGTGCTCAGCAGTGCCCTGCCGTAGTGGCGGAAGTAGTCCCATGCCGACACGATCGTGACGACGACGGCCACGAGCATCACCCACTCGTCGAGGTAGAACGGGCCCCACTCAGACGGAAGGCGGAGCATCGCAAGCCCGATTGCCAGGAACTGTACGACAGCTTTGCTCTTGCCCCACATGCTCGGCGGGACGTTGGCGTGGTCTTCCATGGCCACCACGCTGCGGAGCCCCATCACTGCCAGCTCACGGACGATGATCACGAAGGCCGCCCATGACCAGGCGCGCCCGACCTCGATGAGAACGAGCAGGCTGCCGGTGACGAGAACCTTGTCGGCGATCGAGTCGAGGAACGCCCCCAACGTCGTGGTGATCTCCCAACGCCGAGCCAGGTAGCCGTCGGCGAAGTCGGTAAAGGCAGCGATGGTGAAGACGACGGCCGCCCAGCCGAACGCATGCTCGATCTGGTCGGACAGCAGCACGAGCGCCATCACGACAGGCGTCAGACCGATTCTGATGTACGCCAGGAGATTGGGAACGTTCACGACGGCGATGGTAGTGAACGCGGCTCACGACGAGCGGCGGCTCCCAAGCTGAGGGCATTCGTCAAGGGCCTGGTGGTTCATCCACCCAGGCGTAGCTCTTGGTGACGGCCTTCTGCCAGCTCGCATACAGGCGAGCCCGGTCGGCGTCGCTCATGGCGGGCCGGTAGCGGCGTCCTTCGGCCCAATGGGAACGCAACTCGTCGGTGCTGCGCCAGAATCCGGTAGCGAGGCCTGCCGCATACGCGGCGCCGAGGACCGTGGTCTCCGCCACCTCGGGGACAACGACCGGCACACCCAATATGTCCGCTTGGAATTGCATGAGCAGCTCATTGACCACCATCCCGCCGTCAACCCGCAACTCGTCGAGGGTGACGCCGGAGTCCGCCTCCATTGCTTCGAGCACGTCACGGCTCTGATACGCCGTTGCCTCCAGCACCGCCCTTCCGAAGTGCCCCGCAGTGGCGAACTGGGTGAGCCCTGCGAACACCCCTCGTGCATCGGACCGCCAATGCGGAGCGAACAGCCCACTGAATGCGGGCACGAAGTAGACGTCGCCGTTGTCGTCCACCGATCGCGCCAGCTCCTCGATGGCTGGGGCCGAATCGATGAGCCTCAGGTTGTCGCGCAGCCACTGCACGCTGGCCCCGGCGATCGCCACAGAGCCCTCCAGCGCGTAGCGGGCAGATCCCGTTCCGACCTGATACGCCACCGTCGTCAACAGCCCGTTGGTGGAGCGAACGATACGAGTTCCGGTGCCCAGCAGCATGAAACACCCGGTGCCGTAGGTGTTCTTGGCGTCACCGGCGCCAAAGCATGCTTGCCCGAACATGGCGCTCTGCTGATCACCGAGGATCCCGGCAATCTGGACGCCGTCGAGCACACCTTGCGCCCGTGCGATCGGTCCGACCGACGGGACGATGCGCGGCAGCATCGCCCTGGGGACGCCGATCGCATCGAGGAGCTCCTGGTCCCATTCGAGGGTCTCGAGGTTCATGAGCATCGTCCTGCTGGCGTTGGTGACGTCGGTGACGTGCTCGCCGGTCAGCTTCCAGACGATGAAGGCGTCCATTGTGCCGAAGAGGACCTCCCCAGCCTCTGCCTTCGCCCGCAGACCGGGCGACGCATCGAGCAGCCAGCGGACTTTGGGGCCGGCGAAGTAGGTCGCCAGCGGCAGACCCGTCGCATGCCGGAAGCGATCCGCTCCCTCCTCACCGCCGAGTTCGCGACACAGCGCATCGGTGCGCGTGTCCTGCCATACGATGGCGTTGGCTGCGGGCTCACCCGTGGACTTGTCCCACAAGATGGTTGTTTCGCGCTGGTTGGTGATGCCGACGGCGACGAGGTCAGATGGGGTTGCTTCCGCAGCTTCCAACGCCTCCCGGACAACCAGCTCGGTGTTGGCCCAGATCTCATTGCCATCGTGCTCCACCCAGCCGGGTTGCGGGTAGATCTGCCCGTGCTCCCGCTGCGACATCGCCACGAACGACCCCGAAGCGTCGACCAGCACGAAACGAGTGCTCGTCGTTCCCTGATCGATGGCACCGACGTACATGAGACCTCCACGCGCTCGAACCGAATCCAGCGCAGGATACTGACCGGCTGTGTGGCGCAACTCAGCTGCCGCTCGCGGCCATCGCGGCCGCGTGGCGGTTGTGCTCGTCGATGACCGGCTGCATCTCCACGGTGGCGATGTGGCCGTCGTCGACGACGACCCTTCCGTTGATCACCGTGTACTTGGTCGTCTGCGGAGCGCAGAAAACCAGCGAGGCAACCGGGTCGTGGAGGCCGCCGGCAAAGTCGATCGTGTTCAGGTCGACCGAGAAGAAGTCGCCGCACATGCCAGGGGCGAGATGGCCGATATCGTTGCGGCCCAGCACCTCGGCACCGCCCCTGGTGGCGATCTCGAGGACGTCCCTCGCGGTCACCCATTCGTCGCGCCGCAACGGGTCAGACGTCGACAGGATCGTCATGGGACCCTCAGGCGGGCGGAGACCGATCTTGAGCCTGGCCAGCAGCATCGCCTGCCGCACCTCGGCCATCATGTTGGACGAGTCGTTGGACGCCGAACCGTCTACGCCGAGCCCCACCTTGGCGCCGGCGTCGCGATAGGCCTTGACAGGGGCAATTCCGGAGGCAAGACGCATGTTCGAGGACGGGCAATGGGCTACACCGGTTCCGGTTGCGGCGAACCTCTCGATCTGATCGGGATAGACGTGAATCGCATGGGCGTACCACACGTCTTCACCCATCCACCCCACCGTCTCCATCCATTCGACGGGAAGCAGCTTGAACGTCTCGAGGGTGAACCGTTCCTCGTCGAGCGTTTCACACAGGTGGGTGTGCAGCCCCACGCCCTCGTACTGCCGCGCCAGCTCTGCCGAGCGGACCAGCAGTTCGGCCGTCACGGAGAACGGCGAGCACGGGGACAGCACCAGCTGCAGCATCGAGCCGCGCGACGTGTCGTGATAGGCCTCGATCAGCCGCTTCGAGTCGGCCAGGATGTCGTCCTCGTCCTCGCACGTCTCGTCGGGCGGGAGACCGCCTTGGGACTCGCCGAGCGACATGCTGCCGCGGGACACATGGAAGCGGCTGCCGAACTCCCGGGCGGCGGCGATCTGATGATCGACGCGTGAGCCGCTCTGCCAGATGTAGGAATGGTCGAAGACCGTGGTGCAGCCAGACAGGGCAAGCTCGGCGAGGCCGATCAGGGTGCTCGTCCTGGTCGCCTCAGGTGTCTTCTGCGCCCAGATGCGGTAGTGCGCCTTCAGCCAGGGAAAGAGGTTGATGTCCTGTGCGACCGGGAGCGCCCTGGTCAGTGTCTGGTCGAGATGGTGGTGGGTATTCACGAAGCCGGGAACGATGATCTGACCGGACATGTCCAGCACGACGTCTGCGTCGCTCGGCAGGTCTTGGGTCTGACCGACCTGTTCGACCAATCCGTCGCGGACAAAAAGGCCCCCGCCACGGATCTCCCGGCGCTCGTCGTCCATCGTGACCAGGATCTCGGCGTTCTTTGCGAGGAGAGTCGTCATCCGTTCGACCCTATCCGATTCGTCCGCCGGCCCGCAACACACGGCGCGACCGATCAATCGGCGGCCAAAGCGGTACGAAGAGCAGGGCCGCAGGCCGAGGCAAGAGCGAAGCTTGTCAGTCCAACAAACAGCTCCACCGTCTTCGCACGGCCTCCAGGCTCACGACTCCGCTACGGGTTCAGCTCGCCTGCGCGTTCCCTGGCGGCCTCGCCGCCTTCGGTGACGAACGTCTCGACGACGTCTGCGGCGTACTGCACGACGAGATCGATCTCTTCGCGCTCTTCCTTGCGGAACGGTCGCAGCACGAAGTCGGCCGGATCCTGCCGCCCAGGTGGACGGCCGACACCGCACTTCAGCCGCCAGAAGTCCTGGCTGCCGACGGATTGGATGATCGACTTGACGCCGTTGTTGCCCCCAGGGCCACGACCCTCCTGGACGCGCATCTTGGCGAAGGGGAGATCGATATCGTCATGGATGACGAGGAACCGCTCTTGCGGGGTCGAGAAGTAGCGGACGAGGGGGGCAACAGCTTGCCCCGACTCGTTCATGAAGGTTCGTGGCAGGGCCAGCATCAGCTTCTCGCCACCGATCCGAACATCCGCCACCTCGGCGCGGATGAACCGCGGCGCCTTCTTGAAGGTCCCACGATGACGTTCGGCCAGGATCGCAACGATCTCAGCGCCGAGGTTGTGCCGGGTTCCCTGGTAACGCTCCCCTGGGTTGCGAAGACCTACGACCAGCGGCGTCTCTCGGCTCAGTTGTCTTCGCCCTCGTCTGCACCGGCTTCGGCACGGTCGCCTTCTGCGACCTCGCCTTCGAGCAACCCCTCTTCGCCCTCGACCAGAACCTCTTCCGCTTCTTCGAGCCGCGGGGCGGAGACGGTGACGAGGGGACGATCCGGATCGTCAACGTACGTGACGCCGTCGACAACGGGAAGGTCCTCGATCTTCAGGCTGTCGCCGATCGACAAACCGCTGATGTCCAGCGGGATCGACGAGGGGATGGCCGTCGGTAGCGCTTCGATGAGAACGGTGTTCTCGATCGTGTCGACGATGCCCCCGTCGTCGGTCACACCGATCGGGGTCCCGACGAAGTCGATGGCCACCTCAGCTTCGATGGCGACATCCAGCGACACCTTGATCAGGTCGAGGTGAGTGATCTCGTTGCGCACGGGATGGCGCTGGATCTCGCGGGCCACGGCAAGCACGGACTCGCCGCCCTCAACCTGCACATCGATGAGAGCGTTGGCCCCTGCTTCGGTGTGGAGCGCTCGATACAGCTCGCGCCCACTCACGGCAACCTCGATGACGTCGATGCCTCGTCCGTAGACGACGGCGGGCACAAGACCCTCGCGGCGCATGCGACGCGCCGGACGGCTGCCCTTCTCGACGCGGCGCTGGGCGCTCAACGTCACCTGGTCCATGATCGACTCCTCGTGGTGCTCTGGATGGGTGCGCTCGCAATCAGATCGGAGCCGCACGTGATTGAGGCGACGCGACACAGGGGTGCATCGCCACGACGCCCATATTATGCGACACGAGCGGCCCGCAGGCAAAGGCGACACCGCCGGACTCCCGCCGAGGACCGGCCGTGCACCCGGTTTCAGCCGGCCGGTTCGGCGAGCATGTCGAGAAGAGCCGTTGCGTCGTCGGGGCTGACGCGGCGGACGGCGAAACCCGAGTGGGAGATGACCCAGTCCCCCACTTCCACCTCAGGCGTCATCGATAGATCGACGGTTCGCTCCGAGTCGCCGACGAGGGCCGTCGCCGTCCTCGTTGCCGGCTCGATCGCCACCACACGCGCGGGGAGGGCGACGCACATGTCAGCGTGCCTCTTCACCAACGTCGACATACGCCAACGTCACACCCAAGGCGCCTCGAGCAACAGGGTCGCCGTCGATCACGAAGTCCAATGCCGCATCGGCCACGAGCGGCCCGGCCATGTGGCGCCAGTAGCCACGCACCGCCCCCTCCTCAACGCCGCTGAGCGCACCGATGTTGATGCCGACCCGGCGCACAGGCGTCCCGGCATCTCGGGCGATTGCTTCGGCCTTGGCGACGAGGGCACCAACGATCGGGGACTCATGCATTGGACGATCCGCCCGCTGCCATCACCTGAGCCTCGGCGAGTAGCTCCCGGACCCGGGTCACGACCGTTTCGATCGCACCGGCAACGGCCGGCGTCAGCTCCAACCTGCCCTGCGTGACGTCGGTTGCCTCAACCCCGAGGATCACGAGGCGGTCCGGCATGCGGTGGAGCATGGTGCCGAGCTCGATCACTTGAGCAACGCTGAACACATGGGTGGACAGGCGGCGCAGCATCGCCGGAAGTGGCGTGGTCGCTTCCAGCTCGTGGACGGTGCCGGCTTCTGCGCCGGACACAACGGCATCGACGACGATGACCAGCGGCACACCCTCCCATGCCTCGATGAGCTGGAGCGGGTCGTCCAAACCGGCGAGGAGCCTGACCGAGCTGGGGAGATGCGGGGCAAGCCGTGCGGCGACGACGAGACCAACACCGTCGTCGCCGCGATACATGTTGCCGATCCCGGCGACGATCGCCGCAGGCGGCTGAGCCCTCACGACTCGACCCGCTCGATCTGCAGGTTGAGGAAGTGCGTTGCACACGAGATGCAGGGGTCGTAGTTCCTGATCGTCTGCTCCAGCTTCCAGGTCAGGTCGTCGTCGGGAAGATCGAGAGACGTCTCGAGCACCGCCCGGAGGTCGTCTTCGATGGTGAGCTGATTCTGCGCCGTAGGTGGCACGATTTGGGCGTCGTCGATACGTCCCTCGTCGTCGAGACGGTACCGGTGGTACAACATCCCACGAGGCGCCTCGCTGGCACCGTGACCCTCGCTTGCATGGGGCGTGATCTCTCCATACGGCTCGTCGGGCCGGACGTAGGCATCGATGATCGCAAGCGCTTCCTCGCAGGCGTGGACGACCTCGACCGCCCGCACCACGATGCTCTCGAAGGGGTTCATGCACACCGGCCCCAAGCCGGCCTCGAGCGCTGCGCTCCGTGCGAGCGGCCGCAGCTTCTCGAAGTTGAGGCTGTACCTGGCCAGTGGGCCGACGTGGTAGGCGCCCCTGCCTTTGATGCGGGAGTGCAGTGCGTTCGAGCGGGCAACGTGCTCTTCGAGGAAGTAGTCGTTGAACTCCGCAACCGCGATGTCGAGACCCCTGTTGGACATCAGCCGCCCGGCGTTGAACGGGTACTCGTCGGGGTGGACGAGAGAGACGAATTCGAAGTCCATCTCGATCTTCGGGATATTGAGCTGCGAGACGAATCGGACCGTTTCGATGGCGGCGTCCCTTGCCCATTCGAGCTCATCGACGAGCACCGTCAGCTCCGCCTTCTTCGGCACCCTGTAGAAGCCACCGACGCGAACGTTGATGGGGTGGATCTCCCGGCCACCGAGCACCGAGACGACGGTGTTGCCCGCCTTCTTCAGCCGGAGCGCTTGTTCAACGAGCTCGCGATGGTCGGCGGCCATGTGAATGGCGCTCTGGTACCCGAGGAAGTCCGGGGCGTGGAGCATGTACACGTGCAGCACGTGGCTCTCGATCCATTCGCCGCAGTAGATCAGCCGGCGCAGCGCTCTGATCTGACCGTCCACCGTGATGCCGAGGGCATCCTCCATGGCGTTGACCGAACTCATCTGATAGGCGATCGGGCAGATGCCACAGATCCGTGCGGTGATGTCCGGCGCCTCCGTGTACATCCGACCCCGCATGAATGCCTCGAAGAAGCGGGGCGGCTCGAAGATCCCGAACTCGACATCCTCCACCACACCGTCGACGACCCGGACCTTCATCGATCCTTCGCCCTCGACCCTGGCCAGATAGTCGACGTCGATTCGGCGTGTCCCAGTCTGTCCGGTCATGAGGACGCTCCTCGCACGGTGATCGCCGCCTCGTGCCGATCGGAGGCATCCCTGAAGCTCTCCGCCCATGCGTTGAACCCGCGGAACGCATCAACGAGCTCCCGGTCGGTGACGCCGAGCTGCTTCCACCAATCGGCGAGGGAGGCGGTGTTGGTCGACTCCATCGGGCCAAAACAGCCGTAACAGCCGCGGTTGTAGGCAGGGCAGAGTGCGCCGCACCCTGCTTGGGTCACGGGTCCGAGGCATGGGGTGCTGCCGGCGACCATGACGCACTCGGTGCCGCGCAGCTTGCACTCGACGCACACGCTGTAGCGGGGGATGTTGGGCCTGCGACCCTGGAGGAATGCCGTGATGACTTCGAGGAGCTGGCCTTTGTTGATCGGGCATCCTCGCAGCTCGAAGTCGACGGGCACGTGGTACGAGATGGGCGTGGATTGCGCCAGCGTGTCGATGTACTCGGGGTGGGCGTACACGATCGAGGTGAAGGCGTCCACGTCCTTCCAGTTCCGCAGTGCCTGAATCCCGCCTGCGGTTGCGCAGGCGCCGATGGTGACCAGGAACTTGCACTCCTCCCGCACCTCGCGGATCCTCCTGACATCGTGCCGTGTGGTGATCGAGCCCTCGACCAGACCCACGTCGTACGGCCCCGGAACGACCTCCCGCGACGCTTCCACGAAGTTGGCGATCTGGATGGCCTCGGCAACCGCCAGCAGCTCGTCCTCCGCATCGAGCAGGCTGAGCTGACAGCCGTCGCACGAGGCGAACTTGTAGACGGCCAGTTTTGGCTTCCTGGCGACAGTGGTGCTGCGAACGGGCATGTCACACCTCTCTGACCATGAGGAGCCGTGACAGCGCGGAGAAGGGGAACACCGGCCCATCTCTGCACACGAACTCCGTGGCAAACTGGCAGTGACCGCAGAAGCCGACACCACATTTCATGTTGCGCTCCATCGACACGAAGATCTGATCGGCTGGCACCCCCCTGGCCTCGAGTTCCTGGCCGGTGAACCGCATCATGATCTCCGGCCCACAAACGAACGCCGTTGCGCCTCTGGGCTCGTAGGGGGCGCGGGGAATCAGCTTGGTGACCAAGCCGACCGAGCCGTACCAAGCCCTGTCGGCGTTGTCGACGGTCACCAGGACCGTGACATCGAACCGCCCGCCCCAGTCTTGAAGCTCCTCTGCGTAGAGCAGCTCGCGGGGCGAGCGGGCACCGTAGAGCACGACCATCTGGCCGTAGTGGTCGCGTCGATCGAGAACCCGGTAGATCGCCGAACGGAGCGGGGCGAGCCCGATGCCTCCCGCGACGAAGACCACATCGCGTCCCTCCGCCTCGTCAACCGGCCACGACGTGCCAAACGGGCCGCGCACGCCGATGCGGTCGCCCGGCCGCACGTTGCGGAGCGCTCGGGTGACGGCGCCGACGCCCCGGATGGTCTGCACGAGGACCGTCGGATGCGACGTGCTGCCGCTGATCGAGATGGGGACTTCGCCGATCCCGAAGGCGTACAGCATCGTGTACTGGCCCGGCGCGAAGTCGAACCGCCCATCCGGCGGGTCGAGCTCGAGAGTGAACGTGTCGTCGAGCTCGTCACGAATGCCCCGCACGGTGAACGGTATCGGTGCCATCGGGTCGAGGGTGGTGATCGCTGGGGATTCAGTGAGCAGTGCCATAGATATCCAGGAGTTGGACGCGGGTGGCTTGGAGGCGGTCCACCAGCACGCGGGCGAATCGTGTCATCAGCTCGTAGCCGAACTGGCTGTCGGACGTTTTGGCCTCCCTGAGTGCGGCGCCGTCAAAACGGATTGCGTGGGTCTCGGTGAGAGCTTGGGCGTCGAACGACCAGCGGTACGGCGGGAAGAGCCACGACCAGCCGAGCACTTCACCGCTGTGGAGAGTCTCGACGACATGGGGCCCCCTGCCCGGCACGACGATCTCGAGGGCGACGTCGCCGCCCGTGATGAGATAGCAGGCATCCGCCTCGTCGCCCTCCCTGAAGATGGTCGTTCCCGCTGCAAACTCGACCTCGGATGCGCACTCCGCCAGGACGGCGAGCGACGCCTCCGACATCCCAGCGAAGAAGGGTCGTTTGGCGAGCAAACTCGCCAGGGAGGTCGTCATGACATCACCTCTTGCGGTTGAGCGGGACGCAGATCGGCGGTACGAATCGCCTTCACCTCTGCCGCCAGATCGATGCCGACGGGGCACCACGTGATGCAGCGCCCGCAGCCGACGCAGCCGGAGCTCCCGAACTGGTCGATCCACGACGCCAGCTTGTGGGTCAGCCACTGCCGGTAGCGCGCCGCACCGCTCTGGCGGATTGATCCACCGTGGATGTAGGAGAACTCGAGCGTGAAACACGAGTCCCATGACCGTACCCGGGCGGTCGCTCCGCCGTCGAGGGTCAGCTCGTCGTTGATCGTGCCGCAGAAACATGTCGGGCACACGAGCGTGCAGTTCGTGCATGCGAGGCATCGGTTGGCGACGTCGTCCCAGTGCGGATGTTCGAGGTTGCCGAGCAGCAAATCATGAATGTCGGTCGTGTCCATGGAGTGCGGCATCGTGGCGGCGGCATGTGCCAGCAGGTCGGCGGCGCGCTGCGTCAGCACTTCGCTGACGGGTTCTTCCCCGCCGATCCGTTCGAGGAGAGCTCCGCCCCGTGCCGATCCCACCTCGACCAGGAACCGCACGTCGCCATCCACGACCATTTCGGTGAGCGCAAGATCGAACCCTTCGGTCGCCGTGGGCCCAGTGCCCATCGACGTGCAGAAGCAGTTGGCCCCCGGCTCGTCGCAGTTGACGGCGACGAAGAACGCCTCTCTGCGGCGTGCCGCATACGAAGGATCGGCCGGCCGGTCTTCGCCGCCGAGAAACACCCGATCCTGAATCGCCACTGCTGCCAGCTCACACGGTCGAGCCCCGATGAAGGCATAGCGAGGCGGGTCCGGCCTGGGGACCGTCTCCCACCCACCTTCGCCTGTGAGGACACCCGACCAGATGACATTGCGCTGCGGGTAGAAGAACCGCTTCCAGGATTGCGGACCGACGACGTACCCGAACAGCCGCTCGTCGCTGCGTCGCTCCAGCCGATACGACCCAGGGGCCTGCCGATCGGTCCAGCCCATCGGCAGATCCGAAGTGCCGGTGATTTCGTCGTACACGATGGACGACTCGCCGACGGTGGGGCCGATCGTGGTGTACCCATCCTCGCGGAGCAGGGTGATGAGCGCATCGAGACCAGACCGATCGATGACACCGCTGGCCGTCACGAATCCTCCTCGATGGGACGATCCCGAGCGTACGGCGGGCGACGTCACGCCGAGTAGGGCCGTTGTGAACCAGCCGGTAGGACCAACAGTCCGTTGATGGCTCACCGTGGACGTCGGAGACTGATGGCACGCAACATCGGCGGAGGCTCATGGCATTCGAATCGGTCCCTCGTACGCGACGGAACGGCATATGGCTGGCGGCGGCCACCGCCGTCGTCTCCGGGTTCGCCGTGTACATCAACGGTTTTGGCGTCAGAGCGTGGACGGAGGCAGGCGTTTCCACCACTGCGTATACGACGGCCAAGAACCTGGTCGCAGCGATCGCGCTCCTCGGTCTCGGCATGGTCGTCGCCCGTCGCCGGGTGGGAGGAATCGCCTCCTTGGTGCCGGAGCGATCGACGTGGCCCCGCCTGCTCGTCATCGGCATCATCGGCGGTGCGCTGCCGTTCCTCCTGTTCTTCGAGGGCCTGTCGCGGGCCACATCGGGGCAGGCTGCGCTCCTGCACAAAACCCTGCTGATCTGGGTGGCGATGCTTGCGATCCCCCTGCTCGGCGAGAAGATCAACGGATGGCACATCGCAGCCTTTGGGCTGCTGATCGCAGGACAAGTGGAGATGGCGGGCGGCATATCCGGCCTGGGCTTCGGCACCGGGGAGATCATGATCCTGGGCGCCACGCTCTTGTGGTCGGTCGAGGTGGTGATCGCCAAGAAGGTACTGGACGACGTTCCGGCGCTGACGGTGGGGATTGCCCGCATGGGCATCGGCGTGATCGCCCTGCTCGGCTGGCTGCTCGTGAGCGGCGGCCTGGCGGGGATCAACGCGCTCGCCGGTGCGCAATGGAGCTGGATCCTCATCACCGGTGGTGCGCTCACGGCGTATGTCGCCACCTGGTATGCGGCGCTGGCCCGGGCCCAAGCCGTCGACGTGACCGCCGTACTCGTGTTTGGCGCAGTCATCACTGCTTTGCTGCGGTACGGCATCGATCATGCCGCGCTGCCGTCGCTCGCAGGCCTTGGACTCGTCGGCGCCGGCGCCGCTGCCGCCGTTGCCGCCGCGCTGCGTCACGCAGGCGACTCGTCGCGGCCGGCGACGATGTGAGCCCGGTCCCCGGTCCGCTGCGGTTTGCGCGCTACGCGTACCCACCCAACGTACTGGGCTATTGCGGGCCCGGCGACCACCGGTCGCTGCTCGAGTATGCGGCCACGAACACCGAAGACAAGGGTCTCCGAGAGCTGGCCAAGGGTTTTGCGGGAGCGTGGCCATACCTCCAACTCATCGGAGGTGCATCGCACCTGGACCCGCTGGCCGACGAAGTGGTGGCGGCGTACTGGGTGGGGAGCGACCTCCTGAACGCGGTGCGACCCGCATGGCTGGCCGCCTCGCTGGACGATCGGTTTGCGTCCCGACTCGGTGCGAAGCGGTCGCTCCTTGGTGATGTGGTTGCCGCCGGTGCCGTCCCGCATCACTCGTTCCACGTGCTGGCCGTGTCGCCATGGATCGGGCTGCTGCGCGCAGGGTACGTCGACCAGCCGCTGGAGACACTCGACCGCTGCCGCATCCGGGTTGGCACGGTGGTCGCGTTGCAGGATGGTGCCGCGACGGTGCGCACCGACACGCTGCACTGGGACGGCGAGCGGCTGGTGCCGGGCATCGAGGTCGCGGACTCGTTCACCACGAGCGGAGCCGGCTACTCACTGCCGGGCGACATCCGCCTCGGCGACCATGTCTCCCTGCACTGGGGCTGGGTGTGCGAACGACTCACCACCCGTCAAGCGGGCCAGATCGAGCACTTCACAGCGATCTCCCTCGACGCCGTCAACCGCGCCCCGACCCCCGACCTGGAACGCGCCCTGGCCTGAGAGCGCGTCATCCCACCGCCGGCAGGTCGTAGTCGAACCGGTACGTGTGGGCCCCGCCGGCAACCTCGATGTCCATCTCGCCGGTGATCCCTGCCAGCTCGCCCGTCCCTGAGTCGGGGACCACAGCCACTCGCAGCGCGGCCGCACCGCGGTCCATCGTCCCATTGTGCTGGAGGATGAAGCTTCCGCTCCGCCCACCGAGGTCACCGGTCACGACCTCCATGGCGACATACCCCGCCGACCCCTCGACGGCCGTGTTGACGGCGAGCATCTGACCGCTGCTCACCGCCTCCAGGTCGCCGGCGAAGGTCTTCTCGAGAAGAAAGCGCGCCACAGCCTCGTCGCCGCCGCTCTCCGGCGGTTGCGGATGCATCTGGACCTCAAAGCTGCCACGCGCCGTCACCATCGTCCTCACCTTCTCAACTCATGGAAGCAACGACTCTACGGCAACCGCGTTCCGACACGGACACGTCGAAGGACCAGCTGGATATTGGTGAGTCGAGCCGCTCCTGCAAGACTCACCCAATGGGCGCAGCCGCCGGTTTCAGCTACACGACTCGCAAGAACGGCGACATCGTCATCTCACACCACGGTCGGGCGGCGACCGTGCTGCGCGGCCGTGCCGCCGGCCGCTTCCTCACCAAGCTCGGCACCGAAGACGCCCAGGAAGTCATGGCCCGGATCACCGGCAACTACAAACGAGGCAACGAGCGAAACCCGTCGAAGGGCTGACGGTCGGGCGCGTCCCGCAGCAGTATGGGCCGCGTCAACCGCCTTTGCTGCCTGGTGAGCCACGCTCCCTCGTCCGTCGCATCCGCCGCGCCACGACCACGCCGAGGACGGGGCCGGTCGCAAGCACACCGATCACCACAACGCCGAGGAACCGGTTGTACTCAATCACATCGCCGAGGCCGGCCTCGTAGCCCGCGTCGATGCCGCTGAAGATGACGAGGTTGACGGCAACGATGCCGCCGATCACGCTGCCGGCGGCGCCGCCGGCAGCGCAGTCAGCGACCCAACCGCGCCACCGGGTCCCGGAGATCGTGCACCTCGATGCCTACTCGTCGCCATCCAGGGCTGCATGGGCCGCCGCCAGCCGGGCGACCGGAACCCTGAACGGCGAGCAGCTGACGTAGTCGAGGCCGTAGCTGTGGCACAGGGCGATGGACTTGGGCTCACCGCCGTGCTCGCCGCAGATCCCGACCTCGATGTCGCTGCGGGCCGCACGCCCCGCATCGGTCGCCATTTTCACGAGAGCGCCAACACCGGCAGCGTCGAGCGTCGCAAACGGGTTCTCGTCGATGACCCCGAGCCTGATGTAGGCGGTCAGGAACGATGCCTCTGCGTCGTCCCTGCTGATGGCGTAGGTCGTCTGCGTCAGGTCGTTGGTCCCGAACGAGAAGAACTCAGCCGTCTCCGCAAGCGCACCAGCCGTGAGCGCAGCACGGGGAGTCTCGATCATGGTGCCGATCTGATACTCGATCTGCGCCCCACGCTCCTCGAGCACCTCCGCCGCCTCGGCACGGACGTTGTCGGCCACCCATGCCAGCTCACCCGCATCAACGGTGAGCGGGATCATGATCTCGGGATGAACGTTTACCCCCGCATCGGCAGCATCGCACGCCGCCTCGATGATGGCCCTGACCTGCATCCGGGTGATCTCCGGATAGATCACAGAGAGCCGCACGCCGCGCAAACCCAACATCGGATTGGCTTCACGGAGACGCTCGACGGCCGTGGCCATGCGCTCGAAGTGCTCGAGCTGAGCGAGGCTCTCGTTCAAGCTCTCCAGCGAATCGGCAGCACGGAGCCGGATCTTCCGGTCGGCGACCTCCTGAATCAGCTTCTCCCATGCAGGCAGGAACTCGTGCAGCGGAGGATCCATCAGCCGGATGACGACCGGCAGACCGTCCATCGCCTCAAAGAGCCCGAGGAAGTCGCCACGCTGCAGCGGCAACAGTTCGTCCAGCGCCTCGCGCCGTTCCGCAGGTCGCGACGCCATGATCATCGCTTGGACGATCGGGAGCCGCTCCTCCTCGAAGAACATGTGCTCGGTGCGGCACAGCCCGATGCCCTCTGCGCCGTATTCCCTGGCGCGGCGGGCGTCCACCGGGTAGTCGGCGTTGGCGCGCACGCCCAGCGAGCGGAACTCATCCGCCCAACCAAGCAGCTTGACCAGCCACGGGTCGGAGAGATCCGGGACGAAGGTGTCGAGCTTGCCGTGGAAGACTTCGCCGGTCGTCCCATCGATCGACACCCAATCGCCCTCAGGGATCTCGAGGGCGCCGATGCGCATCACGTGATTGTCTGGCTCGATCTCGAGCTCTGCCATGCCGACAACGGCAGGCTTCCCGAACTGCCGGGCAACGAGGGCGGCGTGGCTGGTGCGGCCGCCCCGGCTGGTCAGGATGCCCTCGGCCGCGATCATGCCGTGGACATCGTCCGGCTTGGTTTCCGGCCGTACCAGCAACACGGGACGGCCGTCTTCGTGCCACCGCTCGGCGAGATCAGGTTCGAAGGCGATGACGCCGACGGCGGCACCAGGCGACACGTTCAGCGCCTTACCCAGGAGACGTCCCTGCGCCATGGCTTCCTGGCGGGACTCCGAAGAGAGCTGGGGATGGAGGAAGAAGTCGACCTGCTCGGGAGAAACGCGGCGCACCGCCTCTTCACGGGTGATCAGACCCTCTTCAGCCATGTCGGCAGCGATCCGGACCGCCGCCTGGGCGGTCCGCTTGCCGTCGCGGGTCTGCAGTATCCAGAGTCGCCCGCGTTCGACGGTGAACTCCATGTCCTGCATCTCGCGGTAGTGCTGTTCGAGCTTCGTCGAGATCGCCTCGAACTCCCGGTACGCCTCCGGCATCTCTCCGGAGAGCTCATCGAGGTTGTTCGTCGCCCTGATGCCTGCCACGACGTCTTCGCCCTGGGCGTTGATGAGATAGTCGCCCTCGATCTTGTTTTCACCCGTGGCGCCGTCGCGGCTCATCGCCACGCCCGTGGCGGAGTCGTCGCCGAGGTTGCCGAACACCATCACCTGGATGTTCACGGCCGTACCGAGATCATGGGCGATCCCGGCGGCGTTGCGGTAGTCGATGGCGCGCTTGCCGTTCCACGAGCGGAACACCGCTTCGACGGCGAGCAGCAACTGCTCTTTGGGATCGTCGGGAAAGCCGGATGCGATACGGCGGAATCGGGCAACGATCTCTTTCAGATCCTCAACCGTGAGCTCCGCATCGGTGGCGACGCCGCGCTTCTGCCGGTACTCCGTGAGGACGTGCTCGAACAGCTCGTCCCTGTGCCCGAGCACCACCGAACCGAACATCTGCACAAGCCGGCGATACGAGTCGTAGGCAAACCGCTCGTCGCCGCTCAGCTGAGCGAGGCCCTCGACGACCTCGTCGTTGAGACCGATGTTCAAGACCGTATCCATCATGCCCGGCATCGAGAACTTGGCGCCGGAGCGGCACGAGACGAGTAGAGGGTTCGATGGATCGCCGAAACGCTTGCCGGTTGCCTCTTCGGTCGCCCGCAACGCATCGCCGACCTGCTCGAGCAGGCCTGCGGGCAGCTGGCGACCTGCCGCGGTGTACTCGTTACATGCTCGGGTCGTGATGGTGAACCCGGGAGGGACGGGCACTCCCAACCGCGACATCTCGCCCAGGTTGGCGCCCTTGCCGCCGAGGAGGCCGCGCACCTGCTCCCAGTCGCCGACCGCCTGCTCGGCGTCGGCCACCTGGTCAAATCGGTAGACCCATGTTTCCGTCATCGGTGATCACCTTCAAGGAGTGGTTGGTTTGGGGACATCAAAGAACTCAGGGACGGCTGGAGGCGTAGGTCACCAAGGCCCGCATGTAGTTGGCGCGCTCGAACGCCGTCGGGTCCGGGCTGGATTGCTGGCTGAGGCTGCCTTTGGCCTGCTCGACCGACACGTAGTCACGCTCGGCGAACCACTGCTCGACGCCGAGACGGACATCCGCCAGGTGCCCCGGCCCGTGGCGCAGCAACGCCGACGCCATCATCGTGACGTCGGCACCGGCCAGCACCAGCTTGACCACGTCCTCGGCGGTGTGGACGCCTGAGGTCGCTGCAAGTGATGCATCGAGCCGGCCACGCAGAATGCCGATCCACGTCAACGGCAGCCGCAACTCGTCTGACGTCGAAAGCACCAGGTTGGGGCTGACCTCCATGGCGTCGAGATCGATGTCGGGCTGGTAGAAGCGGTTGAACAGCACGAGGCCGTCCGCCCCCGCATCGACAAGTCGTTGCGCCATGTTCGCCATGGAACTGAAGAACGGCGACACCTTGATGGCCAGCGGGATGGAGATCGTCGCCCGCATCTGCTCGACCAGGCGAAGGTAGTCCTCGACCACTGCGGCCCCGGTCTTGTCCAGATCGGCTGCGACGATGTAGATGTTCAGCTCGAGGGCATCCGCGCCGGCGTCTTCGATCTTCTTGCCGTATGACACCCAGCCGCCGGGAGAATCGCCGTTGAGGCTCCCGATCACCGGGATCGACAGCTGCTCCTTGGCCTGGACGAGGGTGCGCAGGTAGGCCTCCGAGCCGGTGTTGTACGAGTCCATCGCTGGGAGTTGACCGCCGAAGAACTCCGGTGAGAGACCGGCACCAAAATCGGCAGCCTCGGCAACCGCGAGGGCATCGTGGACGATCTGCTCTTCGAACAGCGAAGGCAGGACCACCGCAGAGGCGCCCGCCGCTTCGAGCGTCAGCAACGAGTCGATCGTCCCCGTCAGGGGGGAAGCAGACGGCACAAGAGGGCTCGACAGTTCGAGCCCCAGGTACGTTGTGCTGAGGTCGACGGTCATTCCTCCACCTCCTCGTAGACGGCGGTACGTTCGACGTTGACCATCTGCTCGTAGAGGTGCCAGCGATCGTCGATGTCGTGTTGCGCCTGGATCATCAGCTCTTCGGCGTGCTCGGGGTTGGACCGGGCGAGCATCGCAAATCGGGCCTCGGTGGCGGCGTACTCCTTGAACGAGATCTTCGGCTTGCGGCTGTCCAGACGCAGCGCAGGGTTGCCGAGCGGCACCGCCGTCGGGTCGTAGCGATACAGCGGCCAGTACCCGGACTCGGCGGCGGCTTTCTGATGCTGCATCTGCTTGGCCATGTCGATGCCGTGGGCGATACATGGGCTGAATGCGATGATGAGCGAAACCCCCGGATAGGCCTCGGCCTCCGCAAACGCCTTGACGACCTGGGTCATGTTGGCGCCCATCGCCACCTGGGCGACGTACACGTCGCCGTAGGCCTGAGCGATCATGCCGAGATCCTTCTTGGCCGTTGGCTTGCCTCCTGCTGCAAACTTGGCGACTGCGGCTCGCGGCGTGGCTTTGGACGCCTGCCCGCCGGTGTTCGAGTAGACCTCGGTGTCGAGGACGAGGATGTTGACGTCGCGCCCCGAGGCGAGGATGTGGTCCACCCCACCGAACCCGATGTCATACGCCCAGCCGTCACCTCCGACGATCCAGACCCCGGTCTTCACCAGGGCGTCGGCGATCGACGCAAGCCGGGCGGCTGTCGGACCCTGCATCGTGGCGAGCATCGCATTCAACGACGCGACCCGGTCACGCTGCTTGGCGATGCCGGCCTCATCCGACTGGTCGGCTTCGAGGATGTCGGCAGCCAAGCCGCCGAGATCCCCGCTGAGCTCGCCCACGAGGCGCCGCGCCGTTTCCGTCTTCTGGTCGAGGGCAAGCCGCATGCCGAACCCGAACTCTGCGTTGTCTTCGAACAGCGAGTTCGACCACGCCGGGCCCCGGCCATCCGCATTCACTGCGTACGGTGTGGTCGGCAGGTTGCCGCCGTAGATCGATGAGCAGCCGGTGGCGTTGGCGATGACCACCCGATCGCCGAAGAGCTGGCTCATCAGCTTGACGTACGGTGTCTCGCCGCAGCCCGAGCAAGCGCCGGAGAACTCGAACAACGGCCGGAGCACCTGGGACCCCTTCACGTTGCCCACGGCGAGAGCGGTGCGGTCGTACTCGGGGATGTCCAGGAAGAAGTCGAAGGCGGCTCGCTCAACGTCGAGGTGGTCGTCCTTCGGCTCCATGTTGATGGCCTTGTGCTTGACGACCTCCTTGCTCTTGGCAGGGCAGATGTCGACGCAGACTCCGCAGCCCGTGCAGTCGTCAGGAGCCACCTGGATGGTGAGGTTCATCCCGTCGAAGTCCTTGCCCTTCCACGCCTTGGTGAGGAAACCTTCTGGGGCGCCGGCGACGACGCCGGGCTCGTAGACCTTCATCCGGATCGCAGCGTGGGGGCACACCAAGGCGCAGCGGGCGCAGTCGATGCAGATCTCGGGGTCCCAGATAGGGATCTCATCGGCGATGCTGCGCTTCTCGAATTGGGAGGTCGCCGTGGGGAACGTTCCGTCCACCGGGAATGCACTGACCGGAAGGCGGTCGCCATGCCCGGCGAGCAGCACCCCGGTCACCCGTTCTACGAAGTCGGGCACGTGCTCGGGCACCGCAGGGCGGATCGATGTCGTCGACGTCGCGGCTGCAGGCACGTCGACCTTCTGCAAACCTGCCAGCGCCCCGTCGACGGCAGCGTGGTTGCGCTCGAGTACGACGTCGCCCAGCTTGCCGTAGGCCTTGTCGATCGCCCCCTTGATGGCGGCAATCGCCTCGTCCCGCGGCAGGACCCGGGACAGCCCGAAGAAACAGGTTTGCAGCACCGTGTTGATCCGGCCCTTCATCCCCGCCTCGGTAGCGATGCGATTGCCGTCGACGACGTAGAAGTCGATCTTCTTGTCGATGATGTTGCGCTGGGTTTCTATGGGGAGCTGATCCCACACGTCAGCTGCGTCGTACGGGCTGTTCAGCAGGAACGTGGCTCCAGGGGCGGCGTGCTCGAGCACGTCGAGCTTCTCGAGGAACCCGAACTGGTGGCATGCCACGAAGTCGGCTTCGTCGATGAGGTACGCCGAACGGATGCGGTCGGGGCCAAATCGGAGATGGGAGACCGTGATCGCACCGGACTTCTTGGAGTCGTACACGAAGTAGCCCTGGGCGTGTTTGTCGGTGTTGCTGCCGATGATCTTCACCGAGTTCTTGTTGGCGCCGACCGTTCCGTCACTGCCAAGACCGAAGAAGATGGCCCTGACCGTGTCGCTCGGCTCGCTCCACGGGGCGGTGACGTCGAGGGAGCTTCCCGAGACATCGTCGGTGATGCCGATGGTCGCATGGCGGCGCGGCGCCGCTGCGGACAGCTCCTCGAACACCCGCATCGCCATCGGTGGAGTGAACTCCTTGGACGACAGCCCGTAGCGGACACCGATGATGTCGACGTCACCCCTGCCGGTCTCGCGCAACGCGGCGGTGACGTCGAGGTACAGCGGATCGCCGACGGCCCCCGGCTCCTTGGTCCGGTCGAGCACGGCAAGCTTGGTGACGGTTGCGGGCAGGGCGGCGGAGAAATGGTCGATGGAGAAAGGGCGGTAGAGACGGACACCGAGCACGCCTACCTTCTCGCCGTCCGCCACCATCCGGTCAACAGCCTCGGCGACCGTGCCGGCGGCGCTTCCCATGACGACGATGACCCGATCGGCGTCGGGAGCGCCGTGATAGTCGAACAGCCGGTACCGACGCCCCGTCGTGGTGGCGAGCTGGTCGAGGACGTCGGCGACGATGCCTGGGGTTGCGGCGTAGTACGGCTCGGCGGCTTCGCGCGCCTGGAAGAAGACATCTGGGTTCTGGGCGGTGCCACGCACGGCCGGCCGGTTGGGGTCGAGCGAGCGGAGGCGATGGTCGACGATCAGGTCGTCATCGATGAACTCCTTCATCGTGGCCTGGTCGATCGCATCGATCGTCGCCACCTCGTGGGACGTGCGGAAGCCGTCGAAGAAGTGGATGAACGGTACCCGGCTGCGCAACGTCGCGGCGTGGGCGACCAGTGACATGTCTTGCGCTTCCTGCACCGAGGCAGCGCACAGCATGGCGGTTCCCGTCTGCCGGGCGGCCATCACGTCGCCGTGGTCGCAGAAGATGCTGAGGGCGTGGGTCGCCACCGTGCGGGCGGCGACATGGATCACCGTCGGTGTCAGCTCCCCGGCGATCTTGTAGAGGTTGGGGATCATCAGCAGCAGCCCCTGGGACGCGGTGAACGTCGCTCCCAGGGCGCCCGCTTGCAGGGCGCCGTGCAGGGCGCCGGCGGCGCCGGCTTCACTCTGCAGCTCGGCGACATCGGGGACGCCGCCCCAGAGGTTGGGTTGTCGTGCTTGGGCCCAGGCGTCGGCCAGCTCGCCCATCGGGGACGCCGGAGTGATCGGGTAGATCGCCATGACTTCGGAGAGGGCGTACGCGATGCGAGCCGCCGCCTCGTTGCCATCGACGACGATGCGTTGGGTGGTCTGAGTGGTGGTCATCTCGGAGGATCGTCGCCCACCACCCTCACAGGTGTTAGGACCAATGGTCCCGCCGCCGTGGGGCGATCAGATGGCGACGTCTCACGGTGAGCCCCCGTCGCAGTCCGGAGCGCCTCGCACGGCAGCCGAGCACTGCCATGGGACTTGGCGCTTTCTCCCGTTGAGCAACCACCTTGGGTCACCGAGACGACAAAAGGCAGGAATGCGTATCACGGCCGACCCGACGCGGTCTTGTTGTCCGGAGCGCCGGACGGGCGCTCACATGGCTGGTAGCGCGTACCGCCATTGGGAGAGAGGACGCCATCATGGCAGACGACAAGAACCAGGGCACCGGTGCGAGTTCCGGTCGCCCGCCCGAAGTCAAGAAGGACCCGAAGCGATTCGAACGACCGCTCCCGCCGATGCGGGCCGTGGTCGGCCGTGATCCGCTGACGGATGCGGAGTTGTGTGCGCGCCTGGAGGATGCGCTCAACGACCGCCTCAATCGGCGCTGTAAGGCGAAGGAGTTCACCGAGAGCGTGGGTCGGTGCGGCGGGCAGCCCGGCGTGCCCAGCCCGGTCGATCTCGTGATCGTGATCGACACGAGTGGTTCGATGAGCGACGAGGCCGCAGCGCTGAGCACCGCGGCCGAAGCCGCAATCAAGGCGGCAGCGCAGAACTGCCCCTCGGATCTGCAGGTCGCGTGGTTCGGTATCGAGGGAACATGGCCCGGCACCCGGTTCACCGAGTCCTACCGTGCGAGCCTGGGCCTCGGTTCGCCTCCCCTCGTAGGGACTCCAGGAGACAGGGAAGATGGCGCGGCCGCCATCATCGATCTCTCCGACCACTTCCCGTGGCGGGCAGGAGCCGCTCGAGCGATCTTCTACCTTGGGGATGAGGCCCTCGAGGGCGGCAACCCGCAAGACCCCGCCGATGTCACGGCAGCGAACGCGGCAATCGCAGCAGCCCAGGCAGCGAGTGTCACGGTCTTCACCTACGCCGGAACGGGCGTAGGAGGCGTGACGAGCAACGAGTATGCGCGAGTCGCAACCGAGACGGGCGGGCAGGCATTCGTGGCGCCTGTCGCCAATCTTGGAGGGTTCGAGGCGGTACTCGAGACGGTGATCTGTGCGGCCAAGGTCGAGCCCTGCAGCGCAGCCGATGAGCCCGACATCGTGCCGTGTATCCACTTGAAGTGGGGGGACGGCGCCAGGGATCGGATCGAGACCGACGACACCGAGGTGTTGTGCATCACGGTCTGCAATCCGTACTCCAACGTCGTGCTCAAGGACCTGACCCTGAGCCTTGCCATCACGGGTCCGGGACAGCAGCCGATCCCAGATCTGCCCGACGGAACGCCGTCGGTGATGATCAGGCCGGACTACCTGATCTGCTTCGGCGACATCGAGCCGTGCGACATCGAGGCGCAGGACACACCGTCATGCGTCTCGCGAGAGGTCGTGCTCATCTCGCGAGGGGCGGCACCTGGGCCGTACGAGGTCCACCTCGCCTACTGCTTCGACGCCGTCTTCACCAAGGCGATTGCGGGTCAGAAGTTCTCGCTGGAGCTCGTGCGGAGCTGATTCGCACATTTGCACACCACGAGCGACGCCGGTTTGCCGTTCAGGCAGGCCGGCGTCCGCCGTCACGGCAGAAAGCTGAGCCGTACCTGCCGCTCCGGGTTGTCTTCGTTGGGGTCGACGAGGACGAGCGACTGCCACGTGCCCAATGCGAGTGTTCCGTCGATCACAGGAATGGTGATGGAGGGAGCGACGAAGCCGGGCAACACGTGATCGGCGCCGTGGCCGGGCGAGCCGTGCCGATGGCGATAGCGCCGATCATCCCGGGGCAGGAGCTCATCGATGCGGTCGAGGAAGTCATCGTCACTGCCTGCTCCCGTCTCGATGATCGCCAGCCCTGCGGTCGCGTGGGGCACGAAGACCGACAACAGGCCGTCGCCCTTTCCCGCCGCGAACGATGCCGCCGCTGCGGTGATGTCGACGACACCCCTGCGCCTTCCTGTGGTGATCCGCAGCACTTCACTGTCCATTTCGGAACTCCTCAGTCGGCGGCGCCAACACGCCGCATCGATGCGCCGAGCCGGCGGCTCCGCTTGTACGGGAAGATCTCGATCACTTCGCCAGCGGTGATGCGCTCCTGCATGCGAGCCCAGAAGCGGACACCGAAGAGGTCGCTGTGCTGCTCGTCGAACGCCTGGCGCAGCTCGCCCCTGATGCCGAGGAACTTGGTGAACTCTTCAGGGAACACGTCGTCGTCACCTACACCGAACCATGGTTCCGCGGACATCTCCTCGTCTGGGCGGTCCGACTCGGGCATCTCCCGGAAGTTGCACTGAGTGAGCGGAACGATCTCGTCGTAGTCGTAGAAGACCACCCGCCCACTGGATGTGACCCCGAAGTTCTTCAGCAGCATGTCGCCGGGAAAGATGTTGGCGGCCGCCAGATTCTTGATCGCCCTGCCGTAGTCGACGATCGCCGCCCGGGCCTTGATGGGATTTGCCTCGCGAACGAAGAAGTCGAGGGGCGCCAGACGACGTTCCACGTAGACATGGTGCAAGGTCACGAACTGGTCGTCGACCGTGACAGAGCGGGTGGCGTCGGCTTGCAGCTCGGCCAGCACCTCAGGCAGGAAGCGATCGCGGTCGAACCGCAGCTGCTCGAATTCGTGAGCGTCGACGAGCCGTCCTGCGCGATCGTGACGTGCCACCAGCCGGTATTTCGACATGATCCGCCGCCGCGTCGTCTGTTTTGGCCACGGGAAGCGGTCCTTGATCACCTTGAAGACCACGTCGTAGCCGGGAACGGTGAAGACGATCATGACCATACCGCGGATTCCTCTGGCGAACTCGAACGCATCGTTGCTGGAGGCGATGTAGTTCGAGAAGTCGCGGAACAGCTCGGTCTTGCCGTGTTTGGCATGGCCGATGGCGGTGTAGAGCTCGTCGCGGCTCCGTCCCGGCAGCACCTGGGAGAGATAGGCGACCAACGCACCGGGTCGTGCGGAGGCGACAAAAAAGGCCGCTCGCGTGTAGCTGAACAGCACGGAGGCGTCCTCTGGTTCCGTCAGGACCGCACCGATCGCCAGCCCCCGGTTGGTGTGGTGGATCGCAATCCCGATGGGGAGCCGCATCTCCCCTGCGCGCATCAAGCCGACGAGGTAGGCACCGTGCCCGCGGTAGAACGGCTCTGCCAGCAGTTCGATCTCGTCCACGTCGGAGGTGATGCCGTGCAGCCCGATGCTGCGACGGATCTCTGCTGCGGCGAGACGCACGTCCCTGCTCAGGTTGTGCCACCGGTCGGCGAGGGCAGGGGCAGTGACTGCGGTCTGCAGCGCAGCTTCCAAGTCACCGCCGACGGAATGGCGGCGCACCGGAGCCTCGGCCGAGGACGGCAGCGGCAAAGCCTCGAGGAACTCGAGCTCGGCATCGACGCCGATCGTCGTCAAGAACCGCCGAGTGATGGAGTTGAAGAAGGTCTCGGCGATCTCCACGTCGGGCCGGCTGCACACCATCGATTCATACTGCGGGCGAGCCGCGACCCACGTGTTGCGCACCCCTGCGGCCGCTCCGATCTCGTCACGGATCTCTGCGACCGAGGCGGCAACGGCGTCGGCATAGGCATCCAGTCGCGCCGCCGTCTGCTGCTGCATCGCCGCCCAATCGCGGCGGGCGAAACACTGGGCGGCGGTGGCGTTGATCGCATCGAGCGCCTCGGCGTATGCGATGTAGTGACGCCTGACCGTCGCCGCGACGGTCTCCGTTGCCGAGGTCAAATGTTCTCGCCGGCGAAGATCTCGCTCACGGAGGCGTCGGTGAAGATCGCATTGATCGTGCCGGCGAGAAGGGACCCGATGGACAGCACCGTCAGCGTGTCCAGATCTTCTGCGTCGTCGGGAACCGGGAGCGTGTTGGAGATGACAACCTCGCAGATCGGGGCGTTCTTCAGCCTATCCACGGCAGGGGGCGACAAGACGCCGTGAGTGGCGATGAGGCGGACGTCGAGGGCGCCCCGTTTCATCAGCAACTCCGCCGCCGCAACCGCTGTCCCTGCAGTGTCGATCATGTCGTCGACGACGATGCAGTGGCGACCGTCGACCTCACCCACGATCTCCATCGCCGACACCTCGTTCCGGATGTCGGTGCGGCGCCGCTTGTGCACGAAGGCAACCGACGAATCGAGGTGGCGGGCGAACTTCGCCGCCACTTTCACCCGTCCGGTGTCCGGCGAGACGATGGTGGTCGGTCCCTCCATCACACTCTTCAGGTACTCGACGAACACCGGAGTGGCCGTGAGGTGGTCGAACGGAGTATCGACGAAGCCCTGAATCTGACCCGTGTGCAAATCCACCGAGACGATCCGGTCGGCCCCTGCCGAGCCGAAGAGGTCCGCCATCAGCCGGGCCGTGATCGGCTCCCGGGGCCTGCCCTTCTTGTCCTGGCGGGCGTAGCCGTAAAACGGGACGACGGCGGTGATGCGCTTGGCCGACGCCCGTTTGAGGGCGTCGATCATGATCAGCTGCTCCATGATGTGGAAGTTGATCGGTGACGTGTGGCTCTGGATCACGAAGCAGTCGGCGCCGCGCACACTCTCGGTGTAGTGCACGTAGATCTCGCCGTTGGCGAACACTGAACGCTCAACCCCGCCCAGGTCGGTGCCGAGGATGTTGGCTACCTCACGAGCCAGACCCACGTTTGCCGATCCGGAGAACACCATGAGCCGTTTGCGGCCCCCGATCTCCATCACTCTTGCTCCTGCTCAGCGCGAGCTTTCCGCCGCGCAGCGTAGCCCGGAACGTCCTTCTGCGGCGAGCGCGTCACCGCAAGTGATCCGGCCTCAACGTCCTTGGTGATGATCGAGCCCGCACCCGTCCAGGAATCATCGCCGAGGGTCACCGGAGCGATGAGGACATTGTCAGAGCCGATACGTACACCGTCGCCGATGACGGTGCGGTGTTTCTTGTATCCGTCGTAGTTGGCCACGATGGTGCCCGCTCCCACGTTGCTGCCCTTGCCGATGGTGGTGTCGCCGACATACGCCAGATGGGGCACCTTGGATCCCTCACCCACCTCGGAGTTCTTGATCTCGACGAACGTCCCGGCTTTGGATCGATCGCGGAGAACCGCACCGGGCCGCAGGCTCACATAGGGCCCCACTTCGGCTGCGGTGCCGATGTCCGCCTGCCGGAGCACCGAGTACCACACCCGTGCTCCCGCGCCGATCGTGCTGTCGACGGCGAACACGTCCGGGCCGACCTCCGCGCCGACCTTGACGACGGTCCGGCCCTCCAGATGCACGTCGGCGTAGAGGCGGCACCCCGGTTCGAGCACGACGTCGGCGTCCACGTAGGTCCGCTCCGGATCCTGCATCCAGACGCCGCGCTGCATCCACTCGGTGTTGATCCTGCGGCGCAGGGTGGCCGCCGCTGCGGCGAGTTGATCGTGGGAGTTGACCCCGGTCGCTTCCTCTGCGGTGACCGAGGCAGAAGCGATCCGCTCGCCCCTCCGGACCATGATGCCGACGACGTCGGTGAGATACAGCTCGCCCTGGTCGTTCTCCGGCTCGAGCTCGGCGAGGGCGCTACGGAGCGCTTCGGCTTCGAAGGCGTACACCGAGGTGTTGACCTCGCCGATCTCGTACTCGGCCGGCGTGGCGTCCCGCGCCTCGACGATCCCAACAACCGCACCATCTTTGCGCACGATACGCCCGAAGTCGCGAGGCCCGTCGGGGATGGCGAGCAAGGTTGCGGCTGCGTCCTGCTCGACGTGAACCGCCACCATCGCCGCCAATGACTCAGGCTTGATGAGCGGCATGTCCCCCGGGAGCACGACCACGATGTCGCCCGGATCCGTAGGAAGGGCGTCGAGCCCGATCTGGGCGGCGTGTCCCGTGCCGTTCTGCTCGGCCTGGATCGCGGTGCGCACACCAGCGGGAAGCGCCGCGGCCACCGCGTCGGCCTGATGGCCGACCACGACGACGATCTCGGAGGGCTCGACGGTCTCGAGGAGACACAGCATCCACCCGATGAGGGGCCGGCCCGCCGCATCGTGGAGCACCTTGGCGAGATCCGACTTCATCCGAGTGCCCTTGCCGGCGCCCAGCACCACCGCTTTTACGCTCATTCACTCACCTTTGTCGACTCTGCGGCGCCTGCCACGACGCAGGAACGATGGCTGGGGGGACAGGACTCGAACCCGTACTGACGGGACCAAAACCCGCTGTGCTGCCAGTTACACCACCCCCCAAGGAGGTGTCTGCCGGGAAGTGTACCGCCCCTCAGGGAAGGGCATGCAGCCGCGCTCCCTCGCCTTGGCCAGTGCGGACCTGTCGCCTTCACCCTTCCTCGTCGATGAACTCCCACCCGGTAGCGAGTGGGCGAACCGCATGGGTTGCTCGTGCCCCGGCCGGGACGACCCCGAGGGCGGCTGCGGCTTCCTCCTCGTCGAGGAAGAACCCAAACAGGGATGATCCGCTGCCCGACATCGCCACCGGGCGTCCCCACACCTCGCTGAGCTGGGCGCGCCAGTCGTCGAGCAGCGGAGCGACGGCAACGGCCGCCGGATACAGATCGTTGCCGAGGGGCCCGTGGCTGCGGAGCACGGGTGGCAGATCATTGGCACTCACTTCGGGCCCGGTGGGTCCCGCCAGCTCGTCCCACGCCGCATAGACCCGAGGTGTGGCCAGCTCGACGGGAGGCACTACAACGGCAAGCCCGTAACCCAAGATGGGCTCGATCACGTCGAGGATCTCGCCGCGGCCACGAACGACCGCGGTGCCGCCTACGGAGCAGAAGGGCACGTCGGAGCCGAGGTTTGGCGCCAGTTCGGCGACCAGCGCCGCATCCGCCGCGTAGTAGCGCCTGGCGAGGTGGAGCGCGGCGGCCGCATCGGCGCTGCCCCCGCCAAGACCGGCCGCGACCGGGATCTGCTTGTCGAGGCGCAGCGCGACCGGTTGACGTGCACCGGCAGCCTCCCGCAGAGCGGACACGGCCAACCATGCCAGGTTGCGATCCCCGTCCAGCACCGGCCCACCGCTCCCGCTTCGAATGCCATCTTCCTCCGACCGGATCAGCTCCAGCCGATCGCTGATCGAAACCGATTGGAGCAGGCTGTGCAGTGGGTGGAACCCATCGGGACGCACCGAGCCAACCCGCAGGCCCAGGTTCACCTTGGCGTGGGCGAGCGCTCTCACGACGCACCGTCCACCGCAGCCGCGAGGCGCAGGAAGTCGTCGACGGAAAGCGTCTCCGGCCTGGCCGTCGGATCGATACCCGCCGCCTCGAGCGACGCCTCGTGGTTGGGAACGACGCCTGCAAGCGACCGGCGCAGCATCTTGCGCCGCTGCCCGAACGCCACAGCAGCCAGCCATTCGGCTTGCTGCGCTCGGGCAGGCTGCTCGGCATGACGGCGAATCTCCACCACGGCCGACTCGACGGCGGGTGCGGGGAGGAATACGCCCGAGCCAACAGAGAACGCCAGCGATACCGTCCCCCGCAGCCCGGCGACCACACTGGGCAGCCCGTAGCGCTTCGATCCCGGGGCTGCGGTCAGCCGGGACGCCACCTCGGACTGCACCATCACGAGATAGCGCGTGATGGCGGGGACCGTCCGCAGCAGGTCCAGCACCAGCGGGGTTCCCACGTTGTAAGGGAGGTTGGCGACCATCACCCACTCCCCGGGGATCAGCACCCGGCCTAGATCGGCTGCTGCAGCATCCTGGATGTGGAGTTCCACCGCAGTCCCCTCCAGCACCTCGTGCAGCAGTGATTCCAGGTGCCGGTCCACCTCGTACGCCACCACCCGGGCCCCCGTCGCCGCCAGCGCAACCGACAGGGTGCCCGTCCCAGCACCGACCTCGATCACGTTGTCTCCCGGGCCCACCGCAGCGGTCCGTACAATCCGCTCGACGATGTTGGGGTCGGCGAGAAAGTGTTGCCCAAGCATCTTGTTGGGGCGGTGGCCGTGGCGTTCGAGGAGGCGGCGGATCTCAGCTCGACCCTGCGCTTCGCTCACTCCTCCGGCCCTCCGAACACACGGTGTGCGGTCGCGGTCGTCAGCGCTGCAACCTTGCGCGGCTCGACACCCCACACCGCGGCAATGGCCTCGCCCACCAGGGGCACGTAACTGGGCTCATTGGCCGCCCCGCGATGGGGTGGCGGGGTCAGATACGGAGTGTCCGTTTCCACCATCGTGCGCTCCCGCGGCGCGACTGCGGCGCCGAGGCGCACCGTGTCCCCGCCCGGAAACGTGACTGGCCCGGCGAACGAAAACGTCACACCGAGCTCGGCAAACCGCTTCGTCCACTTTGGGCCGCCGGTCCAGCAGTGGAGAACGGCGCGCTCGCCGAGCTCGGCCGCCGCCACCGCTGCGTAGACGTCGGCGAAAGCATCGCGGCAGTGGATGATGGCCGGCTTGCCGAGCGTGCGAGCCAGGTCGAGCTGTGCGGTGAAGGCCGCCTGTTGGTCTGAGCGTGGCGAGAGATTGCGGTAGTAGTCGAGACCGCACTCCCCGATCGCATCGGCGTCGGCTGCGAGCGCCGACAGTCGGGCGGCCACGTCGGGCCACTCGGTTGCATCGTGCGGGTGCAGACCCGCCGACCATCGCACGCGGCCGGGGAAGGTGGTGGCGATCTTGCGGGCCGCCAGCGTCTCCTCCAGCCCGGTTCCGGGGCACATGACCCATTCGACGCCCGCCGCTTCCGCCCGCTCCAGAAGCCGTTCAGGACGCTCCTCGGAAAGGAACAGATGGCAATGCGAATCCACCCACCTTGCGGTCACGAGCTACTCGGCGTCCGCAAACTCGACCTTGGAGAACAGGGGCTTGACGGGCGCGATCACCCGACCGGCGGGGATCGGGACACGTTCCCACCGCGGCCCGGCCTCAGGGACCGCTACCCCCAAACCCTCCATCACCTCCCGGGAGGTGAAGGGCAGGTAGGGAGCCAGCAGGGTGGCGACACCGCTGGTGGCATTGAGCGCCACGTTCAGGGTCGACCCGGTCCTGGCCATATCGGTCTTTGCGGTCTTCCATGGCTCGAGATCGCTCAGGTAGGCGTTGACCGCCTGGGCGACACCCATGGCGCTGCTGAGCCCCGCTCGCAGCTTCACCGCCGCGATCAGCGACCCGACCTCTCCGAAGCCGTCATCGATGCGTTGCAGCAGGGCGACGTCGGTCTCGGTGAGCACCCCAGCTTCAGGAACGACGCCATCGAAGTAGCGGTGAATCATCGACACGACCCGGTTGACGAGGTTGCCCCACGTCGCCACGAGCTCCTCGTTGATGCTCCGCTCGATCTCCGCGTCGGAGAGATCGGTGTCATTGGTCTCGGGGAAGTGGGAAGCGACGGCGTAGCGGAGCGCATCGGGCTCGAGCCGTTCGGTGTACCAGGTGATCGACCGGCCGACACCGCGGCTCGCAGAGCCCTTCTCGCCGCCAAAGGTCAGATACTGATTGGCCGGCACATCCGTCGGCAGGTTCAGACCCTCATGACCCATCAGCAGTGCAGGCCAGTAGACGGCGTGGAACGGGACGTTGTCCTTGCCGATGAAGTAGTAGCTCTCAGCATCCGGGTCCGTCCACCATGCCTTCCACGCTTCTGGATCGCCGTTGATCTCGGCCCACTCCTGCGGCGCCGAGAAGTACCCCATCACGGCTTCCCACCACACGTAGATGGACTTGCCGGGTCCGAGGTCGTCGACGGGAAGGGGGATCCCCCAGTCGAGGTCGCGGGTGAACGATCGATCGATCAAACCGTCCTGCACCATGCCGATGGCGAAGTTGAGGACGTGGGGGCGCCACCCTTTGCGGGTCTCGAGCCATGCGAGCAGCCGATCCTGGAATTCGCTCAGCTTCCAGTAGTAGTGCTCGGTCTCGCGCAGCTCTGGCGTGGTCCCGGACAGCTTGCTCCGCGGCGCGATGAGATCCTCAGGGTCCAGGGTGCGGCCGCAGTTGTCGCACTGGTCGCCACGGGCGTGCTCGTAAGCGCAGTGCGGACAGGTTCCCTCGACGTAGCGGTCCGGCAGGAAGCGGCCCTCTTGGGCGTCGTAGTACTGCGAGGTGGTCTTCCTGTAGAGGTAGCCGTTTTCGAGCAGGCGGAGGAAGAACTCCTGGGCGACTCGCCTGTGGTTGCCGGTCCCGGTCGTGGTGTAGAGATCGAACGAGATGCCCAGTGACTCCCAGTTGTCCAAGATCTCACCGTGGTAGCGGGCGACGATCTCGGAAGGTGGCACCCCTTCCTCGTCGGCGCGCACGGTAATGGGAGTGCCGTGCACGTCGGAGCCCGACACCATCAGGACATCGTCGCCCACGGCTCTGTGATAGCGGGCAAAGATGTCGGGTGGCAGGTACGCACCCGCCAGATGGCCAAGATGGCGCGAGCCGCTGGCGTACGGCCAAGCGACCGCGACCAGGATTTTGCGCGGAGTGCTCTCGGCAGGCGACACGGAGAAATCCCTCATCGGCTCGGGAAGAACGGGAATGGTACCAGGGCGGCTAGAGGCTCAGCTTCGCACATTCCGGGGAACTCTCCGAGTTCCTCGGGCTTTGGCGAACCGGCCGCCGATGCCGGGGCCCGAACGGCCCGCCCGAAGGGCAAGAGCGGACAGGATCTCATCGCCCGGCGAGACGCCGGCCGCCCTATCCGCACGACCTCCTGGCGGTGCCGGCGGGCTGTCGAGCCGCCCGACACGGTGTCGGAACAATCGCCGATCTGCCTCGACCCGACCTCTCCTTGTTGGCTGCAACTATCGCAACCTAGAGTGAGCCGCAGGAGGCGTCTGCGATGGGAGGATCCAGACGCCCGCGCACACCCTAAGGGAGAGTAGGTACGGCGCAGTGAACATTGGAATGGTACGGAAGATCGACGATCTGGGGCGGATCGTCGTACCCGCCGAAACCCGGCGGCTATTCAACATTCACGAGGGCGACGAGCTCGCCATCTCCGTGGAGAACGACGCCATCATCATCCGGAAGCTGGAAGCCGTATGCGTCTTCTGCGGCTCAACCGACGACGTCGGTTCCTTCCGCAGTCGAGGCGTCTGCGGACGATGTCGAGGTGAGCTCGCCGGCTGACGCCGCATCGAGTTCGAGGGCGCGTTCATACAACTCACGTCGACGCACGCCATGGTCGGCCGCGGTCTCGCGGACCGCCGCCGACAACGGTGTCCCGCGCTCGATTGCGTTCCGGACGTCGGCGAGTGCCGCTTCCATGTCCGGCTCACCGGGGCTGAATCCTGCAATCACAAGGGTGAATTCGCCCCGCGGGGTTTCATCCGACCAGCGCTGCGCGCCCTCGCCGAGCGACAACCATGCCAGGTCCTCGTGGAGCTTGGTGAGCTCGCGGCCGATCATGGCATCTCGGTCGTCGCCGAGCTCGGCGGCGAGGTCGGCGAGATCCTCGCCGATGCGGCGAGTTGCGCTGAAGATCACGATGGAGCGCACTTCCTGCCGGAGGGCTTCGAGGCGGGCGGCGCGCAGCGTCCCACGCCGCGGCAGGAACCCTTCGAATACAAAACGGTCAGCCGGGAAACCGGAGACCGCCAGCGCGGTCGTGACGGCGCTCGGGCCCGGCACCACCGAGACCCCTGCGCCTGCCGCCCTCGCCACCCGTACTGCGGTGAGGCCTGGATCAGAGACTCCCGGCGTTCCGGCATCGCTGACGAGGGCGACGATCTCACCGTCGCTGAGGCGTTGCTCCAGCTCGGCGCTGCGCTGCTCCTCGTTGCCGATGAAATATGACCGCAGCGGTTTGGTGATGCCGAAGTGGCGTAGCAGCTTGGCCGTGCGGCGGGTGTCTTCGGCGAACACCACATCTGCACCTGCGAGGGTCTCACCGAGGCGCGGGCTGGCGTCGCCCAGGTTTCCGATTGGCGTTGCGCACACGATCAGCTGGCCGGCCACGCTCCGAGGATAGGTCGCGCTTCGAGCCTGGCTCCGATCCTGGGGGAGGGCCACGTGGAGGGGATCTCGAGTAGCCAGACGGCGCGGGGGAACCGGAGAAGGCGGCCGGCGGGTAGGTCGGCCACTGCGGCGACTTCGAAGTCCGGCGTCATTGCCACGATGCGCAGAGCCTCCACCATTCCCTTGCCGTGCACCGAGCGTGACCGAAGTGCCAGGCCCCACCCGAAAGGCGCCGGACGGAGCCCGCGCCAACGCGACATGTGGGTCAACGCGACGAGGACTGGCGGCGAGGACCACCCGTCGCGGGGCGACACGAACCGAACCGCGGGCTCCCCGCCGGTGCGATCTGGTAGCCTGCCGCCCATGGCGAAAGCAAAACGTCGCAAGTTGCGCGCTCGACGCAGCAAGGCCAACCACGGTCGCCGTCCCAACGCGGGCCGAGGCTGAGCCGCGTTCTCTCCCGTTCCGGGTGATGTCAGATGGTCCGTTGCGCCGGTTTGACGCGCCGGCAGCCGATCGGCCTCCATGGAGTCAATGTGACCGCCACAGCCGATGCGGTCAAGACTGTTGCTATGGAGCGGATACCTGCGCTCTGAGCGATCGACCGGCATCAACCGCCGTTGAGATGACGACCACGAGACCATCTCGCGATCGATCGACGAACACGTACGGACCGGGGAGCGCTCCGCTCGTGGTGTCCTCCGTTGCGGCGGTGGAGTCACTCCCAGCTGCCGGCCCCACAAACTCGAGCCCGCCACCTGCGGCGATCGGTTCTGCGAGCCCCATGACATCCGCGGCGTGGTCCAGGAAACCTTGGGCGACTTCGAGCGTGTCATCGACGGAGTCACCGCGGTATGTGTAGACGAAGGCAACATCGTCGGCGTCGGCGAAGAGCATGTATCGGTCGCCACCCCACCCGTCTCCGACTTGTGTCTGCATGCCGCGGCTGAGGGCGGCACTCAGCAGGCCCCGCAACCGAAGCTCCCCGAGGGTGCCCTCCTCGATCAGTTGGTAGCCTTGGACCTCCGCCACAGGCGGAGGCAGATCCGCGGCGCCCTCGGCGGCCGCAAACCGTGCAGGGTGCAACAGGTTCTCGGTCGTTGCCGTTCCCGAGTACGCCTGGTCGAGAAACGCCAGCCCACCCTCATCGAGTTGGGCACCCACGAAGGTCAACACGGCGTCGGCTGCAAAGGCAAGCTCGTCGGCGAGGAATGGAGGGCCGGGGGCTTCACCTATGGGTTGCTCCGCCACCGCATCGAGCTGGTCGTCTCGAGGGAGCTGCTCGATGTACCGCAGCTGAGCGTAGATGGCATCTGCGGTCGCCAGGGCAGAGAGCGCAAGTGCTTCGTCGAAGGATCCCTCTGCCGCAAGATCTGCAACGCGCTGGGAGTGGCTGTGGTACTGGTCCGTCAGCATCCGCACCATCTCGCGCACGATCACACTTCGATCGGCGGAGGTCAGCGGGTTTGCCTCGCCGTTCACCACGAGCTCAGCAGTCGCCGGGTCGTAGTAGGCAACCGCACCATCTTGGGTTTGCAGCAGGAGAGCTCTCATGTCCTGCCCGGCGGCGAGCAGCCCCATGGCCCGGTAGAAGCGGGTCTCAACCGCAAGGGTCGGGCCGTCGAGCATCGCCTCGAAGTACTCGGTGCGCCGTTCCGCGTAGGCGTCGTCGGACAGAACGGCGATGCGGGGCGGCCCGATGAACCCGAGCCCGCGAAGATTCTCCACGACAGTGCGGAGGTCGCCGATCTCGTCGACCAGAGCCGACGATGCACCCTCGTCCACGTCGGGCCCGATCGTCACAGGGCTCTCCGCAGTGGATCGGACGCTGAGGACGATGGTGGTGGTGGTCGTCGTCGTGGTCGTGACGGTCGCGTCGCTTTGACCCGTCGTGCACGCGGCAGCGGCGACGGCGAGCATCACGAGCAGAGAGATCCGGCGAACAGAAGAGTGCATGGCCGGTCGAAAGCGTACCGTGGTTCGAGGGAAAACCGTTTCAGAGATAGACGCGATCCGTGCGGACGAGGTGGCGCCGCACTGCCATCACCCATTCGTGAGGATGGGTGAGCTGCGGCGAGTGGTATCCCCCGATGATCTGCGTGAGCTGGGCGCGGGGAATGGTTGCCGCGATCCGCTCCGAGGCCGCCAGGAGAGCTTCGTCGTACTCGCCGACGATCACCGTCGTCGGGCATCGAACCTGAGCTGCCTCTGCGAGCACGCTCGGCGCCGACACGAACAGGAAACGGCCGAGCTGTCGCACGGCTTCTGGATCAAGGCGTGCCGTGTTCACCGCCCTGCGGGAGGTTTCCCACTCCTCGCTGTGCTCCGCATCGATCAAAGGCCGCTCAGGGTCCGGCCGGGCAGCGTCGACTTCGTTGAGGGCGGCGAGCTGTCCATCATCAGGCAGGTCATAGACCGCCGCCAGATCAGCCGCGTATTCGCCCCGGTCGGGTTGGTCTGCCCACGTGTCCATGAGGACCAGTGAGCGGACCAGCTCGGGATGGTGAATCGCAATGGGCAACGTGACCCGGCCGCCGAGCGAGTGGCCGAGGAGATCGACCGGCGGTTCCAGCTCGTCCCGAATGAACCCGACAAGGGCGTCGGTGAGCACGTCGTAGGTATAGGTGCCGACGCGGGGTGATTCACCATGCCCGAGCTGGTCGACAAGCACCACCCGCCGGAGATCCGCAAACTCAGGCGCGAGGTGAGCGAAGTCTGCGCTCGAACCCGTGTAGCCATGAACGATCACGAACGGCGTGCCCTCGCCGATACTCGCCGAGTTGAGTCGGAGGTCGCTCATCGTGTGCAGACGAGGTTCGGCGGCTGAAGCATGACCGCGAAGCTAGCGTCGGACAGCCGCCCATTGCTGGCGACCACCGACCGTGGGTCCTCCCCCGGCCGCCGCTTTCATCTCCTTTTGAGGCGACCTCCACCCCGGAAGCCAGGGGAGGACAACGGTCAATCGACCCGGTGAAGCCTCCGGTGGTTCTTGGTCGAGGGGGGCCGATCGAGCCCACGGATTCCGCCCCCTCCGAGCCTCCGCAAAGGAACCCGAAGGGTTCCCGCCTCCGGCCCACTCGGTCCTCCGAGGCGACCTCGTCCCCGGAAGCCGGGGGAGGACCGTGGGTTCTGCCCCCTCCGAGCCTCTGGTGGCGCTTGGTCTCCCCCCGGGCTTCCCGGGGGGAGTGGCCTCGGCGGCTTTGCGCCGAGGCCGAGGGGAACGCTTCGCGTTCCTGGGGAGTTGCTTCGCAACTCCGGGGGGTCGATCGCGCCTACGGATTCTGCCCCCTCTGAGGCGACCGCGTCCCCGGAAGCCGGGGGACGTGGGCCGATAGCTGAGCGGTGCTAGATCGCGCGCATTCGGTTGTTGCGGGCGTTGTGCTCGACCTCGGCGAGGCCGAGGACTTCCAGCACGGGTGGCACGTAGTTGGCGAACCGCCCGCGAAGGCCCTTCTTGAGGCCATACCAGCCACCAACCGGGTTGTCGGGCGAGCGGCCCCATGCCTCGACGGTGCCTTCCTTGGCGGGCTTCTGCTCGTCTGCGTTGCCGAGCAGCATCCAGTCTCCGTACTCCTTGAGCATGGCGTGCAGGTCATCGATGCATCGGAGGTAGTAGCGAAGCTGGGTGGATTGCACTTGGACGACGAGGGCAGGCGGATCGGATTCCTCGTCCCGGTAGGCCGAATATTCGGAGCGGCCGGGAGGGGTCTTCAGGATCCAGGGATCTTCCGCCGTGCCCGAGCCTTCGTACCCGACAGTCATCAGCCGTTCTCCTTCTGTGCAGCCTTCTCTGCTTCAGCCTTGAGCCCGTTGGCGAACTTGGTGAACGATGCGCTCAGATCGGGCATGGACTTCCAGATGAGAGGCAGCATCAAGCCGGTGAACTCCTCCCGCATCCCGAACGTGGTCCCTCCCTGCTCTGTCGGCTCGAGGGTGTACGTGCGAACGCCGCGGAACAAGCCGAGCGGCATGCCACCCTCCCAGACCATGCGGCGATTGGCCACCATCTCGGTCACCTTCAGCGGGAACGCTCTGCCGGGGCTGGCCTCGGAGAAGAGCTTGATCTTCCCGCCTTTGCCGATCGTGCCTTCGAACTTCTCGATGCCGGAATCCCATGTGGTGAGGCCCGCTCCATCCGTCAGAATCGACCACACGACTTCCGGGTCGGCTTCGATCGAGGCGCCTGCTTCGTAGACCTTCATCTTTCCCTTCTGGACCGTCCCGGGTACCTTACGCATCGCTTCATGACATCTTCTGTCATGTACGGGGATGATTCTCAGATGCGGGCCGACCGATTGATCACAACGCTGCTCCTGCTCCAGCGCCGGGGTCGCCTATCGGCGCCTGCCCTGGCACGGGAGCTGGAGGTGTCGACCCGCACGGTCATGCGCGATCTCGAGGCGTTGGGAGCTGCCGGAGTGCCGATCTACTCGGTCCGTGGGCCGAAAGGCGGCTACGAGCTGTGGGACGGTTTCCGCCTGCAGCTCACCGGGCTCACCACCGACGAGGTCCGCGCGCTGTTCCTCAGCGGCCCGCAGATCGCCGTCGAAGCATTTGGCCTCGACGAGGCGCTGCGGCGGGCCAGGCTGAAGATCCTGCGGACGTTGCCCTCAGAGCTCTCCCTCGCTGCCGGCGAGCTCGCGGACGAGTTCCATCACGACCCGCGGGCATGGGATGCGGCCGCACCGCTCACCGCCGCAGAGTTCCTCGCCACGTCGATTCGTCGCCGCAGGGTGGTCACGGCGAGGGACACGACGGGAGGAGGCTACGGCCGACCGCTGACGCTCCACCCGCTCGGTCTCGTTCTCAAAGCAGGCCACTGGTACCTGGTGGCGGCCGTGGACCTTGCGACACGGGTGGTCGAGGTTGATCAGCTCATGGACCTGGCGAACACAGGTGATCGGTTCTCCCGGCCGCCGGAGTTCAACCTGCGTGACTTCTGGGCGTCGTGGGTGATTGAGGCGGCGCAACGGTGATGCGGCTGCCGCCGGCCTGCCGCGATGTGGTGGTGCTGCAGCGTGGGTAGTGTCCGCAGGAGATGAGCCAATCGGACGACATCAGCGCGCCTGACTCAGACACCGACGCGGCCGCCGACGACTGGCAGGCCCTATCCGACGCGATAGGTCTGCTTGTGGAACGAATCACCGAGCCCGTCGAGGGCATGCACAACGCCATCGCTGCCCGCTGGTTCGGACTGGCGGGCCCCATGGCGGAGCCTGCGGGTCGGGCGTACTCGACCATCACGGCGGGCATCTACCAATCGGTGCGGATCGCCGGCTATGCCGTGGGCTCGGCAGTGCGACTTGCAGCCGTCGCAAGAGCCGCCGGATCGCAACCAGGTCACCTGTGGAAATCCCCGGCGAGCGCCAAGCTGCAAGCGACGGCCAACGCCCTTTGGGGCGACGAGTTCGCTCGCCGCCACAGTCCCATGAGCATCGAGATGAGCCTGCGGGATGCCTCAGGAGAGCGCATTCCCATCGATGAGCGCGGCCTGGAACAGGCCTTCCCCCAGGCCTCGCCGCGTATCGTCGTGATGATTCACGGTCTTGCCGAAACAGAGCGGAGCTGGAGGCGGACAGCCGATGATGACGACGCCGGGTTTGCCGGGGTCCTCGCCGAGGCTTCCTACACCCCCGTTCTGGTCCGCTACAACAGCGGGCGGCGGGTGTCGGAGAACGGTTCGGGGCTCGCGGCGCTGCTCGAGGAGGTGGTCGACGTCTGGCCCGTGCCCGTCGAGGAGATCGCCCTGGTGGGGAACTCGATGGGCGGCCTCGTTGCCCGCAGCGCAACCCACGCCGGCCACGACGCAGGGCACCGTTGGACCGACGCCGTCAGACACGTCGTGGCGATTGCTTCTCCCCATCTCGGCGCCCCGCTCGAAAAGGGCGTCAACCTCGTTGCGAAGGGGTTGAGCCGCGCCCCTGAGAGCCGACCCCTCGGAACCTTCCTGGACCGGCGCAGCGCCGGCATCAAGGATCTCCGCTTTGGTGCGATCCTCGAAACGGACTGGCCGCCCGAGGCGCTCGCCGGATCTGCCGACGATCGTGGTTTTGAGGTGTCCGCACCTGCCGGCGTGCATCAGCACTTCGTTGCGGGAGTTGTCACTGCCGACCCGGCACATCCCATTGGCGTCTTGGTCGGCGACCTCATGGTCCGCGTTGGAAGCAGCACGGGACGCGGCGCTCGCCGCACGGTCGAAGCCGCCAACGTCCACGTCCTCGGGAACCGCCGCCACTTCGACTTGCTGCACGATGCCGACGTCCATCACCAGGTCGTCGAATGGCTGACGGCACCCGATGGCGACGAACAGCGTCGCACGGAACCTGGCTCCAATCCGTAACAGGGTTAGGGGATTCCGACTCTGTCGGTGCAATGGCCGGTACGAAACGATTGCGTTACCGGGGGCGGGGCGTCCTGCTGGGGCCACAGACTCTGAACGGAGTGCGACATGACCAAGCTCGAAGACGTCATGGCTGATGCGCAAGACACCTTCACCGTGAAGCGCGTGTTCGGCGAGGCCTACGAGAAGAACGGGGTGACCTTCATCCCGGCCGCGTCAGTACGGGGCGGCGGAGGTGGCGGAGAGAGCGAGGCCGGAGAGAGCACACCCGGAGGCACCGGCGGAGGCTTCGGCATGACCGCCCGACCCGTCGGGGCCTACCGGATCGTCGGCGACGACGTGACATGGGTGCCTGCGGCCGACACCACCAAGGTGATCATGCTTGCTGAGATCGTGCTCATCGTTGCGCTCCTCGTCGTCCGGTCGATCCTGCGAGGTCACAAGCCCCGATCATGAACGGCGCACCGCCGCCCGGCCCGGTCATCGACGTTCACCACCTCGCCAAGCGGTACGGCAACTTCGTCGCGGTCGAGGATGTCACCTTCTCCGTAGAGGAAGGTGAGATCTTCGGCATCCTTGGCCCCAACGGAGCGGGCAAGACCACCACCGTCGAGTGTCTGCAAGGTCTGCGCACCGCCGATGCAGGTGACGTCCAGGTGCTGGGCTACGACCCTCGCCGGCATGCGGCTCGGCTCCGGCGGCGGATCGGCTCCCAGCTCCAGGAATCCGCTCTACCGGATCGGATCAAGGTGTGGGAGGCGCTGCAGCTCTTTGCCTCGCTCGCCCCGGACGGCCCGCCGTGGGAGCTGGTCCTGGAGCAGTGGGGCCTTGCGCAGAAACGTAATGCGACGTTCGGCAGCCTCTCCGGTGGTCAGCAACAGCGCCTCTTCGTTGCGCTGGCGGTCGTGAATGCGCCGCATCTGGTGTTCCTGGACGAGATGACCACTGGCCTGGATCCGATGTCGCGGCGCACCACCTGGGATCTCATCCGGCAGATCCGCGAAGGAGGAACGACCGTGGTCCTCGTCACTCATTTCATGGACGAAGCGGAGACCCTGTGCGATCGCATTGCGGTGATCAACGACAAAAGGGTTGTTGCGCTCGACACCCCCGACGGGCTGATTGCCCGATACGGAGGCGACGCTCGGGTCACGTTCTCCACCGACGCCGCTGATACCAGCTTCCTGGAAGAGGTCGGCGGCGTGACGGCGGTGGATCGGCAGGGGCGCCGGGTGACGGTCGGCGGGCAGGGACCACTGCTGGCGCACGTCGCAGCGGCGCTGGTCGCCCACGGAATCGCACCGGTCGACCTCGGCGTGACCCGGGCAAGCCTGGAGGATGTGTTCTTGACGATCACCGGCGGCGAGCACTGACGTGAGAACGCTCACACGCCTGTCCTGGGTCGAACTGAAGCTGTTCCTGCGGGAGCCCATGACGGTGGTCTTCTCGCTGGCCTTGCCACTGATCATCTTGTTCGTGCTCGGCGGAGTGTTCGGCAACGAGACGAGCGCACCCGGTGAGGACATCGTCTTTCGGGGAGTGGGGCCGATGACGTACTACGTGCCTGCGTACGTGGCGCTCGTCATCGCTTCCGTTTGCGTGATCAGCATCCCCACTCACCTTGCGGGCAACCGGGAGCGAGGGGTGCTCAAGCGGTTCCATGCCTCGTCGGTGAGTGCATGGGCCATAGCGGGGGCAGAACTCGCCGTCGCCTTCGTGCTCTCCGCGGTCAGCGGGGCCATCCTGCTCGTCGCTGCTCGTCTGGTGTACGAATTCGAGCCGGCAGCGTCGGTGATGGCTGTGGTCGGTGTGTTTGCGCTCCTGACATCGGGTTTCGCCGCATTCGGGCTCTTCCTCGGTGCGGTCTTGCCCACTGCCCGCGCCGCCCAAGCGGTTGGCATGCTCGTGTGGTTCGTCATGCTCTTCCTCGGTGGTGCGGGGCCACCGCCGGAAGTGCTGACGGACACAATGCGAGCGGTGTCCGACTTCACGCCGCTGTGGCATGCAGTGCAGATGATGCAGGACGCATGGCTCGAGTTGGACGCCGGCCTGTCGTGGTTCGTATTCGGCGGCATCGCCGTCGTGAGCGCCGCGCTGGGTATCCGCTTCTTTCGCTGGGAGTAGCTCGAATCGGCCGGCTTGCGGCCGCAGAAGCGAATTCAGGTCTCGGGCTGCTCCACAACTGCTTTGAGCCGGTGGAGGCCCTTCTCGAAGTCGGGTCCGACCATCTTGTCCATGCTCTTGAAGATGCCCATCACGCGGGTCATCAGCGTCTTCGGCCCGGTCATCGTCCAGGTGACTTGCGTTGCCTCACCCTCCGGCTTCAGGTCGAAGGTGGTGATGCTGCTGGACTTGAAGGGCTTGAGGAATTCCAACGCGATCTCGAGTTGGGAGGCCTCGACTGCCGCGGTGATTTCCATTCGGCCTTCGCCGGCCTTGCGGTTTCCGGACCACGCGTAGATTGCGCCCTTTCCCGAGTCCGACCCGGAGTAGGTCCGTTGCAGGTCAGGGTCGAGGCCCTCCCACGGCGACCAGCCGGTCCATCGGTGGAAGTCGGCTATGTGCGCATAGACACGGTCGGCCGCGACTTGGATGGTCGCAGAGCGTTCAACGACGTAGTTGTCAGTCATGGACCGAGGTTACACAGCGGTTGTGGGCGAGGGCTGGGACTGCGCAGGCATTGCGCTACGTGGGGATGTCGAGGATCAGCCCGAGGGTCTCGCGGATCTGGCTGAGTGCGGTCGATCCGACATGGCCGCGAACGCGCTCCACCCTTCCGGCGGAAACCGCTCGCACATGCTGACATTGCGCCGCTGATGGGTCGTTGAGTCCATTCTCGGGGTCGGGTTCGAGCACGACCTCCGAACCGAAGCTGCGCACAGTCGTGGTCAGAGGGACGATCTGAAGCACGTTTGGTCCTGCGTCGAGGATCCGCTGCGCTGTGACGACAACCGCGGGATGGCGCAGACCAGCTTCCCGACCGGACGGGGTTCCGAGGTCGAGCTCGACGACGTCACCCGAGGTCAGCATCGAGCCAGCCGACTTCTTTGGTGGTGAGTTGTGTCGTCAGCTCTTCGCCGATGCGGTCCTGCCGGAGCCGGCGCACGGCGATCGCGACCGTTTCGCCCACGGTCGCCCCGAGCTCGGAGGCGAGCCGCTTGAGTTCCTGATGGGTCGTCTGGTCGATTCTCACGCTCGTGCTTTGCATGCACACCAGCATACAGCAGTGCATGCAGGACCGGCAGGGTCATTGGCGGCGGTCGCTCCGTCGAGTGGCCCGGGAGTTGGGGCTTCGCACCCAGGAGGGCGCGGCGGACTCCTTCAGATCTTGCGACGTCGGAAGGACCAGCTCCACGCGCGAGGATCTCCAGGATCGTTTCAAAGCTGTGGAGGTGACGGGATTTGAACCCGTGACTTCTACGTTGCGAACGTAGCGCTCTGCCGGGCTGAGCTACACCCCCGCGGTGATGCGTGATTGTAGACGGACCTCAGAGCCCTGCCGAGCCGCCATTGGCTTGATCGATCGTCCGGCGCATCCGTTCCTGGACCGCCGTCATGGTGAGGTCGGCGCGGCTGCGTTCGATCAATGACCTGGCGACGTCGGTGGTGCGGCGCAGCCCGCTCGTCATGCCGTCCGGGTAATCGAGCGAGGTGAGAAGGTCGATGATGACTTCCATCCTGGCGAACGTGGCTTCCGCCTCGTCGATGTCACCCGCCCTGAGCTGATCGAGCAGGCGCCGCCGCAGCTCACCTACCGCCTCCCCGAGTCCTTTGAGATAGGGCACGGCGTGAAGCCCCAGGTCGCCAGGGGTCGGCAGTTCCTCGCCGGCGAGGAGGGCGGCCGTCAACTCCGCTTCGGCGTACTCCTTCACCGCGTCGTAGAAGAAGCCTGCGTAGTAGATGTCGCGGTGCTCGGCGAGCGGCTCCTCTGCTTCGGCAACGAGCGCCTTGACTTCCTCCATCAGCTTGCGAGCCGCCTCGGTCTCGCCGCGGTGCAGCGAACGGATCGCGTTGGCAGACGACTGGATGATGCGCCGGCAGTTCTTGAGCGCCAGCTCTCGTGCCGCAAACTTGCCGTCGAGCTCGGCGCGCACGGCAGCCTCGATTGCCTCGAGGTCGGGCGAACTCACAATGAGACGATCAGCCGGCTACAACCCGCACGGTCGCATCGGCCACAACCGGCTCCTCGACCAGCCGCAATGGCACGACCTGCGCCGCAGCCGGCGTCGCCTGCTGGCTGTGCAGCAGCAACGTGACGTACCCGGCGAAAGCAACATCGAAGAGGATGGTGACGGCGAGCCAGGTGGTGCTGCCCTGGACGATCGCGATGATCAGCGATGTCAGTGCCGCAGCGCCGAGCGCCATCAGGATCCTGCGTCGACGCTCACCGCTCCTGCGCTTCCGCATGATGGTGCCTGCATCGCTTCCCGCAACAGAGGCGAGCAGGTGTTGCGAGCGCGCAAAGCTGCGGGTGCTCGACATCGGTGCCTTCCGTCGCCCGTCCAACACAGACGGCAACAGAAACGCCGCCCATATCCCCCCAATGAGAATGAACGCAAAAATGTGCATCTATGGTCCCTTACTCCGCTGCGTGGAAGGGTATAACCCGGTGCCTGCGCGACCAAGGATTTCGGAACCCTCCACGGCTAGCGGGCATTGTGGTCCGATTGGTCCGCACGAAGCAACTCCAAACCGTGCGTCAGCGCAGGAGCCACGACCGCGATCGACTCTGTTGCCCCCTTCACGGAGCCGGGGAGATTGATGATGAGGGTCCGCCCGGCGATGCCGCAGACGCCCCGGGACAGCATCCCGTGAGGGTTCTTTCCGAACGTCACGGCCCGCATCGCTTCGGCGAGGCCGGGAGCCTCTCGCTCGATCACCGCCCGAGTGGCTTCGGGAGTGACGTCCCGCGAGGTGAACCCGGTGCCTCCCGTAGTTGCGATCAAGTCGACGCGGCCGAGCCATCGCCGCAACTCGGCGGTGACGGATGCCACACCATCGGCCACCACGGCCACCTCGACGGTGAAGCCCAAGCCCTCGAGCAGGGCGGCGGTTGCCGGACCCGACCGGTCCTCGGCTTCGCCGCGGCTTACCCGGTCCGAGACGGTGATGACCACGGCTCTCATCGCACCCAGTCCCCCGACTTGCCGCCCGTCTTGCTCAACAACTGGATCGGTCCGATGCTCGCCCCGCGGTCGAGACCCTTGATCATGTCGTAGAGGGCGACAGCGCCGACGGCAGCGCCCGTCATCGCCTCCATCTCGACACCGGTGCGGGCCTCGACCTGTGCAGTGACGATGATCCGCGCCCCGGTAGGGGTCGGTTCGATGCCGGCCTCAACGGCATCGAGACCGATCGGGTGGCAGAGGGGAACGAGATCGGGAGTCCGTTTGGCGCCCATGATCGCCGCCACCCTCACCACGGCAACGGCATCACCTTTGGGAAGCGCTCCGGCGAAGAGGGCGGCCTTGACGGCATCCGTCATGGTGACGTGCGCTTCCGCAACGGCGGTGCGCCGCGTCACGGCCTTCTGGCCGACATCGACCATGTGGGCTTCGCCGTCGGCGTTGAGATGGGTGAGGCCGTCACTCATCGGACGCCTCTGCCTGGGTGCGAGTCGAGGGCTGGCGGAACATCTCCAGTGTGATGGCGGCACCCGCCTCGAGATCCCCGACGCCGCGGGGGACAACGCCGAATGCGTCTGCAGCGGCCATCGCCGACAACACGTTGGAGGACTGGCCGCCGGCCGAGCCGGCGACGAGGGAGCCGTCGGCCGCCTCCTCCGCGGTCATGCGCAAGAACACGATCTTCTCGGGGTCGGTCGACACCTCGTGGCGCAGCCGGGCAAGACGGCGCGGCCGGAACAATGCGGTGGCGCCCATCATGTGCAGGAGCGCCGGCCGCACGAACTGCTCGAACGCCACAAACACCGATACCGGGTTGCCCGGCAGCCCGAACAGCGGGGTGTCTCCCACGGTCCCGAAGGCGAAAGGTTTGGCCGGCTGCATCGCCACTTTCCAGAAGTCGACGGTACCGAGCTTCTGCAGTTCTTCCTTGACCAGGTCGTAGTCCCCCATCGACACCCCGCCGCTGGTGAGGACGACGTCGGAGGTCATGGCGGCGTGGCCCAGCACCTGGTTGAGCGCGCCGGCGTCGTCACCCACGATCCCGTGGTCGATGACGATGGCGCCGAGCTCCTCCAGCAGCCCGCGAAGCACGAACCGGTTCGCATCCCGGATCTTCCCCGGCCCGAGCTGCTTGGTCTCGGGAGGAACGATTTCGTCTCCGGTCGAGAGGACGGCCACGGTGGGCCGGCGGCGGACCGTGGGCCACGCCACCCCGAGCGAGGCAAGCACGCCCAGATGGGCGGGGCCCAGCCGCTCCCCGGGGCGCAAGACCTCAGTGCCCGCGGCGATATCGCCACCTGCCGGCCGCACCGCGGTACCCGCGGCGACCCCTGCGAGGATCGTCACCCGACTGCCCGATTGCTGAGTGTCTTCCACACGCACGACTGCTTCTGCGCCTGCAGGCAGTGGAGCCCCGGTCATGATCTTGATGGCGGTGCCGGGTGCGACGCTCATGGTCGGCACCGACCCGGCGGGAACGTCCTCCAGCACCTCGAGCTCGACCGGGGTGACGGCAACGTCGTCAACCCGAATTGCGTATCCGTCCATCGCAGAGTTGGCGAATGGCGGCAGATCGTGCGGAGCCACCACCGGCTCTGCGAGCACCAAGCCGAGGCACTCGCGCAGCGCAACCGATCGAACCGGCAACATCTGCATGGCATCCAGGACGTCCGCTCGCGCCTCGCCGAGGGGCTTCACTCTTTCACGACCGAGCGCTCGCTGCCGGAGAAGATGCGCTTGATGTTGCTGCTGTGACGGAGAATCACCAGCAGAGCAATGGCCGCAGAGATGACGAGTTCATATCCCCGATGTCCCCCCAGCGCCATTGCAGGTACATAGAGGATCATCGCCACGAGCGAAGCCACCGAAGCGGTCTTGGTGATGACCACTGCGGCGAACCACCCGAGACCGAGCAGCAAGCCGAACACCGGCTCGAGCCATATGGCCGCCCCGATGGCGGTAGCGACCCCGCGACCACCTTTGAATCCGTGCCATACCGGGAAGACGTGACCCACGACGGCCGCCAGACCCGCTCCAAAACCGACCAGCTCGCCGCCGATGGTCGACCCGATGGCGGCAGCGGCCAGCCCCTTGAGCGTGTCGCCGATCATCACCACTGCCGCAGCACCCTTGCCCACACTGCGGAGAACATTCGACGTGCCGGGGTTCCCGCTGCCCCGCTCATAGATGTCGATACCGAGCGCTCGCGGCACGATGACCCCGAAGTCAATACTCCCCAGGAGGTACCCGATCAGAAGAGCGATGAAGGTCGACACGACTTCGAGTCTAGATTTATCGGTCTTGTGCCCGGCTCCGCGCTCGAAGGAAGCGACTGCCGTGGACATTGCGCTTCTGCCTGCGTAAAGTGCAGGTCCGAGGAGTAGGCGTGACACCTCGAACGGCACGGAACGAGCGACCCGAAGAGTGGACCGGGTAATACGGTACCGACTCCCCGGCTACGCCCTCATTCCGTACCGCACGAGCTTTTAGGTCCCTCCCCGTGGCCGAACGCAAGTCCCCCCACCATTCCCCCTGCTTGCGTGAGGCGCCCTCCCTCCTTCGGGGGGGAGGGACGGGGAGGTTTTTTCATGGGGTTCGCTCGAAGGTCTTCTTTCGCCACGCTGGGTGCGTTACGTTGCCGACGTGTATTGGCTCGGCCGTCCCCCCTACCACCGGTGGTTCGCCGCGGCTGGGCTCCTGATCGTCGCCGCATTCATGGACGTCGCCGGGCACGCCACCAGTCCCTTCCCTTTTGCTGGTGCTGCCATCGACGCGGGCGAACCGATCGAAGGCTCTGTGGAGTGGGTCGACGTGCCGGTTGGGCTGCTCGGGCCTGTTCCAGAGCTCGACGGATATGCCGCACACCCGCTCGAGCCGGGTGATCCGATCGTGATGAGTGATGTCACCTCCGGGTCACCAATACCTGCGGGCTGGTGGGCGGTCCCCGTCGACGTCCCCGACGGAGCCGGCCCAGGCCACCGCGTCCGGCTCGTCTCGGTGGACCCGCCGCTCGACGTTCAAGGTGTCGTCACCGAGGCTTCGGCCGAGGGCCCGTTCGCAACAACGATCAAGGGACTCGTTGCCGTTCCACCGGCCCCTGCAGCAGACGTCGCCACGGCCGCGATCACCGGCAATCTTCTGGTGCTGCTCGGGACCTGATGCACTGGGCGCTCCCCGCGGCCTCTAAGCTCTCGCCCTCATGCTCGAAGCTGCGTTCTGGGGTCTGATCCAAGGGCTCACAGAATTCCTTCCGATTTCGTCCAGCGGGCACCTGGTCCTGGTGCCCGCTTTGTTCGGTCGCGAGGGGCCGGACCTCGCCACGTCTGCCGTTCTGCACATCGGCACGCTCGCCGCCGTCCTCGCCTACTTCCGGCATGAACTGCGCGAGGTGCTGCGTTTCACCCATGAGGGCAAGCGGCTCCTCCGGTTCATGGTGATCGGCACGATCCCGGCGGCCATCATCGGGTTGGCGTTTCGCGACTGGTTCGACACGCTCAACGAGAACCCTCGGTGGGTTGCCGTTGCGATGATCGCGATGGGCGTGCTCATGGTCCTCACCCGCTTCCTCGATCGTGGCAGGCGACGCGCGAGCGAAGTCCGCCCTCGCGATGCCTGGGTGATGGGTCTCGGTCAGGCCGTCGCCCTCATCCCTGGCGTATCGCGATCGGGATCGACGATCAGCTCAGCCATGTTCGAAGGATTCGAACGCCGCGAAGGAGCGAGCCTCGCCTTCTTGCTTGGCATCCCGGCGATCGCGGGGGCTGGCCTGATCAACTTCGTCGACCTGGCGAGCGAAGACGCATCCGGGTTGAACATCGAGTTGCTCGTCGGCATGGCCGTCGCCGCCGTGGTCGGCTATGCCGCCATCGCGTGGTTGCTGAGCCTCATCGGACGTCTCGGTCTCGCGCCGTTCGGCTACTACACCATCGCTTTCGGAATACTCGCCCTCGTGGTCGTCTGAGGCCGACAGCGAACCACCGGGGGCTCAGAAGTGCTCGGGACTCCAGGGGGCAACGATGGTGCGGAACATCCGCTCCAGCGCGATGACGTGCGATTGATCACCCTCGATCCTTCCTGCTGCAGCGAGCGGAAGGGTGGACCGGCCGCCCATGTACAACGCGGCGAGATCGGCAACGTCGATGGTCAGGTCCGGCTCGGCTCGGGTACGTTCGCACGTCGCTCGACCGCCCTTCACTTCGAGACGCCAGCGGCCGTCGTTCCAGTCGCAGAAGCCGTCACGCACGTCGAGGACAAGTGCGCCGTCCTCCTCGTAGGTGCGGGCTGTGAGCGCTGCCGGCAGATCGACGAGACGAACCCACACGTACTCGGAGGACTTGCGGGTGACGGCTCGACTGTCGGCCAACATCCAAGGGAGGGGATCGTCGGCGGGCCGGGTGCGATACAGGACCTTGTCGGTCAGGTCAATGTCGGCCATGAACCCGAGTAGACCCCGATGGGCGTCTGGGGTCAGGGCGTGGAGCTCCCCAACCTGCACGCTGCCCGTCGTGTCGCCGATGTTGGTGCGGAAGAATGCGTACCCCTCCGGACCGTCGGCGCCCTCCCACAGGATGATCCGGCGCCGCGAGTTGCCATTGCGCATCCAGCTCTCATCGCCGAGCTCATACGTATCCCAGAGGTGGGCCGACCGGCTGAACGCCCCGTGCCTGCCGCAGGTGGCCCGATGGATCGGGGGGATGATCAGCCTCGCCTGGTCGTGATCGATGAGCCGCGTCGAACCCGGCGGTCGTTCGCTCCGCCAGTCGGCCCTGCGACTCTCCAACTCCCAGTCGACGCTGAGCACGGCCTGTCCATACCCGAACCTGCCGTAGATGGTCGCCTCCGACGCCCAGAGGGCAGAGAGTGGCTCGTGACGTGCCCTGGCGTCGTCCAACAGCCATCGCATCATTCGCCTGAGCACGCCGCGCCGCCGATGGGTGGGAAGCACGGTGATGAAGGTCACTCCCCCCGTCGGGAGACGTGCGCCGCCCGGCACGGTCACCTCGTAACTCCAGGCACCGCCACTGCCGACAACGTTGCCGCGGTCGAGCGGTGCGATGAAGCGGCCCGGCTCGAGTGACGCCAGGATGCGTTGGACCTCACCGTCGTCGAGGTCGAAGCTGAAAGGGACGCCGGCGGCGCTGAGGATCTGCGGCGCAAGCTCCCCCTCGGCGAGAGCGATCTCGATGGTGTGGTGCGAGCTCATCCGCACCCACGCTACCGATTTGCAGGTAGCCTCCGAAACCATGTTCGACGACCAACCCCGAGCCCAGGCGCGTCTGAGGGACGAGCTCATCATCTGGATGACAACTGTGCGACCGGACGGCCGCCCGCAGACATCGCCGGTGTGGTTTCTGGCCGACGGACCGGAGGTGTTGGTGTACTCGGCTGCGACGTCGCGCATCGCCAATGTGGAAGCCAACCCCGCTGTTGCCCTCAATCTCGACGGCAACGGCATGGGTGGCGACATCGTGACCATCGAGGGCACGGCACGGCTCGTTCCCACAGAGCCGGCGGCCCACGCCAACGAGCGCTACGTGACGAAGTACCGGCAGGCGATGGAACGCAACGGCTGGACGCCGGAGCGCTTCTCAGAGTTGTATCCCGTCGCGATCCGCATCGCTCTTGACAGGGGCAGGGCATGGTGACGGTTCGGAACCCCACGCAGCGGGCATAATCGAGCCCGGTACGGTGTTGACAGCCGGGGCAGCACACGACAGAGGAAGCATACGAGAAATGGGCCTGTTCAATCGAAAGCCAAAGGCAGTCAAGATCCACTCGCTGGATCAACTCGAGCCGATGATGGCGTCTGGCCAGCCGGTCCTGCTCGACTTCTTCCAGGTCGGTTGTGGCCCATGCCAGGTGATGGACGGGATCGTGAACGAACTCGCTCAGGAGTACGGCGACTCTGCTCACGTGGTGAAGGTCGATGTCACGAAGGTCGCCGGTGCAGCCCAGATGTTCAAGGTCCGCTCGACCCCCACGTTCGTCGTTCTCGGCCGTACCCCCATCAAGCGCAACAAGAAGCAGAGGCGCAGCGGCGAGGCACCCGATCAGGCCAACCAGAAGGTCTCAGAGCGCTACCGCAATCTGGGCCTCGTGAAGAAGAACGAGCTCCAGCGAGCCCTAGAGGGCAACGGCGCAACAAGGGTCGAAGCGTAAGGGACCTTGGTACTTGGTACTTGGTACCAAGTACCAAGTACCAGGATACCGGATACCGGATACCGGATACCGGATACCGGATACCGGATACCGGATACCGGATACGCCGAGCCCACCGGCACGACATGGCCGTCCGAGCAAAGCCACGCACCCTCTACGAATATTCGTAGAAGCCTCTCCCCGACTTGCGGCCCATGAGTCCTGCCTCCACCATTCGCTTCAGGAGGGGTGGCGGGGCGTACCGGGATTCGCGAAACTCGTCGAAGAGTGACTCGGCCACAGCCAGCATGGTGTCGTTGCCGATCAGGTCGCTCAGCGCCAGCGGGCCCATCGGGTAGTTGGCGCCGTTGACCATGCCGGCGTCGATGTCCTCTTTGGACGCAAACCCGGACTCGTACATCCGGATGGCGTCGATGATGTAGGGGCAGAGCAGCATGTTGACGATGAACCCTGCACGGTCCTTGGCATGGACCACGGTCTTGCCAAGGGTGTCGGCGGCGAACGACCCGGCTACGTCGACGGCACGATCCGAGCTCACGACGCTGCGGACGATCTCGACGAGGGGCATCACGGTGGCAGGGTTGAAGAAGTGCATCCCGACCACCGACTCGGGGCGCCGTGTGGCTTGGGCGATCCGCACGATGGGGATCGACGAGGTGTTCGATGCGAGCACTGCGTCGTCGCTGGCCACGATGCGGTCCAGCTCGCTGAAGATGGTCTTCTTCAGGTCTTCGTTCTCGACGACGGCCTCGATGACGAGCTCCCTGTCGGCGAACGCGTCGACGTCGACGCCAAAGTGGAGCCGGCCCATCGCCTCGTCCCGACCGGCAGCGTCGAGCTTCCCTCGCTCGACGGCCTTGGCGAGCGACTTCTCGATGCGAGTCCTCGATGCCGATGCGGCGTTTTCGTTGACCTCGTGGACGACGACGTCGACCCCTGCCTTCGCACAGACCTCTGCGATCCCCCCGCCCATCTGGCCGCCGCCAAAGATGCCAACCCGTTCGATGCCCATCATCACTCCTCGCCTCAGGAACGCCCGCCAGCGTAGACGGCGCTCGACGGCCCTCAGCTTCGCTGCACCACGCCGGTTGCCGGCTCAGGGAGCGGAGCCGAGAGGCGGTCCAGAAGCGCACCGGGACGCACGTCGAGCGTCTTCACCTGCTCGAGCGGGAACCACCGAAACTCCATCTGGAACTCATGCTCTGTGCCCGCCAGCTCGACGCCCCAGAACGATTCTGTCGCCTCCAGGTGCGCAGGCAGGCGCATCGCCAGGTAGACCCCGACTTCGTGATGGGCGACCACCTCGGCGTTGTCAGGAACGCCGTCGAGCGCAGCGTGCTCGAAGAAGTTCTCGATCAGCCACAACATGCCGTCAACTTCGACGGTGACGCCGATCTCCTCCTGCATCTCGCGCACCAAACACTCAGCTGCGGTCTCGCCCACTTCCAGCCGCCCGCCAGGCATGGCCCAGAAGTCGCCGTCTTCGATACGGTGGAGCAGGACCCGGCCACCGGCAACGGCCACGCCGCCCACCCGCACCAGGAACACCGTTCCGTCGTCGCGGAACTGTGCGAAGCCCATCCGGACCTCAGCGGGACTCGTCGGGCGCAGCGGCGAAGGCCTGGCGGCGATGCTCGACGATCTCGTAGCCGATCTGCTCCATGCCTTCCATCAGCCAGTCGTAGGCGAGTGCACCGGTCCGGAAGTCCGCCTCCGCGACGGCATGCACGCGGCCTTGCTCGTGGAGCAGCCTGACCGCGACCTCGTTGCCGTCGGGTGCAGGGCTATAGACGCCAAGCGTCTTGCCGCCGTTGGCGTTCAAGATGGAGAACACCGGAACGTCGGTGGCGCCGTCGGCCACGAAGATCATGTTGCGGAGCGGCACCCGGCGCTGGGCCTGACCCATCGGCGCATGGACGTCGATCTTGGGGTCGACGTTGGCACCCTTGTTGATCTCGAACACGGCGCGGGTTTTCGTCGTCAGATCCATCGGGTAGCCGAGGTGGGCAATCGCCACATCGCCGGATCGGACCGGCAGTTGGTCGAGGAAGCCAGGTTCCGCTGCTTCTTCGATGAACGTGTTCGCCCACACACCGTCGAGGTAGGGGGCAAACGGACTGCCCTCGATGAGGGGCTGTAAGCCGGTGGAGATGACGTAGTGCTCGACGGAGATCCCCTCGCGGGCGAACTCGGGAATCGACGCCACCCGATTGCGCACCTCGCCGAGGAATGCCGGCATCCCCGGGGCAGGCTCCAGCAACGCACCAAACTCCCGGAGCTTGGCGTTGCTGAGCCCACGGAGGCGGCCGGTCCTGACGTACGTCAGGAGGTGCAAGATGTACGCATAGTGCCGGGAGACGACCTCCCCGTGGCTGCGGTGATGGTCGACGAGGGCATTCACCTCCCGCCAGAACTCCTCGGCATCGACGTCGTAAGCCTCGAAGATCGGAGCCTGCATGTCGCCGCGGATCAGGGTGTGATCGAAGTCCCAGATGAACGCGATGACGGGTTGAGTCGAGAGCGGGATCGGCATGGACGCAGCCTAGAAGGGTTGAAGAGCGCGATCACACAGCAGGTACTTGGTACTTGGCAGGAGCCGGTTCGGCGCGGTCAGGTCTGTTCGAAGTTGCCGAAGGCGACTTCGCCTGCGTCGATCCACCACGGCTGCAGGACTGCTGGGGCTCCGCGCAGTGCGGTGTGGACATCGCCCATGCGAGCAGCCGGCGCAACGACCACGACCTGCCAACCACTTTCCGCCAGACGCAAGACCGCCGACGTCAGCCCGGCGAGCTCGGTCGCGGGCGCCAGGATGATCTCCACGATGCGGCGGTCGATGGCTGTCACGCAAGGCAGGAAGCCGAGGGCATCCGTGAGGGATGCTCCAGACATCTCGGCCAACCATGACTCGACGACGGGCTCGTGACGCCGTGCGTAGGCTTCGACTGCGGCCCGCACCACGTCGCTTGCCGATGATGTCTGTCGTTCCAGCGTTGCCGTCATTTGGTCCTCCGCCCGTGAATGACACCAGTGTAATTCAATCGCGCTCGAAGCGTCGCCGTTTTGACCGGTAGGTTGCAGACATGGACCTTCACGTGGCCCTGCTGGGAATGACCGGTGCCGGCAAGACGACGGTCGGGCGTGCCGTTGCGATGACTCTCGGTTGCGCACTGCTCGACTCCGATGCCCTCATCGCCGAGGAGGTTGGATTGACTGCGGGAGATATCGCGGCCCGAGACGGCGTGGCGGCGCTCCACGAGTTGGAGCAGCGCATCACCATCGAGATGCTCGCGCGCCCCCACCCCGCCGTGCTCTGCGTGCCCGCGAGCGCCGTCGACGACCCGGCTACCCGGTCACGACTCCGGACCCAGGCCAGATGTTTCTGGCTCGACGCCGACATCGCCATCCTCGCTCGGCGCACGTCCGAAGGCGCCCACCGCCGCACGCTCGATGCATCCGAGATGGAGCGCCTCTACGACCGCCGGAAGCAACACTTTGCGGATCTGGCGGGACCTGCGGTGGACACCGGAGCAACGCTGCCCGATGAGACCGCACACCACATCGTGGCAGCGGTGGAGAAGACCTGGACGAGGTGACCTCCGGGCCGGGGACTGATCCCAGCCCGCCCTGTAGGCTCAGAAGCATGGCCGTCGTAGATCCAGATATCGCGCTGTCTGCAACGGGCCTCAACGCCGCCGAGGTCCGGCAGCGCACCCAGGCCGGTCACGTCAACGTCGTGCCGCAAGGCCCCAGCCGGACCACGGGTGACATCCTTCGCGCCAACCTCGTGACGAGGTTCAACATCCTCCTGACGGTCCTGCTCGTGATCGTCCTGGTCGTCGTTCAAGAACCGCGGGATGCGCTCTTCGGCATCGTGCTCGTCACGAACGCAGCAATCGGCATCATCCAAGAGCTACGCGCCAAACGCACGCTCGACCGCCTCGAGCTGCTGACCGCCCCCCGTGCCATCGTGGTGCGCTCCGGGACGAACCAGGACATCAGCACCGACCAGATCGTCCTCGACGACGTGATCGCACTCCGCCCCGGCGATCAGCTGCCCGTCGATGGCGTCGTACTCGACGGCATGGGGCTGGAGATCGACGAGTCCCTCCTGACCGGCGAAGCCGACACGGTGCACAAAGAACGCGGCTCACAATGCCTGTCCGGCAGCTTCGTCGCAGCGGGACGCGGCCACTACCGGGCGACCAGGGTCGGCGCGGATGCCTATGCCGTCAAGCTTGCTCAGGAGGCCAAGAAATTCACGCTCGTGCGATCGGAACTTCGCGACGGCGTCAACTGGATCATCGGCGGCGTGAGCTGGGCCGTCGGGCCGGTCATGGTGCTGCTGATCTGGAGCCAGATGCGCGCCGACGAGAGCTTCGACGAGGCGGTCAGCGGCGCCATCGCGGGCGCCGTCGGCATGATCCCGCAGGGTCTCGTGCTACTGACCTCGATCGCACTTGCCGTCGGAGTCGTACGACTCGGCAGACAGCAGGTGCTGGTCAAGGAGCTCCCCGCCATCGAGGGTCTCGCCCGGGTCGACACCGTCTGCTTCGACAAGACGGGGACCCTGACGGTCGGCAAGCTCGCACTGCAGGAGATGGAGCCGCTCACCGACATGGACCCGGCGCCCGCGCTCGCAGCGCTGGCCCGGGTCGACCCGGACCCCAACGCCACCCTGGCTGCGGTGGCAAAAGCATTCCCCGACGCGCCCGGATGGCCCCTCGCCCACGCCGTGCCATTCTCCTCGGCGCGGAAGTGGAGCGGAGCATCTTTCACCGGTCACGGATCGTGGATCCTCGGTGCGCCCGATGTCATCGCCGCAGGGGACCAGACGCTGATGGCACGCGCCCAAACACAAGCCGCGGGCGGGCGGCGCGTGCTGGTGCTGGCCTGGACCGAGACCCCGTTGCGCGGCGATGCACTCCCCAAGGGGTTGCGCCCGATCGCCATCCTCAGCCTGGGCGACCGGATCCGAACCGACGCCGCCCAGACCTTGCAGTACTTCGCTAAGCAGGGCGTGACCGCCAAAGTCATTTCCGGCGACCATCCGCAGACCGTTGCGGCGATCGCTCGCGAAGTCGGCGTGGTGGGCTCGCAGAACGTCGTCGACGCACGAACGCTGCCTTCGGACTCGGAAGAGCTGGCGGAGATCATGGAAAACACGACGGTCTTCGGGCGAGTGACTCCGCACCAGAAGCGGGCGATGGTTGCCGCACTGCAATCCCGCGGGCACGTCGTCGCCATGACGGGAGATGGCGTGAACGACGTGCTGGCACTGAAGGACAGCGATATCGGCATCGCCATCGGCGGCGGTGCTCCGGCATCACGAGCCGTCGCCCAACTGGTGCTCATCGATGGTCGATTCGACACGCTGCCCGGGGTCGTGGGCGAAGGGCGCAGGGTCATCTCCAACATCGAGAGAGTGGCCAATCTCTTCGTGACCAAGACGGTCTACGCCATCGGTATCGCCCTCGCCGTCGGCCTCGTCTCGCTCCCGTTCCCTTTCCTGCCCCGCCACCTCACCCTCGTCGGTGCGGTCACCATCGGCATACCCGCCTTCTTCCTCGCCCTCGCCCCGTCTGCGCGACGGGCCAGGCCCGGCTTCGTCAAACGAGTGCTCCGTTTTGCGTTGCCCACCGGGTTGGCTGCGACGGTCGCCACCATCGGGGCCTACCAGCTTGCGATTGCCGAGAACGTCGACCTCACCGAGGCGCGGACCACTGCGACGCTCGTCCTCACCGCGATCGGGTTGTTTGCGCTCGGGATGGTGAGCCGGCCGCTGCTGCCGTGGAAAAAGTGGCTCATTGCGGCGATGGTGGGCTTGTTGATCCTGTCGATGGTGAGCCCCGTGTCCCACGACTTCTTTGCCCTCAACCTCCCCAGACCGGTCGTGCTGCTGGCGGCGCTTGGCATCGTTGCCATCACCGGCGCCGCAATGGTGGGAACGCTGCGGGCGGTCGGCTCGATCCGCCACGTCCCTGACCTGATCCGCGAGCATCCGCCCCAGGAGACGCGGGCGTGGCGCACGATGGTGCGCAAGTTCCGCGACCTCATCGGTGACGGCGAGCGCCCCGAGCCGCTCCCCCCGGCACGAGCGCCTGAGCCCGCGGCCACAAAACCGTTGCAACCGCTGGGCGAGATCGACTGGTTCGATCCGGACGAGGAGTTCCTCGAGCCCTCGGACCGCAGCTGACCTCGCCGCCGAAACGGGCCGCAGCGCCACCACCTGTCGGAGTGCCGACACTTTGGGATCGGTGCCTCTCCACCTGCGGTTGCTGCAGCCAATGGCCAGGAAGAGCACTGCACACCGCCGGGAAGAGAAACGTCGCGAACTGGAAGAGCGGCGCAGGAAACACGCGCGCGCCAAGACGCTGCGAGCGGTGGGCATCGGCACCGCCATCGTCGTCGGTCTCGTTGTGATGCTGGTCGCACTCTGGCCCGAACCGTCGGTTGGCGACACCTCCCGGGAAGCGTGGGACCTGCCTGAGCTCGACGGTGAAGGCAGGGTTGCGCTTGCCGACTTCCGCGGAAAACCGACCGTGGCCGCATTCTTCGCCTCGTGGTGCACCGTGTGCGAGGACGAGGTGCCGCGGCTCCTCGCTCTCTCCGAGCAGATCGGGGATCGGGTCAACTTCGTGGGCATCAACAGCCAGGACAACGGCCGGGGGCTCGGCGACGCAGAGAAGTGGGGGATCGCAGGAGAATGGCCGCTGGCCCGGGACATCGGCAACGGCAACGGCAGCTCGCTGAGCGTCCAAACCTTCGGGGCCCGCGGCTCGCCGGCCAATGTCATCTACGACGCCGACGGCAATGTCGTCCACGTTGAACTCGGCGGGCTCTCTCCCGAACGCCTGCTCTTCCTCCTCGAGGACCTGACCGGCTTCGAGTTGTAACGGTTGCGGCGAACGCCGTCACGCCCAGGTCCGAAGCCTCTAGGGCATACCTGCGACACCTGGTCCAATTGCGCGTTGGGAAGTGCGGGTCATCGCGGGCACGTCCATCGTGCCGCGGCTGTGACTCAAGTGAAGTCCTCAGAGGAGTGAACAATGCAGAGACGCATCGCCGCCATCGGTATTCTCGTCGTCGGGTTGGCGCTCATCGCCGTACCGATCGTGAACGACCTGTTCACCGTCGCTCCCGCCTTCGAAGAGTTGACGGACGGGTTCCGCGACACCGTGATGTCGGAAGAAGCTGTCGCCCAGGCGCGCAGTGACGTCGCAGCACTGGGCGCGGTCGCCGAGGAGTTCGAGACCGCGGTCGTGCCGACGCTTGCGGCTACGTTGCAGATGGAGCCCGCCACGTTCATCGCCTTCATCGGCGAGCAGTACACGGCGGTCGCCACCGGGGTTGCCGCGCTCCCTGATGTGGCAGCACAGTTCACGCAGGTACTCGACCTCATCGAATCGCAGCAGCAGAACTTCGCCGACGCCGACGCCATCCCCACAGAATCTCTCCCGGTCACAACGGTGCCTTGGGGGATCGTGCTCGTCGGCGTTGCCGCCGTTGCGGTTGCTGTCGTGATGATGGTCAAGGGTCGTCTCGGCGCAATCCTGGCCATCGTCCTGGGAGCGGCGGTCGTGATCGGAACCTTTGCGTTGTCCTTCATCAGCAAGTCCGAAGCTGCCGACGATCTCAATGAGGCCTTCCTTCCGTTCTACACGGGTGAGCTCGTGACCCAGAGCGAAGGCGCGCTCATCGTCGTGGGCGCCATGGGTCAAGAGATGCAGACGGCGATGCTGCCTGGTCTCGGCGAACAACTCGGCATGTCGACGGACGAGGTACAGGTCTTCATTGGCGAGAACTTCCCTGCCACCGGCGGCGCCCTGGCGGCGTTGCCTGAGGCCATGGGACGATTCGAGACGATGGTCGGTGCCTTTGATGCGCAGCTCGACAACTACAACACCATCAAGGAGACCGCGCTGACACCCATTGCATGGACGGTGCTGATCGGCGGCGCTGTGGTGCTCATCCTGGGCATTTGGGCGCTCACCGCCCGCACGCAGGCGGCGGGGGCGGAATCGACCGACACGCCGCCCAAAGAGGCCGGCGCACAGGCCTAGGCATCGTCGTGCGGGGGCCGCCGATGCTCGGTCCCCGCACGACCCCTCCCGAGACTGTCCTCGCGGATCGACGCTCGACCCGCTGGGTAACCTGCGGGCGACCGCCGCCAGGGAGGGAACGCACAGATGGCCGACGAAACTGCCAAGGACGACGCGAAGAGCGACGCCGACAAGCCTGAGCCTCCCCCTCATCACGAAGACGTCGTCAGCGAGACGACGCACACCGTCACCATCGACGGCCAGACGATCGAATACACCGCCACTGCCGGGCACCTGATCGTGAAAGAGGAGGAGGGCAAAAAGCAGGCATCGTTCTTCTCCGTCGCCTATGTGCGCAACGACGTCACCGACCGCACCACGCGGCCGGTTGTGTTCTCGTTCAACGGCGGGCCAGGCTCTTCGTCGGTGTGGCTCCACCTCGGCATGCTCGGCCCCCGCCGGGTGATGCTGCAGCCCGATGGGATGCCGCTGCCGCCACCGGGCCGGCTGACCGACAACGAGTACTCGATCCTCGATGTGGCCGACCTGGTGTTCATCGATCCGATCAGCACGGGGTTCAGTCGCGCCATCCCGGAAGAAGATGCAAAGAACTTCCATCACTTCTCGAAGGACCTGGAATCGGTCGGTGAGTTCATCCGGCTGTGGCTCGCCCGCAACCATCGATGGGGCTCGCCCAAGTTCCTCGCAGGCGAGTCGTACGGCACGACCCGATCGGCGGGGCTGGCCGGGCATCTCCTCAAGCGCCACGGTCTGTACTTCAACGGGCTCGTCCTCATCTCCTCGATCCTGAACTTCCAGACCGCAGGCTTCGACCCCACCACGTGGACCTTCCGCCGGGGCAACGACCTGCCCTACATGCTGTTCCTCCCCACCTATGCGGCGACGGCCTGGTACCACCGGCGGCTGCCTGAGGACCTGCTGGCACGAGAGTTGAGAGACGTCGTCGGTGAGGTCGAGGCGTGGGCGGCTACCGACTACGCCGTTGCGTTGATCGAGGGCAGCGGGCTCGACCCGGAGCGGCGCGCCGAGATCGTTGCCACGCTTGCCCGCTACACGGGGCTGTCCGAGGAGTACGTGGAGGCTTCGGACTTGCGTATCGAGATCCTGCGCTTCTGCAAGGAGCTGCTGCGGGAAAAGGGCCGGACCGTCGGCCGAATCGACAGTCGCTACACCGGCGTCGACCGGCTACGCACCAGCCACATGGTGGAGAACGACCCCAGCATCGACGCCACCATGGGTGTGTACACCTCGGCCCTCAACGACTACGTGAGGGGCGATCTCGAGTACGAGAGCGACTTGCCATACGAGGTGTTGACCGATCGGGTCCACCCCTGGGACTACGAGGACTTCAAGAACGCCTACGTCGACGTGTCGGAGACCCTGCGAGAGACCATGTCCCGCAACCCGTTCATGAAGGTCTTCGTCGCCAACGGCTACTACGACCTCGCCACCCCGCACTTCGCCACCGAGTACACGTTCTCCCACCTGGGCCTCGACCCGGAGCTTCAGGACAACGTGCAGATGGCGTACTACGACGGCGGTCACATGATGTACGTGGTCGAAGACGCCCTCGCCCAACTTCGCACCGACGTCGCCGCCTTCATCAAAGACGCATCCACCCAAGACGCATCCACCCAAGACTGACGCTGACCGTCTCGGCCCGGCGGTACGATGCGCAGCACGCCCGCGTAGCTCAGGGGATAGAGCAACTGCCTCCTAAGCAGTAGGTCGCAGGTTCGAATCCTGCCGCGGGCGCAGAACCGGTATCCGGTATCCGGTATCCGGTATCCGGTATCCGGTATCCCGTGAGCGTTCCGGGTCTTCTCGTTGTGGACGAGGAGAGCGGGCGGGGCGGGTGCGGTCTCTAGTCTCTGGCGATGGGTGTACCGCCGGTGCGGCAGGTTGCGATCCTTGGCACGGTGTGCATCTCCGTGTCAGCGGTGCTGGTCGTGCTTGCAGAGGTCGCACCGATAACCTCGGCGTTCTTTCGGGCGGCGTATGCCCTCCCAGTCCTGTTGGCAATCGGTTGGTTCCTGCGCACCCAGGACCCACGCTCGAGCCGGATGCGCCTGGGTGCCGCGGTCTCGGGCACATTGCTGGCTGCCGACCTCTTCTTCTTCCACAGCGCCATCGATGCGATCGGTGCCGGGCTCGCCACCGTTGCCGCGCACACGCAGGTGGTCTTCGTGGGCGCGTTCGGCTGGGTGCTCTATCGCCAGATGCCGACACGCCGGACGTTCGTCTTCGGCGCGGTGATCTTCACCGGCGTCAGCCTCATCTCGGGGCTCGGTCGGGATGGCGCATATGGCGACGAACCGGTCCGCGGCGTCATCTACGGCGTCATCGCCGGGTCGCTCTACGCGGCGTTCATGCTCGGGCTCCAAGCCTCCAATCCCGGTGGCCGCGGACCTGCGATACGGGTGCTGGCCGATGCAACCATCGGGACGATGCTCGGCGCCGCCGTCATCGGTGCCATGACCGGAGACCTCGACCTCGCCCCGTCGTGGCCCTCCCATGGGTGGCTCATCGTGCTGGCGCTCACGGTGCAAGTCCTTGGCTGGGCGCTGCTCACCTACTCACTCCCCCGGCTGCCGGCCATCACCGTCTCCCTGATCATCCTCGGCCAGCCGATGCTTGCCGTGCTCTGGGGATGGCTTCTGCTCGACGAGAGCCTCTCCGTGGTCCAGCTGGCGGGCGTGGTCCTGGTCCTCGTCGGACTGTTGGCGGTCAACGCCCAGCGGACGTTGATCGTGGAGAAGGAAGCGGCCACAGCACCCTGAGAGGCCGGCGACAACTCCCCATCCCCCGGCCGAGCACCTCCTCGGAGCATGCCGGGACACGTTCCGGCTCCGCAACGCCCGGTGGCCGCCAACCGTCGCCAACCCGCACCGAGCCTGGACCGCCGCGTGGAGTGAGTACGTGCAGGTGTACCGCATCCATTGGGCGACTATCGCCGCCGCCGGCGACGCATCCACAGGTTCTGGGCCCCGCTCACCGGGGACGAAGCGATCGACGCGGCCTGGCACTCAGACCACTGGGGTTGGCGGTGACGGGCGAATGCCGAGGGCGGCGACGAACTCATCGGCATTGAGCGACGGCAGGCTGCACGCCAACGAACATCGGTGACTCCACACTTCGTTCGATCCCTCCCGCGCGATCTCTGAGAGAGTGTTGATCAATGTCAGTTCGGACTCGTGTCCGAGTTCGTGACCGGCGCCCCGCCGGCCAAGCGAGCCCACACGACGATTCGATCCGCACTCTCCTAAGCCAACCGCGGGAACAGCTCAGGGAGCCGCTTGAAGAACCTCGACCTCGGCAGGGCGTCTGTGGCACCGAGCGCTTTGGCTGCTGCGAGGGCGAAGTCGTCGACGTGTGGCCCGAACGCAACCACGTTGAGTCGGTGCGGCTGCAACAGCCTGAGGATGTCGTTCGCCATCGGATGGGTGAGATCGACGAACACGACGACGGGGCGGACCGCGGCAAGACCCGTCGCGACGGCTCCCGGATTCCTCCATATCACCAGCTCGTGGCCCGCCGACTCGGCGGCACTCGCAATCCGAGTGCGATCCATGAGGTCCGTGCCCACCAATACCGCAACCAGCCCGGAGCGGGGTTCGGTCCGAGGCACCACACCCGCCACCGCCTCGGCGCGGGCGATGCCCCACGCCACGTGCGCCTGCCAGGCGTCTTCGCCGAGCTCGCGGGACGTCATCGGAGCTACAGCCAGCACATCTCCCGGCAGCGCCGCAGTCGCCGCATCGTCCCGCACCGCCGGCGCGGCTCCAGCGGCGAGAGCCGCCTCCGTCGGAAACGCCAACGCTTCGCGGAACAACTCCAGGGGAGACGCCTGCTGCTCGTGCGACGGTGCGGCCGCCCACGTCGCCATCGCATCAGCAAGCCACGCCTCCCCCTCCGCTGTTGCGGCTACGAGGTCGCCCGCGTGGTCGAACACGCGGAGAACGTAGGGTGCGTACGCGGCAACGAAGGCTCCCGCCACTCCACTGCTGGCTCGTCGATACGCTGCGTCGTCCACCGCATCAGGATACGGCCGGGCCGGTGCACCCCCACACGACGTAGAGTTATCGTGCCGAACCACACCAGAAGGGACTCCATGCGCAAGCCATTCCTCATCGCCTTCGGGCTCATGCTCCTCACCACGGCGTGCAGGGCAGAGGCCAATTTCCTCCTCAACGTGGCCGAGGACGGCTCCGGCGACATCACCATTGAGCTGGGCATCGATGATGAGCTCCTCGAGCTCGTCGAGGCGTTTGGCGGCGGCGCAGACGACATCCTCGGCGTCGTGCCGGACGGCACAGATGTCGTCACCCGGACCGAGGGCGACATGACGTTCTACGCCGGCACCGAGCCGTTCTCCGACCCGACGGAGCTGCTCGAGACCGCCGGCATTCTGGAGGAAGCGGACGCAACGTTCCAGGAGTTGGATCTCGTCGTCGAAGACGGAGGCGCAACGCTGAATGCCGTCATCGAGACTCCCAACGCCACTGAGACCCTCGAAGGGCTCGGCGCAGGCGACCTCGGTGGCTTCGGCGATATCGGCGCCGACGTATTCACCTCCAGCCTGGTCGTTGCGCTACCGGGCGACCTCGTCGAGACCAACGCTGACGAGATCCTGCCCGATGGCCGCCTCCGGTGGGACATTCCGTTGCTTGGCGGCGTCGTGAGCGTGATGGCCGTCACCGAGACCGCAGGCGGAGGCTTCCCATGGGGTCTCGTGCTCGGCATCCTCGGTGCGGCACTGGTCATCGGTGCGGCCGTCTTGTGGGTCCGCCACAGGCAATCCGGATCGGTCGACGCCGTCGAGGCGACACCCGTGCCGGAACCGCCCTCATCGGTATTCGAGTCCATGCCGTCGAAGCCCGACGACATCACGCCAAAAGACAGGGACAACCCGATCGACTCCATCTGAGGGTCAGCCCGTGAGCAGCACCACCGCAAGTTGACCAAGTGGCCCGTTGACCACGGCGACGCCTGCCTTCGTGACGTTGGCCTGATAGAGCACCGATGCAGCCTCAGGGTTGGCTTTCCAACCGTTGACCAGACTCGCCTCGGAGAGACCTATCCCCAACAGCTCGGCCACGGCGATGTGAGGAATGTCGGCGGCGTCGAGCCGGTCGCCGGGGTCGTGACCGAGCGCATCGACATGGGCGAACCAACCTCCGTCGTACATCGCCGTCCCATGTTCCTCGGCGATTCTTGCCAGCGCCGCGGCCGGCGTCAGCGGCGCCTCACCATTGAGGACGCGGGCTCGGTTGATGGCATCGAGCAGGTTCTCTGAGGCGGCAGCATCGAGCCCTGGACGAGCGGGCATCGCGGTGGCGATATCCACCGTGCTCTCCCCCGGGTCGCCGAGTCGCACACTCCCGGTGTGCTCGCGCAGTCGCAACGCACGACGTACGACCCGATCGCCGCCGACGATGCCGACGAATTGCTGCAAGGGCCGGTCTGGATCGACGAGATCGGCGGCGAGTGTCGAGGTGTCGATGGCGGAAGCCAACGGGCCTGGCGTCTGCGCCATCGCTGCCGCCGCCAGCAGCAGACCGACCACGATTGCGCCCTTCAGGAGGGCGATGCCGGACGCCGCAAGGCGGTGCAGCCAGATGTCGTTGTCACGCCGCGGCGGGAGCCACAGCCAGCGAAACAGCACGACGGCCAGCGTGCTCGTCGCAAACAGCAGCACGCCGATGACGAGGCGGGTCGGATCCGGCGAGGTGTCGAACCGGTCGGAGATGAGACGGCCGACCGGTCGGGAGATGCGTACTGCAACAACGCCCCCGACGACGACAATCGCCAGCCCGCTGGCTTCGCTCACGAGCCCGCGACGCCAGCCGTGCACGGCAAGTACCAGGAGAACGGCGCCGAGCACGAAGTCGAGCATCAACTCACTCGCCGGTGACGGTCTCCGCCGTGCCGGTCTCGTCCTCAGCAGCCTCGGGATGAAGCTCGGGGGTGGAGGGGACCGCTTGCTCCCGCCGACCCTTGCCGTCGGGGGCTCGGCGGAGAGGGCCCTTGATGACCTCGCTCGGCCGAGACTCGATCAGCGCGTCCGAGGCTTCTTCCCACGACTGGCCGAGCACCCGGGTCCGCCACATGTGACCGGCCACGATCTTGATCGACGCAGTGACGGGCACGGCCAGCAGCACTCCCCACAACCCACCGATTGCACCACCGAGGATCAGCACGAGGATGACCACGGCAGGGTGGAGCCTGACGGTGGCGCGCAGCACGGTGGGGCTGACGAAGTTGTTGTCGATCTGCTGGACGGCCAAGGCCACGACCGCAGCCCAGAGCGCCGTGGTCACCGACCCGGTGACCAGACCAACCATGACTCCGAGGAACCCGCCGACCCACGGGCCGACGAACGGGATGATGTTCAAGAACCCGGCGATCATGCCGATGATGAGCCAGAAGTCGAGGCCGATCAGCCAGAATCCGAAACTCGTCAAGACCCCCACGATGAGCGCCACCACCATCTGGCCGCGCAAGAACCCGCCGACGGCGGTGCCCAGCTGTCCGGAAACGTAGACCACCTCGTCTTTGTGGTCGGGCGGAATCAGCTCGATCGCCTCGTCCCGCAACCTCGGCATGTCGATGAGGATGTAGAAGGCGATGACCGGAGCCAGGAAGAACACCAGGACTGCCTCGAGCACGCCAGATGTCACGGCACCGACCCGGTCGAGGACCGCGCTGAAGAACTGATCCTGGTTCTCGGGGTCGTTCACGAAGCGCTCGACCTTCTCGTACGACCAAAGGTCGACGTTGAAACCGACGCTGTCGACGAGATCCTCGATCTCCCGGCTCGAGTCCTCGTAGATGGTGGGAAAGTTCTCGGTGAGCTCGGCGGCCTGTGAGCTGACACTGGGCACGACCAGGAAACCCAGGAGAACGATGCCGCCGACCAGGATGAGAAACCCGATCAGCGAACCGACGATGCGGGGAATGTGATTGTTGGCCAGCCGGCTGACGATGGGGTTGACGATGTACAGAAGCGCGATCGAGACGACCACAGGGGCCAGCAGGACCTCCGTACGCCCCAACAACCACACCGCCGCCCACAGGACCAAGAGCATGCCAACGATGCTCCATGCCACCAGTCCCCCACGGGTGATGATGTCGCTGAGCTGCGGCTTGGTATCCACTGAGTCGCCTCCCTTTGGCACCCCGACGTTAGGCGAGCGCGGACCAGGAAGGGTGCTTCAAACGCCGCCGCGTGCTTGTGAGCTCCCCACCGGGAGCGGGCGAATCAACGGTCGATGCCGCCGGGACACGGACTCAGCCGGCCCCGTCGCTCCCCGCCCTGCGGGCGAGGCTGTCGAGCCGCTCTCGGCGCATCCTGCGCAAGCGATGCACCACCAGCGGTGCGTGCCGCACCGCTTCGCGATCGTCCATGAGCCGGCGCAGCGCCTGGTAGTAGCGGGTTGCACTCATATCAACGTAGTCGCGAATGGCCTGATCCTTGGGCCCCGGGTACATCCACCACGAGCCCTCAAAATCGAGCACCTTGCGATCCTTCTCACTGAGCATGAGAAGAGCGTATCGAAGGGGTACGACAGAAACGCGGATTTGCGCTTTGGCCGAGCCTTGCGAGGCTGCCGCGGCGCTTCGCCGAAGGGACAGCACGAGCCTGCTCGCCGGCGTCAAGTCGCTGCGCATCACCTCAGACGCCAAGTGAGCGTGCGGCCGCGGCCCGTGCGGCCGTCCCACTGCGGGATGCGTACCAGTCTGCCGTGAAGCTACCTACGCCGCACTGTTGTCCGCTCGATGAGCCGGGCGCAACAGCGGGGCGGCCCCATTGTCCCGCCACGAGGATTCAGCCCTTCGGTGTGTCTTCGCCGGCCTCCTCGTCGGCCACGGTCTGAGCAGCGTCCACAACCTCGGCTGCATCGCCATCGTCCACGACTTCATCTTCGTCGCGGAGCGCTCCCTTGTCGCGCATCGCCGACACGACCTGGTCGGCCACGGCAGCACGCTTCTCCTCGGGGATACGGTCAGGCAGCTTGCTGTCGAGCTTGCCGCGAACCTCGGATTCGGTCAGGCCTTGCCATTCGGCCTTCTGGCCGGCAACCATCTTCACCACAGCCGCAACGACGGCAGCGACCACGGCGATCTTCATGAGCTTCTTCACGATCGGTCCTCTCTCTTCGCGCAGGACCAGTGTATGAGTGTCGCCGCCTGCCCGATTCCGATGACCGCGGCTCCGAATCAGTCCAGCCGGTCCAGGTCGAGGCGTTCGTGCTCGGCTTCGACCCCGGCCTCGGCGATCTGGCGGTATGCGGCGGGTACGCGATAGCGCTCGAAGTCGAACAAGGTGCCCTTGTAGAACTTGGTCTGGTCCAGATCGATACGAGCGACGATGACCTCATCCCCCGTCGTCACTGCTTGCCTGACGATCTGGCCCGAAGGGGCGATGATTGCGGATTGGGCGAGAGACTCGACCCCTTCCTCAACGCCGCCCTTCGCCACACCGATCACGTAGGTGCCGTTCTGGTAGGCGCCGGCCTGCATCACGAGGTGGTTGTGAAACGACTGGAGCGGCGTCTGGGTCCGGTCCGGTGCGTAGTGCAGCGGCGTGTTGTATCCGATCACGACCAGCTCGACGCCGCGCAGGCCCATCACGCGGTACGTCTCAGGCCAGCGGCGGTCGTTACAGATCGCCATACCGACGACGGCGTCGAAGGCCCTCCAGACAGGGAAGTCATCGCCGGGTTCGAAGTAGCGCCGCTCGGCATGCTGGAACTCGCGCCATGGCTCGAACTCCTTGTGGCCTGGGATGTGCACCTTCTTGTACACACCGACGGTCCGGCCGGCTGCGTCGACCATGTGATAGACGTTGAAGCGGTGGCCGTCGTCGGTCTTGAGGGCATACCCGATGCTGAATCCCACGCCGAGCCGCAGGGCCTCGTCCCACAGCGGCTGCGTGTGGGCATTCGGCATTTGCGTCTCGTAGAACTCGTCGGCCTCTTCGACGGGCACGACCCATCTGGGGAAGAACGTCGTGAGGGCCAGCTCGGGGAATGCCACGAATTGTGCGTTCTGCCCGGCTGCGTCACGCAACAAGTCGACCAACCTCTCGACGACTTCGTCGCGCGAGTCGGCGCGCTGTATCGGCCCCATTTGGGCAGCAGCGACGGTGAGGTATCTGGCCATGGGTGATCCTTGATCGGCGAGCGCAGCGTAGTCCCGGACCGCAAGCGATAATGGCGGCCATCCCGAAGCAGGAGCCCCAAATGAGCCGATCCGTCCGCGCCGCTCTGATCCAATCCGCGTGGACCGGCGACAAGGAATCGATGGTCGAAAAGAACATCAAACTCGCTCGCGAGGCGGCGGCACAAGGAGCCCAGGTCCTTTGCTTTCAGGAGATCTTCAGCAGCTCATACTTCTGCAACGTGCAGGACCCGCAGTACTACGACGAGGCCGAAGAGATCCCCTCGGGGCCGACCATCCAGAAGATGGTTGCCCTCGCCAAGGAAACCGAGATGGTCCTGATCGTGCCGATCTACGAGCGGGTCGACGAGGGTACGTTCTTCAATACTGCGGCGGTCATCGATGCCGGCGGATCGTTCCTCGGCATCTACCGCAAGACCCACATCCCTCAGGTCGAAGGGTTCTGGGAGAAGTTCTACTTCCGCCCAGGCAACCTCGGCTACCCCGTTTTCGACACCGCCGTCGGGCGGATCGGCGTGTACATCTGTTACGACAGGCATTTCCCAGAGGGATGGCGCGTCCTCGGCCTCAAGGGAGCCAAGATCGTCTTCAACCCGTCTGCCACGACGCGAGGGCATTCCCGCTACTTGTGGGAACTCGAACAGCCGGCGGCGGCCGTCGCCAACGAGTACTTCGTCGCGGCGATCAACCGCGTCGGCGCTGAGGGGTTGACCGACACCGACTACTACGGGTCCTCGTATTTCGCCAGCCCTCGCGGCCAACTGATCGGCGGCCACGCCTCGGACACCGACGACGAGGTCCTGGTACGCGATCTCGACATGAGCTTGATCGAGGACGTCCGGAGACACTGGGCGTTCTATCGCGACCGCCGGCCGGACGCCTACGGAGACATCGCACAACAGTGACAGAATCGTGAGCGCGATCGGCGTCGATCCGGTCAGGCCTCGGCGACGGCCAGGCTCAGCTCCAGGTTGGTCTCGGCACGTGCCCGGTCCCGACGGCCCAGGCCACACGCAGCGCCGACATCCACTGTGGTCCCGATCAGCGACTCCACCCGATCTCGCAACCCCGTCAACTCATCCACGCTGAGCGCTTCATGGACCAGACCTGCTGCAAAACGCACACCGTCGGGCAGCTTCAGGCCGGACAATGGGTCATAAAACGCCGGGTCGAGCGAAGGCGGCTCACTCCCCCTGGCGAACGGGGCGTGGATGAACTCCAACCTCTGGGCCTGCGGCCACGCACCGATGATGGCGTTGGCGAGCCGCACGAGCGCCCCGGAGTCGTCTGGGTCACCCATGGCTTCGTGGTTCATGTCGCCGTAGCAAAGGTGCACACCAAAGCGTGCGCCACCAGGCGAGCGCCGGATGACCTTCACCAGCTCGGCGGCAAGGCGATTGGCGACCGCGGGTTGGAGAGGCCCAGGGACCCTGGACAGCAGGATGAGCGGGATCGGGATCTCGAGCTGGAAGACCACATCGTCACCGGCGACGGCGTGGATCTTGGTGATCTCGCGCACCGTGGCGTCACGGAACGGAGCGAGGTTGCGCAGACCTTTGTCCGGCTTGAAGCCGAACGCCACCAGCGCCAGATCCAGCTGGCTGGGAATCCCGACTTGAAGGGTGTGGCCCGCTTCGAGGTTCTGCCGGAATTGTCGCCATGCCGGCCATGTCTCGTTGAAGTAGTCGGTGTAGTCCAGTTCGAGGCTGGTGAGGCGATGGCCCTTCCTCACCTCGAGTCGCGGCGTGTTGTCGTACCCACTCCAGTCGCCGTCTTCGGCAACAACGAGGTCGGGATGGTTGCGGAGGCCGTCGATGATCCGCTCGATCCAGTCGAGGCGGTCCCCCGTCTCACCGTCGGGAATCGACGCCGGCAGCCGCCGATCGAGCTTCGCAGCAAAGAGCTGGAACGCCGCACCGGCGTCGGTCGCAGGCACGGTGCCCACGAGGTGGACTGCTCGCTTGGTCGGGCCACTGGTCTTGGTCATCATCGGTCCCTCGTCGCTCGTCGGTCATCGGCGCGCTCTGAGTGCCCGTGGGCAGCTCATCGATCAGGCATTGGCACCGTTGTCACGGTTGCCGCGGCTTCGCAGGGCCTGTCCCTCCACCGCTCTGGATGAGCGCGTTGTCGGGTGAGTATCGCCATGCGGCATCGGACGGTCAAAGTGCGTGCCGCTCTGCCGGGGTCCGCGGCGTGGCCTTCACGCCTGCCCGAACACCAGTCGCTCGGGCAGTGTCCTCGCCACGTCGGCGGCTGCCGATGATCCTGCGGTCGTGATGACGTTCCCCTGCCAAGTGACGGCTTCGTCGGTGGGGTGAGCCCCGGCCCTCGCAAGATCTTCCCGCGCCAGCCAGTGGCCCGAAGCGTCCCTGTCGTCCAGCAAGCCGGCCGCCGCCAAGAGCAGGGAACCTGTCGATACGCCCATGACGAACCTGCTCCGGCCCGCCACCGCCCGAAGCCACCGAGTGACGTCCTCGTCCCGCATCATGGCGACGGAACCGAGACCACCGGGGACAAGCAACAGGTCCGTACTCTCCACATGGTCGAGCCGAGCGTCCGCCGCGAAGGCGTGGAGTGGGTCGAAGCCCCAGCACGTGTCTCCGGTCGGGCTCACGTACCTCACAACGATCGGGGCCTGCGAAGCCGCCGCATCGAGCGGCGCCAGCACGTCGCGAGACATGACCCCGTCGAACACGAATGCCGTGACGTCCACGATCGAAGTATGCCAGCCAAATGCGGTGGGTGAGGGCCGCTGGAGCACCCCAATGCAGGGTATGACCGGCTCTTGCGCTCTCCGATCCTGCACCGACGGGCAGACTTCTCGGCAGTTCGTGCCGCACGCTCGGACGCCGGAACGCTGTGGGGTTACGGTGACAGCCGGGAATGGGCCCGAAAGGTCCTTCAGATGTCGCGGACGAAGCAGCCGGCCGTACGGCGGGCACAGGGCGTAGCGCAGCGTCGAGACGCCACGCCGCACCCAGCAGCTCGACATCCGATCGCACCGCTGCTGCAAGCCGGGAACCGAGCGGTGAGTCTGCACATCGGTGCTTCGCCGGTGCAGCGCCTGTACCTCGGCAACAAGCCTCAATGGGATACCGACACGCTGGTACCCAAGGCCACAATTCGCGGCCGCACGATCGGCGTCGGCAAGCGTGGGACCGATCTGACCGCGATCGACAATGCGCTCATTGGATACGGCGCGGCCGGTGCCGGCGACCGAATCCAGCAACTCAGCACGTTGAAGGCCGCCATCGCCACCTGGCTGGCTGGGAAGGCCGGGAAGGCGTCCCAACGCAGAGGTATGGTCCAAGTGCTCGACCAGGAGGTCGACGACAAGATCACCTACTTCGGCCTCGACGCCTTCAAGTATCGGAACCCGCCGCTGTCGGAGGCGGATGCGCGAGCGTTGATCGTCCGCATCGAGCGCGGTGACGGCACGGCGCTCAATGGCCTGCTTGGCCCCACCAGGCCATACGGGCTACTCGGGGATTACACGTCCCCGAGAGAGCACGAATGGGGTCTCGGCGTCGACCTCGTCACGGCCGAGGCGTATCTCATCCCTGGAGATGCGACCGGAGTGAATTGGGGCCCGCACAGCCAGTACGTACGCCAAGTTGCCCACTCCCACCCATTCTTCACACACTCTGGTGAACCAGGGGGCCGGGACTGGCGCGGCGCAGTCGGAGTGAAGACGAAAGAGATTGCCGACCACAACGGGCAGCAGGGCATGGTCCGCTGGGCCGACCTCATCGGGGGACAACAGAAACGCGAGATGCTGAAGATCTTCCCGTCGGGTAGCGACGTCGACTTCTCCGCCAAGAAGCACGTCAGCCCGCACACGGTGTACACGACCTACGTCGTGGACAACCCGCCCACCCATGTCGGCAACCCCACATCTGCGATAGCGGCGCCCCGTCTCCTGAGCTTCGAGATCGCAAACGCAGCGATGACGGCAACCCCGAACATCTCGACGTGCACGATGCGGGCCCTCGCCGATGGCGTTCCGTTCTGGACGCAGGCCAACGTCACCGGTGACATGACCAATGGCGGCGCGGGCATCCTCAGCCTGTAGCGGGCAACCGGACACGCCTTTCCGCTATGGAACTGACGGAGGTTGATCTGCTTCGGTCCGGTTCGCTACTGAATGCAGAACCAGTTCCCGTCAGGTCGGTCATCTCGACCCAATACCGGTTGGCGGTGTCGCAGACTCGTCGGATTGCAGCTCCGAGCCTCCGGAGTTCTCGGACCTCCTGCTCGACGGCGCAACGGGCTGTGGCACGGCTGTCGCTGCGCCGGGTGACATTGATATCTAGATGCAGAGAGCGTTGCCGAAGGTGACCTTGTCGGAGCGTTCGAACAGAAACCGCTCGGTGATATGACTGGAGCTGGCGGCGGGACTCGAACCCGCGACCTGCTGATTACAAATCAGCTGCTCTGGCCAACTGAGCTACGCCAGCGTGAGGTCTCAGTTTATCCAACCACGAACGCGGGCCAGTTCGAATGCAGCGAGGGATCCGGCCACCGACGCGTTGAGACTCTCGATGTCGCCAACCATGGGGATCCGCACCGATTGGTCGAGCAGATCTCCGGCCAGCCGGGACACCCCGGGGCCTTCAGCGCCGATGACGATCGCAACCGGCTCGGTGAACAGCGGTAGGCCGAGCAGCGACGTATCAGCCGCTCCGTCGAGACCCACCAGCCACACCCCCGCCTTCCGCAGCCGGCGGAGTGCCTCGGCAACGGAGCCGACCATCGCCACCCCGACGTGCTCCAGCGCACCTGCCGCGGCCTTGAACGCCGTTGCGCCGACGGGTGCCGCCCGTCGCTCCGGCACCACGATTGCAGGGATGCCCGTCGCCATCGCGGACCGGGCAATGGCACCGACGTTGCGGGGATCCTGGATGCGGTCGAGCACGAGCAACGCCGTCGGCGTCGCCGCGGCGATCGCGGCCTCCAGCGACATCGGCGGTATCGGCGTGCACTCGGCGATCACACCTTGTGGGGTGCCGGTGATCGCCAAGTCTCTGGCATCATCGACATTGCGCACCACCACACCAGCTCGCCCTGCCGCCGCCACCAACTCCGCATAGGCGTCGTGGCGGAGACGCTGCGACTCCACGGTGAGGGTGCGCACCCGGCCGGCGGCGACGGCAGCGGCGACGGCGTGAAGGCCCTCGACCCTATCGCCTATGCCAGCGGCTGCCATCACGCACGTCCTCGACGACGATCCCCAGCTCACCGAGACCGTCCCGCAGCTCGTCGGCAAGCGCCCAGTCGCGGTCGGCCCGGGCGGCGGCGCGCCTGTCGACCAGGGCATCGACGATGCGCCCCGGATCGGCTTCCGTCACCTCGAACCGGCCTGCCAGAGCCGTCAACTCCTCGTTGATGTCGGCGAGCGACTGCTGGACCTCGGCCAGACCAAACAGATCCACGATCTCGTCGTACGTCGCAACCAGCACCTCGGCGTCTTCACCACCGTCGAGACGGCGGTTGCCCTCCCGGACGATGTCGAACAAGACGCTGAGGGCCCCTGCCGTATCGAAGTCGTCGTCCATGAACGCCTGCACCAAGTCCAGAGTCGCCCGATCCCCGGCCGCTTCAATGGGTCCTCCGTGCCGCCGCCGGAACGCCCACAGCCGCTGCAGCGAGGCGACCGCATCGTCGATCGCCTCCTCCGTGAAGTCGAGGGGCTTGCGGTAGTGGGTGCGGAGATAGAACAGGCGAACGGCCTGTGGCGGGTACATCTCCACAGCCTCGATCAGGTCGATGACGTGCCCGGTCGACTTCGACATCTTTTCGCCCTTGAGGTTGACGAGCCCGTTGTGGAGCCAGTACCTGGCGAACGGCTGATCGAGGGCGCCTTCGGCCTGCGCGATCTCGTTCTCGTGGTGAGGGAAGATCAGATCGGACCCGCCGGCGTGAATGTCGAAGTTGGCGCCGAGGTACTTGTAGGCCATCGCAGAGCACTCGATGTGCCAGCCGGGCCGACCCACGCCCCACGGTGAATCCCAATGCGGCTCGCCCGGCTTGGCGCGCTTCCATACTGCGAAGTCCAACGGATCGCGCTTGTGCTCGCCGGGTTCGACCCTGGCGCCGGACTGGAGTTCATCGATGTCGCGCCCAGACAGCTTGCCGTAATCCGGCAAGCTGCGAACGGCGAAGTAGACATCGCCGTCGGCAGCGTATGCGTGGCCCTTCTCGATGAGTTGTTCGATCATCGCGATCATCTCGGGGATGTGGGCGGTCGCTGCCGGTTCGATGTCCGGCGGCCGCACGCCGAGCTCGGCGTAGGCATCGGAGAAGGCCGCTGCGTAGCGCCCCGCCAACTCGGCGGTGGAGACGCCCTCCTCGAGGGCAGCGGCAATGATCTTGTCCTCCACATCGGTGACGTTCTGCACGTACGTCACCTCAAACCCTCGCCACTCCAAGTACCGCCGGATGACGTCGAACGAGACCGCTGCCCTCCCATGCCCGACATGGGGACGCGCCTGCACGGTGGGTCCACAGACATAGATCCCTACCTTGCCCTCATCGCGGGGTTCGAAGGTTTGGCGGCTGCGGCCGAGCGTATTGAAGACGTGCATGGCCGGGGATGGTACCGGGGTCGGCATGCTGCCCGGTCAACGATGGCCGCGTGGCGACGAGCCGGACGGCCTTGAGTAGCGTGCTACCCATGGAAACAACCCTGCACCCTCTGATCTTCGGCCATCGAGGAGCATCGGCAAGTGCGACCGAGAACACCCTCGCCGCCTACTCGCTGGCAGTCGCCCAGGATGCCGACGGAATCGAGCTCGACATCCGGCTCACGGCCGACGGCGCCATGGTGTTGCATCATGATCCCGACGTGCCCGGATTCGGAACGATCATTCGGCGAACCTTCGCTGAGCTACGGGCCGAGGCACCCCACGTACCGACACCAGACGAGATGCTGGCCGTAGCCGGCGATCTACTCATCGACGTGGAGATCAAGAACGACCCCGGTCAGCCGGATCACGACCCTGATCACGCTGCCGCCGAGCTCGTTGTCGAATGGATCCGGCGCAACGGGCTTCACTGGCGGACTTTCGTGTCATCGTTCAACCCCGAGACGATGAACCGGGTGCGGGCGCTCGACCCGACCATCACGACGGGGCTTCTCCTCGCCCGCGGCGACCTGCCGGAACGCGTCGACGATATCGCCCAACTCGGCCACACTTGGGTGCTACCGGGGGACGACATGCTCGGGTCGGAGCCGGCGAGGCGCATGGACGCGGCCCACGCCGCAGGCCTGAAAGTGATGGTCTGGACGGTGGACGACCCGGGTCGGATGCAACAGCTTGCAGCGTCCGGCATCGACGGCATCATCACGAATGACCCCGCCCTGGCACTTCAGGTGTTGAGCTAGCGCTCGAGTCCCTACCCGCCGAGCCTCGAGACGAGAGTGACGATCGCCATGGCCGCAATCCCCTCGTTGCGGCCGACGGCTCCCATGTGGTCCGTGGTCGTGGCTTTCACGGAGACCGCCTCTCCGGGGATCTGGAGCACGGCAGCCAGATTGGCTCGCATCCGTTCCCGGTGCGGCGCAACCCGGACGTCCTGGGCGATGACCGTCACGTCGACGTTCGCCGGATGCAGCGCAAGCCGGTCCAACCTGCTGACCACGGTCCCCAGCAGCACCATCGAGTCGACGTCCTTCCACTGCGGATCATCGGAAGGGAAAAGATCGCCGAGATCCCCCAGTGCCGCAGCGCCAAGGATCGCATCGGCCACGGCATGCGCCACGACATCGCCGTCGGAGGTCGCGGCAACACCGTGCGTCTCAGAAGCCACGACCCCGGCCAGGATGACACGGCCTTGTGGAGCGAACCGGTGGGCGTCGAAACCGAGCCCGGAGCGCATGACCGCCCTCGGCCTAGGACTCGACCGGTTGCTCGACCTTGGGCAGCGCCTTGTCGAGGCGGCGGACGGCCTCTTCCTCGTCGAGCTTCAGGGCGAAACCGAGCTCGCTGACGATGATGAGCCGTGCCTTGGCCAGCATGCGCTTGAGCGCAGGTGAAATGCCTTTGACCTGCTGAGCGTAGGTCAGGTCACGCACCACCTCGGCCACCTGGAAGATGTCGCCGCTGTTGATCTTCTCCGTCAACAGCTTGTACCAGCGGGACCAGTTGGAGCCGGCCTCCTGCGGATCGTCGCGGAAGGTCGAAAACACCTTCTTGGCGACCGTGGTCGAGATGACGGGACGGACGCCGAGATCGAGCGCCTTGTCGACCGGGACACGAACGATGAGTTGGTCCGTCGCCACTTCGAGCACGTAGTAGTCCTGGCGCTCGCCCCCGAACTCGATCTTCTCGCGTTTGACGATGGTTGCCGCACCGTGATGGGGATACACGACCTTGTCGCCCGTCTTGAACGGGGCCTTGGTCGACTTCTTGGTGGGGACGGTGTTCGTCGTGTTCGGCTCCTGCGGCTTTGCGGCCGCCTTCTTCGAAGTTCGCGGTTTTACCGTCTTGGTGGCCTTCTTTGCAGCAGGCTTCTTCGCGGCAGGCTTCTTCGCGGCAGGCTTTTCGGCGGCGGCTTTGACGGCCGGAGCTTCTTTGGACGATGTTGTTTTCTCAGCCACAGACTTCCCGGGGTTGCGTGAGGAGTGGCATTGTAGGCCGCCCTCCGGCGTGTCAGTCCGGGATCGCGAAAGGCGTTCCGTGCTGCTGCAACCTCTCGAGGTAGTTGCGGAGCTGCTGAGCTCGCATCGGGCCGACACCCTCGACCTCCGCCAGGGCGGCCTCTGAGGCGCTGAGGAGCTTGGGGAACGACCTGAAGTGCGCGATGAGGGCGTCCCGGACCGGTTCGGGCAGACCCGGCACTCGTTCGAGCGCCCGCACGCCTCGGGGTCGTGTCGCTGCGTCTATCGAGCCAAGCCCCAGTGCGTCGCTGACAACCTGCGGGTCGTGGAGTTCCGAGGTCGGCACCGCATCGAGACGGGAGAACACCCGGAGACCCTGCTTCCGGCGTCTTGCGTAGTCGGCGTAGGTCACTTGTGCTGCGTGCTCGACACCCTCGACGAGATCGGCGGCCTGCACGGAGATCAGGTGGCCTGCGCCGCCAAGCTCAATCACGATGTGATCAACCTCGCGTTCGAGGCGCATGAGGAGCGCTGCCCGCTGGAGCGTCAGAGTGACGTCGCGGACCGTGACCACATCGTCGACTTCGAGACGGGTGAGGCGTGCTTCCGCATCCTCGAATCGGCGACGCAGCCGCTCCAGGGAACTCAGGTTCTGATTGCCTTCGGCATGGAGGGCTGCGGTGCTGCGAAGCTCAAATCGCTGCTGGCCGGTGAAGACGACCGCGGTGCGGATCCCCTCTTCGCTGATGGCCAGCACCGGGCTGCCGGTCTGCTTGGCGAGACGCTCCGCAGTGCGAAAACGGGTACCCGTCTCCGACGTCGGGATGCTGGGATCGGGGATGAAATGGACGTTGGCGCGGAGGATGGTGCCGACATCATCAGAGACCACGATGCCCGCATCCATCTTGGCGAGCTCGGCCATACGTTGCGCCGAAAACCGGGCATCCTTCAGGATGAATCCGCCGCTCGAGACACTATCGATCTCAGGGCCGTCGGCAAGCAGCACCAGCGCGCCGGTTCCTTGGCGCAACACCAATTCGGCGGCATTGCGCAACGGAGTTCCCGGCGCAAAGCGCCTCAAGATTGCGAGGTAGTCCACGGCCCTGGACGGAGTCATCAGTCTGGAAGCGTACTCGAATGAGGCTCTAGTTTCTCGCATCCGGGGCCAACGACCCCTGATGGCGACGTCACCTCGCGGCGATGCCGCTCCGTGCCGTTGCACCCAGACCCGTCGACGCCAGCGCCATCCCCAACCGGTCGACCTCGGCGGCAGTGACGACGTGCCCGATGCCGAACCGCTTGGCTTCGGCGCGGCGCCGGTCACGGTGCGCAACCGCTCGCACCTCTCCCGTCAGGCCCACCTCGCCAAAAGCTGCCAGCGTCCCCAAGGGCCGCTCCAGGCGCGCAGACGCCACGGCAAGCGCTACGGCAAGATCGGCTGCAGGATCACGGATCGTGAGCCCGCCCACGACATTGACGTACACCTCGCTCTGTGCGCACGAGATCCCGCCGTGACGCTCGAGGACCGCAAGCAGTTGATGCACCCTCGCCGCTTCGATGCCCTTGACGCTGCGCCGCGGCTGCGGTGCCGAGGTGGGGGTCACGAGGGCCTGAATCTCGATGAGGAGGGAGCGGCGCCCGTACAACGCGGGATAGACCACGGTGCCCGCGACCCCGCCGGACCAGCCATCGACGAAGATCCCGGAGGGATCGGCGACCTCGGCCATCCCCCGGTCCGTCATCTCGAAGACACCCACTTGGTCAACGGACCCATATCGGTTTTTGAGACCACGGAGATAGCGAAGCCCGCGATCCGGATCGCCTTCGAGGTAGAGCACCAGATCGACGAGGTGTTCCAGCACCTTGGGGCCGGCCAGGACACCGTCCTTGGTGACATGGCCGACGAGGACAACCGGGACCCCGGTCCGGCGCGCCAGGGCCGCCAGCCTGGCGCCGCATTCCCGCACCTGGTTCACCCCTCCAGGAGCTCCGTCACCCTCGGCGCTGTGACACGTCTGAATCGAGTCGACGACGACGAGGGAAGGGCTCCCTGCTTCAACGGCCCGTTCGATGGCCCCGACGTCGGTCTCGGCGAGAATCGACAGGCCGGGCCGCACGGCGTCGATGCGGCGTGCACGCAAGCCGACCTGACGCACGCTCTCTTCGCCGGACACGTAGAGGACCGGGTCTGACCCGGCCACGGCAGCCGCCAGCTGAAGCAGCAGCGTCGATTTACCGACCCCCGGCTCACCGCCGACCAACGCAACGGACCCCTCGACCAATCCACCACCCAGCACACGATCGACCTCGGCGATGCCGAGCGGCCGTCGCTGTGCGGGCGTTTGGCCCAACGCGTCCGCAACAGGCACAGGGACAGGAGCAGCGCCTGAGGTATTCGCAGAACCGAGGAGGGAGCCATGGGTGCGGCACTGGGGACAGAAGCCCATCCATTTCCCCGTCCCGAACCCACATTCCGTGCATTGGTAGCCCATCAAACCTCACTTCCGGCGGTACATCGGCCAAAGTACACCGCCCATGTGACAGAACGTGTTCAATGGCGAGTCGCCATCGTGGGGTTGGGCATGGGACGGCGCTCAGGTGTCGAGATAGCGCCGAATGAGCAGGACAATGACGATGACGGCCACGGCTGCGAGGGCGACACCGCCGATCACATTGCCCAGATTCCAGGGCTCCGCTTGACGAACACCGGCAATCACGAGCATCCGTGGCACAATAGCCAGGACGGGCGCAAGCCCGGATGTGATTTGCCGCACAGAGGGTTGGGTCGAGCACGTGACGGACGACAGGGACAAGGGATCGTTCGACGATCTTTTTGAGCCGTTCGAACTCGAGGAGTTCCCGGAGGGCGGTGAGCCCACGACGGGCTCAGCAGCCGTCGAGGCCCCTCCCTACGAGCCGGAGCCGTACGTCCAGCCGCTGCCACCTCCTCCGCCCATACCATCCACAGAACCGGCCGTGCCGACGCTCCGTTGCGCCTCATGCGGCGCCCTCAACCCATCCCACAATCGCCATTGTGAGGAATGCGGCGCCCGACTTGCACAAGGCCCACTCCCCGTCGCCCCGCCCCCGATGGTCCGGTCGACGCCCGGCGGGCGGGCGCTGGGGATCCTGCTCGCCGTTGTTGCGATCGTTGCGCTGTCTGCGCTCCTGCTGAACATCTTCCGCGGCGACGGCGGCGACGACACCGCATCCACCACGACCATCGCAACATCCACGACGGCTGCCTTGGTCACTCAGACCGAGCTGCGTCCCGCATCGATCGAGGTCAGTTCGGAGCTTGCGGGATTCGAGGGCGACAACCTCATCGACGGCGACACTTCGACGTATTGGAACGACAGCAGCCAGCGCGGCGTCGGAGCCGTCATGACCTTCACGTTTGCGCAACCGGTGGCCATCAGCGAGATAGAACTGCAGAACATCTTGGACGACGTCGCGTTCCGCAGGAACTATCGCATCAAGGACTTCCAGGTGACGGTGGACGACCTCGCGGTCGAGCTTCCCTACACGCTGCCCGACAACAACGACCCGCAGCGCTTTGGAGTCGACACCATCGAAACCCGCCGGCTGACCATCACCGTGCTGGAAACCTACGTCGGTGAACCCGTTGGCGATCAGCCGAGCTTCACCGAACTCGCCCTCGCCGAAGTACGCTTCTTCGGGAGCATCAACAACTAGGAGACTGCTGATCAAATCGTCGTGAGGGCTCGCGGGTCCGCCACGGTGCCTGGTCACGACCTCGGTCACGAGCTCGAACTGACGTTGATCAGCAGTGTTCTAGGGCGAAGCGCCAAGTACTTGGGTACGAGGTACCCAACGAGACGTGCTCCGACCGGCGCTCTCTCAGCCTTGGTCGGCGAGTTCCACCGGGGGTTGGTCGGGAGTCTCCACTGCGACGAACGAGAGCCGAGCCTCGTCCTCTTCGTCGACATCGACCAGCACCGTCGAACCGGCGGCGAACTCCTTGTGGAGCACCCGCTCGGACAACGGGTCTTCCAGCAGCTGCTGGATCGCCCGCCGCAGGGGCCGAGCACCGAGCTGTGGGTCATAACCCTTGCTTGCCAGCAGGTGTTTGGCCTGGTCACTCAACACCAGGTCGAGCGCCTGGGATTCGAGCTGGTTGCGGACTCGCTTCAGGAGCAGATCGACGATCTCTTTGACCTCGTCCATCGTGAGTTCGTGGAAGACGATGACCTCATCGATGCGATTCAGGAACTCGGGCCTGAAGTGCCCCTTGAGCGCATCCATCACCTTGTCCCGGATGCTCTGGTAGCTCAGCTCATCACTTTCGGGGACGAACCCGAGGGACTTCTTGCGAAGCTCCGCGGTTCCGAGGTTCGAGGTCATGATGATGACGGTGTTCTTGAAGTCCACGCTCCGACCCTGGGAGTCGGTCAAACGTCCGTCCTCGAGGATCTGGAGCAGGATGTTGAAGACATCCGGGTGGGCCTTCTCGATCTCGTCGAACAGCACCACGGAGAACGGCTTGCGCCGCACGGCTTCGGTGAGCTGACCGCCCTCGTCGTACCCGACGTAACCCGGAGGCGAGCCGACGAGCCGGCTGACGGCATGCTTCTCCATGTACTCGGACATGTCGATCTGGATGAGCGCCGCTTCGTCGCCGAACAGGAAATCGGCGAGGGACTTGGCGGACTCGGTCTTCCCGACGCCTGATGGCCCCAGGAATATGAAGGAGCCTGCGGGACGCTTCGGATCCTTGAGGCCCGCCCTGGTCCGCCGAATCGCCTTCGAAACCGCCTGGATGGCGTCGTGCTGTCCAACGATCCGCTTGTGGAGCTCGTCCTCCATGTTGAGGAGCTTCTCCGTCTCCTCTTCGGTCAGGCGGTGCACAGGAATCCCCGTCCACTGTGCGAGTACCTCTGCGATCTCTTCCTCGTCGATGACGGCGGAGTAGTCCTTGCCGACGTCGGCCGCCTCCATCTCCTTCTCGGAGCGCTCGGTCAGCAACGCCCGCTCCTGGTCGCGCAGCTGAGCGGCTCGCTCGTACTGCTGTGCCTGAACGGCCTCACGCTTGTCCTGACGATACGTGGCGAGGCGCTCGTCGATCGCTTTCACGTCGGGTGGCAGGTCGCTGCGCCGGAGCCGCATCCGGCTGCCGGCCTCGTCGATCAGGTCGATCGCTTTGTCCGGCAGGTAGCGGTCGGCGATGTAACGATCGGCCAAGTTGGCGGCATTGACCAGCGCCTGCTCGGTGAATCGGACGCGGTGGTGGTCTTCGTAACTCGACCGCAGGCCTTCGAGGATCTTGATCGTGTCCGCAACGGACGGTTCGTCGACCTGGATCGGCTGGAAACGGCGCTCCAACGCCGAATCCTTCTCGAGGTACTTGCGATACTCCTCGAGGGTCGTGGCGCCCACCGTTTGCAGTTCGCCCCTGGCCAGCATCGGCTTGAGGATGCTGGCTGCGTCGATAGCGCCTTCGGCCGCCCCTGCGCCGACAAGAGTGTGGATCTCGTCGATGAAGAGAATGATGTCGCCGCGGGTACGGATCTCCTTGAGCACCTTCTTCAGCCGCTCCTCGAAGTCTCCGCGGTAGCGGGATCCGGCGACGAGTGCGCCGAGATCGAGCGTGTAGAGATGTTTGTTGGTGAGTGTGTCGGGGACGTCGCCACTGACGATCTTCTGGGCGAGACCCTCGACGATGGCCGTCTTGCCGACCCCGGGCTCGCCGATGAGCACGGGATTGTTCTTGGTGCGGCGGGAGAGCACCTGCATCACCCGCTCGATCTCGTTGGCCCGGCCGATCACGGGGTCGAGCTTCCGCTCGCGTGCCAGCTGGGTGAGGTTGCGACCGAATTGGTCGAGCACCGTGGAGCCGCTCGGGGCGCCTTCGCCACCGGAGGATCGGCTACTGCTGCTGGGATGCGACGATCCGGACTCTTCCTCGCCCGAGACGCCGGACAGCAGCTGGATGACGGTCTGCCGCACTTTGTGCAACTCGGCACCGAGCTTCTGGAGCACCTGGGCGGCAACGCCCTCGCCCTCGCGGATCAGACCGAGCAGGATGTGCTCTGTGCCGATGTAGTTGTGTCCGAGTTGCAGCGCTTCACGGAGCGACAACTCGAGAACTTTCTTCGCCCTCGGCGTGAACGGGATGTGGCCGCTCGGCGCCTGGGAGCCCTGGCCGATGATCTCCACCACCTGGCTGCGCACACCTTCGAGGCTGATGCCGAGGCCCTCGAGGGCCTTGGCGGCAACGCCTTCGCCCTCGTGGATGAGGCCGAGGAGGATGTGCTCTGTGCCGATGTAGTTGTGGTTCAGCAGCCGCGCTTCCTCTTGCGCCAGCACCACGACCCGGCGGGCCCGGTCGGTGAACCTCTCAAACACTGTCCATCACCTTCTAGAAGTAGGGCGCACCATTGGTCCGTGCGCCTCGCCGAGTATAGCGAGGGGGTGTTGCAAACCCGCTCCTGCCTGTTGCACGGATTACAACACGGATCGGTGCGCTCGGCATTCCGCCGAACGACTCATTCTCCCGACGACGTTCTCGCTGCGTCACGTCGACCGGTATACGCCTGCCTTTCCGGTTTGCACCGGGCCACGAACTAATCTCCCTCCCGATGGACCTACCCCCCTTGCAAGACCTCGTCGCCGTCCCCCGCGTGTGGGATCGCATGGCGGCGGTCGAACGGCGTCTCACCGAGGCTACGACGTCGCACAGCACCTTTCTCACCGAGATCGCCCAGCACCTCATCCTGGCCGGCGGGAAGCGGTACCGCCCGCTCCTGGCGCAAGTCGCCGCCGAACTCGGCCCAAACGGCGGCCCAGAGCCCGTGGAGGCCGGAGTCGCCGTCGAGTTGGTGCATTCCGGCTCCCTCTATCACGACGACGTGATCGACAATGCCGACACCCGGCACGGCGTGGCGTCGGTCAATGCGAAGTGGAACCAGACCGCGGCCATTCTCGGCGGCGACTTCCTCCTCGCTCGAGCATCCGAGGTGGCTGCGCCGCTCGGTGTCGAAGCGGTAGCCCTCATTGCCAACACCTATGCGACGCTGTGCGAGGGGCAGGTCTTGGAGCTGCAGCTCGAAGATGACCTCGACCACGGACCAGAGGACTACTACCGGGTCATCGGCGGCAAGACCGCGTCCCTCATTCGCACCGCAGCTCGGCTTGGCGCGATCGTGTCCGGCGCCGACCGAGACTCCATCGAAGCGGTGTCGGAGTGGGCGTGGCAGATGGGCCTCGTGTTTCAAATCACCGACGACGTGCTGGATCTCGTCGCCGACGAAGACTGGCTCGGCAAACCCGCAGGGTCCGATATCGGCGAAGGCACGTTCACCTTGCCCGTGCTCTACGCCCTGGCGGGACCGGAAGGCCCTGAGATCCGATCGTTGCTCGGCCGTGGCGGGCCCCACGAGCAGGATTCGATCCACAAGGTCATCGAACTCGTCGCCGGGGGCGGATACGTGGACACCGTGCTCGACGAGGCCATGGAGCAGATGCGAGTCGCCGAAAAGGCCACGGATCGCCTCGATGCAGGCCCGCTCGAGAGCGTGTTCCACAATCTCGATCGGTACCTGCTGGACCGGGTGGAATCAGCCCGCAGGCGCTGAGCTTGGATTCACCGATTGCCGCGTACGGTCGCCCTCCAGTGGTTCCCGGCGTCTGAGCTGTGCGCTCTGGCAGCCTCCCAACCCGGTTCAGCCCTTCCCGTGTTGGGCCCGCTCGACCTCCGCGGCTTCGAGGAGAACCTCCTCCTCGATGCTGGAAGGATCGCCCACAGCCGACTCGATCGCGTCTGCCACGGCAGATTCGGCTTCTTCGGGATCGCCCGAATCTCGGCTCTTCCCCCGACCGTGCTCAGCCATATGACGTTCGTGTCCGGTCATTCGCAACCTCCCGAGAGACCTGGGATCCATCGTAGGGACCGGGAGCAGCCGATGCTGGACAGCTCGAATTAGACCCGGTATCCGGTATCCGGTATCCGGTATCCGGTATCCGGTATCCGGTATCCGGTATCCGGTATCCGGTATCCGGTATCCGGTATCCGGCCTGCTTCGGGCGAAATCAGACCAGGCTGAAGTCCAGGTCGACGACTTCGTGCAGTTGGGACTCGGTGATCTCGGGAGCCTCGCCGCCCGTCATCTCGAGCCAGTTGTCCGTACGGGTCGTGAGCGACGAGACGACGTACATGAGCTGCTGCAGTTCGCTTCGCTCCATCTTGATCGCCTGTTTTGCGACTTCGCTGACCACACCGTCGGATCGATACTGCGGCAGGGCAAGCGAACGAGCGATCTCATAACGGCCCTTGAGCTGCCGCTCGAAGATCGCCAGCGCACCTTTGGCGGCTTCCGGCTTGGTCAGGCACCGATCGACGGCCCACGCCGCCGCCGAACCCGAGTACAACGCCAGAACAACCCCAACCGAGAAGATCGGGTCCACGAAGCCGGCTGCGTCGCCTGCCATCACCCAACCCGGACCGGCCAGGCTGTCGGTCTGGAACGAGTAGTCGGCGATGGACGCCGTCGAGTCCGGCATCAGCGTCGCTCCCTCGAGAAGCTCTTTGACCACCGGGACCTCACGGGTGCGACGCTCGAAGAACTGCTCCCACGACTCACCCTCGTTGCGGGCAGTCTTGACTTTGCCCCGCGGCAGCACCAGCCCAACGCTCGTACGGTCTCGCAGCAGGATGAACCAGCACCAACCGTCGTCACCCGTGTCCTTGATGTTGGTGACGTAGGTCACAGGCGAGTGCTCCTGCCATTCGTCGTGGCGGTGCGCCTTGCCGTCGAGCGAGAGGTACTTCGTGTTCTCGAAGTAGCCCCACACGCTGAGATACTTGAACGCATCGTCCATGTGCCGAATGCCGAGCTGGCGGCCCATGACGGCATTCTGGCCGCTGGCGTCAACGACGTAGCGAGCATGGATCTCGCCGTCGCCGCCTGCGGTGCGGTACTTCACGTTGGCGTAGTCGAGGCCTGTGGAATCGTCGGTACCGGTGTCCGCCCCGGTGACGGCCACGTTCTCGAAGAGCTTGGCGCCCTGCGATCCGGCGTGCTCGAACAGGATCTGATCGAAGCGGGGCCGCTCGACGTGCATCGCGGGACGGTCGTAGCCAAATGCCTTGAAGGCATGAGCCAGTGTCCTGCCCTCCCAATGCACCATCCCGCCTGACTTGGTGATGAAGTTCTCGGCGAGGATCTTGTCGGTGACACCCATCAAGTCCATGTACTTCCAGAAGTCTGGGATCAGGCTCTCCCCGACCTTCTCACGGGGGTGGCTGTGCTTTTCCAGCACCACCACGTCATGACCCTTCTGCGCGAGCAACGTTGCGGTGAGGCTGCCCGCCGGGCCGCCACCAACAACCACGACGTCACACTGCTGCGGAATGCTCACTTGGGTACCCCCTTGCCGGCCCCACCCATGTCGGGAGGACTCTCTGAACCTGTGAAGCGGCCGACGACAACGGTCGCCGGCTCGGTCTTTGCAGGGTAATCAGCACCGTTTGGGTAAGGAACCCCACGCGCATGGGTCGGGAGAATCAATTGGCGGCGCAGGTGCGATGCTTGCTCAATGGTGCAGGCCGAGCCGCACATCAGCGCCGGTCGCCCATCGTGGCCGTCGTGGTGTCACTGCGGAGGCGGGCCGAGCCGTCGTCGACGGTGGCGATCAACTCAACGGTCGCCCCCACCGGTACGGACTCGTTGGTCCAATACACCCGATACGGCGGGGCGTCGTCGGTCCCGATGACCTGCGCCGCGCCTCCGTCGACCGAGACCGCAAAGGTGACCTCGGCGTAGCGGCGATCGCCGAGCTCGGCCTCGATGCGATACCGCGGGGTTGCGATCTCGCCGCCTGGAGTCGGCCGGACAATGGCGATCGCCGGCGCGGCCTCCGGAACCCCGAGGGGGGCTTGCGCCTGCAGCATGACCGCCGACAGGCCGGGAAGCTCCACCTCGATCGTCCCATCCGCCCGCGACGTCACCGGCGAGGCGTCGCCCCATACTGCGATGAACTCCGTGTCCGGCGACAAGACCTGCACGGTTGCAGGAGCGAGGTCGGCGGTGTTGTTGGCCAGCACCACGTACTCGACACGTTCATCCCGATCGATGCGCGAGAAGGCGAAGACCGGACCTGCGGGCTCGTGCACGATCTGCGCACCGGTGACGAGGGCACGGTGTGCGCGACGCAGCGAGTTCAAATCGGCCACGCGTCGATACAACGGGTGGGTCGGGTCGAAGTTGTCATCGCCGGGGGTGGCGTCGCTTCCGATCGCTTCCTGATCGGTGTACTCAGGGGTCACCGAAGGGAACATCGACTGCCGCGCCTGCTGATCGCCGCCGGCGCCGACGAAGCCTTGCTCGTCGCCGTAGTACACGACCGGCAGGCCGCGGGTGAGGAACAAGAGGTCAAAGCCGAGCTCCATCCGCCGCAGCAGCGCGTCCTCGTCGTCACTCCCGTTGCCGGCCCGGATCGCACGCCCCATTCGTCCGACGTCGTGGTTGCCGAAGAACTTGACCAGCATCGAGGCGTTCGAATCCTGGTCCGTGAACCAGTCGTCCCTGTCGAAGGCGCCGGCCATCGTCGAGGCATCGAGGCCATCGGCGACATAGAACGTGAGCGCGCCGTCCACGATGAAGTCGAGCACGCCGTCCATGCCCAGGGATGTCGTGTAGGCGGAGAGCAGGATCGGGTCCTCCGTGAACGCCTCACCAAACATGAAGAAATCCGGACGGCCCGCCGCAGCAGCAGCCGCCGACATCGCGGGCAGGAACGTCGCCCAGAACTCGTCGTTGACGTGCTTCACCGTGTCGATGCGGACCCCGTCGATCTCGTATCGCCTGATGACGTCCGTGTACAGCTCGATCATCCCTTCGACGACGGTGGGATGTTCCGTGAAGAGGTCGTCGAGACCGAAGAAGTCGCCGTAGAGCGAGTTCTCGCCGGTGAAGCTCGAATTGCCCCTGTTGTGATAGAGCGTCACGTCGTTGAGCCACTCAGGGCTCTTGATGGTCGCGTCGGCCGGCAAGGCGAAAGTCGGGGTGTAGGGAAACGAGACTGCGGCATCGAGATCGGGAAACTCGTCGCTCCCCGCCACGGCGGCATCGTCGAACTCGTTCCCGCCGGCGTCGCGGTATGGGACAACCGTCTTGGGCACGTAGGCGACCGAGCCCTCCTCATACGTGATCACGTCGCCGGTGTGGTTGATGACGATATCGAAGAAGACCTGCATCCCGAGGTCGTGGGCGGCGGCGATGAACGTCTGCATCTCATCCTCGGAGCCGAGGTGGGGATCGATGCGTGACCAGTCGATCTGCCAGTAGCCGTGGTAGCCGGCGCTGGATCCTTCGACGGTGCCGTTGCCCTGCACCGTGCGGTTGGTGAACGGTGGCGTGATCCAGATCGCACCGACGCCCAAGTCAGCGAGGTACGGCAGGCGGGCCGTCAACCCCGCAACATCGCCTCCTTGATAGAAGCCGGTGTCCTCCGGCAGGTAGCCGTGGTCGAGCGGCCCGCCGTCGATGCCCCCCGTGTCGTTCGCCGCATCACCGTTCTCGAACCGGTCGGTCATCACGAAGTAGATCGAGCGCTCGGTGACGGGATGCCGCACCGGGGCCGCCACCGGCCCGACGTCGTCGGGCTCGGTCGTCGTGGTGGCAGCGACGGTGGTCGTCACCGGTTGCTCCGTTGCCGCGGTCGTGGTGGCCGCGCTGGTTGCGGGAGCGGCGGGATCGCCTGGCGTGCACGCCGCCGCAGCGAGTACGGCGACCGCCAACCCTGCCATCACGGTCGTGTTTGCGAAGAGGGAGCGGCTCACGCTGTCGCCGTCATGACCGCACCGGAACGGGGCCCGAGACGTGAGCCATTTGGGGTCGTCAGCACTTCGCCCACCGTCCACAATGGGTGGGCGCCGCGTACGGGCAGCAGTACCGACGAATCGCTCGCATTGATCGCCACAACGACCCCGTCGTTCGCAAGACGCCGCTGGTACGCAAAGGCGCCGCCGACAACACTCACGAGGCGCCATTCGCCCTTGCGCAACGAAGGATGGGCCTTGCGGAGCGCAATGAGGGACCTGACCGCATCGTGGTGGTCGCTGCCCGTGCGATCCCACGTCATCCCTCTCCGGTTGTCGGGGTCGGCCGCTCCCTCCATGCCCAGCTCGTCCCCGTAGTAGAGCCCAGGAGCGCCAGGGATGGTCAGTTGCACGAGCGTGGCCAGCAGCAGGGACCGCGGATCGCCGCCGGCGAGGGTGACAAAGCGGGGTGTGTCGTGGCTCCCCAGCAGGTTCTGGCTGGCGAGGGTTGCGGCCGGGGAGTACATCGCCGCCATCTCGAGGAGGCCCTCGAGGAACGTCTCGGTGTCGATGGCGCCGGTGGCGAAGTAGTCGACAGCGAGTTGGCGGAACGTGTAGTTCATCACCCCGTCGAATTCGTCGCCTCGCAGCCACCGCCGCGCATCCCCCATGACCTCGGCGAGCAGGTAGGCGTCGGGGTTCTCCAGGCGCATCTCGCGCCGCACCTCGGCCCAGAAGTCATGGTCGATGTAGCGCACGACGTCCATGCGCCATCCGTCGATACCGAACTCCCGTATCCAGTAGCGCGCCGTGTCCAGCATGTAGCGCCGCGCCTCGGGGTGCTGCAGATCGATGCGGGGCATCAACGGGACGCCGTACCAGGCGCCGTAGGTGGGCTCCATGACAGGGCCGTCGCCGCCCACCTCCTCGACGGTGATCCCGCTCTCCTGCTGCAGGCGGGAGAGCTGCACCCCCCAGTAGGTGCCGGGCTCGATCAGGTGGGGCCGGTGGCGCACCCGCACCGGCCACTCGTGGATGTCGAACCAGCCGGCATGAGGAGAGGACGGACCGTTCTTCACGACGTCGGCAAAGGCAAAGAAGCGGGGGTGGCAGTGATTGAGCGATACGTCCAGGATCAGCCGGATGCCGGCTTCGTGCAGCACCTCGACGAGGTGCACCAGCGCCGCATCGCCTCCGAGACTCGGATCGACGGAGCGGTAGTCCACCGTGTCGTATTTGTGGTTGGACGGCGAGGTGAAGATGGGGTTCAGGTAGACGACATCGATGCCCAGATCGACGAGGTAGGGCACCCGCTCGGAGATGCCGGGTAGATCGCCACCGAGGAAGCTCCGGCTGGACGGCCTCGTATCCCACGTCTCGAGGTTGCGGCGGACACCGTTGCCCGAAGGCGCAAAACGCTCGGGGAAGATCTGATAGATGACGGCCCCGGATGCCCAGTCGGGCACGTCGTGAACCGGGACGTTCGCAACGTCGACGGAGAACCGATCGATGCGCTCGATGCCGCTCGTGACCCCCGTTGAGGCCAGGTACACGGGCACGTCGCCCTCGAGGCGGAAGGCCAGGCTGAACAAGAACCTCTCGGCAGGGGGTACCAGCACCCCTTCCCACAACGCCACGCTCCCCGCCGCACCGATGCGACGCATCGGAAGCGCACCCACGGCGGTCGTGCGCACCAGGACCATCGCCTCGACCGTCTCGGCAGGAGCAAGCACGCGGAACCTCAACAGGCCGGCGGTGTCCCGGGAGAGGAACGCCGGATCGGACGGATCGAAGCGGATCCGGTGTGGCCTGACGTTGCCGCTGCCGAACGGTTGGAAGTCGTCCGCGAGCGGCACCACGGGAACGGGTTGCATGTCAGCCCTTGACGGCTCCCTGTGTGAGGCCGCTCACGATGGCGCGCTGGAACACGAGGAACGTGAGAGCGATGGGCAGGGAGCCAATCACCGCCCCTGCCGCGAGCTGCCCCCACTTCGAGGCGTAGTCCGAGAGGGTGAACGTCTGAATGCCGATCGTGTAGGTGTACTCCGACACGGACGTCAGCACGGTGCGGGCCAGCACGAACTCCTGGAACGTGATCGTGAACTGGATGATGAAGATCACCGCCAGGATGGGACGCGTCAGCGGCAGGATGATCCGCCAGAACACGACCGCAGGAGAAGCGCCATCGACGCGGGCGGATTCGTCGAGCGACGTCGGAACCGAGTCCATGAACCCCTTGATCAGGAAGGTGTTGAACCCGATGGCGCCGCCGAGGTAGATGAGGATGAGCCCGGAATGGGTGTCGAGGCCGAAGGCAGGGAAGACCTCACCGATCTGCTGCAGGATGAGGAAGAGGGCGACGAACGCCAGGAACTGAGGGAACACCTGGACCAGCAGCAGGCTGAGCAGACCCATCCGCCGTCCCTTGAAACGGAAGCGGCTGAAGGCGTACGCCGACATCGCGGCGAGCATCACCACGATGCCTGAGACGGTCAGCGAGATGCGCCACGACGTCCACAACCAGGTCATGAAGGGCGATTGGGGCGGGTTCTCCAGGATGTCGCGGTAGTTGTCGAACGTGGCGCCGCTCGGGATGAACTCCGACCCGGACAGGGTGTCGATGGGGTTGATCGACGCAGAGATCATCCAGGCGATCGGGAACAGGGCGAACAACACGACGGCGCCCGCAACCACGTAGCGCCAGCCGAGCTCGCGAACCCAGCGGCCGAACGGCATCGGGGCGTACTGGACCTTCTCCTTCGACGTGCGACGCAGCACCCGGCTCACCAGGGACCGGGCGGGTGCCGAAGCAGACTCAGAGATTGCCATAGATGTCCTCCAAGCGGCGCGTGAACCTGAACCCGATGCTGGAGATGATGAGCACGATGAAGAAAATGAAGACGGTGATGGCTGCGCCCAATCCGAATTGGTTGCCGCGACCACCCGCGATCGCCAGGTCGTACGTGAAGGTGATCAGGATGTCGGTGGCCCCCACAGGGACGGAAGCGTCCAGGATCGGCGGGCCGCCAACGGTGAGGAAGTAGATGATCGCAAAGTTGTTGAAGTTGAACGCAAAGGAGCCGATCAGCAGCGGAGCAAGCGTCACCATCAGCATGGGGAACGTGATGCGCCTGAACACGTTGAACCCGCCGGCACCGTCGACCCTCGCCGCCTCTTGGAGCTCGGCGGGGATGGACTGGAGAGCGCCCGTCGAGATGAGGAACATGTAGGGGAAGCCGAGCCACAGGTTCACGAGCAGGACCGCCACCTTGGCCCAATTGGGATCCGTCAGCCAGGGAACGGGCCCCATCCCGAACGTTGCCAGCAGGCTGTTGACCTGGCCGAATTCGGTGTTGAGCAAACCCTGCCAGATGAAGATGCTGAGGAACGCCGGCACCGCGTAGGGAAGGATGAAGATCGAGCGGAAGAAGGTTCGGCCTCTGAAGCGGTCGTGTTGCATGGTCATCGCCAAACCCAAACCCAGGGTGAAGGTCAGCAGCACCGACCCGGCGGCGAACACGACGTTCCACACGAAGACGCCGACAAAGGGCTCCCGGATCGATTGGTTGGTGGCGATGTCCGCGTAGTTGGACAGACCGATCACGGCGACCCAACCAGGGCTGAGCACCCGCCCGTCTTGGCACACGAAGTTCCCGATGGTCTCCTCGGTGGCCCCAACCGGGCACCGCTGATCGGCGACCACGTCGACCATGACGTCGGCGTCCTCGTCGTAGACGAACTGCTGTGACGCCAGCACGACCCGTCCTTCGGACAGGCCCAGGACCTGCACTTCACCTTGCTCCACGTCGACGATCAGCTGGTCAAACTGAAGCGTCGTCGCCAGCTGGAACACCTCTGCCGTGCTCAGGAGCCGGTAATCGCCGATCTCCTCGGGAACGCCGTCGCCGTCCGCATCGACCACTCCAAGCTCGTCCGGGACCTCCAGACCGGGCTCGAGCGGATCAGCCGTGCGGGTGCGGGGCTCACCAAACAGCAACTCGCCGCCGTCCCCAACGAGGAGGAAACGAATCTCGTCCCCATCGTCGCGGAACACGTACAGCGAGAACAGCTGCCCGGGATCGTCGGGATCCGTGAATACGCGACTCTCCAGGATCTCGACCACCTGGGTCTTGCTCAGCACGTTGCCCGTCGCCCAGTTGGTGAGAGAGACATAGAAGGTGTAGAAGATCGGGACCACCATGAAGGCGACCAGGAACACCACTCCAGGCGTCGTCCACCGCAGCGCCCCGGTCCGCGGCGAGAGGTAGACCCAGTTGACGAAGATCGTGCCGATGACGAGCGCAGCAAGGAAGATCCACGCCTCGTCTGCGATGAGCACGATCACGGCATACACCGCAACCGCATCGACCAGGGCCAGGATGATCAGCTTCAGCCAGAACCCGCGCCCGTACTCCATGCGGGTTGGCCGCTGCGGAGTCTTGGAGCTCTCCGTCCGCTGCTGGAGGTCGGTCATCTGGCGGCGATCTTACCGCTCCGAAGGCCGGCGATAGCAAAGAGGGGAGGGCCAACCGGCCCTCCCCTCTCATCACTCGATTGACAGCGACGCATCAACCGCCGGCGATTGCGTTCGCAATCTGCTCGGCTGCCTGCGTCATGGCGTCCGCCGCGGTGCTCTGACCCTGGCGAACGGCCAGGAGCTGATCACCGAGCGGGCCCCACACGTTGCCCATCTCAGGAACGTTCGGCATGAACTGGCCGTTGGCTCCCGAAACGCCGAATGCGGTGAACACGGGATCGTCGCTGATGGCATCCAGCGTCGGCTGCCACACCGGCCCGCGGGGGTCGGCTTCATGGAGCGCCAGCATGGTCTCATCGGTCGCGATGAAGCTGCGGAGGAACTCCTGTGCGATGGCTGGGTTCTCCCCGAACTCACTGACGTAGAAGCCGCGCACACCGAGGAACGGTGCCATCTGGCCTCCGTCGAGCGTGGGAAGCGGAGCGACGCTCCACGGGATGCCTTCTTCGTTCCAGGTGTTGATCCACCACGGACCGGACATGAAGAACGGCTCAGTGCCGTCGATGAAGCCCGTCTTGGCATCGTCCTCGTCGATCCCGGCGATGTAGCCGCCTGCAACCAGCTCTTCGAGGGCGGTCACGCTGGCGATGGCGCCGTCGGTGGCCACGCCGATGTCGGCCACGTCAAACCCGGTGTCGGGGCTGAATCCGAAGATGTAGCCGCCACCGGCCGACACGAACGGGAAGTTGTGATAGGCGTCACCGCCGGTGCCGCCACCTTGGACGCCCCAACAGTTGGTGATCGCATCGCCGAGCTCGTCACAGATCGCCGTCAGCTCCTCGACCGTCGCCGGCGGCGTCGCAACGAGTTCCGGGTTGTAATAGAGCGCAACGTTCTCGGCCGCGTACGGCAGCGCATAGGTCGCACCGTCGATCGTGAACGCATCGATGCTCACTTGGGTGAGGTTCGCCTCGATTCCACCCAGGTCGAGGGGCGCAGCGATGCCGCTGGTTGCCATCTCACCGACCCAGTCGTGGGCGCCGATGAACAGGTCAGGGCCTTCGCCGGCAGGAGCCTGCTGGACGACCTGCTCGCGCAGGTCGCCGAAGTCGATGACCGTGATCTCGACCGGTACGCCTGTCTGGTCCGTGAATGGTGCGGCCACCTGTTCGATGATCGGGCCGAACTTGTCGTCGGCCCAGATCTTCAGCGGCGGTAGCGCCGCGACCGTCGTGGTCGTCTCGGGAGCGGCAGTTGTTGTCGTTTCGGGAGCGGCCGTCGTCGTGGTTTCGACTTCGGCAGCGGTGGTGGTGGTGCTTTCTTCTCCTGTGGCATCGTCGTCATCGCCACCACATGCAGCAATGACCATGACAAGCGCCGCCAGGAGCGCAAAGAACCTGATTCGGGAGCGAATCACATCCCCTCCTCTTTCAGTGATCGGGTAGGTGCCGCTCGGCAGAGCGACCGTTGCGAGTTAACCACAAGCCTCTGCAAGTTTCCAGTCCTTTTCTGCAAGCTTGCGAAGAATCTTGCAAGTTGTTTCAGTTTGGTGCAGAGTGGGCGGACGAGGTAGTGCCATGCGTCCCAAACTGCAGGATGTCGCTGCGATCGCCGGCGTGAGCGAGGCGACGGTGAGCCGCGTCATGAACGGCAAGCCGGGCGTTGCTGACACCACCCGCCGCCAAGTCCTCGATGTGTTGAGTGAGTTGGGCTATCGGGATGTTCCCAGCCTGCCGATGAGGACCGGGGTCGTCGGCATCCTGACCCCCGAGCTCGACAACCCGATCTTCCCCCTCCTCGCCCAGTCGATCGAGGCCCGGCTGTCCCGGCACGACTACGTGGCGATGGTCTGTCCTACGACGGCGGAGACCATCAACGAGCAGGACTACCTCGATCAGCTGGTGGCGATGAACGCCGCCGGCGCCGTGGTCGTCAACGGTCGCTACGCCGGCGTGGGAATCGGATACGGCGCCTACGAAGAGCTGGTGACACGGGGGCTTCGCGTTGTGCTGGTGAACGCGGTGACGCCGCCCTGTCCCGTACCTGCGGTCACGGTGGACATCGGCGCCGGTGCCGTCATGGCCGTCGAGCATCTCGCCGCCATGGGCCATCAACGGATCGGCTGCCTCGTCGGACCTCGGCGATATGCCACCGCACTCGAATTCACCAAAGGGTGGCGCACCGCCATGGAAGGGCTCGGTCTCGATGCTGCGGATGACCTGGTGTCGGAAACCCTGTTCACCATCCAGGGCGGGCAGGCGGGTACCGCCCGACTTCTGGAGGCTCGAGCCACCGGCATCGTGGCGGCTAGCGACATGATGGCGATCGGTGCCGTGCGGGCCGTGCGCAGCTGGGGCATGGCCGTCCCCAACGACGTCTCGGTCGTGGGCTACGACGGCACCAACCTCGCATCGATCACCGACCCTGCGCTCACGACGTTGCGGCAACCCGTGGCGCAGATCGCCTCAGCGGTCACGTCGCTCTTCGTGGCACCTCCAGTGCTCGACGGTCCCGTCGCCTCCCAGGTCTTCATGCCCGAGCTCGTGGTGGCCGCCTCAACGGCCCCAGCCCGCCAACCAGTCGGCTAGGACACTGCTGATCAACGTCAGTTCGAGCTCGTGACCGAGGTCGTGACCAGGCACCGTGGCGGACCCGCGAGCCCTCACGACGATTTGATCAGCAGTCTCCTAGCCCGGCAGGCTTCGGCACCACTGGGCCTGACGGCCCATCGACCCGGGCGGCGCCGACCGATAGGCTGACGAGACCAGGACTGGGCGCTGGTGGCGCCTGGGGCCGCTTCGAAGGTAGGGAAATGAAGCAAGGGGACCTGGTCACCATCGTCGCGCTCGTCGGCGCCGCATTGGTCGTCCTGACGACCATCGCGGTCATCGCAATGCGCAGGAACCGCCGTAGGCGGGAAGTCGTTGGCGGCTATGAAGAAAAGATCGCACGGCTGGGGACGAGCTACGACACGCTGCGTGCCGGACAAGACGCGCTCGAATCCGGCAACTACGAACAGGCGCTGGACTGCGGCTTCCGGGTCGTGAGACGAGCGACGCCCGGCTCGTACCGGGTCGCCGCCAGCCACGCGCTCATTGGGTCTGCCGCCAGCCACCTCGGCCGGTATCGCACCGCGGCCGAGCACTTCGAGCTGGCGATGGCGCAGGATGCGCGCGGCGATCTTGTACCGTCGCCGTCGGCACTGCTGACGAAGCTGGCGGAGTGCGAGCTTGCGTCGGCAGATCTCGCCAAAGCCATTCGCACCTCGGCGAACGCCCTCACCGCGGGGCAGAACAACACGGAACGTGCACGGGCTCTCCAGGTTTCCGGCGCGGCCCACCTGATGGCGGGGGCGCGGGAGCTGGCACACGGCAACGCCAGGTTTGCGGCCGACCTCGACGTCGATCTGGTCACCGCGGCGATGACCGACCAGCTGCTTGCCCGCATTGCCGGAAAGGCCGAGCCTGCGCGAGCAACCGCCCTACTCGAGAATGCGGCACGGGTGTTCCAACACGCTGATCGCTGGCTGGATGCCGCTCGTGCGATCGGGGACCGAGCCGATCTTCTCGAACGCACCGGGGACACGGCTGCGGCCGTCGATTGCTGGCGTGAGGCACTTCGGCTGCTCGCCGGGCATCCCAGCGAGCATGCCGACCTCGCCATCGTGTCTGCCCGACTGGCGGGTGCGTCTGCTGCCGTGCAAAGCTCAGACGAGGCCGACCGCCATCTGGCCAACGCAGAGGCGGAGTTCGCCGTCTGTGAGCTTCCAACGGCCAAGATGCTGCTTGCGTGGGCGCGTGCCCAGATGGCGGACGCACGAGGGCTGTCTGCCGACGCCTCATCGGCACGAGAGGAAGCTCTCCAGCAGGCCGACGATCTCGGTTTGCCGTATTGGCGGGACCGCATCGCAACCAGGGATACCGTCTGACCCGGCGGGTGGGTCAGCGCTAGGACACTGCTGATCAACGTCAGTTCGAGCTCGTGACCGAGGTCGTGACCAGGCACCGTGGCGGACCCGCGAGTCCTCACGACGATTTGATCAGCAGTCTCCTTAGGACGTGCTCAGCTCGAGAAAGGGCACGTCCCCCGCCGGCGCAAACCCGAACACCTGCCCGTAGAACGACAGCTCCGCGTTGCGAGCTGCGATCACGTTCTCGGCTTTGCGGAAGCCGTGGCCCTCCCCCTCGAACAGCACGTACGCATGCGGGATGCCTCGCTCCGCGAGGGCCGCGACCATGACCTCGGCCTGTGCAGGGGGAACCACCTTGTCGTCTGCGCCCTGCAGCAGCAGCACAGGGCAGCTGAAACCCTCGGGGTGATACAGCGGCGACCGTTGCCGGTAGAGATCCGCCTGCTCCGGGTACGACCCGATGAGAGAGTCCAGATACCGGCTCTCGAACTTGTGGGTGTCTTCGGCCAGGGCAGCGCAGTCGGCGACCCCGAAGTACGACACCCCGGCAGAGAAGATGTCATGGAACGCCAGCGCACACAGCGTCGTGTAGCCCCCCGCGCTGCCACCCACGATCGCCATCCGGGACGGATCCACGTGGCCGGCGTCGGCGAGATACCTGGCTGCGGCGATGCAGTCGTCGGTGTCCACGATTCCCCACTGGCCTTCGAGCGCCTGCCGGTACGTGCGCCCGTACCCGGTGCTACCGCGGTAGTTGACGTCCACCACGCCGATACCGCGGCTGGTCCAGAACTGGATCTCCAGATCGAGGCTGGCGTGGGTAGCCGACGTTGGGCCGCCGTGGCTCATCACGATCAACGGCGGCAGCTCGCCTTCAGGTCCCTCGAACCTCGGGTTCTTTGGGGGGTAGAAGAACCCGTGCGTCACCGCACCACCGGTGGTGGGCGCTTCGATGGCAATCGGATCGCTGAAGTAGCCCGGCTCGATCTCCACGTCGAAGTTGCGACGGGCAACCTGCACCTCACCCGACTCGATATCGACGCCGACGATGCCGAGCGGGGTCGTTGCGTCGCCTGCAACCGTCCACACCGTCGAGCCGGCGATTGCGAGGTAGTTGACGATCGTGTCGTGCGGGAAGGCGACGTCTCGGACGGCGCCGTCGTCGATCACGACCGGTCTGTCCCTGCCGGCTTCGGTCACAACGGCAACGATCCGGCCATCGTCGAGGAAGCCGTAGCGGGCGAGGCCGAAGACCCACTGCGGTGTGCCGATCTCGGCGTCCATGGGTGCGATGGGATCCCCTTCCCGATAGAGATTCCACCATCCCGTCCGGTCTGAGGCCCAGTACAGCGCACCGGACGGGCTCCACTCCGGCTGGAAGATCGATTCCTGCTCGCCACCGGCAACATGACGCAGCGCACCGAGCGTGCCATCTCCGGCGAGGGCGGCCACCCAGAGGTCCGATCCGTCCCAGGGCATCCGAGGATGGTCCCAGGTGAGCCAGGCCAGCGACCGCCCGTCTGGGCTCCGGCGCAGCGACGAGTAGAAGTCATGACCCGTCGCGATCACCCGCGGCGCGGTGCTGCCGTCGAGCGGAAACACCACGAGCTCGTTCGTCGGCTCGCCATCGTCATGTCGTTCGCGAACGGCGATGACGTTTGACCCATGGAAGGTCAGGTCGGCGTAGCGATCGCCGGCCTCGATCGACGGTTCGGGCGTGATCGCCGCCGGAGTCTCTCCATCGAGCCGGTAGACCCGCTGGTCGGCGAAGTCGGTCGCCAGCAGGACTCCGCCGGCGACCACATACGACACTCCACCGTATTCGTGGATGCGGGTGCGGGCGTTGAACCCCGCGGGGAGCACGTCTTCGACGGCACCGCCTGGCCCGCGGCGCACCACGGCGGTTCGGCCCCCTTCTGCCGGACGGCGCTCTGCCCAATACAGGTCGTCGCCGTCGACCACGGGTGCGTGCGCCACGATGGCCTCATCGGCGAGCATCGTCGTACTGATCGGCGACTCCCACGATCCGTATGACGCAACGGTGGGCATGGTGGTCTCCAATCAGTTGGCGGGGGCGGGTCGCATCGTCGGGAACAGGATGACTTCGCGGATGTGGTGGCGGTCGGTGAGCAGCATGACCAGCCGATCAACTCCGATTCCCAACCCTCCGGTCGGCGGCAGCCCGTATTCCAGGGCGAGCAGGTAGTCCTCGTCGATGGGATGCGCCTCCTCATCGCCTTCGCGGCGGGCCGCAACCTGGGCTGCGAAGCGCTCCCGCTGATCCAGCGGGTCGTTGAGCTCTGAGAAGGCGTTGGCATATTCGGAGCCGCCGATGAACAGCTCCCAACGCTCGGTGAGGTTCGGATCGTCCCGGTGAACCCGCGCCAGCGGCGATATCTCTTTGGGGTGATCCATCACGTAGGTGGGGTCCCAGATGTTGTCGGCAACGAGAGCATCGAACAGCACCTCGACCAGCTTGCCATGCCCCCAGTGCGCCTCCGGCTCGACACCCTGCCGCCGCGCCAGGTCCCGCATCTCCTCGATCGGGACGTCGAAGCCAACGCCTCCTCCGACGGCGTCGTCGACGAGATCCAGCATCCGCACCCTGCGGAACGGCGGCGTCAGATCGAGTTCCCGGCCGGCGTAGGTGATGTGGGTGGTACCGCCGATCTGGATGGCCACGGCGGCCACGATCTCCTCGACCATCGTTGCGATGTCGCCGTAGTCCGCAAAGGCCTGATACGACTCCAGCATCGTGAACTCGGGGTTGTGGGTGGCATCGATGCCCTCGTTGCGGAAGATCCGGCCGATCTCGAAGACCCGCTCGAGACCGCCGACCACCAGCCGCTTGAGGAACAACTCGGTGGCGATGCGCAGATACATGTCGACGCCGAGGGCGTTGTGGTGGGTCGCAAACGGCCGGGCAAGGGCACCGGTGGCTTCGTTGAGCAACACGGGCGTCTCCACCTCGATGTAGCCGCGTTGCTCAAACTGGCGGCGTAACTCCGAGATGATGCGGGCGCGGGCCAGCGCGGTGTCGCGAGCCTGGCCGTTGACCATGAGGTCGACGTATCGCTGCCGGCTGCGCAGTTCGAGGTCCTGGAGCCCGTGCCATTTGTCGGGAAGGGGTCGCAAGCTCTTCTGCAGGAGCTGGAGCCCATCGACCCGTACCGACAGCTCCCCCTTCCTGGTGGTGATGACGGTGCCGCTCGCCCCCACCCAATCACCGAGGTCGACATCGCCGACGGCGGCAAAGGCATCGTCACCCAACGTCTTCCGGTCGATGAACAGCTGGATACGCCCCGAGACGTCTTGCAGCGTGGCGAAGACCAGCTTGCCGAAGGAGCGGAGCAACATGACTCGGCCGGCGACCACGACCGGTTCATTCGTCTCCGTCCCCGGTTCGAGACCGGCGTGCCTGTCATGGAGTTCGGCTGCGAGCGCCGTTCGCTCGAATCGATACGGGTACTCACCTTCAGCGATGCGAGCCTCGTGCTGGGCAAGGCGTTGGGCCGTCAGCGGATTGGAGGCGAGAGGTACGGAATCGTCTGCTCCTGCGCCGTCCGTCGGCTCGGTTTCCGAGGTGTCAATCATGGTGGTCCTGGTTCAAGTCGTAGATGAGGCGCAGGCCGTCGAGCGTGAGAAATTCGTCGACCCGGTCGACACTGCTGCAATGGGGGACGATGGTAGAGGCGAGGCCGCCCGTGGCCACGCGAACAACGTCGCCGCCGAGTTCAGCCACCAGACGTTCCATGATCCCGTCAACGAGGCCGGCGTGCCCGTACAACGCACCGCTCTGGATCGCCTCAACGGTTCCCTTGCCGATGGGCGATCGCGGCGGCACGAACTCGACGCGGCGTAGCGCCGCAGTGCCTCCGATCAATGCGTCTGTGGAGATCACCAAGCCGGGCGCAATCGCCCCGCCCAGGTACTCGCCCGCGGCACTGACGACGTCGAAGTTCGTCGACGTGCCGAAGTCAACGACGATCAGCGGGGTTCCGTATTTGGCCCGAGCCGCAACGCTGTTGACCACGCGGTCGGCGCCGACCTCACGGGGATTGTCGATCAAGATCGGCATGCCCGTCTTCACCCCGGGCTCCACGACGACGACATTCTCGCCTGCGACCAACTCGGCAACCGTTCGCAACGGTGCGGTCAGCGCCGGCACGACGCTGGAGAGGGCCACGCCGTGGACGTCGGAAGGGCGGAAGCCTTCGAGCTCGAGCATGCCCTTGAGATTCATGCGCAACTCGTCGGCGGTGCGCTCTCGCGTCGTGGTGAGGCGCCAGTGGCCCACCAAGTCATCCTTGTCGAACATGCCGATGACCGTCTGCGTGTTCCCAACATCGAGCACCAGGAGCATCAGCGCTCTCCCCTGTCGGCCACGAGCTTCATCGCCCGCCTCCTGCGGCATACAGCATGCTGGGCTCCTCCAACCACGTGCCCCTGTCGGGGACGAACGCATCGTCGAACTTGTCAATGTGGATGTTGTCGATGAGGCGCACGGCACCGACCCTGGCGGCCAGCGACAAGAAGCAAGGCTCGTCCAGGCGAGCCACCGGCTCGAGCGTTCCGTGCCTCGCCAACTCGACGTACTCGAGCGACAGCGGCGCCGCGGCGACGGCGTCCCTGACCCGGCGCACCAGGACCTGCCCGGCTCGCTCCCCCGCATCGATCGCATCGGCGGCCGCCATCAGCCCGCGACTGAGCTTCAGAGCTGCAATGCGGTCGTCCGCAGACAGGAACACGTTGCGCGACGACAAGGCGAGCCCGTCGGCCTCTCGAACGGTCGGCATGCCGCGGATCTCCAGCGGAAACGAGAGGTCACGCGCCATCGCCGTGACCAGTGCGACCTGCTGGGCGTCCTTGCGACCGAAATACGCCATATCGGGCTGCACCCCGGCGAACAGCTTGGCGACCACGGTCGCAACCCCGTCGAAGTGGCCTGGACGGTGTGCTCCTTCGAGCACGGTGCTCAGCGTCGGAAGCGTCACGACCGTCGCCGGGGGCCATGCGGCATACATTTCGTCGAGGCTGGGCGCCAGGACGATGTCGACGCCTGCCGCCTCCGCGATTGCGACGTCACGGTCGAGATCTCTGGGGTACCGGCTGAGATCCCTCGACTCATCGAACTGCAGCGGGTTCACGAACAGGCTCATGACGACGTAATCGCACTCACGTCTCGCGGCATCGAGCAGGGAGGCATGCCCCTCGTGCAGGTAGCCCATCGTCGGAACCAGCCCGACCGACCCCCGAGCGGCATCGCGCACGTCGGCGAACGTCGACGCCAGCCTCATGGGTCATCCTCGGTCGGAGGCTGCCACCGCATGAGCATTTCTTCGAAGTCGTGGCGGCGTCCTGCGATGGCGGCGAGGTGGAGCACGAACACCGAGAACGTGTCCACCCACTCAGGGGCGTCGTGCGCCACCGCATCCAACTGCCCCCTCACGGTCGCAACGTCGCCGCGGGCAACGGGCCCGGTGAGGGACGGCCGTGGACCCATGGTGAAGGCATTGTCGATGACGGCTCGCACCAGCGGCTCGGCGGCAACAAACGGGACGCCGGCGGCGGTCAGCAGATCGCTCGCCATCGTGAGTGCGGCGAGGGGGAAATTGGCGGCGGCGGCCGCCCCCGCGTGATAGAGCGCCTTGACGTCGTCGGCCAGATCGAACGGCTCGGCGCCGAGCGAGGCAGCCAGCTCGTGAAGCGTGGTTCGGAGCGGTTCGGTCGCCGTGACCGCAATCCAGGCGCCGGCGATGCGGGCCGCTCCCGCCTCGGGAGTCGGGAGTGTCTGGAGCGGGTGGAAGGACCCGATCTGGAGTCCTGCAGCTGCCAGCGGTGCAAGCGCATCCGTCTTCGTCAACCCGGAGACGTGGACAGCCGCAGCCACTCGACCTGCACTTCCTGCAAGTCGTGCTGCGACGGTTGCGATCGCAGAATCCCGAGTCGCAATGATCAGCAACTCCGCCTCGGGCAGCGTGGCATCGACGGTGAAGGGTCGAGTCGAGAGGTGTTCCCCTGCAGCCGCCGCCTGTTCCTCGTCCTTGCCGACGACACCGACGATGTCGTGGCCTGCGGCCGAAGCAGCCCAAGCAAGCGAAAGCCCGGCACGCCCGGGCCCAGCAATGATGATGCGCATACGTCCTCGGCTGCAGTCCCTCGGGTACCGGTACCGGGAGTGGAGTGTAGGGGTGCACGGCGAGGGCACCTATCCGGTATCCGGTATCCGGTATCCGGTATCCGGTATCCGGTATCCGGTATCCGGTATCCGGTATCCGGTATCCGGTATCCGGTATCCGGTATCGGGGGAGGGACCTGGTGCTTTTTGCTCGGTACTGCCTACGCCCGACCTCGGGGCTCGCTACGGGCGGTGTAGAGCGGCGGGGCGTGTGCCTCGTGGTGGGAATGGAATGGGGGCTGGGTCAGCGTGGCGGTCGCACGTAGTCGATCTGGTAGGGGATGTCCCGCATCTCTTCGACGTCGTGGTGTTGCCTGTCGGCGTCGCGGTACTCGACAGCATGTGCTGCCCGGTCCCCAACACGATGGGCCCGATCCTTGAGCGTCTTTGCGATGAGGCCGTCCACATCGACACCGGCGCTCTGCAACTGTGCGTAGGCCGCCATGGCCTGTTCACCCAGCTCGAGGGTGATGGTCTTCGCCATATGGGAACCGTATCAGCGATTGCTGATCCTGCAACGAGCACAAGTACCTGACAGCGAGTACTTAAGACTTGGGCGGGTGGGAGGGCCAGCATGGCACCCGCACCAGATCAGACGGTTGGACCGACGCAAACGGCTATTTGGTGCCAAATATGCGATCGCCGGCGTCGCCGAGACCGGGCACGATGTAGCCGATCTCGTTGAGATGGCTGTCGACGGCGGCCGTCCAAATGGGCACGTCGGGATGGTGGTCATGGAGGTGTTCGATCCCCTCCGGTGCCGCCACCAGACAAACAAAACGAACCTCCTTGGGGCCCAGCGCCTTGATCCGCTCCACCGCAGCTACGGCCGAATGTCCCGTCGCCAGCATGGGATCCACCGCAATCACCAACCGATCGTCCACCCGCTCAGGCATCTTGAAGTAGTACTGGATGGCTTCCAGCGTGTCGTGGTCGCGATAGAGCCCGATGTGACCGACCCGCGCCGAGGGGATGACGTCGAGCACACCTTCGAGGATCCCGCCGCCCGCCCGCAGGATCGACACGAGCACCGGTTTGAGCCCTGCCAGGATCGGTGCCTGGGTCACGGCCAGCGGGGTCTCGATTTCGACCATCTCGAGCTCGAGGTCCCGCGTGACCTCATAGCCCATGAGTGCGGAGATCTCACGCAACAACCGCCGGAACTCTGCGGTCGCCGTCTCTTTGCGCCGCATCAGCGTCAGCTTGTGCTGCACCAGCGGGTGATCGATCACGATCAGGTCTCGGGTCATGGTCCCTCCTCGCAGGTCGCCGCCACCATAGGAGGCCGAGCTCGATGCCACGCCACCGTCGAGGATCGGCACCCCTACGGCACCACCAAGCCCATCAGCCACCAGATCCCGACGGCGAGCATCCCGACGACGAGGAAGACGGCGATCGACGCGGCCGGACTCGACTGCCCATCAAGTCGCGCGACCTGCTGATCAGCGACCCGGGGAAGGTACGCGTCGAGCCGAGTGCCGTCGGGAAGTGCGGCTGCAGGCCACGCGTCGATGAGCGGCTCGAGCACAAACCTGCGCTCGACCATGCGCGGATGCGGCACGGTCAGGCCAGGAAGATCGATCATCTGGTCTCCGTAGAGCAGAAGGTCGAGGTCGAGCGTGCGGGGGCCCCAGCGTTCGCGTCGCTTCCTGCCGTGATCGTGCTCGATCGCGAGGAGACGATCCAGCAGCTCACGTGGAGCAAGCTCGGTGTCGACGACGACAACGCCGTTGAGGTAGGGACCCTGCTCCGGTCCGCCAACGGGCGCGGTCTCGTAGAGCGCTGAGCTGGCGACCACGTCCCCTACCCGCTCAGCGATTGTCCTGCCCGCGGCCAACAGAGTCTCGCGACGGTCACCGACGTTCGACCCGAGCCCGATGGCGGCCCGGACGGCCACGTCAGCGCGGCGTCGGGATCAGCCGGCGACCCTCGGGACCGAGCGGCCGACCGGTGATCTCCTGGATGATCGAAGTCGCCACGATCGGGTCCTTGATCAAGCCGGCGTGAACCAGGTAGCCGCCGAGGAGCCCCACCACCGTGTCGTCGATGAGGTCGCGATGGACGAGGATCGACGCCCCTTCGACGGACATCGCGCTCAACAGCTCAGCGAAGATCTCATCGGCCTCCTCAGGCTCGACCTCCCCGGTGATGGCGTGGTTGTAGTACGTGAACCCTGCGCCTTCGTACGCCGCCTGATTCTGGTTGCCGGGGAGCAGCGAGAAGACGGTGTTGAGACCTTGCTCGGTGAGCCAGATGATCTCTTCTTCACGACGCACCCGCCGATGCTGGAAGCCGTGGCCGCCGATCCGCTCGCACACGGCGAGCTTTCCTGCGATCACCCATTTGAACCCTCTGGGTTCGAGTCCGGCCACGGTCACTCCATCTCTTCGTTGCGGTTGCCTGCCCCTGCCCTCACGATAGCGTCCGCAGTTCTTGCGACTTCGAGCGCCATCGGCACGTTGTGCACGCGCACGACAGCCACACCAGCCTTGATCGCAAACGCTGTGGTTGCGCTCGTGGCGGCATCGCGCCCGTCGAGTGCGGCTTCGACCCCGGCGTCGTCCAGGATCGCACCAAGGAACCGTTTGCGCGAGGCGCCAAGCAGGACGGGATGGTCGCCTGCAACCAACCGCTCCAGATTCGCCAGAAGCGTGAGGTTGTGCTCGAACGACTTCCCAAACCCGATACCGGGATCGACACAGATGCGCTCGGCGTCGACCCCCGCCTCCCGGGCGACGAGGGCTCGACCTTCGACAAAGGCTGCCACCTCGGCAACCACATCCTCGTAGTGAGGTGCAACCTGCATCGTGCGCGGCGTGCCCTGCATGTGCATCACCACGACGCCGGCGCCCAGGGCACCACAAACCTCGGCCATCTCGGGATCTCCGAAGCTGGTCACGTCGTTGACGATCTCGGCCCCCGCCTCGATCGCCGCAGAAGCAACCGCAGCTTTGGAGGTGTCCACAGAAACCACGACGCCGCCGCCGGCGAGAGCTGCGACCACAGGAATCACCCGGTCGAGCTCCTCTTCGACCGCAACGGGGTGCGCTCCCGGCCGAGTGGACTCACCGCCGACGTCGACGATGTCCGCCCCCGCATCCCACAGCACCCGCCCAGCCGCAACGGCCTCGTCGACGGTGGAGAAGCGGCCGCCGTCCGAAAATGAATCCGGCGTCACATTGAGTATCCCCATCAGCAACGTGTGGGCAGCCGTCGACAAGGTCCGGGTACGGACGCGCCACTCAACAGGGGTGAAAGGTGTCACCACGGGCTCCCTGGCGGCCGGTCAGGCCTTGGTCGGCGCCGGGTCGTCGTTTGGCGCCTGTGCGGCAACGCGACCATCCGTCACGGGAACAGCCGTCGGCCGTTGGATCCGCAGCGCTCCACTCTCGGTGTGCTCCCACTTCGGGACCTTGGCGAAGACCTCGGCCACCTCGGAGGCGTCGAGGGTCTCGTTTTCCAGCAGAGCGTCGGCGATACCGTGCAGGGCATCCATGTGGGTGATCAGGATCTCCCGGGCCTCGTCGTGGGCCTGCGTGATCAGACGGCGAACCTCGTCGTCGATCGCAGCAGCGACCTCGTCGGAGATGTCGTTCGACCGCGAGTAGTCGCGGCCCAGGAATACCTCGCCTTCAGGCTTCCCGTAGCGGAGCGGACCGAGCTTGTCGCTCATCCCGTATTCCATCACCATCTTGCGCGCCAGGTTGGTCGCCTTGTCGATGTCGTTGCTGGCCCCGGTGCTCGGATCCCCGAACTCCAGCTCCTCAGCGGTGCGGCCACCGAGGGCATAGGCAAGCTGATCGACGAGTTCGCTCCGCCGGTTGAAGTACTTCTCCTCCATCGGCAGCGCCAGGGTGTAGCCCCCGGCGCGTCCCCTCGGAATGATCGTGACCTTGTGGATGGGATCGAGGTTGGGCAGCACATGCCCCACCAGCGCGTGCCCGCCCTCGTGAATCGCCGTCAGCCGGCGCTCATCCTCTGAGATCACCCGGCTGCGACGCTCGGGTCCTGCCACCACTCGGTCGATGGCTTCGTCGAGCTCGGCCATCGAGATCTCGGTCTTGTCACGCCGAGCTGAGAGCAATGCAGCCTCGTTGATCAGGTTGGCGAGGTCCGCACCCGTGAAGCCTGGGGTCTGCCGCGCAAGAGCCGACATGTCGATGCCCTCGGCGAGGGGCTTGCCCTTGGCGTGCACCTCCAGGATGGCCGCGCGTCCCTTCAGATCGGGTCGGTCGACAACGATCTGGCGATCGAACCGCCCCGGCCGAAGCAAGGCAGGGTCGAGAATGTCCGGACGGTTGGTAGCGGCGATGACGATGACGCCTGTCGACACGTCGAAGCCATCGAGCTCGACGAGCAACTGGTTGAGCGTCTGCTCCCGCTCGTCATGGCCACCACCCAGGCCGGCACCGCGGTGACGGCCGACGGCATCGATCTCGTCGATGAACACGATCGCCGGTGCGTTCGTCTTCGCCTGCTCGAACAGGTCGCGCACCCTGCTGGCACCAACGCCAACGAACATCTCGACGAAGTCAGATCCGGAGATGGAGAAGAACGGTACGCCTGCTTCCCCGGCTACGGCCCGGGCCAGCAGGGTTTTCCCCGTGCCGGGAGGGCCGAACAGTAGGACGCCTTTGGGGATCTTGGCCCCCATGGAGCGGAACTTGCCGGGACTGGCAAGAAACTCCTTGATCTCTTGGAGCTCCTCGACCGCCTCTTCCGCCCCGGCAACGTCGCCGAAGGTGACCTTGGGGGTGTCCTTCGTCACCTGCTTGGCCTTGGCCTTCCCGAACTGCATGACGCGGTTCCCTCCACCCTGCATCTGCATCAGGATGAAGATGAAGATCCCGAAGATCAGCAGGTAGGGGAAGATCGTCCCAAGGAACCACTGGAACAGTGAGGGGGTCTCGGCATCCGGGGTCACTTCGACCTCTGCCGCCAAGAGGCGCTCGGTCAGCTGGCCCTCGTACTCGTTGGTGTAGGTCACCACGAACTCTTCCGACTCACCGGGCCCGACGGCTTCCAGCGTGCCGGTCACCTGGTTCGACTTCTCGAGGATCGTCACCTCATCGATATTGCCGTTCTCCACCTCGTCGAAGAACTGGTTGAGGCTGAGCTCGGTTGGCTGAGTGGCCCCGTCCAGGAAGAAGTTGATGGCCATCAGGACAAGGAATCCCACGGCCATATAGACGAGAACAGTACGTACGTTGCGGTTCACTCTGCTCCTAGACGCACGCCGCGGCGTGCTGGGCGTGGTGACAGTCTATGTAGTCGACGGCGATAGCGGGAAAGCCGGTCCCTCCAATCCGGGGACGAGAGCGGCGGTTCAGTCGAGCTGCCCATCGACGACCCCGATGTATGGGATGTTGCGGTACTTCTCGGCGTAGTCGAGGCCATACCCGATCACGAACTCCGGCGGGATGTGGAAGCCCTCGTATTTGATTTCCGTCGGCGGCCGGTCGACGCCGTCCTTCACCAGCAGGGCGGCCAACTCGAGGGACGCCGGCTGGCGGACACGGAGGCTCTTCATGAGGTAGCGCAGCGTGAGACCGGAGTCGATGATGTCCTCGACGATCAGCACGTGACGATCGGCGATTTCCTGGTCGAGGTCCTTCAGGATTCTCACCACTCCTGACGACTTGGTCGAAGCGCCGTACGAGGAGACCGCCATGAAGTCGAACTCCACAGGAAGCTGGATGTGGCGGGACAAATCCGCCATCACCATGAAGGCGCCCTTCAGGACCCCGACCATCAGCAGATCCTTGCCCTCGTAGTCGCGGGTGATCGCTTGACCCATCTCCTCGAGCTTGGCGTCGATCTCCTCAGCGGAGATCAGCACCCTCAAACCGTCCAGCATCCGATTCTCTCCGTGATCAACTCGAGGACCCGTACTCCACCGGGGTGCGGCCTTGCTCCCGCCGATACGCGAACACCGGCGATCCAGACAATCTTGCCATGCCGGGCGACCACGGGCCAAGCCTCACGCAGTCGCGGCGGGACGCCACCCTCCGCCATGGCGTCCCTGACGAGCTTCGAGCCGGTACCGATGTCGATCCGCTCACCAGCAGCAGCGCTCCGTACGACGAGCGATCCGGCAAGATCAGCGTCGAGCAGCGCCACCAGCCGGCCCATCGTCTGCGCAGGAATAGCGGCTACGAGGCGAGCCGTCACGGTGTGCGTGGCGCCTTGGCAGCTTCCCGGCACGTCAAGGGCGCACGATACCGCAGGCCCCGGCGCCGCCGCAGGGTCGTGAATGACGACGAGCGCCCCCTCCCGCTCGCAGCGGAGGCCACCCGACAGGCTCGACGCCGGACCGGAGACCGAGGCAACGATCTTGGCGACATCTGACATCTCGCCGGCGTATGGCGGCCGCAGTGCTCGCACGGCACGGCGAACCACTCGGCTCGCCACCGGTCCTGGCAGCATCGTCAACGCAGCCGCAGGGACCCCGATTGCCCCTGCCTCAGCGCGGAGCGGGATCTCGGCGGCAGCCGCCTCGAGCATCTCGTCGTCTGCGGCGAGCAGGCGGGCAGACCGGCTCAGCGCCGCTCCTGCCCCGGACGCCAGAGCCTCCAGCGAAGGAAGCACCTGATGGCGAACGGCGTTGCGCCTGTGAGTCGAATCGGCGTTGGAGCGGTCGTCGACGAAGGGAAGGCGCAGCTCGGTGGCGATACGGCGAAGTGTCGCCCGCGTCATCCCGAGAAGGGGCCTGACAAATGGCGGACGCTGGGCCGGGATGGAGCCCAGTCCCGCAGAGCCAGCCCCCCGGACGAGGTTGAGGATGACGGTTTCCGCCACGTCATCGGCGTGGTGACCGGTCACGATCGTTGCGTCACCCGCCGCCTCGGCGAGTGCGGCCAGCCGCAACCGCCGCGCCGCGGTCTCCGTCGTGGAGGGTGCCACCGACACGGTCTGCAGCTCGATGTGGAGCCTGGCCGCGATGGCGCGTGCGGCCGCACCCAACCCAGCCGATCCGGGCCATTGGTGATCGACGAAGACCGCCCGGACGTTGCGAGGTGGTCGGGCTCTGGTGGCGACATAGGCGGCCACCGCACTGTCGGGCCCCCCGCTGAGGGCCACAACGAGATCGCCGTCGGGGAGAGCAGGGAGGACCGCAGCGACCAACTCGTCGCAGCCAAGACCCTCGCCGGGAGTCGGCGGGATCGTGGCCACGATGCTCACGCCACCCGATCCAGCCAACGGACCGGGTTGTCGATCTCCTCGAGCGTGGGCAGTTGCTCAGGCGACTGCCAAGCAATCGCAAGCGTGTCCCAACCGGCGTGGCGCTCGACCCCGTGGATGAACGCCGCCCCTGCCTCGTACTGTCGCATCTTCATCTCGAGACCGACGATCCGCATGAACATGGCCGTCCGCGGGTCCTGCCGTCGCATCTTCAGCACCTCGGACATCCGTTGCTGGGTGACCAGCAGCTGCGACCCGATGCGATCCATCACCACATGGCCGTGACCCTCGAGCAGCGACATCAGCGCCTGCACCCGATCGATGACTTCGCGTTGCTGAGGCGAGGCGAAGATGCCGAAGAGCCCCCGCTCGTCGAGCAATGGTTCCCCGGCTGCGGCTGCCTGCTGCAACTCTGCGGCGACCCGCTGCAGCCGACCGGATTCAGGCTGAGCCGCCGAAACGAGCTCCTCGACGAGGCTCAAGAAGTAGGCCCTGAGCCAGGGCACGCCGACAAATTGCGCACGATGCGTGCATTCGTGCAGCGCCACCCAGAAACGGAACTCGGCGGGCCGGAACTCGAACTGTCGTTCCATCGCCAGCACATTCGCACCGACGAACATCACCGTGTCCCCGGCTTTGCCGTCGCTGGTGGGGAGCACCAACTCGTACTGGCCGAGCACACGGCGGCTGAGCATGCCGAGGACCGCACCAAGCTCAACGGCGACGGCCCGGCCGGCGACGGCCGACCCAATGCCGTTCTGCTCACCGAGGCGTTGTTCGGCTGGCGCCAGCAGCACTCCGAACGACTCGACGTTGGCCTCGACCCAGTCGCTCCGGCTCACCACGGCGACATCGGGATCGCCAACGAGCGAGAGACCGGTCTCTTCGGCAACGAGCTCGCTCGCCCGCCTGACGAGCCCGGGGGCCTGAGCGGCGAAACGGGCCTCGTGGTAGGTCCCCGCCAGCGGGTACCGCCCGGAGAGCCGACCCGCGACCTTCTTGACGAGGGGCCATTGCACTTCTGCCATGACCGCGAGGGTACTGGAGCCACGGCGCACAAGACCCCGGTGAGGCGGCGATGGGCGGGTGCGAGCCTCAGCTCGTGACTTTGTACCTACCCCGGACCCTGGAGCCGTAGTAGATGAGCGATCCGACGATGCCAAGGACTCCGAGAATGAGGACGGTCGGCGCGAGGAAGCGCTGGGTCCATGGCTGCTCGGTCGCTTCTTCCTCTGCGGGCGGAGCCTCTTCTGCAGGAACGATGCCCAGCTCCGAGCCCTGCTCCTCTGTCACTTCCTCGGTGTCGCTCTCGCCCTCGCCCTCGGTGAACGCAACGATGTCGCTGCTCGCCAGGGCAGCCGTACCGACGAACAGCACATGGAGAACGACGGCGAGGAGGACGATGGTGGAACGGATGCGCATGGCCGGAAACAATAGCCGTTCGTTGCGAGACGACGACTCGGCACCCATTGACCGCAGTCCGCCTCCTTGCACGGAGGCTCCCGTCAGCCGTCGGCGACGATGCGCCCGCGGAGTCGAGGGAACTTGGTCGGCGCATGCGAATAGCAGTGCTCGCGTCTGTTGTACTTGCTCAGGAGGGTGTCGCACCCGTCCTTGGCGCACGTGCGCATGTCGGTTGCCGTCTTGGGCGCCCTACCGCTACCAAGCATGCGGCGCCCTTTCATGACGTTCTCAGCCATTTGGATTCTCGCTTTCAGCCCACACCACCGTCTCGTGCCTGTTCACGGGACGTCGTCGCGAGCGGCCTCCTCGTGTATCAACGCTCGAAGCCGGTCGAAAAGTTCCGGCGGAGGCTCATCCCGGCCCCGTTCGCGGATCACCGACTTGAGCTTGGTCTCGAAGTCGAAAGCATCACAACAGCCGTGACATCGCCGCAGGTGCCACCTGATACGGGTACGCCGTGTGAAGGTGAGTTCCTGATCGAGGTAGTGATAGACGTACTCGATTGCGTGTTCGCAGCCCGTGTTCATGCGCTCGGCCCTGCTAGCCCTCGTTCTTCTGCCAGTCTCCACAACTTCTGCTGGAGCGCTTTTCTTCCACGATGTAGCCGCGACATCACGGTGCCGATGGGGATATCGAGGATCTCCGCGATTTCTTTGTACGCAAAGCCGTCCACATCGGCAAGTAGCACCGGCATCCTGAAGTGCTCGGGCAACGACTCCAACGCCTGCTTGATGTCGGTGTCCACGAACCTCTCGAGGACCTCCTCTTCGGCGCTCACCGACGCTCCCGACACCTCACCGAGCCTGCGGAAGAGGTAGAGGTCCTGAAGCTCGCCGAGTTCGGTCTCCATCGGCCGGCGCTGCTGCTTGCGATAGCGGTTGATGTACGTGTTGGTCAGGATGCGATAGAGCCACGCCCTGAGGTTGGTGCCTTCCTGAAAGGTGTGATAGGCCCGGTACGCCTTGAGAAACGTCTCTTGAACGACGTCCTCGGCGTCCGCGGGGTTGCGCGTCATCCGCAGCGCCGCCGAGTAGAGCTGGGGCGCAAACTCCATTGCGTCACGTTCAAAATTGGCCTGGTCCGCCATCGTCTCGCCTTGTGGGGGGTCAGCAGAGCCCCACCCTATCCCATCCCTGCTGCCTGTCCGAGATCCGCCCCGGGGCACCGGCTACACTTCGGCGCCGTCCACGCCGGGGTAGCTCAGTCGGTAGAGCGACGCACTCGTAATGCGTAGGTCAGGGGTTCGATTCCCCTCTCCGGCTCGATCGTTCGAGCGCGTGTCGAACACTCCGCTTGGGTCGGACGGCGGGGACGGACGCCACCCTTCGCGGAAAAGACCACGCCGCTGTGATCAGACAGCGGGGCGTATCGCATCCGCATCGCGTCGCTCGGGGACGTATCCGTAAGAGCGCCCAAGACGCATACCGGATACCGGATACCGGATACCGGATACCGGCCGGATACCGGATACCGGATACCGGATACCGGATACCGGCTACTTCGCCTGTTCTTCCCACCATTTGAGGGTTCGTGCCAGGCCATCTTCGAAGTCGATGGGATCGACATCGGGGAAGAGCTCGAACAACCGGCTCGGATCGGCTGTGCTGTGACGAATGTCGCCGGGACGGCTCTCACGGTGCTCGACGGGGAGCGGTCGCTCGAATACCTCTTCGAGGACGGCAATGAGTTCGAGCAGCGTCGTGCCCCCGCCAAACGCCAGGTTCACCGGGATGTCGCTGACGGTACGACGTTTTATGGCCTGGACCAGCGTCCATGTCACCGTGTCGACGTAGGTGAAGTCGCGGGACTGCTTCCCGTCTCCGTTCACGAACAGCGTCGAACCTTCCATCGCAGCCGAGATCCATGCCGGGATCACCGCGGCATAGGCGTGACCCGCAGGCTGGCGTGGCCCGTAGACGTTGAAGAAGCGGAAGGCCAGCGTCGGCAGGCCGTAGGAGTGCTGATACGCCAGGGTGTACCACTCCGTGGCCACTTTGCTCACCGCGTACGGGCTCATCGGCCTGGTCGGCAGTGCCTCGTGTTTGGGCAGATCTGGCGTTGCCCCGTAGACGCTCGACGACGAGGCAGCAATCGTGTGCACACCGCCTGCCCGGCGGGCCGCCTCGAGCACCATGAGCGTGCCGGTTGCATTGCGTTCGTGCGACTTGACGGGGTCCTTGACGGACTTCGGCACAGAGCCTCGTGCGGCGAGGTGGATGATGGCGTCTGCACCCGCACACACCTGGTCGAGCACGTCGTTGTCGAGGATGGAGCCGACGACGAGCTCAGCGTCGATTCCCTCGAGGTTCTCGGCAAACCCGCTCGAGAGATCGTCCAGGGCGACCACGTCAGTCACGGCTTCGTCGCGAGCGAGCGCCTCGCACAGATTCGATCCGATGAACCCGGCGCCGCCGGTCACCACAACCTTCATGATCCCCCACGTCCTTCGTCGTCGACTCCATGGACGGTAACGGAGGTCGGGCCCCGCGTCACTAGGCCCACCGACCCGGGTCGCGCCTGAGCCTGAATCCACCGTTCGAATCGGCTGGGTCGCCCGGCAGCCAATGCCGGCGCAGGCTGCGGCTGAATCGCCGTGGTCACACCCGGTGACTGTCGAAACGGGCGCAACACATGTACCGGGAACCACCGCCGGGCGACCGCCTCCATAAATCGGTGGATCCAAGCTGAGGTGCTGCCCGACCGGTATCGTGCACCGCCGCACCGCTCAGGAGATGAGTTTTTGTCCTTCGCCAGACGTTTCAAGGTCGATGGCGTCACCTGCGTCGTTGCCAGGTGCGAGAACCGGCTCGCCGCGTGAACGTGCCATCGGTCCCGACTCGAGGTCGCGTGCGGCTGGCGACACGAGCGACGAGCCTGGGGATCGCATGGCTGGTGACGGCCGCGGTGCTGCGAGTGACTCTCCTCGCCCCCGAGGTCTGCCCCCAGTTCACGGCCGCGGATGCCCACCAGAGCGCCGTGGCGGCTGTCGACTGGATCGTCACCAATCAGCTCGAAGACGGGCGCTACCTCTATGAATATGACCGGGAGACGGGGACGGCGACGGGCACCTACAACCTGGTCCGGCACGCGGGGACCACGATGGCGGCGTACCAGCTCGTCGCCGCAGGCGAGACGCAGTATCTCGATGGCGCCGACCTCGCCACGGCCTACATGATCGACCGCATGGTCCCCACCGGTGACGGCGCTGCGGCGTGGGCTGAGCCGGGCGAAGACCTGCAGCTGGGTGCTGCAGCGCTGATGACCCTGTCGTTGTTGATCCGACGCAGCGCAACCGGTGACCCGCAGTTCGACGAACAGCTCTATCAGCTCGGACGGTTCATGGAGAACCAGCAACTCGACGATGGCGTGATGCTGGAACGCTGGCTGCAGGCCACGAGAGCGCCGGACCCGTCGCAGCGGTCGCGCTATGCGACCGGGGAGGCCCTGTGGGCGTTTGCGTATCTCCACGACACATTTCCCGGCGAGGGGTGGGACGACGCGGCGTGGCGGACGCTCGACTACCTCAGCCTCCGCAGGGACGACGAGGAGGATGTGTTCCCCAACCCGTGGCCGGATCAATGGGCTGCGTACGCATTGGGCCAGATGGCCGGGTGGGAGCTCCGCGACCACCACGTCGATTACGCACGACGGTTGGCGGCTCAGTTCGGCGTGCAGGTGCGATGGGACGCTCAACGCAGCGGTGGCATCGCCACGCTGACCCACCCCCCCGAACCCCGGGGGGCCGGCTTCGGAACGGTGCTCGAGGGCCTGGGGCGGATCGGCGTGCTGGCCGCTGCAGACGACCGCCTCGCCGACTTGCGCCCAGCCCTCGATGCGCGACTCGTCTGCGGGGCCGCCCGGCTTGCCGCCGCCCAAGTCGACGAGAGCGAGGTGACCGGCGCCATTCCCGAGCGAGAGATCGGCGCATGGTTCCTGAACGGAACAACGCGCGTGGACGATCAGCAACACCCGGCATCCGGGATGTTGTGGGCCGAGGCGGTGCTGATGGAGGCCGAGGGATGAACGGCGCACTGGCGGCACTCTTGGTGATGGTGGCGGCATGGAACCCGCCGCTCCTCGCAGAACGGACACCGACGATCGACAAGCAGCGCTGGCTGGGCTCTGCGATCGCAGCCGCCGTCGTGTTGGTCGTGGCAGCCGTCACCGACCCGTTCCTTGATGTGCTCGACGTCACCGTGCCGACATTCCGGACGGCAGCGGGTGCTGTGGTGGCTTTGGTCGGCGCTCGCTGGCTCATCGGGCCGGAGCCGCGATCCGACGAGGGCAACGCCACAATGCTCGGTGTCGTCGATGTCGCCACCCCGTCTTTCACGATGGCCGCGATGGCCACGGCAGTCACCACCGGCTGGGTGTGGGCAGCCGCAGGCACCGCTCTGGCGGCTGCAACGACAGTCGCTCTGCAGCGATTCCCGGTCGGCGACACCATATTGAGGTGGCTGCGGCGTGGCACTGCCGGTCTCGCCGTCGCCATCGGGGTGGCGCTCATCTATGCGGGCATTCGCGCCGTCTGAGGCTCGCCTCAGTCGAGGGCGGCGGCGAGTGCCGGTGCCAGCTCCGGGTACTCGAAGACAAAACCGTCGTCCAGCAGTCGTTTCGGAAGAACCTTCGCCGAGGTGAACACGAGCGCGTCCGCCAGGTCACTTCCCAGCAGGGCGCTCAGCGCAAACTTGGGCACGGGCAGCACGGTAGGACGCTTCAGCACCTCACCGAGCGCCGCCGTGAACGCCTTGTTCGTCACCGGGTTCGGAGCGGTGAGGTTCACGGGGCCAGACAGTGTCGAAGTGAGGAGGTGGCAGATGGCGCGCACCACGTCCTGAAGTGCGATCCAGCTCCACCACTGATCCCCTGAGCCGAGCCGGCCGCCGATACCCAATTTGAACGGGAGCAGCATCTTGCCGACCGCACCCTCGTCCTTGTCGATCACGATGCCCGTCCGCATGAGGACGGTGCGAATTCCTGCCGCAGCCGCAGGAGCCGTCGCCCCCTCCCAGGCCTCCACCACCTGGACCAGGAAGTCGTCGGCGGATCCGCTCGGACTCGTCTCGTCGAGGGCAGCGTCGTCACGGTCGCCGTAGAACCCGATCGCGGAAGCCGAGAGGAAGACGGCCGGCGGCGTGTCCATCGCAGCCATCGTGCGAGCAAGCAGGGACGTCGAGTCAACGCGGCTCTCGAGGATCAGTCGCTTCCGTTCTTCGGTGAGGCGCTTGTCACCGATGCCGGCACCGCTGAGATTGACGACAGCGTCTGCACCGGCGAGTGTGGCCTGGTCGAGAGCGCCCGAGGCAGGGTCCCACCGGACCTGCCCGGTATCTGGGCTACGGCGCACGAGCTGCACGACATCGTGGCCTTCGCCGGCCAGCTGACGTCGCAATGCCGTGCCGATGAGGCCGCTGGCTCCGCTGATCACGATACGCACTACCGCCGCCTCCAATGATCGGTGTGTGCAGGCTACGTGGGCGTGTTCTGCAAACGTGAATCAGCCCACCATGCATCGAGCCGTTGCCCAACCACTTCCATCCAGTCGCGGGTCATGGCGTCGATCGGATCGACACGGTCGATGTAGTCATCGGGATGGAGCGGCTCGTCGATCCACATGCGGATCGAAGTCCGGCGGAAAGCCGGTCGCACGACGCTCAACGTGTCCTGGGTGCCTTCGATCGCCACCGGCACCATCGGGACCCCCGCAGCAAGCGCCAGCCACGCCGCACCCCTCGTGGGGTTTGTCTCCCGCCATTCCGTCACCCGGCGCCCCTCGGGAAAGATGCCGAGAATCTCTCCGGCATCGAGATCGGCGAGCGCAGTCCGGATCGCACCGACCGGCACGACGTCTCGCGGTGTGGGAATGGCACCGAAGAACGTGATGAGCCGATCGAACAGATGATGGGTGTCGAAAAGCCCGGCTACCGCCATGTAGCGGACGTTGCGTTGTGCGGCGAGTGTGAGCATGACCGGATCGATGAACGAGAAGTGATTGGCGGCAATCACGAACGCCCCCTCAGGCAGGTGCTCCCTCCCGGTAACCTCGAGATCGAACAGTCTCCTGGCCAGGGCCTCGAGAGGGCGGTGCACCGCGGCGACCAAGCCGCGGGTTGCAGCTCCCGCCGAACTCCGCGATGCGTCTTCGCCGGGTGCCGCCTGCCCGCTCCCGCGGTCTCTGATGGCCGTGCGCCACGACCGGTTCTTCGGCTCGGATCGGGACGGGCTCACGGTCACCTACTCCGTTGCGCCGAGATCGGCGAAGAGATTCGCAAAAGCCAGCGTCGGGCGCTGGTTCGCTTCCAAGGCCTCGATGGTTTCGAGGACGCGCTCCGCATGGCCCAGCGCCGTCGACGGCAGCACCGAAGCGAGCACATTCGCCGGGACGTCGCTGTTGCGCACGCGGGCGCCGAATTGGGCAGCCGCCGCGTCTCTGTAGAAGCCCGCAAGGATCTCCAGACCAGACACGTAGAGGGACGACGTCGCACGCTTCAACTCGCGTTCCTGACGCTCTTTGATGGTGCGCCCCGCCGTCCCGTCCGCCATCGCCGCCTCGAGCCTGCGGGCTTGGTCATCGCGCAGCGCTTCGAGAAGCGGCTCACATGCGGCGGCCACATCATCCGCAAGGAGATAGGCGTCACCGGGCCGGCCCGTGACCCGCATCGGCACGGACAGCCACGTGCGACGGAATGCGGCTACTTCGGATCGGGTGGCGAGCGCCAGAGCGAGCCCAGGCCTGCCCCCTGAGATGCGGGCGGCCTGTTGCGCCTGCTCCCCGGCAATACCTCCGGCGACCAAGCCGGACACGATGTCTTCCTCCGGAACGCGGCCGAACACCACAGTACGGCACCGGCTGGCGACGGTATCGGGCAAATCGTCCTCCGACTCCGCAACGATGACGAACACCGTCGACGACGTGGGTTCTTCGAGGGTTTTCAGCAGCGCGTTGGCGGCTTCGTCGTTCATGACGCCACCCTCTTCGAAGAGGAAGACCTTCTTGTCCGCCACCAGAGGAGCCAGGCTCGCCTGGGCTACGGTGTGGCGGGCTTGATCGACGGTGATCGCGGCCCGCCCCTCCGGCTCGATCGCAACCAGGTCGGGGTGATTTCCCTCGACGACACGACGCACGCAAGCCTCGTCCGGACCGCACAGCAGCGCTGCAGCAAAACGACGGGCCACCAACGCTTTGCCCGTGTTGGCCGGGCCGACGAAGAGGTACGCCTGAGCAGGGCTCAGCACTTCTCGTTCGAGGAATGCAACGACGGCAGAGTGACCGATCACCCCGCCGAAGATGTCAGCCATCGTTCCTCCACAAAACTCCAGACGTCGTCAACAACGGCGGCCAGCGGACGGGCAGCGTCGACGACTGTGACTCGATCGGGTTCCTCAGCCGCAAGGGTATCGAAAGCCTCCGACACACGCGCCTGCAGCTCGAACCCGGCGCCGCCGATACGATCGGGGTCTGACTGTCGCCGAAGCCCCTCCGCCACCGGTACCCGGAGCAGCACGACGAAGTGAGGCCAGACCCCGCCCAGTCCGGCGGCGTTGACGGCGCGCACGTCCGCCACGCCTAGCTCCCGCCCGCCGCCTTGGTAGGCGAGCGACGAATACACCGAACGATCACTCACGACCCATCTACCTGCACGAAGGGCAGGCCCGACAACGGCGGCGGCCAGCTGGGCTCTTGCCGCAGCAAACAGCATGGCCTCCGTCCAAGGCGCCACTTCCCCGCCCGGCTCCAGCAGGATGGATCGAATGCGCTCCCCTGTCGGTGTGTCCCCCGGCTCACGCACCCGAAGTACGTCGATGCCACCGGCGGACAGCCTTTCGGCGATCAGTGTTGCCACCGTGGACTTGCCGGCGCCCTCGATTCCCTCGAGCGCCAGGTACCGTCCCTCACTCACCTTCGTGGTCCCCCTTCGCCGCAGGCGACTTGCTCCGCCGGCTCACCGACCGACGGGCCTCATTGGCGCGCGCCATGATGTCGCGCGCCTCAGCGCCAAGCTTCGGCGGGCTGAGCAGTGACCGCAAACTCCACATCGTCAACAGGCCCGAAGCCATGATCACCAATCCCCCGCCCAGCAGGATGAGACGCGTCGGGTCGCTGATCCCGCCGATCCCGACTCCTCGCAGCAGGAGCTGGAGCGGCGCGACGGCAGCCATCGAAACGAAGAGCCCGATCCGCATAAGCGCAAACAGCGTCGCAAACACACGACCTCGCAACTCGTCCGCCACTTGTTCGTGGAGATGCGTGAGCCCCATGACGTAGGCGGCCCCGGCACCGAACCCCATGACCAGCATCCACAACGCAGCACCCGTAACCGTTGATGTCACGGATGCGGCCATCAGACCAAAACCGGTGCCGAGCAACGAGAAGGCAAATACGAGATCGCGGCGCGTGAGCCGCGACTCGTACAACGACACCAGAGCGATGCCGATGCCGGCTCCCGCACCCATCGCGGTGATGATCGCAAAGAAGCCGGTCGCGTCCGCCCCGAGCACGTCCTCGACGAATGACTTGCCGGCAACGATCACCGTGCCCCCGCCGATGAGCGCAGCCGTCATCCCGATGATCACTCGCCGCACCGAGTGGCGCTGCCAGAAGAATTTGGCGCCCTCGATCAGGTCCTGCAGCGCCCCGGGCGCTTCTTCTTCCTGGATGCGCTTCTCCCCCGATGCCGACTTCGCTTGCATCACGGGGAGCGATGCAATCAGCAGCGCCGACCCGAAGAACGTCATCGCATCGAACACAAACGCTAGGGCGAGTTCTGAGGTCAGGTCCGGGATCACTCCACCGAGCGTCAGTGCAGGAAGCCCGGCAAGAAGCCAGTTGAATCCGGCGCCGAGGGGCACGGTCCCGTAGGTGGCCCCCAAGATCAGGCTGTTGGCGGTCACGAGATTCTCCCGCTCGACCAGGTTCGGCAGCATGGCATTGCGTGGAGGCTGACCGAGCAAACTGAAGATCTCGAGCAGGACGTTGATTGCCACGAGGATCGGCAATGTTGTGGCAAAGATGAGGAACGGCACGATCAGCCCGCGGCCGACGTCCGAGATCATGACCAGCCGCCGTCGATCGACCCTGTCGCTGATCACTCCGATCCAGGCACCCAACACCAGCCCGGGGAGAATGCGTGACACCAACGCCACCAGGACCCCCGTCTCGTTGGCGATCGAGTCGCCAAGGGCGATCGTCGCAAACACCGTGATCCAATCGCCGGTGCTCCCGATCACGCTCGCCCACCAGAATCGGGCGAACAACCCGGACGTGATCATCGAGAACGCCGAACGCTGCGCGGGGGGCGTCGTCATATCGACGAAAGCCTAGGAGCGCAGTGCATCTGTGGGGGCACATTCCGGATGAGGCGCCGGCTGTCCGCCGGCGCACACCCCGCAACACTGAGCCACACAACGACACGCCTACGAACAACAGGGGCGTACAACGTATCGCATCGCTCCGCTCGCTCCTCGTCGAACGAATCTGCCGCAGAACCCCAGAAACCGCAATGATCGACCTCTCCCCCGCACTTGCGAAGAGCGAAGCGATACGAAGAGCGAAGCGATACGAAGAGCGAAGCGATACGAAGTACGCCCCCACCCACCGAGCCGAAGACCGGCCTCAGGTCAGCCCGAGCGCCACGACTACTTCTTCTTCTTCGCAGGGCCGCGTTCCTTGCGGGCCTCGATCAGCTCGAGGGCTCGCTCCATGGTGATGGCTTCGACGGTGTCGCCCTGCTTGAGCGAGGCGTTGTACTCGCCGTCGGTGACGTAGGGTCCCCAGCGGCCATCCTTGACCACGATGGGCTTGCCGGCGGGGTCGGCGCCGAGATCCTTGAGTGGCGGTGCCGCCGTCCGTCCGCGCCGAGTCTTGGGCTCTTTGAGCTTGGCGACGGCCTCGTCGAGGGTGATGGTCAGGAGCCGCGGCTCGTCATCGAGGCTCCGCGTCTCCTTGCCCCATTTGAGGTAGGGCCCGTAGCGGCCGTTGAGCGCAGTGATGTCTTCGCCATCATCCGGGTGCTTGCCGACCACCCGCGGCAGGGTGAGGAGCTGCAGCGCCTCTTCCATCGTCACCGTCTCGAGCGACATCGACTTGAAGAGGGAGGCGGTCTTGGGTTTGCCCTTCGCCTTGGGCTTGGCGTCGGGGTCAGGCTCGCCGAGCTGCACGTAGGGACCGTAGCGGCCGCTCTTGGCAATGATCGGCAGACCCGTCTCCGGGTCGGTGCCGAGGGTGCGATCGCCTGAAGGCGCCTCCAGTAGCTCGATCGCCTGATCGAGCGTCAGCTCGTCGGGGGCGACCCCCTCGGGGATGCTGGCTCGATCATCGCCACGGGCCACATACGGGCCGTAGCGGCCGACCCGGGCGACCACGGGCTCGCCGTCTTCGTCGACACCCAGCGGCAGCGAATTGATCTCGCGGGCGTCGATCTTGTCGAGGTTGACGGCGACGAGGTCCTTGAGCCCTGCGTGACCGTTGCCGAAGTAGAAGCGGTTGAGCCAGGGAATCGCCTCTTCGTCACCGGAAGCGATCCGGTCCAGATCGTCTTCCATCCTCGCAGTGAAGGCGTAGTCGACGAGGTCACCGAAGTGCTGTTCCAGCAAGCCGATGGCCGCAAACGCCGTCAATGTCGGAACCAACGCCGTGCCGCGTTTGAGGACGTAGCCGCGATCTTGGATGGTCGAGATGATGGACGCATAGGTCGAGGGACGGCCGATGCCGAGCTCTTCGAGGCGTTTCACCAGGGAAGCCTCCGTAAAACGTGCAGGCGGTTTGGTTTCGCTGCCCTTGGCCTCGATCGCTTCGGCAGCGGCGGCATCCCCCTCCGCCATCACGGGCAACGGGCGCTCCTGGTCATCGAGGGCGGCGTCGGGATCGTCGCTGCCCTCCACGTATGCACGAAGGAACCCGGGGAAGGTGATGGTCTTGCCTGTCGCACCGAACACCACAGCCCGACCCGACGCTTCCGCGGTGGCGCCAAGACGCACGGACAGACTTTCGCCCTTGGCGTCCTTCATCTGGGAGGCCACCGTCCGCTTCCAGATGAGGTCGTAGAGCCGAGCCTCGTCCGAACCGGCGCCCAGTGACTTGGTCACCAGATCCGGGTCCTTGAACTCGTCGCCGGCCGGCCGGATGGCCTCGTGGGCCTCCTGGGCGTTCTTCACCTTCTTGCTGTAGACCCGCGGTGAGGCCGGGACGTAATCCTTGCCGTAGCGCTTCTCCACCAGCGAACGCGCCGAGGCGATGGCTGCATCCGACAGGGTCGTCGAGTCGGTGCGCATGTAGGTGATGAAGCCGCCCTCGTAGAGTCGCTGCGCCGCCGACATGGTGCGCCGGGCGCCAAAGCGCAGCTTGCGGCCGGCTTCCTGCTGCAGGGTCGAGGTGCGGAACGGGGGATACGGCTTCCGGGTGTACGGCTTTGCCTCGACGGCGGTCACGTTGAAATCGGATGTGCGCAACTCCGTAGCGAGCTGGGTTGCGGCCGCCTCGTCGAGAATCACCCTGTCCTCTGAGCGGGGCCGGCCGTCTGCGCCGAAGTCTTTGCCGGTCGCCACCCTGGCGTCATCGACCGTCTGCAGCGCGGCGTCGAACCGCTGCGGATCGTCGTCGACCGAGAACGTGCCGGTCAGCCCCCAATACGAGGCGGACACAAAGGCCATCCGCTCCCGCTCCCGCTCCACGATGATCCGAGTTGCGGGCGACTGCACACGGCCCGCAGAAAGCCCCTGCCGCACCTTGCGCCAGAGCACCGGTGATACCTCGTAGCCGTACAGGCGGTCGAGAATGCGGCGGGCCTCCTGAGCGTCGACCAGCCGCCTGTCGAGCTCGCGCGGGCTGTCCACGGCCGCCCGAATGGCCGCGGGAGTGATCTCGTGGAAGACCATTCGCCGCACCGGCTGTTTGGGGTTGAGCACTTCGAGAAGATGCCATGCGATGGACTCCCCTTCTCGATCTTCATCGGTTGCGAGGAAGACCTCGTCGGCATCCTTGAGGAGCTTCTTGAGCTTGGTGACCTGCTTCTTCTTGTCCCCGGGTACGACGTAGAGCGGCTTGAAATCGTTGTCGACGTCCACTCCGAGGCGCGACCAGGGTTCGCCCTTCATGGCGGCCGGAACGTCTGCGGCTGAGCGCGGCAGGTCGCGGATATGGCCGATCGACGACTCGACGATGAAGTCGCCGCCGAGGTAGCCGGCAATGGTCCGGGCCTTGGCGGGAGATTCGACGATGACGAGCTTCTTGGGCATACACGATCACAGGTCGGGGAATGGGAACGCGGCCATATCTACGGCCAATTCGGCCTGCTGTCAAGACGAGCCGGCCGGAGACGTGCCCAATCCTGCCGTGCCGATGGCCCCGAAATGGGGTCGGCCGGCACGGCTCTCAGGCGCCGGCAGCTCTGCCGCCTTGGGATCTCACGAAGGAGCCTGGGCGTGGGCGAAGCCATCGATGAGCCGGTCGACCACTGCAGGCCACGTGTACTCCCGTTCGATATGGCTCCGGCCGCGCGCACCCATCTGCTGTGCTTCCACCGGGTCGCTCAGCAGCATCTCCAGACCTTGGACGATGTCGGCGACGCTGTGCACGACATATCCCGTGCTGCCGGGAATCACCGTCTCGGGAGAGCCCCCCGAGTCCCCCGCCAGGACAGGGAGCCCTGCTGCGGCGGCTTCCAGAAACACCAGACCGAGACCCTCGATCTCCAGGCCGGCCCATCGTGTCTTGCATGGCATGCAGAACACATCCATCTCCGCATACAGCGACGGCAGGTCGGCCCATGGGACGTCGACGGCGAACCGCACCGGGATCCCCAGCTGCGCAGTCTGCCGGCGCAGCCTCTCCTCGTTGCGCCCCTTCCCGACCAGGAGCAGCTCGCACGCGATGCCCTCCTCCCGAAGCTGCCCCACCGCTTCGATCAACCGGTGTTGTCCTTTGCGAGGGACGAACCGGCTGACGCATCCCACCACCGGCACCTGGCCGACGGGCCCCACCTGCGGATGGAACAGGTTGGTGTCGACACCGGCGCCGACATGGACCACGTCGCACCCGGTGAGCCGTTCCACCCGATCGGCCGTGAACCGGCTCACGGCGAAGCGGACATCGGCTGCCCGTAGCCATCTGGCCAACACATGGCGGCTTCCCGGGATCGCGGCAGGAATCGTCACCTCGGCCCCGTGGCACAGCACGCCGATCGGGGCGTCGACGGCTCGGCGGAGCCGCTCCGTCAGCGCAGTGAGCGGGTGAGGTGCGCCGAACAACACCAGGTCGGGCGCATAGCTCATCAACTCGGCTTCGAGCCACGACGCGACGCTCCGCGTCGGCCACATGAACCGCGAACGATGGCGCCGCACGATGGACTCGCCGCGCCGGGTGGTGGCGGGACCGTCTGCGGGGGCGAGGATGCGGACGTCGCCCGAGTAGGCATCCACCAGGTTGCCGAGGTACTGCTGAATGCCGCCCGGCCGCGGCGGGTAGTCGTTGGTGATGATGGCGAGCCTGCCGGCGCCGGGGACGTTCATATGCGCCGGTGCGCCCAGCTCGCCTCGCCTTCACCTCGGTCCAGATGCGGGCCCGAGTTCCACTCGGCCAGAGCAGGACCGCGGGGGCCAAAGGCGATCTGCGCAAATGCGGTGTTGCGCATCGTGTGGATGCGGTTGCGTTCGGGGAACTCGATGCCCAACAGCTTGGTGAGGTAGGCCCGAGTTGCGCCGCCGTGTGACACAATCGCTGCCGTGCCACCACGGTGCGCCGCGGCAATGGCATCGACGGCCTGCGTCATCCGCTCCTGGACGGATGCGAACGTCTCCCCCGTACCTCCGCGGACGATGTCCTCGCCACCGACCAGGCGAGCAATTGCCTCGGGGTCGCTCGCCTCGATCTCTGCCCTCGTGCAGTTCTCCCATGCCCCGAACCCGATCTCCTTGACCCTCGGTTCGACGACAAGAGGCCGCCCTTGATAGCCGGCGACGACCTCGGCGGTGGCCTTGGCCCTCTCGAGCGGTGAGGTGTAGAAGACGTCGACCGGCGGCACTGCGGGCGCAAGCTTCTGCGCTTGCGCCCTTCCCTTGTCGTTCAGCGGCCAGTCTCCGTGGCCCTGCCAGCGCCCCTGCACGTTGGCATCGGTCTCCCCGTGGCGGATCAGCACGACGTGAGATTCGACGCGGCGACCCGGGTTTGCGCTGTCGAGATGACAGGAGTCGTTGTAGGTCAGCAGTTGCGGGCCTACCGAATTGACCACGAAGGTGGTGACCGCAGTGTTCCCCATGAGCTGGAGTGGAGCCGGCCTCCGAGTGCCCAGCAGCCGCGACGTCAACGTCAGCAGCGCCAGCCCGTGACTGACGACAATCGCCGAACCATCGTCGCCGAGGCGGGCGCACAAGTCGGCGAAGGCGTCGTCGAGGCGCTCGGCGACATCGGACAATCGCTCACCGCCCCCCAAGGCCACGTCTTCCCCCAGCAACAGGGCGCGGAGTTGTTCCGGCCATCGCTCCTTGATCTCGTCGAAGGTGCGACCTTCCCACTCGCCCACATTCGGCTCCCGCCACCGCACGTCGGTCTCGGTGTCGGACGCAATGGCTCGCGCGGTGCGATACGCCCGCGGAAGGTCTGAGGAGACGATCGTGGTGCTCCCCACATCGGCAAAGCGCGACTGCAGGCGTGCGATCTGCTCGAGACCGGCCGCGCTGAAGGGCGTGTCGGTGGCGCCCTGCCACTGGTGAGCGACGTTGGCCTCCGTCTGGGCGTGGCGAACGAATGTGATGTGAGCCGGCATGGAGAACCTATCGGTTGTGGCGCCTGCGCCTCGGCAGACCAACAGACTTCTAGGGTAGGAGCGTGCAGAACTCACCCCGTCATCGGGCTGCTCACGGCGCAGGTACGCCGCAGCCCCGTTCCGTGATAGCGCTGCAAGCCGCACCGTTGCTGCTGCTCACTCAATCGTCGGATGGCATCCTTCCTGAGGACCCAGGAGGCCGAGTCGTATTCGTCATCGTTGCCGTCGCCATCGTGGGCCTCTACCTCCTGCTCAGGCGGACCAGAAGGAGGGCAGTGGCGCAGTACAACGAGCGGAAGCGCCGCGAGCAGGCACAGCGCGACGCCGATCCGGATCTGCGTCGCGACGAGCCCTGAGGCAACATGGGTCGCTCGGCGGGTATCCACTGCCGCACGCTCTGGGTACCCTACGACCGCTCGCCGAATGCCTTCTTGGGGGGATCGTGGACGAAATAGGCGCAGCCCGCGCAGGGCATAGCGCGCCCCAGCACCCAACCGCAACCCGACACATCGTCGTGTTCTCGTCTCCTGACGTTGCAGCGACGATCGGCCGTACGGGGCTGCTCGAGGAACGTGCGGGAGCCAACCAGGTCACGCGGGAGCCCGCAGTGCGATCCGACGTGCTGGTGCAGATGCTCTCGGGGGCGCAGCCGCCAGATTCGGCGCCAGACGCCCTCTGCCCCGAGACCTCCGCAGCCGATGCGGCCACGAAGCTCGTGGTGATGTCGCTGTACCCCGACCTCTTCGCCGCCGATGTCTACCGAGACACTGCGTCCGGCTGGCTGGTCCCGGTCCAGGACCTTGCTGCCCTCGAAGAGCATACCCGTGCGTGGCTCGAGGCCCACTGCGAGTTGACGCCGCCGCACACGCCCGAGGAGTCGGCCCACCACCTCCACGACGTGCTGGCCGGGCTGGTCGACGAAGACCGCACCGTTGTGGTCTTCAACGTTTCGACCTACGACCCTACGAGCCGGGTCCATCATTTCACTCCCGACACCCCCGATCCGTACGCGGTGCGTGCGAATCGCCTGATCGCCGCGCTGGAGAACATGGCGGCCGACCTGGGTGCTTCGGTGGTCGACGTGGACGGCGCCATCGCAGAGCTCGGTGCGGCAGAACACGTTCCCGGCCCAGGGCGATTCTCTGTGGAGGCCGCCGAGTTCATCACCGAGGACGCCATTCTGCTGGTCGATCAGTCCGGTGCCCTCGGCGGCAGTCTGCAAGCCCCCGTCATGCGCCTTGAGGTGCCGCCATACGATCGCAGGACGGTGCAGGGCACCATCGCAAAGTGGCATGTGGCCGCAGGCGCTTCGGTTTCCAAGGGCGACCCGCTCTTCGATATCCGGTTCGACGGGCTCGCCTACAAGGTCGAGATGGAGAACCCAGACGAAGACGCCAAGCGGGCCGCCAAACGAGCCGCGAAGCGTCGCGAAGACAACGCCGCCGTCCTGGTCATGCAAGTACTGGCCGGGAGCGGTGGCCACGTGTACAAACTGTCCGTTCCCGAGGGCACCAGAGTGAGCGTGGGGGACACCGCCGCGGTGATGACACCCGACGTTCCCAAAGGAACGGTGGCGGTGGAAGCGTCGACCCCGGCGTTCCGCCTCGGCATGAAGCTGAAAGAGCAATGATGATCCCCGCACCCGGCCACTGCCGTTCGATCGAGAGCCGCTGAGATGTCCAGACTCCGAGGAAAGACCGTTCGCACCATCCGCCGCGTCGTCGGCCGCGACAGTGCGATCGAGCAGGGCATCCGCACTGTGCGCCACCGCGCCGAGCTCCAGACCAAAGGCATCGTGCGCACCACCACGACCTGTGTCTTCAAAGGCGACCCGAAGCGTCGATTCGGCGTGTACGGCTATGCCGGATGCGACATCTGGGCGATTGCCGACGCGGGACCCCGGCTGCGGCAGGTCACCGGTGCGACCGGTGCGGTCTACGCACAGGGCAGGGCCGACTTCACCAGGAGTGACCTGATCCTCCAGGGCTACGACGGGGTCGACCTCGATCAGGTTGCAGAGGTCGTGGAGCGCCTGAACGTGAAGCCCATCACCTTTGCCCCAGAGCTCTTCGAGGAGGAATTCGTCGTTCCCGAGTACCCGCAGGCCGGTTCGTTCAAAAAGGACGTCGTGGTCATGTCGATCTCCTCGGACCTCGTCAGGACGATCTACCAGCACCGCAAGCACGGTTTTCTGATCGACCCGGGGGGTTTCTGGCTCGCCGCCGACATCCAGGACGCCCTCGACGATCTCGACACGGTGAAGTGGTTCGCCAAGGAGTTCCGCAAACTCGGCAAGATTTCGATGGAAAACTCGATGGCGAATTTCCGCAGGCTGATTCCCTTGGTGCGCGAGACCACCGGCGGCCACGTCGTGATGTTCAACTCACTCACCGTCGACCCCGGCAGGAGGGTGATGGACTACAAGGTCAGCCACAGCCCGCACCGCACCAGGCGGCGCGAGTTCGCCGCGGCCCTCGTCGACCTGTCGAGGGAGCTCGACTTCTCGATCGTGGACGTCGATCGCGCCGTCAAAGGTGTCGGCGTCGAGGGTCTCGGCGACTTCGTGAAACTGACCCCGCGCCACAAGCGCGCCGTCGGCGAGGAGTTCGTACGCGTGCTCGAAGAGCGGAACGTGATTTGACCCGGGCGGTCACTGCCCTCCCCCCTGCCACCGTCCACGTCTGGCAGGCGACGCTCGAGATCGATCCGGCGTCTGTGGCGCATGCCCTGCCGCTGCTGTCACAGGAGGAACGCCACAGGGCAGGCGCCTATCGATCGATCACGGCCGCGGAACGGTTCGTCGTCGGCCGCTCTTGGCTGCGCAACCTGCTGAGCACCTACACAGGAGTCCCGCCGGCAGACCTCTCGATACGGGCGCCGCGCCACGAGAAGCCGGTACTGCTCGATCCCCCGCACGACGTCCGCTTCAACCTGACCCATGCAGGCGACCAGATCGCCTGCGCCGTCGCTGCCGGCTTCGAGGTGGGCATCGACATCGAGGCGCCTCGGCCCGGTGCGGTCGACGCCCTCGCCGCCACCATTCTGTCCGCAAGCGAAGAGGCGCAGCTTGCGGGCCTGCCCGGTGCGCTGCGCAACGATGCAGTGATGCGGCAGTGGACGCGCAAGGAAGCCGTCCTCAAAGGCCTCGGCACTGGCTTGCGCCTGCCACCCGCACACCTGGAGTTGGGCTTGGATCCGTCGACCCCGCTGGCGGGTGCGGTGACTGCCGCCGCCGGCACTCCGTGGAGCCTGTGGGATCTCTACTCGACCGGTAGCGCGTTTGGTGCCGTTGCGGCGGCGGCGACACACGTCGTTCTCGAGACGTCGGTAGCCCAAATGGCATGATCCCGGACGGCCGAACCGTCCGGGATCATGTGTCGTGATGCAGATTGAGCCGCCGGCTCAGACGAACGCTGAGGCGAAGATCAGGCTCACGATGGTCATGACCTTGATGACGATGTTCATGGCCGGACCGGAGGTGTCCTTGAACGGATCGCCGATGGTGTCGCCGACGACCGCAGCCTTGTGGGCGTCCGAGCCCTTGCCGCCGAAGGCGCCGGCCTCGATGAACTTCTTGGCGTTGTCCCAAGCCCCACCCGCATTGGCCATGAAGATGGCCAGCAGGAACCCCGTGACGAGCGCCCCGGCGAGCACCCCGCCGAGAGCCCGGACGGAGATGAAGCCGACCACCAGTGGAAGCGCGATCGCAAGCGACCCAGGAATGACCATCTCGCGCAAGGCGGAGGCCGTGGAGATATCGACACACTTGGCGTACTCCGGCTTGACGCCCTCTTTGCCTTCCCGCAGACCAGGGATCTCGCGGAACTGACGACGCACTTCTTCGATCATCTGGTTGGCGGCGCGGCCTACAGCCTGGATCGTCATCGACGCAAACAGGAACGGGAACATGGCCCCGAGGAACAGGCCAACAGTGACGTGGATATCGAGAATGTCGAGCACAGGCAAGTCTCCACCGGCTGTGACGACGGCCTGCCGGAACGTGAAGAACAGTGCCAACGCGGTCACCGCGGCGGATGCAATGGCGAAGCCCTTCGCCACGGCGGCGGTGGTGTTCCCCAGCGAGTCGAGCGCGTCGGTGGCCTCCCGCACCTCGGGCGGCAGGTGGGCCATCTCGGCGATACCACCTGCGTTGTCGGCAATCGGGCCGTAGGCGTCGACAGACACCGTGATGCCGAGCGTGGCCAGCACACCGATGGCGGCAATCGCGATGCCGTAGATGCCGGCGAGTTCGATGTCGAATGCCAGCGTCCCGCCCCAGTAGGCGCCGCCCATGCCGGCGGCGATGACGATGACGGAGAACGCTGCTGAGCGCATCCCCTCCGAGATGCCGGCGAGGGCGACCGTTGCGGGACCCGTCTGCGCCTGCCGGGCGATTTCCTTGACGATCTTGTGGTGATCGCTGGTGAACCACTCGGAGATCTGGCCGATGAGCCAGCCAACGAGAAGACCGAGCACCACGGAGATGACGAGGCCGTACGCGTTGTCGACCCCTTCGATGCCATCGAACATGAGCGGCGTGAGGATGGCGACGCCCACGACGGTGATCCCCATGGCTACGTACGTGCCCTTGTGGAGCGCCGAGGCGAGGCTGCCCGAGCCGGGCTTCACGAAGAAGGAGCCGATGATCGACGCCCCCATACCGATCGTGGCAATCATCAGGGGGTAGAAGAAGGCTTCTTCCTGGAAGGCGGTCCCTGCAAACGCAAAAGCAGCGAAGGCAATGGGAGCGATCAACGAGCCGACGTACGACTCGAACAGGTCGGCCCCCATGCCGGCCACGTCACCGACGTTGTCTCCGACGTTGTCGGCAATGGTGGCTGGGTTGCGCGGATCGTCTTCAGGAATGCCCGCCTCGACTTTGCCGACCAAGTCGGCGCCAACGTCGGCGGCTTTGGTGTAGATACCACCACCGACACGGGAGAACAGTGCAATCGAGGAACCACCCAGTCCGATGGCGGTGATGATCTCGAACGCGTTCTCGTCGTCCAGGATCTCCCGGAAGAAGAGATACCCCAAGGAGAGGCCGAGCAGCCCAAGACCGGCAACGGTGAAGCCCATGACCGCACCGCCGCGAAAGGCGAGCGGCAGTGCCATGGCAACGCCGCCTTGGCGCGCCGCTTCAGCGGTGCGGGCGTTGGCCGCCGTAGCAATCCTCATCCCAATGAACCCGGCGAGCGCCGACAGCACCGCACCAAACACGTATGCGAGCCAGCCCCACGGCCAACCCCAATCGAGGAGCACGCCGATGAGGATCGAGAGCACGACGACAAACCCGGCCACGGCCGTGTACTCGCGCCGGATGAAGGCCATGGAGCCCTCTTGGATCGCTCCCATGAGTTCCTGCATCCGCTCGTTGCCCGGGCTCGCGCTCCTCACCTGTACGGAGAAGTACCAAGCGAGCGCAAGGGCGGCGATTGCAGAAACGAGAGCGAGATACAGCCAGATCACAGGCTTCTCCCCACTTCGTTCGATTGATAAGCCGGCGGCAGCATAGTTGGTGGTTCCGGCGAGTCCGAGTTGGCGACGGTCTCAGGCGTCACGGCGTCTGGTCAGCCACAGGCCGCCGGCAGCCAGCAGCAGCACGAGACCGAAGGTGAGGTTCCCCCAGTGGGGCCCCTCCTCCAGATTTCGTGCAGGGTCGACAACCCGGAGCTCGGCCACCTCGAGATAGGACTCTCCGCCACGGTCGGGGTCGTGGTACCGCCAGAGACCGGTGATCTCCACCAAAGGCCCGCGAAGGCGATAGCCACCCGGTGCCCCCAGACCATCGACCAACTGCGACGGCATGCGGACGCCGATCCCGGTGTTGCTGCCGGTGAGCTGACCGCCCTCCAGAATCGGCGTGACGGCATAGGAGTCGGCGTTGAGCTGGCTCCACACCCACCCGTCGTTGCGGAAGCCATAGTCGCCGACGAGCTCACCGGTCACCGTCACCTCGCCCTCGTAGGCCTCGGGGTCGGCAAGCAGCGTCTCGAGGGTGACCTCTTCAGCGAGAGCAGGTGCGGCTGCCGCGACGGCGAGACTGCAGATGAGGGCGAGCAGGAGCGCGATGTGGCGCATCAGCGGCCCCGCACCCAGGAGACCACGAAGCCGAGCAACGCAAACACTGCGACGAACTCGAGGCGGCCCGCCCACATCTGGAGGATGTACGTGATCTTGAGGAGCACGGGCATCGAAGGGGTCGTCACTCCGACGGACAGCCCTACGGATGCACCGGCGCTCACCGACTCGAAGAGGGCCTGCTGCACCGAGAAGCCGTACGCCAGACCGACACCGGCCCCAATCAGATACAGGGCAACGAACAGCAACGAAGCGGCCATGACCGACCGAGACACGTCGTCGGTCAGACGGCGTTTGCCGGACTGGTAATACGCCTGACCGACGATGGCCCCCTCTGGGAGGAGTACCTGCTTCACCTGGCTGGTGATGGTCTTCACCGTCAGACCCACCCGCAGCGACTTGACGCCGCCTGCAGTGGACGAGGCCATGCCCCCGAGGGCCATGGCGATGGCCATTCCCGCAAACGCCAGCCCTGACCACGTTGCGAGCTCGGTGGAAGGTACCGTGGCGAAGCCGGTACCCGTGTGTGCCGACAGCAGCTGGAAATACCCCTGGCGGGTCAGACCCGCCACGCTGCCGTACACCCCTGTGGCCGCCAGACCGAGCATCGTGATGCCCAGAGTGAGCCCGAACGTCGCAAGGATCGTCCGCGTCTCCAGGTTGGCGAGCATGGCCCGCCTCCGCCCGTTCCACAAGGCGTAGTGGACACCGAACGATACGGCGCCTGCCACCATCAGGACGGCAGCGACCCCTTCGTAGATCGCAGAGTGGTAGTACCCCAGGCTCGAGCTCATGGGCGCAAATCCACCCGTGTCGAACCCGGCGAAGAAGATCATCAGCGCATGGAAGAACGAGCGACGCGGCGCAAAGCCGAGCGTCCCCCAGCCGATGAGCCCGAGAATCAATACGCCGGCGATCAGATGGACGATCGCCACCGCCCAGATGAACCGCGCGGTCGATCGGACCGACGGGAGGATCCGCTCGTCCCTGGCTTCACCGAGGAACAGCGTGATGGCTCCTGCGCCGGCAAAGATCGAGAGGGCGGCGATGATGATCCCCTGACCGCCGAGGAAATGGAGCATGTGGCGCCAGAAGTTGAGCGAGCCGGCCAGGTGGTCGAGGTCCTGGACGAGGGCAAGACCGGTTGTGGAGAGGCCGGACATCGCATCGAAATAGGCATCGAGCGGGCTGCCGAAGTGACCCGACAGCATGAACGGAATCGAGCCGATGAGCGGGACGGTGAGCCAGGTCAGGGCCACGACCACCATGCCGTGGCTCCAGTCCAGGCGAGGCTCAGAATGCATGTTGCGGGACAGCAGGACACCCAGCAGTGCAAACGTCCCACTCATCACCACGAAGGAACCGAGCGGCGACCACTCGTGGGTGACCACCGCCCATGCCGCAGGAAAGCTGCCTGCGGCGGCCACGACCAGGAATACCTTGCCGAGATAGAAGCCGATGATGGCGAAGTCTTCCCTGATGGGGCGAATCAGCACGTCACACCAGCGACAGCACGAGCGCCGCGATCCCGAGGGCAACAACGGCTCCGATCGCGACCACCGCCGCCTCGATCAGGAAGGTCACGAGACCGGACAAGAGGTAGGCCCAACCGCTCCGGCGGCGCCCCTCTCGATCACGGGCGTCGTCGGCGGTCACGAAGCACCACGTGATGCAGCGTCCAGCGCCTCACATAGCGCCGCCTCGTTGTGGACAGAGGTGACGGCGAGCACCCGATCTCCGCTGTGCAGCACCGTCGTCCCCGTGGGCACCGTCACCTCACCATCCCGGATCAACGCCACGATGAGGGAAGCTTGCGGCAGGGAAAGGTCGTTGAGGGACGTTGCGGGGAAGCCTTCGCCGAGGGTCCGCTCGATGAGGCTGACGCTTCCTCCCGCCATCAAAGCGATCCGCTGTAGATCGCCGACCTCCACCTGCTGCGAGATGATTTGGGCCATCAAGTCCGTTACCGCGACGACCGGGACACCTAGCGCATCAAATGTCGGCCGGTTGCGGGGATCATTCAGCCGGGCAAGGACTCGGTGCGCACCCAGCGTCGTGGCCAGCTGGCAGGAGACGAGGTTCGCCTCGTCCCGGCCGGTGACCGCCAGCACCCAGTTGGCACGATCCACATCGGCGGATTTGAGGAGGCCGACATCCGTGCCGTCGCCGTGAAACACGAGCACCCGACCGGACTCGGCCAGGGCTTCTGCTTTCTCACGGACCGCCTCGATCACCGAGACGACATGGCCCGCCTTGTCGAGCTCACGAGCCAGATAGGACCCCACCTTGCCGCCGCCGATCAGGAGAGCCCTCATGTGTTGGGACGGCCGTAGAGGAGTTTCTTGACTTTGGCATATGCGGCGGACCGGGTGGCCGCAACAACGAGGTCGCCCGGACGGAGCGCAAAGTCGGGAGAGATGATGTGCGTGATCCCGTCACGTCGCACCGCCGCGACCCGCAGATCACCGGGAATCTCGAAGTCCGCAACGGTCATCCCGACGGCGGCCGATCCCAAGACCATCTCGGCTATCTCGACGTCGCCGGTGGAGAATGTGATGTGAAAGCGGAAGTGCTCGGCGAGGATCTCTTCGCGGATCACGTCGGACGTGAGTTTCGCTCCCGCCACATAGTGGATGTCGAGGGCCCGGTAGGCATCGGCGCGTGCCGGGTCGTCGAGACGGGCGATGGTCCGCCCGACGCCGAACACCCTGGTCGCGACCTCGACCGACATGAGATTGGCGTTGTCCGAATCGGTGACGGCGACAAATGCGTCTGCGAACTCGATCCCGGCGTCACGCAGTACCCGGATGTCGTATGCGGGCCCGTCGTGCGTCGTGCCGTTGAAGGTCGTACCCAAGCGATCGAATGCTCCGTCGCGGCTGTCCACGATCGAAACGTCGTGGCCCTCGTCCGCAAGCCGGATAGCGAGGTCCGAGCCAACTCGACCGCAGCCGGCGATGACGATCCTCATGTGGCGCGGGTTCCGATCACGCCACGATGTTAGGAAGACATCCCGGCGGCAGTGACACCACACAGTGCTGGGGAGATGGCCGGACTCATCCGGTCAGCGCCGCCACAGGTCGCGGGTGAACAACAGGAGGATGGGGAACAGCTCCAATCGCCCGAGGATCATCAAGAACGAGAGCACCCACTTCGTGGAGTCATGCACAACCGTGTAGTTGGATGCCGGCCCAACGGCGCCGAGACCAGGACCGACGTTTCCCAGCGAGGTCGCAACGGCCGACGCCGAGGTCACGAGATCGCTCCCAAGCCCCAGGCTCTGCTCGAAGACGCCGACCAGCATCGTGCCGGTCATGAACGCAAACATGTACAGCAGGAAGAAGGACTGCACGGATTCGACGATCTCGTCGGGCACGGGATCCCTACCGAGGCGCACTACGAAGATGCCGCGGGGGTGGACGACGCGCCGCAGGTCCGCTCGACTGGCGTCGTACAGCACGCCGAGGCGGTAGACCTTCACTGCACCTGCGGTCGATCCGGCCATGCCACCGACGAACAGCAGCCCCAAGATCATGATCTCCAACGCAACGGGCCAGGCCCCGAAGTCGGTCGTGCCAAAGCCCGTCGTCGTGACGATCGACACGACGGTGAAGATGCCGTGACGAATGGTGTCGCCGACGCCGTCGCCCCAGGTGCCAACGATGGCGACCAGCGAGGCGGCGGCCAAGATGCCGATGTAGAGCTTGAACTCGGTGTGGTGCAGGTACGCAGATGGGTCGCGGAGCGCCCGGTAGTGGAGCGCAAACGACGCACCGGCCAGCACCATGAAGATGATGACGATCCACTGGCTGTAGGCCGAAAAGGCACCCATGGAACCGACGTCGGTGCTGAAGCCGCCCGTCGACAGGGTGGTGAGCGAGTGGTTCACGGCCTCGAAGAGCGTCATATCACCCGCCCACAGCAGCGCCGCCTCGATGAGCGTGAGCGCCAGGTACACCAGCCAGAGCCGTTTTGCGGTCTCCCGGAACCGCGGTGTCAAGCGGTCGGGCCGCGGGCCCGGTGACTCCGCCCTGGCGAGCTGGACTCCGCCGACCCCCAGCAACGGCAGCACCGCAATCGAGAGCACGATGATTCCCATACCTCCGAGCCACTGGGTCAGGGACCGCCACAACAGGACCCCGCGGCTCAGCAGCGCCGGATCGGGGAGGATCGACGCACCCGTTGTCGTGAAGCCAGCCGAAGTCTCGAAAACGGCATCGGTGAGCGAAGAGATCTCACCGCTCAAGAGATAGGGCAACGTCCCAAACGCCGTGATCGCAAACCATGAAAGACCGACGATCGCAAAGCCTTGCCGAGCTGACAGCGAACCCGGCGCCTCGAAGGCGCCGCGCATCGCGAGGCCGGCAGCGACGGTGATGGCGGCTGCGATCGCGATCTCGCCCGCCGTGAGCCATTCCTGGTAGATGAGCGAGGCGACGATAGGCGCCGCCATGGCGAGCCCGACGGCGATGAGGACCGCACCGATGATGTGGAGGAGAGGGCGTATGGCCATCAGCCGGACAGCTGCTCGACCTCGGCAATCGCTTGCGGCAGGGCGATCACGATCAGCCGGTCGCCCACTTCGACCCTCGTGTCACCCTTGGGCACCACCACCTCGTCGCCGCGGATCAGTCCGCCGACGATCATTTCATGGGGCAGGTGCAGCGAACGAAGGTCGCGACCCGCTGCAGGACTGGACAGGCCGACCTCGACCTCGAGGGCCTCTGCATCGGAATCCTGGAACGTCACCACTGTGTGGATGCGGCCCCGCCGCACGAACCGGAGAATCTGGGAGGCGGCGGAGAGCCGGCTCGACACACCCGCGTCGATGCCGACACCGGCGAGGAGGCGCACCAGATCCATCCGGTGAAAACGCGCGACCACGGTCGGCACTCCAATGGCCTTGGCAACCAGACAGCCGAGGATGTTGACCTCGTCCCAGCCGGTGAGGGCCAGCACGACGTCGGCGGTGTCGACGCCCTCCGCTTGCAGGAGCCGCGGGCTGGTGGGATCTCCACAGATCCCGGTGACCTTGGGATTGTCGGTCGCAATCTGGCGCACCCGAGCGGGGTCCTGGTCGACCAGAATCGTCTGAATCCCTGCGCTGCATAGCGTCTGGGCGGTGAGCTCGGCGAGCCGGGTGCCACCCAGGATCGCCACCTTGTCTGCGGGTGCTTCGCTGATCCCGAGCAACCGGAACGGTTCGTCCGTGTTGTCGGTCTCCGTCATGAACAGGACGTGATCACCTGCAAGGACCTGGGTCGAGCCGCGTGCAATGACGGTCTCCCCGTCGCGGATCACTGCGACCACCAACCACGACCACGACGTGACCTGTTCCCGCAGTTGCGCAAGCGTCAGGCCGGCAACCGGGGCGTCGGGCGCAATGTAGCCGCCGATCAGGTCGAGGTGACCGTCGGCGAACTCGATCAGCTCGGACACTCCCCGCTGCTGCACCAGCAACAGAAGCTCCTTGGCGGTGGCTTCGGACGGGTCGATGAGCAGGTCGACGCCGAGGTTCTCGGCTTCATCCCTGAGCTGAGGGTCCTCAACCCTGGCGATCCGGCGGGGAGACCCCAAACGGGTCGCCGCGTGTGCGGCGAGGACGTTCACGGCATCGGACGAGCTGACCGCGATGAAGAGGTCGGCTTTCTCGACACCTGCGGCGTCCAGGGCGTCGAGGCTCGCCCCGTTGCCGTGAATCACGAGGCAGTCGATCTGGTCCTGGACTTCGGCGGCCCGCACGGCGTCTGCCTCGATCATCACCACGTCCTGGCCCTCGAGAGACAGGCGCTCGGCGAGATACGAGCCAACCGCTCCGGCCCCCACGATCACCACTCGCATGTGTTGTCCTTGCTCGACACCGGCCCCGGCGGCCCGCAGCGTACCGGGAGCCCGTCCCGTAACGCTATCGCACCGACGATGGCAGAGATCCGCAACGTCGTTAGCATCCTCCGCCGTGCCAAGACGATCCGTTCTTCTCGCCCTTGCCATCCTCATGGTCGCGGCCGCCTGCTCAGGCGCCGAAGCAAAGCCTGCCGAGGACCTGGTCGTACCCACGACGACGACGACCACGACGACGACCACCACCACGACGACACCGCCGCCTGAGGTCGTGACCCTCACCGGCGACCTGCCACGGGGCATGCTGCGGCAGGCCGAGATGCTGTACAGCCATCTGCTCGACGATGAGAACCCCGCACCGCGGGGTGCTGCTCCCGAGCTGCTCGCCCATCTGGCCGGCGTAACCCCGGCGCCGGGAGCCTTCGAAGCCGGCGGGTCGACCGCCAAACTCACCAGCGGCGACCGAGTTGGCGTTGTGACGGTCGGTGACGACGCCCTCTTCATGGCCGACACCGGCAATGGCTGGCACACCGTCGGTGCGGCTATCGAGGGTGCCGAGCCGTGGCTCGGTGCGACGTCACCTCGCAAGCTCCTCGTCCTCGGCTCCGATGCCCGAGTCGGCGAGGACCAGCTCCGACTCCGTGCCGACAGCGTCCACGTGCTGACCATGGTCCCGGCAACCGGACAGGGGGCTTTCCTCGGCTTCCCAAGAGACAGCTGGGTGCGGGGTTCGAAGCTGACGGACCTCATGCCGCTGGGGGGCCCGGACTTCATGGTCGAAGTCATCGGCGAGCTGTCAGGGCTCGAGCTGGAGGGTTGGGTCGCCGTCGGGTTCGAGGGATTCCTCGGTTTGATGGAGGAGCTCGGTTCGTTGGAGATCGATCTCCCCGCCGCGATGAGGAGCGGCAACAACTGGTCCAACTACCCCGCCGGCTTCCAGGTCCTCACCCCCCAGCTCGCCCTCCGCCTCGCCCGGATCCGCAAAGGCCTGCCGCGAGGAGACTTCGACCGCTCGTTCAATCAGGGGCTCGTCGCTCATGCTGCCATGACGATGATCCAGGACCTTGGCGTCGAGCAGCTTCCCCGCTGGGTCGCAGCCTACGACGAGCACGGCTTCACCAACCTCGACACGGAGGCCTTGCTGACGTTTGCGGCCACGACCTATGTCTCGTCACCGGAGCTGCTCGAGAACCTGGTGGTCCCTGGCGGCACTGGAACGGTGGGGGCGGCTTCCGTGGTCTTCATCTCGGATTCGGCCGAGGCCATCTTCCGCGACCTCGACGACGGAATCCTCGATGAGCAGGACTAGCGAGACGGGTGGAGCGTCGTCGACGCGTCGTGGACCAGCTCGGCGGGAGCGGTTGCAGTAGGTTGGTCGCATGGCACATCTCCTCCTCGGCCACTGCAAGGTGGCCATGCACCAGATGCAGGACTTCACCACGCGCATCCAGAACTGGGAACTGGACGTCATCGGGACGCCGAGCGCCCCGGACTTTCACGGCGTGTTCCTCGAGCGCGACAACCCAAGTGCGGTGGTGATCGAGTTGCGCTTCCCGTCTCGCGAGGCTGCAGACGCCTGCATCGCCGCCGGCCACATCGAGCGACTCCGGCGGGAAGTCATGGAGTGCACCAAGCTCGATCCGGCGGGGTTCACCCGCTACGACCTCTTCTACAGCGCTTCCCGCGACGGCGAACGCACCATCTTCGGCGAAGCCGCCCGCATGCCCGACGCCTGAAGGCGCGTCGCTACGAACCCGGAAGTGCCGTTGGGGTGAATTCGGCTCGGCTGGATGCCGGGACGGCGTGAGTGCCGAACAGCATCGTGTGGGCGGGCATCACCACGACAACCGCGACTTCCCGCGACCGCCAGGTGCGATCCAACGGACAAACGCAGCTCACCAGCGCTCCCCCGTTGGCTGTGGCAAACCGGGCTGCCTCCGCCGCCGGGGACCCCACCGCCCCAAACGGAGCGAACGTGACCGGCGCCGCCGCCAGCGCAGCAGCGTCGGCGGCCGCGGAGGCTGCGGCCCTGGCCCTGAGATAGACCCCAACGTCCCCGACGATGGCACCAACTAGGACCGCGACCAGGACAAGACCGGCGACCATGACCGATGCGGACGCCCGTTCGTGATTCACTGCTCCACTCGCATCACCGCCTTGCCGTGGAGATCGACGCTGACACCGCCGAACAGTCCGGGGGCGAGCCGGTGCGGCAACGTGATCTCGACCTCGGCCTGCGCCCCGACGACATGGGGTCGCCTGACCGTGATCCGAGCGTTGCCTGCCAAAGCCCCCAGCACGCCACTGGCTGCGGCGACCGCACGGGCCGGGTCGGGGCTGGTGGCCGCCTCCCTCGCCCCCTCCCGTGCCGCATTGACGACCTCGAGCTGGGCCCTGGCAACGACGGCGACTTCGGCAACTGCCAGCAGGAGGAGCACGATGACCGGGATGGCGAGTGCCAGTTCGACGGCAACACTCCCTGACTCGTCGCGGGGCCGGCGGGTCACACGTACGACGTGACCTTGGCCATGACGGCGTCGAACAGGCTCGACAGCGTCCCTGTGGACGTCGCCCAGAGGATCAGGGCCAATGCGATTGCTGCTGCCGCCACGATGACCAGCGCATATTCCGCCGTCGCCTGGCCGAGTTCGTTGTTGGGTCGATGTTCCATGGTGGTTCTCCTCGTGTGGGATGCCGGGAACCGTCCGGCTACGGGAGGAAGTCACAGTGCAAACCGTTCAAAGGCGCCCACCAGCGCCGGGGCCACGGTGAGCAGCACAAAGCCGGGCAAGATCAGCAACGCCAGCGGGATCACCAGCTTGACCGGAAGCCGCTGGGCGGCGAGAAGCCGCTCGTGGCGAGCGCGGGCATCCTGCTCGCTCACGAATGCCTGGACGGCAGCAGCCACCGGCGCGCCGGTGGACATCGCGCGGGCCACTGCCAGATAGAGCCCGCTCGCCGCGCCATCGGATCCGGCCAGCGCCAGCCCTACTCCGCTGGTCCGCGCCCGCCGCACCAGGCTGGTGACCTCCTGCCGCAGCGGACCGCCGAGGCGGCTGGCGGCCTGACTCAAGGATGCGGGAAAGGGAAGCCCGGCGGTCAGCCCGAGAAGCGCCAGCTCCCCGAGCAACGACAGCTCCTCGGAGGTGACTTCCGTCACGCCCCGCCGCTTCCGCACCTGCCTCAGCAGCCGGCCTGACAACCCGGCAATCAACACCAAAGCGGCGAGCGGCACGCTGACCGCAGCGATAGCGGCAATCGCCAACCAGTGCCGCCGGCCCGCTGGCACGGCGTGCCACCCGCCGACGGCTCCAAAGATCACGGCCAGCCGGATCATCGGGAAGCTCCTCCCGACAGCACAGCGACGGAGCCCACGCCGAGGCCCAGCAGCAGCACACCGACCGTGACGGCCGCAACGCCAACCGGACCCGCTGCAATCAGCAACTGCAGCCGGCCGGACCACCACCCAAACCCGAGAGCAAGCACCGGCAGGCTGCCGACGACCCACGCCGACAGTCGCGCTTGCGCCGACGCTGCGCGGAACTGCCGTCGCGCATCCGCCTGATCCACAGCCCGCAGCGCAAGCCGGTCGAACATCTGGGCGGCGCGCCCTCCCGACTCCGCAGCCAGTTGCACGGCAGGAACCACCAGCTTCGCAGTGACGGGAAGCTGCGTTCGCAGGGTGCGAGCGATCCCCGGCATCGGTGCGCCGGCAACGGCCATCCTCTCAACGGCACCAAGATCCAGGTCGGGCACGCCGGCCGCGGCGTGGGCAAGCGCAGCACGCAGCGAGGCGCCACGACGCAGCTCGGCTGCAACCGCAGCCAGGTAGACCGCCTCGCGATGTGGCCCCCCGAGCCGTCGCTGTCGCAACGAGAACGCGGCCACAGCCGCAACTACGACAACGATGCCGATCGCCGGCCGCAAGGCCCCAACCGCCAGCAGCGTCACCACGGGCCACGGCACACCGCCGAGCACCGCCAGCGCCAGCAGCGCTGCCGTCACCACGCCCACACCTCCTCCAGCGCTTCGCTGCCGACCTCCGCGATCGACGTGAGGCGGCGCTGCCCGCCGCGGCGTTGGACGTGAACGACGAGATCGAGCGCCGACCAGAGCTGACGGCGAATCGTGTCCTCGCCGATACGCCCCGAGCCGGACATCGCAAGAGCCAGGAGACGCCACATGGCTTCCTCAGGGCCGTTGGCGTGCACGGTCGACATCGAGCCGTCGTGGCCGGTGTTGATGGCCTGCACCATGTCCAGCGCCTCGGGACCCCTGACCTCGCCGACGATGATCCGATCCGGTCGCAGCCGCAACGCATGGCGCACGAGGGTGCGCAGCGTGATCTCGCCGGCGCCCTCGGCGTTGGGCGGCCTGCCTTCGAGGCGAACGATGTGGCCGCTCAGCTCGAGTTCTGCTGCATCCTCGATCGTCACGACACGCTCCCCAGCCGGAATCTCCTTGGAGAGCACGTTGAGCAAGGTCGTCTTGCCGGTCCCGGTGCCGCCCGCGATCAGGATGTTGCGCCGTTCGAGTACGGCGACCCGAAGCAGATCGGCAGCGTCGTCGTCGGCACCGCCGGCGGCGACCACCGCAGCGAGATCGGCAACTGCCTGGGTGAAGCGACGGATGGCGACGACGGGTCCATCGATGGATGCAGGCGGGATGACGGCATGCAGCCGGGACCCGTCGGCGAGGCGGGCGTCGACCGCGGGGCTCGTCCGGTCGATCCGCAGGCCGAGAGGCGTGATCACGCGCTCCACCGCAGCAACGACCGCCGCCGCATCGGCATAGCGCACGGCGGTCCGCTCGAGAACCCCTGCCTTCTCGATCCACACCGAACCGTCACCGTTGACCAGCACGTCTGAGATCCCCTCGTCGCGGAGGAGCGGCTCGATGGGACCCATGCCCACCAGGGCGTCGGCAACGGCAACCTCGGTGCCCGGCTGGGCCAGCGGTGCTTCGGCCCACAGCAGACGGCGGGCGGCTTCCTCCAACGCACCGCGCTCGAGGGGGACGTCCGACGCCAGCAACAGCTCGACCAGCCTCTCGACTACAGCCACGGCAGGCTCCACACCTTGGACCACGCCCGCAGCCATCGCGACGGGCTCGGTCGGCGACCCTCGAGCAGGATGGAAATGGTGGACGCCCGCACGCGGGGCAGGAGCACCCCATCAACCGGTTGTGACGGAGGCCAGGGCCCGCGCTGGAAGACGGCGGCACCCTCGTGGCCAAACAGGTGGACCGGGGTGAGAGGCAGCACAGGCACCACACCGGGGCCCTGCGGTCGCGGGTAGGGCGGCAGCCGAAGAACGACAGCAGGCCAGCCTTCGATCAAGGCGTCGATCGTGTCCTGAGCCTCCTCGATCGCGACACCCCCGTTGGGCAGCACCGCAACGCCACGACGCTGCGGATGGAGATCGGCGTGACGGGGGCCCGCCGCCACCAACTGGGCCAGGCTGACCTCACCCGGATACTCCGGTCCCCGAGCGTCCAGGTCGACGACCAGTGCCGTCCCCGCTGCGGAGGCGAGGGCGAGCGGGGCGACGGCGCCGAGGATCCCATCCTCGGGCGACCACGTCTGGAGCACGGCCACGACAACACCTCCTCGCTCGGGACAACCGGACCGGGGAAGCTCCGCCAACGTATGGGGTGGCTATGACAGATTCAAGGGGTCTGCGCCGGCGGTGCGACAACAGGTCGATCGCACCCTCCGGCATACCGCTGCCAGCCCGTACACTCCAGGGTGATGCAACAAGCCGCGTTCTTCGATCTCGACAAGACGGTCATCGCCAAGTCGTCGACGCTGGCGTTCGGCAAACCGTTCTACAAGGCCGGTTTCCTCGGACGGCGGACGTTGATGCGCATGGGTCTCGGCCAGATCATGTACGTCCTGTTCGGTGCAGACGAGGACACGCTGGAGCGCGCCCGCGACCAGATGCTCCAACTCACTGCCGGGTGGCATCGAGCCGAGATCGAACAACTCGTCGAAGAAACCCTCGACGAGGTCGCCGACCCCCTCGTCTACGCAGAGGCCTTGTTCCTGATCGACGAGCACAAGCGCAACGGGCGGCGGGTGTTCCTCGTGTCGGCGAGTCCCGAGCAGATCGTCCGCCCCATCGGCCGCCACCTCGGCGTGACCGAGATCATCGCCACGCGGATCAAGACGGACTCGGCCGGGTTCTTTCTCCCCGAAGTGGAGCGATACGCCATGGGGACCGGGAAGTCGGACGCCATCCTCGAGCTGGCTCAACGTGAGGGCATCGACCTCGACGGGTCCTACGCCTACTCGGATAGCACCACCGACCTGCCGATGATGGAGGTGGTCGGCAACCCTGTGGTCGTGAACCCCGAGAAAGAGCTGCGCAAGATCGCCGAGGAACGGGAGTGGCCGATCCTCGAGTTCCAGCGGCCGGTCAGCCTCGAGTCCGGCCTGACGAAGCGAGTCCCCCTCATCTCGGGGGCGACGATCGGTGCGGCACTGGTCGGTGCAGCAGCCGTGGCCGTCCTCAAACGCCGGGGCTGAGCCGGCTCTCCGCCCCTCAGGGCCGTTCAGACGGCTCGTGGCGGCCCGTTGCGCCGCCGCACGGCCAGGACCAGCACGAGACCGGCCGCCAGCAGGGCAAGGCCGTACAGCGCCATCCTGTCGACGTCTGTGCCGGTGCGCGGCAGCGTCGCTTCATCGACGTCGAGACCGAAGTCGAGATCCAGCTCGGTGACGCCGCTCAGCGCGATGAACGGGTAGCTGCCGTCCGCCGCGGCGTCCGCCGTCGTCGACACCAACACGTAGCCCGACGGGAAGGTGGTCTCGTTGACGCTCACGGAGTATTCCGCTCCGGGGACGATGCCGGTGAACCGGTAGTTGAACGGCACAGACGTGGCCGGTGCCCGTTCGACTCTCGCCCTCGCCTCGGTGGCTTGCGGCGAAGGATCTGTCGTCACGGTCGTTGCGACCAGCGTGCCGAAGGCGTCGAGGAGGTTGACCGTGACACCACCGATCAGTTGTTCGTCCGGGTCCTTGACGCCGTTGCGATCGGCGTCCCACCACACCGTCCCCTGGGCAGAGGCAGCATCAAACTGTACGGCCGATGTCGCGTCGGCGGCCTCGCTGAGGAGGGTTCCGCCGGGCGTCTCGGCTGCGGCGACCGCCGTGTTGACGAAGGGACCGAATGCAGCGCCAGGGGTCACGGTCAGCGAGATGAGGATCGTCGTGGATTCGCCGACGGCAAGCGTGTCCGTACCCGCCAGCAGGTCGGTGTCCGTCGCCCCGTCGTAGCCGGGGTTCACGGTGAGACCGCTCGCCGTGACGTCACCGACCGTGAACCCCTCGACGCCGGTGAAGAGGGCGGCGAGGTCGTCGGTCACCTGGACGTTCCTGAGCTCGATGTCACCGATGTTGGCGAGTTCGATGGAAAACACCACACCAGCAGTACCGTCACCAGCAGACGTCGGTCCGGAGGCAACCGTCTTGGTGAGGGTCATCGCCGGCTCCTCACCGAACGTCACCACTGTCGGGTCGTTGTTGTTCGTCGGGTCCCCATCCCCGTCCGGGTCCGGGTCCGTCCCGGACTGCGAGTCGTCGGTCAGCACGAACCCGGCAGGTGACAGGCCTGAGGCGGTTGCGGTGTTGGCGTAGGGCCCCAGCGTGGCCCCGGGTTCGACGGTCACGGTCACTTCGACGGTGGCCGTGGCGCCGATCCCCAGCGTGTCGACGCCGCTCAGCAGGTTCGGGTCGGTGTCACCGTCGTATGCGGGGTTGATCGTGAGATCGGTGGATGTCAGCCCGTCGACGCTGAACCCAACCGCAGCGGCGAAGGTGTCGGCGAGCGAATCGACCACCTGCAGCTCCGTCAACTCGGTGCTGCCGAAGTTCTCGACGAGCACCGAGTAGGTGAGCGTGAATGTTCCGTCACCATTGTTGGTGGGGGTCGTCGGGATCGCCTTGGCGGCGCCGATACGGGGAGCGAGCACCTGGGTGTCGGCAACGGCCACGTTGTTGGCAACGTCCGGATCCGGGGTCGGCGATGTGACCTCGGTGGAGTTGGTGACGGTGCCGTCCGGGGTGTCTCCGGCGACGACCCCGGCGAGGGTGATCGTCACCACTTCGCCGGCGGCAATGGTGGCGAGGTCACACGACGCCGTGAGGTCGCACACGTCGCCCCGGTCGGTCTCAACGGTCGTGAAGGTGACTTCGACCGGCGGAGTGTCGATAGCGGAAACCCCTTGCGCATCGGACGGCCCGGCGTTGGTGACTTCGAGCGTGTAGGTCAGGACTGCGCCGGCGACGACGGGGTCGGGGTCATCGGTCTTGGTGATGGACAAGTCGGCAGAGTCGACGACCACGGTCTCCTCGGTAGCGATGTTGTCCTCGACGCTCGGGTCAGGCGTGTCGCTCGCCACGCTTGCCGTGTTGACCACCGCTGAGACGTTGCCGTCGGTGAAGAAGCTCGCATCCACCGTTGCCACGATCGTCACGATCACCGTCTCGCCTGCGGCAACGGCGCCCAGCGCACAGTTCACCGAGGCATCACAGGTCCCACCGTTGTCCGGGGTCGCTGCGACCCACGTGAGACCGGGCGGCAGCGGGTCGTCCAGCACGACGTTCTGGGCATCCGACGGGCCAAGATTCTCAACCATAACCGTATACGTGAGGTCGAGGCCTGCCGTGACGGGGTCCGGGTCGTCGCTCTTCGTCAGAGTCAGATCGGCCCTGGCGTCGACGGTGGTTTCCTCCGTCGCGGTGTTGTTGCCGCCGTCGGGGTCGGAAGTGTTGGCGGTAGCGGTGGCCGTGTTGACGACCGGGGAGACGTTGCCGGCAGTGAAGTAGCCGGCGTCGACCGTTGCGACGATCGTGACGGTGACGGTGTCCCCGGCGGCGAGGGTGCCGAGCGCACAGCTCACCGTGGCGTCGCACGTGGCGCCGTTGTCGGGCGTCGCCGAGACGAAGGTGAGGCCCGCGGGCAGCGGATCGTCCAGCACGACGTCCTGGGCGTCGGAGGGACCGAGGTTCTCCACCGTCACGGTGTACGTGAGATCGGTGCCGGCGGTGACGGGGTCGGGGTCATCGGTCTTGGTCACCACCAGGTCGGCCGACTCCACGACGGTGGTGCTTGCGCCTGCGATGTCGTTGCCGATGTTGGGATCGGGGGTGTCCGAGTTGGCGCGGGCGCCGTTCTGGATCGGGGAGATGTTGCCGTCGGTGAAGTAGCTCGCATCGACGGTGGCGACGATGACCACGCCGACCGATGCCCCGGCGGCGATCGTACCGAGGGCGCAGGTGATCACCGTGTCGCACGTCCCAGTGTCCGGGGTCACCGAAACGAGGGTCAGACCTGGCGGCAGGATGTCTTCCATTGCGCCGTTCTGGGCGTCGGATGGACCCAGGTTCTCCACAGTGATCGTGTACGTGAGGTCCTCCCCTGCCACCACGGGGTCCGGGGTGTCGATCTTGCTCGCTGCGATGTCCGCCGAGGCAATGACCGCCGTTGTCTGACCATCGGAGTTGTTGCCCAGCGCCGGGTCCGGGGTGTCGGAATTGGCTTGGGCGGTGTTCACGATCGGTGAGACGTTGCCGTCGGTGAAGTAGCTGGCATCGACCGTCACGAGGATCGTCACCGTGACCGTCTCCCCTGCGGGGATGGTGCCGAGGCCGCAGTTGACCGTTTCATCACAACTCGCACCGTTGTCCGCGGCCGCAGACAGGAACGTCACGCCGGCAGGCAGCGGATCATCCAGCACGACACCCTGCGCATCGGACGGGCCCAGATTCTCCACCGTCACCGTGTACGTCAGCGTCTCCCCCGCCGTCACCGGATCAGGATCATCCACCTTCGCCACCGCCAGATCAGCCGAATCGACAACGGTCGTGTCTGCCGTCGCCGAGTCGTTCCCCGCATCCGGATCCGGCGTGTCCGACGAGACGGTTGCCGTGTTGAAGATCGGCGAGGTATTGCCGTCGGAGAAGAAGCTCGCATCCACGGTGGCCACGATCGTCACCGTCACGATCTCCCCTGCGGCAACCGTCCCCAGGCCGCAGTTGACCGTTTCATCACAACTCGCACCGTTGTCCGCGGCCGCAGACAGGAACGTCACGCCGGCAGGCAGCGGATCATCCAGCACGACACCCTGCGCATCGGACGGGCCCAGATTCTCCACCGTCACCGTGTACGTCAGCGTCTCCCCCGCCGTCACCGGATCAGGATCATCCACCTTCGCCACCGCCAGATCAGCCGAATCGACAACGGTCGTGTCTGCCGTCGCCGAGTCGTTCCCCGCATCCGGATCCGGCGTGTCCGACGAGACGGTTGCCGTGTTGAAGATCGGCGAGGTATTGCCGTCGGAGAAGAAGCTCGCATCCACGGTGGCCACGATCGTCACCGTCACGATCTCCCCTGCGGCAACCGTCCCCAGGCCGCAGTTGACCGTTTCATCACAACTCGCACCGTTGTCCGCGGCCGCAGACAGGAACGTCACGCCGGCAGGCAGCGGATCATCCAGCACGACACCCTGCGCATCGGACGGGCCCAGATTCTCCACCGTCACCGTGTACGTCAGCGTCTCCCCCGCCGTCACCGGATCAGGATCATCCACCTTCGCCAGCGCCAGATCAGCCAAGTCGAGCACCGTCGTGTCCTCCCCAGCGGTGTTGTCGGAGGTGTCGTCTGGCGTGGTCGAGGTGACGGTTGCGGTGTTGGAGATCGGTGACACCCTGCCGTCGGTGAAAAAGCTCGGGTCAACCGTGGCTACGACGGTGATCACCACCGTGGTGCCCGCCGCCACCGTGCCCAGGTCACAGTTGACGGAGAAGTCACAGATCCCACCGTTGTCGGCGTCTGCCGAGAGAACTGTGAGCCCGGCGGGCAACGGATCGTCCACGACGACGTTCTGAGCATCGGATGAACCGGCATTCATCACCGTGATGGTGTAGGTCAGGTCCTCGCCTGCCGTCACCGGATCGGGCAGATCGTCCTTGGAGATGGTGAGGTCGCCTGCATCGACGACCGTGGTGTCCTCGATGTCCTCGTTGTCGAGGGGGTTGGGATCCGCCGTCGTCGCGCTCACCGTTGCGGTGTTGGAGATCGGACTTGTGTTGCCCGCAGTGAAGAAGTCGGCGTCAACCAGGACATCGACGGTCACGATCACCTGCCCGCCGGCACCAACGTCGCCGAGGGTGCAGACGACGTTGGGGTCACACGTCCCTCCGTTGTCGGCGGCGGCGGTGACGAGGCTGACGCCAGGGGGCAAGAGATCGGTGACGACGACGGCCTCGGCCACCGAGGGGCCGGTGTTGTCGATCGTGAGGGTCCAGGTCAGCGGCTCACCCGCCACGACAGGGTCGGGGGCATCGTCTTTGGCGATGGACACGTCTGCTGCAGCGGTGACCGTGGTCTCGGTGGTCGCGGCGCCGTTGCCTGCGGCGGGGTCTGGTGTGGCTGCGGAGGCGGTCGCCGTGTTGGTGATCGGCGACAGGTTGCCGTCGACGAAGAAGGTCGAGTCGACGTTGACCACGACCGTCACGGTGACGAGGTCCCCGGCGGCCATGTCCCCGATGGCGCAGTTGACCGCTCCGTCGCAGGTCGCCCCGTTGTCCGCGGTCGCCGACACGAGGGTGACGCCTGCCGGCAGCGGGTCGTCGAGCTCGACGCTCGCGCTGTCCGATGGGCCGAGGTTCTCGATCGTGACCGTGTACGTCAGGTCGCTGCCTGCGGCCACCGGATCGGGACTGTCGGTCTTGGTGACTGCCAGGTCGGCCGAGTCGTCGACTGCGGTCGCGACCGTCGCCGTGTCGTTGCCGGCATCGGGATCGGGCGTGTCGGCGGAGACTGTCGCGGTGTTGGTGATCGGAGACGAGTTGCCGTCCGTGAAAAAGCTCGCATCCACGGCGGCCACGATCGTGACGGTGACGACTTCGTTGACGCCCAGCGTCCCCAGCCCGCAGCTCACGGTGGTGTCACACGCGGCACCGTTGTCCGCAGTTGCGGATACGAGCGTGAGACCCGCAGGCAACGGATCATCCACCACGACGGCCTGCGCCTCGGACGGCCCCAGGTTCTCGACGGTGATCGTGTACGCCAGATCCTCGCCTGCCGTCACCGGATCGGGATCATGCACTTTGGTCACGGTCAGATCGGCCGACTCCTCGACGGTCGTGTCCACCGTCGCCTCGTCGTTGGCGGGCTCAGGATCGGGAGTGGCTGCGCTCACCGATGCCGTGTTGACGATCGGGGAGGTGTTGCCGTCGGTGAAGAAGCTCGCATCGACGGTCGCCACGATCGTCACGGTCACGACGTCCCCCGCGGGGAGCGTGCCGAGGGCGCAGCTCACGGTGGCATCGCAGGTCGCACCATTGTCGGGTGCTGCGCTGATGAACGTCAGTCCTGCAGGGAGCGGATCATCCAAGACGACGGTGGCGGCATTGCCTGGGCCGAGGTTCTCGACGGTGACGGTGTACGTGAGGTCGTTGCCCGCCGTGACCGGATCTGGCGCATCGGACTTGGCCACCGCGAGGTCGGCTTGGTCCTCGATCGTGGTCTCCGCCAGCGCCGTGTCGTTGGCCGGATCGGGATCAGGCGTGTCGGTGACGACGGTGGCGGTGTTGGCGACGGGTGATACGTTGCCGTCGGTGAAGTAGGCGGGGTCGACGGTGGCAACAATCGTGACGGTGACGACCTCATCGACAGCAAGGTTCCCGAGTGCGCAGTTCACCGTGGTGTCGCAGGAGGAGCCGTTGTCGCTCGTCGCGCTCGACGAGGGTGAGGCCGGACGGCAGCGGGTCGTCGAGCACGACGGTGGCGGCCACGCCTGGGCCGTTGTTGGTGACGGTGACGGTGTAGGTCAGGTCCGAGCCGACGACCACAGGGTCGGGGTCGTCGACTTTGGTCACCGCAACGTCCGCCTCGTTGTCCACCGTCGTCTCGGCGGTCGCCGTGTCGTTGCCTGGGTCGGGATCCGCGGTGTCGGAGGTGACGGTCGCCACATTCGAGATGGGCGACGTATTGCCGTCGATGAAGAACGACGCATTCACGGTCGCCACGATCTCGATGGTCACCAGATCGCCGACACCGAGCGTGCCGAGCGTGCAGTTGACGGTCGTGTCGCATGCCCCGCCGTTGTCCGCAGTCGCCGACACCAAAGCGAGGCCGGCAGGCAACGGATCGTCGATCACGACGTTCTGCGCATCCGACGAACCCAGGTTCTCCACCGTCACGGTGTAGGTGAGATCGGAGCCAACGCTGATCGGGTCGGGGGTGTCCGTCTTGGTGACCGCCAGGTCTGCCGAACTCTCGACGGTGGTCTCGGCGGTGGCGACATCGTTTGCCGCTTCCGGGTCGGGGGTGCCGGTGGACACGCCGGCCGTGTTGGCGATCGGCGAACTGTTGCCGTCAGAGAAGTAGGTCGCATCGACTGTGGCGATGATCGTGACGACAACCACGTCGCCGAACGCCAAGTCGCCAAGACCGCAGTTGACGGTGGCGTCGCACATGGCGCCGTTGTCTGCTGTCGCCGACACCAGCGTCAACCCAGCAGGCAACGGATCGTCGACCACGACGTCCTGCGCATCCGACGGACCCAGGTTCTCCACCGTCACCGTGTAGGTGAGGTCCGCACCCGCCGTCACCGGGTCGGGGGCGTCGGTCTTGGCGATGGCGACGTCGGCGGATTCCACAACAGCGGTGTCGATGGTGGCGGCGTCGTTTGCCGGGTCGGAGTCCGGCGTGTCGGTCGAGACCGTGCCGGTGTTGGTGATCGGCGACCCGTTTGCCTCGGTGATGTAGTCGGCGTCGACAGTGGCGACGATGGTGACCACCACCACGTCACCGACATCCAGGTCGCCGAGAGCGCAGTTGACGGTTGCGTCGCATGTGCCGCCGTTGTCCGGTGTGGCCGACACGAATGTCAGCCCGGTCGGCAGCGGATCGTCGAGCACCACGTTCGCCGCTGATCCGGGGCCGTTGTTGGTGACGGTGACCGTGTAGGTCAGATCGGTGCCCGCCGTCACCGGGTCGGGCACTGCGCTCTTGGTCACGCCGATATCGGTCTCGTCTGTGATCACCGTGTCTGCCGTTGCGGTGTCGTTGCCGGCGTCCGAGTCCGGCGTGTCCGTAGTCACGGTTGCGCCGTTTGCCGCCGGGGACGTGTTGCCGTCGGTGAAGTACGTGGCGTCGACTGTGGCGACGATGGTCACGGTCACGACCTCGTTCACCGCCAGATCGCCGAGGGCGCAGTTGACCGTCGGATCGCACGTCGCCCCGTTGTCCGCCGTCGCCGACACGAACGTCAGGCCCGCCGGAAGCGGATCATCCATTACGACGTTGGCCGCTGATCCGGGGCCGTTGTTGGTGACGGTCACGGTGTAGGTGACGTCCGAGCCGACGGTGACAGGGTCGGGGGTGTCCGTCTTGGTCACCGCCACGTCGGTCTCGTCGATGACCGTGGTCTCTTCTGTTGCGCTGTCAGTGTCCGGCATGGGGTCGACGAAGTCGGAGCTCGCCGTTGCCGTGTTCGAGATGGGCGAGCTGTTGCCCTCGACGATGTACGAGGCATCGACGGTGGCGACGACCGTCACCGTCACGATGTCGCCGATTGCCATGTCCCCAAGGGCGCAGTTCACCGTTGCATCACAGGTCGAGCCGTTGTCGGCCGTCGCCGACACGAACGTCAACCCGGGTGGCAGCGGATCGTCGAACACGACGTTGGGTGCAATCCTCGGCCCGAGGTTCTCGACCGTCATCGTGTACGTGAGGTCCGAGCCGACGGTGACGGGGTCGACGTTGTCGGACTTCGTCACCGCCAGGTCCGCCTCGTCCGGGATGAGGTCGTAGGTGACGGTCACCTCTCGCATGATGGGCGACGCCACCAGGGAATCACCCCTGGTGAAGAACGCCTTCACCTGCACGAACGGGTCGAGGTCGAGAGCCGCGGGGATGAGGTCGCCGGACGTCGTGAAGAAAGTGGCGGGCGTCCCGTCCGGCCCGACGTAGGTGAACGGTCCCGCCGCCGTCGCTGCGGTTGCGATCTGGAATTGGATGTCGGCGTTGACAGGCAGCGCATCGATCACCCACGAGATGGCGTCGTACAGCGGCACCCCGCCGGTGTCGAAGGCGGCCGACGTCCACATCCCCGAGGCGACGAGTGGCGCCTGCTCGGCCCCGACACTCACGGTAGGTGGGTTCAGCACGGTCTTGCGTCCCTGCACCGGGCCCCAGAGGTTGGACTCGTCGTCGGTGGAGGACCACTCCCACTGCACCATGAATGGCGTGCCATCGGTCGCCTCGATGCGCGACCCCTGCGGACGATTCGTGAACCGCGCCTTTCCGGGGAACGGTGCCCCACCCGATCCGGCACAGACCTCGTTCTGTGGGCCGAAGTCGATGACTCCACCCTGGGTCGCACACGCCGTGGCAATGTACTGGGCGTTGCCTCCCGCCAGATCGGGGATGAAGAACAGCGAGTTGAACTCGCGGAGGGGCAGCAGCACGGTCGACTCGATGCCGTCCTGGTCAGCCTGGGAGATGACCCCGACGGGTTGCGTCGTCGTGAGCCGGACGGCGATGCCGGTGGCTTGGCCGGCGTAGCCGCCTTGGTCGTTGATGATGCCGCGGTTGACGGTGTCGGGTGCATCGGTGGCGCCGTCCGACTGTTGCTCGACCAGCGATGCGCCGTCGACGAGAGAGGTCGACAAACGCCGGGTGGTGGGCACGCCGTACAGCGGTTCCGCGGTCGCCGGGTAGGCGGCATAGGTGTCTCCGCCGCTTGCCTCGAAGAACACCAGGATCGGGACGTCGGACTCGATGATGGCCCCGTTTGACCCACCCTTGTTCTCGACGATGACCGTCTGCGTCCCCGCGGGAATCGTGACGGTCTGGTCTGGGGCAGCAGCGCCGCCGATGAAGAAGTCCACCGTGGCGGCGGCAAATGGGGCGAACAGCGAGTACTCCTCGACGCCCCGCACCGACGGCATCGCAAACGCCGTCCCCAGGAAGGCGATCGGCACCAACGCATCGCTGCCGTTGATCCGCCCCTTCGAAGCCAGGGGACCATTGGCCCACACCACCCCAGCCTCTCCGACGTCGGCGACGCCCCGATCGCCCTCACCGAGGGTGAACACCGGCGCACCGGGAGCGGTCATGGTCCCGACCGACACGACGTTGTCGTCGCTGTAGGAAGCGAAGCCGAAGGCAAACGACCCGCCTTCCTGGACGCGTACGTACAGCGGTTCCTGGGTGGAGTAGGTGAAGGGGGCCACGTGATCCGATACGGCGGCCGCAGCCGGGTTGTCGTAGTACATGCAGAGCGTGGTGTCGCCGACGGGCAGCGTATCCACCTGAACCCAGACCGATGTCTCAGCGGTGTTGATCCCGTACTGGATCCAATACGGGAGCTCCGTGGCGCCATCGGCGGCAACAAACCGGATGTCGTCGCCTGCGGCGTCCATACGGCCGCCGCCGATCGACACCGCGGTATCGACGATCACCTGGACGGGAAACTCGGTGAGTGTGGCGGCACCCGGATTCGAGACCACAACGCAGCGGCGCTGACCCCACGCCGCATCCCACCACTCGATTGCGGGATCGGGAACGCCGACGCCGTCGGGCCCGAGTTGCACACCGTCCCCGGAGCCGTCCGCTGATGCCGACCGTGTTGTCGTAGGTGCCGGCATCAAACTCGGCGAGGGTGTCCCACGTCTGGGTCTCGAGAGCAAGCGCCACCGGCAGGGGCGTGAACATCGTGAGCGCGAGCGCAAGCGATGCGACGAATCGCACGCGTTTCCTCAGCCGGCTGCCATGAGCCCTACCCATGTCCATCCCGATAGTGGCGTGGTTGCCGGCTCAGTCTGGCAGGCTCGGCCGGATCGGACGTCGATTCCGCCTCCTACGAACCCAACACGTAGCAGGGATGTGCGAGATCCAGGGCGGCGGCCACATCGGAAACCTCGAAGGCCCGGACCGGCTCGAAGGGCGATCGGGCACCGTCGGCCAGACGGGCGCCGAGCCCGCCGTTGTGGTCGAACTGCGCCTTCCCCGGGCGGTACAGGCCGGTGGCGCGAGCCGCCGTATCGTCGAGGCTTCCCGCATAGGAGTTTGCGGGGCTGAGCCCACCAAAGTCGGCCGAACCAAGGTCGGCGACGGCCGCAACGACGCCTGCCGGAGTCATGTCCCCAAGGTCTGCCGCCCGAGCCAGCACCTGGGCGGCGAGGGAGAACTGGAGATACCCGCCGACGAAGGCATCGCTGGGATAGCGGTCGGGAAACGACTCCTGCAGGACCCGATACGCCGCATCCATCCCCTCGACGTCGGCGCCGAGCGGTGCGAAGAACACCGACAGCAGCCAGGCCTGCGATAGGTACTCGCCGAGAGCCGTGTCCAAGAGGCGGGGACTGAACGATGGCGACGCCCCCGACCACGAGCCCTGGTAGCCGGCGTTGAGCGCCTTGCTCACGACATCTGCGGTAGTGATCGGATCGGTCGCCAGCCATGTGTAGTCGGCGCCGCTGGCGGCGATCGCAGCGGCAACCGGTCCGGCATCCGCACCGAACGCCAGTGCCGCCTCCCCGTCGTAGACAACCTCGATACCAAGCTCTGAGGCGACATGCCTGGCACCGGCTGCCGAGTCCTGGCCGTAGTCCCCGGCATCCGTTGCGATGGCGAGGGTCGGCGCATGCTCTGTGCCGGCATGGTTCTCCACGAGGTACGAGATGGCGTTGACCGCTTCCAGGCAGTAGTTGCCTCCGATCTCCAGGATGTGCGACCCCAGGGCAGGGTCCGACCAGCCCGAGTACCAGCCCACCGGGATGGCCACCCGATCGTCGCGGCGGAGATCGTCGGCGATGGCGGCCGTGTGCGGCGAACCAGTGGAATGGGTGAACATCACCACTTGATCTACGAGGTCCGCATAGCTCGCCTGATGCCGGTCGAGATCGTATCCCGTGTCTGCCACGAGCACCTCGACGCGGCGGTCGGCGATCCCGCCCAGCTCGTTGAGGTCCGTCCAGAACGCCAGCTGGGCATCGATGAGGTCGATGACGTTTCCGGAGAACGGCCCACTCAGATCGGCGAGCACCCCGACGTAGATCGTGTCCTCCGTGACGGTGACGCCATCGGTGACGATGACCGGTTCGAGGGGTGTCGTCGGGGCCGCGGAAGATGGCGGTGAGGTGGTTTCCCGCACCGGCTGTGTCTTCGGGTTGAGGGCGGCGTCGATCTGTTCGGCACAACCTGCGCCGGTGACGGCCAGAGCAAGAGCAACCAGGACGATGCGCTTCATGGCGCCACCTCGAAGTCGACGCGGCGACTCTCGGCGTCTGTGGCGCCTTCTTCGGGGAACAGCTCGCCGTACGACGCCACTTGGAGGCGGGTAATCGGTACGCCAAGAGAGACAAGGTGGGCAACCACGGCCTGGGCTCGCTCGGCGGCAAGCACGGCGTTGGCATCGGCGTTGCCTCTGGCATCGGTACGGCCGGCAACGAGCACCCGCAACCCCGGATGGGAAAGGATCACGTCGGCGGCGCGCCCCAGCGCCTCGGTCGCCTCGGCGGAGAGCGCAACGCTGTCCGTGTCGAAGACGAGCGCGCCACCTGCGGAGATGGCACCGAGCTCCTCGCGGAGCCGAGCTTCGTCCCCGCGCAGGTACAAATGGGACGTGACGTGATCGACAGCGTCGATGTCGGCGACAACGGCCTCCACCTCCGCAACGTGAGCGAAGTAGCCGTCGATCAGATCGTGAGCCGCCACAACTCCGGCAAGCTCGAGAGTGCCATCGTGGAACTCGACGGCGAGGTCGGGATAGCCGGCGGCGGCCAGCGCACCGGCTGCTGCGGCCTCAACCGCACCGGAGCTGACCGAGCGTGGCGCCGGGATCGCCGTCGATTCAGTAGTGCCCGCTGCACGGTCCTCCACAACTTGGCGAGCCTCGGACACCACAGCCGCCGGTTGCGGTTCGACCACTTCGTCGGGAGCGAGGTCCTGCGGCGCTGCGCTCTGCACAGGTGTGCCGATCTGCCTGCCAGCAGTGAAGGCGACTGCCCCAACAATGAGCAGCACCAGGGCGATCACCAAGACCCGGATCATGATGCTGTGCGACCCGTCCCGGCTCGGCCCACCCCGTGGCCGACCTCCGTGGGAAACCACGGGTGCGACCTCGTCTGGGGCATCGACTGCCGGATGCGGTGTGACCACGGCAGCCGCATCCCCGTGCCGGCTCGGTGGTCGTGCACCTGTTGCGGGGACGACCGCAGTTCGCAGATCAGAGATCCGGGCTCGGGCGTGGTCGGGGTCCTCGCGAAGGCTCGCCTTCAACGCATCGAAGCGCGCCCCGAGGTCGTAGCCGTCATTCCGAGATGCCGGTCGCGGCAGAAGGTCGGTTGGATCGACCCTGTCGTGCGAACCGTTTGGTGCATACATGTTGGGGCGCTCCGCGTTGAGGACTCCCCAGACAGAGCGGGACTGTGGGCCGCTGATACATGCACCACGACGGGACAGTGGACAACCGGCAATCGAGAAGCCGACGCCGGGCTCAGTCGGCTCCGTCTTCCGGTGCGCCGGCGTCGGCCTGCGCCGCGGCTTCCGCCTCTTTGGCGGCGATGCCTTCGGCGCGGGCGGCCTCGAGCTTGGCCGTCGTGAGCTTCGGTGCGGCGTAGAAGAACAGCAGCGCGTAGGCAGCGGCCGTCACAAACCAGGGCATTCGCAGCCCGAGCTCACGACCGCCGGCGGCTTCGGTGACGGAGACCAACACGCCGCCGATTGCCAGCCCGATCGGAATCATCCCCCAGGCGAAGAACCGGTACACGCTGTTGACCCTGCCGAGCAGCTTGTCGGGGATGATCGTCTGCCGCAACGACACGGTGATCACGTTCCACAGCACCGCAGCAAAAGTGAAGGCAACGAACATCAGCCAGGCAATGGGCCAGAACGAGCTGAGCCCGATGATCAGCGACGTGATCGCGCCTCCGACGAGCGTCAGGTAGAGCGATGTGCCCGATCCGAGCTTCTCGCTGATCTTGGGAGCGGCGAGGCTACCGATGATGCCGCCGACGGCGCCGCCCGTCATCAACAACGCAAAGGCAAAGGAGTTGATACCGAGCACCTCTTGGGAGAACAGCACGAGCGTGGCGAAGGTGATGCTCGACAACCCGTTCATGAGGCCGAGGATGATCGCCATGGGCTTGAGAAGGGGGTGGTGCCACAGCCAGCGGAAACCCTCCCCTATCTCTTTGCGCCACTCCACCTTGCCCCGCTCGCCGTCTTTGTGGGTGCGGAAGTCACCGTTGATCAGGAAGACGAGGGCAGCGGCGACTGCAAAGGTGCCGGCATCGACAAAGAACGGCAGGGCGAAGAGCAAGGCGATGAGGAAGCTGCCAAGGGGCGGCCCCGCGAAGCTGTTGGCAACCAACTCGGCGCCCCACAACCGGCCGTTGGCACGTTCGAGCGCCTTGGGCTGAACGATGGCAGGGAGGATCGTCTGCGCCGCGTTGTCCCGCAGCACCTCCGCAAAGCCAAAAAGGAGTGACGCAACGACGAGCACGGAGTACAACGCCACGTTGGTCGAGATCTCGAGGCCACCGGCGATCTCGTCGGGACTCGGCAGCCTGTCGGCCCCGAGCACGACCGCCACGGCGACAAACAAGGTGACAACGGCTCTCACCACATCCATCGCCACCATGATCTTGCGCCGATCCACACGATCGGTGATCACGCCGGCCGGCAGTGAGAACACGAGCCAGGGCAGCCGCTGGGCAACGGCAATCATCGCTATCAGGATGGGATCCCTGGTGACGGCCGAAGCCAGCCACGGGTAGGCGATGACGGCGATACCGTCGCCGAGGTTGGAGATGACGCTCGCCGTCCACAGCTTTGCGTAGTTGGCACCCAGCGCGATCTTCTCGGCTGCGCCATTCTTCGCCTGCGTGTCGGTCATTCGTGCTCTCCGTCGGGAAACCTTGGCCGGTCGGTGGGGAACACCCCGGCGATGAGGCCGTACACGACGTCGCCGCCCCTCGGCAGATCGACGAATTCCTCGGACAACTCGTACAGACGCTCGGCGAATTCGACAGCCCGCGCTTCGGGGATACGGACGTGCCGGAGCGTGAACATCGGCAGGGCGTCGTCGGGATGAAGCACGCGGGCTTCACCCATCGCCTCGGCAAGCATCGGGAACGGCGTGACGGACGCCTCACTCGCCTTCACGACGATCGTGCGGGCCGTGCGCCCGTAGTATTTCTCGGTCATCGCCCGGACCTGTGCGGTGCGCACGATGCGGATGAAGCCGGCTTTCTCGAGCACTTTCAGGTGATAGCCAACAGTGCCCTTGGGCTTGCCCATGGCCGCAGCAAGGTGGGTGGTGGTCGCTGCCCGATCGAGCAACAAGTCGAGGATGATGCGGCGGGTGTCGTCGCCGAGCGCTTTGAGTTGTGCAGGCGTCGATGCCTGCACCGTGTCTTCGAGCGCATAGTCAGGGCCGGTCGAGGACAGTCTTGGCTCGTCACGCTCCGGCTGGGTCGCCCGTGGCTTGCTGGTCGGCATGTCCCGAATTGTCGGCAGTTACCGACCATTTGTCAAACGTGGCCCGTCAGTCCATCGAGAGCACCCCGCGCCGAATCGTGCGCGCCCAATTCAGCAACCGCAGCGTCAGGTAGGTTCTCGTATTGGGGTCAAGGCCGACATCGATGGCCGCGGACGCATCTTCGAGTCGTCCTGCCCAGCGGAGCAGCCAGTCCGGATACTCATCCAACGCACTGGGGAGACTCTCGACGTCGATCTGGGCGGGCAGAAGAACCCGTCCGATCTCAGCTTGGAATCCGGCCAGTTTTGTAGTGTTCAGCTGCTGCCGTTCTGTCGCGGCGCCTCCCGCGATCTTCTCGACAAGCTCGCGGCCGAGGGCAAGTCGGCGGCTGGCGAGCTGCTCTCGAGTTCTCGGTGCGGGGAGCTTCTCAAACGCAACCACGATGAGGTCCGCGTCGTGCGGGTACGTGCTGCGGTGCCTGCCGTAGAAGGTTTGGTCTTCAACTTCACCACTCGGTAGGGCGTGCCGCGCCGGGCCGTACATCTGGAAATACCACTCAGGGTTGAACGCACGGTGATCCCCCGGCCGGATCTCATCCTTGGCAGGGCCCTTCGTGGTCTGGTCCTGCACGTGAGCCTCCAGCGCAACCTCGTCGGCACCGCTCGTTGCGACAACAGGTGCAAAGTGGCGACCGGACGCCCCAAAGACGCCGTACGCTCCGCCGAGGCCCGCTCGAGCGCAAGCGTTGATGCCTTCCCTGGCGCGACGTTGCTTCTCATCCTCCGCCATGCTGCGGTACTTGACGCGGGCACGCTCCCCCTTCTCGCCGGTCAGAGCCTCCATTGCCACCGTTTTGACCTCGTCCCCCCATTCCGAAGGGGTTGCGGCGACATTCGCCGTTGTCGTCGAACGCCACGGTCGCTTTGCCGCGATTTCGGCGGAGACCTGGTCGCGATCGGCGTCGCCTGGGGCGAGCGTCTCCATGCCGAGAAAGGACCGCGTGTTGTCATCGCAGTTGAGAGGAGCTGCCGCCTGCTCCCCCCACACCCCGAGCTCCTTGTTGGCGACGATGGTCGTGTACATCGGAGACCCGTCTGGAGCCGACTCGCCGAGCTGAGCACCGCGATGAATCTCATAGATGGACCTGAGTGAGGCAAGCTTGCCGGCAGCACGAGCGATGACATCGCTGGTGGCGAAGAAGTCTTGGTAGCGGCGACCCTCGCCCTTCGGATAGAGCCCAACGTGCCTGACGGCCATCTTCCCGTCGTCGGAGACCTTCATGTCGACGTTCCGGCCTTGCCAGTGCTGGTCCGCCGGGACCACGCTGTAGCGCTGTGCGTCCGGCGGGGCACCATCGGTCATGAGCGAGACGAGCCGGCCCACCGCCCTGTTGCCGGCCGGTCCGCTGCCTGTGGCCCTCACGGTGGCACCGTGCAGCGAGGGCTGTGCCCGCTCATCACGCACGGACTCTGTGGCGCGGCTTGCGTGACGGTGTGCGATTGTGGCACGGCGCCTCATCTGACCCCAGATCGTTCAGTGGTTCGACCTCGAATGTAGCGCCGGCTCAATCTCGCATCGCGCAGCACCCGGCTCCTGCACGAAAGCCTGCCCATCCGGGCACGTCATCCTCGAACCGCACACGCGGTCTGCTGCTCTGGCGCGATGTCCTACCATCCGGGGCTCCCGAGTAGGAACCAGTAATGCCAGCACCACGGACCCTGTACGAGAAGGTGTGGACCGACCATCTCGTCCGCACCGGAGGCGACGAGCCCGACCTCCTGTACATCGACCTGCACCTGGTCCACGAGGTCACCTCGCCACAGGCTTTTGAGTCACTTGATCTACAGGGGCGAGCCGTCCGCAGGCCTGACCTCACGCTTGCCACGGTCGATCACGGCGTGCCGACGGAGGGGCGCTCGCTGGGGATCCAGGATCCGCTGTCCCGCAAGCAGATCGAGACACTCGTGGAGAACTGCAAGCGCAACGGCATCACGCTCTACGGGATCGACGACCCGCGCCAGGGCATCGTCCACGTGATCGGGCCGGAGCAAGGCGTGACTCAGCCGGGAATGACCATCGTCTGCGGGGATTCCCACACCTCGACCCATGGGGCGTTCGGAGCACTCGCCTTCGGCATCGGCACGTCCGAGGTCGAGCACGTGCTGGCAACGCAGACGCTGCCGCAGGCCCGGCCCAAATCGATGGCCATCACAGTGGACGGCGAGCTTGCGACAGGGGTGACGGCCAAGGACGTCATACTCGGGATCATCGCCCGCATCGGCGTCGACGGTGGTGTTGGGTATGTCGTCGAATACCGCGGTTCGGCGATCGAGTCGCTCACGATGGAGGGGCGGATGACCATCTGCAACATGTCCATCGAGGGCGGAGCGCGAGCAGGCATGATCGCCCCGGATGCGACAACGTTCGCCTACCTCGATGGCCGCAGGCACGCACCGAAGGGAGCGGCGTGGGACGAAGCCGTCGCCTACTGGTCGACACTCCCGACCGACGAGGGGGCCGCCTTCGATGCCCACGTCGACATCGACGCTGCGGATCTGGCCCCCTACGTGTCGTGGGGAACCAACCCCGCCCAGACCCTGCCGGTGACGGCAACGCTGCCCTCGCCAGACGACTTCACCGATCCTCTCGACCGCGACACCACCGAGCGGGCGCTGCACTACATGGATCTCGATCCCGGTACGGCGATCACGGACATCGCCATCGACCGGGTGTTCTTCGGCTCGTGCACGAACGGCCGCATCGAAGATCTCCGCGCCGGCGCCGCATTGCTCGCCGGCAAGAAGGTCCATCGGAACGTATCGGCGATGGTGGTGCCGGGATCGGGTCTCGTGAAGCTTCAGGCCGAAGAAGAGGGACTCGATCGGATCTTCAAGGAGGCGGGCTTCGACTGGCGCGACGCCGGATGCTCCATGTGTCTCGGGATGAACCCGGACATCCTCTCGCCGGGGGAACGATGCGCCTCGACGTCGAACCGCAATTTCGAGGGCCGCCAAGGCCGCGGCGGGCGCACCCACTTGGTGAGCCCGCAGATGGCGGTTGCTGCTGCCGTCGAGGGTCACTTCGTCGACGTCAGGACCTGGTCATGACCTTCGCCTGCACTCGGGAGACGTCCTGATGGATCCCGTGGCAATCATCCAGGGCCAGATGGCGCCACTGCCGAGGGCCAATGTCGACACCGACCAGATCATCCCGAAACAGTTCTTGAAGCGTGTTGAGCGCACCGGCTTCGGTCCCTATCTGTTCTTCGACTGGGCTTTCGACACCGAGGGCGAGCTGATCCCCGACTTCGTCACCAACCGCGCCGAATACGCCGACGCCAAGGTGCTGGTCACCGGCCCGAACTTTGGCTCGGGCTCGTCACGGGAGCACGCACCCTGGGCATTGGAGGATTGGGGGTTCGAGGCCATCATCGCCCCCTCGTTCGCCGACATCTTCCGCAGCAACTGCCACAAGATCGGCCTACTCCCGGTCGTCCTCACCGACGACGAAGTCGCCATCCTCACCACGATGGCCGAGGACCCCGACAACGAGGTGGTCATCGATCTGGAGACCACCACGGTCGCCGCAGGCGACTTCACGACCACTTTCGAGATCGACGACTTCGCCAGGCACTGCCTCCTCAACGGCCTGGACCACATAGCCCTCACGCTCGTACACAACGATGCCATCGACCATTACGAGCAAACCCGCCCAGCGTTCAAACCGGTGGTAGCCGAGTAGGAGCCGCGCGGATAGGCACGCTGTCGTCTCGCCGGACGAAGAGATACTGTCCGCTCCAAGGAGACTGCGGAACAACGTCAGCTCGGGCTCGTGCTCAAGCTCGTGACGAGGCACTCCTTCGGTCCTGCGAGCCCGCACGACGCCTTGTTCAGCAGTCTCCCCCCTTCGGGCGGGCCGCACATGCCCCGGCACCAGCGGCCGGCTCGCCAAGAGGCTCGCCGCTCCGCTGAGCCTCTTGGGCCCAGCCTGAACGCCAACGCACAGCTCGGGACAGCAGTGGCGTACAACGTATCGCATCGCTTCGCTCGCTCTTCGTCGACCGAATCTGCACGAAGCGCCGAGAGTTCAGCGATCAACCTCTCGACCTTCCTACGAAGAGCGAGGCCCAAGCCGAGCGTGACAAAGAGCGAGGCCGCAGGCCGAAGCGATACGGTGTACGTCCAAAAGGCCCTTGAGCGGACGTTGTAGTAGCACCTATCTTCTCCGTATGCAGCGGCTCTCTGCGTTCGACGCCAACTTCTTGTATCTCGAGTCGCCGACGGCCCACATGCATGTCGGGAGCTTGGCGATCTTCGATCCGGCGACGGCCGCCGGCGGGTGGGGGGCCGACACCGTCCGCCGGGTGTATGAAGACCGGATTCACCTCGTTCCGCAATTTCGCAAACGTCTCGCCGAGGTGCCGCTGCAGCTCGACCATCCGCGCTGGGTCGACGACCCCGAGTTCGACCTCGGCTGGCACATCCGGCACATCGCCGTCCCTGCCCCGGGGAGTCCCGCCGAGCTGGCGAGGCTGGCAGGCGAGCTCATGTCGACACAACTCGACAGGAGTCGCCCGCTGTGGGAGGCATGGATGATCGACGGAGTCGAAGGTAACCGGTTTGCCGTGCTCTCCAAGGCACACCATGCAGCAATGGACGGTATGGCGGGGATCCAGATGGTGTCGGCGATGTTCGACCTCACTCCCGAGATCGTCGAGGTGAACCAACCCATGGAGCCGTGGGAGCCTGCAGAGGTGCCTGGCGACCTGCGGCTCATCACCCGCGCCGCGGGCTCGATGGCGCTGCAGCCGGTCCGCACGATGCGCGCCATCCGGCGGGGTTCCCATGCCCTGCGCATGCGCCGTCGCATCGCAGCAGAGCGCCACGGCACCCTTGCCTCGACGCTTCCCGCCGGTGCACCCCAGGTGTCGTTCAGCGCCGCCCTGAGCCCTGAGCGGGTTTTTGCGTTCCGGACGATGCCGCTCGACCTCATCAAGCACGTCAGGCGATCGACAGGGGCGGCATTCAACGACGTCGTCCTTGCGGCGTGCAGCGGGGGTCTGGCGAACTGGCTGGCGGGGAGGGGCGAAGACGTTGCCGATTCGCTCGTTGCGATGGTGCCCATGTCGTTCCGTGGCGACACCAAGCTGGCCGCAGAACAGAACCAGCTGATGAACATGTTCATCAGGCTGGGCACCGACCTCGCCGACCCGCTGGCGCGGCTTCAGTTCATCGCCCAGCAGACGGAAAGCGCCAAAGCGCAGTTGAAGAGCGGTGAGGGCGACCCCGTGCGGGAGCTCAGCGAGATGTCGCCGGCAACAGTGACCGCGCACCTGTTCCGATATGCCGCCTCGCATCACCTCACGGAGCGGATGACTCCGCTCTTCAACCTCACCATGTCGAATCTGGCGGGTTCGCCGATGCCGTTGTTCCTCGGCGGCGCGCTGATGGTTGCCAACTACCCGCTGGCACCGATCTACGACGGCAACGGCCTCAACATCACCATGATGAGCTACCTGGACCAGCTCGATGTCGGCATCGTTGCCTGCCCGCAATTGACCCCCGACGTCGGCGACATCCCCATCCACATCGAAGCGGCGCTCGACGAGTTGGTGAGCCTGGTGGCGTAGCCGGACATCACCGTAGGCCGCTACTCTCGCCCGTCATGACCATGCCGACGCGACAGGAGCAGGCACGCGCCATCCTGGAGCGCACGGCGTGGCGGCTCGCATCCCAAGTCATCGGGCGTCGAGCCACCAACGCCGCCGACTTCGCCGAGGCGTTCAACCTGGAGCGCATCGACCTGATCGCCGAGATTCCTACGCCGGATGTGATGCTCGCGCTGGGGCGCAACGTCGTCGGGCCGCGCGACGGCCTCTACATCCTGGACGACGGAGGCTCGTACCGGGTCTACCTGCAGGAGAAGGGCGAATCACACCACGAGGTGAGAAACGCCACGTTCGACCAGGCGAGAGATGCGGTCATCGACCGGCTGATCCAACTCGGCGGCATCCCGTTCGAAGCCACGGGATGAGAGCCGAGCCGTTGGGAGCCGAGGCTCACAACATGAGCTCGTCGGCCTCCCAGCCCAGGCGGTTGTTGACCGACACGACGCCGTCGACCCGGCGGACCAACTCCTCAGCGAGCCGGGCCCCCGTACGGAGCGCAACACGGCCGTCGAGGGTTACAACACCGTCGTTGACCTCGACCTCCACGCCCCTGACGATGTACTCGTGGAGGGCATCGTGGATCTCTTCGGCGACGGCTTCGTCGGATCGGGCGTAGCTCTTCATGATGTCGGCCCGGCTGATGATGCCTCGCAACACGCCTTCCGCGTCCACGACCGGGAGGCGCTTGACGTTGGCGTCGATCATGATGCGGGCGGCATCCCTCAGTCGTCTGTCTGGCGCAACGGTCACCGGGTTGGGCGTCATCATGTCGCCGACCTCTGTGGCGCTCTCCGGGTAGTCCCGGGCTCCGAAGACCGCATCGAGCCAGCGGCGCCGGCCCTTGCCGGTGCTGAGCCGGAGGAAGTCGGATTCGGTCAGCACGCCAACGAGACGACCCGCCGCGACAACCGGCAAGCCACTCACCCTGTGCTCAGACATCAGCTCCGCGGCGTGATGCAACGAGTCGTCGGGCTCAACCGTCACCACGTTCCGAGACATCACGTCATCGACGCGCATGTTCTTCACTCCTCTGCTGGGAGAACACCACGACCATATTCGATGCAGGAGCGATCGCGCCACAGGTGGCGAAGGTCCCACGCAGCCAGGCCGTACAGCGCGCCGGCTCGGTGGAGCCGAACGCGATCGCGCAGATCCGCTCAGACATCGTGGCCCCGCCTCCGCAGGACATCGTTCAACGTGTCGGGCCGATCGGTGATGATGCCGTCGACGCCGATGTCGAGAAGCTGCTCCATGTCGACGGCCTCGTTGACGGTCCAGGCGTGAACCTGGCTCCCTGCTGCGTGAGCGGCGGCCACGAACTTGCGATCGAGCCGGAGGCCGCTGCGTGCCCGGCCGGGACCTGATAGGCGTCAACCGAGCCGGGGAGGCTGCGGCCGGCCCTGGACGCTGCCCAGGCTCGCGCCACCGTGGCGGGACCGGCAGAGGTGGCGACCTCGCCGCGAGTGATCCGCCGGAACTTGGCGATGCGCCGGTCGTGGAAGGAGCCGATCATCGTCGATGTCCTGCGCCGCGCCCTGGTGATGACGTCGGCGACCGCCCACTCGATCCCTGAAGCCTTGAGATCGATGTTGAAATGAACATCGGGCCAGGTGGCGAGGACCTCGTCGAGACGCGGGATGCCAACCCCGTTGCCTCGGTGCGGGTAGCCGACCGCAGCACCATACGACCACCCGGCGTCCAGGTGCCGGAGGTCCTCCCACAGCCAGTCGCTGATCTTCCCCATTGCATTGGTCGTGCGATCGAGCTCCGCATCATGAAACGCCACGACGACTCCGTCGAGCGTGACCCTCACGTCGGTCTCGACATAGCGGTACCCAAGATCGATCGCCTCGCCGAAGGCCACCATCGTGTTTTCCGGCCACAACGCTCGCGAGCCGCGATGTGCCATCCGGATCGGGTGTTCGAGGGCAAGATAGGGACGGTCCATGTCTCGAGTGAGTTTTGCAGACAAGCCGGTTCTGGAATCGCCTTTTGAGGCGAAGGAGCAGTCGACCGCCAGGTGCTGCCAGACGTCACAGAGGCGGCATGGAACCGGTCCGCACCCAAGAGAAACCGCCGCCCCTCTTTGGGGGCAGCGGTTCATCGTCGGTCGAGTGAGGGGTCAGCTGCCGTCGACGGCGTCCTTCGCAGTGTCGGCCACATCACCAGCAACATCTTGCGCTGCATCGGCTGCATCGCCTGCAGCATCCTTGGCCTTGTCGACCACATCGCCACCGTCGCCGTCGAACTTGTCCTTGACGTCCTCTACGAGGTCCTTGGTCTTGTCTTTGGTCTTGTCCCAAGCACCCTCGGCAACGTCACCGGCCTTCTCGGTCACGTCCCCCGTGGTTTCTTTGGCCTTGCCAAACCAGCCTTTGATCGTGTCCATGAATCCCATATCGGTTCTCCTTTGTGAATCGTGGCGCAATCATTCTATTGAGGCCGGCGCCTCCTCGCTGCCCGCCGACGAGAAGCTCGGGATGGCGACGGCCTCCTCCCGCTCTCTGAGCATGACCCGCACCGCGAGCCGCTCGAGCTGCTGGGCAACAAGTTGCTCGCCGCCGGGCAACGGATGGTCGGCCAGCCAGCGCCGGATGTCGTCGGCGACGTCGGGCTCGGACCGCAGGTGGACGGAGCCGATCATGTTGCGGGCAGAGAAGGGCGGCATGATTGCGAGCAACTCGTCCCAGGACTCCTCGACCTCGCTCCACATCTGGACTCCGGCGATGCGGTTGGCAATCAGCCGGGAGACGGTCCTCATCGAGTTCTGGCTCCTGATGCGACCATCGAGAACCATCTGGAGGGTGGTGTGCGCCGAGGACACGTCGGGGATGGCTGCGAGAGCGTTGAGATACCGCTCCCGGTCCTGCGGGCTGGCTGCTCCTTGCATCGCCGACGCAAAGCGCTCGTGATCCGACGCATCGCCATTGGCCGCAACGATGTCGATCGCCGCCGCCGCCACTTCTCCGTCGAGGTTCGCGGTCCCGTCGAGGACCCCGGCGAGGTGCCCCCTCGCCTCCCCGATCGTGCCTTCGTCGGCACCAAGCACACCAAGTGTGGTCAACACCGCGCCCCTGAACCGGCGTTCAACGTCGCTCTCCCCCGGTTGCACGGCCCAGCCGACGTCTGCGGCAGCCGGCCCGACGAGGGAGCGGACGAACTGCTGGAGAGCGGGGCGCCCATCGGACGAAATCACCCGGTTCAGCTCGCGGAGGCCACCGACCATCGCCCCCAACACCTCGACGTCCCGCTCTCCGCGCAATGTCGCGATGAGGTCGAGGAACGAAGCTGCGGAGGTTTCGGCTGCGAGCGTATTGGCCCAAGCGTCGGCCACAACGAGGTGCCTCTCTTCAGCGCCGAGCTTGGGAAGCCGCCGCCCGATATCCGTGTGCAGCGCACCGACGTACCGCGTGCGGAAGTAGCCGTTGCCCCCACTGTTGACGAAGAGCCCCTCGCCGGGCGGGATGGCCACATCGTCGTCGACCACCACCCGCGCCTCAGCCTCGTCGGTGCGGTACAACACCGGGACCTGCCACCGATCTGTCGACTCGCCGATGAACTGGAACCGCTCCTGGCGCAGCACGTAGCCGTCATCGGTGGCGGCGACCTCGATCTGAGGGTGGCCGCCCTGGAAGATCCACGAATCCATGATCGCCCGGACCGGTTGATCAGACGCCTCTTCGAGCGCCTCCCACAGGTGGTGGGTTTCGGCATTGCCGTAGGCGTGGGTGGTGAGATACTGCGATATCCCCCGCCGGAAGACCTCCTCACCGAGGAATTGCTGGAGCATTCGCAGCACGGCCGCGCCCTTGCTGTAGGTGATGACATCGAACATGGCATCCGCATCCTCAGGCGAGGCCACGGGAAACTCGATGGGACGGGTGCTGCGCAGACCGTCGGTGTCCATCGAGTGATCCCGCTCAGCAGCGAACGCCGCCCAGCGCCGCCATTCCGGACGGAACGCATCGACACACACCATCTCCATGAAGGTCGCAAACGCCTCCTTGAGCCACAGACCGTTCCACCACCGCATCGTCACGAGATCCCCGAACCACATGTGCGCCAACTCGTGGGCGATGACATCCGCCACCCGGGTGAGTTCGTCCTGAGTGGCCGCCGCCGGGTCGATCAGGAGCAATGACTCGCGGAATGTCACGGCACCGAGGTTCTCCATGGCCCCAGCAGCGAAATCGGGGATCGCCAGCAGGTCGAGCTTCTCCCCCGGGTACGGAATCCCGTAGTAGTCGGCAAAAAATCGGAGGGCGAACGCCCCAAACTCCTCAGCGAAGCCGGCCAAGTGGCCCTTGCCGGGGACATGGATCACGCGCAGCGGGGTGCCGTCGACGTCGAGGGGAGCCGTTGCTTCCAGTGGCCCAACGACAAAGGCCACCAGATACGTGGAGAGCTTCATCGTGGTACCGAACCTCACCCAACGCCTCCCGTCACCGATCGGCTCTTCGGCAATCACCGGCCCGCACGAAACCGCCATCAGGTCGTCTGCGACGGCGAGGGAGACCGCAAACGTGGCCTTGAGATCCGGCTCATCCCAGCACGGGAACGCCCGGCGCGCCTCCGTGGCCTCGAATTGCGTGGTCGCGAGCACGTGGTCGGTGCCCGCGTCGTCCTGGTAGACGGAGCGGTAGAAGCCCCTGAGCTGGTCGTTGAGGGTTCCGGAGAAGTCCACCTCCAGCCGCCAGCCGCCCGGGCCGATCTCGTGTTCCAGCACGAACACGATCCGCTCATGGTCCGGCTCGAGCTGAGCAGTTGCGGCCACGCGCTCTCGACTTGCCGGGTTGACGACCTCCACGCCGTTCACGACGAGTTCGACCCCGTTCACAGCGACGGTTTGCGTCGCCTCGTTCACCTGCACGTCGATGCCCACATGCCCAGTGAATGTCGCGGCGCCGAGATCCGGTTCCAGCGAGATGTCGTAGTGGCTGGGAACCACGTTCCGGGGGAGCCGGTAGTCGGCTTCGGTGCTCATACGCCTCCTCGAAGCGAAAGGGCGATGGTAACGAGCCGCTGGTGGCCAACCGCTGCCACGCGGTCGGGCGGGCGAGACATCGGGTCCCGCTACGAGACTGGCCTCCGCCTGGCACAATGCCGACCGCATGATGCGTGAATCCGAATCCGTTGCGGCCCGCGAGGCCGCCGCAGAAGAAGAGCTGGCCGCCAAGCTCGATACTCTCAGCCGACCCCTCGCGGAACGAATCCTCGGCCGCGCCATCGAGCTGCAACACGAGGCCGAGAACGCGGAGGCAGCCAAGGCCGACCGTATCGACTACGAGGACCTCAAGGCCATCGCCCTCGAAGTCGGGATCCCAGAAGACGCACTCAAGCGGGCGCTTCGTGAGGAGCTGGAGACCGAGCGCGATCAGGGTGCCTCGACGGTCGAGAAGCTCACGGCACCGAAGCACGTTCGCGGCGGGACGGTCGTCGAGGGCGACCGCTCCGTCATCGAGCAGCGGCTTCGTGACTACCTGGAACGTGTCGAGGGCCTCGAGCTCGACGGCGAGCGCCGGTCCCAACTCGCATGGGCAGAACGTCACCCCCGGAGCGGCCGCAAGGACCGGGTCATGGAGTCGATCACCACGGACCAGGAGAAGAAGGATCGCCATCTGGTCGAACTCGACTTCAACACGCTTGCCGGCCGGAAACGTGCCCGCAGGCTGGCGCTGCTCGCCGTCATCCTGGGCACCATCTTCGGCGGAGCCATCGGCGGTCTTGCGATCTTCGGCGGCATCATGGTCGGGATCACCGCCGGAGTCGTTGGAGCGGTTTCTTGGATGCGGCGGTTGGCGCGGAAAGCCCGCGGCCAGATCAACGGTGCGCTCGAAGCCGCAGCCAACGACGGCGGGAGGACCGACGGCGTGCGTTCCTGGCTGGACATCTGGGAAGCCCAGCAGCGACGCTGACGGTCGTCAGGCTGCGGAGAACCCGCCGTCGATCACGAGCTCAGCACCGGTCATGAACTTCGACGCATCCGACGCGAGGAAAACGGCCGCCCCTTCAAAATCCGCGGCGTCGCCCCAGCGGCGCATTGGCGTGCGGGCCATCGCATACGTGTTCGCACGCTCATCGGCCTGGACCTCTTCGGTCATCTCGGTTGCGATCCACCCCGGTGAGATGACGTTGACCCTGATCGCGTAGCGGGCGAGACGCACGGCGAGCGCCCTGGCGAACTGGAGGGCGGCGCCCTTGCTGGCGGTGTAGTGGGGCGCAGTCGGCAACCCGAAACGAGCCGCAAGCGAAGCGGTGATCACCACGGAACCCCCGTCCCCTTGGGCGATCATCTGGTTGGTGGTTGCCTGTGCGGTGTGGAACAGCCCATTTACGTTGACGTCCATGACGCGGGCCCACTCCTCGGCGGTCATGTCCTCAAACCTCACCCCGCCGGTCGTGCCGGCGTTGGCGAACAGTGCATCGACCCGACCAAAACGATCGAGGGTGGCCACCAGGGCTGCATCCACGCTGCCGCGATCCGCCACGTCGCAGCCGAACCCCGCAGCAGGGCCGTAGGAGTCCAGCTCGGCGACGGCAGAGGTGTTGCGCTGCGGATCACGCGACCAGACCGCGACGGACGCCCCCGCCTTCGCCAGTCCTCTGGCGAACCCGAGGCCGATGCCCCGATTCCCGCCTGTGACCACTGCAACCCGCCCGGTGAGATCGAATAGCTCCATGCCGCAACACTAGAGGCCTGTTGCCCGAGCCGGAGGCTCGGAGCGGGCAGAACCCGCAGGCTCGATCAGCCCCCCGGGGTTGGAGAGGGTGCGGATCCAGGTGAAAGGGGGGAAAATTCACCCGGACGCGGCGAGCGGGGTCACCCCCTGGGACCCCGCCCACCTAGCCGGGCTAGCCACATCCGAAGATGCAGCCGAGGGGACAGCCCGACTGTGATTGGACCCAAGGGCAACACACACATTCCCCCGGCACGGAAATGACCGTGACGTATGTGGCGCGTTGGACGGCGTCAGGAAGAGATCAACACTCCACCACAGACGCCAAGAGAAACCCCCATCGGCCCTCGGCAGCCCCTACGACCACCGAAATATGATTTCAGGCACCCCCTATAAGTACCCGGTCGGCGACGCCGACGCACTCAATGTGCCACGTCTGGGGGCCCAGGTCAAACCCCACGCTCGAGTTTCCTGCCCAGCTCGAGCCTCAGGGTTTCCCCCTGACCGACCCTCGGGGCATCAGGACCCTTCCAGGGACACTCCTCATGGCAGCGCCGAGGAGCCCCAGGCACGATGTCGCCATGGACACCACAACACCAACCCCAGTATCCCCTGCAGTTCGCGACCGCCTGGAACGACCCCGCAAGGGCCGCGTCCTGGCCGGCGTGGCGGCTGCCCTTGCCGATCGCCTCTGCATCTCCGTTGCGGTCACGAGGCTGGCCTTCATGGTCGCCGCATTCTTCGCCGGTTTCGGCGTCGTGGCCTACCTGGCAGCGTGGGTGCTGCTCCCGGCCGACGACGAAGAGCACAGCCCGGGACAACGATGGCTGCAGGACCTGCAAACTCCGGGCAAGCGGACCGGCGCAGCGCTCATCGGCGTCGCCGCGCTGATCATCCTCATCCCGTTCCTTCCCGGCGGCCTGCTGGTTGCAGCGGCGATCGTCGCCGCCGCCATGGTGCTGCGCCGGGACCACGCAACGACAAAGGAGTCATGACATGCGTATTGGAAAACTTCTCGCAGCAGTATTTGGAGCCCTCGTCCTCTTGGGCGGGGCGGGAATGACCACGGCAGGCGCCGTCGCCCTTGGCGTGGCCGATGGCGACGGCTGGGTCGGAGCACCAGAGGTGCATATCGGCACGGACGCGGCCGCTCTCGTCGGGGCCGACATCGACATCGACCTCGGCGACGCGATCAACGATCGAACCTTCGTGACCTTCGACGACATTCCGCTGCGGATCGATGCATCGAGCCGCAACGGCAAGGACGTCTTCGTGGGCATCGGTAGCGACGCCGACGTGGATGCCTACCTGGCGGGGGGAAGCTATGCCCTCGTGGAGTTCTGGCACGACGACCTCGAAGTGACGAACCATGGCGGAGCAGGTGCACTTGCCGCTCCCGCCGAGCAGACCTTCTGGGCGGCATCGAGCACGACCGGTGATCTCGAATGGGACGTGCAGAGCGGGCAGTGGTCGCTCGTTGTGATGAACGCCGACGGCAGCAGCGGCGTGGACGTGTCGGTCGATGCTGCTGCACGGATCCCGTTCATCGAGGCCTTCGGCATCGGGCTCCTGGTGTTCGGCGTGATGGCCATCGTCGGTGGAGCGGTTCTGCTGTACTTCGGGGTGCGCAGCGATCCGACCGGGCGCGGCAAGATGCCCGCATCCCCGCCGCCGCCACCCGCCCCTGTCGACCAGGAGCCGAAGGAACCTGCGACGGTGTCGTAGCCGGCCCGAACGACAGTTCACCCTCCGTCGCAATCGAAGAACCCCCGGACGCTCCCGTCCGGGGGTTCTCTTCATCTCGACCCGAGCGACGGCTTGTCAGCGGTTCTCGACCTCGCCGGTCTTCACCTCGCCGAGATCGTCGGCTTGGCCAAGCAGGATGGCGTCCAAGGTCGCTGTCAACAGTCCACCGTCAACAGGTCCGCTGATCTTGGCCACGATGGTGCCGTCTCGATCGATGAAGAATGTCTCCGGCACACCGAGGACTCCGAACTCCAACGAAGCCCGCGAACGGTCGTCGTCGACATAGATCGTTTCGGGGCTGCGACCCAGATCGTCGAGGAACCTGGATCCGTTGGCCGGCTGGTCCTGGACCATCGCCCCCACGAAGGTCACACCGAGGTCGTCGTACTGAGCGGCGGCGGAGCCCAACGTGTCGTGCTCGACGCGACAGTTGAGACACCACGAAGCCCAGAAGTTCACGACGACGACCTCACCTTCCAGCTCGGCGAGGGCCAGTTCGCCGTCATCCTCGAGGAGAGGCAGGGTGATGTCGGGCGCAGGCTGTCCGATGAGTGGAGAAGCCGTCAACGTCGGGTCGGTGCCGAAGCGCTGGCTGAAGACCACGCCGAGCACGATGGCCACGACGCCGACGCCGGCCACGATCCAGAACGGGAGAAGCGACCGGCTCTTCTGGGTCACGACGTCGCCTCGGCGAGCGCCTCCTCGGCCTGGCCACGGATCTCGTCGGGGATCCCGTCGAACTCCAACAGCCGCGAGAAATGCTCGATAGAGCCGGCAGGGTCGTCGAGCCCGTACAGCCTGATGTTGCCCATGAACCAGTGGGCTTCCGGGTAGTCGGGGGCAACCCGCAGTGCCCGCTCCACGAAGGTCTCGGCGACGTCGGCACGACCTGAGAGATAGGTCATCCACCCAACGCTCGCGAGCGCTTCAGGATTGTCCTGGTCCTGATCCAGCACGGTCATGTAATGCGGCAGCGCCAGATCGAACTCACCCGCCTCGAAGTATCGATTGGCGAGGGCCAGGCGCATCGGGGCAATGTTCGGGTTGGCCGCAACGACCTCCTCCATCTCCTCGTTGGTGACATCGTCGAGGTCGACGTTCCCGGCCACGACATCCGATGCGACCCCGCCGGTGATGAGCTCGCCCGGCTGCCGCTGCTCGACGGTGTTGAGCAGGACGACCGTGACCACCACAAACGCGGCGAGGACGGCTGCCACTCCCCAGATCGCACGCCGCCGGTCGGGACTGCGCTCCGCATCGTCTGTGGCCGATACCAGCTCGGCGATGCGGGTCTCGAGCGCCCTGCGCTCGGATCGGTACGTCGCTCGAAGCCGGTCCGCAGTGGCTTCGTCGAGCTCACCGAAGTCGAGCTGCTCGCCGACCTCGTCGAGGTCGCGCTGCACCTGATCGAGCTGGTCGCGGAGGAGATCGAGAGTGCTCACGTCTCCACCACCTCGTGGGCGATGACGTCGCCGGCCCCACGATCAGGGACCGCACGGCGCCGGCTGAGAATCGCCAGGACACCGATGCCGACCAGGACGAGGGGCGTCACCCAGAGCAAGCTGCCCCAGCCACGCAGCGACGGATCCAGCCGCACTCGCTCGCCGTAGCGACTCTCGAAGAAGGCGTAGATCTCCTCGTCGCTCCACCCCTCCTCCACCTTCTCCACGATGAACGCCTCGAGGTCGCGGGCGATCTGGGAGGGAGCCTCCGCGATGGATTCGCCGGTACAGAAGGGACAGCGCAGATTGGCGGCGAGCGCGGTCGCCCGCTCGGCGTCGGTCACGGGCGCAGCATCGCCGGGCAGCAAGCCCACGACCATCACGACGACGGCCACCGCGGCCAGCGCCCATGCAGACCAGCGGCGCAGCTCAGCCACGAACGGTCTCCACGGCGCGCTTCCGCAGGGGTTTCCGCGCCGCAAACGACCAGACGCCGCCCGCAACGGTGATCATGCCTCCGGTCCACAGCAACCAGATCAGCGGGAAGATGAACACGTCGAGCGCAATCTGATCTTCGTTGCCGCCCGCCAGCGAGACGTAGACGTCGTCGACGAGCCCGGTACGGACGTCGGGGGTGGCGACGGCCTGCGTGGCATTGGGGTAGCTGTTGAGGCGGGGCGCCATCGTGCGGATCTCCGTGGTGCAATCGGACCGGAACAGGGTGAGGTTTGCCCCGTCAACGCGGCGGCCCGGCTCCTGCACGGAGAACGGACCGTTGTATTCGATGCAGTAGTCGTCGACCACCGCCGACTCGCCGACGGTCAGGCGCACCTCCTGGCGGACCGCAAGCGCGGTCGAAGTGGCAATGGCAATCGCCACCAGCGCAAGGCCGATGTGGGCGATCTGGCCGCCCCAGTAGCCCGCATCGCGACGCAACATCCGTCCCGCGCTCGACAACGCGTGTCCCTCGCTCCGGGCAGGGGCAAGCTGCGTCCAGAAGTGACGCACGATGACGGAGATCACGAACGAACCCAGGACCACGGCAACCACGGTGGGGACGGAGCGCACGCCGATGACGACGGTGACGGCCCCCACGACGGCGGCCACCCGCAGCGGGGAGCGGATCCGCTCCCAGACGACCGCCGGTCGTGCCACCCGGTACGGGGTGATGGGGCCGAGACCCATCGCCAGCAGCAGTGCGAAGGCTACGGGGAGCGTGATCCTGTCGAAGAATGGCCGGCCGACGGAGACCTGCCGGCCCGAGAAGGCTTCCACGAGCAGCGGGTACATCGTCCCGACGAGAACGGTGAACGCAAACAACGTCAGCAACAGGTTGTTGAGGAGGAAGAGCCCCTCCCTGCTGGCAAGGGATTCGAGGCGGGGCGACGAAGCCACCAGGTGCACCCGGAGCGCAAAGACGACGAACGAGCCAACGACCACCACGCCGAGAAAACCGAGGAGTGCAGGGCCGACGGCCGACTGCGTGAAGCTGTGCACGGATGCGATCACCCCCGACCTGGTGAGGAAGGTGCCGAGGATCGTGAGAGCGAAAGTGGAGATCACCAGCGCAAAGTTCCACGCTTGCAGCATGCCCCGCCTGCGCTGCACCACCGCAGAGTGAATGAACGCCGTAGCGACGAGCCACGGCAGGAACGCTGCGTTCTCGACCGGGTCCCAAGCCCAATAGCCGCCCCAGCCGAGCACCTCGTACGACCACCACGCCCCGAGCAGAATCCCGAAGGTGAGGAACGACCACGCAATGAGTGACCAGCGATGGGTGCGGTCGAGCCACGCCTTGCCGGTGTCCCCGCGCACGAGCGCCGCCATCGCAAACGCATATGGCACCGTCAGCCCGACGTATCCGAGGTAGAGCATCGGCGGGTGGACGGCCATCAGAATGTGGTTCTGCAGCAACGGGTTGGCTCCAACTCCCTCGAGCGGGGCCACCGCGCTGCTCAGCGGCCACCACGCCGTGGCGTTGCACCCCACGGTCGCCGCATCGACGCACACGGCGAACGGATTGGCGACCGTCGCCATGAGACCGAACCAGAACACCCCGACGAGACCCATCACCGCAAGGGCACCGGCACCGAGCCCATCCCCCTCGCCGACCCTCCGCGCCACGAGATAGATGAACAGCGCCAGGACCGCACCCCACAACACGATGCTCCCCTCCAGCGCCGCCCACCCGGAGGCCAGCAGGAAGATGAAAGGTGTCGTTGTCGAGCTGTGGCTGGCGACGTAGCCGATGGAGAAGTCGTGGGAGATGATCGCCATCTCGAGCGTGATCATCGCCACTGCGGCCCCCACGACGAGCATCAGGACCGGGCCCTGCAAGGAGCGAACGCTGCGCCGGCCCCTGCTGACCTGGACCCCGGTGAACGCAAGGGCGATCGATCCTCCCAGCGCGGCGAAGACCGCGAGCAGGCCAATGGTTGCGTTCACGAGTCGCTTCCGTAGTCCGTGCCCGGCTCGTACACGTCGCCGTCTTCGGTGCGGTACTGCTCGTCGTGGCTGACGATCATCGAGTCGCTCGAGAAGTGGGTCCCGTCCCACGTGCCCTCGACCACGACACCAATGCCCTCTTGAAAGAGCTGCTGCGGCGCCCCGGTGTGGACCACGTCCACCTCCTCCCGGCCATCGGTCACCGCGAAGACCACACCGGCATCACTTTCGGTGACGCTGCCCACGACGACCTGACCGCCAAGACGGAGTCGGGAGTCGCTCGGCGTCTGCACGGCAAGCTCGGTGGGGGTGTTGAAGAACACGAGGTTGGATTGCAGCGTCACCAGCAGCGCACCGATCACCACGGCGATCACGACAGCCGGCAGCACGAACCGCCAGTACCGCTTCATGTCAACCCAACTCGTCGAGACGGCGCCGCACGCTGCGGGTTCGGGTCATCAGGGACCACACGTAGAGGCCCAGCACGGCGGCAACGCTGCCGTAACCCCAGATGACCCAACCCCAGCCGTTCATGAGCGTTCCCCGAGCACCGGGGCAACGACCGCGTCTCCTGCCGTCGCTCCATCCCCGACCCGCACCGCACTCTCGAGTTGCGTCTCGAGCTCGGCGAGGGTGAAGCGGCGCCGGATCAGCGCTGCCGCCACGACGGAGTAGGCGATCATCCCGCCGAAGAATGCCAGCAGCAAGACACCATCCATCTGCATCTCGTCGGGCCGGAGCAATGTGGGTGGCTGATGCACGTCGCGCCACCACAGGACCGAGAAGTGCACGATGGGGATGAGCCCAACGGACACGATGCCGAGCAAGGCAGCCCGCTTGGCTCTCGCGTCCGCATCTTCGATCGCCCTGCGCAGCGCCAGGTACCCGAGGTAGGTGAAGAACAGCACAGCCGTCAACGTCAGGCGGGCGCTCCACGTCCAGTAGACACCCCAGATCGGCTTGGCCCAGATCATGCCGATCATGATGGTCAGCCCTGTGTAGACGACACCCACCTCAGCCGCGGCGACGGCGAGGTGATCCCACCCGAGCCGCTTGCTGATGAGGTAGCCGGCGCTGCCGACGAGGGTGAGGGCAAAACATCCGTAGGCGACGAGGATCGTCGGCACGTGGACGTAGAACAGCCGTGCAACGTTGCCTTGGGTCGCTTCTGGAGGTGTGAAGAACGCCAGACCCAGGGCGGCGACGAGCGCCACGAGGGCGGCAGAATCGAGCCACGAGCGACGGGAGTCAGTCGCTTCTGCGCTGGTCATTGCGTCTCCTGCAGGGGCCGAGCGGTGAGGATTCCGGCGATCAACAGGACAAGATCGACGAACACCATCAGCAACACCCAAGCGAGGATACCTGTGCCGTCGCTCAAGCCGGCATCGAGCGCTTGAGTCGCACCGAGCAGCAGCGGCACGGAGAGGGGTGCAACGATGAATGGCACGAGGTTGGCGCCACCGCTGCCGGCGGCGATCGACCCGGCAAGGGTACCGAGGAGCGCAAGACCGATGGCGGCCGCGGGGATGACGATGAGCAGCCACGGCCAACGCTGCATCGGGATGTCGTAGAGGGCCACCGCGACGGCGCCGACCACGATCTCGAACACCAGCAGCAAACCGACATTCGCCCATGCTCGCCCGATGAACGATGCAGCAGGATCGATCCCGAGGCGCGTGGCCAATGCCCGATCGACATCGCTGTCCGATGCTGTCCGTCGCACCGTGACCAGGACACCGAACAGCAACACGACGATCCAGTAGAGCCCAGGGCCGATCGCTCGCAAGGTCGGTGCGTCGATGCCGATCGCCAGCGGGATCAGCAGCAGGGCGATGGCGCCGAACGGCAGCGTCACCCACAACACCTCCCCGCGCCTTCGCTCGCGCATGAGGTCACGCCTCGCCACCGCACGCACCTGGGGCCACATCGCCGATCGTGCGGTCACGACAGCGTCCCCCTGGCGAGCTCCAAGCTCCGACTCGACAACTTCTCCACCCGCTCCCGGTCGTGCGAAACGAGCACTGCGGCACCGCCGCGGGCGACGACGGCATCGGTGAGGTGCGATACGAGGTCGGAAGCCGCCACGTCGAGGGCCGAGTGCGGTTCGTCGAGCAGCAGCAGTTGCGGCTCCAGCATCAACTCGCGGGCGAATTCGGTCCGCCGCTGCATGCCGTACGAACATCCGGTCACTTGCCGGTCGGCAGCATTGCCGAGACCGACCGTCGCCAGGACCTCCGCAACGGCCGCACTCGACTTGCCCGTCACGTCGGCGGCGAACTGCAGGTTCTCCCGCAGCGTCAACTCGGGGTAGAGGGCCGGTGTGTGCCCGATCATCCCGATCAGATGGCGAATGTCGAGGCGCTCAGAGCCGGCCACATCGACACCGAGCACGATTGCGGTTCCGAAACTGGGTCGCAGCTGCGTGGCCAGCAGCCGTAGCAGCGTGGTCTTGCCCGCCCCGTTGCCACCGAACAGACCGACGACCTCGCCCTGGCTGATCGTCATGCTCAGATCGCGCAGGATGGGTGTTGCCCCGCGATGAACGGCAACCCCGCGTAGCTCGACCAGAACCGCTCCGTCGTCCATGCCGAGAGTGTACGGGCGAGCCGGTGCGACCGGTCAGGCTGGGCGGACATATGCGACTTCGGGAATACACCCCGGCTCGGCGCGTTGACTTGGCTGGAACGTCCGGGGCGAAACGCGCCCCTCACTTCAGGAGAAATCGTGGCAACCCTCAATCTCACCAAAGACACCTTTGAGAAGACGATCGTCGACAACGACACCGTGCTCGTCGACTTCTGGGCAGAATGGTGCGGTCCGTGCAAGATGTTCGGCCCTATCTACGAGAAGGTCTCGGAGCAGTACCCCGATGCCGTTTTCGCCAAAGTCGACACCGAGGCGGAGCAAGAGCTGGCGCAGTACTTCCAGATCCGCTCGATCCCCACGCTGATGATCTTCCGTGATCAGATCGGCATCTTCTCCCAGCCAGGTGCGCTGCCGGAGAAGTCCCTCACCGACCTGCTGGATCAGGCCATGGCTCTCGACATGGACGAGGTTCGGAAGGAGATCGAGGCGGATGATGGCCACGACGACGCCGCTCACGACCACACCGTTCATGAGCATGCGGGTCACGACCACGCCTGATCCCCGCACTTCCCCAAAGTACAACGGAGCCCGGGTCACGACCCGGGCTCCGCTACGTCTGCGCCGGCGAGGCAGTCTCCTACCCTTCAGCGTATGGGAGAGCGTTTTGATGCGGTGATCGTCGGCTCCGGGCCGAATGGGCTCGCTGCCGCCATCGAACTGGCGCGCCACGACCTGTCGGTCCTCGTGATCGAGGGCCACGACCAGATCGGCGGGGGGACGAGGACCGCCGAGCTGACCTTGCCCGGATTCCACCACGATGTGTGCGCGGCCGCCCATCCCTTTGCCGTCGCCTCCCCATTCCTCAGCCAACTGCCGCTCGCCGGCTACGGCCTGGAGTGGATCACACCCCCGGTGGCGGTAGCGCACCCGCTCGACGGGCGGCCTGCAGTGCGCCTGCACGGCACCGTCGCAGACACTGCGGCAACTCTCGGGAGTGACCAGGCCACGTACAACAAGCTGCTCAGGCCATTCGAAGAGCACGTGGACGAGGTGATCGACGCCAGCCTGTCCCCGCTGGTCCGTATCCCCAGCAACCCGCTGGTGACCGCCCGTTTTGGGCTTTCGGCGCTGCCCTCGGCGCGGCTGTTCTCGCGCCGGTTTGCCCGTCCTGAGGCTCGGGCGTTGATCGCAGGGCTGGCGGCGCACTCGGTGCTGCCTCTCGGCTTCCCCGCCACGAGCGGCGTCGGCCTCGTCCTCGCCCTCGCAGGGCATCGCAATGGCTGGCCCATTGCCCGCGGCGGTTCGGCGCGGCTCACCGATGCGATGGCCGGGTACCTCGAGACCCTCGGTGGAACGATCAGGACCGGGCAGTGGGTGCAGAAGCTCCAGGAGCTGCCGCCGGCTCGTGCCGTGCTGCTGGACGTGACTCCATTGCAGTTCGCCGCCATGGCCGGTGCGCAGCTCTCGACCAGGAGGCGCGGGCGCAGCGTTCGGTGGCGGTATGGACCGGCATCCTTCAAGGTCGACTATGCGCTCAGCGAGCCTATTCCCTGGGTCGACCCTCAGGTGTCGACGACTGCGACGGTGCACGTCGGGGGCACCTTCAACGAGATCGCCGCAGGCGAGCGTGCGGTCTGGGAAGGAAGGCCGGCCGAGCAACCGTTCGTGCTGCTGACTCAGCCGACGCTCCACGATCCGAGCCGCGCTCCTGCGGGCCGGCACGTCGCCTGGGCCTACTGCCACGTCCCGGCCAACTGGGACGGCGATGCCACGGAGGCGATCACCCGCCAAGTCGAACGGTTTGCCCCCGGCTTCACCGACACGATCCTGGCAACGCACACGATCGGACCCGGCCGAGTTCGAGCGGTACAACCCCAACTACGTGGGCGGCGCCGTCACCGGCGGGGCCGCCACGATCGGCCAGCTCGTCGGACGACCACGCTTCAGCCCGCATCCGCATGCAACCGCCATCGACGATGTGTACCTGTGCTCAGCCGCGACGGCACCAGGAGCAGGCACCCACGGCATGTGCGGGTTCCACGCCGCCAGAACCGCCCTCCGCAAGACATTCCGCTGAGAGACGCAGCCGACTTCAGGGGCCGAGTAGCGGCTTTGCAGTGCTGGCTATCGTTCCCCGTCCACATGCAGATCACGTTCTCCATCCATTTCGGCACTGCCTACGGCGAGCGCATGCAGCTCGTTGTCGATGGCGTCGCGTTTGATCTCACCTGGGCTCCCGGCGGCTGGTGGACAGGCGAGGTGGAGGTCGAACCGGGGGCGCAGTATCAGTATCGGCTCGCCGATCCGCAGGGTGTCGTCGCGACCGAGGACGGTGCGATGCGCACTGTCCCGCCGGATTCGGCACCGGCGCAGATCGTCGACCGATGGCGGACGCCCAACCCGGCCCGGCGCTCCCGGCGCAGCGCACTGTTCACCAAGGCACGGACCAACCGCTACGCAGCAGCCGGCGGCAGAACGGGGCGCATCACCTTCCGCCTCCTCGAGCCTGCCGTCCGCACAGACGATCGTGTGGTGATCGTCGGCGATCTCCCGTCGTTGGGCGGGTGGGACCCCGCAGCGGGCATCACGATGTCGCCGGCA
>CAWGLY010000007.1:0-194476 GCA_963823505.1 uncultured Acidimicrobiia bacterium
CGATGCCGCCCGCCGCATACGGCCGTCCCGCCATACGAGCGGCGAACTCATCGCCCCGGTCGCCGGCGAACACGAGGTGGCTGTGACTGTCGACGAAGCCGGGGATGACGCATGCGCCCCGAGCGTCGATGCGCTCGTCCGCATCCGCACCCGACCGCTCGATCGCCACGACCCGTCCGGCGTCGATGATCAACGCAGCGTCGCGCACGATGCCGAGGCGCCCCTCGCCGATGGTGGGGTCGTTGGTCACGAGCAGCCCGATCCGATCGACCGCCGTCGCCGTCATCGCCACTTGCCTCCCACCATCACATGGGTCACATCCTCTGGGTGTGCGGAGAAGACGACGGAGGCAAGCATGTGCTCCGGTTCGGGATGCTCCAGCCGCACCGAGTCGAGGCCGACGGTGACCAGGTCGGCCACGGCCCCGGCTTCGATCCGACCTCCGTCCGGCCAGCCCAGCGAGGCGTAGCCATCGCTCGTCGCCGCTTTCAGCATGTCCCGCACCGAGTGGTTGCCGCGGATCTTGGTGGCGAGACGGGCGTTGAGCTCGACAGCCCGCGTCTCCTCGAAGGGATCGATGACCGCATGGCTGTCGCTGCCGACCGTGAGGCGTGCCCCCGCCTCAACCAGGCGGCGGCTGGGACCGATCCCGTCGGCGAGGTCGCGTTCGGTGGTGGGGCAGAAACTCACGAAGGACCGCGACGCCCCCAGCAGGTTGATGTCGTCGTCGGTGAGATGGGTGGCATGGACGGCGGTGAAGCGATCCCCCACCATTCCCAGGTCGCTGAACAACTGGGTAGGGGTGCGGCCGTGGACGGCGAGGCATTGTGCGTTCTCCGCCGGCTGCTCCGAGACGTGGGCGTGCAACGGCGCCCCTGCACCGTCGGCCCATTCCCTGACGGCGATGATGCCCTGCGGGTCCACCGCACGCACCGAGTGCACGGCGGCGCCGAGGCGGACTCCTGCGGCGGGTTGAAGCGCCGTGTGGCGTCGCCTCCATTGGTCAGGCGTCTCGGCAAACCGGAGCTGGGTGCCCGCCGGGTCCGCGTACCCACCGGCGATGCCGCCGTAGGTGTAGAGCGTGTCGAGGAGCGTCATGCGGATGCCGGCATCGGCCGCAGCCGCCATCACCGCCTCCGCCATGATGTTCGGATCGGCGTAGTGCTCCCCGGCAGAGTCGTGGTGCAGGTAGTGGAACTCACCGACGACCGTGTATCCGGCGCCCAGCATCTCGACGTATGCCGCTCTGGCGATCTCGTAGTACCCGTCCGGGTCGAGCGTCGCGGCGACCCGATACATCTCGTCTCGCCAGGTCCAGAACGATCCCTCGCCGTGATGAGTGCGGCCCCGCAGCGCCCGGTGGAACGCATGGCTGTGGGTGTTGGCGAAGCCGGGAAGGGTGAGCCCGCGCATCCGGTGGGGCAGGTCCCCTGCGGTGACATCCGTGGTCACCGCGCTGATGCGCCCCCCGGTGATCTCGATGACAACGCCGTGCTCAGGGGCGTCTCCGCCGAGCCATGCGTATTCGCACCAGATCTCGGTCATGCGCCTGCCCCGTCGACAAATCCGGTGATCCGATCCACAAATGCTTGCCGCTGATGTAACTCGAACTGATCCCAGGTGGCGAGGGTGCGTGGGTTGATGCGGTCGACGATGAGGTTGCCGTCGAGGTGATCGATCTCGTGCTGGAACGTGCCGGCCGTCAGCCCCCTCTTGACCTCGTCGTGCTCCTCTCCGCTCCTGTCCCAGTAGCGCACCCGGATGTTGACATGGCGGTGCAGGTTGCCGCGCAGCGGTACAGAGAGACAGCCTTCGTTGATCTCCACGATCTCGCCGTCGAGCGGTTCCCACGTCGGGTTGACGCACACGGTCAGCGGGATCGGTGGCTTGTAGGGGTAGCGGCGATTGGCCGCCACTTCGATGGTGGTGATCCGGAACGGCGAGTACACCTGGTTGGCGGCAATCCCCGCACCGGCGGCATCCCGCATGGTGTCGATCATGTCGTCGATGAGCTGCTGCACCTCGGGTGATGCCAGCTGTTCCCGGGTGAGGGTGCGAGTGGGCCGGCGCAGGATCGGGTGGCCGATGGGTGTGATGTCGAGAACGCTCATGGGCTTGGGACCGCGACCGCGACCCGCGAGATCCACCGGTTCCCGCACGATCCGCGCAATGCCGGGGATTGCGGGCTCCATGACGACCGGCTCGGGGCCGCTCAGGTCGATGATCAGCGGGGAATGGGAGCGGCCCTCGTCGGGGAACCAGCGGTTGACGATCAGCGTGTCCCCTGCGAGGTCCAGGTCGTCGATCCGCCACGGCACCTGTTCGGGCCGGACCCCGGCCAGACGCACCGTTTCGGAGCCGGTGGCGGCGTCGACGATCACGACATCGGTGCTGACCACGATCCCCCCGTCACGCACGAGCTCAACGTATGCGAACTGCGACCCGTCGGCGGACAGCTCGCCATAATCCGCCACGCCGCCACATTCCTCGCCCTCGAGAGCGCGTGGCGGGGCGGCAGGGAAGTCGATCTCCTCCCCGGCGAGATCGGTGAAGAACATGCCGCAGAACCCTTCCCCCGCCCATGTGCGACCAATCACGTCGCCGCCGAAAGACAGCAGCACGCTGGACTCCCACCCGGCGACCACGTCGATCTCGGTGACCATGCCGGTCGCGGCGTCAAACCGGCGCAACGTCTCAATGAGGTCCTCCGGCTGGGTGCCCTCCCACCGGGTGTACCAGACGGCGAGATCGCCACCGTCGGACCGGGCCTCGTACAGGGTCAACTGCTGACCCTCTCCCGGAACGAGCAAGTCCCGTGCTTCCGTCGAGCCTGCGGGCACCCACCACACCGTGGTCGGGGCGTCCTTCCCGTAGTAGTTCTTCCCTCGCTGGATCTGGAACAGCAGGCCGCCCTGGGAGTCGTCGAGGGCGAATTCGACTGCGCCCGCGACGAGGGTCTCGGACGTCCCGTCGCCGCGAAGGAGGATGACTCCCTCCTCCCCGGCGATGAGGAGGTCCGGTGGACCGTCGGTGGCGGGAGATGTGGACGTTGTGGTTGGCGCGGCTGTGGAGGTGGACGGCGGTGTCGTCGTGGTGGCTGCGGCACTCGACGCAACGGCGACGGTCGTCTCTTCTGCAACGATCGTGGTCGTTGCCCCCGAGGTGTCGTCACCCCCGCACGCGGCCACCAGCAGCACCAGCGCAATCAGCAGCCCGGTGCGGTGCGTCATGGCCGTTCCTGCATCGGCACCCGAACGCCGCGTTGGTCTGCCACCTCGGCTGCGAGCTCGTAGCCGGCATCGACGTGGCGGATGACGCCCATGGCCGGGTCGTTCGTCAACACTCGCTCCAGCTTTTGCGCAGCCAGGTCGGTGCCGTCGGCAACACTCACCTGGCCGGCGTGGATCGACCGTCCGATGCCGACCCCGCCGCCGTGGTGGATGCTCACCCATGTCGCTCCCGACGAGGCGTTGACCAGACCGTTGAGCAGCGGCCAGTCGGCAATCGCATCGGAGCCGTCGGCCATGTCCTCGGTCTCCCGATACGGCGAGGCCACCGACCCGGAATCGAGATGGTCTCTCCCGATGACGATCGGCGCCTTCAGTTCGCCCGACCGCACCATCTCGTTGAACCGCAGACCCAGCCGGTGCCGTTCGCCGTACCCGAGCCAGCAGATGCGCGCCGGGAGACCTTGGAAGGCAACCCGCTCGCCTGCCATCTGTATCCAGCGGTGCAGCGCCTCGTCATCGGGGAACTCCTCCAGGACGACCCGGTCGGTGGCGGCGATGTCCGCAGGGTCCCCGGACAGCGCCACCCAGCGGAAGGGTCCCTTGCCCTCGCAGAACAGCGGACGGATGTACGCAGGGAGGAAGCCCGGGTAGTCAAAGGCTCTGTCGTAGCCGCCGAGCTGGGCTTCGGCGCGAAGGCTGTTGCCGTAGTCGAACACCTCAGCGCCCTGGTCGAGATAGCCCACCATGGCTTCGACGTGGCGCACCATGGATGCCCGGGAGCGGCGGATGTAGCCGTCGGGATCATCGACTGCCAAACGCTGCGCCGCCTCAGGGGTGAGATCCACGGGCACGTAGGTGAGCGGATCGTGAGCAGAAGTCTGGTCGGTGACGATGTCCGCCTCGAACCCGTCGGCCAGCAACCGCGGCAAGACGTCGGCGGCGTTGCCGACCAACCCAACGGAAAGCGGGCGGCGCTCCGCCTTGGCGTCGCGGCACAACCGCAGTGCTTCGTCGTAGTCGGCGGCGAGGACATCCAGGTACCGGGTCTCCAGCCGGCGTTGCGCCCGCCACGGGTCGACTTCGACGCAGAGGGCGACGCCGTCGTTCATGGTGACGGCCAGCGGCTGGGCGCCACCCATCCCGCCAAGCCCAGCGGTGACGGTGATGGTGCCCGCCAGGGTTCCCCCAAACCGGAGGCGGCCGATCTCTGCGAAGCACTCGTACGTGCCCTGGAGGATGCCCTGGGTCCCGATGTAGATCCACGAGCCTGCGGTCATCTGCCCGTACATGGTGAGCCCGAGGTGTTCGAGCCGCCGGAACTCGTCCCACGTAGCCCAGTCGGGAACCAGATTCGAGTTGGCGATCAGCACTCGCGGCGCCCACTCGTGCGTGCGGAGCACGCCGACCGGCTTGCCCGACTGAACCAGCATCGTCTCGTCGGCGCGCAGCGTCTCCAACGTGCGCAGCATCGCATCGACTGCGTCCCAGCTGCGGGCGGCGCGTCCGGTGCCGCCGTACACGACGAGATCGTCGGGCCGTTCGGCGACCTCAGGGTCCAGGTTGTTCTGCAGCATTCGGTAGGCGGCTTCCTGCGGCCAGCCGAGGCAGCTGAGCGACGTTCCCCTTGGGGCTCTCATCGGTCGAGCACCGCTCATTGCACCTCTCCTTCGTGGCTGCCGCATTGTCGCGCACGGTACCCTCCGCGCTGGTGCCTGAGGAGGTCAGACGATGACGGTGCATCTCGACGGTAGGGGCGTGACGATCGCTGACGTCGTTGCGGTGGCGCGGGACGATGCGACCGTCCGGCTGACCGAGACCGCGCTCGAGCGCATCGCGGCTTCCCGTGCGATCGTGGCTCACCTTGCCGAGACGGAGCCGACGTACGGGGTCTCGACCGGGTTTGGCGCGCTCGCCACGATGGCGATCCCGAGCGACAAGCGGGCGCAACTCCAGGTTTCACTCGTCCGGTCGCATGCCGCAGGGATGGGACCGGCTGTGGAGGTCGAGGTCGTACGTGCCATGACACTGCTGAGGGCGCGGACGCTGGCGCTTGGTTTCAGCGGTGCCCGGCCAGAGACGGCACAGGGCCTCGTCGATCTCCTCAACCATGGCATTCAGCCGCTGGTCCGCGAGTATGGCTCGCTTGGCGCCAGCGGAGACCTGGCCCCGCTGGCGCAGGTCGCCCTGGTCCTCATCGGGGAGGGAGAGGCGGAGGTCGGCGGCGTGGTGATGGAGGGTGCGGCGGCGTTGGCCGCTGCCGGGTTGTCTCCGCTCGTGCTCGCAGAGAAGGAGGGGCTGGCGCTCACCAACGGCACCGACGGCATCCTCGGCATGCTGGCGCTGGCGGTGACGGATGCACGAGCGTTGTTGACGACGGCGGACGTGATCGCCGCACTGACCGTGGAGGGGATGCTGGCGACGGATCGGCCGTTTGCCGCCGACCTCCAGGCGCTGCGTCCCCAGCCGGGGCAGGCTGAGTCGGCGGAGAACCTGCGCCGGTTGCTCGACGGGTCGCCGCTGGTCGCGTCCCATCGCCACGATGACCCTCGGGTGCAGGATGCGTACTCGATCCGTTGTACGCCACAGGTCCACGGTGCGGCCCGGGACACGCTGAATCACGTGGTTGGGGTTGTCGAGAACGAGCTGGCCGCCGCAATCGACAACCCGATGGTGATGCCGGACGGCCGCGTGGAGTCGTGTGGGAACTTCCACGGTGCGCCGCTCGGTTACGCCGCCGACTTCCTGGCGATCGCCCTGGCCGACGTGGGGATGATCTCGGAGCGGCGGATGGACCGGATGCTCGACAAGACGCGCAGCCACGGTCTGCCGCCGTTCCTCGCCGACGATCCCGGAGTCGACTCCGGCCTGATGATCGGGCACTACACCGCGGCGGCCATGTGCGAGGAGAATCGGCGGCTGGCGTCGCCATCGAGCGTCGACTCGTACCCGACGTCGGGCATGCAGGAGGACCACGTGTCGATGGCGTGGAGTGCGGCCCGCAAGCTGCGGAAGGTCATCGCCAACCTGACGAGGATCCTGGCCGTCGAGCTGGTGGTGGCGGCCCGCGCCGTCGAGCTGCGAGCGCCGACGCCCCCCGCAGCAGCGACAGCAGCCGTCATCGCCAAGCTCCGTGAGACCGTGCCAGGCGTCGGCCCCGACCGCCACCTCACCCCGGAACTCGAAGCCGCCGCCGACCTGATCAGCTCAGGCACGATCCGAGCCGCTGCGGAACCGGTGACCGGCGAGCTCGCCTGAAGTCGGCTGGTCTTCGTTCGATCCTCGAATCCACCGGTTGTGACGTGACGAAGCCCCGCAGAGCGGCGGGGCTTCGTTTGCGGAGAGGGAGGGATTTGAACCCTCGAGGAGGTTCAACACCCCCTACTCGCTTAGCAGGCGAGCGCCTTCGACCGCTCGGCCACCTCTCCTCAGTTGACAACAGGTTATCAGGAGCGTCACTCCATGATTTTCGCCACGGCACTCCTTCTGCCCTGTCCGCAGCCAGTCTGGTGTGAGCCGGGAGGTGAGTGCGACCGAGTCCCCCAACCGACGACAGTCTCGGCGCCGAGTAGGGGTCGGGGGGAGGATCCAGAACCACCGCGTGTCGGCGGAGGGAGTGGGATTCGAACCTTCTCCGCGTCGCCTAGCTGCCTGTGACTGCCCTGTCCGCAGCCAGCCACCACGAGCCGGGAGGTGAAGGGAAATCGAGCCTCGCCCAGAGCAACGGTCTCGGCGCCGAGCAGGCGCCGAGGAGTGCATCCACAACAACCGCGTGTCGGCGGAGGGAGTGGGATTCGAACCTTCTCCGCGCAAGGAAGCTGCCTGTGACTGCCCTGTCCGCAGCCAGTCTGGTGTGAGCCGGGAGGTGAAGGGAATCGAGGTTCGCCAGGGCAACGGTCTCGGCGCCGAGCAGGCGCCGAGGAGTGCATCCACAACAACCGCGTGTCGGCGGAGGGAGTGGGATTCGAACCTTCTCCGCGCAAGGAAGCTGCCCGTGACTGCCCTGTCCGCAGCCAGCCACAACGAGCCGGGAGGTGAAGGGAAATCGAGCCTCGCCACGACGACGGTCTCGGCGCCGAGCAGGCGCCGAGGAGTGCATCCACAACAACCGCGTGTCGGCGGAGGGAGTGGGATTCGAACCTTCTCCGCGCAAGGAAGCTGCCCGTGACTGCCTTGTCCGCAGCCAGCCACCACGAGCCGGGAGGTGAAGGGAAATCGAGCCTCGCCACGACGACGGTCTCGGCGCCGAGCAGGCGCCGAGGAGTGCATCCACAACAACCGCGTGTCGGCGGAGGGAGTGGGATTCGAACCTTCTCCGCGTCGCCTAGCTGCCCGTGACTGCCTGTCCGCAGCCAGCCACAACGAGCCGGGAGGTGAAGGGGAATCGAGCTGCGTCCAGAGCAACGGTCTCGGCGCCGAGCAGGCGCCGAGGAGTGCATCCACAACAACCGCGTGTCGGCGGAGGGAGTGGGATTCGAACCTTCTCCGCGTCGCCTAGCTGCCCGTGACTGCCCTGTCCGCAGCCAGCCACAACGAGCCGGGAGGTGAAGGCAAATCGAGCCTCGCCCAGAGCAACGGTCTCGGCGCCGAGCAGGCGCCGAGGAGTGCATCCACAACAACCGCGTGTCGGCGGAGGGAGTGGGATTCGAACCCACGGGACCCCAAAGAGGCCCACTGGTTTTCGAGACCAGCGCCTTCGTCCGCTCGGCCATCCCTCCGGAGTCGGGAAGTGTAGGCGTGCGACCACCTGAGGCGGTTCTCAGCGTCGCTCAGCGAAGAACGCTTCGAGTAGTGCTCTCGACTCGTCTTCTCGTATCCCGGCAACGAGGTCGCAGCGGTGATTGAGCCGAGCGTCCTGAGGGATGTTGTAGAGGCTCCACGCCGCCCCCGCCTTGGGGTCCGGTGCCGCGAACACGATCCGCTCGAGCCTTCCCCAGACTGCCGCCATGGCACACATCGCACAAGGCTCGAGCGTCACGACCAACGTGTGATCGTCGAGCCGCCACCCCACACGACGCCTCGTTGCGGCCGACAGAACCAGCATCTCGGCGTGCGCCGTCACGTCACCGGTCAGCTCACGGCGATTGTGGTCGGCGGCAACGACGGAGCCCGATCCGTCCAGGAGCACGGCGCCGATAGGCACGTCCCCGTGCAGCATCGCCGCCTTGGCTTCATCGAGGGCGAGATCCATCGCATCTTCGATGTGCCTGTCCGTCTGTTCCGGCATCGCTCGACCTCTCTACACTGTCGCGACCCTAGGAGGGATCGCATAGTCTGGCCTAGTGCGCACGCCTGGAAAGCGTGTATGGGTTTACGCCCATCGTGGGTTCGAATCCCACTCCCTCCGCTGCGATCTCGGAGAACCCGTGTTCCCCCTGGTCAGAGGCGTGATCTCTGGGTGCGTCCCACCCCCTGGGTGACGGGCCACGTTCGAACCTCAGGCAGGTCACCGGCTGCTTGAGGAACGCGAAGGTGCGCTCGATACGTGCCGTTATGGGCGGCTACTCGCTGACGACCTCAAAAACGGCCGCTCGCCACAGCCCCGTCGTATGGAAGTCCAGAGGACCCACGTCGAAGAGATAGGTGCCGGTCTCCAAGTCCACCGCCCAGGTGTGGCTACCTGGTAAGAGGGCACCCGAACCTTCGAGATCGATCTCGTCGTAACCCGCCGTAGGCAATTCGCCTGTGACGAGACGACTGCCCTCCTCGACGACTTCCAGTTCCTCGGCGAGAGCGGCGGAGCCGGTCTCGTACCGCAGGAGGACCACGATCGCCTCGCTGTCGGTTTCGTTTGCGAGCCTGATGGTGACGGTTCCTTCAAAGAACTCGCCGTCACCGGCATAGGTTGTCCCGCTATCGGTGTACGTGATGGCGACCTGCGCTTCACCGTCGGCGACCGAAGTCGTCGTGGTTTCTGTCACGGTCGTTGTGGCCTCGGCAGTGGTTGACGTCGCTGACATTACGTCAGACTCCTCACTGCCATCGGAGGAGCATCCAGCCACCATCACCAACACGACCATGAGCGACAAAGCGATTCGGGCATGCATTAGAGCACCTTTCTGGTACCCCGCCCACACCTCCAGGAAAGCCAAGCTTTCCCCCAACAGCGTAGTCCCGGTCGCCAAGTCTCCCAGAATCCGGACAGGATCACCGGCATATCATGCAATCTGCGCCACCTGGGGTACAGGCCCCGCCCGCGGTCAGCAGCCATTACACCGTCGCAATGATTGGGAGACGTGGCGCAGGCTCAGCGGCCAAGGGTTCGGTCGGCAAAGTTCTGACAGGTTCGAACGTTGGCTCACTAGGGCCGCTGGGCGACGCACGGTCGATTAGGGGTCGCCAGCACTTCTACGCTTGGCGATCTCGAACCGAGTGTCAGAAGACAAATGACGGAAGCGGAGAAGTGGCGCATCCTGGCGCAGGTCCTGGCAGTCATGGTCCCTATCGGGATACTGATCGGTATCGCGCTCGGCTGGCTCATCGGCGGCGCGGGCGTGTCGATGGCGGCGGGAGCCGTGATCGGTCTCCTCGTCACCGGAGGAATCGTGAGCTTCGATGTGAGCTGGGCGCTTGGGCTGATTCCGCGTCGCTGGCGTGAGTCTTCGTTCCTCGTGGTACTCGTCACACGGAGTTTGGTGTGGCTGGCGATCATCGTCGTTGGAATCGGCCTGCCGCTCCTCACGATCGGTCAGCAGTCCCTTGCGGATCTGGTGGATCAGACGTTCGTCATTTCCGTCGCCGTGAGCTTCGTCGCCGCTTTGCTATTCAATTTCGTGGCGCAGGTCAATCGGCTGTTGGGCCGCAGGGTGCTCGTGCGCCTGATTCTCGGCCGGTACCACCGGCCTCGGGAGGAAGTCCGCGTTTTTCTGCTCGTCGATCTTCGCGGATCCACTCAGATCGCCGAACGGCTCGGCAACTTGCGTTATCACACTTTTCTGAAACGGTTCATCAGCGACGTCACAGCCAGCATGTCGCGCTACCGCGGCGAGGTGCACCGGTACGTGGGTGACGAGGTGATCCTCACGTGGACCGCAGAGGAGGGTCTCCGCCATGCCCGCTGTGTCAAGGCAGTGTTTGCCATTTCCGACACCCTGGAGGCGGCACGCACCGGATACGAAGCCGATTTCGGTGTCGTGCCCGGCTTCTGGGCCGGCCTCCACCTCGGCCCTGTCGTTGCCGGCGAGATCGGGACGATCAAACACGAGATCGCCTTTCTCGGCGACACACTGAATGCCGCGGCGCGCATCGAACAAGCATGCAAAGAGCTTCAACATCAGTTTCTCGCGTCGGCCGACGTCGTCTCAGCGCTCGATTTGCCGAGCGAAATCGCAACCGAGAGCCTCGGCAGTATCGAACTGCGCGGAATCGAAGACTCCGTGGAACTCTTCGCCATGACACGCGTCGCCGATCAGCCGACGACCGTCTGATCCGCAGCGGGTTGCTCCAACCGGCCGGCAGCCAACGAAGACAGCCCCGCCGGACGAAGCAGAGTTCAGCAGGAGGGCGAGATGGGCTCACGCCGGCGCTCTGGACTATCCGGCGTCTCGTGGGATCTCCTCCAGCTGCCACGCGGGAAAGAAGCCAAGTGCGTCTTCGGCATCCTTGGCGACGGTTTCGGCAAGGGTTCCCGCGGCGTCGAACTCGTAGGTGATGCATCCACCGTCGAAGGTGAAATACCACTTCCCCCGGTAGAAGGCGTCCGGGATCACGCCCTCGATGAGTTCGAGGGCGTCGCCCGGAGACAGCCCGGTACCTTCGGCCCGCGGATCGTTGCTGCGCAGTTCAACCGTGCCTTCCTCCGCGTCGAGCTCATCGATGATCCAGACGTAGTCGTTGCTCAGCAGCGCTCGATTCACCCGCGGCATGACCTGCTGTCCGACGGCATCGTCGATTGTGAACATCACGGGGCGATCGTCGATCTCGGCGCCCGTGAACTCGTCGAGGAACAGGCGAGAGCGCAGGAGCGGCAGCTCGCCTGACGGGACGATCGTGATGAGTACGTCTGCGGACCGCGACTCGATGTCCTCGTAACGGTCGATATCCTCGTGGCCCGACTCAACGGGTGTTGCTGCCGAGACGTCACACGACTCCGTGACCCATGCGGAGAGGAACGCGTTCTCTCCCCACGTACCAACCGACAGGATCCGGAGCCCGGCGATTCCCTCCTCGGCGGACCACAAGACTGTATCCCAGCCGACCGGCAGCCCCCGCAGGCACGGGGTGTACCGCGCGGTGGGCACCGCTTGTGCGGACAGGACGTTGGCGGCCGAGACGTTCGACCCCAGCTCGCGTCCGGGGGGAACGCAGGCTGCCTCACCGACGCCGAGATCAGTGCACGCACTCACCACTGCAGCCAGCACAACCACGCCGAGCATCCAGCGGCGGCTCACAGGACTCCACCACCCAAGATCTGCGTAATGACCACGAGGACCAGGAGCAGACCGACCACGGTGGCTCCAATCGTGAGACGCAGCCTGCGTGGACTCCACCGCTGAATCGAAATCGGCTCCGACGCCGGCGCCAGGGCACGGAACTCCTCGACAAGATCGGCACCCTGCTCTTTCCTGTAGAGAGCAAGGGAACTCCGGGACTGGGAAGGCAATGTGACGCTGCGCGTTGCGGCGAAAGCCTCAGCGATGTCTTCGGGTGCAAACCACAGCAAAGCTCGCTCGTAGACACGGGAGGCGCCGACCCGGAGGCCGAGAATGACCATCATGTTGGCGAGGTCCACCGCCTGGCGCCAGGCGCTCGGCCGGACGGTGCCGAACGCTACGTCGATGAGGACGACCCTGCCGTCGTTGAGCATCACGTTGGCCGGCTTGATGTCACGATGCGCCAGGCCGGCATCCCACATCTTGCGGATGACCTGCAGTGCGTCGTCGATGACCTGGTCGTCGACCTCCGCGTCCGTGAGCTCCTCGGAGTCCTCCAGGAACTCGCTGACCATGAGGAACTCGCGCTCGGGGATGATCTCGACGATACCGAACGGGCGTGCGCTCGGCACCCCGGCGTCGCGCATCAGCCGCTGGATGTAATCCTCGTATTCGACGAGGCGTCGAACCGAGGTGAACCTGACCTCGTCTTCGAGTGATCCGTAACGGATGGTGCGCGCCAACTTGTACCAACGATCGGAGCGAAGGTGCGTCTGGCTGTACAACTTGGCGAACACCATCTGGTCGGGGTCACCCGCAACGGTGAGGCGCAGCGGTGTGGAGCCGCCGGATCCCTCGAGACCAAACGGTTTGATCTCGTGGACCTCCATCCCGAGTTGCTCGCCGACGGCCCGGCGTATGGCCTCGCCTCGTGGCCCCGTCACATCGAGGTGCGCCGGGACGCCGCGCTTCCACGTCACCGGGAACACCGCCTCTGGGGCAAACCATCGGAACAGCACCACGGTGAACGCAATGGAGAACACCACCGAGACGACGGCGTCGCTCGGGTGGTCGACACCGAGGTACATGTTGGTGAGCGCGTAGACCCCGAGCACGACGCCGGCCACCGTGAACGCAATGCGACGGGGCCGACCGGCCGGAACCAGCACGTAGGCCATAGCGAGAAGGGTCACCGCGAGCCCGGCCACCGGGAGCGATGGGTGCGACGCGCCCTCCCAACTCCCGATGATCGTGACGAACGGCCGGGGCCTCCCAATGAGGGTCTGCATCAGAACCGCCGTGCCTTGGACGAGGATGAGGGCCAAGAGCACGCCGAAGAAGTGACGCCAGCGGCGGACGAACACGAGGGCGAGCAGCGTGCCGATCCTGAGGACTCTGAGGAACCAAGACGAACCAAGAACCGCGGTGGCATCTGTCACGCTCGTCAGCGCGCTGGACCTGACATCCTCGATCCGGCGGAGAATGGCGTTGTCCTGGTCCGTCAACCAGTCGAGGGTCGCCGGGAACGCAAGCAGCACGATCCACAGCACGATCGTGAGAATGCCGAGCAGCAGCCAGAGCAGCCCGGTACCGAGCAGTTCCCGCTGGAGCGGCGCCTTTTCACCGCTGGGCCGGCGCCGCCGCCCGGCAACCCTGATCCCGGCGATCCTGGTCTCGCGGCGGACGCCCAGCGGAGAGAGCCCGCGCGCAACCGGGGTCGAGGGCTCGGCCGGCGCATCCGGCGGTGTATCCATCCTCACCTACTCTGCTGCAACGCGCTGCCTGGGAGCGAACGAATTCTCGCTGCCGACCATGCAATCGCACAATTGGCCACGACGACTGCCGCTTCATGGCGAACGCCCTTGTGGCCACGGCTGAAGCGGACAACGAGTCCAGACCTCCAGGTGTCCCGCTGCCCAGAATCACATCGGACGGCCCATTTACGTATCAGCGGTGGTCGCGGATCATCTTCATGGGTGAGCGTTCCGGTAGGGCGGACGCCACCGACGACCCAGGGCCGGGTCGTCGTCAGGATTGGGGGCAACAATGAACATCTACGCGATATATGACCGATTTACCGGCGAGGTACTGCACCTTGCGGTCTGTCCGGGTCCATTCCAAGCGAGCGAGGACTTCATCGAAGCGCTCGTCGACACGGGAAACCTCGACCGGGTGGCCTTCGCGAAAGTCGACGGACGGTCCGGCATCCCGCGGGTCGTGAACATTCACGATCCTTCACCGGCTGCTGCGCCGGAGCCGCCGACGGTGCCGCAGGGTCGCATCGATTTCGAACGAACCGCCTGACACACAGCCGGCTAGGTCGCTCGACTCATTTGGCTGCACCGGACAGAAATCTCGTCCGTGCCTACGCATACCCTTCTACGCTGTGATCACAGAGGGGCACTGGGTCGTGGTGGACTAGGGAGGGAATGGATGCTGAGAAAGCTCAGTGCATTCTTGGCTGTGGTGGCCCTCGCCGTCGGGCTCATGCCCGGGGTGGCCAGCGCAGACGAAGTAGAGGAAGCCGACGAGTCGATCGCTGAGGTCGCATCGTCGATGAAGGACCTGCGGAGTCTTCTGCAGGCCGTCAAAGCGGCGCAGATGTCGCGAGACCTGATCGGTCTCGACGACGTCACCGTGTTCGCACCGACCAACGCCGCCTTCCGTGCGACGGCCAACGACTTCGGGCTTTCGGTCCCGGACTTGATCAACGGCCTGAACGACGAAGGCCTCCTGGACGACGTGATTCTCTATCACATCGTTCCGGGCGTGCTCATGAGCGGCGATGTCATCGGCTTCGTGGGAGAAGTCGGGACATTGCAGGGCGAGAACATCTCCGTCGACGGGAACAGCCTCACGCTGAATGGGAACGTGAGACTCAACCTCGGTGGTCTCGATATCGAAGCCTCCAACGGCGTGATCCACAAGATCCAGCGGGTGCTGATCCCGCCGTCGTTCGGCGCGTAACCCGAAATCGGAGCGAAGCAGCGGGGTGGGCCCAGGCCTGCCCCGCTGTCGCGTCGTCACGTGCGCCGGGGGTGGTACGCCGTGCCGCCGTTGAGAACTTCCCCATCGGCGTGGGGTCAAAGACGATACGGGCGCACGTCAAGGCTCTTCGGAGCCGCTTGCTGGTGGGGCGTCGCAACCGCGCCGGCACTCTCTCCCGACGACGCCCGTTGGTAGGGTCCAGGGCCGCTCTCCGTCTCCGCGGGTACGGCCCGGGGCCCTCACCACGTGGCGATTGCACGAACCCGACGTGCGCACCGACCGTCCCTGAGCTGCCGGGGACAATGCCGATCGCCGGTAGTGTGACGTCCTCCGGAGGGATGGCCGAGCGGACGAAGGCAGCAGTCTTGAAAACTGCCGGGCCTCTAGGGGTCCCGTGGGTTCGAATCCCACTCCCTCCGCCCAGAACGCGGTCGTTGCGGATATACCCCTCGGCGCCTACTCGGCGCCGAGACCGTCGCCATGCGCGAGGCTCGATTCCCCTTCACCTCCCGGCTCGTGGTGGCTGGCTGCGGACAGGACAGCCACGCGCATCTGGGCGACGCGGAGAAGGTTCGAATCCCACTCCCTCCGCCCAGAACGCGGTCGTTGCGGATATACCCCTCGGCGCCTACTCGGCGCCGAGACCGTCGCCATGCGCGAGGCTCGATTCCCCTTCACCTCCCGGCTCGTGGTGGCTGGCTGCGGACAGGACAGCCACGCGCATCTGGGCGACGCGGAGAAGGTTCGAATCCCACTCCCTCCGCCCAGAACGCGGTCGTTGCGGATATACCCCTCGGCGCCTACTCGGCGCCGAGACCGTCGCCATGCGCGAGGCTCGATTCCCCTTCACCTCCCGGCTCGTGGTGGCTGGCTGCGGACAGGACAGCCACGCGCATCTGGGCGACGCGGAGAAGGTTCGAATCCCACTCCCTCCGCCAAGAACGCGGTCGTTGCGGATACACCCCTCGGCGCCTACTCGGCGCCGAGACCATCACCAACAGCGGGTCGCTGTGAGTGTAGACTTGATGTATGACTTCGACATCTACAACCATCCGGGTGAGTCTGGAACAGCGAGAGCGCCTTCGTGCGCTCGCCCGCGACCGCTCGAGCACGATGACCGAGACACTCGACGCAGCACTCGAAGCCTTGCGACGCGACCAGTTCTACCGGTCGATGGTCGCCGCCGAGGCCAAGCTCCGATCAGACCCGGACGCCTGGGCTGAGTACGCAGCCGAGCGGGACTCTTGGCTCGGGCCAGAGCTGACTCCGTGAACTTCGGCGATCTCGTCGCAATCGACTTCGGCATCCCGATCGGCTCCGAGGCCGGGTTCGTGCGGCCGGCGTTGATCGCCACCGCGGACACATTCTTGCGGTACCGCCCGACGACAGTGTTCACCGTTCCGCTCACGACGACCAAGCGGTCCTTCCCAAGTCACGTCGAGATCCAGCCCGACGACACCAATCAGCTGGAGGCCACGAGCTATGCACTCGTGGAACAGATGCGAGCCGTCGCCACGGAGCGGTGTAGCACACCGACCGGCAACGTCGGCTCCGCCGTCGCTCTCCAAATCACCGACGTTCTGGCCATGATCATCGGCATGCCGTGAGCCGCCGGGACCCCTGGCGTAGCCGCCTCCGCCGCAGGCATGGCCGTGCCGTCGCATCGAGAAGTCCAGCAGGCTTGGGAGCGTGCGTCGTGAGTTCCTGCACCTAGAGGCAGCCGGCCGGGCAGATTCTGTCCGATCTGGCAATGGTTGGTCGACCGGGGCCGGGTCGTGGGGTACGGTCGGGTCGGGCCCGACGGCGAAGTGAGCAAAACCGATGCCACAGCGAACTGCCGGCCATGCTGGATCGGAGCGGATGCACCGATCCTCGGACGAGCATGAGCCCAAGACGGCGCACGGCAATGCGACTGGATGGGCAGGACAGCGGGACCTTGCAGCAGTGCCGGGAGCCACCGGTCTGCTCGAAGACCTCCAACAGACGGCCGGCAATCGGGCCGTCGCCGCAACGATCGCCAGCCCGCGGCCGCCCGGCGATGGTGGGCAGCACGACAAGCGAGCGCCGGTCGGCTCCCGCATCATCAACGCTGCCGGTCCTGCGTCGAGCGCCATCCACCGGCTCGTGATGAGCTTGAAGGAATGGAAGAAGCTCAGCACCAGAACCGGTCTGGCCCGAAGCGAGAAGTTGCTCCTCATCGATCAGGCGCTCATGCAGTACAACGCCGCCCAGACCGCCGACGCCACCACCCGCCTGCAGCTCCTCGAAGCCCTCATTCAGCGCATCGCCGATTGGGAGTCATCGAAGCTCACGGACGAGGGCGTCATCGTCAGCAGCCGGAGAGATGCCGTCGCCAATCTCCGCGATCGAGCAACTGCGGAGTACGACCGGTTGGAGGAGGAGCATCCACCAGTTGAGGATGTGGAGGATCCCGGGGGCGTTCATGCAGTGGCGACAGACGCCCGCAAGCGGGCCGTTCGTGTCCTTCAGACGTTCCTGGCGATGCAGCCGTCGAGCTCCAACGTGGCCCGCCTGACGGGGTGGGAGCCGCTCGAACAAGAAGCGGCCAGCTTGATGGACAGGGCCGATGCCCTGGGCTACACCGACGAAGCCGGAGTGGCGGAGGACAACGCACTGACTGAGGCGCAGGCGCTGGCGAGTGGGATTGCCGGATTCCGAGGATTGAGCGAGCGCTGGTTGGGCACGAGGGTGGGCCCTGGCAGAAACCTGGATCAGATGCTCCGGCATCTCGCCATCCTGGAGAGCTGGCTCGAACTGGACGACGAATCCGGCGTCGCAGCCGCTGCGTTCATCAATGATGTGTACTCAGATCTCGAACGACTTGCTGCCATTGCCGGTATGCGCGACGAAGAGGACGATCCCTGGGAGTTCGTCGACGACGACCGCGGGGAGATGGTCGACGAGCTGATGGCGGCTTTCGATCAAGGTTTCACCCTCAGCGGCTACCAAGGCACCGGCGGGTTGGGCAACGAGGGTTTCCAGGAGCTCTACAAGAGTGCACCCTCGACGGGTCCCGACACCCGCACCGAAACCCAGAAAGGTGTCCAACAAGCTTTCGACAAGCTCACCCCCGAATCGGCCGCGGCAAAGGACCAGCTGAGCGGCGCCTCCGACATCGGAGGAGGAACTGCCGCGCTGACGGCCGAGGCATTTGCGGTGCTCAGCGCGGTGAAGGTGGTTGCCGACCCGACCTCGTCGAAGAAGGACAAGCGAGACGCTTGGGCCACCCTCGCCAAGGCTCCCTTCTCGGTCTACTCGAGTGCGATGAAGATCACCGGTGGGGCGCTGACCGCAAAGCGTTCGGGTGGATCGCTCGACGCAAGCGACGTGCCGGGTTTCAGCCTGGAAGGCGTCGACACCTCGACAGACGCCAAGCTCATCGGTGACTTCTCGGGCCTCGTCACCGGCATCATCGACTCGATCAAGCAGGTGCTCGACGTGGTCAAGCACTTCGGCGACCGGACCGAGAAGCAGAAGAGCGGGGATTCACGCAAGCGCCTGGAAGATGCCGGGCTGTTCATGAAGAAGAGCACGGGTGCGCTCGTGAGCGTCGCCAACAACAGCAAAGTGTTGATGCGGCTGACCTATCAGATCCAGGGCGGCGGGCAGGTGGCAACCTCCACGATCCCGACGGCGGCGACGGAGTTCATGGGCACCGGGGTGCCCGTGCTCAATCTCGTCATGTCGATTCTGGACGCCGTCCAGAACACCTACAAGCTCACCCGCCTCGGTGTGCGGCGCGGCTCGCTCACGGCAAAGGCGCAGAGCACCATCCTCAGAGGCGCCGATCTCGCCGAGCTGACCGCGGTGGAATTCGCCCACGAAACGCTGGTGAAGCGGATGACCAGGGTCGGTCTCAACTTGGGCCGCTCGCTCATGGGCATCGTCGCCGGCGGGCTCAACACCTCAGGCATCGGATTGGGCCCCGGCATGATCGTGAGCCTCGCCTCAACGGCCAGCAGTCTCGGCCAAGTCGGGATTCGAATGGCCAAGCAGAAGGGTCGCAACGTCAAGGCCGAGAAGCGCGCAGCCAAGGACGAGGAGCGCGGCTACACGGAGTCTTTCGCCGAATACCAATTGCGGCAGCAGCTCGCTGCGGCCCGAACGCAAGGCACCGGCAAGCGTCGTTGGGAGCAGTTCAAGACCTCCACGAAGCTCAAGTTCAAGTTCAACTGGGACAAGTCGAGTGCCAACAAGGACGCCACCAACAAAGAGGTGGCATTGGAGATCCTGCGAATGAACGACGAAGAGATCTACAGCGCACTCGGCATCACCCACGCCATGGCAGCCACCACCGACGGGGCAGAACGCCTCGGCATCATCGTCGCGGCCCTGAAGAAGCGAGACTGATGAACCTCCGATCCATCAACGAGACCCTGATCGCCGACAATCTCATGGCAACGTTCAAGGAGGCGACGGACGAGCTGCCTTCTGACCGCATCGACGTGAGGCTGCCTGTGCAGGGGTTCGACGAACCCTTCACGATCCAGCTCACCGAGATCGAGACGGACCCGGAAGCGATGCGGGGCGTCGGGATGTACCAGATCTTCGCTCCGATACCCGTGACCGTGGACGAGGCCGGCTTGGCTCAGGTCACCTCGGCGTTGCCGGCGATCAACACGCTCACCAGTCTCGGAGCGTTCAGCGTTGACCCTGACGAACGTTTTGCGTATCTGCGCTACGTGGGTCTGGTCGACGACGACTGTGACCCGGGCCGGGTGATCACCGAGGCGCTGTGGCTGACCGGTTTCACGCTGGAACACCATGCCGCAACGATCCTCGCGCTGGCTCACGTCGACAGCTCCTGAACTCCCGCAGCGCCAGTCCACCGCACTGCAGGATGCTGTGCATGCGCCGGCGAGACGCATGCACAGCACTCCAGCTGAGATTCAGCTGCTGTGACAGGCCAACGGATCGATCTGATACCCGGAACCGTCACGCAGCGGCACCGCTGAGGCAATGATGATGTCGCCGTTACGGTTCAGCGAGTCGAGGTTGTTGAGCCCCGGCAACGCAACCCCGTCGTTCAACAGCGCCGTGTAGGTGGCATCGAAGTTCTCGTCGATGGTGGCGTCGGGACCAAACGTGTCTGAGCCCAGCCCGCCGATCCGGCGAGCATCAAAGAGCCACTGCACGGCATCACCTGAGAAGCCCGGTGCGTTCTCCAGGTATGCATCGGTGCCGAACAACCCATCAAACCCGGTCTGGATGATCACCAGCGACCCGGGCCGGATCCGACCTTCCTGGCGCTCATACCGCTTGATGTCGTCCACGCTGAGCAAGAAGTCGGGGCCTTCTTGCGCCATACGGTCGCGCACGTCGACGACATAGGCGGGCCACACGAACTCGGTGGCGTCGAGCTGATCGACGGTCCGGCCGCCTTCGATGAAATGGCCCGGAGCGTCGAAGTGGGTCCCGGTGTGGGTGCCGGTCGTGACGGTCTCGAGGAGGAAGCCGTCGTCGGCGACGGTGAACTCGATCGTGATTTCCGGGGCGGGGTCGCCGGGGAAGATCGAGGCGTTCTCGTCGAAGACATGACCGAGACGGCTCATGCCACCGCCGCACTGGAGGACCGCATCACTATGGCCGCCGCCACCCGACACCCTGAAGGCGTTCGACGCGGCAACGGCTCCCCCGGCGGACAGCAGTGAGAACCCAATCACCAGTGTGACGACAGTGCGGAGGCCGAACCGCCTCGGTGTGCGTCGGCTGCATGGCGGGAGCCCGCCTGGGTTTGGCGCACCCGTCTGTTCGAAATCCAACATCTCGAGATCTCCCCACTCCAGGACCAGGCTCTCCGGTCTTCGAGCGGAGACGCTAGTGGCAAACCCCGAGGACACTGCTGATCGATGTCAGCTCGGATTCGTCCGCGAGTTCACCGTCAGACAGTTCGCCGGGCGTGCGAGCCCTCACGGCGGTTTTGATCGGCAGCCTCCGAGTTTTCCGCAATCAGGGACCCGGGAGACCGCGTCACGGGACCGCAACGGCGCAATGGACCCTATTGACGACCGCACCGACTGCGTACGTTGTCGGAAGAGGAGGTGCCGCCATGCAACGCATAGCCGTCGCCATCGTCCATGGCATCGAGATCAACGATCCCGACTTCGCCGATACCCCCACCAAGCTGCTGCTCGACGCGTTCACCGACGCTCTCGGGAGCACCCAACCTGCCGCCGAGGAAGCCTTGGTCATCGAGCCGATCCACTGGGCTCCCCACGCCCAAGACCGGCAGCAGGAGCTCTTCACCCAGGTGTACGGCCAGGACTCGACCCGGTTCTTCGACGAGGAGATCACCGACACCGTCAAGAAGCTCAACGCCGGGTCGACGCGAGAGCTCTGGCCGCTGATCGGCTCGCTGTTGCGGCCCACGATCGGCGACCTCGAGGAACTGCATTGGCCGACGGCTCGCTGGCTGATGATGCATTTCGTCGGTGATGTCATCGCCTACGACGGGGCCAACTACGAGGCCGTCCACGCGACCTTTGCCAGAGGCCTGGCGAACCTCGCCAAGCGGGCCGGGCCGCATGCGCCACTGTGCGTCATTGCCCACTCCTTCGGCACGGTGCTCGCCAGCGACTACTTCTACGACCAGCAACATCCTCGCCGCAAGCTCGCCTCCCAGGCGGTGAACGCGGCTCGCGGTACGTCACTGCTTGCCAAGGGCCACACGCTGGCTTGGCTGTACACAATGGGGAGTCCGCTGGCGCTGTGGAGCCTCCGCTACTCGCCCGGCAAGAAGAAGATGAGCAAGCCCATCGCTTTCCCCGGTCGCAAGACCGCCGAGCGGTACCCGACGCTGGCCACGGAGTGGGTCAACATCTACGAGAAGGATGACATCATTGCCTACCCGCTCCGGGTGCTGAGCGAGGAGTACGCCGATACGGTGTCCGAGGACCGGGAGGTCGAGGTCGGGGATCGGCCGGTGACTTGGACGCCGCTGACCCACTCCTTCTACTGGTCCGACCGTCGAGTCATGGACCCCATCGGCGCAGCCCTCGCCAACGGATGGGAGCAGATCAACTGAGCCCCCGAGCGCTGCTCGCCGGGATCGCCGTCCTGGCGCGTCGACAGATCTCCTCGTCATCATCTCGATCCGACGCAGAGAAAGCGGGATCGGCCTCCAGGGCGAAGCAGCACACACCCTTCCATCTGGTGCCTATTTGCGCTATATAGCAATGTATGGCGATATATTCAGTTGATCCAGTCGAGCTGGATCACCTGGCGACCACGTTGACGAATAGCGTTGAAGACATGGCGGCGTATGCCTCACAGAGCGCGGCGACGCTGTCTCAGCACGGCTATGTCAACGAATCGTGGCTCGTCGGTCTGCGACTCGCGCAGGCCCAAGACTGGGCCACCGGTTGGGCCGGCTCGCTGCGCACCCGCATCGCACTGCTCGATGGAGGCAGAGCGTTGCCGTCGACGACGGTGCGCCACGTCGTGACTTCCGCAACGAGCCTGGCGCATGCCCGCACCACGGAGCCGATCTGGCAGCTCTTCAGTGGCACCCCGGCACGTCCAACCCGCGTGGGCGCAGAACCATCCTGGGGTCCGTCGATGACTCCCAGCGCAGGCGAGACGATCGGCCGAGCGCTGCTCGATGCGCTCAGCGATGGCGACCTGGATCGAATTCTGCAGCTTCTGGACGAGGTCGCCACTCACCTCACCGACCTCCCCTTCCTCGGCGCCCTGTTCACCACGCTCGATGCCGACATCACCGGGCTCTTCCCCACGCTCCTCCTCGATCTCGGCGTCAACCCTTCGGAGCTGGCTCGCTACACGCAAACGCTCGGGGCGGCACTTGCGGTCCTCGAATCGGAAGCCTCTCTGCCCTTCACCGCAGCCGACCTGATGGCAGGTCATGAGGGCTTTGGTGTCACCCCGCTCATCTATCTCGACTTCGGCCGGTTCAGTGTCGAGTTCCTGGTGGAGATCGCCGGCCCGGCTCTCACTGCCTACACCCACGACCCGCTTCCACTACGCGGCCCGGAGTATCAACTGCCGGACGGGACCATCGCATCGCCGGACCCCCGACTCGCACTCGTTCGGTCCCTCCTCGACCACAACACGGCCGAACAACGCAGCGCCCTCGGTGCCATCGGCCGCAGCGGACTGATGAGGGACTTGCTCTCCCCCGCCACCCCCTGGGCCGACAACGGGGAAGCGGTGGCGGAGCTGCTCGAGGCTTTGTGGGGAACGACCGCCGAACACGCGGCGATGACGATGGCGCTTGCGATGGACGGCGTCTCTCGCCTCACGCCCGCACCGGTCCTGCTGGGCATCATGACGGCAGTGGCCCCCCACCTGCCTTCACTGGTCCACGAGACGGTGTTCGGCGAGACCCAGATCGAATTCGAGCAGACCGAGCTGCGTGCTGCGCTCGACACATGGTCGGATCGCGGCGCCGGCACAGCCAGCAGCTTTCTCTTCAACGTGTCCCGCCACGACGAGGCTCGCACCCTGCTGCAGCAGGCACTGGCGGCGCTCATCGTGGCGACACTGAGCGAGGCCTTCGACCCGCAGCAAGCCGAGGCCATGGCTCCATATGCCGATGACCTCGGGGCAGTCGTCCAACTCGTCGTCGATGCTCAGCTGCTCGCCGACCTCGAAGCCGGCGAGCGGGCCGACTTGGCCACCGACGTCGTGATGGAGGTTCTGGGCATGGCGTTCGGTCTGGTCGGCAGCACCGTTGCGGTGACCATGAAAGCGAGCGGCTTCATTGCCTGGGCGATGGAGGAGATGGCCGGGGGCGGCAATGCGGCCTTCCTCGCTGCATCGGCGGCGGGCCACAGCACCGACAACACTGAGAACGCGCTGCGCGACGGCTTCACGTCGATGCGGGGCATTCGCGATTTTGCGATCTTCACGCTCGCTGCAGAGCTCCACGCTGCGGGGTTGCTCCAGCTGCCGGAAGCGCTGCTCGAGGAGGGCGAGCTGGTCGTGCCTCGCAAAGACGAGGACTGGGATGCGCTTGTCGCCGCCGTTGCCGAGGCAGACTTCGACCCGGAGCCGTGGTTCAACCACGTGGCGGCGATCGCCGGCTACGGGCTGCCCACAATGCCGTGAAAGCAAAGAAGGCCCGGCGCAAACGCGCCGGGCCTTCTGACTCGTAGGCGTGATCCCCTACGGCTGGTCGACCGTGACGGAGGTCACGACGTTGTCACCCGAGTCGTAGGTCAACGACCCGTGGCTGATGTCGTTCACCGTGAAGATGTTGCGACGTCCGCGAGTGCTGAACTCGATCGTGCACGTTCCCGTTCCGTCGGTGGAGCAGGTGCTGACCTCGCCCCTGCGCCACGTTCCGGTGACGGTTGCACCGTCGACCGCATCGCCGTTGTCGTCCTCAACCGTCACCGTCACGATGGCGAGCCAACTGGCTCCACCTTGCGAGACGCTGGCGCCGGTGAGGGCGGCGATGTGCGTCGTCGAGCCACCGGTGGGCTCCGACACGGTCACCGAGCTCGACGCAGTGTCGGTCGCACCGTCGTCGTCCGTGACCGTCAACGACACCGAGAAGGTACCGGCAGCGGCATACGTGTGCGACGGGTTCTGCGATGACGATGTGTTGCCGTCACCGAAAACCCAAGCCCAGCTTGCGATCGTGCCATCCGAGTCGGAAGACGCATCGGTGAAGTCACACGTCAGATCCGAGCACGACGACGTGAACGATGCCGCCGGAGGGTTGTTGGCACCCGGCTCCGTGACGGTCACCGAGCTCGTCGTGGTGTCGCTGTCGCCGTCGTTGTCCGTCGCCGTCAGCGTCACGGTGTACGTGCCCGCTGCGGAGAAGGTGTGGGACGGGTTCTGCGCCGCCGACGAACCATCACCGCCAAAGTCCCAGTCCCAACCGGTGACTGTCCCATCACCATCCGTGGAGGTGTCGGTGAAGTCACACGTCAGATCCGAGCACGACGACGTGAACGAGGCCGCCGGCGGATCGTTCGGCGCCGGGGTGCCGGTGCCGTCGACCACGAGGGCGAACGGCTGGGGACCCATCGGAACGTTGAAGCCGTTGACCGTGACCGTCCACGTGCCGGCGGCGGCATTCTGGATGTAGACGTTCTCGACGTTGTTCACGCGATCGGAGCTGCCACCCGTGGTGGACCATCCGCCGCTGAACACGTTGCCGTTGAATGTCCCACCAGGGCCCGTGACGACGAGATCGAGGTCGTTCACCAGGTTGACGGAAGCGGTCTCCGTCGACGGGAAGTCGCTCCACACCAGCGTGACCTTGAGGTCGGTCCCGCCGTCGGTCGTGAAGGTGTACGCAGGCTCGCCACCGGTGGTGACACCGGTTGCATCGTCGACGTACTCACCGGAACCGTCGACAGCATTGGCGAGATCGACCCGACCCCAGCCCTCGTGACTGTTCGGAATCGGGAAGTCGTTGTCGTTGAAGCCGTCGTTGTTCTCGTCGAGCAGGTCGACAGCCGTGTTGATCAGCGTCGCCTTGGTGAGCGCACCGCTGGCCTCGTGGCTGTGGGCCTTGTTGTAGTAGTCACGGATCACCGCGGCGGCCCCTGCCGTGATCGGGTTCGACATCGACGTGCCGCCCATGTACTTGTACTCTCCGTTGGCCGGGTAACCCCAGCCGTCGTACTGGAAGGCGCCGTTCTGCGGGTTGGTGACCCCATTGCCCTCCTGATACAGGTCCGAGTAGCCCGACAGGATCCAGGTGCCCGGCGCAACGACATCCGGCTTGATGCGGCCGTCGTCGGTCGGTCCGCGGCTCGAGAACGCCGCCATCTGCTCGGCATTCCCTGCACTCGGATCGTTGGCGACCGGGTTGGCCGGGAAGTCGGCCGGCCATGCCGACCCGTACGTGAAGATGTCGTTCTGACCCGTGCAACCGTTGCCGATGCCCGAATCGCAGGACCAGTCGCCGCCACGATCGTTCTCGCTGGCGCCGACGGTCAGAACGTTCTTGGCCGTTGCCGGCGAGCCCGTCGAGTCGTCGTCGACCACGCCGTTGCTGTTGCCGTCCACACCGGCGTTGCCGGCAGAGGTGGTCATCAGGAAGTCCTGGTTGAGCCACATGAAATTGTCGACGGAAGCGGCATCGGTGGTGTAGTCACCTGCCGCATCGCTGCCCCACGAGTCGGAGTGGATGCGTGCGCCCTGGTCGTAGGCAGCCTGGAGAAGATCCTCGAGGTCGTCCGGCAGACCGAGCAAGTAGTAGCCGTTCGGGTTCCCCGCGCAGGCGCCGCGGAAGCTGGCGAAGTCTTCGGTTGCCTGGAAAACCAGGCTGGCTGCCGGAGCCGTTCCCTGACCAAGACCCGAAGCTGCTCCATCACCCAGAACCGAAACCGAGACATGTGTGCCGTGTCCTGAGTCGACGTCTTGCGCACCGTCTGAGATCACTTGGTAGCAGCCGCGCACGCTCGTGCCGGGCCAGTCCTGGACGTCGACAATGCGGCCGCTCGGGATATCCTCGTGGGCGCCCGCTGCAGTGCCATCACCAAGACCGGTGTCGGCGACGGCCACGATCTGCGTCGAGCCGTCGTACCCGGAGGTGTTGGCGGTGTTCGCACCGATGATCACACCGGCGCCGTACTCGTTGTGCTTCTCACGGAACTCGAAGTTCTCGATCCACGCAACGTCGGCAATGTCGGCGACTCCCTGCAGGGAAGCCGCATCACCAAGAACGGTCATGACTCGTCCGTTGGCGCTGACCACCTCGACACCAGCGGCGGCGACAGCCGCCTCCATGTCGGCCCGGCTGACGCCGCGCTCGATGGTGACCGTGTAGAGACCCTCGGCGGCGAGGTCGGGGCTGAGTTTGTAGTCAGCTTCAAAAGCGCTGACTTGGGTGACGCCATCGACGCTGGAGGCACGGTTGGCCGCCCCCGCGGTCATTCGGACCTTGTAGGCGAAGTCGGGAACGTATGCCATGAGCTCTCCACCAAGAGCCTTCAACGCATCCGCCTGCTCCTGCAGGATCGGACCGCCGAATTGGGCGACGTAATACCCCTGGCCGCGGGCATTGAGCTGCGCAGCGGCAGCGTCTGGGCGAGCATCAGGGGAAACCTCGGTCGATTTGAGGCGGAGCGCAGGGCTTTCATCATCTTGCCTGGCCGCACTGCTGGCGGCGGTGGCGACCACCGAGCCAAACAGCAACATCACGACTACAAAGAGTCGTGCGGATCTACGGAACGTCATTCGTCCCCTCCCACGGGTCGTTGTACAAACGACGCCAACTACCGATTCCCCCTGGCGTCAACCGCACAGAGGCTAGGGCGGCGTCCGTGTGGCCCGTATGGGCCGATCGAACCATTGGCGAAGTCTGGGACCCTACCGCTAACGTCCCTTTGGTGCCGCAGGTAGGGCTGCGTGCCGCTCAATCCGTGGGGGATTTCTTCAGTGACTCGAACGCCGGACATTCGTCACGGTGACGTCGATGGCGTCGCAGTGCGGTGGATCGAATCGGCCGCGCCGTTCACGGCAACGCTGATGTTTCGTGTCGGCCCAATCGACGAGCGCCTCAAGACCGCAGGTGTTACCCATCTGTCTGAGCACCTCGCCCTCGATCCGCTTCGGGACGTGCTGCATCCGTTCAACGGCGAAGTTCACCCCGACTACACCGCCTTCTGGGCATCGGGCGACCCCGATGACGTCACGGCATTCCTCGCTCGCCTGTGTCGGAGCCTCGCCGATCTGGACACGAGCCGCCTCCAGGCGGAAGCCCGAGTCCTGGCAGCCGAGAGCTGGTCCGCTCCAGTTTCCACCCACGCCGAGATCCTTCGCGTTTGGTTCGGGCCCAACGGTCCCGGTCTGTTGGGCAGCAAAGAACACGGCCTCGGCTGGATGGGCCCAACCCACGTTGGTTCCTGGGCAGGGCGCTACTTCACCAACGGGAACGCCATCCTCACGTTGACCGGCCCACCGCCGCAGGATCTGCGACTCCCCCTGCCCGACGGTGAGTACCGACCGGTGGCGATGCCGCAGGACGACGTGGGCTACCGGCCCGACCGGATGGTCAAGCTGCGCTCCCACGATCGCGGGATCTGCCTCGGCACGGTGGCACAACGATCCGTCCCGCTCGTCATGGGGCTCGATGTTCTCGGGCACCGACTCCGCCGACGGCTCCGCCACGAGTTGGCGCTGGTGTACGGGATTGAGGTGCGGTACCAGCCGCTGTTCCCCGACCAGGCCTACGTCTACCTCGCGACGGACAGCGAGGAGCGGAACTCGGGAAAGGTCAGCCACGTCTTCATGGAGACCATCCGTGAACTCGGCGAGCACGGGCCGACGGCACCTGAGATGGAGCGGGCGCGACGCGATGTCGCCAACGACAGCCTCGATCCGACAACTCTCGCCAAGGCCGAGCTGAACCGTCTCGCCCACGACGAACTGGTCGGTCACCCACTTGTGACCCTCGATGAGGGTGCCAGCATCCGCAACACGACAAGCCCCCAAGCGGTACAAGAAGCCGTCGCAGCGACATTCGCCCGCGGGCTGGTGATCGCACCCGAGTCGTACGACGACGGCCTCGAACCGAGGCCGATGGTCGATCACGCCGTCTTCGCCGGCAAGCGGTTCCGTGCGATGCGTGCCGCCGCAAACGGCGTGAAGCGGCTGGTCATCGGAGACGAGGGCGTGTCGGCGCGCATCGGCGATCGATGGGTGAGCATTCCGTACGCGGACCTCGCACTGGTCACCATGCCGAGTGACGGAGTGCGCCACCTCCACTCCCGAACGGGGAGCTGGATGGAGCTGAGCACGGACGGATGGTGGCGCGGTCGCGAAGTGATCCAGCGTCTCGACGAACATTTGCCGCCGGAAACGGTGATCCCACCTCGTCGCCCGCCCGCATGACGCCCGCCGGTCACCGCGACGCACACAGCGTCACGTGGCAGCACTAGCCTGGCGGCATACCGTGCTAGGCGGGGCGTTAGGGGTGTCCTGAACCCGAAATCCCCTTCATGCGGGGCCGAACCCCCGCCCGAGGGTGAACGCCCGTCGGGACTAGCGCCGGGATGTGTCGACGTTGAAGGCTGGGTCCTGCGCGGCGGGGCGTTGCGAACCGGGTCAGGTCCGGAAGGAAGCAGCCCTAAGCAGGTCAGTCCCGGGTGCCGCAGGGGCGCCTGGCTGGAGTCGATCACCCGGGACGCGCCGGCGGACGAACATTCGAGGGCGGGGACGCACGGTGACACCCCTCCTGCGCCGCTTCCCGGCGAGCCTCGCGCCCGGTTCAGGCTTTCGCGAGGATCACTCCGTAGACGAAGCCAAGCGGTCCCATGCGCCAGGACTCTTCGAGCCGGAGCGGGCCCTGGGCGAACATCACCTCGGGGGGAGGCAACTTGTCGAGGCTGTCGCTGAGATAGCGGTATTCCGCCGGTGCACGGGCCAACCGCCCGACCAGAGGCACGATCGTCCTCGTGCCGACACGGTGCACACGTGTCGCCATGGTCCCGATCGGCCGCGACAGGTCGACGATCCCAGCCTTGCCGCCCGGCCGGAGCACCCGGTGGATCTCCTCGAGCGTCGCAGCGACCGAGTTCAGATTGCGGAACACGTACGCCGAGAACACCGCATCAAAAGCGCCGTCGACGAAGGGGAGTCGCTCACCGACCCCGACAACCCGTTGCTCGAGACGATTCAGGCTCAGCATCTCAGACGATGGATCGAGGGCGACCACTGTGCGCTCACCGAATGCTGGGTCGGCGGCTCCCGTACCGGCGCCGAGATCGAGCAGCCGACCGTCCGGCAGGCGACCGATCGCGCTGCGCCGCCACGCCTGGTCGCGGCCAAGCGACAGCACTCGGTTGAGGCGGTCGTACTTCGCCGCGATGTCCGCAAAGACCTCGCCGTTGGACATCAGCCGGTCAGCCGCCGATGCGATCGAAGTTGACGTAGCCCTGCAAAGCCTCCGGGACGACGACCGAGCCGTCTTCCCGCTGATGGTTCTCGAGCAGCGCAATGAGCGAGCGACCCACAGCGATCGCCGTGCCGTTCACGGTGTGGACCAGCCGGTTGCCGTCGTCGGTGCGGTAGCGGATCTTCAAACGCCGTGCCTGGAAGTCGGTGGTGTTCGATGTCGAGGTGATCTCCCGGTACCGACCCTGACCGGGGAACCATGCCTCGATGTCGTACTTCTTGGCGGCGGACGCTCCCAAGTCACCTGCTGCGACGTTGACTACCCGGTAGGGGATCTCCAACGCCCGCGCCAGCTCTTCCTCGCGGCTGAGGAGGAAATCGTGTTCCTCCTGCGACCTGTCCGGATCACAGAAAGAGAACATCTCGATCTTGTCGAACTGGTGAACCCTGAAGATGCCGCGCGTGTCTTTGCCGTAGGTCCCGGCTTCCCTGCGGAAACAGGTTGAGAATCCCACGTAGCGCAGCGGCAGGCTGCCGGCATCAAAGATCTCGTCGGCGTGCATACCGGCGATCGACACCTCGGAGGTCCCGACGAGGTAGAGGTCGTCCGCCTCGATGGCGTAGACCTGCTCGCGATCACCCGGAAAAAAACCCGTCCCAAAGAGCGCCTGCTCCCGGACGAGCACTGGCGGCGCCACAGGGACGAACCCGTGGGGCTCGAGCGTGTCGAGGGCAAACTGCACCAGCGCAAGCTCCAGACGAACCATCGGCCCCAAGAGGAACCCGAAGCGACTGCCGGACAACTTGGCGGCGCGCTCGACATCGAGGAGGCCGAGCTGCTCGCCCAGGTCGACATGATCCTTCATCCAGTCGGCGGCGATGGGTTCACCCCAGCGCGAGATCTCGACGTTGTCCTCGTCGGTCACTCCGTCGGCGGCCGTCGGATCCGTGAGGTTGGGCAGAGTGATCCACGTCTCGTCGAATGCGGCATCAAGCTCGTCGGCCTCCGCCAGAACAGCCTTGTACCGCTCGGCCAACTCACCGGCCTCGGCGATGGCGGCCTCGCGGGCGACGCCTTCGAGGCGCGGGATCGTCTTGCCGATGTCTTTCTGCCCGGCGCGCAGCTCTTCCGCCGCGGCGCGTACCTCGCGGCGACGGCGGTCGGTATCGGCGAGGGCGGCGACATCGACCTGGAGGCCGCGGCGCTGCAACGAAGCGGCAAGCGCCTCGGGGTCCCGGCGAAGCAGTCCGACGTCGATCACAACACGGCAATGTTACCGACGATGACATCTCGTTCCGCTGCGGCTTCAGCGTGCCGCAGTTGACCACCGATTCCGGGTGGGCATCAGCCCGCCAGGGCCTGTTCGATGGCGGCAATCTCCTCGGGCGACAGCGGCTCGACTCCGGCTCCGTTGCGGATCTGCTTGGCGTAGAACAGCGTCTCGTTGCGGCCGACGAGGACCGAAAACACCATGCCGCCACCGCGGCGGTCGAGTAGCGCCAGCGACCGCGACAGCTTTCCCGAGATGTCACCGAACGCGTCGTAGCCGACCACCCCGACGTGTGACACCGCCTGCGGCATCGCCACCTCGAGTGCTTCGAGCCGCGGCCGGATCTCGACGAGTGACTTCTCCACCGAGGACAGGTCCTGATCGATCTCGCGCATCAGCCCAACCACATCGCCGTCCTTGGGCACGCCGTCGAGGCGACGACGCAGGGCCGCCAGCTGCACGGTCAGCAGCAAGGCGACGACGAGGGCGATGCCCGCAATCACGGTTGCGGCGATGATCATTGGTCGTTGGTGGCGAACATGACTTCCCACACGTTGTTGTCGATGTCCGCATCTTCCGCCATTTCGGCCACCACTTGCAAGGTGTAGAGGGTCCCAGGCTCGAGATCGACGCTGAGGAACTCGAGCGAGACCGACGCCTCGGGATCCAACGCGGCGACAAATCGTTGCTCTTCGAAGGTCTCGCCGCCGTCGGTGCCTGCGATCGAGAGCCGCATCGTGACGGAAATCTGCTCAGAAGTGACGTTGCCCGCGTTGGTCACGATGGCCGTCACGTCGAACGTCGGTGTGTAGGGCAGCACCGCGACACCATTGCGGTCCCCCGTTGGCTCCGGCACGGTGTTGGCGGTGACGGCGATGTCGTGGCGCTCGCCGAGGATGGTCCGCAGGCGGAGCCGGCTGGCGATACCCTCCAGATCAACCGGGTCTGCGCCGCCGACAAAGGCCACCTCGGGGTAGTCCGGTGCAGGAACGTCGGTCTCCACGAGAGGCACGGCCTCGAGGAAGGCGGCGTACGCCTCATCGCCCACCCGGAGTTGCGTGACCGCGGCGAGGAACGCATCAGGCGCCACCAAGCTGTCGTCCGGTTGCTCCATCACTTCGACAACGGCCTCGTCCAGACCCTGCACACCATTGTTCCATGCCCTGGTCGCCACAGCCATCAGACCGTGGAGCTCCGCGGCAGGCCGGGTCACGACCGCTTCCGATAGCTGAACTTGGAGGCCGGCAGTGCGCGCTCCGAGCAACTCGATTCGCTGCAAGATCTCCGGGCGGTCCAGGCTGCCGAGCGAGTCGAACAGCTCTCGCAGCGACTGTGCGGCGAGTAACTCATCCTGTGCGATCTCCTCCGTCAGAGCGAGATAGTCCCCGGTATCTCGCTGCTCCGTCCGGTACCGCACCGCCAGCGCGATCGCAGCAACGATGACGGCAAGCGTCAGGAACAGCGCAAGCTGACGGCGCCGGCGCTGCCGGCGGTGGAGAACTTGAGAGGACATTGTCATCGCTGTAGACGCACCCTGGCCGCCTTGCTCCTTCGCGGTGGACCCCACCCGACAAGAGTTCGGGCTCGGGTTCGGAGGTTTCGGGCGCTGTTCGGTTGCGCAGCTTTGGCGGCCGGATCGCCCCCGTCCCCCGCGCACCCAGCACCACCATTCGTGGGCGAGGAGGGACTTGAACCCTCACGAGTGTTACCTCACAGGAACCTGAATCCTGCGCGTCTGCCAATTCCGCCACTCGCCCGCAGGCACGAGAATGGTACCAGCGGCTGTGAGCGAGGTGTCGTCGGAGCGGAAGGTGGGTGTGTGGCTCGACTCTGGGGTCGGTGCGGCGCTCAAATCCTCCGTCCTCATAGAATCTCCTCCGTGGGCCTCGCAAGAAAACTCGAACAGCGACTCGAACAGCTCGTCGACGGGCTGTCCGCCGCGATCTTCCGCGGCGGAATGCACCCGGTAGAGCTCGCAGGGCGGCTGGTCCGCCACGCCGACCTGTCGGTCCGCGAGACGGATACCGGCCCCGTCATCCCCAACGTGTACACACTGCGCATCAACCCCAAGGACGTGGCTGCGGAGGTCGACCCCAGCGCACTCGACCACGAGGTCACCCGCACGCTTGCGCTGACGGCCGCAGAGCGCGGCTGGCGCACGGGCGGGCCTATCTCCGTCCACATCCACAGCGACCCCGACGTCACCGCCGGCTCGATCGGTATCGAGTCGCAGGAGGTGCCGGGCGAACTCGAACCGTGGGCTCACCTCATCGACGTCAGCGACGGCACGGCCTTTCCCCTTTGCGACAACCGTGTCGTGATCGGAAGGTCTTCCTCTGCGGACGTCACCCTTGGGAACGCCGAAGTCTCCCGCAGGCATTCTCTCGTGTTCCGCAAGGCCGGTAGCGTGTGGGTCATGGATCTCGGCTCGGCCAACGGCACGCTCGTCAACGGAAACGCTGTGGACGGTGAGCCGCAATCGCTGCATCCCGGAGACCAGATCACTTTTGGAAGCGCTACCTTGGCGCTCCGGTTCGTCTGACCCGAGCACGAGTCCTATGCCTGCACTCTTCCTCAACCTGCTCAAGCTGATCTTCCTCTGCCTGATCTTCCTCTTTCTCTGGCAGATCGGTCGGTCGATCGGCGCCCACATCGGCCCGGCGTCGTCATCGCGCCCTGCCAAGCGGGTCAACGAGATGGTCGTCGTCCGCTCCGAGACGCTCAGCGGGCTGCGCTTCCCCGTCGGCACAGGCATCACCGTCGGGCGCAGCGCCGACGCCGACGTTGTGCTCGACGATCCCTACGCATCGGAGTTCCATTTCCGCGTGGCCGTCCATGACGGGTCCGTCATGCTCAGCGACCTGGGGAGTACGAACGGCACGTATCTCAACGGGCGCAGGGTGACCGTGCCCACGGGACTCACCAAGGGCGACTCGATCCAGATCGGGAATACCATTCTGGAGATCCGATGAGATACAACTGGGCGATCGAGAGCCACGTCGGACTGGTGCGAAACGCCAACGAAGACGCCTTTGCACCAGATAACGATGGTGCGGCACAGGGGCCAATCGTGATTGCCGTTGCAGACGGCATGGGCGGCCACGTGGCCGGTGAGGTGGCGAGCCGCGTCGCCATCAATGCGGCGATGGCCGAAGGCGACGACGCCGACATCTCGGCCGCGGCGCGGGTGCGAGACGCCAACGAAGCCGTCGCCGCCGCCATGGTGGAAGATCCACGCCTCGCCGGGATGGGCACGACACTCACACTCGGGGTCTTCGGCGACGACGGAGCGCTTGCCATGGCGCACGTAGGGGACTCCCGGGCGTACCTGCTGCGCAACGGCGAGTTGCGGCAGCTGACTTCCGACCACACGGTCGTCGCCGAATTGGTGAGCGGCGGCTACATCACGCATGCCGAGGCTCGCACCCATCCCCGCCGCAACCTCGTCACCCAGTCGATCGGGATGCCGAACGTCCGCATCGACGAGATCACGGAGCGGCTCGAGGACGGCGATCGGGTGTTGCTCTGCAGCGACGGGTTGAACTCCATGGTCGACGACGCCGCGATCCGCGCCATCCTCGACGAGCACGAGAGCCCCTCAGCCGCAGCATGGGGACTGATCGAGGCTGCGAATGCCGCCGGGGGGCACGACAACACCACCGTTGCGGTAGTCGACGTCACCTCATGACCCGCAACGCCGAGGCGTCGCTGCTCGTTGGTGCTGCCGTCCTGGCGACGCTCGGTGTTGCGCTCGTCAACTTCGCATTCGGGGTTGGCTTCGACGCACAGGCGGCGCTGACGTTCCTCGTGTTCGTGCTCGCCTTTGGCGGGCTGCACGCTGCGGTACGGCGCTGGGCCGCGACAGCAAATCCCTACCTCTTGCCCCTCGCCGCATTCCTCGCCGCCGTGGGGTTCATCGAGGTCTACCGGCTCGATCGGGACTTGGCGGCCCTCCAGAGGTGGTCGCTCCTCATCGCAGCCGGGGTTTCGGCGCTGGTCCTCTTCTTGCTGCGTGATGAAGGTGTGAGCGCACTCCGCCGCTACCGGTACATCTTCCTGCTCATCGCCGTCGGGCTGCTCGTCCTGCCGCTTCTCCCTGAAGATTGGCCGGTTTACGGAGCCGAGGTCTTCGGGTCCCGGCTGTGGGTGCGGGTCGACGTGCCGCTGATCGACCGGACGTTGAGCTTCCAGCCGGGGGAGATCGCCAAGCTCTTCCTGACGATCTTCCTTGCTTCCTACCTTGCCGACCGGCATCTTGCGATGGCAACCGGGCGCAAGGTCGGCCCGCTGCGCATTCCCGAGCCGCGACATCTGTTTCCTGTCGTGATTGCTGCGGCGGCGAGCTTCCTCGTGCTGATCTACCAGCGTGACCTCGGGGCATCACTGCTGCTTTTCATCCTCTTCATCGGGATGATGTACATCGCCACGGGGCGGGTCGCATATCTCGTCACCGGCGGTGCGCTCGTGGCGGCCGGAGGGTTCGCCGCCCTTCAGCTGTTCGACCACGTGCAGCGCCGCGTCGAGGCTTGGCTGCGGCCATTCGACGACTTCACCGACACCGGCTACCAGATCGCCCAGAGCCTCTTCGCCTTGGGCAGCGGCTCCTTGACGGGCTCAGGGCTTGGGCTCGGCCGCCCCGACCTGATCCCTGCAGCCGCCACCGATTTTGTGTTTGCGGCAGTGGCCGAAGAGATGGGTCTCGCCGGGTCCATTGCCGTCATCACCGCATACGCGCTGCTGATCGCCGCGGGGTTTGGTATTGCGCTGCGGGCCCGTGACGTATTCCGCAAGTTCCTGGCAGCCGGACTGACGCTCGTGATCGGCGTTCAAGCATTCCTCATCCTCGCCGGAGTCACCAGGCTGCTCCCCGTGACCGGCATCACGCTGCCGTTCATGTCCTACGGTGGCTCGTCGCTGCTGGCCAACATGGTGCTGATCACGTTGCTCGTGCGCATCTCCCACGGGGAGCGGACATGAACGGTCCTATCCGGCACCTCGCGTTTGCGCTCTTCACCGCGATGTTTGCGCTGGTGGCCTCCGTGACGTGGCTGCAGGTCGTACGCGCCGACGATTACCGCAACGACGCACGCAACACCCGCGTTGTCGCAGCTCGCGTTGGTCGGGAGCGGGGCACGATCATCACCGCGGACGGGACAGTGGTGGCGACCTCAACCCCCGATCCTGCAGATCCGCAGGTCTTCGGTCGTGTCTACCCCGAAGGTGAGACATATGCGCATATCGTCGGGTATTCGAGCGCGCTGTTCGGGGCGACAGGCTTGGAGGGGTCGCGGTCGGCTGAGCTGGTGTCGGACAGAGACTCGACGATTTCGGGGGTCATCAATGCGATGCTGGGCGGCGATCTGCGCCCCCAGGGTCTCCGTCTCACCATCGACCATGACTTGCAGACCGCGGCTTACGAAGCGCTGGCGGGACAGACCGGCGCAGTCGTGGCCCTCGACGCCAGAACCGGCGCCGTGCTGGCGATGGCTTCGAACCCCACGTTCGATCCGAACACGTTGCTCGGGCTGAACGCAGGAGCCGCCGGGCTCGAACTGGAGGCCGACCCGGAGCAGCCCCTGCTGAACCGCGCCGCATCGGCCGCCTACAACCCCGGGTCCACATTCAAGACCGTCACAGCAGCGGCAGCACTCGATGCCGGGACCGCCGGGCCCGGCACCACATTCGATGACCCGGCCGAGCTCCCCCTGCCGGGTTCGACGGCAACGATCTCGAACTTCGGAGGTTCCCTGTGCAACGGCGGGCAGCCGGTGACGCTCGCAACCGCCTTCGCCAGGTCATGCAACACCGTCTTTGCGGCGCTCGGCATGGAGATCGGCGCCGATGCACTCGTCGACCAGGCGGAAGCCCTCGGCTTCAATGCACAGCCGGCGACAGACTTTCCCGCCGCGACCTCGACGATCCCCGGTGCGGAGACGTTCGAGAACTCGCCTGCCGCCCTGGCCCAAACTGCGATTGGGGAACGCGACGTGCGGGCTACGCCGTTAGAGATGGCGATGGTCGCTGCGACCGTCGCCAATGGTGGGGAGCTCATGGAACCGTACGTTGTCGCCGAGGTGTTCAGCGCCGATGCGGAAATCGAGTCACGCACGGAGCCAACGCCGCTCGGTCGCGCAATGAGCCCGGCAACCGCCGAAGCCCTTGCAGCGATGATGGAGCAGGTGGTGGTGGGAGGAACGGGTGTGCGTGCAGCCGTGCCTGGCGTGCGCATCGCAGGCAAGACCGGCACCGCCGAGGTACCCGGTGGTGCTCCGCATGCGTGGTTCATCGGGTTCGGGGCAGCCGACGCCGCCCCTGATGAGCCGATGATCGCCATTGCCGTGGTGGTCGAGCAGGGTGGCGATGTCGGAGAGTCGGCGACCGGTGGGACCGTTGCCGCCCCGATTGCCCAGGCGGTGCTGGCTGAGTTCTTCGGCCAGGACCAGTAATGGCCACATTCAGCCGAATTGACCCCCTGCAGAAGTACCATGACGCACCGTGAGTGAGACCCGGGTCCTCTCGGGCCGCTATCGCATCACCCGACACCTGGCCCGTGGTGGCATGGGGGACGTCTTCGAAGCGGAAGACGAGCTGTTGGGGCGGCGAGTGGCCGTGAAGCTCCTTCATCAGCAGTTTGCGCGCGATGAGGCATTTGTGTCGCGCTTCCGCCGCGAGGCGCAGGCGGCGGCGAACCTGAACCACCCCAACATCGTCTCCATCTTCGACTGGGGCCAGTACGAGTCCACCTACTACATGGTCATGGAGCTGATCGACGGCCGAACGCTACGCGAGATCCGGCAGTCCGATGGGGCGCTACTCCCCCGTCGCGCCGCCGAGATCGCGGCCGAAACCGCTGCAGCCCTCACCGTTGCCCATGACGCCGGGGTGATCCACAGAGACATCAAGCAGGGCAACATCATGCTGACTCCCGACGGGAGCGTGAAGGTCACCGACTTCGGGATCGCCAGGGCTCTCGACGACTCCGAGGAGCTGACCCGCACCGGCGCCGTGATCGGGACCGCAACATACTTCAGCCCTGAGCAGGCACAGGGACTCCCTGCGGATGCCCGCAGCGACATCTACTCGCTGGGTGTGGTGTTGTACGAGTTGCTCTGCGGCCGGCCACCGTTCCAGGGGGAGAGCCCCGTCGCGGTGGCATATCAGCACGTGTCGGCGTGGGCAACGCCCGCGTCCAGCATCAACCCCAACGTGCCCGCCGAGCTCGAGGCCATCGTGGACAGGGCGATGGAAAAAGACCCTGCGCTGCGGTACCAGACGGCCGCGGAGATGCGTACCGACCTGCTGCGATTCCTCCGCGGCGACATGCCGGCGGCAGCGCTGATCGCAACCACCGACCTCGCCACTCAGATCGTTGCCTCGCCCCCGCCACCACCGCCGACCGTGCCGCCAGACGAAACTGCGCGCCACGTCGCCATGGCACCGATCCCCGAGCGATCCAACACCGCAACCTATGCCGTCGCAATCGTCGGGCTGCTGCTCCTCTTGGCGGCCGGCATCTTCATCCTCACGCAAATCCTCGGAGGCGGCGGTACGGGGACGGCAGACACCGTCGGGGTTCCCGACCTGTCCAACTTGTCCCAGGAAGACGCCATCGAACAGCTTCAAGAGTTGGGTTTTCGGGTGCGGCTCCGCAACGAATCGAGCGACACCGTCCCTGAAGGTTTCCTGATCGGCACCGATCCGCCCGCGGGCACCCAGGTCGAGCCCGGCTCCGTCGTCACGGTGATCATCTCGCAGGGACCGCAACAGTTCCCCGTCCCGCAGGTGTTTGGGCTGACCGAGGCAGAAGCACGCGCCCTGATCGAAGAACAGGGCTTCGTCGTTGGTGAGGTCACAACGAGGTTCAGCAACGAGGATCCGGAGGGCACGGTCGTCGAACAGGATCCGGATGCGGGGGAGCCGGCCGCACCGGGAACGACCGTCGATCTCGTCATCTCCGGAGGGCCGTTCGCCCTCACGATTCCCGACGTCTCGAGTCGAACGGTCGAAGCGGCGGTCCAAGAGCTGGAGGAGGCGGGCTTCGTGGTCACGGTCGAGGAGGAGTACTCGAACGACGTCATCGAGGGGTTCGTGATCCGGACCGAACCGGCGGCCGGACAGCTGGTCGGCCGGGAAGACCCCGACGTCACCGTGTTTGCATCGCTGGGGCCCGAGCCGTTCCCGCTGCCCGACTTTGTCGGGTTGACGGTCGACGAAGCGCAATCCGAAGCCTCGAATCTGGGGATCGAGCTGATCATCGAAGGCGACTTGGTGCCTGTGACTTTGGTCAGCGGGCTCGACGGCAGGGTCGCCGTTCAGGATCCGCCGCCCGGCACCGAGGTGACGATCAACGACGCGGTGCGAGTCAGCATCGGCGTGCTGCGTGAAGTGGAGGTGCCCGGAGTCGTCGGGCTGACGGAAGCCGATGCCCGTGCCGAGTTGCTTGCCCTGGGTTTCGAGATGGAGGTCGTCGGCATCGTGCAAGTCGACCCCGACTCCGGCTTGGTCGATCGAGTTGCGGGCCAGGACCCTGCAGAAGGCGCTATTGCCGACGAGGGGACTGTCGTCAGCGTCCAAATCGGCGCCGCGCCGCCGGATACCACGACAACGGCACCACCTACGACCACCGAAGCTCCGTGACCATCACCGTGGAGGTGGAGCGGAATCGCGCTCTCCTCGCGTGGTACGCCGGGGAGAAGAGGGACCTGCCGTGGCGAGGGGTCACGGACCCGTATCTGATCCTGGTTTCTGAGGTGATGCTCCAGCAGACGCAGGTCGACCGCGTGATTCCGTACTACACGCGATTTGTGGAGTCTTTCCCGACGGCGAACGCGTTGGCGGAGGCCCCGTTCCGGGGGGTTGCCGAATTGTGGTCGGGGCTCGGGTACAACGTCCGCGCCAAGCGGCTGCACGATGCAGCAAAGTCCGTCGCGGCCGACGGTTGGCCGGACTCCGTCGCGGGGCTGGAGGGCCTCCCGGGGGTCGGGCCGTACACGGCGCAAGCGATTGCGGCATTCGCCTTCGGCGCTCAGGTCGCCGCGATCGACACCAACGTGAGGCGAGTGCTCAGTCGCTGGCACGGCGAGGTGCTCAACGGGCGCAGCCTGCCGGCGGTGGCTCGAGCCGCGCTCGGCGATGCGGACCCGGTGGACTGGAACCAGGCAATGATGGATCTCGGCGCCTCGGTCTGCCGGCCCCGCAACCCCGAATGTGGTGCGTGCCCTGTGAGCGATTGGTGTGCCGGACCATCTGCCTACCAACCGCCCAGGACCCAGGCGCGGTTCGAAGGCTCGGTCCGCCAGGTCCGAGGCGCCATCATGCGCGAGCTGATCCGCACCGAGTTGGACTTCGGCGCCCTGGTGACGACAACGGGGTATCCGCCCGAGCGTGTCGCAGACGGCTTGGAGGGTTTGCTCGACGACGAGCTCATCGAGACCGCAGACGGCCGCTATGCAGTCGCCGACTAAAACGTTGGGAGCAATCGGGCAGATCTTGGTGCAGATGTGGCATGGACGCACGTTCCGCACTCCGGCATGACGTACCTTGGCGAGTACTGCGAAGCCCGCCAGACCGGGGTGTTATGAGATCGAGGGTGCGTGCGCCGGACACAAACGACGTGAGGACGCATGGCGTCCGTCGCCACGATCGGCACCGTCGTCTTGGGTCTGCCGACGTCGCGCTGGCCGGAGTCGGCAACGCAGTCGCCGCCCGAGCCGTGGCGATCAACGCCGCCACCCGGAATCACGCAACGACATCAGAACGGGCCACAACCACGATCCAGCGCCTCATCGCTGTCGATGTGAAGGAAGGCGTCAACCCTCGCAAGGACATGCCCCCGCTCAAAGTCCTTGCTCAGATACGGACCTTTCTCTCCACCAAACTCATGGACCGCCGAGTCGAGCTGCTCCAGGCCGGCCTCGACCTCTCGAAGCTCGAGGCCGACGAGACGCTCTACATCACAGGTCACGGGAAAGTAGGACGGACGTACGGCCTGAGTGCGGCGGAACTGCTCGACCTACTCAACGACGAGACAAAGGGCGTCCCTGAGCGGTTCGGTGGCATCGTCTTCCTGGTGTGCAACGCCGGTACTCAGGACGAGTCAGTCGAACCACCAGCCTCGCTCGTTTCCGACGTCGCCGCGGGCCTCAATCACCCTGGAGTGACAGTCAAGGGCGCCAAGGGCTTCACCTTCGGTGCCGGCTCGACCTCGACGGCGGGCCTCAATCGGGTGATGAAGGCCGAGCTGTGGGGTCTCGATTCCCTCGACGCTGACGACGCCGGCACCGCCGCCTCCATCCTCAGCAGCGCAGCGCTGGACGACGAGCTCCGCAGAGCCCTGAAGGGCGTCAAGGGTGTCAACCTGGCCAAGCTGCAGGAGGTGGGGCTCACCGTCGGCGACGTGTTCGACGACGAGGCCGACATCGTTCACTACATCGAGGCTTTCCTGAAAGAGAAGACGACGATCGACAATGCGCTGGAGTCGGCCGTAGCGAAGACACAACCTGCAAAGAAGGGGCCCGAGGCCGCAGATCTCGCCTTGATGAGCGACAAGCTGGAGAACGACACTGAGTTCCAGCAGGCTGTCACGCAACAAGAGGACCTGTATGACCGGTACGGGTTCTTCTTTCCGCAGGGCGAATCGGCATACGCTTCTGCCGTGTCACCGGGCAGGCAGGTAGCCCTGAGGAGCCCAACAGGGACTACGGCCTTCCTGAAGCACCGCAGCGTCGCCGAACGCGCAGCGCTGCTCAAGTCGATGAGCACTGTGGAGTACGGCAAGGCCGTCGCGACCCTCGAACAAGATCTGGCCGGCGTGAAGAAGGCCTTCGTTCCGATATCGAAGGAGGTGGGTGCCGCACGGGCGGGACAGTTCGACAGCGTGAAGCACAAGTACGCGACGGGCGATGTCGCCAAGGCCGACGAGGCCGCAAAGGCTCTGCTGCATATTGCCAAAGCCATCGAAACCAATGAGTTCGACAAGTTGCCTGAGCTCTACGGGTCCATCGTGGGTCTCGGCCGAGGGCTAGGTTTCGGCTCGGGACTTGCCGACTACATCGTCAGCATGCGCGGCGTCGAGGCGTTCAAGACCACGGCGGCGGACCTCAAGCGAGTCGCCGAGGTCGCCCAAACCCGAGCAGCCCGATTCGGAACACTGCTCGCGTCCCACATCACGGTTGCTGCCAACGCTTGACGGATCCCCGCCGCAAGAGGAAACGGCCGGCTCAGCCGAGCCAATGGATGCGGGACCAGGTGCGTCGCTCGCATTCCGGGCACTGGATCCAGCGGCTGTAGCGCTTGCCCGGGATCCACAGTGAGATGAAGGCGATCCGTACCCCGGCCTCGACCAGAGACATGCGGCTGTGCACGCCACAGTTCGAGCAATCGAGGACCACGGTGCCGGGACGATGCGGTCCCGCTGAGTAGAGGGCAGCTGTGCCCTGGGGCGCGTCACCACCGACAAGGGGGTCGTCCTCGATCGTGTCGTCGACTGCTGCGGGCGGGCCCTCGAACAACGCGCGCTTGCCCATCGGATCGCGCTTCGTCACGTTCTGTGCTCCACCTCTGCAGCCAGCTCCCGGTAGGCCTCTGCACTCTTGGACCGCCTGGCGTAGCTGAGTACCGAACGCCCCGCCCCCGGCGCCTCGGCAACCCTGACGGATTTCGGGATCGGCGGGGGGAGCACGTCGAGCCCGTGGACCTCGGACACGTCCGCCAAGACTTGCCTGGCGAGTCGGGTGCGGCCGTCGTACATCGTGGCGACACCACCGAGCACGCCGAGGTCGTCGTTGGTGTAGTTGCGCACGTCGGCGACCGTTTCCAACAACTGGCCGACGCCGCGGTGACTCAACGTCTCACACTGGAACGGGATGACGACCTTGTCGGCCGCGGTCAGCCCGTTGATCGTGAGGATGCCGAGCGAGGGGCCACAGTCGATGAGGACATACTCGTAGTCTTGGACGATCGGCTTCAGCGCACGCGACAACACGAACTCTCTGCCGGTCTTTGTGAGCAGGTGAATCTCAGCGCCTGCAACATCGATGGAAGAGGGCAGGAGATCGGCGGTGTCGGTGGAGACGATCACGTCTGCGGCCTTGGTACGGCCAAGCAGCACGTCGTGGAGAGTCGCTTCGAGGGCGTCCGGGTCGACCCCGTTGGCGTAGGTGAGACACGCTTGGGGATCGAGATCGACCATGAGGACCTTGTGCCCTCGCTCCGCCAGGGCGTCGGCAAGCGAATGCACCGTGGTCGTCTTCGCAACTCCACCCTTTTGGTTGGCAAACGCCAGAATCACTCCCATCGGCAGCGAGTCTACGAGACTTGCACGGGCATCGAGCGGCCCTGGAGGGCCGGCGGCGGATCACCAGAGTGCACTTCCTAGCGCCGCCGCGTCCAGCGCCACACGGCAACCAAGAGCCCGGTTGCGACGGCCGCCGTGATCGAGGCTACCCACATCCACACGTAGCTCCCTGTGGTGTCGACCAGTGCGCCATACACCGGTGGCCCAAGCCCGAGACCCAGCAGGAAACCGAAGACGACGACCCCGGATGCCCTGCCCGTTGCGGCGGTCCCCGCTTCGTTCATGGCGGCCAGCATGCCGACACCGTTCCACGACGACGTGCTCAGACCGGTGAGGGCCGCACCAGCCCACAGCAGCCAAGGAGCACCGGATTCTGCAAGGAGGAAGGCGATCCCGGCCAGTACGGCAAGGGGTGTCATCGCCCACAGCGGTTCGATGAACCGATCCCGCTGCTCGGAGAAGTGGGCCCAACCGATCCTGCCCGCCACCGCGACTGCACCGATGGTCGCCGCAACCAGCCCGGCGATCCGAGCATCGAGCCCAACGGCCTCCTCGACGTAGAGGGGCACAAGCAGCACGACCGCACCCGCAAAGCCGAAGAGCAAGCCGTAGCCGGCAAGCCACCAGATCGAGCTGGGCAGGCGGGCCCCGCCCAAGTAGCCCGTTGGACCGGTGCGTCGCGGTGGGGCATCGATCAACCACGCCACCGCGATCGCGGCGGCAAGGGGAATGAGCGCCACGAGCATCATCGTCACCCTCCACCCAAAGGCCACCGCCATCGACGGCAACGCAATCCCGCCCAGGAAGACGCCCGCCTGGACCCCGGACTGCTTGATGCCGGTCACGACGCCGCGGGCGCCGACGGGGAGCGTCTCCGCAATGAGTCGATTGGTGGACGGGTTGCAGCTGGCGTCTGCCGCACCCGACAGCACTGCACCCGCAAACATGAAGCCGTAGACCGGGGCGAGGCCGTACACGACCCACGCCGCGCCGGCCGACACGAACAGGAGAATCAGGGCGCGCCTGCCGCCCAGCGCATCGACGAAGTGGCCGACAAACGGTGAGACGACGGCGGCGAACAACGTGTCGGCGCCGATGACGAGGCCGAGCTGCGCACGGGTGATGCCGAGGTCGTCGATGATGAAGGAAGCGAGGATTCCGAGCGCGATGAGGGCAAACGTGCCCGCCCCCATCCCGGAGAAGAGGATCGCCGTCAATACCGGGGTCCCTCCACGGACCCTCGGGACGTCCCGCGCCGTGCCGGTTCCGCCCGGCGGAGGGTCAGGCGGCAAGGAAGTTGGCGAGCAGCCGTTTGCCCTCGCCCGTCATCACGCTCTCGGGGTGGAATTGCACTCCTTCGACCGGCAGATCGCGATGGCGGAGGCCCTGGACGACGCCGTCCTCGCTCCGTGCCGTCACCTGGAGCTCGGCGGGCACCTCCGTGACGGCGAGTGAGTGGTACCGAGTGGCCTCAAATGGGTTGCTGAGGCCGGCGAATACGCCGCGGCCGTCATGGGTGATGGGCGAAGTCTTGCCGTGCCGCGGTTCCGGCGCTCGGCCGACGACCCCGCCGTACACCGCTGCAATCACCTGATGACCGAGGCACACCCCGAGGATCGGAAGCGTGCCTGCGAGACGGCGGACATACTCCATCGAGTACCCGGAGGATTCGGGGCGGCCAGGCCCAGGCGAGATGACGAGACGATCGACGCCGAGCTCCCCGGCGGCTTCGGGCAGCAGGGCATCGTTGCGGTAGACGATGGGGTCCGCACCGAGCTCACCGATGTACTGCACGAGGTTGTACGTGAACGAGTCGTAGTTGTCGATCACGAGGACCTTCATCCGACGGTGCCGCCGGGATCCAGGAAGGTGTTGCCCAGCCACGTGTAGAAGAAGTGGAGGGCAATGAGCAACACGATCACGAGTATCACGGACTCGATGATCTTGACCGGCGTGGGCCCCGGGAGAGCGGCGTAGGCGCGACGAATCACTGTCGACCGAGGATAACGGAAGCGTTGGGACCGTCGATGAGCTCGGCCTGGATGATCAGCCGCTCTCTTGCGGAGAACTTGGGGTGACACGTCGTCAAAGTGAGCCAGGCCCCCGGCAGAGGATCGGTCACCCAGATCTCGGTGGGCTTGACGACAAAGCTCTGCCGTACCTGGTAGGTGTGGACGCCGATCGCAGTCTCGACCTCGATGATGTCTCCGGGCTCGAGTACGTCGAGGTTGTGGAATGGGGCGCCGTAGGTGGTGCGGTGGCCGCTGATCACGGAGTTGCCCGGCTGTCCGGGCAGTGGTGAAGTCGGCATGTGCCCTGCGCCGCTGCGCAGGATCGGCAGGGTGACGCCCTCGACGACATTCCATCCTTCGACCAGCTCATCGATCTTCGGGATGCGGATGAGGGCAAACGCCTCGCCGAGCTCCGGCGTGCCCTCCGAGAGGATGAACTGCGGATCACCGACCGCTCCGCCAAACACCACGTTGCCCGACTCATCTTCGACGAAGGGCACGTACTCGACTTCGTCGATGGCGACGTCCTCGTTGTACTCGGCCCGTTCCACGGCGAGGCCGGCTTGGGCGCGCTGGGCGAAGTAGCTGGTGACGAAGAGCTGGTGGGCGACAAATCCGAGGGTGAGCAGCCCGAGCCAGATGAACGTCCAGCCCGTGGCACGGACGATCCGAAGCCCAAGCCCGACGTGTTCAGTTGTGGCTATGGCCACCGGCTGGTCGGCGGCGGACGCATCTTGCATCGCTGGCGTTCTCCCTGATCCCAAAACTGGGCTGCGCCAGGCTACCGCTTCCCCGGCGGAATCCGTGCCGGCGTGCCGGCAATCCGTCAGGAGGCGCTACTCTTGCGGCCATGCCGGTATCCAAAGGCCGCAAGAAGGCGAAGCAGCGCCCCACCCCGCCGCCGAAGGCGGATCCCGTCAAGGCAAAGGGACCATCGCCGACGTGGTACGTCGTGCTGATGTTCGGGTTGATGGGCGTCGGGATGCTGATCATCCTCGCCAACTACATCAACGTGCTCCCAGGCGGGACGAGCAACACCTATCTCCTCATCGGGCTGGCAGGCATCGCCGTCGGCTTCGGGATGACCCTCGACTACCGCTGACCTCGCTGCGCTCTTGCGCTGCGGCGGGATTTCGCGTCCCCATGAATTACACCAATGGAGTTTTCCACGATTCTCTCCACAACCTGTGGAGAACTACATCCATGTAAGTCGCCCGGTCGGCAGCTTCACCCCGCCGTGATCATCTCTTCCCTGCAGTGCTTGGGGGCGGCGAGTTCGCCGGTCTGGGCAGCGGTGACCGTCAGCCTCAATCCGCAAACGATGCACTCGTAGTCCACGGCGATCTCGTGAACGTCCTCAGGGTCCGGCTCGGGAGGCGGAGGGGTAGCCAGCAGCCGGATGGCCCACGCCGCCGCAAGCCAGATGGCCACACCCATGGCAATGGCGATGAGCCAGGTCACGATGGAGCCGTCAGTCGAGACGCTCGATGATGGTGGCGTTTGCCATGCCGCCTCCTTCACACATCGTCTGCAGGCCATAGCGGCCGCCGGTGCGCTCCAGCTCGTTGATCAACGTCGTCATCAGCTTGGCGCCCGATGCACCCAGTGGATGGCCGAGGGCGATGGCGCCGCCGTTGACGTTGGTCTTCTCCCAGTCGGCCCCTGTGTCCTTGAGCCACGCCCCGATGACCGTCGCAAACGCCTCATTGACCTCGAAGCGGTCGATCTCGTCGATCGACATCCCGGCCTTGTTGAGGACCTTCTCCGTTGCGGGTATGGGGCCGGTGAGCATCGTCACCGGGTCGACGCCTGCAAGGGCGAACGCCTTGAAGCGGGCCCTCGGCTTCAGGCCGAGCTCTTCGGCCTTCTCCCGGCTCATGATCAGCACGGCCGCAGCACCGTCCGTGATCTGCGACGAGTTCCCTGCGGTCGTCTTGCCGTGTTCGGTGAACGCCGGCTTCAGTCCGGCAAGGACCTCGGTGGTCGTGGTCGGGCGGATGCCCTCGTCGCGACGCATGATCTCGATCGTGCCATGTTCGTTCTTGACCTCCACGGGCATGATCTCGTTGTCGAAACGCCCTTCTTCGGTTGCACGCGCTGCCCTTGCGTGCGAATCGCTGGCGATCTGATCGAGATGCTCGCGGGTGAGCTCCCACTTCTCGGCGATCAGCTCCGACGAGATGCCTTGGGGCACGATGCCGTGGTCGTACCGTTCCAGCATCTTGGGGCCGAACGCCATGCCGGGGCCTTGCTGCATGGTCACGCCGATGGGAACCCGGGTCATGGACTCGACACCGCCTGCGATGGCGATGTCGTACACGCCGGCCATCACTCCTTGAGCAGCGAAATGGACGGCCTGCTGGCTGGAGCCGCACTGCCGGTCGATCGTCGTCCCCGGGACGCTCTCAGGGAATCCTGCGGCGAGGACCGCGTTGCGGGCGACGTTGACGCTTTGCTCACCGGTCTGCATGACGCAGCCCAGGATGACGTCGTCGACCAGCCCTGGATCGAGATTGTTGCGCTTGACGAGTTCTTTGAGCACTTCGGCGGCAAGGTCAACCGGGTGCCAGTCTTTCAGCTGCCCGCCGCGCCTGCCGCCCGGGGTCCGAATCGCATCAACAATCACGGCCTCGGCCATGAGGAATCTCCTCGTCTCGATCCCTCCCATCGTAAAGCCCCGCCAACCCTGCCGGGACAAGGAGCGGCAAGGGTCTGCTTCCCTTCCCCCGCAGAGAGGGAAGAGACGGCGTGGGCCTACGGGTCGACGCTGGTGGAGACGATGGGATTTGAACCCACGACCCCCTGGTTGCAAACCAGGTGCTCTGCCAGGCTGAGCTACGTCCCCGGGACGGGCCATTGTATGCGCCCTGTCGCAAGGTACGAACTACCGGGGCTCGCTCAGAGACCTTCGCGGGAGGCGAATCCGGAGACGAGGAATTCGGAGGCGTAGAGCGTCAGCACTGCGCCGACGATGGGGGCCGCGATGGCACCTATCGGGACGATGATGGTGTCGTTGACGATCACGTCCGGAGCCCGGAGCGCAACGAGGATGACGAGCAGCCAGATCACGGCAACCGCAACCGTCACCCACGGCCACGCGTTGGTTTGACCCCAGCCAAGCTCGTTCGGCCGCCGGAAGACCGTAGCCCTGAGGACGAACACGGTCCCCAGCAGACCCCAGAACCAGTTGGCGATAGCGGCAATGTTGATCACGGTCGGTTCGTCGCCAAACACCAGCTCAGGTGAATTGAGGCTGGTGACGATGACGGCGAACCAGATCACGAGGACCGAGAGCACCACCCACACGTTGCTGTTGATCTTGTCCATGCCGCCTTCCTGCGACCGGCGCCTACTCCGCCGACTCGAGAGACCTCTGCCTCCACCCGCGCCCGACCTACCACGGCACCGAGCGCTGATGTAGCCGTCACCATAAACGGCCGGACCACCACACCGCTCGTCGACAGGAGTCGCCCGTCCGGTCGGTGGTACACTCCCGGCCCCGCGGGCCCATAGCTCAGCTTGGTTAGAGCGCATCCCTGATAAGGATGAGGTCCCTGGTTCAAATCCAGGTGGGCCCACCAAGGAAACCCCTTGCACCGCACCGCAGGGGGATTCGTTCATCTGATGGGTGGTCACGATCCCGCCGCGTTCTCTCTTGCGTCCACAGTGCGTCCACGCGGGAGCCACGCGAGGTTGCGTTGAGTCGTATTGCGGCGACTTCATCGAGGCCGTCGAAGAGGTGCCCGTAGGTGTCGCGGGTCGTCTTGATCGATGCTCGTCCCAGCCGCTCCTAGGACGGCGGTGGGTGCGCGAGATCGCTCCGGGCGGTGATCCTGTGCGGGCGCTGTGATGGGCTCAGTTGGTGTTATGCGTGCCGCCACCGGGTGATGCGTTGGGGGCTGGGACCGGGGACGACGCTCGACCGTCGGCACTTCTCCATCGTTCGCCCCACCCACACCGACGCATTCGAACTCGTACCTTGAGATCTGCACCACGCCGATCACCTGATAGAGAGCGAGAACGATCACATAGCCACATAACGCCGAACGGCACGTCCAGGAGCGGTCGCCAGCTCCCGGTTTGTCACTCAGTGGGACCTTCGTGTTCGCCGTGTGGCTCGCGCCGGCCAATGTGTCGATTCCGTCTAGAATTCCTACGCAGACATTAGATCAATGAAAGCGTAGGTATTCGTGCCACAGGGCCGCCCCGCTACCGAGCAGCTCCTTGCCCGCGTCGACAGCGAGGTCGGCGTCCTTCGCGATCGCTTTGGTGGGCTGCCGCATAGCCTCGAACTCGATCACGTGCTGCGCGCGATCTGGTTGCTGGAGACTCACCACTCGACCGCGATCGAAGGCAGCTCGCTGAGTGAGCAGGATGTAGTCGCGGTCGTGGAGCGCGACGAGGCCCGTGGCAGTCTCCTGGAGGCGCTGGAGGTACGGGCATACGCCGATGCCGCCAGCTGGGTCTACGAGACTGCGCCGGGGGCCGGAATCGACCTGGCGACCGTTCGCGAAGTGCACCGCCGTGTGGTTGGGCCCGTCTGGGCGACGTTCCCGCCCACAACTCGGGACGGTCCTGGCGCGTTCCGTTCAACCGGAGTGACGGTCGGAGGCGGCAGGCGGGTCCGACTGTCGCCGGCAACGGCGGTCCAGGCCGACATGACCGACTGGGTGGCCGCCAACAGTGCTGATTCTCCGAGGCACCTGATCGAGCGGATCGCACAACGCCATGCCTGGTTCGAGCGGATCCACCCATTCACCGACGGCAACGGGCGCGTCGGAAGGCTGCTGGCCAACTGGGAGCTCGTTCACGCCGACTACCCGCCGATGGTCATCCGATCTCAGCAACGGGATCGCTACCTGCGAGCGCTCGAGCGTGCCGATCGCGGCGATGCCGGCGGCCTCGTCGAGCTGTTCGCCCGAGCTGTCAGCGAATCCATCAACAGGTTCATCCTGCCTCGCCTTGCCGGCGACGCCCGACTCATTCCGCTCCGAGCGCTTGCCGAGGGAAGCCCGTACTCCGCGGACTACCTCCGCCAGCTCGCCCTCTCGGGTCGCCTCCGCGCGGTTCGACACCGATCACTGTGGCTCAGCTCGCACGCCGCGCTCCAGGACTACATGGACAGCCGCAGCCCGCGCGGCCGGCGGTGACTCGCGTCCACACTGCGCGCACATGAGAACCAAAACCGATGCGAACCGCTGCGAGGCGTTGAGAGGTGAAACCCCTTGTGTCAAAAGAGCTTTCGCCGGATCGCCAGCGGCTGCCCAACCCCTCGATCATCCCTGATGAGGATGAGGTCCCTGGTTCAAATCCAGGTGGGCCCACACACCAAACCCTTGCACCGCACCGCAGGGCGATTCGAGGTCGAGGTCCGTGAGTGGCGTGTGGAGGCAGCGACGAAACTGCCGTCTCAGCCCGTCGAGGTCCGTACCAAGACCGGTCGCAACGAACTGCCCGCTTGGGTCGGGCCGCAAGTACAAGCACTGCCACGGCCTGCCGGGTCGGTAGCAGGGCGTGCTCCCAGATGTTGTCTTGCTCGCGCCGCTTGCCGGCTGAAGGCAGAAAGCGGTGCGCGATATCGCGCGACGGATGATTGATCCGTGCGGTCACCCCGTCGTCGTTGCTGAGCACGGTTTCCAGTTCCACGTCGAAGAAGCGAGCGATGCGGAACGCAACGCCGAGGAACGGTGACTCTGGCCCCGCTCGATCGCGTTCAGCTTCACCCGGCTGGGAGACTGCTGATCAAATCGTCGTGAGGGCTCGCGGGTCCGCCACGGTGCCTGGTCACGACCTCGGTCACGAGCTCGAACTGACGTTGATCAGCAGTGTCCTAGTGCCAGCGGACCCTTTGGGTCGCACGCCAGCGATCCATCAGCTTCTTGTCGCCGGTCAGCGTGAGCTCGTTGCCCCGGTTCCAGAGGCCGAGGTAGACGGTGGCGGCCCTGCCGCTGATTGAGAGGCGTGGTGACCGAGTTGGCTCGGCGGAGATGGTGAGGGTCTCAGCGACCTGGATGTGCCATCGCCGGTCGCTGTCGTCGGGGGTGACGAGCATCGTGAATGATTCGCCCTCGAACAGCCTGGTGCGACCCCGCGTGAAGAAGCCGGCGAGGAGTTCGTCGATGCCGTCGAGGGCGAGATCGCGGCCGATTGCGGCCTCCTCGGTGGTGGGGACACGCCCGAGGGCCGCCGCCAGGGCGTCAACCATGTGCACCGTCGTTTCGTGCGCCTGGCGTCGGGCCCAGAACTCGCGTGCGGGTGGCGCGTCGTTCAGGAAGATCATTGCGTTGAGATCGGCAAGCGCCTCATCGAGTGCTTCCAGCAGCCGGCCCAGGCCCTCGGCGTAGTAGTCGTGAAGGTCGGCGACGGAGCGTCGGATATTGGTCTCGCTCGGCAGAGCGGTGGGGTCGGTGCCCGTGACGTGGGCTGTGGCCCATCTATGCACCATTGTCTGGTGGGCGAGGAGCGCCCGCACGTTCCACGCCGGGCAAGTCGGGACCTTCGCCTCCTCGCCCGCAGCTTCAGCGAGTTCCGCCAACCGACTCCCGGCCTCCCTGATGACGGATGCGTGGTCTTGGAATTCGAGGGAGGTGGGCACAAGTGGCTCCAGTGGGTGGCCGGGGTGGAGGCCCTCGGTTCAGGCTCTCAGTCGAGGTTGCCGAGGATCCAGAGATGTCCGGACGGATCCAGGAATCGTCCGTCGCGTCGACTATATGGCCGGCTGTCGCTCGGTGTCGCCTCGGCACGCCTGGCCTTTTCGCACCGATCGCAAGATCGGGTCCAAGAAGGAGCATTCCGATGAGTGTCCTGGATCGGCACGTCGTGCGGTACTCGGCAGCTCCTCGGTGAACACGATCCGTGGCGACATCGCTTCCGCAGCACTCAGCCGGCGCGACGGAAGTCGTAGGCCCTTCCCGCATCCACCCGGCTCATCCACGGATCGTCGGCACGAACCCCATACCAGGGACCTTGTCAGTAATGAGCGTGATACCCACGTCGAAGGGTACGGATTCCCCCCGCAGTTCGAGATCAGCCGCGACCAGCAGACGCAGCCGGTCGGTCGAAGCCAAGGCCCTCGCATCTGCGATCACTTGCTCGACTTCTCAAGGGCTTGCGCACGCCGTAGCCCGGGTTGTCCTGATACTCGGAGGTTGGGGTGCCGTCAGGCCCGACACGCCAGCCACGCAGCACAGCATGACCGGGGATCGCGCCATTGCGGTCGTAACGCCCATCGATCTCGTACACCCACCCGCCGGGATATCGACTTGCTTCCTCAAGAAGCTCAGCTGGGAACTCCGGCCCTCGCTTCCGTCCGAACTTCATGACACAACGCTACTTCGCTTGGTATCGCCTGAGCACGCATGGCCTTTCGGCCCCGATCACCAAATCGGGTACACGAACGAGCATCTGGCCGAGTGCTCGGTATCGGCACGTACGAGTGGGGCAACCAGTACCGCTGCGAGGACTCAGTCGAGGGTCCCGGCCGGAGCAATCCACTCTGTTGGCTGGTTGGTCACGGCGGCGATGCGGTCGTAGTCACTGTCGTAGTGCAGGACCGAGAGTCCGGTGGCCTCTGCAGCAGCGGCGATGACCAGATCCACCGGCTTCGCTCCGCGATGCTGCCCGGTCCGAGCGAGCCCCCCGGCGACCTGAACCGCTCGGTCCAGCACCGACGCATCGATCGGGGCGAGGGGCAACGCCAAACGTTCCTCGATGATGTCAGCCACGGCCCGGGCCCGGGACCCGTAGACGACTTCGAGATCGATCACCCGGCACGTCCACATTTGCCCGTTGCGTGCCAGCTCCTCGAGCCGTGTTCCGACCTTGTCTTGGTGGGCCCGCCCCAGAACTGACGTATCTACGAGGTAGTGGGTGTCAGCCATGGGTGCCCGTGCGGGGGCGCCGCGCCTCGTTGAGGGCGTCGATGGCGAGCGCGCCGGGCTTGCGGAGACGGGCCACGTGCCGCAGTGCTGTGTCCTGATCGACCAGGCTCTTCAGGGCAGCTTCGACCGTCGCCCGGATTGTGTCGGTGCCGGCCACGGTGCGGGCGCGGGCGAGGAGTTCATCATTGATTTCAACGAGTCGCTTGGTCATGCCTGCAGTATATCCGATGAGGCCTTCAAGATATACCCTCTTGTCCCGTCAGCCGCCCAGACCAACAGATATCGGATCCGACCGCTCCGACCGCGGAATAGCGCCGATCGGCACGTCAGAGTGCGTTCTATTCGATGTCCGATGCAAGTCGTGTGAACACTTCTCTCCTCTCGGGGCCCAGAAGACGAGTACCGCGTCGCGGCGGCCCTGGGCAAGCAGCGGCACCGGTGCGCCGGGGTTCGGGTAGACCCCGAGATCGAGTTCCACGACACGTTCCTGACGATCAGCCACGCGGCCAGGAAAGCACACCGACCCAACACACGCAGATCGCCAAATACCGCGCAGTATCGCCCATTCCGCCAAGTGCGCTGGAGCGGCACGAGTGTGCGCTCCCTCGCTGTGGCGCTGACTGCGCGAGGCGGCCGCTTGGTCGTCGGTGGGTCAGGGGTCGGCAGCTTGCAGCTACCTCTTCGCCGCGAACACCAGGAAGTCGTCGTCGGCCGTCGGTGCTCTTTGCTGGTGCTCGCCGTGCACGACGATGTCGGTGAATCCGGCGCGTTCGAGCATCAACAGGAGTTCACTCTTGAAGTACAGGCAGATGTCGAGAAGGCGATCCTCCTCCGCCTCGAGCGCCTCGCCCCGCCACCGTTCAGCGTGGATCTCCAACCTCGCGTGTTGGTTAAGCGGGTCGAGGTCGATGATCCGGGTAGCCAGCGAGTATTCCGAACCATCGGCGGCGCGGCGGCGTCGGCGACCGGGCTCCCGGGCTTCGGGGAGCGAGGATCGATTCCCTTTCAGCCAGTACGGCCATTGATTGGCGTCGGCGTAGGGAACTTCGATATCGAGCAGCAGCGTCCCGCCCGGCTCCAGGTAATCGTGGAACTTGGTGAGGGCTTGGGCGTCTCGTTCGCGACTACTTCCGAGCCCGAAGGTCCCGCACACGAAGATCGTTTGATAGGTACGTGGCAAATCCAGAGCGTGCAGCGGCTGGACGAAGAGGTTCGGTCGGAGCCCTTGACGCGCTGCCTTTTCACGGCAGACGGCGATCATATCAGCGGATACGTCGCAGCCGTCGACGTCGAGCCCCGCCCGGAGGAACGGAATGAGCAACCGACCAGCGCCGCAGCCTGCGTCGAGCGCCGGCTGGCCATCCTCGACGAAGGACCGGTAGTACGGGATCTCGTGGGGCCGGAAGTCGTCGTTGTATTCCGCCCACCACTCGGCCACGATGCCGTAGTGCCAGGTCTCCGGGCTCACCTCCAATACCGGCCTCCCGTCGCCGCTTGGGGTGACCCTAGTTGGACGTGGCGATCGTCTGAAAGGGGGCGTTGAGGCGCATGTGGGCGTCGCCGAGACACCTGGCGCTGTCCGCTCAACCGGAGCGACGGTCGGAGGCGGCAGGCGGGTCCAACCGTCGCCGGCAACGGCGGTCCAGGCCGACATGACCGACTGGGTGGCCGCCAACAGTGCTGATTCTTCGAGGCACCTGATCGAGCGGATCGCACGTGAATCAGATGGCGGGATCGAGTATTCGATCAACGCCGGCACGCAACCGGTCGGGGTCGACGGGTGGGAGACTCCGGCGTCGCGCAAGAATCGCATCGAGCCGCACCGATCACCAGCTCCCGGTCGAGAACGCCCTATCGGGTCAGTTCGGCGATCTGTTCGCCGAGGAACCGGCGGTCGGCTTCTGTGGCTGCGAGGTCGGCGGCACGTTGGTAGGCCGCCAGGGCTGCGTTTCGGCGGCCGAGACGGCGCAACATCGTGCCGCGGGCTGCGTGCATCAGGTGGTAGGTGTCGAGGTCGGGTGCGATCGCATCCATCTCGGCAAGCGCGGCAGCGGGGCCCTCGATCTCGCCGATGGCGATGGCCCGATTGAGCGCAACCACGGGTGTCGGCATCACCGAGCGCAACTGGTCGTAGAGGGTGACGATCTGGAGCCAGTCGGTTGTCTCGAACGAGTCGGCGTTGCAGTGAACGGCTTGGATCGCCGCTTGGAGTTGATACGGGCCCGGCCGGCCGCGGCGGATACAGGCACGCACGATTTCATGTCCCTCGTCGATCATGGCGCGATCCCACGTGGCTCTGTCCTGGTCGCGCAGCAGCACGACGGCCCCTTCGTTGCTGCGGGCACGCATTCGCGACTCGTTGAGCAACATCAGCGCCAGCAGCCCTGCCGCTTCGGGCTCGTCGGGCATCAAGCCAGCCACAGCCCGGGCGAGCCGGAAGGCATCGCCCCTCAACGCCGCCCGGGCCGGGTCGTCGACTCCGGTGTTGTAGATCAGGTACACCACCGACAGGACTGACCGGAGCCGCTCGGGAAGCTCGGCGTCCGCCGGCACCCGGTACGGAATCTTGGCGGCCTTGATCTTGTATTTGGCTCTGACGAGACGTTTCGCCATTGCCGCCTCGCTCACCAGGAACGAGCGCGCCACCTCATCGACGTTGAGCCCGCCAAGGAGCCGCAACGTCAGCGCCACCTGATGTTCCGTGCGCAGAGCCGGGTGGCAACAGGTGAAGATCAGCCGCAGTTGATCGTCACTCACAGATCCGTCCCCTGCCATGTCGTCGCTCTCCGGGTACGAATTGCCCGGCACACCGACCTGCTCATGCAGCTCCTTGCCCCGAACGGCGCGGCGCAGACCATCGATGGCCCGTCGCCGCGCCGTCGTCACGATCCACCCCGCAGGGTTTGGTGGGATGCCGGCACTCGGCCAGCGGTCACTTGCCACGACAAATGCATCCTGGACTGCGTCCTCGGCGAGCGTGATGTCGCCGAAGACGCGGACCAGCGTCGCCACGGCCGAGCCATACACCTCGCGAAAGACCCGCTCGACGGCGGTCGCTTCCCGATGGGCGGCGACGGGCCCGGTCAACCCCTCAGGCGCCCGGCATGTGATCGGCTGCCCGGCCGGTCGCCCGGAAGGGGCGGACCTCGATCGGCCGCTTGGTGGCCTCGGAGACCTTGCCTGCCCAGGCCAGCGCGGCGTCGAGGTCGTCGGCGTCGATGACGTAGAACCCTGCAATGTGCTCCTTCGACTCCGCAAAAGGCCCATCCGTCATCACCACGTCGCCACCGCCGGCCTCGACGACCGTCGCCGCATCGGTGCCGTGCAGGGCACCACCGAAGACAAACGTGCCGGCGGCGTCCATCTCGGCTTCGAGGGCGATGATCTGTGCCATGAAGCCCTGCATCTCCTCCGGCGTGGGGGGCGGCCCGGGTACTTCATCCTCGACAGAATGCGTGGACAACAAGTAGTGGCTCATGTGGTGCTCCTAGAAACTGGTGCGGGCCAATCCCGCGCTCACCCTACTTACGAACGGCATCGCACCCTGAGGACACCGTCGGGGAAAAACTTCCGAACGCCGCGGAGGCAGGCTGCAGGGCCGGCGTCATGAATCGTCCGCAGACGCCTTCTCCTCGATGGCGGCCAGCGCCTCGTCGAACCCCGTGGCGATGGCGAGGAACTCCTGGACACCTTCCGGGTCGTAGTACGCAGGCGGCGTGCCCTCGAACTGGTAGATGCCCACCAGTTTCTCCATCAGGCGATTGACGAGGCGGAGGATCGAATCGGGTGCGCTCCTGAGCCGGAAGCTCTGCCCGGCGAATTTGAAGAGCTTGACGTCGACCTGCCACAGCTCGGTAGCCATGTCGTATTGGGGCGATACGTCGATCTGGCGCCAGTCGTCGGAGGTGTCGCCGCGCAATTCGGCGCCGTAGATCGAACCGAGCCGCCGAACGATCGTGTCGACCCGTTGCCTCGTGTGCTTGTCGCTGATGTGATCGAGGAGGGGCGGGTCCCACTGGTCGAGCGCCCACTCGAACGCCAGGATCGTGAGCAGGAGATACCCGGCGTCCCAGTCACCCAGGTACCGGGTCAGCTTGAGTTGAACCTCGTAGTACACCGACTCCGGGGTGTCCGTCGTCTCCACCGTGCGTTTGATCATCGCTTCGATGTCGGCCTCGAACTCCGGGGCGGCAGCCGCCGATGCGATCAGCTCCATCATCGGCTTGGGGTCTGGCTCGACCGGGCCTCCATTGGGGGTCATCGTCATCTCATTCTCCTTGTCCGGCAGCGCCGATCAGCCCTCATGTCTCTTTGCCTCGTAACTTGCATACTTCTGCTTCATCCGCCAGTAGGGAGTCGCTCGGATGAGCAGGCTCGCCATGCGAGGATCCTCGATGCTCCGGATCACCGGTTCGTACGCACCCTCAGCGAGGCCGGCCACCTCCGACATGGTTGCATAGTCGCCCTCTTCTTCTGCGAGCGACATGACTTCCACGACTGTGGCGAGCAGCTGGTTGAGGAGCGCATAGGGGTCCTCCCCCGGCGAAGCCTGCTGCAGTTGTTGGACCAGACCCTTCACCGTCTCGACGGCCTTGCCGAGATCGGTTTCCAGGATGTCCAAGGCTGAGGCACCGCCTGCGTCTTGGTCAGGGAGCTGTCGAAGCGCCGCATCGAGTTCGCCTGTGACGAGAGCGAGAGCATCAGCGGCGGCCTTCAGCCGAGCGTGGCGCTTCGTGAGCTTGTCCCTCTCTTCCTGGGTCAGCGTCACGGATCCACGTTGCTGGGCGCGAGGATTGGCCGGTCTCGCCTGCAACCCGGCACCTGCCGGGTTGTAGCCCGTTGCGGAGCCACGCCGTACGGCGGTGGTCGACGGCTGTTCGTTCAGGGATCGGCGGCCTTCGCCGAGCGCAGCCTGACTCTCGATGGCCTCGCTGCGCTGTGCGGCCGCATTGGCCTTGCCCTGGGCGAGGAGCGCCGACGGTGGCGGCTGCGTGTCGATCGACGGCGGGCGCCCGCTATCGCCCCACTGTGGGAGTTCCTCACCACCGGCGCCGGCGCCTCGACGATCCAGCGGGACCGGTCCCGCCGCCGCTCCCTCGTACACCTGCTCGATCTGATTGATCTGCGGTTCCAGTTTCTCCCTCTTCGCCCGGAGTGCCGGCCATAGCTCAGCGAGCCGACCGTGGGCGTTGAGCGCCTCGATGAGTTCGTGTGCCTGGTCTTCGAGGCTGCCGCCCCATGCAACCTCGGATGAGACCTCCGGGAAGTAGTCCCGCGTCAGGAACTCCAGCTCGTTTTGGCGCGTGAAGTACTTCTCCAAGAAGGCGTGCAACTGGGCCCGCCACGGGGCACCGACCGGGGACGACATGTGGGCGCTACCCCGCGACTGCCGCAGGAACGACGCGGTGATCGGCGCCGGCCGGTGCACACTCGACAACGGCGGCTTCGCACCGCCCCGCACCTTTGACTGCGACGACCTCATCCATCACGATTCGCAGCTTACGCCGTTCGGTTGTGGATGAGGGGCTGTGGTGGGATGCGGCCGCTCACGGGGCTCACCCGCCACCCCAGACACCGACGAGGGCGATCGCTGCGGGAGACAGGTCGATCACGTCTTCGTGGAGGATGCGGTCGCCCAGCACGGCCGCGACGACGGTCTCGGCGAAGTGCTCCGCGGGAACCGCCGCCCACTCCCCACCGCTCGACCAGTCCGCATCGGGCAGAAAGCCCTGGGCAGCGAGAAACGCTGCCCGAATCGACTGCTGTTCTGCGCACGTCGTGGCAACGTGGTGGCCGAGTTCATGCACCAACGACTCGGGGAAGCGGGCGGGCGACGTGGGAATCTCGACCTCGATGATGCGGTCCGCGGCCCGGTACACCGCATCTCCGCCCTCGACTTGTTCGACGAGCACCAGCGACACCGGGTCCATGCAGTCCGCAACGAGCGGGAGCGCCATCTCGAACCGCAGCCACGTCTCTTCGACGAGCGCAGCAACGTCCTCAGGCAGGTCTTGGACAGGGCGGAGCTTGGCGGCGTCTGCACACGAACCCAGTGCAAACGAAATGGCCAGGACGGCGGCCACCGAGCCGATCCGTGGCCTGATCAATCGGCGAGGTACTCAACGGCCTCGGCGAGCGGCTCCAGAATCTCGATGTTCGAGGGCGGCGGCAGCATCAGGATGACATGGTCAGCTCCGGCTTCCCCTGCTCGCGCCGCATGGTCGGCGGCCTCGGCGACGTCGTGGACGCGGATCTGGAGCGACGTTTCGATCTCGGCGGGATCGCGGCCGACGTCGGCACAATGTCGCCCAAGCACCTCGAGCTTGCGACGGAAGTCGTCGAGATCATCCTTCGGGTAGTTGTAGTGATCGGCCCAGCGGGCCACGCTCCGCAACAACCGCTTCTCGCCGCGGCCCCCGATGACGAAGGGTGGCCGCGGCCGTTGCACGGGTTTGGGCTCCCCGTAGGCATCGGTCAGCTGGTAGTAGCGGCCGGCGAAGTTGGCGACGGGCTCCGTCAGCAACAGGTGGATGACCTCGAGCGCCTCATCAAACCGGTCGAACCGCTCCGTCAACGGCGGGAGGATGATCCCGTACGCATCGTGCTCCTCCTGAAACCACCCGGCGCCAAAGCCGAAATCGAACCGGCCGTGCGACATGTGGTCGAGAGTCGTCACCATGTTTGCGGCCACCGCAGGATGTCGATACGTGTTGGACGTGACCATGTGGCCGATTCGCAGCCGCTCCGTTTCCGCTGCCAAGCCGGCAGCCACCGTCCACGCCTCGAGACACGGGCCAGATGGCTCGGCAAACAGCGGGTAGAAGTGATCGAAGAGCCACCCGCCCTCGTAGACATCGATGTCATCGGCCACTTGCCAGATCGCGCGGAGTTCGTCCCAACCGATGTGCTGCTGCGAGGTCTTGAACGAGATCTTCATACCCGGAGAGGCTACCGGCTGGAACGCCGTATCACCCGCCGGCCTGCCCCGAATCGGGATCGACGATCATTCCAGACAGGTCCACCGCCTCGAACGCCGAGCCGAAGACGTCGTGGAGTTCTTGCAGCACGTCGTTGTCCCACCGGTCATCGGGGGCGCCAGACACGAACCAGGGCGAGCCGTTGTCGGCGAGGATGATCCCGTAATCCTTGAACGCTTGGAGGATGACTTGGACGTCGGGGTCGAAGCCGGAGATGTCGAAGTCGGACTTCAACCGGAATCGCTGGCCCATCGGGGGGTACTGGCCTGCGGACAGGGTCGAGGCATCGTGGCGGGCGGGCCACACATGCTCGTTCCGGGTCTCGGGCGCCGTGAAGCGGATGGCATGGTCGATCACCCCTGAAGCGACCTCGTCGTACCGCACCAGTCCTGGGTAGATGGGCAGGCCGGCCGCATCACCCGAGGTCCATCCGTCCGGCCGCAACGAGTTCGACGTGAGGTCGAAGACCGCTCCGTTGGCGGCCTCCCAAGATCCAGCTGCGCCGGGGAAAGCGGAGAACACCTCGTACAGGATGCAGGCGTCGGTGTCGACGACGATGACATGCCGGTCTCCGGTCGCATCGGGACCGCCCTCGATGGGAGCGCCGGCCGGTATCGGGTAAGGGCCGGGGTCGCTCTCGTCGCCATAGGCGGTGAACGTCACGTCGACGAGCGGCTGCTCCCCGTCGACCTCGACATACGGAATCCCGATGGGGCTCGTGCTATCGGGGGGCCACACCCCTGAGCCGAAGTCGGCGTGGAGATGCGAGTCGTCGCCGATGGTCGCGACCCACGTCGCCGACATCGCATGTACGGGAGCGTCGTCGATCCGCCGGTTCCAGATGTTGTCCGCGGGGAACACGTCACAGTTCTGCGGAGGCACGACGAGGTCGAGACCCTCTGCCCTCGCCAGGAAGCTGGCCATCTGATCGCGACGGACGCGCGCATCCGGGCAGTACCGGTCGTTGGCAGGCGGATTACACCCCTTCGTGATCCCCGCAGCCGCCAGCCGATCGATATCGTCCTCGAACACCGAGGCCCCATCGTCCACAAACCGGTCACCGGCGCCGCCATCCGTGTACCCGTACGCCCTGACGAGGAAAGCTGCCATCTGGCCTCGGGTGACGTGTGCCTCAGGGCAGTACCGGTCGTTGACGGGCGGATTGCACCCCTTCGTGATCCCCGCAGCCGCCAGCCGATCGATATCGTCCTCGAACACCGAGGCCCCAACGTCCACAAACCGGTCGGAGGGGCCGGCCGGCAAGCCGAGCGCACGCACGAGGAAGGCCGCCATCTGCCCCCTCGTGACGTCACCCATGGGGCAGTACCGGTCGTTGACGGGCGGATTGCAGCCCCTCGTGATCCCCGCCGTGGCGATGGCTTCGATGGCGCCCTCGTGGACGTTGCCGTCGTCGTCGGTGAAGGTCCCGCCAGGCGGAAGAGCAGCAGCCCAGCCCGTTGCGGAGGCGAGCAACCCCATCAGGAAACCAATCGACAGCCACGCCGTGAGCACTTCTCGCATGATCGCCAGGCTATCCCAGGTCACGGTCTGTGCGACCTGGCCGACCGGATCGGGTGAGTGTCCCCGCGCACTCGACCAGATGTGCGACCGGTGCTACCTTTTCGGGTGGAAGGATTGCCGGTGTCTCGTGCGAATCCGGCTCGTGTGGAGGGACAGAAGACCCTGCCGTTGCTTGGATTCCGCGCGGAGACTGGCCCGAAACGCTGCCACCCGCATCCGCTGCCCAGGGGAGGGTTCAATGGACTCCGGACTCGATCGCGAGACGCTCTCGCTCGTCCTCGACACGATTCGTGACTTCGCCGCACATGAGCTGCCCGACACGTATCTGCTCGAGCTGGACGAAAAGGACGAGTTCCCTGAGCCCATCGTTCGGCAGATGCTGGCCGAACTGGGCGTGTCGCTGCTGTTCATCCCGGAGCAGTACGGCGGGATGGGCGCAGGCACCTTCGACATCTACCGCGTCTGCGAGCTGCTGGCGCGCATCGATGTAGGTGTCGCCACCGGAGTGTTTGCCACCTTCCTCGGCAGCGACCCCATTGTCTTTGGCGGAACCGAGGACCAGAAGGCGCGGTGGATGACCCGCATCGCCGAGGAAGGTCTCCTCATGGCCTACGGCGCAACGGAACCAGAAGCGGGCAGCGATCTGGGTGCACTGAAGACGACGGCCAAGCCCATCGAAGAGGACGGCGCCGTCGTCGGATACGTCATCAATGGGAACAAGCAGTGGATCTCCAACGGTGCGTACGCAGACCTCTACACGATCCTCGCCAACGCGCCGGGTGGGCCCACATGGTTCGTCGTCGACAGGGACGTCGAGGGATTCGAGAAGGGCAAGCCGGAGGACAAGCACGGGATTCGGGCGTCCAACACCTCAGCTCTCTCGCTCCAAGACGTCAAGGTCGACGCCGACCGCATCGTCGGCGAGGGTGAAGGCCTCGGTCTCGCTCAGGCACAAGCGGTGTTCGGCTACACCCGCCTCATGGTGGCCGCGTTCGGTCTTGGTGCAGGTTGGGCCGCCCTCGATCGTGCGATTCCGTATTCGCAAGAACGCATCCAGGGTGGAGCCCCGCTGTCGACCAAGCAGGGGTACACCCACAAGCTGATCGTGCCCCATGCGGTGCGTCTCGAGGCGGCACGGGCGTACATCGAAGAGACCGCACAGCGAATCGATGCGGGCGAGGGCATGCTCAACACCGAAGGCGCCATCGCCAAGTACATGGGCAGCGAAGCCGGCAACGATGCCGCAGACGCCGCTATTCAGGCACTCGGCGGGTACGGGTACACCAAGGAGTACATGGTCGAGAAGGTCAAGAGGGACGTCCGGATCACCACGATCTACGAAGGCACGTCCGAGATCATGGAGATGACCATCGGCCGCGACCGGTGGCAGGAGCACCTCAAGACCAGGGGCGGGTACTACCACGACAAGGCGGCAGCCCTCGAGGCGCTCGCCGCTTCGGCACCAGGCAATGGCGCCGACACCGCGGCGCTGGCTCACCACGCCCTCGCCGGCGTCATGGAACACGCCAGAATCCACCGGCTGACCCGGAACCAGCACGTGTTGTTCCGTCTCGGTGAGCTGACCGCCGCGGTGGAATGCTCGGGTGCGCTGGCCAGACGAGCCGCCGCTGCTGCCGCGGGACAGCTGCCTGCCAAAGCCGATCAACGATTCACCCCCGATGCGCTCGCCGCTGTGAGCAGGGTCTACGCCCGTCAAGCCGCCGCAGGCATCGCTGCAGACGGGATGCGCTGGGTGCTGGGCGCAGCGGACCCGGGCGCCATCGATGCCACCGCCCTCGAGGCCGATATCGGCACCAAGGCCATCGCCCAGGCCCAGGGGGGCCTCATCTCCGACATGGATGCGGTTGCCGACGCCCTCTACGAACGCACCGCCGGATGACGGCGCTACGCCACATGACCACCCCCACCCAAAAGGAATCCTGGAGTAACCATGGTTGAGAAGGCCGCCCGCGCCGTTGCCGTCGTTGGCGTTGGCGCCGTACTACCCGACGCCCCCAACGCCGATGCGTACTGGGAGAATCTCAAGTCGGGCACGTACAGCATCAGCGAAGTCACCGACCGCTGGAACGCTGCGCTGTACTACGACCCGGACCCCAAAGCCCCGGACAAGACCTACTCGACCATCGGCGGCTGGGTACGCGACGTCGACTGGTCACCCCTCGAGTGGCGCCTACCCATCCCGCCGAAGGTGGCCAACGCCATGGATCGCACCCAGAAGTGGTCGATCGTGGCGAGCCGCGAGGCGCTGCTGGACTACGGATACCCGGATCGCCCGCTTGACGGCGACCGCACCGCCGTCGTGCTCGGGAACGCCATGGCAGGCGACATGCACTACCTCACGTCGCTGCGGGCGTACTACCCCGAGTACGCCGAAGAGCTGACCGAAGCTCCCAGCTTCGCCGGTCTTTCCAACGACTTGAGGACTGCCATCCTCGGCGAGCTCCATGCCGGGGTGCGCAACCGCTTCCCCGACATCACCGAAGACACGATGCCAGGGGAACTGGGCAACATCATCGCCGGCCGCGTCGCCAACCTGTACAACTTCCATGGCCCGAACTTCGTCGTCGATGCGGCGTGTGCTTCGGCGCTTGCGGCGATCGACGCCGCCATCGAGGGCCTCGAGAGTGGCGACTACGACACCGTGTTGACCGGCGGCGTCGATGCCAACATGGGTGTCCCCAGCTTCATCAAGTTCTGCAAGATCGGGGCGCTCTCGGCGACGGGCACCCGGCCGTATCACGACGGGGCTGACGGTTTTGTGATGGGTGAAGGCGCCGCGGTGTTTTTGCTCAAGCGGCTGGCCGACGCAGAGCGGGACGGCGACCACATCTATGCCGTCATTCGCGGTCTTGGCGGATCCAGCGACGGAAAGGGCAAAGGCATCACCGCCCCGAACCCCGTCGGGCAGGAGTTCGCCGTCGCCAGGGCGTGGAAGAACGCAGGGATTGCGCCAACGTCTGCGACGTACATCGAGGGTCACGGCACTTCGACGCGCGTCGGCGACGTTGTCGAAGTGGAAGCACTGTCCCGCGTGTTTGCGGGGCTCGGCCTCGAGCCGGGTTCCCTCGCGCTCGGCTCGGTCAAGTCCAACATCGGCCACCTGAAGAGCTCCGCAGGAGCGGCAGGGATGCTGAAAGCGATCAAGAGCCTCGACACCAAGATGATCGCCCCCAGTCTCGGGGGAACCAACCCCAACCCCAACATCGACTTCTCCAGGTCGCCCCTCTTCATCAACACCGAGCTGCGGGAATGGAAGACCGAACCGGGTCAGGTGCGCTCCGCAGGTGTCAGCGCATTCGGCTTTGGCGGCACCAACTTCCACGTGGTGCTCGAGGAGTACATCCCCGGCAGGCTCCAGGTGGAAGAACGGTCTTCGAGCTACTCGATCACCTCCCCGCAATCAACGCCGATCAAGGGCGATGCGCTGAAGACACCGCTACGCGGTGCGCTGGTCGTCGGGGACGAGTCCGAGGCTGCCGTGCTGGCCCGGCTCCGCGAGATCCAAACCGACGCCGAAGCCGGCGTGGCGCCCCCGCCCGCACCGCCCGCAGAGCATGACCTCCGCGCCCCCGTTCGTCTTGCCATCGACTACGGCGATGCCGCAGAGCTCGCCGCAAAGGCCGCCCGCGCCGTCACGGCGATCGAGACCGGCAACGTTGCGTTGTGGAAAGGCCTCCAGAATCAGGGCGTCTTCCTCGGCAAAGGAGAGCCGCAGCTGACAGCTTTCCTCTACACGGGACAGGGCTCACAGTACGTCAACATGCTGGACACGCTACGGCATACCGAGCCGATCGTGACCGCGCTGTTCGAGGAAGCCGACGCCGTGATGACACCGGTCCTCGGCAAGCCGCTCACCGACTACATCTTCGCCCCCGCCGACGACAAGGGCGCCCAGGCCGAGGCCGAAGCGCAGCTGATGCAGACCGAGATCACCCAGCCGGCCGTGCTCACCGTCGATGCCGCCCTCACCCGGTTGATGGCGGCGTACGGCATCCACCCGGACATGGTCATGGGACACAGCCTTGGCGAGTACGGTGCGCTCGTCGCGGCGGGTGCCATGCCCTTCGAAGACGCTCTCCACGCCGTCGCCGGCCGTGGCCGCGAGATGGCCAACGTCGAGGTGGAGGACAACGGCCTCATGGCTGCTGTCTTTGCTCCCATCGCCTCGATTCAAGAGGCCCTCGACAGCGTCGAAGGCTATGTCGTCATCGCCAACATCAACAGCACCAAGCAGGCGGTGATCGGTGGTTCAACGCCCGCGGTCAAGGAGGCCATGGCCAAACTGTCCGCAGGTGGCGCCCAAGTGGTGCAACTGCCGGTCAGCCACGCCTTTCACACGGAGATCGTCCAGCCCGCATCAGAGCCGCTTGGGCGGCTGCTGGAACGGCTGCGCCTGGAGTCTCCGGCCATCCCGCTGGTGGCCAACGTCGACGGCGAGTTCTACCCGATGGGACCAAACGTCGCGCCAAAGATGGTCGCCATCCTCGAGCGGCAGATCTCGTCGCCGGTCCAGTTCGTGAAGGGCCTGCGCACGCTCTACGACGCCGGATGCCGGGTATTCGTGGAAATGGGGCCCAAGCGCGCCCTGCAGGGCATGGTTGCGGATGTCTTTGCCGACGACCCCAACGTCACCGCGCTGGCGTCCAATCATCCGAAGCTGGGTGATGTCGTCACGTTCAACCACGCGCTATGCGGCATGTATGCCGCCGGTCACGGTGTGGGGACCCGCACCGAGAACGCTCTCGCAACCGCGGCGCCTCCCCGCGAGGCGCCGGCGCCCACGGTTGCCACACGTCCCGCCGACGCCGGTCCTTCGCCTGTCCGCGCGACGAACCGCGGTCCGGGCGGCGCCCCCGCCGGCGACGTCTACAACGAGCTCGGTCACCTGTTCGCCGACTTCCTCAGCAAGGGTCAAGAGATCTTCACCGGACACGCGCCGGCAAGGGTGGCGGCCATGCCGCCTGCGCCCGCCGCACCGGTCGTTGTCACCGGCGCAGGGCTCGGACTACCGGGCGGCGAGAAGGTGTTCGGCGACGACAAGGTCCCGGCGATCCTGCGCGGGGACCAGTTCATCGACACGATCCCCGTCAAGTATCGCCAGCTCATCGCCGACAAGAAGATCACCCGGCTGGTCAAGAGTGAAGCCGGCGGCGGTCGGTTCGAGACCATCGACAGCCCTGCCGACGTCATCAAACTGGCGGGCCGCGGCGGTGCCGTTGACCTCGCAGCCGATTTCGGTTTCCCCGAGGCGCGAGTCGATGCCCTGGATCAGGCGAGCAAGCTTGCCATCGGCGCAGGGCTCGATGCGCTGCGCGATGCAGGCATCCCCCTCGTCATGGGCTACAAGACCACGACAACCGGTTCGCAGCTCCCCGAACGATGGATGCTCCCCGAGGCCTATCGGGACACGACCGGCGTGATCTTCGCCTCGGCGTTCCCAGGCGTGGACGGGATGATGGTCGAGGTCGACCGGTATTGGGAGGCCGAGAGCCGGCGTCGCCGCATCGAAGACCTGAAGGCGTTGCAGCAGCGCGTCGAGGGTGATTCGGAGATCGGGGCGGAGCTTCAGCATCGGATCCATGATCTCGAGGCAGAGACCGAGCGAAACCCCTACATGTTCGACCGGAAGTTCCTGTTCAAGGCGGTCTCGATGGGGCACGCCCAGTTCGCCGAATACATCGGGGCCCGCGGGCCCAACACCCAGATCAACGCCGCCTGCGCCAGCACCACCCAAGCCGTGTCGATTGCCGAGGACTGGATCAACGCCGGCCGGTGTGACCGCGTCGTGATCATCTCCGGTGACGATGTGACGAGCGATCACCTGATCGAGTGGATTGGCTCTGGATTCCTCGCAGTTGGTGCAGCTGCGACCGACGAGGTCGTCGAAGACGCCGCTCTGCCCTTCGACCGGCGCCGCCACGGAATGATTCTCGGAATGGGCGCCGCCGCGATCGTCGTCGAGAAGGCGGCCTCAGCCGCGGAGCGCGGGCTGCAGCCCATTGCCGAGGTGCTCAGCGCCGTGACGGCGAACAGCGCCTTCCACGGGAGCCGCCTCGACCCGACGCACATCAAGCACGTGATGGAAGATCTGGTTGCAACTGCCGAGCGCCGCTGGGGGATCGACCGCCGCGAGATCGCCCCGCAGACCGTCTTCATCTCCCACGAGACCTACACCCCCGCCCGGGGCGGCAGCGCGCAGGCCGAGGTCGACGCGCTTCGCTTTGTCTTCGGTGACCTGGCAGACAAGATCGTGGTCAGCAACACCAAGGGCTTCACCGGCCACGCCATGGGCGTCGGTGTGGAAGACGTCGTCGCCGTGAAGGCCATCGAGACCGGCATCGTGCCCCCCGTCCCCAACTTCAAGGAGGTCGATCCGGACCTGGGCCGGCTCAACCTGTCACAGGGTGGCACCTACCCCGTCCGGTACGCACTGCGGCTCGGTGCCGGCTTCGGCTCGCAGATCAGCCTGACCCTCTATCGGGTGGTCCCATCGCCCACGGGCGGGCACCCCGAGCCCGATCAGCTGGGGTACGAGTACCGCGTGGTCGACCGCCCGGCTTGGCAGCGCTGGCTCGCATCGGCGACCGGCGTTGCGGACGCTTCCGTTGAGATCAGCCGCCGCACGCTGCGCGTGAAGGACGACGGTATGCCCGGGATCGCGGCGCCTCCAGCGGCCTCGGCTCCGGCTCCGGTTGTTGCGCCGGCTCCTGCACCAGTACCAGCAGCACCTGCGGCACCGGCACCGGCTCCTGAACCGGTTGCGGCGGAGCCTGCTGGGGATCCGGTGGCGGCCAAGGTGCTGGAAGTGGTTGCCGCCCAAACCGGGTACCCACCCGAGATGCTCGACCTCGACCTGGATCTGGAAGCCGACCTGGGGATCGACACCGTCAAACAAGCCGAGACGTTTGCGGCCATCCGCGACGCCTACGACATCGAACGCGACGACTCGCTCGCACTGCGGGACTACCCGACCTTGAACGCCGTCATCGGGTTCGTCTACGAACGCGCCCAAGGACTCGAACAACCCACCGCACCACCAGCACCTGCGGCACCGGCACCGGCTCCTGAACCGGTTGCGGCGGAGCCTGCTGGGGATCCGGTGGCGGCCAAGGTGCTGGAAGTGGTTGCCGCCCAAACCGGGTACCCACCCGAGATGCTCGACCTCGACCTGGATCTGGAAGCCGACCTGGGGATCGACACCGTCAAACAAGCCGAGACGTTTGCGGCCATCCGCGACGCCTACGACATCGAACGCGACGACTCGCTCGCACTGCGGGACTACCCGACCTTGAACGCCGTCATCGGGTTCGTCTACGAACGCGCCCAAGGACTCGAACAACCCACCGCACCACCAGCAGCTGCTGCAGCGGCTGCGGCCGCACCGGCACCGGCTGTGGCACCGGCTCCTGAACCGGTTGCGGCGGAGCCTGCTGGGGATCCGGTGGCGGCCAAGGTGCTGGAAGTGGTTGCCGCCCAAACCGGGTACCCACCCGAGATGCTCGACCTCGACCTGGATCTGGAAGCCGACCTGGGGATCGACACCGTCAAACAAGCCGAGACGTTTGCGGCCATCCGCGACGCCTACGACATCGAACGCGACGACTCGCTCGCACTGCGGGACTACCCGACCTTGAACGCCGTCATCGGGTTCGTCTACGAACGCGCCCAAGGACTCGAACAACCCACCGCACCACCAGCACCTGCGGCACCGGCACCGGCTCCTGAACCGGTTGCGGCGGAGCCTGCTGGGGATCCGGTGGCGGCCAAGGTGCTGGAAGTGGTTGCCGCCCAAACCGGGTACCCACCCGAGATGCTCGACCTCGACCTGGATCTGGAAGCCGACCTGGGGATCGACACCGTCAAACAAGCCGAGACGTTTGCGGCCATCCGCGACGCCTACGACATCGAACGCGACGACTCGCTCGCACTGCGGGACTACCCGACCTTGAACGCCGTCATCGGGTTCGTCTACGAACGCGCCCAAGGACTCGAACAACCCACCGCACCACCAGCACCTGCGGCACCGGCACCGGCTCCTGAACCGGTTGCGGCGGAGCCTGCTGGGGATCCGGTGGCGGCCAAGGTGCTGGAAGTGGTTGCCGCCCAAACCGGGTACCCACCCGAGATGCTCGACCTCGACCTGGATCTGGAAGCCGACCTGGGGATCGACACCGTCAAACAAGCCGAGACGTTTGCGGCCATCCGCGACGCCTACGACATCGAACGCGACGACTCGCTCGCACTGCGGGACTACCCGACCTTGAACGCCGTCATCGGGTTCGTCTACGAACGCGCCCAAGGACTCGAACAACCCGGCACCGCCGAGACCGCGGCCCCACAGCCGGCTGCGGCCGCCGAGGTGCCCTCCTCAGCCCAGCTGATCGTCGGCGATGACGACGCCGCGGCAGCAGTGCCGCGTCGGATCCCCACTGCGATGATGCGCCCTGCGCTCGACCTCTGCGCCGACACCGGAGTCGAGATTGGCCCCGACAGCCGGATTCTGGTGATGAACGACCACGGCGGAGTCGGCCGCGCCCTCGTGCACCGGCTCGAGAAGCTCGGGGCGGCCATCTTGAGCGTCGACGGTGCTCCTGAGGTTGACGACCTCCTCGGCCGCATCGATACGTTCGCCGCAGACGGTCCCGTCACCGGCGTGTACTGGCTACCTGCCCTGGACATCGAGGCACCCGTCGGCGAGATGGATCTCGCCGCATGGCGAGAGGCACTGCGGGTGCGCGTGAAGCTGCTGTACGCCGCCATGCGTCACCTCTACGAAAGCGTCGGCGACGCCGGCACCTTCCTCGTGTCGGCGACCCGGCTTGGCGGCAAGCATGGCTACGACGACAACGGCGCCGTTGCCCCCATGGGTGGTGCCGTGACCGGGTTCACGAAGGCGTTCAAGCGGGAGAAACCCGACGCATTGGTGAAGTCCGTCGACTTTGCGCCGACCCGCAAGACCGCCCCAATCGCCGATGCCCTCGTTGAAGAGACCCTGCACGATCCCGGCGCCGTAGAGATCGGCCGCACCGGGACGATGCGGTGGACCGTCGGGCTCACCGAGCAGTCTCTCCCCGATGCTGGTGCCGGAATCGAGCTGGGGCCGGAGACGGTCTGCGTCGTGACCGGGGCAGCAGGAAGCATCGTCTCGGCGATCACCGCGGATCTGGCGAGAGCGTCGGGAGGCACCTTCCACCTCCTCGACCTCGTCCCCGAGCCGGATCGCAACGACCCGGACATCTTGGCCTTTGGCCGCGATCGCGACGAGTTGAAGCGCACCATTTTCGAACGGCTCAAGGCCGCTGGCGAGCGGGCGACGCCCGCCATCGTCGACCGGGCGTTGGCCAAGATCGAACGCAGCCACGCCGCCCTGTCGACCATCACGTCCATCGAGGAGGCGGGTGGCACCGCTCACTACCACAGTGTCAACCTGCTCGACGGTGAGGCCGTGGGAACGGCGATCGCCGCGGCACTGGAGACGTCGGGTCGCATCGACCTCCTGCTCCACGCCGGTGGCCTCGAGATCAGTAGGCGCCTCCCCGACAAGTCGCCTGAGGAGTACGACCTCGTATTCGACGTCAAGGCAGACGGCTGGTTCAACCTGCTCAACGCCATCGGGGAAGCTCCTCTGGGCGCAACGGTGGCCTTCTCGTCAGTGGCCGGTCGCTTCGGCAACAACGGCCAGACCGACTACAGCGCCGCCAACGACCTGCTGTGCAAGGCCACGTCGAGCTTCAAGACGGTGCGGCCCGAGACGCTCGGAGTTGCGCTCGACTGGACCGCGTGGGGCGACATCGGCATGGCCACCCGGGGTTCGATTCCCACGGTCATGAAGGCGGTCGGCATCGACATGCTGCCTGCCGCAGCGGGAATCCCGATCGTACGACGCGAAGTCACCAGGAGAGGGACCACCGGGGAGCAGGTCGTCGGCCTGGCCCTCGGGATCCTGCTCGACGAGTTCCATCCCACGGGTGGCCTCGACACGACCGCAGGCGGCCCCGTGGCAAACCTGGTCGGTGCGGGCGACGTGGAGATCCACGGTGTCAAGGGATTTGGTGTCTTCGATGGTTTGACCGTCACCGCAGAGCTCGACCCGGCGACACAACCGTTCCTCTTCGATCACCAGATCGAAGGCACCCCCGTGCTGCCGGGCGTGATGGGTATCGAGGCGTTCGCAGAGACGGCGCGGCTCGTCTTCTCGGACTACAACGTGATCGCGGTCGAGGACGTCGACTTCCTCGCACCGTTCAAGTTCTACAGGAACGAGCCGAGAACCCTGACCATCACCGCGACCTTCACGACGGAGGGCGACGACATCGTTGCCTCTTGCCGCTTGATCGGGGAGCGCAAACTCGCCAACCAGGAGGAACCGCAGCGGACCGTGCACTTCACCGGCAGGGTCCGGCTCGGAACGGCCGAACCGCAACTGGACACCACCGACGTTGCCGAGCCGACCGATGATGCCGCCACCCCGGACGAGGTGTATGCGGTGTTCTTCCACGGTCCGGCCTACCAGGTGTTGGACCGGGTGTGGGGCACCGACGGGGGCGCGGCAGGGCGCCTCGCCTCTGATCTTCCGCCCAACCATCAGCCGGAGAGCCGGGCAACGGTGACGCACCCACGGCTCGCCGAGCTCGCGTTCCAGGCATCCGGGATCTGGGAGATCGGAACGACAGGAACCATGGCGCTGCCGCTGCATGTTGATCGAGTCGTGTACGCCGGCAACCCCAAACGGGCCGATGGCGCCATAACGGCGATGGTGTCGCCGACCGAAGACGGGTTCAACGTTCGCACAGCCGACGCATCAGGCACTACCTTCGTCGCCATGGACGGTTACCGCACGGTTGCACTACCGACGCGCCTCAGTGAAGATGCGATCGGCCCACTGCGGCGTGCCATCGGCGAGCACGACTGAGAGAGTATGGACTTCACCCGGATCGCGGTGGTGAACCGTGGCGAACCGGCGATGCGCGTCATCAACGCCGTCGCCGAATACAACGCTGAACGTGGAACGGATCTCAGGACGATCGCGCTCTACACGGATACCGACCAGCGCGCCATGTTCGTGCGAGAAGCCGACGAGGCCCACCGGCTCGGCCCAGCCCACGTCACCGCTCCGGATGGCAGCCGCAGGGTGGCCTACGTCGACTATGACATCCTCGAGCGTGCGCTTGTTGCCACTCGAGCCGACGCCGTCTGGGTCGGCTGGGGTTTTGTGTCGGAGCAAGCGGCATTCGCCGACCTCTGCGACCGTCTCGGGATCGTCTTCCTCGGCCCCTCTGCCGAGGTGATGCGCAGACTCGGCGACAAGATCACGAGCAAGCAGATCGCCGAGGCTGCCGACGTCCCGGTGGCGGCGTGGAGTGGCGAGCCGGTCGAGACCGTCGATGAAGCGCACGCCCACGCCGAGCGCCTCGGCTTCCCCCTGATGGTGAAAGCCACTGCAGGCGGGGGTGGGCGCGGGATCCGCAAGGTGCACGCAGCCGACGAACTCGAGACGGCGTTCACCGCAGCGCGCGCCGAAGCCCAGAGTGCGTTTGGCAACGGGACGGTGTTCCTCGAGAGCCTGGTGCCCGCCGCCCGCCACATCGAGGTACAGATCGTTGGCGATTCCGCAGGTCGGGTGTGGGCGGTCGGGGTGCGCGACTGCTCGGTGCAACGGAGGAACCAGAAGGTCATCGAAGAGGCGCCTTCTCCAGCACTCAGTGCCGAACAGGACGCCTTCATTCGCGGTGCCGCAGAGCGGCTGGGGCGCGCCGCCGGATATCAGAGCGCAGGCACCGTCGAGTTCCTCTTCGACGAATCGACGGGCGACTTCTTCTTCATGGAGGTCAACACCCGACTCCAGGTCGAGCATCCGGTGACAGAGCTCACCACGGGGCTCGATCTCGTCAAGGCCCAGATCGACATTGCGCGAGGCATGACGCTCGACGGTGACCCGCCAGAGACGGTTGGGCACGCCATCGAGGTGCGCCTGAACGCAGAAGATCCCGACGCCGGATTTGCCCCCGCCCCCGGCACCGTTGAGATGCTGCGACTGGCCACAGGCCCAGGGCTCCGCGTCGACACCGGTATCGAGGAGGGCGACAACATCGCACCAGAGTTCGACTCGATGGTCGGCAAGGTCATGGCGTACGGCCGAACGCGTGACGAGGCCAGGAGCCGGCTGATTCGAGCCCTCGGGCAGATGCGAGTCCAGATCCGCAACGGGGCGAGCAACAAGGCGTTCCTCGAGGCGCTGCTCTCGCACGAGGACTTCATCACGTCCAACGTCGACATCGGCTGGCTGGACCGGCTCCGCCTCACGGCAGCCGACCCGACCCTTGCCGCCATCGCTCTCGTCGCTGCAGCCATCTCGGCGTACGAGGCTCGGACAGACCTGGAGCTTCGCACCTTCCGTGCCTCCGCTGCACGCGGCCGCCCCGAGGTCAGCGATGAGCTGGGACACACCATCGAGCTCCGATATGCAGGCGAACGGTATTCCCTTCTCGTCGGTCGGCTGAGCCGATCACTGTGGCGCATCATCGTCGACGGCGTCACCGTCGAGGTGGAGATGGAGGACCTCGGCCGGGCAGGGATGCGGCTGCGCGCCCACGACACGTCGTACCGCGTGATCACCGCATCGTACGGCGCGACGCACTACGTCGAAGTCGACGGGATCGCCCACCGCATCGCCCATGACGAGGGCGGTGTGATCCGGGCACCGTCGCCTGCCGTGGTCGTCTCGCTCCCCGTGGCTCCTGGCACGCGGGTGGAGATTGGCGACCGGATCGCCGTCATCGAGGCGATGAAGATGGAGACGTCGATCACGGCTGAGTTTGCCGGCACGGTGCGCGAGATCCTCGTCCACGAGAACGTCCAGGTTGCGCCCGGCACTCCCCTGCTCATCGTCGACCCCGAAGGGGACAACGCCGCAGCCGGCGGCCAACGTGTGCCGTTCACCGGAATCGCGGCCGTCGGTGAGATCAACCACGACCTCTGCCGCCACTACCTCGAGGAACTGCGGCGTCTGCTGCTTGGCTGGGACGTCACCCCCGACCGGCTGAACGCATTGGTGGCCCCAGGGGTCTTTTCGTGTACGGATCCCCCCGACGAGGACGAGTTGCGGCGGCGGGAAGACGAAGTCCTCGGCATCTTCGTCGACATCATCTCGCTGTTCCGCCGTCATCCTGTCGACGCAGAAATCGCAGAGAGCCGGCGAAGCAGCGAGGAGTTCCTGTTCTCGTACCTCAGGGACCTCGACGCCAAGGGGCAGGGGCTCTCAGAACAGTTCTTGGACCGGATGAAGCGCACCGTGAACCACTACGGGATCACAAAGCTCGACGCAACGAGTGAGCTGCAAGAAGCGCTGCTCCGCATCGCCAAGTCGTACTCCCGGATGCATGGCCAGACCGGCCCGATTCTCCGCGTGCTGGAGGATCGAATCGAGCACGGCTCTGCTCGCGGCGACCAGACATTCCGAACACTTCTCGAACGCCTCATCGACCAGACCAGGGGCCGCTACGACGCCGTCCATGACATGGCCTTGGAAGTCCACTACGACGCCTACGACGTGCCCTTCCTCGAGAAGGTCCGGCGTGCGACCTACGAAGAGGTCGAAGGTCATCTTGCGCGACTGGCGGAGGACCCGACGGGTCCCGACCGCGGGAAACACGTCGCAGCGCTGGTCGACTGCACGCAGCCGCTCATGTCCATGATCTCGGCTCGGTTCACCGATGCATCAGCGGCGGTGCAGCAGGTCCTCCTCGAAGTGATGACCCGCCGCTACTACCGGATTCGCGATCTCGGCAAGTTCACCGCGCAGACGCACGGCGTCTACACCTTTGCGGCCTCCGACTATGTGCACGATGGGCGCCGTATCCACATCGTCAGCGGCCACATGGACTACGACCAGATCACCGCGGCGGGGGAGGCCATGCGTGCCTTCGCCATCGGTGTGCCGGAAGCCGACGACGTCATCGCCGATTTCTACGTGTGGCAACAGGGGGAGATGCCCGATCCGGCAACGGTCCATCGCGAGGTCAATGCAGCTCTGGATGCCGCACTCGGCGATCTCCACCTGCGCCGCATCGTCGTTGCGATCTCAGGGCCGGACACTGGGTTTGGCATGGCAGGCGTCCTCCACATGACGTACCGACCCAACCGGGAACACGGATATCACGAAGAAACGCTGTACCGCGATCTCCATCCGATGATGGCGAAACGGCTCGAGATCTGGCGATTGGCCGAGTTCGACATCACCAGGCTGCCCACCCTGCAGGACATCTACCTCTTCAAAGGCGTGGCAAAGGAGAACCCCAGCGACGAGCGCTTGTTCGCCCTCGCCGAAGTGCGCGACCTGACGCCGATTCGCGACGAGAAGGGCGAGGTGATCCGGATCCCGGAGTTCGAGCGGGTGTATCGCGAGACCCTCGCGCCGATCCGGCGCTACCAGCTGCGGCTTCCGCCACATCGAAGACTGTGGTGGAACCGGATGATGCTCTATGTGTGGCCGATCATCAACCTGGACGAGAATGAGATCGCCCGCCTGATCGACCGTCTGGCGCCTGACACCGAAGGTCTTGGGCTGCAACGCGTCTCGATCCGCATCCGCACCCTCAGCCCAACGGGAAAGATCAAGGCGAGGATGCTCGAGATCAGCAACCCGAGCGGGAGCGAAGTCCAGTACCGGGTCCGCAAGCCCACGAAGAAGCCGGTGCATCCGCTGCGGGAATACGACCAGGCGGTCGTGCGCCTCCGCCGGCGCGGGCTGAACCATCCGCACGAGCTGGTGAGCATGCTCGCCCCCAGGTACGAGTCCAGAGCCGGGTTCCCTCCCGGTGAGTTCAACGAACACGACCTCGTCGACGGCCGCCTGGTGCCTGTCGACCGACCTCGCGGTCAGAACACGTCGAACGTCGTTGTCGGCGTGGTCTCCAACACGACCATGCGGTATCCAGAGGGGATGACCCGGGTCATCATCCTCAGCGACCCCACCAAGGGGATGGGCAATCTCGCAGAGCCGGAGTGCAGCCGCATCGAGGCAGCGATCAACCTCGCAGAGGAGATGGGGGTCCCCCTCGAGTGGTTCGCAGTCTCTGCCGGCGCCCTGATCTCGATGGACAGCGGCACCGAGAACATGGACTGGATCGGGCGGGTGCTTCGCCGGATCATCGAGTTCACCCAGGACGGCGGAGAGATCAACGTTGTGGTGGCGGGCATCAACGTCGGCGCCCAACCCTATTGGAACGCAGAAGCGACGATGCTGATGCACACCAAAGGCGTGCTCATCATGACGCCGTCATCCGCCATGGTCCTCACAGGAAAGCAAGCCCTCGACTACTCGGGTGGCGTTTCGGCGGAGGACAACGAGGGAATCGGCGGTTACGAGCGGATCATGGGGCCCAACGGCCAGGCGCAGTACTTCGCTGGAGATCTCGCCGAGGCATGCCGCATCCTGCTCCAGCACTACGAGTACAGCTATGTCGTGCCCGGTGAGCGATTCCCGAGAAGGGCCGCCAGCGACGATCCGGTTGAGCGGGACGTCACGACCGCGCCCCACGGCGGCGACTTCGCCACCGTGGGCGGTGTCTTCTCCGAAGCGACAAATCCCGGGCGCAAGAAGCCCTTCGAGATGCGCGCCATCATGCAGGCAGTGGTCGATGCCGACCTCCCCACCATGGAACGCTGGTACGGGATGCAGGGCGCCGAGACCTCGATTGTCTGGGATGCCTACCTCGGTGGCCGCCCTGTGACTCTCATCGGATTCGAATCGAAGCCGATGCCCCGGCTCGGTGCGGTGCCGGCCGACGGACCCGCTCAGTGGACGTCCGGCACGCTCTTTCCTCGGTCATCGAAGAAGACGGCAAGGGCGATCAACGCCGCCAGCAACACCCGCCCCGTCGTGGTGCTCGCCAACCTCTCCGGGTTTGACGGCTCCCCCGAGTCGATGCGGCAGTGGCAGCTCGAATACGGCGCTGAGATCGGAAGGGCCATCGTCAACTTTCGCGGTCCCCTCGTGTTCTGCGTGGTGTCGCGCTACCACGGCGGAGCGTTCGTCGTGTTCTCCCAGACCCTGCACGACAACATGGAAGTCGCCGCCGTCGACGGCAGCAGAGCTTCTGTCATCGGCGGCGCTCCTGCGGCTGCAGTCGTGTTCGCCAGGGACGTCAGGAAGCGGACCGAGGCCGATCCTCGCGTTGTCGAGCTGGCCGGCCGGGCCGCCGGTGCAGTTGCGGGCGAGAAGGCCAGGCTCATGGATGAGCTCGAGCTCGTGAGAAGCGAGGTCTACTCGGAGAGGCTGGGGGAAGTCGCATCGGAATTCGACGAGATCCACAACATCGAGCGTGCTCTCGAGGTGGGCTCGGTTCACCACATCGTCCCGCCCGGGGAGCTCAGGTCCTACCTTGTCGCCGCCGTGCAGCGAGGGATCGCACGCGAGCTCGAACGACTCGGCATCGATCGGTGACCGCGGCGTCGATCTACTGGCACTCCGCCGGTATGGACTCCGTATCGGACGACCCAACCTGGGTGGATGGGGCGCTGGCAGCCCGGCTGGCAGGAATGCGGTACGCCAAGCGCCGGCAGGAGGCTCGCCTCGGGAGATGGACCGCCAAGAATGCCGTGGCACTGGCGCTCGGGCTTCCAACCGATCCCCATTCGCTGGGCGGCATCCTGATTCGCAATGCGCCCGACGGTGCGCCGGAGACGTACCTGGAGGGCAGGACGGCGCCGGTGCACATCGCCATGACGGACCGAGCCGATTGGGCGGTGGCCGCCGTCACGCACGACGGCGTCGCCATCGGTTGCGACCTCGAGCTGGTGGAGTACCGGTCGGCGGCGTTTGTCCGCGACTACTTCACGCCTGGCGAGCAGCAATGGGTGGCGAGCCAGCGTGACCATTCTCTCGCTGCCAATCTGATCTGGTCGGCCAAGGAGAGCGCACTGAAGGTGCTCCGCACCGGGCTCCGCCGGGACACCCGAACGGTCGAGGTGTCGGTGGGGTACGTCGACCATGGCGGGTGGCGGCCGCTCACGATCAGCGACCACCATGGCGGCGTCTTTGCCGGGTGGTGGGTGCGCCACGGCGAGTTCGTGTTGACCTGTGCGGCGGCGACGCGCGCCCTGCACCCGCCGGTCGCCATGGTCACTCCCCCACCACTGGCGGCTGCAACCCCGAGCCATCAGTGGATGTCCGCACCCCTCGACACCCCCTAGGGGTTCCCAGCACAACTGCGCCGGAGCAGCCTAGGAACCGAAGGGTTCCCGGCTGCGCCGGCGCAGTTGTGCTTGTCGTTCTGTTCCCCGGAGTTGCGAAGCAACTCGCAAGGAACCCGAAGGGTTCCCGCTCAGCCGAGCAGCTTGGCCTTCTGGGCGGCGAACTCGGCGTCGTTGATGACGCCGGCGGCCTTCAGATCGGCGAGCTTCTTGAGCTCATCGGCAGAGGACGAGCCGGCAGCCTCTTGGATGTAGGCACGTGTAGCTTTCTCCTGCTCAGCGGCCATCTGCATGGACCGTTCGGCCATGCCTTGGCCACGAGCGATGAGGTATACCAGCACACCCAACCACGGGATGACGATCACGAAGATCACCCAGAACGCCTTGGCGCCTCCGCCCATGTCGCGGCTCCGGAAGATGTCCGCAATCACGGAGATCAGCACCCAGATCCAGGCGATGAAGAGGAAGAACCACAGCATCGACCAGAACACGTCGAGCAACGGCATAGAACACTCCTTTATCAAGCGACGAGGTTTCGACGAAGCTTACCGCCCGGCCCCCCTGCCTAGCGAGCCGAGGCCCGCAAGGCGCCGCGTAGCCGCCACCGCACGCGCTGTGGCCGTCCCGAAGAACGGGGACCTTGGGACCTTCGATTGGTGCGCCGCCCCGTGACATGGTGCGTCAAGCAACACAGCTCCGGCGCCGGCCTCGGGCACGCCGCATCTGCGGCGCATACACAGCCATCGCCTTCTGCCACCCACGTGAACTCATGTGGACCCGAGTTCACACCGAGGTGAGCGGGCGGCACGCAGTGGGGCAACACAAGCAGGCTGCAAGGCCATGTGGCCGGCGCCGCAGAATCGGGCGGGACACCTGGCGTGTCCCGCCCCTCTTGCGTCTGATGAAGGCGGGACGACCGATTGGCCCGATCGACCCAGACGAAAAGCCCCGCAGCACCCCTATTCTCCTTGACTGATGAATCGCTCTGCCGTCTCCGCCATCGTTGTGATCGCGCTCGTCGCCGCTGCTGGGGTCTTCTTCCTCACGCGCGCAAACGAAGCAGACGTTGTCGCATCGGATACGTCAAGCACGACTTCTACCTCCGTTGCGGGACCGACCACCACGAGCGACGATCCCGACGGCACGGCGGCGCCGGCCACAACGACGACCGGCCCCCCAACTGCCGACTACACGCCGATGTTCGAGGAGTCCAAGTGTGACTTCGACATCGTGACGGACCGCCCGCTCCGATGCGGATACCTCACCGTGCCTGAAGACCGGTCGGACCCGGAGGGCAGCCAGGTCCAGATCCACGTTGCGATCTTCGAGAGCGACGACCCCGACGCTCCGTCCGATCCGATCGTCTACCTCGACGGCGGACCCGGCGGCGAAACACTGGAGCCACTCGCCTTCTCACTCGAGGATCCGTGGGGTGGCTTCCTGGCCAACCGCGACGTGGTCTTCTTCGATCAACGCGGCATCGGTGCGTCACAACCTGCGCTCGAGTGCACCGAAACTCGCCAACTCACGTTCGACGTGCTCGACGACAACCTCACCGGCGCCGAGTACCTGGACTTGGAGGCTGACGCCCTCGCGGCCTGTCGCAGCCGACTTGCTGGTGACGGTATCGACCTCAGTCAGTACACCAGTGCAACCAACGCCGCCGATGTTGCGGACCTCCGAATTGCCCTCGGCTACGACGAATGGAACCTTCTCGGCATCAGCTACGGCACGCGGCTCGCCCAAACGGTCATGCGAGACCATCCCGAAGGCATCCGTAGCGTCATTCTGGACTCGACCTACCCGCCCGACGCCGATCTGTTCTCTGAGCTGCCGCAGAACTTCGACAGGGCACTCGATGAGCTCTTCACGGGCTGCGATGCCGATGCGGCCTGTGCCACCTCCTACCCCAACCTCGAAGCGCGCATGTTCGACCTGGCCGACCAGCTCGACGAAGCACCGCTGTCGACCACGGTGCGGGACGTGTTCACCAATGAGCGCTACGACGCCATCATCAACGGTCAGACCCTCATGGACACGGTCTTCCAGGGGCTGTACTCCGCCGAAATCATCCCTCTGCTGCCCCAGCTCGTCGCCGAGCTCGAGCAGGGTGACACTTCCACGATGACGCTGCTCATGACCAACGACTTGGCAAACGGGGCCTTTCTCAGCGACGGCATGTACTTGTCGGTCCAGTGCAACGAGGAAGTGGCGTTCAGCTCGAAGGACGACATTCGTGCAGGCGTCGCCGGTGCGGACCCCCAGCTCGAGCGCTTCCTGGTCGACGGTCTCGTCGGTTTTGTCGATCAATGTGTCATTTGGGACGTCGGCGCTGCCGACCCGATCGAAAACGAGCGGGTGAGCAGCGCGATCCCAACCCTCGTGATGGCCGGCGAGTACGACCCGATCACCCCGCCCCGTTGGGGCGAGGAGACGGCCGGTTCCCTCACCACCAGCACCTACATCGAGTTCCCCGGCGTCGGGCACGCTGCGTCAGTCTCGGGGGATTGCCCGCTGTCGGTCGCCCTCGCCTTCTTCGACGATCCGACGGCGACCATCGACGAATCGTGTGTGGCCACAATGCTGCCGCCCGAGTTTGCGGTGCCGGGCGCAGCGACGCCTACGTCGATTCAACTGGCGCCGTTCGAAGAGGACATCTTTGGCATCACGGTGTCCGGCCTCACCCCAGAAGGATGGGAGTCGGTTGGACCGGGCGCATGGGCCCGACAGCAGTCGTTCGTGGACCAGACGGCACTCGTGCAGCAGGCCGCACCCGGAGCGGCCGACCCGGACATCCTCATCGGCCTCTTTGCATCACAACTCGGGTTTGAAGACGACCCCACCAACTCCGGCACCGTCGAGGCAGGCGGTCGCACCTGGAGCCTGTACGAGGGCGTCATCGACGGCTTCCCGACGGTCGTGGCTCTCGGCCCCGAGGGCGGGGTGACGGGGATTGTTGTCCTCGTGGCTTCCGAGGAAGAAGCCCAGACCCTCCGCACCGACGTACTGCTGCCTGTACTGGAGGCCTTCTCCGCTTCCTAGTGCCCGAATCCTTGGCCCACGGGTTCGACCACATCGCAACGGCCGTAAGCTCGCAGCCGTGCCCGACTACGTCTACTCCGGCTTCATGGCCCAATTCTGGGATCTCCTCAGCGGAGACACTTCGACTGCGGAGGACCGCGCCTTCTTCCTCGAGCTGATCGAGCGCCACGGCGACCCCGTCCTCGACGTGGGCTGTGGCACGGGCCGGCTGCTGTTGGATTTCCTTGCTCGAGGCCACGACGTCGACGGAATCGACGTTTCCCCTGAGATGCTCGACATCTGCGAGGACAAGGCCGACACCCTCGGCATTGCTATCGACGTGTACCAACAACTCATGGAACACCTCGACCTCCCACGCGAGTACGGCACGATCATCGTGGCTTCATCGGCGTATCAACTCATCGTCGATCGGGCTGCTGCCGAAGAGGCGATGCGGCGCTTCTTCGAGCACTTGAAGCCAGGCGGCGTGCTGGCCATGCCCTTCGTCGCTCTGTGGGACGGACCTGCGCCGCCGCAGGAGATGCCTGAGGGATGGACCAGCGAGGTCGAGGTGGTGCGTGAAGACGGTGCGATCATCCGCCGCTCGACCAGGGCGGCCTACGACCTCGAGGAGAGCCTGGAGCACTCCGAAGAGCTGTACGAGATCGTCATCGACGGCATAGTCGCCGATGCCGAAACCTTTGTACGGTCGCCTGGGCGGCGCGGATACAGTCAATCGGAAGCCATCGCCGCCTACGAGCGCGCCGGCTTCAGCGAGGTCACCGTGCTGCGAGCATGGAGCTTCACGCCGGCCTCCGCCGAGGACGCCACGTTCGTGGTGGTGGGGAAGAAAGCGGCGCAGCCGACGGAAGGACGCGGTCGGGATCTGCGGCCTTAGGAACCTGCTGACCGGGCATCGTGCTGTTCCGCACCGGCTCGGCGACGACGTCGCGGCTCTCATCCGGTTCGGCCTCGAGCTTCTGCTTCGGAAGGCGGACACCCAGATGTCTCCGAGCGTGCCGCCTGTCAGCATGAAGGCCGCCATGGTCAGTGTGTAGATCGTGATGGCCGACCGGACCTCACCGACCGAGTCGTGTCACCGCGACAGGTTCAGGAGCTGATGCCGAGTGGCGTGCAGCCGCTTCGCCATCACCTCGGCCACTCTGCCCATGACGTGGTAGCCAAACAGAGGGTCCTCCTGGAACTTGTCGCGGAGTGCGGCGGCATCAAAGGCGATCGCCCGGATAGGTGTCTGCGCCACCGCGTCGAACTGCCACTGATACGGCTCGAAGAGCCAAGACCAGCCGAGCGTCGAGCCTTCCGTGATGTGCTGGATATTGCGGGGATACGAGCCCCCCGCATCCACCTGAAGCGCAACCACGCCCGACCTGACCAGATAGAAGGTGTCGGCGGGCTGTCCGGCACGGAAGATGATGTCACGAACCCCGAAGTCGACGAGGTGCCCCAACTCGCTGAGCACGTCGATGTAGTGGGGGGCCAGCCCCTGGACGAAGGGATGCCCGGCAAGCTGTTGCCGGACGCGTCGCTCGGCCGATTCCGCTTCCATGGGACTCCTCTTCCGTTCTGGCTCTGCAATCTACCCGCTGTACGTTCCACCCAGGATCTGCTGCCAGAACCAGCCCCGGTAGAGTGACCGCATGAGTCAGGAAACATCCACTCCGGCTGGCAGCGAGGCGATCCCGTATCGCCCGCACGTCGGCCAGAGCCGCCAGTACATCCGCGACATCATCCTTGGGGTCAACGATGGTCTGGTATCCACCTTTCTCCTCGTGGCGGGGGTGGTCGGTGGCGGGCTCGCCACCGATCAGGTTCTCCTCACCGCGGTTGCAGGCGCCATCGCCGGCGCCGTTTCGATGGCTGCCGGCGAGTACCTCGCCACCCAGTCCCAAGAGGAGGTCTTCGACCGCGAGATCGAACTGGAGAAGGAGCACATCCTCCACTTCCGCGACCAGGAAGTCGAGCAGATGCGGGGATTTCTCGAGGATGTCGGTGTGCAGCCCGAAGACATCGAACCGACCCTGCAAGGGCTCACCCGTGACGACACCACGCTACTCAATGCAATGAAGGTCTTCGAGTTTGCAGTGGTGGACTCGGAGCGCCGGAGCCCGTTTTTCGCCATGTTCATGTCCGGCCTGCTGTTCCTCGCCGGCGCGCTTCCTTCCGCCGTCCCGTTTGCGTTCGACGTCACGCCCACCGTCGGGCTGGGGTGGGCAGCAGGCCTCACGGCTATCGGGCTGTTTGTGGTTGGTGTCATCAAGACACGGGTCACCGACACAAATCCGATGGCCTCGGGATTACAGAATCTGGCGATCGCCGGCGTGGGCGGCGTGATTGCCTATTTCGTCGGCTCCGTCGTGGACGGCGCGATTTCCTGAGCGACTCTACGGCGCGGGCCGATTCCCACGCGCCGGACGTCTCGGCACGACCACGGGGCTGCCATCGTCCACGAGCACGGTGACCTCGGCGTCGTAGTAGCTGCGGAGTCGCGCCTCGGTGAGGACGTCTGTGGCCCTGCCTTCCGCAACGATCCTCCCCCCCGAGAGCAGCACCAACCGGTCGGCGTATTGAGCAGCGAGGGTCAGGTCGTGCAGCGCCGACACGACAGCGATCCCGAGATCACGCCGCAGCTCATCGACGCTGCCGAGGAATTGCTGCTGGTGACCCAGATCGAGCCCTGTCGTCGGCTCGTCGAGCAGCAGCACCGCCGGCCGCTGCGCCAGGGCACGGGCGAGCACGGCACGCTGCCGCTCCCCACCAGACAGCTCCCCGATCGGCCGGTCCGCCAGCCTCTCCAGATCGAGCCGGCGAAGTTCGTCGCGGACGACATCTGCGTCCCGCCGGGTCTCCGTCCTCCAGTACCCGATGTGCGGAGTGCGGCCGAGCAACACGTAGTCGAAGACCGTGGTGCCCTCAGGGATCACGGGAGTCTGCGGCACAAGCGCCACCTGCCTCGCACGGTCCCGCCTTGTCAGCTCGGTCGCAGCAACCCCGCCGACCGACACGCCGCCGGTCGTAGGGAGCAGCCCAGCGCCCACTTTGAGCAGCGTCGACTTGCCGGAGCCGTTGGGGCCGATGACCCCCAACCACTCCCCCGCAGCGACGGCAAGGTCGATGCCGTACAGAACGTCCTGTCCCCTGTAGCCGGCGTCGACCCCGGCGAAAGCGATGCCGCTCACGCCCGACGCCCTGAACGAGCCAGGATGACGGCAAAGAATGGCGCCCCCACGAACGCGGTGACGACACCGATCGGGAGCTCAGATGGCGAGAGCACGGTCCGAGCGACGATGTCGGCCAGCAGCAAAAACGCCGCACCGCCAACGAGGGAAAGCGGAAGAATGGTGCGATACGAGGACCCTGCGATGAGCCGCACCGTGTGAGGCACGATGATCCCGACGAATCCGATGAGCCCTGCCACCGCAACCGCTCCGGCCGTCGCCAGGGTTGCGGCCAGCACCACCCAGAATCGCACCCTGGACACATGGACACCGAGTGCGGCAGCCTCCGTCTCACCAACCGCCAGCACGTCGAGATGGCGACGATGTGCGATCAGCACGGCCATTGCCACCACCAAGAACGGCGTCACGATCCGAACTTCGCCCCACCCGGCCGTCGTCAGCCGTCCGAGGATCCAGGCGAACACCTCACGCACGGTGTCTGACGCCATCTGCTGGGCGAAGGTCTGCGCCGCGGTGAAGAAGGAGGCGACGGCCACCCCAGCGAGCACCAACGTGCCGGTGGCGCGCATCGAGCCGCCGAGCCTGGCCAGCCCGTAGGTGATGACGACGGCCACTGCGCCCCCGCTGAACGCGGCAACGGGCAAGATGGCGGACGTAGCGGAGACCCCGGCGGCAATCGCAAGCGTTGCCCCAAGTCCTGCCCCGGCGGCGACACCGAGGAGGTAGGGATCGGCCAGCGGGTTGCGGAACACACCTTGATACGCCCCGCCTGCGATGGACAGCGCCGCACCCACCATGGCACCCAGCACCACCCGCGGGACTCTCAGCTGCCACACGACGGCCGCCTGGCGCTCAGTGAGTCCCGACTCGATCGAGACGAACGGCAGGCGATCGAGAAGCTCACGTACGACCCCACCGGCCGGGATGTTCGCCGGACCTACGAGGACGGCGGCGAAGGCCGCCGCAACGGCCAGGAGCACGATCGCCCCGGTCGGTCCCAGGCGAGGATGGCGCGGCCGTGCGACGGCAACTCGGGTCATGGAGACCCGAGCGCATCGGCAACGACACGGACCATGTCGACCACGCGCGGACCCCAGCGAGAAGCGATGTCGGCATCGATGACCGTCACATTGCCCTCGGCGATTGCGGTCATCGACTCCCACCCGGCGCGGGCGGCGAGCGTCTCGGGCGACTCCCCGAAGGCGGCGAGGAAGATCATCTTCGGATCGGTGTCGATGATGAACTCGGGGCTGAGTTGCGGGAAGCCTGACGCAAACTCATCCGGTGCGGCGTCTGCGATGTTCTCCATGCCGAAGAGCCGGTAGATCTGGCCGATGAAGGAGCTCGAGTTGGGGGTATAGAAGCTGAAAGGATCGGTCTCGTGGTAGTAGGTGACTCCGTTGCCTGCATCTCCTGCTGCGTCCACGATCGACGCGATCTCAGCCTGGATACTCGCGATGAGCTCGGTCGCCTCGGCATCGTGACCGGTCGCCGTGCCGAGAATGGCCATCTGCTCATAGGCGTCGTCGAGACTGGTCGCGGTGGCAAAAAGGAGCGTCGGAATGCCGACGGCCTCGAGGGCGGGCACCGCGTCGACGGGGTCGAAGGTCAGGATGACGAGATCGGGATCGAGAGCAATCACCGCCTCGACGCTGAGGTTGAACGAATCCACCTTGTCGAGAGCCTCCGCCGCGTCCGGATAGTTGGAGAAGTCATCTCCTGCAACGATCTGATCGCCGGCGTCGATGGCATACAGCATCTCGACGTGGGTTGCCGACAGCGCCGCGATCCGCATCGGCTGCGCATCGAGGGTGATCTCCCCGGCATCGCTGCTGACGGTCAGCGGGTAGGTGCTGACGAGGGTCGTTGCGGGAGCGGCCGTGACCTCGGTGGGCGGAACGGTTGCCGAGGTGGTGTCCGCGGCCTCGCCGCTGCCGCACGCGGCGACGACCAGCACGAACCCCGCCACGATGAACCAGAGGTACCGTCTCATGAGAAGGACTCCTTTCTCGGGAGGAGTCCGGAAGACGTGGCCTCACCCCTCCTCCGAGGGTGCCATCCACCACCCCATGCGCAGGCGACCTGACTCGTCCCCGAAGGGCTTCACAGTTGCGGGACAGTGCCGGGTTCACACCGGACTTCGCTGCATGTGGGGTGCTACAGCCTGAAGCTGCAGGCGTTGGCAGGTTAGCCATGCGGGGGCAGGGGGCGCACCGTGACCAGGGGGATGCGGCACCGCCTGCACCGGCTGCGGCCCCTCAGGCGGGGGCTGATCATCAACATCTCAGAACGGCGCCCGACCCCCGGTTCGACAGTCTTCTATTCTCAGTGCCATGCAGTCAGAGCACGATCGCACCCGGCCAATGGTGTCGTGACCTTCGCAGAGGCGACCGCCGTCGAACCGACCGGCGGCGACCGTTATTCGGCGAACATCGCACCAGGCTGGGACGTCCTCGGCAACGCCAACGGCGGCTACCTCCTCGCCGTTGCCGCTCGCGCCGCGTCGGAAGCAGCGGAAGGCCGGCTGCCGGTATCGATCACGGGCCACTTCCTCGCGCCGGGCAGGCCGGGGCCCGTCACCCTGACGACCCACATCGAGAAGCGGGGGCGCCGTTACACGACGGTTCGGGCAACGATGTCCGACGCCACCAAGCACGTGCTTTCGGTCCTCGGCAGCTTCGCTGATCTGCCGGATGAGGAGCACCCGGTCGTACGCGTCGAAACCCGCCCTCCCGAACTTCCGCCAGTGACGGAGTGCATCCCTGTTGCACCCACCGACACATTCCCACCGCCGTTCATGGGCAAGATCGATCTCAGGCTGCATCCTGAGGACGCGCTGTTCAACAGCGGTGTGCCGCGCTTCCGCGGGTGGTTCCGGCTCCTCGACGACGAGCCGATTGACGCCTTTGGACTGCTCGTGGCCGTCGACGCCTTTCCCCCGACCGCCTTCAACGCACAGCTGCCGATCGCCTGGACGCCGACGCTCGAACTCACGACCCACATCAGGAGGCAGGCGGTGGCGGGATGGCTTCGCTGCCAGTTCCGCACCAGGTTCATCAGCGACGGCTTTGTCGAGGAAGACGGCGAGGTCTGGGATGGGTCCGGACGCCTCGTTGCACAGTCGCGGCAACTTGCCCTCGTAGCCCGAAGCTGAGCCGGGGGGGCGCATCGGCCGCACCAACGACGAACCGCTAGCCTTGCCCCATGAATCAGCGCTCGCGGATTGTCGCCCTTGTTGCTTTGGCTGCCGGCGTGGTGGCGTACCTTCGCCGCCCTGTCCGCCAGCCCGATCCCGCCGGCACCTGGCACCCGGCGGACCCAGCAAAGACACGCCGCTGACGGTGCGGGTTGCGATTCACCAGGTCGGCGAGGCGGGTCTCCGCGCCGGGCGCATCCTCCTTGGCGAACGCCGTCTCTCGGCCTTGGGCGTTGTGGGCCGCCGCCCGAACACCGCAACAGACGCCCGTCTGGAGCCTGCCGGTGCGCTGAGTGCGTACGACGTCTTCGTGACCGACGAGACCGACGATCCCCTGACCCAGGCACGCGAAGCCCTCGAAGCGGGGGTGAACTGCGTGCTGTGGCACGACGGCGACGCCGATGTCGAAGAACTAGGCGAGGCGTTTGCCGGGCAGCAGCGCACCTTGCTGGTCGGCGCCAATCTTGCGAATGGTCTTGCTCCCTGTCTGGCCTCCCACGAGACGGCGCGCACGAGCACCGTCCTCGACGTCAGCTACGCCTGGACCGAGCCGGGGCGGCCGCTGCGCAAGGGTGAGGCCATCCCCTTCCCCGACCCGATCGGAGCGCGGTGGGGTCGACGGCTCGACGACAACGGGCGCACGCGCCGGCTCGTCGCCACAGTCGACGGAGAGTGGGCAGGGGCAATGGCTCGCGTGACGGAAGGCACCCTCGACGGTGTCGTCGCCCGCGTCGTCGGAGTCGCCGACCTCGCCCCGCACCTGGAAGCCCTGTCCCTCGTGGCGGGGACGATGAGTGTGGCCGAGTACCCGTACGGGCTCGTGCACGCCGCCGATCGCGCCGAGCCCTACCTGGTGGCGGCCCTCGAGGCCGGTCTCGACGTTGCCACCTACTCCATGGAAGCCGGTGGCTGACCGGCGGTGTAGCCCGATGGACGCTGTTGAATAGCCTCATGTCGTCTCGGAGACTCCTGCCGCTCGCATTCGCTCTCGTGGTCGTGCTGTCGGCGTGCAGCACGACGGCCGAGCGTGCCGACCCGGTCCCCGCAACCGGCGAATCGGCGGCGGAACCGATCACAGGCGACCCGACCACCACGACCGCCGTTCCCGCCGAGCCGGACTCCGTTGCCGGCGAGGTGCAGGCGCCCGAGTTCCCCACCGGTCTCGATTGGCTCAACACCGCAGCGCCACTTTCGCTCGAGGAACTCCGCGGCAAGGTCGTGTTGCTCGATTTCTGGACCTACGGCTGCATCAACTGCATCCATATCATCCCCGACCTCAAGCGACTCGAGGCCGAGTACGCCGATGAGCTGGTGGTGATCGGAGTGCATTCGGCGAAATTCGTCAACGAGAGCGCCACCGAGAACATCCGCCAGGTGATCCTCCGCTACGACATCGAACACCCTGTGGTGAACGATCGTGACTTCGAGGTATGGCAAGCGTGGGGCGCCCAGGCATGGCCGACAACCGTCCTCATCGACCCTGCAGGCAACATCGTCGGCGGTCACTCGGGCGAGGGGGTCTACGACGTCATCTCCCCTGTGATCGCCTCGCTCGTCGACGAGTTCTCCGCCGCCGCCGCGATCGACACCGAGCCGTTCCAACCTGCTTTGGAGAGAGATCGTCAGCCGAGCCGCATCCTGTCGTTCCCCGGCAAGGTGCACGTCGTCCCCACCGACTCGCGACTCTTCATCGCCGACAGCGGCCATCACAGGATCGTGGTGTCCGACCGCATCACAGGCGATGTGCTTGCCGTCTACGGCAACGGGCGGGCAGGGTTCGCCGACGGCGTCGGCGTCAACGCTCAGTTTGATTCGCCTCAGGGGCTTGCGCTCGATGCCGACGGCGTGACGCTGTACGTCGCCGACACCAACAACCACGCGGTTCGCGCTATCGACACCGCGACCGGGGAAGTGACGACGCTGCTCGGCACCGGCCGGCTTGGGTGGCCGCCGACGGGTGGTGTTGCCCCTGAGGTCGATCTCAACTCCCCGTGGGATGTGCTCGTCGAGGGCAGCGTGCTCTACATCGCCATGGCGGGACACCACCAGATCTGGAGCATGGATCTCGAGAACGGCATTGCGGTGCCCCTGGTTGGGAGCGGTCGGGAAGGCGTCCTGAACGGACCTCTCGACCAGGCTGAGCTCGCCCAGCCAAGCGGTCTGGCGATCGATGGGTCCGGCCGGCTGTATTTCGCCGACTCCGAATCGAGCTCGATCCGGTACGCCGATGTCGCATCCCCTGGTGGGGAGACCGGGCTGGTGGCGGGCGCACCAAGCAACCTGTTCGAATTCGGCGATACCGACGGCGTGGGCTCCGCAGCTCGGCTGCAGCATCCGCTCGGTGTGGCCATCTGGGAGCCCGAAGGTGTCCTCCTGGTCGCCGACACCTACAACAGCAGGCTGCGGCGCATCGATCCTGTGACCCAGGAGGTCACGACCTTCCTCGGAGGCAGCCAAGGTTGGGCCGACGGCACCGACCCCAAGTTCTATGAGCCCGGTGGCGTCGCCATCGACGGCGACACGCTGTACGTCGCCGACACCAACAACCACGCAATCCGCGTCGTTGACCTGCCAACAGGTGACACCTCGACGATCGTTCTCAAGGGCATCGAAGCCTACGAGCCTCGTCCAGACGATGCCGACTACCGGGGGGTGCTCGTAACTCTCGATCCCGTCGACCTCGCAGCAGGCGACGGCGAGATCGTGCTCGACCTGGTGCTGCCTGCGGGGTACAAGCTGAATGGGGAAGCTCCCTCCTCGTTGCTCCTGACCGTCGAAGGTGAGGCCATCTCCCTGGAAGACGATGCGCGCTCAGTCGACCTCACGGGCGCCACGTTGCCTGCGTCCGTACCTGCCGAGTTCTTCCCCACCTCGGCGGATCTGATTGGAGACCTCACCGCCGTCTACTGCCGCGAGGACGCCACCAGCCTGTGTCTGATCGAGCAGGTGCGGTTCAGGATTGCGGTGAGGGTCGGCACGGGAACCAAGACCCAGGTGGTCCTGCCGTACGCGATCGAGATCCCGGACGCCGTTGGCGAATGAAGCCAGCGCCTCGGCTCGTGTTGATCGGCGATTCGATTCGGCTCGGATACCAATCGTATGTGGGCGCAGCCCTCGACGGGATCGCCGAGGTGTGGGGCCCGCGGGAGAACTGCTCCAGCACTCGACACATCTTGGCCCGTGCCGATAGCTGGTTGATATCCCCGGTCAGCCACGGCGACGTCGTACATCTCAACGCCGGATTGCACGATCTGCGAAGGCTTCCCGAAACGGATGGAGCGCCCCTCGTGCCGCTGGACGAGTACGAGCGCAACCTCGACGAGATCGTCGCCGTGGTCATCGAGGCCGCAGGGGTCGATCGGGTATGCCTTGCCACGTCGACACCGGTGGACGATGCACGGCACTCCGCAGGCCGCGTCAGCGATCGTCACGAGGCCGACGTCCTGGCCTACAACACGGGGGTCATCAGCGTTGCTGCCCGCCACGGCGTGCTGCTGAACGACCTCCATACGGCGATCGCGGCGGCATCGAGTTCACTCCTCGGCGAAGACGGCGTCCACCTCAGTGCAGCCGGGAATCTGGCAGCAAGCCGAGCCGTCGTAGCGGCAACGAAACGTCTGCTCGGCTGAAGCCGCGACGGTTACGTGCTGAGCTACGGGGTGTTGGCAGGGACCTTTGCAGGTTCTCGCTGCGGTTGAGGGATCTGCGACGTCGGGGCCGTTGCGGTGGCCGGTGGCCTGATCTGGCGACGAACGCCGAGGGTCGACTGACGCCGTTCCTGCGGAGCACCTGGGGGAAGGTACGTCTCCTCGAGCACGGTGAGTTCCACTCCGCCGACCAGGTCGGAGATGAGGTTGTACAGCACGGCACCGAGCGTCATTGCGGCCGTGGCCACGACGACCATGATCACGGTGAGCAGCGAGAGCGCCCGGAAATACAGCGGGCCGTCAGGTGTGAAGGTGAGGGTCAGGCTCTCGAAGATGTCGGCGATGCCCTGTGGGATGCCGCGTTGAACGGCAATGGACCACGTGACCCACGTTCCGAGCACAAAAACCAGCCCGGAGATGACGTTGAAGACCAACGACACCTTGAGTACCGTCCACGGATCGATTTTCCTGATGATCCGACGCACGCGTCGAACTTGCATGAAGTCCACTCCTGGGGATGACGAGAGTGTAACCCGGCGCAGGAGTTGCGCCACGTTTCTAAACGGCGCCACCCCGTTCCGGGTTCCCGGAACATCGAGGCGGGCCCCCCGACTGCTCCAGCCTGACGACCTACTCCTCGAGACCGTTCTCTGCAGGCACCAGCGCCACGGCCGACAATTCCGCTCCCGTTTCGAGGTTCATGATGCGGACGCCCGTCGAGTCCCGCTTCTGGCGGCTCACGGTTCCCGCCGGCTGCCGGATCACGATGCCGTCCGACGACATCACAACGATCTCGTCGTCAGGCGACACCGCCCGAGCATCCACGATCGTCCCACGCACCCTCGTCAGCTTCATCGCCTTGACCCCCACGCCGCCACGGTTCTGCTTCGGGAACTGATCGGTGCGCGTACGCTTGCCGTAACCGCCAGCAGTGAGCAACAGGATGTCCTCGCCTTCGGCGGCACATGCCGCGGCAACGACGGCATCGCCTTCGCGGAGGCGAACACCCCGGACCCCGCGCGTATCCCGGCCCATCGGACGGACGTCCTCTTCGCTGAACCGGATGCCCTGGCCATTACGGGTGAACATCATCAGATCGTTGTTGCCGGATGTAGCCCGTACCGCAACGACTTCGTCACCTTCTTGCAGGCTGATGGCCAGCAGCACCTGATTTCGTGAGTCGTACTCGGAGAACTTCGTCTTCTTCACCTGGCCGAGCTTGGTGAAAGCCACGAGGTACCTGAATGACTCGTAGTCGCGCGTGTCGATGATGGCTTCTACACGTTCGTTCGGATCCATCGGCAGAACCGACTGGATGAGCACACCTTTGGCGGTGCGTTCCTTCCGCGGAAGCTCGTGGGCCCGGATGCGATAGACCTTGCCCTTGTTGGAGAAGAACAGCAGGTAGGAGTGGGCAGTGGTGTGCAGCACGTGACTGACCACGTCGTCGTCCCTGAGCTGCTGACCGCGCACCCCCCTGCCGCCGCGGCCCTGCGTCTTGTACGTGCGGGCAAGCACGGCCTTGACGTAGCCGGCCGCAGTGACGGTGACGACGAGCTCTTCGTCGGCAATGAGGTCTTCCAGCGACATCTCCCCCTCATCGGGGATGATCTTGCTCCGCCGGGCGTCGCCGTACTTGTCCCGAATCTCCCGCAGCTCGTCGGCCACCACCTCGCGTTGCAGGTCGTCGCTGGCGAGGATCGCTTCGAGGCCGGCGATGGTCGCCATGAGCCCTTCGTACTCCTCCCTGAGCTTGGAGGTCTCGAGGGCGGTGAGGCGCCTCAGGGGCATGTCGAGGATGTGGTTCGCTTGGATCTCGCTGAGGGAGAACCGTTCCATCAGCGTCGTGCGGGCGTTGTCCACGTCCGCCGAGCCACGGATGATCCGCACGACCTCGTCGATGTTGTCGAGGGCGATGAGCAGGCCTTCGACGATGTGCGCCCGCTCCTGCGCTTTGCGGAGCCGGAACTGGGTGCGGCGTACGATGACTTCCAGCTGGTGCGCCAAGTAGTGATGGACGATGTCCGCGACGTTCAGCGTTTTTGGCACTCCGTCGACAAGGGCAACGGTGTTGACCGAGAAGTTCTCTTCGAGCTGGGAGCCCTTGAAGATCTGGTTGAGCACGACCTGTGGATTGGCATCCCGCTTGAGCTCGACGACGATGCGGATACCGTTCCGGTTCGACTCGTCGCGCAGGCCGCTGATGCCGGTGATGACCTTGTTGTTGACCTGGTCGGCGATCTTCTCCATGATCCGCCTGATCGAGACCTGGTACGGGATCTCGGTGACGATGATGGCAAACCGGTTCTTCCGAATCTCCACGACATCCGTGACGGCGCGCATCTTGACCGAGCCACGACCCGTGAGCAGGGCGTCCTTGATGCCCTTGTTCCCCAGGATGTACGCCCCCGTGGGGAAGTCTGGGCCCTTGATGAACTGGGTGAGGTCGTGTGCGGTCGCATCGGTGTGCTCCAGCGCATAGAGGCATGCGTCGATGACCTCGGTGAGGTTGTGCGGGGCGATGTTCGTGGCCATCCCCACCGCGATGCCCGTTGAGCCGTTGACGAGGAGGTTGGGGAATCGCGCAGGGAGGACCAGGGGTTCTTCACGCTCGCCCGAATAGTTGTCGCCGAAGTCCACCGTCTCTTCCGTGATCCCGTCGAGGAGGTGGAGGGCGAGAGGGGCCATCCGCACCTCGGTGTAGCGCATCGCAGCGGGGCCGTCATCCACCGAGCCGAAGTTTCCTTGGGGCTGGACGAGGGGATAGCGAGACGCGAAGTCCTGCCCGAGACGCACCAAGGCGTCGTAGATGGCGTCGTTCGAGTGGGGATGGAACCAGCCCATCACGTCGCCCACCACCCTGGCGCACTTGCGGAACGGCGTGCCGGGCCTGATGCCCGAGTCGAACATCGAATACAGGATCCGGCGATGCACAGGCTTGAGACCGTCGCGCACATCGGGGAGGGCCCGGGAGACGATGACGGACATGGCGTACTCCAGGAAGGAGTCCTCCATCTCTCGCTCGATCTCTATCGGCTTGATTCTCGCTGTGTCCTCGTCGGGCATGAGCTCTCTCTAGTAGGTCGAACGCGGGCCGATTCGCTCAGAAGTCGAGGAACCGCACGTCGCTGGCATTGTGTTGGATGAAGTGACGCCGCGCTTCTACATCGGTGCCCATGAGCGTGGAGAAGACCTCCTCGGCGTACAGCTGGTCATCGAGATGGACCTGGAGCAGCTGCCGCTCGCCCGGATCCATGGTCGTGTCCCACAGCTGGTCGGCGTTCATCTCGCCGAGACCCTTGAAGCGCTGAATCTTGTGCTTCTTGCCGTTGAGCTTCACGCGGAAGTCGTCGAGGGCGGCATCGTTGAACACCCAGCTCGTCTTGGCCCCCACCTTGACGGAGTACAGCGGCGGCTGGGCGATATACACGTAGCCCATCTCGATCAACTCCGGCATGTGGCGGAAGAAGAACGTGAGCAGGAGCGTGCGGATATGCGCTCCGTCGACATCGGCATCGGTGAGGATGACGATCTTGTGGTATCGAGCCTTGGCGATATCGAGCTCCTCGCCGATGCCCGTCCCGATGGCGGTGATCAGAGACTGGATCTCCGTGTTCTTCAGCACCCGATCGATGCGGTTCTTCTCGACGTTGATGATCTTGCCGCGAATGGGCAGGATCGCCTGAAACTCGCTATTCCGTGCCTGCTTCGCCGAGCCGCCTGCCGAGTCGCCCTCGACGATGAAGATCTCGCTGAGTTCCGGGTCGCGGGAAGAACAATCGGACAGCTTGCCGGGAAGCCCACCGCCGTCGAGCAGACTCTTGCGCCTCGTGAGGTCGCGGGCCTGGCGTGCGGCCATGCGTGCCTTGGCCGCGTTGAGCGCCTTGTCGATGATGCGTCGCCCGTCGCCCGGGTTCCGTTCCAGCCACTCGGGGAACGCCTGGTTGAGCGCCTTCTCGACGAACGACCTGATCTCGGTGTTGCCCAGCTTGGTCTTCGTCTGACCCTCGAACTGCGGCTGGCGCACCTTTGCGGAGATGATGGCGGTGATGCCCTCGCGAGCATCTTCGCCCTGGAGGTTGCCGTCCTTCTCCTTCAGCAGGTTGCGGCCCCGCGCAAACTCGTTGATCGCCCGCGTCAGCGCCTTGCGAAAGCCTTCCTCGTGGGTGCCCCCCTCGTGGGTGTTGATGTTGTTGGCGAAGCTGAGGATGGTCTCGTTGTAGCCACTGGTGTACTGCAGCGCGACCTCGACCTCGGCCTCTTCCGACTTCTCCTCGAAGTAGGCGATCTGTTTGTGGATGGGCTCCCGGGTGGAGTTGAGGTGCTTGACGAAGTCGATCAGTCCGCCCTTGTACTGGAAAGTGATCTCCTCGACCTCGTCTTCGTCGCGTTCGTCGCGGTAGCGGATCTCGAGACCAGAGTTGAGGAAGGCCATCTCGCGGAGACGGCTCACGACGACCTTGCTGTCGTAGCTTTGGGTCTCGGCGAAGATCTCGGGATCGGCCCAGAAGGTGATGACGGTGCCGGTGCGTTTCGCCGGCTTGCCCTTGACCAGCGGCCCCGTCGGCTTGCCGTATTCGAAGGTCTGCGCCCAGGTGAACCCATCGCGCACGACCTCGACCTCCAGCCGGCTGGCGAGGGCATTCACCACGGACAGCCCCACGCCGTGGAGACCGCCTGAGACGGTATACGCCCCTGACTCGAACTTGCCGCCCGCACCGAGTGTGGTGAGCACGGTCGTGACCGCAGGCTGCTTCGTCTTGGGGTGCTTGCTGACAGGGATTCCCCGACCGTTGTCCTTGACCCGGACTGCCCCGTCGGCGTTCAGCGTGATGTCGATGCGGCTCGCATAACCGGCCATGGCCTCGTCCACCGAGTTGTCCACGACCTCCCAGATCAGGTGGTGGAGGCCCTTGGGCCCCGTACTGCCGATGTACATCGCGGGGCGCTTGCGCACGTGTTCGATGCCTTCGAGGACCTCGATGTCCTTGGCTTCATATGACGCGTTGGAAGCGCCTTTGGCGTTACTCACGAGTCTCCTCAGACTGGCCCGAGGCAGTGGGCTCACAGCGAACTAACAATGCTGTCATTATAGCCCCAAAGGCTTCTCCCACGGACGTTTTGGCCCCCCTCACGATCGCCGCACCCGCACGGCGATACGGTCGACCGCAGGCTCCATCTTCAGCTCTGCGGCGACCGCCACGAGCAGCTGTGGCACGGCGTACTTGATCAGCGACGCATCCATCCCCGACGACACCTCGATGGTCAGCACGCCGTCGCGAATACCCGTCGGCCGGCACTTCGACGCCCACTCTCCCGCCACCTGATCCCAATGCTGGCGGAGCCGCACGATGGGGGCGACCCCAACGCTGGCGACTCTTCCCAAAACCGCATCGATGAGATCGCCGACCTTTGCCAGATCTTTTCGTCCGATGTCGTTCACTCCACTCTCCCGGTCTTCACGTCCCACCGTCGACCTGCGACGGGGACCTCATCATCTCTCGTGGTGGTGACAAGAACCTGGCCCTTGGGAAGCATGTCCACAACCGCCGCCGTGCGAGCGAGGTCGAGCTCCGAGAACACGTCGTCCAGCAACAGCACGGGCGGGTGGCCGTGGCGGTCCTGGAGCATGCGATACGACGCCACCCGCAGCGAGACGGCAACCGAACGCTGCTCTCCCTGGCTCGCCTGGGTTCGTGCATCGCGCAGGGCGAGGTTGAGGACGATGTCGTCGCGATGGGGCCCGACCGTCGTCGTGCGCTGCTCCATCTCCCGCCTCCGCCTGCCCGCCAACGCTTCCGCAAGCCGCACACGGGCCGTTTCCGCATCGAAGGCGGGTTCGGTTGTCGGGCTCCCCCAGGCGGGATGCAGAGTCACGCGGAGCCTCTCGTCGGCTCCCGCCACCGTCTCGTGGGCTTCGTCGAGGGCCGGTTGCAGCCGCTCCACGAGCCGCACCCGCTCGGTCCACAGCACGACGGCTGCCGCAACCAACCGCTCGTCCCACACCTCGAGGGTCATGAGGTTGGTGGAGGGCCCGTCGCGACGCAGCAATGCGTTGCGCTGCCGCAGCGTCTGCTCGTAGTCGGCGACTGCTGCGCCGTACGAAGGGCTCAGGTGGGCTCCCAGATCGTCCACGTAGCGCCGCCGGATGCCTGCGCTGTCCTTCACCAGGTCGAGATCGTCGGGCAGGAACGCCACTACGGGTATCAATCCGGCGACATCCGACAGACGTTGGGGCCGTTTCCCGTTCACGAGGACCCGCCGCCTCCCCGCCGCAGGCAGCTCGACCTCGACCTTGGTCTCCCCCGCCGCCTTGGAGAAGCCGCCGCGCACCACTGCGCCGTCCTGACCCTTCCTGATGAGCGCCGCGTCGGGGGTGCGCCGGAAGGACGTCAACGCTGAGAGGTACGCGACCGCCTCGAGCACCGTGGTCTTGCCGGCACCGTTGGCACCGACGAGAACGTTGATCCCCGGTTCCGGCCGGAAGCTGAGCTCGGGGTAAGCCCTGAACTCGCGCAGTTCGAGCCATTCGAGGTGCATCGAGAAGGCCCGGAGACGATCGTCAGAGACGCACTGGCATCAAGAGATACCGGAAGCCGTCGTCTCCCGAGCCGCGCACCAAGCCGGGCTTCAGAGGGTCGATGGTGTCGATGATCACGTCGTCCGACGCAACGGCGTTCACCCCGTCGGTGAGATACCGGGTATTGAACGCGATCGTCATGTCCTCCCCTACATACTCCCCCGCGAGGTGCTCGGTCTCTTCGCCCACCTCCTGCCGGGACACGCTGAGCTCGACCCCCCCTTCACGGAGGCTCAGCCGCACCGGGATGTGATCCTCGGCGACCAGCGAGGCTCGGCCGACGGCGTCGAGGAGCCCTTCCTTCGAGACGGTGAGGCGATTGGGGTAGCTGTCGGGCAACAGTTGGCGGTAATTCGGGAAGGTGCTCTCGATGACCCGGGCCGTGAGGGTGCCGCGCCCGGACGAGAACGTGGCGTCCCGGTCTCCCAGGTCGACTTGCATCTTGGCGTCACCGATCGTCCGCCCGATCTCGCGCAGGGCCCGGTACGGCACCAGGGTGGTCTGTGAACCCTCCACGGCAGGTAGATCTCGCACGGCAAGTCGATACGAGTCGGTGGCCACGAGTCTGAGCGCATTGCCTTCGTTCTCGAACAAGACGCCGGTGAGCGTTGGTCGTGCTTCGTCACTCGACGCCGCGACACCAACTTGACCGAGCGCCTTGATCAAGACATCACCGTCAACGGCGACGCCGCCGGGGACCCCGCCACCGCCGAGTGCCGGGTAGTCGTCGACCGTCAGCTCGCGAAGAGTGAATCGCGGGCCATTCCCTGTGATCTCGACCTCGCGGTCGGAGGCCGTCATCGTCACTGCCCCGACCGGCAGCTTGCGGACAGCCTCGGCAGCGAGTTTGGCCGGGATGAGGGTCTTCCCCTCCTCGAGGACCTCGACCTCCAGCGTGGTTCTGATGGTGACCTCGGTGTCGGTTCCCGTGACCCGTAGTCGCCCCGCTTCGACCTCGCAGAGGACGCCCTGAAGAATCGGCAACGGAGACCTGGTGCCTACGGCACGACCGGCGCGGGCGAGAACATCGGCGAGATCATCTCTCTCAGCTCGGATACGCACAGTTGTCATCCCTCTTCTTCTCTTAGATCTATCAAAACAACAGTAGTGGTAGCAGTAGGGGCTGTGGATTGTGGGTAACCACCCGAAAGCCGTGCTATCACCGGGGTCCTTCGTCCACAGCGGTTGGGGACGGTCCGAGAACCATCCCCAGAGGTACGGAGAGACGAGATGGAGGGTGGGGATATCACCATGTTGTCCTCAGCCACGGGGGGCAGTTTTCCTCAGAGCTTGACACAGCCCGCTGACCTCGTCGAAGACCTGTTTGTCGCTCTGCATGAGGGTCTTCACCTTCTCGACGGCATGCAGCACGGTCGTGTGATCCCTCCCGCCAAAGGCATTACCGATCTTCGGCAGCGACAGATCGGTGAGGTCCCTGCACAGGTACATGGCGACCTGACGGGATCGGGCGAGGGGTTGCTTCCGACTCGGCCCGACGAGCTCCTCCCGGCTCAGCCCGTAGAACACACCGACGCGATCCATGATCATCTCGGCCGTCAAGCGTTGATGAGCTGGGGCGGGCATGAGGTCCTGCAAGACCTCCTTGGCCATCTCGAGGTTGATGCTCTCGTGTGTCAACGCGCCGTAGGCGGTCACCCGGGTCAAGGCGCCCTCGAGTTCACGGATGTTGGCGTGGACGTTGACGGCAATGAACTCCAGCACCTCTCTCGGAACAGGGCGCGGCGCAAACTCGGCGTTTTTGCGGAGGATCGCCAGCCGGGTCTCCACGTCCGGAGGTTGGATGTCTGTCAAGAGCCCCCACTCGAACCGGCTGCGGAGCCGATCCTCGAGGGTCGCGAGGTGTTTGGGATGGCGATCAGAGCTGATGACCAGCTGCTTGCCGGCCTCGTAGAGGCTGTTGAACGTGTGAAAGAACTCTTCGAGGATCTGTTCTTTTCCCTCGAAGAATTGGACGTCATCGAGCAGCAGCACGTCGATCGTTCGATACCGGGCTTTGAACTCGGCCATCTGTTTGCGTCGGATCCCGTTGATGAACTCGTTGAAGAATTGCTCGGACGAGACGTAACGGACGATCGAGCCTGGGGCGAGCTCGCGACGGTGATGGCCGACGGCGTGGAGGAGATGGGTCTTCCCGAGGCCGGCGCCGCCGTGGATGAAGAGCGGGTTGTAGTGGCTGCCCGGCTGCTCACCCACCGCCATTGCAGCTGCGTGGGCAAATCGGTTGGACTGGCCGACGACGAAGTTCTCGAAGATGTACTTCGAGATCAGCCGGGACTCCATGTCCTGCATCGGCATGCGGCGGGGTTCGGCCAGAACGGAACCGTCGGCCGGATCGAGGTGGGTTTCCTCAGGCATCTGTGGTTCGGCCGGATGGTCGACAGCGGCGAAGCTCGGATCGACACGAACATCGATGGCGGTGTCGACTCCGAACACCTCTTCGGCGGCGGCCCTGAGTGTTTCGAAGTGACGCTCGGTGACCCACCGCTTGTGGAACTCGCTGGGAGCCTCCACGGTGAGCGTGTCGGTTTGATGGTTGGTGCGAAGGGGCTGTAACCAGGTTTGCCATGTGACCTGGGTGACGCTCTCCTTGAGCAAGGTACGGAACTTGTCACCACTGTCGGGGGGGTTCAGTTGTGGCTCCACGACTCTCCAGTCCATAACACGCGGCTTCCTGTTGTCAGGACGTTTTCCACACATCTATCCACAGCATGTGGAGAACGAGGGGGTGCCCGCATACGCGGAGTCCTCCCTCCCTACCAGGGAAGTGGCAAGCCCGGAGGCCTACCGACGGGCGGCGAGTGTAGGTCGGCCTCGGAGCGGGATTCAAGACCGCCAAATCGGACGCTATCGGTGCAGGCCAACGCCACGATGGTGGCTCTGAGGGCTTGGCGCACAAGGGTTTTGGCCCGATGGGGCTACCGCAGGTTCTCGCGCTCTACGTCTCCGACCCAAGATTTGGGACTGTTCGAGATTTCGCGGATCAGTATGACTTTTCGCGCCGTCCCCCGGCGATCGTCCATGAGGGCTTGGCGACGGAGCCGGCCCGGGACGCCCGTGGCCACGGGCTTGGTCATTGCCATGGGTGCGGGACGGGCATGGACGTCGCGGCGGCGGCGACGCATCGGCGCTTCCCGTGGCGCTGCGGCTTTGACAAAGCTCACAAGCGGTTCATAACCTGCCGCCGAACCGCGAGCCTCGTTCCGGATTCTCTTTCTCATGAAACGTACCTATCAGCCCAACGTGCGCCGACGTAAGCGCAAGCACGGGTTCCGCCATCGCATGCGGACCCGGTCCGGTCGCGCCATCATCAAGCGCCGCCGTGACAAGGGCCGTCGCCGCATCAGCGCGTAGGTCACGCGCCTTCCGATCGCTCCGCTACCGGGGCGAGTTCTCCAGGATTTACCAGGAGGGCCGACGTCGGCGTCGGGGTGACATAACGGTGGTGGTGGCGCCCGGGGCCCCTGGGCCGGCGACCATCGGGTTCGTTGCGGGAAAGCGCGTTGGGAACGCGGTGCGACGCAATCGCGCAAAGCGGCGGATGCGGGCGGCGATGGAGCAGCTCTCCCCCGCCGACGACAACGCGTATATCGTGATTGCCGGGCCGGGGGTGGTCGATGTCGACTTCCACCGGCTCGTGGGGTGGCTGCAGGTGGTTGTGGAGGATGATCCTCCTGGCAAGGGAAGGACGGACGAGTGAGCGAAGGCATCCGGAGACCCGGGCTCGTGGCGCGTCTGTTTCTCGGCGGCATCGCCAGCTATCGCCGGTTCGTCTCACCCCTCCTCGGCGCCAATTGCCGGTATGAACCGAGTTGTTCGGCGTACGGGCAGGAGGCGATCACCGTCCATGGAGCGCTGAAGGGCTCCTGGCTCGCCATCAAGCGCATCGGTCGCTGTCACCCGTTCCACGAGGGCGGGTATGACCCCGTCCCCGGAGTCTCCCCCGCTCCGACTTCGAACCAGTCAGGAACCCTCGCGTGAACCCCTTCACCCTGCTCGTCAACGCCCTCGGCAGCGTCCTCACCTTCTTCTACTCAATTGTTCCCAACTATGGAATAGCGATCATCTTGCTGACACTTGCGGTCAGCTTGATTCTGTTCCCGTTGACGCTGAAGCAGACTCGCTCGATGAAGGCGATGCAGGAGATCCAGCCTGAGGTCAAGCGTCTCCAGAAGGAGTACAAGGGCGACCGCGAAGAGATGCAGAAACATCTCATGGCGCTCTATCAGGAGCGAGGAGTGAATCCCGCCGCAGGCTGTCTCCCGCTGCTGTTGCAGATGCCCATCTGGTTTGCGCTGTTCCAGGTCCTCCGCGTGAGCGTGGTCGACGGGGTACTTCAAGGCGACGCAATCGCTGCCGATTCGGCGTTGGGTCAGGCGCTCGTTGATGGTGCAACCACATTCCTTGGGATGGATCTGCTGATCTCGCCGAGCGAGGCTGCCAGTATCGGGATCGTCGACGCCATCCCCTACATCCTCCTGGTGCTCGTCGTTGTTGCGGCGGGCTTCTACCAGCAGCTCCAAACGACGCGGCGCAGCAAGAACTCGAACGCACCGCCACCGGAGACACCGCAGGGCATGCAGACAGCAATGAAGATCATGCCGCTCTTCTTCGGCTTCATCTCGTGGGGGTTCCCCACCGGGCTCGTGCTGTATTTCGCCACCTCCAACCTGTTCCGGATTGCACAGCAGGCCGTGATCCTGCGGATGGGTGACGGCAAGAAGCCCGGCGCCGCCAATGACACCACCGCCCTCTCAGGGTCCTCCGACAGTGGAGAGCCCGACGTCGCACCGGCGCCGGAGAAATCCGGTCCTTCACCCAATGCCAGCAAGAAGCGCAAGAAGCGCAGGAGGAAGTAGGGACATGGACCCCCAGCGGAAGATCGCCGAGGTCGAGCTGAGCCGCAGAACGCTCGACGAGGCAATCAACGACGGCCTCGGAGAACTTGGCCTCACCTCTCGCGACCAGGCCGAAATCGAAGTCGTTTCCGAGGGAAAGCCCGGCTTTCTCGGTATCGGCCGTGAGATGGCCGTCGTCGTGATGCGCCCGAAGCCACCCGAGAAGAAGCAGCGCCGCCGGCGCAGGCGAAGCAAGTCCGGCTCCGGCGACTCGGACGGTGCAAAGGGCGGTGGCCGGGCGACCGGCGACAGCGGTCGCTCGGAGGACCGTCAGGCCGGCGGAACCTCGAAGAGGGGCGGCGGCGGCCAGCAGCAACGTACCGGGTCCCAGGGCGGACGGTCGGGCGCCAGAGACGAGGGAAGCCGCCCAAACGGTGCATCACAGAAGCGCGACAAAGGAAACGGCCGATCGCAGCAGCGAAAAGGGCCGGCTGAGGAGCCATCCATGACGACAGACAAGGGATCGGAAGCGGCTTCGGGTGCAGAGCCACCACAAGAGTCGAGCATCGAAGACCAGGCGACGATTGCGGTCGACTTCGTGAAGGGACTCCTCGAAGCGTTCGGGCTCGAGGGCACGGTCACTCCAACCATCGACGTGGAGGAGAACCTCCTGAAGATCGACGTGACGGGTGATCAAACGGAGGCACTGGTGGGGCGAAAGGGCGCCATCATGCACTCCGTGCTCGAGCTTTCCCGCACCGTGGTGCAGCGGAAGACCTACGGCGCACCACGCATGCGTATCGACATCAACGGGTACGGGGAGCGACGCCGTGAGGCACTCCGCATCTACGCCGCTCGGCTCGCCGAGCAGGTCATCGCCGATGGCGGCGAAGTCATGCTCGAACCCATGAACTCGGCCGACCGCAAGGTCGTGCACGACGCCATCGCCGAGATCGACGGTGTCGACTCCTTCTCCGAGGGCGAAGACCCAGAGCGTGCCGTGGTGATTTCCGCCTCCTCGTGAGGCAATTGCCCGTTGGGGACGTATCAGCAGGGGGGTCGAAGACGACGGTCTTCGACCCCCCTGCTGTTTCACGTGAAACCCCGCCGTCCAGACAAGGCCCTCGGAGGCAGGTTGGCGACGGGCCCAACATCCCGGGGACGGATCGGCCCAGGGCAAGTGCGCCGGCGGTTGGGGGGTCGTCCACCCTCGTGACTGTTTCACGTGGAACCTCCTGAGCTACGCTGCTGGGATGGAGGACGTCGGCCGGCGCTGTGTTGATCGGATGGTGGAGTGGCTGGGCATCCCCTGGACACACCGACAAGAACAGCAACTCGACGCCTATGCGGCATGGTTGGTCGCCGAAGGGGTGAAGATCGGTGGGCTTGGCCCAAGGGAGGCGGGGCGAGTGTGGCCGCGCCACATCTGCGATTCGCTGGCCTTCGGTAGGGGGCTGATGGCGGGGATGACCGTGTTGGATGTCGGGTCCGGCGTGGGACTCCCCGGGATACCTCTTGCGGTGGCCTTCCCCCGGGTGCGCATCACGTTGCTGGACCGTTCGCGCCGGCGGTGTGACGCCCTCCACCGTGTCGCGGGTCATCTTGGGGTGGGCATCGTGGTCGCGCATATGGATGTTGCCCGCTGGGATCGACCGGTCGACCGCCTCGTCTTCCGGGCGTCGCTGCGGGTTCACGCTGCCCTCGGCGAGTCGGAACGATTGCTGAAACCCGGGGGAGAGGGCTGGTTTGCGCTGGGACGGGGACCGGAGCCAGACGCCCTCCTCGATTGGCGCTCCCGTGAACGAGGCACCGAAAACCCGGGACTCGAGATCAGTGAGGTCTTCATCCCCGACGAGGTCCTTGACTCGGGGGCGTGGCTGCTTAGGATTGCACCCGCGTGATTGATCACCTCTCCTCCCCCAGCGTATCGGATGCCGCTGTACGCACGGCCACCGTTGTTGCCATCGCCAACCAGAAGGGTGGCGTGGGCAAGTCGACCAGTGCGATCAACCTCGGTGCCGGACTTGCCCTCCAGGGTGAACGCATCCTCATCGTGGATCTCGATCCCCAGGGAAACACCACATCGGGTCTGGGCGTGGACCGCAGCGCAATTCAGGCATCGACCTACGAGGTGCTGGTCAACGACACGGCGATCGAGGATGCCGTCGAGCCGACCTCGGTGCGCGACCTCTTCTTGGTTCCGGCCAACATCGAACTTGCGGCGGCGGAAATCGAGCTGGTGTCGATGTTCTCCCGGGAGACGCAGCTCCGCAATGCGCTGGGCAAGGTGAAAACCGACTACGACTTCGTGCTCATCGACTGCCCCCCGTCACTCGGGCTGCTCACGGTCAACGGGCTGGCTGCCGCCGACGAGGTGATGATCCCGATCCAGTGTGAGTACTACGCCCTGGAAGGGGTGAGCCAGCTCGTCCGTAATGTGCAGCTCGTCCAGAGAAACCTCAACCCTGAGCTTGAGGTTGAAGGTGTTGTGCTCACCATGTTCGACGGACGCACCACCCTGTCATCGGACGTCGTTCGCCAGGTGCGCGAGCACTTCGGCGATACAACATATCGCACGGTCATTCCACGTACTGTCAGACTCAGCGAAGCACCGTCATATGGCGAACCTATCGAAGCGTACGATCCGATGTCGCGGGGCGCCATTGCCTATCGCGAGTTGGCCAGAGAGTTCAGGAGGCGTCATGGCCGCACGTAAGGGGGGCCTGGGTCGCGGGCTCGAGGCGCTCATCCCCGTCGAGCATGCCGAAGCCGGGTTTGCCAACGTGATGCTCGACGACATCGATGCCAACCCTCAGCAGCCACGGAAGCACTTCCACGACGAGGGAATCGCCGGGCTTGCGGCCTCCATCAAGGAGGTGGGGGTGCTTCAACCGGTGGTGCTCTCCGCAATGGTCGACGGCCGGTACGAGCTGATCGCGGGGGAGCGCCGCTGCCGGGCCGCCCGTCTTGCCGGCTTGGTCGAAGTGCCGGCGATCGTGCGGGCACAGATTGGCGCGGAGAGCAGCCTCACCGAGGCACTCATCGAGAACGTCCAGCGGGAGGATCTCAGCCCCCTCGAAGAGGCCGCCGCGTACCGGCAGCTGATCGACGACTTCGGCCTGACCCATGAAGCCGTCGCTGCAGGTGTGGGAAAGTCGCGAAGTGCGGTCACCAACACCTTGCGGCTCCTCCAACTCCCACCGGCGATCCAGGGGATGGTGGAGCGCCGCGAGCTGTCGGCGGGTCATGCGCGTGCGCTTCTCGCCCTCGATGATGCGGCGTATGCCGTGCACATCGCCCGCCGCTGCAGCGATGAAGGATGGTCGGTGCGCCAGGTAGAGGATGCCGTCCGTGCCCGCGAGCACCAGGCGGCGCCGGCGGCCAGGATCCCGAGCGTGCGACCCGCTGCCATCATCGAGCTCGAGACCCGGCTTGCGGAGTATCTGGGGACCAGGGTGAAGATCGACTACGGCGCCAAGGGCGGCAAGCTCGTGGTCGGGTTCACGTCGCTCGACGATCTCGAGCGCATCTATCGCAAGTTCTACGGCTGATCATCGGCGAGGTGAAGGGCGCCCCCTTTTCGACCCTGCCGATTCACTCCGTGCGGGGTGCGGCGAGCAACTCCACCAGGGCCGCAGCCACTCGGGGTCCGATCTCCACGCCGATGTGCTCCGGCGTGATCACCACGGCAGGTGGGCGGGTGTCCTTCAACATCGGCGTTGCCCGGCCGACGGCCTGAAGCCCGATCGCCGAAGCGATGGCCGAGGCGAGCTTCTCGCCCGCCGCAGAATGGCTGTGCTGGGACGAGAAGTAGAAGACGCCGTCAACGCCGTCCTGGGCTTCGGCGAACGCAACCACGAAGTCCGTGCCGAGCCGGTTGGCTCGCAGCGCACGAACCCGTTCGGTGGGGAACGTGTCGGAGCTGCGCGAGTACACCGGATTGCCTCCCATATTTTGGATGGTCATGGCGAACTCGACGGCAGCGGCCCACGTCACACGGGCCTCGGCCGGCGTCCGGCAGAACGCGTCCACGTAGATGCGCTGGCCGGCAATCGTCTGCGGCAGCGCGGCCAACCACTGACGCTCCCGCACCCCCTCCCGTCCCGGCTTCTGCGTTGCGCGAGCCATGAGGGTCAGTTCGTCGACCACCTCCCGGCCTGCGATTCCGTCCTCCGCCATCCGGCGGTTGCCCTGGAAGTCCAGGACGGCATGGAGAGTGTCGGGCCCAAAGATGCCATCGACTTTGCCGGAGTCGAATCCCAAGGAGTTGAGCCGTCTCTGCAGCTCGGCGACATCGTCGCCGCGGATCATCGGGACTCGGTGGTAGAGCATCCGCTCGCCGAGCTCGAAACCTGCGTCCACGATGGCTCGCCACGTGTGAGGGCCAACGATGCCATCGACGGGTAGCCCACGGCTCCCCTGAAACGCGGCAACGGCCTTCTGGGTGGCATCACCGAATTCACCGCGCCGATCGTCACTCGGGAACCCGAGCGCGGTCAGCCGGTCTTGAATGTCCCGGACCGGCTCACCCTCGTCACCAAATCGATAGAGCCTCACGGGGTCATGGTCTCACACCTGGGGTGATCCGCACGGACTCAGCGCAATCCCTGCCGCCGTGAGCCCGGATCCCCAAGGAACTCGGCGAGTTCCCCGGAGGTGACTTGTGCGCTGAGCCTCTCAGCCGACGTATTCGGCGAGCTCGTTCTGCAGCTGCGACTTGGACCGGGCGCCCACCAGGCGCTTCTTCTCGACGCCGTCTTTGAAGATGATCATGGTGGGGATACTCATGACCTCGTAGTTCATCGCAGTCTGCTGGTTCTCGTCCACGTTCAGCTTGGCGATTGCGAGAGAACCGGCGTTCTCGGCAGCGAGCTCCTCGAGGGGGGCGTTCATCATCTTGCACGGGCCACACCACTCGGCCCAGAAGTCGACGAGGACGGGCGTCTCGCCCGAAATCAGGTCGGAGAAATTGCTGTCGCTAGCGGTAACGGTGTTTTGTCCCATGAGCGTCGGCCGGCTGGCCTCCACCTCCTGCTGTGCTCTACCCCCCGCCGCGGCGAAGGCCCCGTCTCCCGACGAGGCCCCTCTGCAGACGGGCCGAAATCTGATGTTACGACGATAGCCAACCCGGTCGTGGTGTCGTGCATTCCCCCCGGTTGCGCTAGTTCTGCTCCTCTTCGAGCCAGCGCTCTGCGTCGATCGCAGCCTGGCAACCCATGCCGGCGGCGGTGATGGCTTGTCGGTACACCGTGTCGACCACGTCGCCCGCTGCGAACACGCCCTCGACCGACGTCATCGTCTTGTCAAGCGTCAAGAGGTACCCGGCGTCATCGGTGAGGACCTGGCCGTCGAACACGGCTGTGTTGGGATCGTGACCGATGGCCATGAACACCCCGTCGACGGCGAGGTCGGTCACCTCGCCCGTCTCGGTGCCGCGCAGCCGGATGCCGGTGACGGAATCTTCACCCAGGATCTCCTCGACCACGGTGTTCCAGGCCACGTCGATCTTCTCGTGCTCGAGGGCACGATTCGCCATGATCTTCGATGCGCGAAACTCGTCGCGACGGTGGATGATGGTGACCTTGGAGGCGAACTTGGTCAGAAACAGCGCCTCTTCCATCGCGCTGTCGCCGCCACCGACGACCGCGATCTCCTTGTCACGGAAGAAGAACCCGTCGCAGGTCGCACAGGCGGAAACACCGTAGCCCCGCAGCTTTTCTTCACCAGGCACGTCGAGCCATCGAGCCGAGGCGCCCGTCGAGATGATGATGGAGTCGGCCTCGTAGAGGTCTTCGTCGACCCACACCTTGAACGGGCGCGCCGAGAAGTCGACCCTGCTGACATCAGAAGAGATGATGCGGGTCCCGAACCGTTCGGCCTGCTTCCGGAACTGCTCCATCAGCTCGGGACCCATGATTCCGTCAGGGAATCCCGGGTAGTTCTCCACGTCGGTGGTGAGCATGAGCTGCCCACCGCGCTGAAACCCTTCGATCATCAGCGGTTCGAGATCGGCGCGGGCTGCGTAGACCGCCGCCGTGAGCCCTGCGGGGCCCGATCCGATGATGAGTACCTTTTCAGGCATTGGCGTCCTCTCTGACCTGAGTGGTGTCGACCGTCTTGCGAGTCCGTTTGGACCACAAGAACGCACCAATGATCAGAAATAGTCCGCCGAGGATCACATAGGCGAGTTCGACCGTTGTCGCTTCGGCGAGGATGCGGAACAACCCGACGAGGAGAAAGACCGTGAGCACGAGGCCGAGCATCGCAACCACGATGCCAACGGCTGCCCACGTTGCGTAGTTGGCCACACGATCAACGGAGAGGCTCCTGACCTTCGTGGCGGTCTGTTCGAGAAAGTCGGCGATCTGCGCTGGGTAGTCATCCATATGCGCCCGAGCTTAGAGCGCACAGAGCCGGGGTGGATCCCCCGACGGAACCGGGGTGGTGAGCACCGCATCTCGGAAGCGTCGGCTGCCGCAGACAGATCAGGGGGCTCTGCCTACGATCTCACAGGTGGCGATGTTCTGAGCGATCACGATCGTCTCGTCCCCGTCGAGGTGCACGGTGACGAGCCGCAGGCCCTCCACGGTCGAGAGCTCGCCCAGGAGGTACGAATTGCTTGCGTCGACGGTCAGCAACTGTGCGCCCTCGAGCACGCACGTGTCATCCTCCGGTGCGGCAACGACGATGCCGTATGCGAGTGCGGCGCTGCGGTCCCCAGCAACGAGATCGTTCTCGCCGAGTGCTTCCCACAGTCCGAGGAGTTGGTCGTCCAGTGTCTCTGCTGTTCCGCCGGCGGTGTCCCCGTCGGCCTCGTCTGCTGCGGCAGCCGCCGTGCTCGCCGGAGCCTCTGCTGCCGTGAAGCTGTCCCGGGAGAGCTCCTCTTGGGGCGCTGCTTCAGGCTGGGCCCCTGCTGCATCGTCGGAGGCTGCGTCATCCTCGAGGTCCTGAAGCGAGACGAGATCGGCGCCCGAGTCATCGCCGCCTCCACCCACGAGCTGGAGCGCAGGCGCAATCAGCACCAGGGCGAGGAGGATGGCAGCGACCGAGAACACGGGAGCCCAGTTGAACCTGCGGGCCGGCGCCGGGGTGGCGATGACGGTGCGTTCGTGACCGAGCGCCGTGTCGAGGTCGCGGCGGAAGCGCGCTGCCTCCAGTTCGGTCATGGCTGCCGGAGGAACGGCCGCCACGGCAGCCAGGGCTGTCCGTTGGAGGTCGAGCTCGTGCCGGCAGTTCGTGCAGGTGGCGATGACGGCTTCGGCATCGCGCGCTGCAGCAGCGTCCAAGCCGCCTGCGGCCAGCGCCATGATGAGATCGCGGTTGTGCTCGTGGCTCGTCATTCTTCTCTCTGATGCTCCGCACCCGGCTTGAGGTTCCCGAGTCGTTGGGCGAGCAGCCGTCGCCCTCGAAAAAGCCTGGACTTCACCGTGCCGACGGGCACCCCGAGGCCGTCCGCCGCCATCTCCAAACTGAGTCCCTGTAGATCGACCAGCACGATCGCCGCCCGGAACTCAGGCGGGATTTCGCCGAGCGCATCCTCGATGTCCGGGCGCACGTCTGCGCTCGCAAACCGGCCTTCGGTCGTGGGATCCGCCGGATCGGTGGACTCCGGCAGAGGTTCCGTCCTGCGGCGTTGCGATCGCCGCAAGTGGTCGTAACAGACGTTCATCGTCACCCGATAGAGCCATGTGGTGAATGCGGCCTCTGCGCGATAGCGATCCGCCTTGCGGAAGAGGGTCACGAAGGTGTCCTGGGTCGCGTCCAGCGCAGCTTCCCGGTCTTTCAACATGCGCAGGCACACGGCGAAGACGCGATCGCGATGGGTGCGTACCAGCTGGTCAAACGCATCCATGTCGCCCCCGACGTAGCGCTCGACGAGCGCAATGTCACTGGCCTTGTCGTTCATCGGCTGTCGATTCTCGTCGTGGATACCGGCGAAGTCACGGTCCGAACGTCACTTCGGCAATCTCACCGAAGAAGACGCCCGACTCCTGCTCGGGCAACGACGTGAGCCACAACACCCATACGCCGCCATCCCGAGGAGGTAGGGGAATCTCAGCGTTCCCCCCGACCAGAGTGTCTTCCGTCAGCGTCTCCCAGTCGGCGTTGTCCGTAGGTGCGGTCGCGGCCCAACCCACCACAAAGGCTGTGCCGGGCGAACCGGTCACGGTCATGGTCGCCACGTTGCTCACGGGGCTGAACACGACTCCCACGCCTGGTTTGACGGCCGGAAGCGGGCTGAAGTAGCGCTCGGTGCGCCAGGCCGTTCCAAGATCCCCGTCGGTGAGCAGAGGGATGTCGGACTCGCGTTCGCTGCCGTTGTCACCGAAGGGGTCGAAGGATGTTGCGGCGGCTGCGATGGATTCGCTCTGTGCAGGCGCGGGCGGGGGCACGGTGTCGGAGGGAGCGCCGGAATTGTCCACGGTCGTCGTGCGCACGTTCTGAGGAGTGGCGGGGAAGAGGAAGGGCGAGTCCGGGTCGACGTCGATTGCCAGACCCACTGCAGCGATCACCAGGGCAGCGAAGACGAGTGCTGCCGCGGGCACCACCCAACCCCATGACCATCCGCCGTCTGGCTTCGCTTCCGGCCGGAACGGGGTCGAGCGCAGCGCAACAGCAAGCTGCGCCGCCGACATCCGGCCCGACTCGGCCCCATCCAGCGCGTCGTCGACTGAGCGAGGGAGACCTTCGACAACCTGTGACGGGCGGAGGTCACGCGCCGACGACCCGGTGAGCGCCTGCCGCAGGGCCGTGGCCAGCGCGCTGGTGTCCTCGTCCGGGTTGATCGGTGGGTGCGCCCGGCCGTAGGCGCTCAGCTTGGCGGGATGAGCGGCCGAGAAGTGAATCGCCCCCGGATCGATCGCACCGTGGACGACCCCCGAGTGATGCAGGGCTGCAAGCCCCTCCGCAAGCCCTGCCGCATTCGGGAGAAACTCGTTGACGGGGATGGTGTCCCCGGCCCGCAGCCGGTCCGCGATCGACACGCCGCCGTTCCACTCGAGCACGGCGAAGGCGCTCCCGTTGGTGTCGACCTCATAGACCCTGGCGAGGTGGATGTGGCCGACGGCAGCTGCCGCTCTTACGGCGGCCGCAAAGGCAAACTGCCGGTTGCTGCTTGCTGTGGGGTCGAGCGCCCGGATCAACACCGGCCGGTCGAGGGCGGTGTCGGTTGCCAGCCATTCTTCGATGTCACCATCGCGGCCGAGGCGCACCTGAGTTTGGTACCGGTCCGGCAGCTTGGGAGCCAGGGTGGAATCCTCCATGCGTGAGAGGCAAAGGGTACCGCCGGCCCGGATTCATCAGCTTCCTCTCGTCCCTGGAGACGGTGGCCGGAGGTGTTCGGTGGGCCGCTGAGAGACTGCGTCTCACATCGTCGTGAGCGCTCGCATGGCCGGCGATGTGCGGTCACGGTCTCGGTCACGAGGACGAGCTGATGACGATCGGCGGTCGCTCACGAGTCCGTTCTGAGCAAGGCCAGCGCTTCGGGTAGCAGGACGAACCCCTCGCTCTCGTACAGCGCAATCGCACCCCGGTTGTCGAACTGCGTGTTGAGCAGCATCACTTGGGCGCCTGCACCACGGGCCTTCCGTGCTGCGACCCTCACGAGCGATCTTCCCATTCCCTGTCCTTGCCAGGTGGGGTCGACGGCAACCCGTTGCAGGTAGCTGATCGCGTTGCCGGCGCCGACCACGGCGAACGCCGCAGGCCGCCCGTCGCCATCGCGGATGATGAGGATCCTTGATCGGCCTGTCGCCTCGATCGCTTCACTCAACCCATGGATGTCGAAACGCCAGAAGCTGTCAAACGCGGCGGCATCGATACGCAGCAGCTCGTCGAGGTCGACGTCGTCGGCTTCGATGACGAGGTGGCTGGGCGAGGGCGGTTGATGATCCAACGACATCCGCATGAGGGCGAGGTCGATGAAGGGCACGAACCCCGCGCTGGTCCACGCGCTCCTGGCGCTGGCAGGTAGCGGGGGCGAGATGACCGAGTTGGCCCCCAGGGCCGTCAGCTGGTGCACACACGCCGCCAGGAATGGTGCGCCCCCGCGCAGGAGACGGAGGCTGGCTTCTGAGGCGCCGTCATTCCATGGTCGGGCGTCGGCCCGTGACCATCCACGTCTGAATGTGACCTTGCCGGGCCACTCACCTCGATGTGTGACGCGGTGGGAACTCTCCGCGAGTGCCATCGGTGCGCCTCCCCCTCCGGTTGTGCGCGTGGCTGGTCAGCGTAATCGGGTCCGGAGCGTGTCCCGCCGCACCGTGTCAAGATGGGGAGATGCGCGTTGTCTTGGTCTCGCACCCGTCGTCGATGTCCCACGACACGGGCCAGCACCATCCGGAGCAGCCCGCCCGTATCCCCGCGGTGATTGAGGGCGTGCGGTCGTCTGGGCTGGAGGTTGTTGATCTTGCTCCGCCTCGTGCGGAGATGGAGACGCTGACCCTCGTGCACGACCCGGCGTATGTGCAGGCCATCGAGCGCTTCTGCGCGGCGGGTGGGGGAGCGCTCGATCCCGACACGGTTGCCCGGCCCGCATCGTGGGAAGCCGCGTTGCGGTCGGCGGCCTCCGGGCCTGCGGCGGTGGCCGCGTTGCGCACAGGCAAGGGCGATGTCGCGTTTCTCGCGATGCGCCCTCCGGGTCATCATGCCATGCCGGCGCGGGCGATGGGGTTCTGCCTCTTCAACAACATCGCGATCACGGCGCGGCAGCTGGCCGACGAAGGCGCCAAGGTGGCCATCGTCGACTGGGATGTGCATCACGGCAACAGCACCCAAGACGTCTTCTTCAACGATCCACGCGTGCTGTATCTGTCGTTGCACGAGTTCCCCGCGTACCCGGGCACGGGATGGCTCCACGAGTCGGGAACGTCGGACGGCAACGGCATGACCATCAATATCCCCTGGCCGACGGCTACGGGCAGCGATGCCTACCGCTGGGCCTTCGATGCGATCGTGGTACCGGTCCTGACGCAGTACGAACCGGACTGGCTCCTGGTCTCGTCTGGCTACGACGCTCATGTCAACGACCCGCTTGCGGGTATCCGGCTCGTCGCCGACGACTACCGGTTCATGGCGGGTCGTATTGCACCCACAGTCGCACCGGCGCACACCGTCATCTTTCTCGAGGGGGGTTACGACCTCCGGGCGCTCACCGAGTCGTCGGCGGCCACGCTGCAGGGTTTCGCCGCCAATGGCGGCGGTCCATCTCCCACCATGCCAGAGGCTGGACCCCAAGCGGATATTGCCGGAGCCGTGCTCCTCGAAGTGTCGCGGCACTGGGACGTGTGAGCCAGGACGCGGGGTAGCCTCCGGCGGATGCCGACCTTCACCTGCCGCGACTGCGCTGCCGAATTCTCCCTGCCCGACCGTGTGCTCGACCGGTATCCGGGCTGGCAGCCGAAGCAGTGCATGTCGTGCCGGGATGCCGCCACCAAGCCGGTGTCGCCGCGGGCGCCGGAGGCGGCAGAGCCCCGTGCCGCCGATGAGTTGCAGACGGGGATCTTCACCGACGGTGGGGCGAGCCCCAATCCGGGCCCTGGTGGCTGGGGGGCGGTGTATGTCGTCGACGGCGCAATCGTGGCGGAGCGGCATGGCCACGATCCCGACACGACGAACAACAGGATGGAGCTGACGGCCCTGATAGCCGGGGCCTCGATGGTGCCTGACGGTACGCCCATGAAGGTGTACTCGGACAGCAACCTGGCGGTGCGCACCATCAACGAGTGGGCGGCGGGATGGGAGAAGCGCGGCTGGAAGCGCAAGACGGGGCCCGTCGAGAACCTCGATCTGGTGCAGAGGGCGTACCGGATCTATCGACAGCGCCCTGAGCTCGAGCTGCAATGGGTGAAGGGCCACGCCGGCGTTCGCTGGAACGAGTACGCCGACGAACTCGCCAATCGGTGGCGTGACGGCTGACGGCGGGCCGTGGTGCGGTGACGCACCTCGGCTGCCGGTCGCATCCTCTACCCTTGCGGGCCGTGATCCCTCCCCGGCTGGAACCGCTTCTCGAGGCGGGCGCCGCGCCCCGTGTCCTCGCTGCTCTCTTTGCCTCCGCCGGCAAGGAGCTCTATCTCGTCGGCGGCAGCGTCCGGGACGCCCTGCTGGCACGCTCCGCTCCCGATGAGGACCTCGACTTCGCCACCGATGCCCGGCCGGACGAGATTCGCGAGATCATCTCGAAGTGGGCGGATGACGTCTACCTCGCCGGACAGACGTTCGGCACGATCGGGGCAATCCGTGGCGGCCGCACCCACGAGATCACCACCTTCCGCAGCGAGGTCTATCGAGAAGAGTCCCGCAAGCCCGTCGTGACGTTCTCGGACGATATTGCGACCGACCTCTCCCGTCGCGACTTCACGGTGAACGCACTGGCGATTCGCCTTCCCGGCATGGACGGCGTCCCGGAGATGATCGATCTGTACGGGGGCCTCGACGACCTCGCAGCTCAGGTACTCCGCTGCCCCCTCGATCCCGACATCTCGTTCGGCGACGACCCGCTCCGCATGTTGCGCCTCTTCCGGTTCATCTCGCAGTTGGGCTTCATCCCCGACCAGGCTGCCTTGGTAGCCGTCCGCGACATGCGGAGCCGGCTGGAGGTGGTCTCCGCCGAGCGCATCCAAGGGGAGTTCGACAAGCTCATGGTCGGCGAGCACGTGGGGGCGGCTCTGTGGGGGCTGCTCGACACCGGCCTGGCCGAGGAGTTCATCCCCGAGGTTCCAGCGCTAGCTGTTGAACAGGATCCCGTGCACAGGCACAAGGATGTCCTGGCGCATACGGTTGCAGTGGTCGAGAAGACGTCGCCTGAGGTGGCGTTGCGACTGGCTGCCTTGTTCCACGACATCGGCAAGCCGGCGACCCGCAGGTTCGAGGCGGGGGGCGTGACGTTTCACCATCACGAGGTGGTGGGCGCCCGCATGACACGGGAACGAATGCAGTGCGCTGCGCTACTCGAAACAGATGACAGAGGATGTGTCCCGTCTGGTCTTCCTCCACATGCGCCCCCACACCTACAAGATGGGTTGGACCGACTCGGCGGTGCGGCGGTACGTCCGTGATGCAGGGCCGTTGCTCCCGCTGCTGAACGAGCTCGTGCGCTGTGACGTCACCACTCGCAACGCCAAGCGCGCCCGCGCCATCGGCAGGCGCATCGACGAGCTCGAGGTGCGCATCGAGGAGCTCGGCAAGCTGGAGGAGCTCAGTGCGCTGCGTCCTCCGATCGACGGCCACGAAGTCATCGCCTACCTCGACCTGAAACCGGGACCCGTTGTCGGTGACGTCATGAAGATGCTCTACGAGCACCGCATCGACCACGGGCCCTACACCAAGGAAGAGGCGTACAGGCTGCTCGACGAGTGGAAGGCTTCTCGCGGGTAGTCCGCAGAGCGGACTCCGTATTTGGTATTTGGTACTTGGTGCTTGGTACTGCCGTCCCCTGTGCGGCGAACAAGCGCTTCGGACTGGCGTGCCCGTGCCGTACACTGCTGGTGTCGATCGCTGGAGAGGCATTGCGCAGGGCTGCTTGAACTGACCGTTCCCGGGACTTCGGACTCACGAAGACCGGTCTCGTTTGCTACGAGGAGCTGTTGTGCCTGCGATCCATCTCGATCATCTGTCCTTTTCCTATTCCTCTGCCGTCGATGTGCTGGCCGACGTCAACGTCCACTTCGCTCCGGGCTGGACGGCGCTGGTCGGCGCCAACGGTTCGGGGAAAACCTCGCTGCTGCGTCTCATCGCAGGAGAGCTCGCACCGTCGGCGGGCAGCGTGATCCTCGATCCCGCCGGCGCCGTGGTCGCCTACTGCGAGCAAGAGTCGGAGCGGCTCACCGACGGCGTGAGGGCATTCGGAGCATCGTGGGCCGGCCCCGACGCCACGCTTCGCGGCCGGCTGCGACTGGATCCTGAAGAGTTGAGCCGCTGGCCGTCGCTGTCGCCTGGGGAACGCAAACGATGGCAGGTCGGTGCAGCCTTGGCCCTCGATCCCGACATGCTGCTCCTCGACGAACCGACCAATCACCTCGATGCGGAAGGGCGCACCTGGCTGCTGGATGCGCTGCAGCGCTTCACAGGAGTGGGGTTGGTCGTCTCGCACGACCGCACGTTCCTCGAATCCCTGACCACCCGAACTCTCCGGGTTCACAACGGGCAGGCGGAGCTGTGGAACGGCAGCTACTCCGTCGCGCATGCAGCCTGGACCGAGGCTCACGAGCAGCAAGTCGCCGAGTATCAGCGGCTGCGCACCGAACAGAAGAAGCTCGATAGGCGCATCTCCGACCAGCGCCGCGCCGCGGAAACGAAACGAGCCCTCTACCAGCGACGGATCCGCGAAGCGGACTTCAAGGACATCGACGCTCGGAGCACGGTGACTCAGGGTCACTTCCTTGGCGGAGAGGCGGCGGCGGCCAAGAAGTTGAGCACCACCGTGCGGGCTCGGGATCGGGTCGCGGCACTCGTAGGCAACACCTCGCTGTCCAAGGAGCGGGGCGGGGAGCTCTTCATCGACTTCGAACCGGCAGAGAAGGCGGAGGTTGCAGTCGTCATCGGCGACCTTGCCGCAGGCGACCGGGTACTGGTCCGTGACCTCGCGGTCGTGCTGCGCCGTACCGATCGGGTATGGCTCCGGGGCGGCAACGGCGCGGGGAAGACGACGCTGCTGGAAGCGCTGCTCCGTTCCACACCACTGCCCGCCGGGGAGATTCTCCACGTACCGCAGGAGCTGACCGAAGCGGAGGCGGCAGAACTGCTGGGCACGATCCACGAGTCTGGCTCCGGCAGAACGGGGTCGAGTTCTCTCCCTCGTGGCGAGGCTCGGTGTCGATCCGACCGCACTGCTCGTCACCGATCGCCCCTCACCCGGCGAAGCGCGCAAGCTGGCCATGGCACTCGGGTTGGGGCGCATGGCGCGGTTGCTGTTGCTCGACGAACCGACCAATCATCTGGATCTCCCATCGATTGAACGTCTCGAGGCGGCGCTCGTGGCCTACCCGGGGGCGATGGTGGTCGTCACCCACGACGAGGCGTTTGGCGCCGCACTCGACACGGAGGAGTGGTGGATCGAGGATGGCAGGCTGCGGTGTGAGTGACCTGGCTACCGGCGGCCGCAGAACTCGGCGATGACGGACGTGACCACCTCGAACATGGTGTGCATCGAGTCGAGGTCGACCCATTCCTCGTTGGCGTGAAGGCCCTGCCCCCGCGGGCCGAAGACGACGGTGGGGATGCCCGCCGCACCAAGCAGAGCGGCGTCCATCCACGCGAGGTGACCTGACAGCGGCGGAGGTGCGGCGAGGATTCTGGCTGCGTTGCGGGCGACCAATTCCACAAAAGGGTGATCCGGTGCGATCTCATACGGCGCCCGCTCGAAAACCATCCGCAGGTCCGCGGCGAATCCAGGGTGCTCACGGCGCAACTCCTCGACCAACGCGGCGAGCTCCGCCTCCGCCGCAGCGGTCGGCTCGCCCGGCACGGTTCTTCGTTCCAAACCCAGCACACACCGGAATGGGTAGCTGGAAAGCTCCTGCCCGCCGTTGATCAGGGAGGCGTGGATCGAGCCGGAACCGAGCAGCGGTTGACCTGTGCGCCTGCCGAGGCTCTCACTGATCGTGGCGATGCCATCGAGGACGGGGCCCATCATCGTGATGGCGTCTGTGCCGAGGTCGGGCCGCGAACCATGTGCGGCGACCCCGTGGGTTTCGATCTCGAACCACACAAACCCCTGATGAGCGATGACGATCTCGAGGTCGGTGGGCTCGGACACGATGGCTGCGTCTGCGGTGAACTCGGCAGCCACGGCTTCGGTGCCGATGCTTCCGTACTCCTCGTCCGCGACTGCAGTCAGCAGCACGGTGCCGTCCATCGAAGTCGCCGCAGCGGCGGCCGTAGCGGTCATCAAGACCGCAAGCCCTGCCTTCGTGTCGATTGCGCCCCGCCCGTGCAGCCGCCCATGCTCGACTCTTGGCGTGAACGGGTCGGTCATCCCACCGACGCCAACCGTGTCGAGGTGGGCGTTCAGCATCAGGGTCGGGCCGTCGCCGCCGCCGGCACGACCGATGACATTCGGCCGGCCGGGAACCGCCGTCTCCTGGAGCCACGTCTCGACACCGCGGGCAGCGAGCCAGGCCCGTACGTGATTGGCAATCGCCTGCTCGCCCGTCCCCGCACCGAGATCCGGGTTCGTCGAGTCGATCGCAACGAGCTCCGCCAGCAGCGCCTCGAGTGCGGCGGGGGTGATCAGCTGCGGGGCACGTCGGTCCAGGGCAGGTCCTTGTCCACCCTGGGCTCGCCGGGGAGCCCGAGGACGCGTTCCCCCAAGATGTTCTTCATGATCTCGGACGTGCCGCCCTCGATGGAGTTGGCCCGCACCCTGAGGAAACGCCTTCTGATGTCCTCCGGCATGTCCTCGGGGGTCTCGGGGATGATGAAGTCGTAGGTGTCGTACATCATGCCCTCAGGGCCCATGAGGTCGGTAGCCAGCTCGTAGATCCGCTTGTTGAGCTCCGCGTAAACCAGCTTGGCGGTCGAGCCCTCCGGTCCTGGCGTGCCCGCGGTGCGGTTCTCGTAGGCCCGCAGGTTGGTGAGCCGGGCCGCTTCGGACTCGACCCACAACTCCATGACCCGGTCCCGGTCCTTCTCCGTTCCGCCGTACTCCTCCCATACAGCAAGGAGGTCGCCGATGGCTCCCGAGTTCCGAGGCATGGGTCGTGCCCCGATGGCCACCCGCTCGTTCATCAGGGTGGTGAGGGCCACCTTCCACCCGTCCCCGCGGTCACCGATCCGATCACCGTCGGGGATGCGGACGTCGGTCATGTAGACCTCGTTGAACTCGGCCTCGCCGGTGATCTGGCGCAGCGGCCGCACCTCCACGCCCTCGGCCTCCATGTCCATGAGGAAGTAGGTCATGCCTTGGTGCTTTGGGAGGTGGGGGTCGGTGCGGGCCACGAGCATGCCCCACTTGGCGACGTGGGCAACGGTCGTCCACACCTTCTGCCCGTTGACCACCCACTCGTCGCCGTCCTTGATGGCGCGGGTCGACAGCCCGGCGACGTCGCTGCCTGCTCCTGGCTCGGAGAACAGCTGGCACCACACTTCTTCCCCTGTGAAGAGCTTCTCGAGTCTGGCGCTCTTCTGCTCTTCGGTGCCGTGGGTCATGAGCATCGGGGCGCCCATGCCGTGGCCGATCACGTGGAAGAACGACGGCCTGTGCTTGGTGACCTCATCGAGCCGCTCGTCGATCGTTTCCTGGAGCTGGATCGGCAGCCCCAAACCACCGTGCCCCTCGGGGAAATGGACCCAGGCGAGGCCCATGTCGAACTGGGCCTCCATGAATGCGTTGCGGTCGCCCTTCGGATCGTTCTCGGCGATCAGCCGGTCGACCAGCTCGAGAACCCGCACCTCGTCAGCGGTCCTTTCCACATCAACGGACTGCGTCACGGTCGTCCTCCTGGTCACTGCTCTTGGGTACGGAAACGGTAGCCGCGGTTGTTGGCGCGCCGTCCCGGTCGACTACGACCTGTCATCGGGCTGCTTTTCCCCTTCAGCGGCTCGGCGTGCCTTACCGCGCCGCTCGGCCCACCTCACGCCGATCACGGCGAGCACGATGGGCAACCCGAACATGATCAGCTCGTCCCATCCGCCCTGGTGCGCCAGGATCCACGAGGGAGAGGAGAGCACGTCAGCCCGCCAGCACGAAGAGACCGAGGGAGGTCAGGGCCACCATGAGCGCCAGCATTGCATATTGGGTGCGGACGGCAAGTTCGTCGCCGAAGTCGGCGAGCGCTCGATCGTGGGCGAGCACCACACCTGCGACGTGCCCCACAACGATGGTGATGACCTGGAAGTACCACACCACCTCAGGCGAGAGGAAGAAGCTGACCGACCAATCGGCGGTGCCGAACAGGTCCCAGCCGTAGCCGAAGGGATCGCTTGCAGCCGACAGCAGCAGCTGGCCTTCGAACAGCACCAGCGTCAGGTAGTGCGCCAACGCGTAGGCAAAGCCGATGGGCACCAGCGTGTGGGCAAACCGCATCGCCACCCGGCGTGCGGTCCACGGGCTGCCCGCCATGCCTGCGGCCACCCGGGAGGCCGCCCAGTAGAGCCCGCCGATCACCGCAACGACGGCAAGCAGCGCCACCGTTCCGAACCAGACCTCACGACGCAGATCCGGGAACAGGTCGATCCACAGCTCCGTCGAGGACAATCCGTCGTAGGTCACCGTGCCGATCATTGCGGTGACGAACCCGGCAAGACCCGGCCACTCGGGGAGCACGGGCAGGGCTCGCAGCCAGCCGCGATGCCCGATGCCGGGTCGCACCGTTGCGGTGGCTGCGCCGACGGCGTCGTCCGGGACGAGGTCGTAGGGCGCGATCGATGCCGTGAGCTGGTTGTAGGTGTGGAATGCCTCGGCGAGGCGGAGACCGGTGTTGGGCCCGGTGACGAAACCCACCGCGAGTACGACGATCGTGTACACGAGGGTTGCCGTCGCCAGCGTCGTCGGATTGCCGCTGTCCGGTGACACCAACTCCAGCCAGGTGAAAGCGATGAACAGCGCCGTTGCCGGCCACACGCCGAAGCGGCTGAGCAGGTCGGCGCGTTCGGGGCGGTGCCGGTTGATGCGGCGCGACAGCGTGGCCCATGGGTTCATCCAGTGCCACCAATCGCCGACGACCGCCCCGACGAAGGGCACCACCAGCCAGAAGAACACGAACACCGTCACCGGAGCAATGTTGAGCGGGCTGGCCGTGCCATCGGCGAACCCTGCAACCAGCACGATCGTGAACCCGGCCAGCCCGACGGCTTCGAGCCCTTTGACGAGCCGGGTCAGGCCCTTCGAGCGCACCGCCCGCTGCCGCGGGCCATCCTGCAACCGGGGCTCGGTCCACATGGCACTGAGCATCACGAAGGTGAGCACGATCACCAGGCCCGCACCCACGGCGAAGTAGCTCACGGGTACGGGGAGGTCGGCACGTCCCCCGATGCCATGAGCGTGTGCCGCGGCAGGAAGCAGCATCATCCCAACGCTGATGCTGCCCACCGTCAGCAGCCGCATCGTGCTCCGGTTCCGCCTCACGGTTGCGACGTTAGTGGCGGGTCAGCATCAAGAGTCCTCGGCAGCCGTGGGGTACCTCGCAGGGTCGTGCTCGTTGATCTGGATGGCGAGCCCGTCCGGATCGCGGATCACCATCGACCGGCCGAACGGCTCATCCGAGATGCCCTTCGACACCACGACATCCCTCGTGGTGAGCGAGCTGAGGATGTCCTCGAGTGGTTGGTCGGCCTCGAGGGCGAACCCGAGTTGGGTTCCGGTGGCGACCTCAGCAGCCGAGTGCAACGCCACCGAGGCAGGACCGAACGACAACTCCGACCAGTAGGGCGACGTGCTGACCAACGCAGCGTCTGGCAGGAGGCTGCGGTACCACGCAAGGCTCCGCTCCATGTCGGTGACATAGACGATGGTGAAGGGTTTCATGGTGCTCCTCGGTTGCGGTCAACTGCGACGGCCCGGAATGGCGAACGCCAAGGCCCCCAGGCCGAGGTAGACCGCACCGGCGATGCGATTGCGATGACGGAGGATTGGCGACGCGGTGCCGAAACGCCGGCCGGCCGCCGCAGCCGTCACGGCGTAGAGCCCGTCGGTGACGATCCCGACGGCAATGAATATTGCCCCGAGCACCACGAGCTGGACCGTTGCCGAACCAGCATCCGGCGTCGTGAACTGCGGGAGGTAGGCGAGGAAGAACACGGCAAGCTTCGGGTTGAGCACGTTGACGACGACTCCGTCCCGAAACGCCCGGCGGCCGGTGACGGATGCGCCAGGTCCGCCCGCTTCTGCTGCGGGAGTGCGGATCGTTCGGATGCCGAGGTAGATGAGGTAGGCGGCGCCACCCCAACGCAAGGTGGTGTAGGCATGCGCCGAGGCCACCAGCAGTGCAGACAGGCCGAGGGCGGCGGCCGCAACGTGGGCGGAGGTGCCGACGTGGAGTCCCGCCACGGACGCGAGGCCGACGCGCCGCCCGTCCTGGAGGCTGCGGGCGATGACGTACGTCACCGCAGGCCCCGGCACAACGAGCAGGATCGTGCTGGCGATCACAAATGCAGCGACGTTGGAGGCGTCCATGGGCATCGACGCTAGTGCGGTTGTGAGCGCCGCCGGCGGTCAATTCGCATGGGTATACACGTATGCGTATAGTTCCGTCTCTCTCCACATCCTCCTCCAGGACGAAGCCCATGGGTCAACGTGTCGCCGTGTTCGGCGCCTCCGGATATGCCGGAGGCGAGCTCGTTCGTCTCATCGACGGCCATCCCGATCTCGACCTCGTGTACCTGGGGGCGCACAGCTCAGCAGGTGAGCGGCTTGGAGAGGTGCATCCGCAGCTGAGTGGAAGTGACCGCGTGCTGGAGGCCATGGACCCGGACGCCGTTGCCGGCTGTGATCTCGTGTTCCTGGCGCTGCCCCATGGTGCATCGGCGACTCCGGCGATGGCCGTGCTGCGCCACGGGGTGCGGGTTGTCGACCTCGGGTCTGACTTCAGGATGACCACTCCGGAGCGCTACCGCACCGCCTACGGGACCGACCACCCATACCCCGCCGAGCTGGGGGAGTGGGCGTACGGCCTCCCGGAGTTGTTCCGTTTGGACATCGTCGGCGCCCGGAAGGTGGCCGTTCCCGGCTGCTATCCAACGTCCGCCATCTTGGCGCTCGCCCCACTCGTCGGGTCCGGGCTGGTGAACTCGCCGCTGACGGTCAATTCGGTGTCGGGGGTCAGCGGCGCAGGACGAGGCGCCAAGCCGAGCCTGATGTTCGGTGCGGTCGACGAAGGGGTCGCTGCCTACGGCGTTCTCACCCACCGCCATCGCCCCGAGATCGAACAAGGGATCGCCATGGCTGCGGGGACCGAGCCCAAGGTCGTCTTCACGCCCCACCTGGTGCCGATGCAGCGGGGGATCCTCTCCACCTGCTACGCCTCAACCGCAGCGGGCACAACCGGCGCCGATCTGGTGGCGGCCCTCCACGAGGCCTACGCCGATGAGCCGTTTGTGGAGGTGATCGATCGCCCGCCGCAGACGCGTTGGGTGGTCGGCTCGAACCGGGTGCTCCTCGCTGCGTATCTCGACGAGCGCACCGGGACGGCGATCGTGATGGCAGCCGAGGACAACCTGTTGAAGGGCGCTGCCGGGCAGGCCGTACAGTGCGCCAACCTGATGCTCGGGCTCCCCGAGCCAGCGGGTCTTCCGGTCGACGGGTGGATGCCGTGATCACCAGTGCGGCTGGATTCCAAGCGGCGGGGGTCGCTGCAGGGATCAAGCCGGCGGGGGATCTGGATCTTGCGCTCGTCGTCGGAGTGCCTGGGACGGTTGGGGCTGCGGTGTTCACGGTGAACCACGCTGCCGCTGCGCCGGTGCAGCTCAGCCGCAGGCACCTCCAAGCAGGGCCGTCGACCCGCGCCGTGGTGCTCAACTCCGGCTGCGCGAATGCCGGGACCGGCGCAGGCGGGCTCGAGGTTTCGGTGGCGAGTGCTGCGATCGTGTCCGAACTCGTGGGGTGTGATCCGACCGAGGTCATCGTCTGCTCGACGGGCCCCATCGGCCCCACCCTGGACACGGACGTGATGCGCAACGGGATCGGCGCGGCCCACACGGCGTTGCAGACCGACGGGGATGCGTCCTCGAATGCGGCGGCGGCCATCCTCACTACGGACAGCGTCCGGAAGGAAGCAGTGTCGTCCCGCGACGGGTTCGTGGTGGCGGGCATGGCCAAGGGTGCAGGGATGATCCGGCCCGACATGGCGACCATGCTCGCCGTGGTCACCACCGACGCCATTGTCGATCCGGTGGACCTCGACTCGGCGCTGCGGGCAGCGGTCGACGAGTCGTTCCATGCCCTCAACGTCGACGGCTGCGCATCCACGAACGACACCGTGGTCGCGCTCGCATCCGGCGCTTCAGGGCACCACGCCACCACGACCGATCTTGCCGGGCCTCTTGGCGACGTGTGCCGCAGTCTCGCCCAGCAGATCGCAGCGGATGCCGAGGGGGCGACCAGGGTCGTGCGGCTCGTGGTGCGGGGCGCCGTCGACGCCGCGGAAGCTCGGAACCTCGGGCGGCTGGTGGCCGACTCGGCGCTGGTGCGTGCGTCCTTCTACGGCGGCGACCCCAACTGGGGCAGGATCCTCGGGGCCGTCGGCACCTGGGAGCGGCCGATCGATCCAGCCGGTGTCTGCGTCACCTACGAGGACACGCCCGTTGCGGTCGGGGGAGTTGCGGTGCCCTGTGATACGGAGGCGCTTGCTGCCCGGCTGGGGACAGGCGATTTCACTGTGGATATCACCGTCGGCAACGGGCCGGGGATCGCCGAGGTGCTGACGACCGATCTCACCCCGGATTACGTCGTCTTCAACGGGGAGCGGTCATGAGACGCCTGTTCCACTCTGAGCCTCGCAGGACCGGAAGGGGTTGGTGATGGCGACAGGGCACACCACTCCCGACGTGAAGAAGTCCCGGATTGCCCGCACGATGGGCAAGGCGCGGATCTTCTCCGAGGCCATGCCCTTCATCAAGCGATTCCGGGGCACCACCGTCGTCATCAAATACGGGGGATCGGCGATGGTCGACGAGTCGCTCCGGAACACGTTCGCCGACGACGTTGCGCTGCTGCACTACGTCGGAATCAACCCCGTGATCGTGCACGGCGGCGGCCCCCACATCTCCAGGGCGATGGGTCAACTCGGGATCGAGCCGCAGTGGATCGAGGGTCTGCGCATCACCGACGCCGAGACCATTCGTGTCGTCCAGACCACGCTGGCAGGCGAGGTCAACCCGGACATCGTGCGTCTGGTGAACGCTCACGGCTCTCTGGCTGCGGGGGTCAACGGCCTCGACGCCAACACGTTCGTCGCAGCCCCGAAGGACGAGCGACTCGGCTTCGTCGGCGAGGTGACCTCGGTCAATCCCGGACTCGTCATCGCCCTGCAGGCGGAAGGTTACGTTCCCGTCGTCGCTCCGCTCGCCCGCGGTGAGGACGGCGGGGCGTACAACTTGAACGCCGACACCGCAGCAGGGGCGCTCGCAGAGGCGCTGGGTGCAAAGAAGCTGGTGTACCTGACCGACGTCGAGGGTCTCTACCGCGACCTCGGCGACGAAGACACCCTCATCCAGCGCATCACCGTCGCCGAACTCAAGGACCTGCTGGCATCCGGCTCGATATCGGCAGGCATGCTGCCCAAGCTTCAGTCATGTATCCACGCCGTGGAATCCGGGGTGCGTCGCGCGCACATTCTCGACGGCAGGGTCCAGCACGCATTGCTGCTCGAGATCTTCACCCCGGAAGGCATTGGAACCATGATCACCGTCGATGCCGAGGAGACCACGTGAGCTCGACCATCGCCACCCGGCGGCGTCTCGTCCGCAAACTGATCACCTCCAACCCCGTCACATCCCAGCAAGAGGTGGTGGCCATGCTCGAGTCGGCCGGTCACTACGTCACCCAGGCCACCGTATCCCGGGATCTGGACGCCATCGGGGCCGTGAAGATCAGGACCGAGGACGGTGGTTTGCACTACGAGATTCCCGAGGATGCAGCCGGCCTCGCCGGCGATGACCGGGAGACGGTGCGCATCATCGACGAGTTCGTCGACTCGCTGGCAGCCTCCGCCAACGTGCTCGTGATCCGAACGCGGCCGGGAGCGGCCCATGTTGTTGCAGGCGCCATCGACCGCGCCCGTCTCGATGGTGTGCTCGGTTCCGTTGCAGGAGACGACACGTTGATCGTCATTGCCAATGAAGACATCGGGGGCCGCGGGCTCCTCGAAGAACTGGATCGCATAGGAGTCAGAAGATGAGAAGTGACGTCAAGAAGGTCGTTCTCGCCTACAGCGGTGGTCTCGACACGTCGGTGATCCTCCGTTGGATACGGGAGGAGTACGGCGCCGAGGTCATCACCTACACCGCAGACGTTGGGCAGGGGGAGGAGGCCGAGGAGGCCAGGGAGAAGGCGCTCGCCACCGGTGCGATCGAGGCGATCACCGAGGACCTGCGGGAGGAGTTCGTTCGGGACTTCGTCTACCCCGCCGTCCGCTCCAACGCCATCTACGAGGGCTACTACCTGCTGGGCACGTCGCTGGCGCGTCCCATCATCAGCAAGGGGTTGGTCGAGGTTGCGGAACAGACGGGTGCCGACGCCATCGCCCACGGCGCCACCGGCAAGGGCAACGACCAGGTCCGTTTCGAACTGGCCGCCTACGCCCTCAAGCCCGAGATCAAGGTCATTGCTCCTTGGCGGGAATGGGACCTGAGGGGTCGGGCGGATTGTGTGGCCTACGCCGCCGAGCACGACATCCCCATCCCGGTGACGCCGGAGAAGCCCTACTCGATGGATGCCAACCTCCTCCACATCTCCTACGAGGGTGGCGTGCTGGAGGACCCGTGGGTGGCGCCGCCGCCGGAGATGTTCACGATGACGACGAACCCCGAAGAGGCACCCGACGAGCCCGAGTGGGTGACGATCGGATTCCACGAGGGAACCCCGGTCAGTGTGGACGGTGTAGAGCTCGGACCTGTCGATTTGCTCACGCTGCTCAACCAGAAGGGCGGGCGGCACGGGGTGGGCCGCGTCGACATCGTCGAGAACCGCTTCGTCGGGATCAAGAATCGAGGGGTGTACGAGACCCCCGGCGGCACGCTGCTCTATCACGCCCACCGAGCCGTGGAATCCATCACGCTCGATCGCGAGGTCACGCATCTGCGGGACGAACTCGTGTCGCGCTACGCCGAGATGGTCTACAACGGCTTCTGGTTCTCACCTGAGCGGGAGGCGCTGCAGGCCTTCATGGACAACGTCCAGCAGCGGGTCAACGGTGAAGCCCGGCTCAAGCTGTACAAGGGCCAGGCCATTGTCGAGGGGAGGCATTCCGGCAGTCACAACCTCTACGACGAGGCCGCCGCAACCTTCGAAGCCGACGATGTCTACGACCAGGGCGACGCCACCGGCTTCATCCGCCTCCAGTCCCTCCGTCTCCGCACGTTCGCCGAGCGAAGAATCGGTGGCGGCGAGTGATCGAGACGTATCGCAGCCGTTCCGTGCTCCTCCCACGGTCGTGTGGAGGAGATGGGCTCGGCGCTTCGCCGAGGTCGGAGGGGGCACTCCTTCCGGGGGCCGGGGGGAGACCCGGAGCGCCTCGCGGTAGGCGCTCGTGACCCTGTGGGGCGGGCGGTTCTCGGATTCGCCTGACGAGGCGCTGTGGCGGTTCACGGTGGACATCGCGGATCGTCGACTGCTCGCCGACGATGTGACCGGGTCCCTGGCGCACGTAGCGATGCTCGGCGAAGTTGGGCTCCTGACGCCGAAAGAGGTTGCCACATTGACAGAGGGCCTCGACGTCATCCTCGACGAAGCAGATGCCGGCACCTTTGCCTTCCTCGAGAGTGACGAGGACGTGCACTCCGCAGTGGAGCGCCGTCTCGGCGAGCTGGTCGGCTTCGTCGCCGGCAAGCTGCACACCGGCCGCTCCCGCAACGATCAGATCGCCCTCGACCTTCGTTTGTACCTTCGTCGGGCCGGCCATCTTCGCGTTGCGCAACTGCGGAAGCTGGCGGCCACCTTGGCAGACGCCGCCGAGCAGGCCGGCGACGTCGTGGTGCCTTCCTACACGCATCTCCAGCAGGCGCAGGCCGTGCCGCTTGCCCACCATCTGCTGGCGTATGCCTGGATGTTGGTGCGCGACGTCGAACGGTTTGAAGGCGCGATCACCCGGATCGACGTTTCGCCACTCGGCGCCGGAGCGTCGGGCGGAAGCTCGCTCCCGCTCGATCCACAGCGGGTTGCCGCTCGGCTGGACTTCTCGGGGGTCTTCACCAACTCTTTGGATGCGGTGGGCTCCCGTGATTTTGCAGCCGAATACACGTTCTGCGTGGCGCAGACGATGGTGCATCTGTCGAGGCTCGCCGAGGAGTTGATCCTGTGGTCGACTGCCGAGTTCGGCTGGGCGACGTACGACGATCGCCACACGACCGGTTCGTCTGCGCTGCCCCAGAAGAAGAACCCCGACATCGCCGAGCTCGCCCGCGGCAAGACGGCAACCGTCATCGGCGACCTCACAGCCCTGCTGACGCTGCAGAAGGGGTTGCCGCTGGCTTACAACCGCGACCTCCAAGAGGACAAGCGGGCGGTATTCCACGCAGACGACACGCTGGCGCTCAGCGTTGAGGCGCTCACGGGAATGATTGCCGGTGCGACATTCCATCCGCCGCTGCCTGCTTCGTGGGTCACCGCGCTCGACCTTGCCGAGGTGCTGGTCGAGCGCGGCGTGCCCTTCCGGGAAGCGCACGAAGTGGTGGGGGGCATGGTGGCGATGCTCGTCGCCTCGGGCCGCACCCTCTCCGACGTGTCCAGCGACGAGTTGAACGCCGCCCACCCGGCGTTCGACCCGGCCGATCTCGAGCGGACATCACCGGCCGGCTCGGTGGTCAACCGCCGTACCCCCGGCGGCGGCTCGATGGAGTCGGTTGCGGCCCAACTCGCCACCCTCCGTACCCACCTCGCCGAATAGCCCTTACCGACGTGTGGCGGGGTGGTCGATAGGCTTGCCCGGTGGTTCGGCCTCCGGTACCTGCTGAGGATGTGCGCCGACGGGTGGAGACTCGTTTTGGTGCGACGAGGACGTGGCGGCCGGTTGTCGGTGGCTATAGCGGAGCCGGCATATGGGTCGTGGACACCCGGGCAGGGCTGTCCTTCTTCGTGAAGGCGGCGACCACGGAACCGACTGCGGTGTTCCTCCGTGACGAGCACGCCATCTACTCCGGGATCGCAGCGACCTGCATGCCCGAGATGTTGGCGTGGGACGACGCGGGGAAGTGGCCGATTCTCGTCCTGGAGGATCTCAGCGGTGCGGCGTGGCCGCCACCTTGGAACCCGATGCGCATCGATGCGGTTCTGCGGGCGTGTGCGGAACTGGCTTCGATCGAGGGACCAGACTGGCTCCCGAGCTGGCGCGAGCTGCGTGACGACTTCATGCGGTGGCGTGTGATCGGTGAAGATCCGCGCCCGTTCCTGTCGACCGGTCTCGCCAACCACGACTGGCTGGAGACGGCGTTGCCCCTGCTCTGCGCAGCCGAGGCGGCAGCCGACGTCACAGGCACCAGCGTGGTCCATTCCGATGTGCGCAGCGACAACCTGTGTTTTGTCCCCGAGGCCAAGCTCGTGGATTGGAACTGGACGCACCGGGCAACCCTGAGATCGATGTCGTGGCGTGGCTCCCAAGTCTGCATCTGGAGGGTGGCCCGGCGCCCTGGGAGGTGCTGCCTGATGCCGATGTCCACCTGGTGGCGATGGTCGCCGGGTACTTCTCCAGCTACGCGGGCTTGCCGGTATCGCCGAACGTGAACCCGACCGTGAGGACGTTGCAGCGCGACCAGGCCGAGGTTTGTCTGCAGTGGTTGGCACAACTCGGTCTTACGGTTGCTCCGTAGGCGGATGCGACGGAGCCCGGAGGTTGTCGCCATCGCAATTGGGATGGCGACGTCGACCGCTTGGAAGCGCCACCGCCACGCCTGCGGCGGGCTGCGCGGCGCCCGAGGGCCTCAGCCGTCCAAGTACCTGTCGATCAGCAAGCCTTGGCGTTGTTCGACGACCCGGAGTTCTGCTGCATGGCCCAGCCCGCGCCATCCGTCGAGGTATCCAGAGAGCTCGCCGAGACTGCGGCAGATCGCTGTGACCATCCAGTAGTCGAGTGCTTCCAGTGAAGAGTCGGTGCCGTTGCGGTAGGCGGCAACGAACTGTTCAGCTTCCTCCACGAGACCCAGGTAATGCATCTCGGTGGCGCAGTAGGCAACGTCGGCTGCCGGGTCGGCGAGCACCGCCGCCTCCCAATCGACCACCGCGGCGATCTCGCCCCCACGCCACAGCACGTTGCCCGGCCAGAAGTCGCCATGCACGAGTTTCGGCGAATCGAAGGACGGTGGGGTGAGTAGGTCTCGGCGGGCGAGCAGCTCCCGTGCGCGGGCATGCTCGAAGAACCCAGGCGAAGGATCGAAAACGACAGGGTTGGCAGGAGCGCTCGTCAGCTGCTGCCCAAGCTGTTGGCCGACGGCCACCGAGTGGAGGCGGACGAGCGTCTCGGCGAGGCCTCCCACCCATGCCACCGGATCCTCAGGAACGAGGATCGCCTCACCTTCGACGAAGGACGTGATGATGGCGGTTCCTACATCGAGCGGTCCCGCCCACAGCACCTCAGGAGCGGGCACGCCTGCGGCGCGTACCGCCTCCAGGACCGACTTCTCCCGGTCGGCGATACCGTCATCGAGGCCAATGGACCAGGCCCCATGCCGCCGAAGGACGAGGAACGTGCCGTCCTCGGCCCGCAGCAAATCCGTCGTCGCGCTCTGCCCGCCCAAGATGCGCCGGACGTGGGAGACGCGGCAGCCAAGAGCGGTGCCAACGGCGGTCAGCGTTGTGGACGTGGGCGTCGGTGCATACTCCATCGTCTCGGCCGTCAGCTGCCAAACCTGCTGTTGGATGCGGTGCGCACTCGCTGCAGATCGTACGCCGGCGGCTCGGCGAGCTCGCCGGCCTCGAGCACCAGGTCCGCTTGCATGAGCAACGCAGCGGTAGCGACCTCTTCGGCTGGCGGGGTCTGGACCGAGTTCAGCACGAGGAGGCAGTACACGAACGTCCCGATGACGACGCCCATGACTCGCTTTTTGAAAGGGTCCCGGAAGAGGCCATGGACCACGCGCGGCGAGTACCGGCTCGAGGCGAGCGAGATCAACAGCAGGCCAACAGAAAACGCGATGCCGACAAACGCCAGCGTGGCGCCGGCCACGACAGCGAGCACGCTGCGCGCGCTGTCCACGGTCGCCGACACGCCTGCAGGGAGGTCGCCGACGTTCTGGTCGACTCGCAGCATGATCTCCGCCAGCCCGAGAGACCCGACGACGAACAGTTTCGGAACCCAGGAGAGGCCGCTGCGGATCTGGTCTTGTAGCTGCCGGAGTCGAACCAGCACATCCCCTCCCAAGAGCGGCGATGGAGTGGCGAGCATGATGCGCCGAGGCACGCTCCCCCGCCGGTCCAGATGAACCCAGCCGGGCGTGTCGCTGTGTGCCCAGGGTACCTGGGTGGGCATGGATCGGCCCTCCCCGCCTTTCTGTGGCTCCTCAGCTCGGAGTCAGGCGGACCACACATCCGCCGAAGGGTGCCGGCCGGACCTCGACCGGACCCGTCGCGTTGCCAGCGGCGACCCGTCGCCCGCCCTTGCCGCTTGACGCATCCTTGACGCGCCTGGCGTATTCATGTCCCAGCCGGCCGGACGCCTCACTGCTTGCGAGCTACCAAGGGCGCGCCTGCCGGCCTTGCTGCTTCGGAACCCGAGAGAGGGGAGATCGAGGTGGGCGAGTTCGAGATCGGTGTGTTTGGGGGCCCCGTCCGACTGCTGGCGAGGGGTCGGGAGGGCCCGCTCCCAAGGCGGGAGGTCCGAGGATTGTTCGTGGCGCTCGCCACGGTGGGCGGCCGGACCCGACGCTGGAGCTGCTGATCGACGCACTGTGGGAAGGCTCGCCACCGAAGAGGCCGGCCCATGCACTTCACGTCTACGTCCGGCTCTGCACCGCCCATCCCGGCCTTGGCAGCGGTGGTGCAGACCACACCGAGCGGCTACCGCCTCGACTACGGCAAGGTCGAGGTGGACGCAGACCGATTCGAGACACTCGTCGAAACCGCCAAGCCGCTGGTCGATGCCGACCCCTTGGCAGCCCTGCCGCCATCCTTCCGGGAGCGTCTCACCGCGCTGCCGATCGGTGCCCTCCAGCAGGAGGGACGAACCGTCGAATCCCTGGAGGTCTATCTGAAGCACGCCGCCTTGATTCAACGGGGATTCGGGGCGGCTTTGTCACCCGGTATCCGGTCCCCGGTGGGTCGGGTGAGATGACCGCACCCCGGTGATCAATCGGTGATCGGCCAGTCGTAGACATACACCTACACCAAGTGGAAAGAGGCGAAGATGCGCCACACGATTCCAACCCCAGTTCGCCGCCCAGTCGCAATGGCCGTTCTGATGGCAGCGGTGGTGCTCCTCACCTTCCTCGTCCCCATCGCCACCGCCAACGCTACGAGCTGTGATCCCCAACACGTAGGCCACTCCGGACGACAATGGATAGTCGTCCCGTCCGAGGGTGACGACACCATGAACATCCAATGCGCGCTCGACGAAGCGGCGGCCTCTGGGCAGGGCGCCGACGTTCGTCTCGCTCCCGGAGGGTTCACTGCAGGTCTGCTCACGGGTACGAACTTCCGCGGCACATTCCGCGGGACCGGCGTGGACGAAACCAGCGTGGTGGCGCTCCCTGACCTCGACTGCCAGGGTCGAATCGACATCGGGCGGGGAACGACGTGGATCTACTTCAACGGCGGGGACGTGACCGTTGCCGACATCACCCTCGAGGTCACGGATCCAACGCCGTGTGCGCCTTGGTCGGCGCCGTTCGACGATCCCGGCGACGAGCTTCGGACGAACCTCTTCGGCGGCATGATCCAGTTCGGCGGCCCGGGAACCGCAGGGCTCACCGATTGTGACGATGCGACACCGCATCACATCGATGGTCGCGTTGCGAATGTGGCCCTCTATGGGCCGAAAGTGGACTTTGCTGAAGAGTTTCCGCCGGTCAACCACGGAGTCTGGATCGCTGCCACCATCGCCATCGACTGCCCGCCCGTCCTCTGGTGGCCGGTCACCGGGGACTTCTCGGTACAGGGCTCGCACTTCGAGGGCCTCGGCTTCGCCGTGGATGCGACCGCGGTCGTCGACGGAACGATCGTTGTCGGCGGGCAACCCGGCAACGGAAACACCTTTGACGACGTTGCGGTCGGTGTGTCCGGATTCGGTCTCAGCGGATCGCGCATGGTGGTATCCAACAACGACATCCGCAGCGCACAGGAATGGGGCGTAGTGCTGGTGCAGGGGGAGGCGGCTCTCGCGTTCGGTTACCCGGTCGAGGAGCTGTCAGAGCTCGACGTGCGCAACAACTTCATCCACGGAGTCGGCAGCGCAGACGGGATCGGCATCATCGATCTTGCGACCTTCATCGCCGGCGACAAGTCCGTCGATGCGCAGATCGTTGCGAACCACATCGACCTGGCTGACGTCGAGTACGGAGGCGTCTTCGGTCTGGCTGCATTCGACGTGATCGTGAAGAACAACCTCTTCACCGGTGCAGGGGCGACGGCTGCGGTCTACCACGGCGTCGACGGTGATCCTTCAGGCAATTGGCAGATCGTGGGCAACGACGTCGGTGACTTCGAAGGCGGCGTCGCCAAGATCTGGCTCGGCTCCGGTACCTTCGACGACTACGTGAAGACGATGAACCCGGGCGACGACGTGCTTGACGAGGGCACAGACAACACGGTCCTCGGGCCACGGCGCACGGTGAGCGCAGCTTCCGTGACGATCGACCATACCGGAAGGCTGCTCGACCGAATAGGTGCGGCCGGACGGTGACCGCGAGCCCATTCGAGCCCTCGGTGCACCTGCCCTGAACCTACTTCGGGAGCAGCGACAGGCACGGAGTGGGCCGGTCCTTCGGGGCCGGCCCACGGGTGTGGGAGTCCCGCGGTCGGAACCGCTCACGCCTCGTCGACGACGCCTCCGATGCTGTCCTCGTGGCGTTGCCAGCGGCGACCGGTGGCGAGTTCGATGTACTCGTAGGCGCGCCGTCGTAGATGACGATGCGTTTGCTCTTCACGAGCATGTCGCAGTACATCTCGAGCAACTCGTTGTCGAGGCTCATGAGGTCGATGGCTTGCAGCGTCTCGGGGACGGTCCTGGTCTCGATCATGCCGTCGCCGAGCTCTGTGTTCGGTGGTCCGCAACCCTACCGACACAGCGGGGGCCCTGTCGCAGCAGGAGTGGGAGGTCACCCGGGCTCGGGGAAGCGGATGCGGTGTGCAGTGCGGACTCTTTGGACGTCGTAGGCGGGCAGCTCGCCAAGCCGGCTGGATTCGAGCACCAGATCCGCTTGCACTCGTAGTGCAGCAAGCGCATCAGTGCGATGGTCTGCCTCGAGTGAGGAGCTGAGCAGCTCGAGGATCTCCAGGATGTAGATCTGCACCGTTGGCTGCCCGACCGCCGCCAGCCGTACCTCGTCGAAGGCCAACCCGACGAGCTCCTCGTGGGTGAGGGCCTGTGGCAGCAGCAGCACGCGGCCGTCGCGGCCCGTCATGTGGCGTGCCGGGGGAGTGCGTACCAGCAGCTCCCGCACCACGGCGCCGAGGTGGAACAACGCATCCTGGGCTGTCGTGGGATCGTTGATGCCCGGCGAAAGCGCCTTGAGCGCGACGTCGGCGAGCTGCCGGACCCCGTAGGTGACGTCCTGCTGCATGGTGCGCGTCTCATCGACCAAGACGGCGCTGCGCACCGCGTCCTTCGTCTTGTCCTTGTCCGACGGGGGAGGCCATATCGAGCAGAGCGCCGTATTCGGAATCGCGTAGCGGCCGGCAACGGTCTCCAGTTCCATGGCCGACCCAGGTTCCAGCGTGCCCAACAGCGCGTCATAGTCGACCTGTTGCACCCAGCCTTGCCGGCCGAAGGTGACGGCAAATCCCGCACCATCGGGTCTTCCCAAGTCGTCTTCGGGTTTCTCGGGCGGAGCGTCGAGCCATGTGTCTCGAATCTTGCTGAGCGCATCGGCGGTGACGCGGTGCAGGATCTTCGACACGTCCATCAAATGGGCGCTGTGGTCGATGAAAGCGACGATCGAAAGCACGGAGGCCACACCGAGTACGACAGCGAGGAAGATCGAGAGGCTTGGTACCGGCGCACTGACGCCTTCGCCGACGGGCAGCTGAACGGCCGTCAACACCAGGAGGCAATACACGAATGTTCCGATGACCACCCCCATGACCCGTTTGTTGAACGGGTCGCGGAAGAGGCCGTGGACCACTCGGGGCGAATACTGGCTCGATGCGAGGGAAATCAGCAGCAGGCTGACCGAAAACGCAATGCCGGCGAACGCAAACGTAGCGCTGGCCACCACAGCGAGGACGCTGCGAGCGCTATCGACGGTTGCCGATAGCCGGCTGGGGATGACGCCGATGTTCTGATCCACCTGCAGCATGAGCTCGGCCAGCACAACTGCGCCGATGACGAACAGCAAAGGGACCCAAAAGAGGCTGCTTCGGATCTTGTCCCGCAGTTGCCTGATTCGGACCAGCACTTCCCCTCCCAACGAGATCGTGGTTCCGGCGGGGAATGTGCTCCGGCACGGTTCCCACACTGAGCCAGGCGAAACCTAGCCGTGCGGCTCGTTCTGAGGAGAGGTTGCTCCAGCCGGAGTATCCGCCTCCGGTCGGTACAGTCCGGGAATGCGAACGACACCCCGGTTTCGGCGGCGCACAGCATCGACCCTCGGACCCAAACCGAATGTTCTCTCGGCAGGTGTCTGCGGCGTTGTGACCGCCTCGCTCGTGCCCGGGCGCGGCAACGGGCCTGCGGCTCAGCGGGTCGAGGAATGATCTGGCCCGTAGTCTCTCCCGACGGTGAACTCGTGCTGGAGTTGGCTATCGGAGCCGCCGGCACGGCAACGTATTCGGTCCGGCTTCGGGACGCACTGGTGATCGCGCCATCCCGATTGGGGCTGGTCCGTGATGACCAGGCTTTTACCGCAGGGATGGTACCGATCGAGGTGTCCCCTGTTGAATCGGTCGACGATGCGTACGAGCTGGTCCACGGCAAGCGTCGATCGATACGACACCAGGCCAGGCAGCGAGTCGTCACGTTGCGCGGTCCCGGCGTCGGACTGATCGAGTTCACCATGCGGGTTGCCAACGACGGCGTGGCTTTCCGCTACCGCTTCCCGGAGCACGATTCAAGGACTTTCAGGGTGACCGACGAGCTGACGACTTTCAACTTCGCTCACGGCGGCCGGGCCTGGATCCAGCCCACTCAGCCGGCTGCACTTGCCGCCCCCGCCTACGAGGAGCTCTACGCCAATGGCATCGCCATTGGGCACGGGGCCTCCATCCCAAGCTGGAACATGCCTGCCCTCTTCCAGACCGGCGATCATTGGGTGCTGCTGGCCGAGGCGGATCTCGGGCCCGGCTACTTCGGCGGACATCTCGGCAGCCATCCCCATGGGTGGGAGTACCGCATCGTGCTGCCGCAAGTGGCTGAAGGTGGAGGCGTCGGCGAGGTGCAGCCGGAATCGGCACTTCCCTGGCAGATGCCGTGGCGCGTGATCATGGTCGGCGACGACCTTGCGGCGATCGTCGAGTCGAGTCTGGTCACCAGCTTGAGCACCCCATCGAAAGTTGCCCCAACTGGTTGGATTCGGCCGGGTCGCGTCTCCTGGAGCTGGTGGTCCGATCACAACAGCCCCAGGGATCTCGACGCACTGCGGACCTACGTCGACCTTGCTGTCGAGTTCGGTTGGGAGCACACGCTCATCGACGCCAATTGGCAGCTTCACGATGAGGCGGCAATCCGTGCCCTCGTCGCCGAGGCAGCAGCGCGGGGGGTCGGCGTGTTCCTGTGGTACAACTCTGGCGGTCCCCACAATCACGTCCCCGAACAGCCGCGAGATCGGATGGTCGACACCCATGTGCGGCGTGCCGAGATGGCGAGGCTTGCCGAGTGGGGTGTTGCCGGCATCAAGGTCGACTTCTTCCACAGTGACAAGCAGGCGGGCATCGAGCTGTATCTCAGCATCCTGAGAGACGCCGCCGAGTATGAGCTCATGGTCAACTTCCACGGCAGTACGGTTCCCAGGGGCTGGGAGCGGACGTGGCCGCACTTGATGGCGATGGAGGCGGTGGCCGGGGCTGAGCAATACGCGTTCCGTCCTGAATTCCCCACCGCTGCACCCCCGCAGAACACGATTCTCCCGTTCACCCGCAACGTCGTAGGCGCGATGGACTACACCCCGGTCACGATCGGCGACCAGCAGTTTCCCCACCTCACGACGGCGGCGCACGAGCTGGCGCTTGCCGTGGTGTTCGAAAGCGGTCTCCTCCACCTTGCCGACTCGGCCGCCTCCTATCGGAGCCTGCCGGCGGAGGTCCGGGACTACCTGAGTGCGGTTCCCGCCGCGTGGGACGAAACCCGATTGGTTGACGGCGAACCGGGCCGGTACGTCGTGATGGCCCGCCGCAACGGCGACAGGTGGTTCGTCGCCGGCATCAACGGGACCGGCGAACCGCTCCCGGTGGACGTGGCGCTCGACTTTGCGGATCCCCGCGGATCGGGTGTCGTGATCGCCGACGGCGAGGGCCGGGACGACGTCATTGTCGGCAACCACGACGGTGACGCTCTGGCGGTGACCCTCGCGCCATGCGGCGGGTTTGTGCTGCAGTCCGGGCGGGTCCGCTGAGCGGTTCTGAGCGTGAGCGCCCGCATCGGCGCGCCATCAGGGGAGGGCACTGGTCGATAGCCTCCCTGAACAACCCCGCCGCGCTCTACCGGCTGAGCCTCGCCGATCCGTTTCTTTCGAGTCGAGATGCACCGTCACCCTGGCGATCCATAGTGAGTGAACGCTGCCCACCAGAGGGCATGAGACCGCATCTCTCTCACGCGCAGGACTGCATCGCGATGTGCTGCGGCGGGCGGCATACCGGCCAGGACCTCCTCGTAGAAGCGTTCGTTGTACGTCGTCGCTGCGACATTGCCGACGGACCACAGCGTTCCGATGACGTGGGAAGCACCGGCGAGGAGGAACGCCGTGGGGAACGAGATCATCTGCTCTGAACGAGCGAGGTCGGGTATGCCGGACTCGCAAGCCGACAGGTTGACGAGCCAGTTGACCTCTTGATGCTGCAGCACAGCACGCAGCGACAGCCGGTCTTCGAGCTCGAGGCCACTTGACATGGGGTCGAGTGCGTCGTAGCTGCCGTGGCACGAGAAGTGCGCCACAACGCCGTCCGCGTTCAAGTGTCGGAGCACGTCCGCTGCGGTCGGCATTTCGATGCAGGCGTCGCGGCCGAACATCATGGCAAAGGAGCTGCGGTCACGTCCCAGGTGGAGCTGCGGCCACGACGGTGGACCGGGGTGGAACACCCCGAAGCTTCCACCTTCTGGACGGTCTCGATGAGCAGCTGCCGCCCATGCTGCGCTGGGTGCGACGGTGATGGCGGCACGTTCGATCAACGCCGTTCCCTCCGACGTCCGGCCGGCCGCGAACGGGAGCAGTCCACAGAAGCCCGTCGGCGCAATCAGGAGCGCATCGGTGTCAGGGAATCGCTCGGTGAGCCGGCTCGTGAAATCGACCAGGGCACTCACTGCAGTGCCCGGCTGTCCACGGCGAGCCTCGTCGAGTGCCGTGAAGAGCACATCACCCATGTCGAATCGGTTCACGGGGAGGACGACCGGCTCGTCGAGGTGCGTCGACAAGATGACAGTCTCCCAGTCTCCAGCGCAGACCCATACAGTGGCGGGATCGTCGAAATCCGACCGGGGCGCGCCGGGGCGAGGCAGCCATACCCGCGGTGCTTCCAGTACCTCGCGCGCCCGCGATACATCTCCAGCCACCGCATGGCACGAGGCGAGGTTGCTGATCAGGCCCTCTGCGTGCGTGGCGAGTTCGCGGAGTGCGCCTCGGTCGCCCCGGAGGCGCTCGGATTCCGATCGGAACGCTTCCAGGGCGCCCTGCAGCGGTTGGATCGCTGCATACACATCGCCCGCTTGCCGCGCCAGGTAGGCCCTTGTCTCGCCCATTCGGATCGCATCCGAGTAGCCGAGCTCAGCGTTGAACGTGGTGACCCGGCGCGCCTCCTCCAGGTCGTGGTCGTCCCCAGTCGCCTCGAAGCGCGCGGCGAGCCGGGTGGCCAGGTTTGCCGCCCGTACCGGCCGACGTGCACTCGAAACGGGTGTCGCGTCGAGCGCATCCCGCAACAGGCGGATCGCTTCGTCGATGTCCTCCCGGCGGTGATGCTCGTCGAACCTCTTCCCCAGTAACGCGGCGAGGTTGTGGAGGAAGTCGGGTCGGTCGAATCCTTCTGGCACGGTCCGGTCAAGCGCTTCACGGGCGGCTGCGATCGCTTGGTCGAGATCCTCGTGGCTCTTCGCCACCTTTGCGCGACCGCCGAGACTTCCCGCCAAGTTGGTGAGGAGCCCTGGCCGGCGCGGGTCGTCGGCATCAACGTGATCGACGGCTGCGCGGGCTGCGTCGACTGCTTCGTCCAGGAGCCCTCGGCGCAACGTCAATTGATAGAGCTCGCGCAGCCGCGCCGAGAGCATGCTGAGGATGACCGGGTAGGCGGGGTCGGCTGCGTCAGCCGCGTCGACGGCGCGCCGCGAGACCGCAATGGACTCCTCCAGCTTCGAGCGATCACCGGTGATCTCGTACGTGTAGGCCAGGTTCCGGCTCAGCGTGTTGAGGCTGTCGGCATAGGCCAGGCTGTTCGGATCTGCCTCGGCAGCGGCCATCCGCATGGTCTTGGTCGCCTCGAGCAGATGGGCGGGATCTGCCGTGATCTCGAAGAGCTCGCGTAGCCGCTCGGCGAGGCCAATGAGGTGATCCACACGCTGCGGGATGCCACTTTGGCCGGCGGCGACCGCCATTCGAGCCAGGTCGACGGCGTCGGCGACGGTGTCAGGGTTGCGTTCGAAGCGCCCGTAGCGCCCCCGAAGCGCGGCCGCCATGTGGAGCACACCAGCGGCCATGTTGGGGTGGCATGATCGGAGGAAGCCGTCCTCGGTCGCATAGTGGATAACGAGGAGCGCGGTGCCAAAGTCCCAATCCTCAGGTTCGCCTTCCGGAGTGAGCTCCTCGTAGATGTGGACGAGCTGAGCGATGAGGTTCGCGACGTCCCGGTTGTTGTTCCCAATCAGCAGCCCAGCAATGGCGTACCATCGTTCGGCTTGCCTCGATTGGCCGTCATCCAGCGCAAACCCCGCCGACATCACCAGACGGTTGACGGCATCGGGCCGGCGCAGCTCCGGGTGGTCGTCGACGATGCGTCGCGCCCTTCGCACCGACACGTCAAACAGCCCCTGGAACAGGTCAGCCAGGGCGGTCTCGTTGCGTGGCGGTGGCGGTGGATTGGCAGTCATGATCCGAGAGTCCTCGTGCGCGGTCAGGGACCTGCTACACCTGCTCGACGACGCGTCCGGCTCCAGCCTCGTCGCGTTCCCAGCGGCGACCGGTGGCAAGCTCGACGCACTTGTAGGCGCCGTCGTAGATGCCGATGCGCTTGTTCTTCACGATCATGTCGCAGTACATCTCGAGCAGGTCGTCGTCGAGGCTCATCAGGTCGATGGCTTGCAGCGTCTCGGGGATGGTCCTGGTCTCGATCGTGCCGTCGCCGAGCTCTGCGGCGCGGATCGCCCCCCACGCTTCGTGTCCGCCCACCCGTTCGTTGAAAATCTTCGGCACGGGATAGAACGCCAGCTCGCTCGGCTTGGTGATCATGACGTCGATGACCCGCATCAGGTAATTGGTTGCATAGACCGCGTGGAAGATGTTGTCGTGAAGGAACACGTGGATACCGTCGGCATGCCCGCTGCGGATCTCATCAGCGAACGCCTTCGTGTTCTCCCAGTCGAAGTGGGTGTAGAGCTCTGCAGCCGCCGGTCCCATCTCGTTGCGGAGCCACTCCCAGTTGTCGGCGTGGTCGCCGAGGTTCACGAAGAGGGTCACCTCGCCGCGGTCGACCATCGGCCGGCAATGCTCGATGACGGCCTTGAAGAGCTCCCGTTGCGCTCCCGCCCCACCCATGGTGAGCATCAGCCGCCGTGGCTCGCTTCGTCGCATCCGGTCCAGCCGGGCGGCACAATCCTCCTCGATCCCCTCGACGAGCTCGTGGTCGACGTGGTGGCCGACGAAGTGGAGCGCATCCGGCGGCACCGGTCTGAGCATCCGGCCCTTGTCGTCGAAGTTCCTCATGACTCTGAAGCCGTAGTAGCCCGAGGGTGACTGCACGCCGTGCTTGGCGCCTTCGATGAGCTGAAAGGCCATCGGCCAGTTGTCGAACATCATGTCGACGACGTGCGTCATGCCGCCGGCCACGGCTCCCATCGTGTTCCACATGTGCGACCCGAGTAGCGGCGCCTGCTGGGGCAGGGCGCGGTGCAGTCCGGCAAACAGCTCACTCATCCGGTAGTCCCTGGCGTTGGCCTTCACGAAGCGCCACGGCCACCCCGCGGCGAACGTGTTCAACGCCCAATTGAGACCTGGGAGGGTCTTGTCGCCGGTCGTGATCGACTCCCACACGTATTTGTTGAACAGCTTGCTGCGTTGCGAGAGTCGCGAGAACTTCGAGTAGTTGGTGTTCCACCAGTTGATCACGTCCGAGCTGATGCCAGGGATGGCAAGGAGGTCGAGCCAATACGGCGTAAAGCCCATGGCCCTTGCCGCCGACATGCCCGCCATGGCGATCCGGTAGTGACCAAATCCCATGCGCACGGTGGCGCAGATGACACCATTCTCGGGATCGATCGGCTCGCCGTCTCCGTCGCGGACGATGTCCTTGAGCCCAAACATCTGCCCCAGGTATTCGTTGTCGCGCAGGCTCAGCGTGTAGGTCTCGTCAGGGTCGTATTCGAACTTCTCAACGAACATGTTCTGCCACTTGCGGGCGCGCTGCGCCTGCGCCGCATCGAGTTCGTTGCCGTACAGAACGAACCGGTCGTCTGCCGCCATGCCAGCTCCGTTTCCGAAAGATGCTGCTGTTCTCCTGCTGCGGCGCAACACTACCGCTCGCCGAAGTGGGGGCAGAGGAACCCGGTTTTGCAAAACAAAGGGAAATGATGCCTCTTGACATACAAACGCAAATTATCGAAGATCTGCCGATGGCGTCCGCCACGTTGCCTGCAGTGCGGAGGGAGCGCATGCTCTCGATCATCCGCGACCGCGATTTTGCGCGAGTGGGAGAACTCTCAAACGAGTTTGGGATCTCTGAGGTGACGGTGCGCTCCGACCTCGATCACCTTGAACGAAGAGGAAGCGTGCGCAGGGTTCATGGTGGAGCGGTCTTTGCGGCGCGCCCCGATCGGCGGGAGCGACCCTTCGAGGAAGAGGCGATCTCTTCGGTCGAAGAGAAGCGTGCGATCGCACGGTGCGCTGCTGAGATGGTGCAGTCGGGCGACGTCGTGATCCTCGACGTCGGCACGACGTGCTCTGCGCTGGCCAAGGCGATGGCCGCACGCCAGGACCTCGAGGACGTGGTCGTGGTCACCAACGGCCTCAACATCGCCATCGCCTTCGAGCCCGTCATGCCCAGGTTCTCGGTGGTGGTCACAGGAGGCACGGTGCGTCCCCTCCAGCACTCGTTGGTCGATCCGTTCGGCGGCCCCGTGCTCGAACGGCTCAACGCCGAGCTGATGTTTCTGGGGTGCAACGGTGTGGACGTGCGCACCGGCGTCACCAACGTGAACCTTCCGGAAGCCGAGATGAAGCAACGCATGATGCGTTCGGCGCGGCGTACCGTGGCCCTCGCCGACGGCTCGAAGGTGGGTGAGACGAGCGTCGCATGGGTGTGCGACATCGATGCACTCGATGCGCTGATCACCGGAAGCTCGGTGTCGCCTGAAGCGATTGCCGAGCTGGAAGAGCAAGGTCTCGAAGTTTGGGTTGCACGATGACCCGAGGTTCGAAATCCGCTCCACACAAGGAGCGGCGAGAAGTAGAGACATAATCGAAAGGAGTCTTCCGAGTGAAGAAACCACTTCTACTGCTGCTGATCGTGTTCGCCCTCGTGGCGGCGGCGTGTGGCGGCGACGACGACGCGGCTGACGACGGCGGCGACACGACGACCACGACACAGGCTGCGACGGAGGAGACAACCGCCCCAACCGAAGCGCCGGCAACGACGACGGCAGCGTCCACCGAAGACACAGAGCCCATGGACGACGTCACCCTGCGGTGGCGGACCCGACCCGACAACGACGAGGAAGCCGGCGTCTATGCGGCCATCTCGGATGAGCTGACGGCCTCGCTCGAGGGCGTCACCCTGAGCTACGAGCCGGGCGGTTCCGAGACGGCGGGCTACCAGCAGAACTTGCTGACCGAGCTGGCTGCGGGTACCGCTCCCGACGTGTTTTGGCTCCCCGGCACGGACATCGCGGACTTCGCCACGCGTGGCGTGATCCTCGACCTTCGTGACCTGGCGGATGCAAGCGGCCACAACGATGCCGACTTCTACCCCGGCCCGATGTTCCACCTCACCTTCAACCCGGAGACGGGCAACACGGGTGAGACGCTATGGGGTCTGCCGCGCGACGTTTCGGCATTTAGCTTGTACATGAACACGGACCTCATCGCCGAGGCAGGCGTGGACGATCCGCGCGAGCTGGCTGCGGCCGGGAATTGGAACTGGGACACCTTCCGCGAGGTCATCGACGGCATCGGCACCTTGGGCGGCGAGGTCGTTGGCTACGGGCAGAGCTCCTGGTGGGGTCCGTATGGCTACTGGATGAACGCCGCCGGTGGCGGCTTCTTCAACGACGACCGGAGTGCGTGTGCGCTGGATAGTGACGGCTCGATCGCCGGCATGACCGAACTCGCCGACCTGTACGCCGCTGGCTCCGTCATCCCCTGGGGTGAGGACGCAGAGGCGCCCTTCCGCGCCGGCAACGTTGGCCTGTTCCAGAACGGTCGCTGGGCAACGCCCGGCATCCGGACCGTCGATTTCAACTGGGACGTCGTGAAGCTGCCTGAAGGTCCGGCTGGCCCGTCCAACTGGCTCTTCTGGGGCGCCTACGTGGTCAATGCCAATACCGAGAATCCCGAAGCAGCATGGAAGCTCGTCGAGGCATTGACAACCGCTGATGTGCAAGCCCAGGTCGCCGAGCTCGGTGCCAACATCCCCAGCCGGGTGAGCCAGGATGCACTCGATGCCTTCCTGACCTTCACCCCGCCGGACAACAACCAGGCGTTCCTCGACGGGCTCGCCGAGAACCCTGCCACCGAAGGCCCGCTGTGGGCCGGAAGCTGGCCGGAGTACGTGTCCATCATGGATGCCGAGATTGGTGCAGTGGTCACCGGCGCAACGTCGGTCGATGACTTCGCCGCCAACATCTGCGGCTTGACCGCTTCAGCCTTCTCCGGCTGAGTTGACCATCCGAGGGGCCGGGCCTCGTGGCCCGGCCCCACGGAGCCTGCTGGGTGGGCGCCGTGCAAGGGCGCGGCTCGTCATCTCCAGCTAGCTTCGGCGCACACCCGGGAGGACCATCGTGACGACCGAAGTCGAGACCCCAGCCCGAGCGCCAACCGCGGGGCAACCGCAGCCGGCGTGGCTCAAGCCGCTGGCGGCGTGGCAAGCGGTATTTGCGATAGCCATGGCCGTTCTCGTCGTCCTGATCGTGATCAAACGTGGCGTCGTCATCGATGGCACTCCCCGGCTGTTGGCCATCACCGTGTTTGGTCTCGCCGCGATCTTTGCGGCGCTCAGTGTGTCGTGGCTGCTTGCCGTGCATCATCGTGGACGGCTCGCGGCGTTCATACTGAACATGCTGCTCGCCGTGGGCGCGGGGTTCATAGCCCTGCAGGAGATGGACATCTTCAACGGCCTCGATGCGGTGGGGGAGAGATTCCCCAGCGCGCTCCCGTTCCTGGCCCTCATCGCGGTTGGGTGGCTCATCTCGGGATGGAGCGGCCGCCTGGGCACCAGAGCTGCCAAGGCTCTGAAGCTTGCTGCGCGTTGGCTCGTGATCATCGGCGCCGCCTTCATGCTGCTCGCCGTTGGCCTGCTCCCCGGCATACTCGAGTTCTTGCGGCGCATCGTGCAGCCCGCTGCGTTGATCCCGGCTGCCATCGCCGTCGTCGGCGGCTTCTGGACTCGGCTCTTGTGGAGCGACGATGCGACCCGTGCCTTCGGTTCCACCAAGGCTCAGATGGAAGTGCTCGAGGGCATCACCTTCGTGGCCCCCAACGTGCTGGGTTTCCTGGCGTTCCTCGCCGGGCCGCTCGTCATCTCGCTGTTCGTCTCATTCACCGATTGGGACGGCTTGGGCGAGGCCAGCGTCATCTGGTTCACCAACTACACGGACCTCCTCTCTGACCCCTTCTTCCTGAAGTCGGTCCGCAACATCCTGTACTTCGGGATCCTGGCGGTTCCGCTCTCCGTCTTGCCCGCGTTGGGCCTCGCGGTGCTGCTCAACTTGAAGCTGCCCGGCATGAAGGTCTTCCGGGCGCTCTATTTCCTGCCCGCCGTGGCGGGCGTGGTTGGCGTGGCGCTCATCTGGAAGCAGCTCTACAACGCCACGATCGGCTACATCAACTATGCGATCCTGCGGCTGACCGACTTCATCAACCTGGTGCCGGGGCTCGACTTCGAAGCGTGGCAACCCCAGTGGCTTTCCAGCCCGTCCACCGCGATGATCTCAATGGTCATCGTCTTCTCGTTCTCGACGATCGGCCTCAACACCGTGCTGTTCTTGGCTGGGCTGCAGGGGCTTCCGCCTGTGCTGTATGAAGCAGCGGAGATCGATGGCGCGGGTCCCTGGTCGAAGTTCCGGAGGATCACCGTGCCGCTGCTGGCGCCTACCACCGTGTTCGTCGTCATCACCACGACGATCCTGGCGCTGCAACTGTTCTCGGAGCCGTTCATCCTCAATGCTCCGCAGCTGTCGCCGAATGGCCCCGACAACGCAACGCTCACCCCAGTCATCTACCTCTACCAGAACGCTTTCGAGCGTTTCAACCAGGGGTACGCCTCGGCCATCGGCTGGGTGCTGTTCCTGCTGATCTTTGCGATCACGCTCATCTACTTCCGAACCCAGCGCGACAAGGGGGTGTTGAGCACATGACGGCGCAACGGACCGAGATCCAGCTCCAGGCGCAAGCAGCTCGCCGCAAACGTCGGGAGCGTACATTCATCGGCCGCGCCTTCATCTACCTCTTCCTCGCCGGCTTTGCGGCGATCATGGTGTTCCCCTTCGTGTACATGGCGGCGTCGGCGCTCAAGACGCCCGAAGACACCTTCCGCTACCCGCCGAAGATCTTGCCCCGCGTCCCCGAAACGCTTGCGGTCGACGGTGAGGAGCTCCCGGTCTACAGCCTTCCCGTCGACGGAAGCGATCGGGACGTGGTCCTCGCCGAGACAGGAATCGAAGCCGGGGTGTTCGTCGACCCGGCCGACCCGGAGACCGTCGTGGTCGCTTGGCCGCTTGCGTTGGTCGAGCCCACGGGCAAGACCGTGTCGCTGGCCGGCGAAGACGTTGAGGTGTTTCTCGTGCCGGTTGGTACCGAGACCCAGGAGCTGGCGCTGCAACGTGGCACCGTGGTCGGTCGCTTCGTCGACCAGAACGACGCCAGCATCGAGACCTATGAGGTCGTCCGCACCGCCCCGGCTGCAGAGACCGTCAGCGCCCGCTGGGAGAACTTCTCTGACGTGCTCGATCGTCCGGCGATGGACCGCGCCCTGTCCAACACCATCCTCGTGACTGCTCTCGTCGTCATCGGGGTGCTCTTCACGTCGATCATGGGTGGCTATGCGTTCGCCCGCATCAACTTCCCTGGGCGGGATGCGGTCTTCCTTGCCTACCTGGGCTCGATCATGATTCCGTTCATCGTGGTGATCGTGCCGCTGTTCCAGTTCATGGTGGCACTCGACTGGATCGACCACCTCGGCGTGCTCGTGTGGCCGTTCGTATTCAATGCCTACGGCACGTTCTTGATGCGGCAGTTCTTCACCGGCATCCCGATCGAACTCGAAGAGGCCGCCATCATCGACGGCGCCAAGCGGTGGCGAATCCTCTGGGGGATCTACGTACCGCTTTCGTGGCCAGCAGTGGCGACGCTCGGCACCTTCATTTTCCTCTACGCGTGGAACTCGTTTGTGTGGCCGCTGGTTGCGATCAACACGGCCAACACGGAGGAGTACGTGCTGACCATCGCGCTTCGCAACCTCGGTGGTCAGGCCGTCGAGAGTCCCAACCTGATCTTTGCGGGCATAGTCATCGCCGTGGTAGTGCCGATGGCGATCTTCGTCGCGGCCCAGCGCTACTTCGTGGAGAATGTTGCGACGTCCGGCATCAAGTGACCGACCTGTCTGAGCTGGGCTCGTCATGATGCAGGTCCCGCATCGCCGTCGGAACGCGCTCACCGGTGAATGGGTGCTCGTCTCGGCGGGGCGGACCAGCCGACCCTGGCAGGGAAGCACCGAGGCGCCGCCGCCCGCCGCCCGGCCTGCGTACGATCCAGGCTGCTACCTGTGTCCCGGCAATACCCGCGCCAGCGGTGAGACCAACCCCAAGTACCGGGACACGTTCGTGTTCACCAACGACTTTGCAGCGCTGCGGCCGGACGCCGGTAGTGACGTGATCGACGACGGTCTTTTGCGCGCTGAGGCGCAAGCAGGGAATTGTCGAGTGATCTGCTACTCGCCGAGGCACGACCTCGACATGGCGTCGATGACACAAGAGGAGATCCGCACCGTCGTGGATCTTTGGGCGAACCAGACCGAGGAGCTGTCGCAAACCTACCGGTGGGTGCAGGTGTTCGAGAATCGTGGGCCGGCGATGGGTGCCTCCAACCCCCATCCCCACGGTCAGATCTGGTCCGGTACTGCTCTTCCCGGGGAGCCGGCGAAAGAGGACGTGCAGCAGCGGGAGCATTTCGCAACCAACGGGACCCTGCTCCTTCTCGACTACCTCGGGCAGGAGCTTGGTGGCGAGCGCGTTGTTGCCACAACGGACTCCTGGGTGGCTCTGGTGCCCTTCTGGGCAGTGTGGCCGTTCGAGCTTCTCGTGCTGCCCCGACGCAGCGTGCAGACCATTCCGGCTCTCGAGAGCGACGAGCGCGATGGGCTCGCCGAGCTGCTGGGCGACGTGCTCGGTCGCTACGACCGCGTCTTCGATCATCCCTTCCCGTACTCGATGGGCTGGCACGGAGCCCCTCGCCCTGCAGGTGAGCATCCGCACTGGCAACTCCATGCGCACCTCTACCCGCCACTGCTGCGTTCCGCCACCGTGCGCAAGTACATGGTCGGGTACGAGCTCCTCGCCGAAGCGCAACGAGACGTGACTGCGGAGGGGGTTGCCGCCAGGCTTCGCGACCTGGGCAGCGGCGCAGATGCGTGAAGAGGTCGTCGCGGCATTTCGCCATCTCACTGAGAACGCCCCGGCCGTCATGGTCCGCTCGCCGGGTCGCATCAATCTCATCGGTGACCACACGGACTACAACGACGGGTTCGTCTTGCCGGCGGCGATCGAGCACGCCACTTGGCTTGCTGCAGGCCCGCGCGACGATCGTGTGATCCGGATGCTCTCGCTCGAGGAAGGATCCGCCACGATCAGCCTCGACGGGCTGACGCCGAGATCCGACTGGACCGACTACATCACCGGCACCATCTGGGCAATGGGCGCATCGCTGGAGGTTGGCTTCGACCTGGTCGTCGGGACCGAGATTCCTGTGGGAGCCGGCTTGTCATCTTCGGCCGCCCTCGAGGTGGGGGTTGCCCGTATCGTCGCCGGTCTATCTGGCAATGAATGGAATCCGCTGGCCGCCGCCCGCGCAGGTCAGAAAGCGGAGAACGACTTCGTCGGCATGCCGTGCGGGATCATGGACCAGCTGATTGTTGCCACGGCGCGTGCGGGTGCGGCAAGCCTGATCGATTGCAGGACTCTGACCTCGACCCCCGCCAGGATTCCCCAAGACGTCGTCGTCGTCATCCTCGACACGAGCACACGGCGTTCGCTGGTGGGCTCCGAGTACGCCGACCGCAGGGCGGCGTGCGAGCGTGCTGCAGCCCGGATCGGTGTCGCCGCGCTGCGAGATGCAACGATGGAGATGGTGATCTCAGCGGAGCTCGATCCCGTGGACCGCCGGCGCGCCGCCCACGTGGTCTCCGAGAACGCGCGGACCCAATCCATGGCGGCCGCCCTGGAAGCCGGGGATGTCGTCCGGGCAGGTGTCTTGATGGACGAAAGCCATGCCAGCCTGCGCGATGACTTTGCGGTATCGAGCGACGCGCTCGATGCCATGACGGCAACGGCGCGGAGTCAGCGCGGATGCCACGGGGCGCGGGTCACCGGGGCTGGGTTTGCCGGGTGTGCGGTTGCGCTGGTCGACGACGCCGAGCTCGAGAACTTCCTGGGGGACGTCGAGGTGGAATATCGGTCCGCAACCGGGTTGCAGGCTGTCCTCTACCCCACAAGGCCGGCCGCCGGCGCACAGCTGTGGTGACGGCGCCGCGCCTGCGGTGCCGCCGCTGCTGGCGTCGCTGTTTCCTGTCGAACCGTTCGACGCCAACATCCTGAACGAGTATCGCGCCTGCTGGACTCGTCCGGGGGGGTGATGCGCGGCATGCTCAACTGGTACCGGGGGCGGCTCGCGACCGCTCGCTGCCGCCCTGTGCAGCGACGTCTCCGTTCGTGCGATCGAGGAGTGCGGGCATGCTCCGCACCGCGAACAGCCCGGCGTTGTGGCTGGCATGGTGCTTGCCGCACTGGCGTGACTGCCCTCGACGCACCTCAGTCGACGAGGACGTGTACTGCTTGGGGCGAGCGGTATTCGTGGCCGCGGTAGACCACCGGCGTTGCCGGGTCGAGCCGCACGCGCGGGAAACGGGCGATCAGCTTGCCGATGGCGACCCGGAGTTGCACTCGGGCAAAGTGGTGGCCGATGCAGTAGTGCGGGCCCGTAGCAAAGGACATGTGGGTGCGTCGCGGCCGGTGGATGTCGAAGTCGTCCGCGGTGGGTCCCCAAATGGCACGGTCGCGGTTGGCGGAGGCCACCACGAGGATGACCCTGGCGCCGCCGGGTAGCTCCTGCCCGCCGAGGTCCGTCCCCGGCTTGACGCCTCGCAGCAGGTTCCCGATGGGTGCCGTCCACCGCAGACCTTCCTCGACGGCGGCTGCTGCCAGCGTCGGGTCCTTCCGCACGGCGGCGAGTTGCGCCGGGTGGCTCAGCAGGCGGTCGGCGATGGTGGCGCCACCGTGGGCAGGTTCCTGGAGGCCGCCGAGGAGCACCAGCTTGAGCGAGGGCATCGCCCACGCCAGCCGCTCATCGAGCGGGCCGTCGACTGCGTGGACCAGGTTGGACAGCATGCCGCCGTCGGGAGCGGCGAGGACTTGCTCGAAGCGAGGCCGCAACGTTGCGTCGATCTCGGCGCCGACAGCCTCGCAGAGCGACGTCTTCACGGGGTCGTTCTCATAGTTCGACACCCCGGCCGCAAGCCCTGCGAACCACCGCACCAGCGTCACCACGTCCACCAGGTCGGCGATCCCGACGGCGGAGGCCAGGGAGAGCACGGAGATCGGCTCGAAGTAGTCGTGGACCAGCTCTGCGGCGCCGACTGCTTCGATGGCGTCGAGACGGTCGTCGCACAGCCGTTCGAAGACGGCAGGCATCGTGGCTTCGACGGCGCGGGGCCGCAGCGTCGGGTCGAAGGGTCGCCTGCGTTGCTTGGCGGGTTCGCCGTCGGTCGTCATCATCGACACTCCGCCAAGGGCCCGGTCGGTAGGGGAGTCGGCGACGTGCGCCGGGAAGCGGTCAGGGTCGGTGCACGCCGCATCGACGTCGTCCCAGCGGGTGACCATCCACACGTCCATGCTGGGCACGTAGGCGACGGGAGCGTGTCTGCGGAGCTCGGCGTAGATGGGGTACGGATCCCGCTCGAGATCGACGACGGCGATGCCGGCAGGTTCGATCACTGCTCGATCTCCACCATCCCGGCAACGATGCGGACGGGATATGTCCGGATCGGCTCGTTGGCCGGCGGCGCCAGGACGGCGCCGGAGCGGATGTCGAACTCGGACCCGTGACAGTCGCAGATGGCGGTGAAGCCGTCGATCTCGCCGTCGGTCGAGAATGAGCAGGCGGCGTGGCTGCACTGATCTTCGAATGCCCACCAACGCTTATCTCCAAATGCCAGGAGTGCTGCTGCATCGCCTATCTCAATCCGGACCGGCGTCGGCGTTTCGGGTTCGGTGGCGCTGAGATTCGTGGCGTGCCAAGACATGGCCCGATGATGGCAGGGCATCACCCGTGCGTGCGCCACGAGCTTGCTGCGACGTCGTCTCTCACTCCACGAGGAGCGAGAGAAGGGGCGGCTTGGCCTTCGCCTCCCCGACTCGGCCGGACGGCCTCGGCTTCAGGCGGCGGCACACACGAGTGCCGGGGTGCACACCTCACATTGCGGATCTGGGCAGGTGTCGACGGTCGTGAAGGTGAATCCGGCCTCGAGGAGATTGCGCTCGGCCTGCTCGACGGCGCTGCTGGTGATGGTGTTCGTGTCCATGCCGGCAACATATCGCCGGCGTGTGACAGATTCTGCTGCCGTTGTGCTTCGCATTCGGTGACACGGCGTGAATGGTCACCACGACCAGCGACCTTCGGCCGTGTTCACCAGTCGGGGAAGGGGCACCATGGCTTCATGCACACAGTCCTGCGCCCCTCCAGGCTCACCAGCAGATACGTCGGCCCCGACTCGATCCGCGAAGTGGTCTTCGGTGTCGAGGACGGTGTGGTCCAGAACATGACGCTGGTTGCCGGCATGGTCGGCGCCCGCCTCACGCCTGGGGTGATCACGCTGGCTGCGGCGATCAACGGGATTGCAGGGGTCCTGTCGATGTCGATGGGGACCTATCTCTCGTCAAAGGCCGAGCGTGATGTCGCCCGCGCTCGGCCGGGAAGCGCCGGTGCGTCCCATCGCTCCCCGACGAAGGATGCCGCAGTGATGGCGGCCGCCTATGCCGTTGGATCGTTCGTCCCGATCGTTCCGTTCCTCTTCGGGGTGACGCAGCTCGGTCTTGCGGTTGGGCTTGCCGTAGCGCTGGCCGCGGCCACGCTCTTTGGGCTCGGGGTGCTCAAGGCGGATCTGAGCAACCAGCGCCGGGTGCGCGCGGGATTGGAGATGCTGGCCCTTGCGGCCGCAGCAGGAGTCGCGGGTTTCCTGATCGGCATCGTCGCCCGTGCGTTCTTTGGCCTCGACGCGTAGTCGCGTCACAGCGACCGGCGGGCTCCCTGGGCCGCCATACTGAGATCATGGACGCACGCATCCTGGTCGTCGAGGACGACGCCTCCATCCGGGAGATCACGAAGCTCGGGTTGGAGACCGCCGGGTTCGTCGTCGAGACCGCCGTAGACGGGGATGACGCCGTGGACCGGTTCCGTCACGATCGCCCCGACCTGGTGCTCCTCGATGTGATGCTGCCAAAACGCGACGGCTTCGAGGTCTGCCGGATCATTCGCGCCGAATCTGCGGTTCCCGTCGTCATGCTCACCGCCCGCACCGACACCATCGATGTCGTGGTCGGTCTCGAATCCGGCGCAGACGACTACGTGACGAAGCCGTTCGAGATGCCCGAGCTCGTCGCCCGCATCCGAGCTGCGCTCCGCCGCGCCCGCCAGGATGCCCCCGCAGAGACCTTGACCCTTGGCGACGTCCAGATCGACGTGCTCGGCCACACGGCCAGCCGCAACGGCATCGAGCTGGCGCTCACCCCCACCGAGTTCCGGCTCCTCGTCGAGCTCGCCCGCCGCCCCGGCCAGGTGTTCACCCGTGAGCTGCTGCTGGAGCGGGTGTGGGGCTACGGATACCTCGGCGACTCCCGGCTCGTCGATGTCGCCGTGCAACGGCTGCGGGCCAAGGTGGAACACGACCCGGCGTCCCCTGAGCTGATCGAGACGGTGCGCGGCGTCGGCTACCGCGCCAAACGCTGACGATGTTCTCCAGCTTCCGGACCCGTCTCGCCGTGACCGTTGTGGTTCTCGTCGGGGTGACCGCCCTGCTGGTCGGCGTGCTCGCCTACCTGCTGGTCGAGCAATCGTTGACTGATCAGCTCGTGGCGGACGCAACGGCGCAAGCCGACTTCAATGTTGGCGTACTCGCCGTCGAGACCGTGCTGCCTGCCGACGCCGGGAGGGCCGAGTTCGAGGAGACCGGGCTTGCCGCTCGTTTCCTGCAGCGCGGCGCCGACGGTCTCTACGTCGAGTTCCCCGGCGAAGACGATCCCTACTTCTCTGCCATCGCCTTTGGTGAAAGCGGCGACGTGCTGCCGCCGGCGCTGCGGCAACTCGTCGCCGATGGACGTCTCGGCTTTGCGTTTGTCGATCTCGTGGACGACCCGTATCTCGTGGTCGGCGGACGGCGCCCGGGCGACGGCCCCGATTTCTACTTCTTCACCTCGGCGGCGGAGGTCGACAATGCCCTCTCGCAGCTGCTCCGCGTCCTGGTCGGCGCAGGGGCGGTGGTGGTGGTGGCTGGCGGCGCTCGCGGCCGGGTTCATCTCGCGGAGAGTGTTGCGGCCGGTACGCACTGCCAGCGAGGCGGCCGCGATGATGGCCGGCGGTGACCTCTCGGTCAGGCTCCCCGCAGAGTCGAACGACGAGTTCGGCCAGTGGGCCGAGTCGTTCAACACGATGGCGGCTTCGCTCGAATCCAAGGTTGCCGAGCTCCAGGCATCACACGAACGGGAGCGGCGCTTCGTGGCGGACGTGTCGCATGAGCTGCGGACGCCGCTCACTGCACTCGTTGCCGAGGCGGAAATGGCCAACAGCTTCCTCGCCACCATGCCGGAATCGGCCGGCAGGGTCGGTGAGCTGCTCACCTCGGACACCGCCAGGCTGCGGCGCCTCGTGGAAGACCTCCTCGAGATCTCCCGTCTCGACGCCCCAGCGACTGGGAGCGACGCCGGCGACATCGATGTCCGTCCGTTCCTCGAAGCGGTGATCGCCGATCGTCATCCCTCCGCATCGCTCCGGGCAGACGAGTCGCGAGTGCGATGCGACCGGCGCGGGCTGGAGCGCATCGTCGGCAACCTGCTCGACAACGCCGCCCAGCACGCTGCAACTGCCGATGCGATGGTGGAGGCGCAGGTCGAGGACGCAGAGCTTCGGGTGGTCGTTGCCGACAACGGGCCGGGAGTGCCCAAGGAGGCCTTGGGACGGCTCTTCGAGCGCTTCTACACCACCGACGCCGCCCGGCAGGGGGGCAGCGGTCTCGGGCTGGCGATCGCCCGAGAGCATGCGCGACGGATGGGGGGCGATCTCACTGCCCGGGCGAACATCCCCAGCGGGCTCCGCTTCGAACTCGGTGTTCCTGTGACGGTTCTGTTACCCGGCGGTGATGCTGCAGAGAAGGAGCCGGCGCAAGCTGAGGGTGAGAGCAGCCCACCCACCAGGAGGACACCATGAAGCGGCTCACCATCCTTCTCAGCACGCTCGTGCTCGTCGTCGCGGCATGCGGGTCGGGCGACCCGGTCGGGGACGCCGGCCCGGTGACCACCTCGGCCGAGCCCGGCGTCGAGACCACCCTTCCGCCCACAGACCCCGGCACCGATGCAACGACCACCACGATGCCGCCGGCCGACAAGCCTACGACGAGTACTACGACTACGACGGCCGCTCCGCAGGCCACCCGGTTCGTCGACGTGTACTTCGTCCAAGACGGCGGCTACGCCACCTCGGTCGCCACCGCGGTGCCGGCGACGATCGACGTGGCAGCCAACGCGATCCGTGCCCTGATCGCGGGTCCGACCCCGGGCCAGCAGGCCGCAGGGCTGTCGAGCTCTGTGCCCACAGACACGCTGCTGCTGGGCATCACCATCGATGACGGCCTGGCCAAGATCGACCTCTCCAGAGAGTTCGAAGCAGGTGGTGGGTCGTTCTCGATGATCTCGCGACTCGCCCAGGTGGTCTACACGTTGACGCAATTTCCCACCATCGACGAAGTCGAGTTCTGGCTCGACGGCACCCCGGTCACCGTCTTCTCTGCGGAGGGCTTGCTGCTGGAGGAGCCCGTGGGACGGGGTGACTACCTGGCGGCGCTGCCGCTGACGCCGACTCTGCTCGACTCGGTCGACCGTTGGGAGCAGGCCGACCTGCCCGCCACCGCCGACTTTGCCACCGATCAGCTGCGCAACGTCGTGTTGGTGGCCGAGGACGACGTGCTCAACGTCCGGCTTGCCGCCGGTGTCGATCACGAGATCATCGGCATGCTGGCCCCAGGCACGCAGGTTGGGCTCACTGGCCCGCGCACCGAGGTCGGCAATTCCACGTGGGTGGAGATCGTGACGCCTGCGGGGGCGGGATGGGTGAACAACCACTTCCTCGCCGAGGTCGTCGACGACACCACCTTTGCGGGCGACCATCGGGTGATCGCCCTGCTCGACGACATGGCCGAGGTCGTTGCCGCTCGTGGCGACCTGTCTGCCGTCGCCGGCAGCCGCGGGATCTACATCGCCCACCACGCCGACCCTGTCCCGTTCAGCCCCGGGGAGCTGGCGACGGCGCTGAGCGACTCCACGACCTACAAGTGGCCGTCGAACGCGCTCAACGCGGACGATCCAAACGAGGCCGCCGAGATTCCCAGCCGCACCTTTGCCGAGGCCATCGGGGATCGTTACGCCTCCACGTGGGACGATCCCGACAGGATGTACCAGTTCGACCAAGCCTTCGAAGGGGGCAACGGGCGGGTGGCCGAGTTCGCCATCCCGTTCGAATTGAGCGGATTCCACTTCGTGAGCGTCTACGACCCTGGGGACAACCCGGACTACGGAGGTCTCGACTGGACGATCTGGCACGTCTCGTTCGATTACGAGGACGGCGCGCCGGTTGTCGTCGGTCTCACCCTGGACGAATGGTCTCCGTGACCTGCTGAATCTCGCCCGCCATCGCCTCGCCGCTTCCTTCCCCCCGGAAGCGGCGAGTGCGTGTCCGGGCCGCCCCGGCGGCAACGAGAGCGACGCCGGCGAGGATCAGGGGCAGGGCAATCCACGCTTCGCCGGACAGCACCTCGTCGCCGATGGTGATGCCGAGCACGACAGCGACGACGGGGTTCACGTAGGCGTAGCTCGTGGCCAAGGCCGGCCGCACGTTCTGCAGGAGGTACATGTAGGCGCTGTAGGCCACCACGGAGCCGAAGATCGTCAGATAGGCCAGAGCGAGCCAGCTCGAGGTTGTGACCTCGGACTCCAACCGTTCGCCGCGTAGGAAGCCCACCACGAGCAGTGCGGGAGCGGCGGCCAGCATCTGCGCCGCCGTCGACATCATCCCGTCCGGCATATGGAGCCGTGTGCTCCATACCGAGCCGAACGCCCACAGGATCGGGGCCAGGACGATCAGGGCAATCCCGATGGGATTGCCGGCAAAGTCGCCTTCTCCGCTGAGGATGACGACACCCGTGAGGCCGACGCCGAGACCCAGCCACTCGATCCTGGTCGGCCAGCGCCCGAAGACCCCACCCCACAGCGCCGCCCAAACCGGCATCACCGCGACGGCGGTGGCGGCCAGCCCAGAGCCCACGCCGAGGCTTTCTGCGATCGAGACGCTGCCGACCCCGCCCAGGAGCAGAAGCACGCCGATCCGGCCCGCGTTCCACCACTCCGCGGTCGTCGGAGCCGGCTTGCCCCGACGCCGGGCCCACACGTAGAGGATGAGCCCCGCGGCAAGGAACCGGACCCCGTTCCCGATCAGCGGTGGGATGTCTTCGACCATGTACCGCAACGCGAGGTACGTGGAACCCCAGACGACGTACACCCCGAACAGCGCGGCGGGTACCAGCAGCCGGGTGCCTCGTGTCGTCGTGGTGGGGGCCGTCACACCTGAGAGAACCCCGGGTCGGCCCGGCCGGTTGCGTCGCTCGCCCGCTCGGCGTCCCACCAGGCGCCGATGCGGGCGGCCAGCGCCGCGGTCTCGGTGTCGTCGAGCCAGGACGCGCCAACCGCAGTCAACGTGAGCTGCTCGACGTCGACCGCCGTTCCAAAGTGCTGCTGCAGCATTCGCAGCTCACCTGCGAGGTCACAGTGGAACATGGCCGGGTCGTCCGTGCTGATGGTCACGGCTGCACCGGTACCCAGCAGCTCACCCACCTGGTGCCGGGGCCAATCGGGCGCGACGCCGGTGCGGATGTTCGATGTGGGGCAGACCTCCAGGGGCAGCTGGTGTTCGACCAGGTAGGCGACCAGATCGGGGTCTTCAACGGAACGCACCCCGTGGCCGATGCGCTCGACGCCAAGCGCTCTGATCGCCCCCCAAACGCTTTCGGGTCCCGCGGCCTCACCGGCGTGGGCGGTGCGATGCAGCCCCGCCGCAGCGGCGGTGGCATACACCTCGGCGAAAGGCTCCGGTGGGTGAGCTTGCTCCGAGCCGCCGATGGTGATCCCGCGAATATCGGCTTCTGCGGCGATCTCCAGGACGGCGGCCAGGGTCTGGGCGGCCTGCACCGGGCCAGGGTCTCGCACGAGATCGCAGTTGAGCGTCACCCGGGTCTCGGGGACCCGGTCGAGGCCTTTGCGGATGGCCACACCAAGCTCCTGGGGGGTCATGCCGTGACGGGTGAAGTCGGTGGGGGAGAACGACGCCTCGGCGTAGACGATGTTCTGCGCGGCGAGGTGACGGGCAACCGCCCCTGCTGCCTCGGTGAAGTCTTCGGTGGTGCGCATGAAGCCGGTCATCCACCACCAGGTGTCGATGAAGTGGGGGAAGTCCCGGTAGGCGAACTTGCGGCGCAGGTCGTCGACGGTGTCAACATCGGGATCGCCCCCGTGCCCCTGGATGATCTCCCACAGCGTCGGCAGCGGGATGGCACCCTCCAGGTGCAGATGCAGCTCCACCTTGGGGGCGCGGCTGAACGCGTCTGTGATCATCGCTGCACTCCGGCGGGCTCGCCTCCAGTCCCCAGACCCGGCCGGCTATTCGTTGGCAAAGCGGATCAGCAGCGCGGCGAGCTCTTCGCCTTTGTCCTCCTGAAGGAAGTGGCCAGCGTCCTCGATCGTGGGATGGTCGCGGCCTTGGGCCCCCGGCACGAGCTTCTGGAACGGCCGTTCACCACCCCGAGTGATCGGATCCGAATCGGAGAATGCGGTCACGAACGGCTTGGTCCACGACTGCAAGATCTCCCACGCCGCCCGATTGGCGGGTACCGCCGGATCGTCCGGGCTGACCGGGACGAGAGACGGAAAGACCCTGGCCCCGGCCATGTAGGAGTCGTCGGGGAACGGTGCTTCGTAGGCGGCGATCACGTCGGCGGGGAGTTCCTGCACCGTCGAGTTCTGCATGATCTTGCCGACGGGGAAGTGCGGTGAGGTGCTGGCGAACTCACGCCACTTCATGAACTCCTCAGTGGGCTGGTGGGCGCCGTCGGGGAGCCCCGTATTGGCCACCATGACCCGATCGAAGCGGTCGGGATGCGCCGCGAGGAGCCGCAGACCGATGAGTCCGCCCCAGTCCTGCGCAAACAGCGTGATGCCACGCAGGTCGAGATCGAGCAGCCACGTCTCCATCCAATCCACATGGTGCTGGTAGCTGTAGGCCGATTGCTCGGCGAGCTTGTCGGATCGGCCAAAGCCGATCAGGTCGGGCGCCAGCACCCTGAACCCGGCATCGGCCAGCGGGGCGATCATCTTGCGATACAGATACGACCACGACGGTTCGCCGTGGAGGAGCAGCATCACGGGCCCATCGGCGGCGCCCTCGTCGACGAAGTGCATCTGGACCATCTGGCCCGAGCCGTCACCGGCAGGAACGAGGTGGTAGTGATCCCGGTACGGGAAACCGGGCAGGTTGGCGAAACGTTCTGCGGGGGTGCGGAGAATATGCATCCGATCATTCTCGCGGATTGGCACGGAGGGTTCACCATCGAGCGAGGTGTCTGGCGAACCAAGGCCGGTCACGTTGTGGTTGCGAGGTTGCGCTCCAGCTGCCGACCCATGGCGACGACAGCGGGCACAAGAGCAACAACGATGGCGACGCCGATGGCCAATTCGAGCCAGACATCTCCCAGCGTGGCCTGTCCTGCGACCGCCTCGAAGATCGGGTCGAGGAAGTAGAAGCTTGGTCCCAGCCGACCGATCCACTGCGGCAGATCGGGGAACAGGTACATGATCACGGGGAAGAAGATCAGGATCCCGCCTCCCTTGAACGCGGTGAACATCGTGTTGGCGTCCTTGGCCCAGCACCCGAGCAACAGGCCGATCTCGGCCATCATGACACCGCCGAGCAGCACCGACAGGATCATGACGACCGGAGCGGTACCCCACGCTCCGTTGATCGCAAGCGTCACGAAACCGGTTGCCAGGCTCAGGACGATGCCCAACGCGGCTTTCGACGCCAGGACCTCGTTCATTCGAGTGGGAGTCACCAGCAGGGCATTCAGGGTGCGATGCTCCTTCTCGTCGACGAGACCGGCCGCAGGCACGAAGGCCCCTGCGACGGCGACGGCGTACATCATCACCAAGGGCAGCAATCGTGTCGTCAGGTCGGGCAGGTCCTCTCCCAGTTGCACGACTTCCACTTGTGCAGGCGGGCTTGCTCCCTCGATGCCTCTGACGAGGTCCAACGTCGTGACGGCCAGCAGGATCCGGCTGGAGGCGAGGCTCTCGCCCCCGACGTAGAAGGCAAGGTCGGCGGGGGCGCCGGTCGTCACCGTTGCGTCGAATCCTGCGGGCAGGATCAGGCCGGCGTCGAGGTCATTGGCTTCGACCTTGGCGAGGAGGTCCGTCTCGTCTTCGAGCACGCTCACGGCGATGCCGTCGAGCTCCTGTGCCCGCACGGTGACGGCAGAGTCACCGCCGTCGACGATCCCGAGCCGTGGTTCTGGAGCAAAGAGCCCGCCGAATACGCCGCGGACGAGCAACGTCATGACGACGGGGAGGACAAACGCCCACAGCACGAGCGGAGACCGCGGTCCGATCCGCAGTTCCCGATTGAGCATGGCCCGAACCCTGTCGAAGCTCACAGCGTGCGCACCTTTCTCCGCAGAATCAGTACACCGGCCGCAAACAGCACCGCACACCAGGCAGCGAGGCCGGCGAGGAGCGGCAGGATGTCCCCAAAACCCGCGTCGTACGTCGTGATGTCGACGATGCTCCTGGCCAGGCCGTAGCTCGGAAGCGCCTTCACCCATGCCGCTGCCGACCCGGGGAAGAGCACAGCGAACCCGGGGACCATCAGCGGCACCATGAACAGGAGGCTCCAGAAGATGATGCCGATGAAGTCCTTGCCGAGGGACCCGGCCATCATCGCCACCCCGGTCACGAGGATGGAGCCCAGCAGTACCGTGACGAGCAGCGGCATGACGGGAGCAGCGAACGCTCCGATCAGCAGCAGCAGCAACGAAGCCTCGACAAAGGCGAGCCCGGTGCCGAAGACGCCCTTTGCCGTGAGGAAGTCGGCTGCACTTGCCGGGGTGATGAGGATGGCCTTCACGGTGCGCTGCTCGATCTCCGATGCCACCAGTGAGGCCAGTGCAAGGGCCTCCATGGTCAGCACGAAGACGGCGAGGAGCGGCCGCATTCTCTCCTGCAGCGTCACCTGATCGCCGGCACGATCCGGTCCGAGGACGACGACGTCTTCCGCCAGCAGCCCGAACGGCGGTGGATCCCCGGCCAGCGCCGCCACGATCTCTCGGGCGAGACCACCGAGGGCCGTCTCGACCTCAGGAGGCACGTCGCTGCGCACGAACTGGGTGACCGTCACGGTTTCACCTGCCGCGATGCCGGCGGCAAGCCCTTCGGGGAAGTCGAGGCCGGCAATGACCCCGCCGGTGCCATCCTCGACAGCAGCTTGGAGTTCTTCGGTTGTCTCGTACGAGACGACGTCGAGCCCCTCGCTCGACAGCGCATGCAGCGCAGCGGCTTCCTGATGGACGCCGATCGTGATGGTCTCGTCCACCGAGTCGGGGAGGAACCAGAAGATGACCACATATGCGACCAGGCCGAGGAGCGTGATCAGCACGAAGAACCGGTCGCGCGTGAAGAGCCGGAGGTCTTTGCCGATGATGGCGCCGATCGCTCCCCACCGGCTCATACGTCGAGGCCCCTCCCTGCGAACTCGATGAAGATGTCTTCGAGCGTCGCCTCTTCGGTGTGAATCGTCATGACCCCCGACTCGGCCATCACCGACTGCAGCCGCTCTCCGGCATCACCGTCGTCGAGAGGGATGAGAACGTCGCGGGTCTCACCGTCTTTGGTCTGGCGAACGCGAACCCGACGCTGTCCGTGCGTGACCTTCAGCCGTTCCGGAGTGTCGATCACGAGCAGGCGGCCTTCGTTGATGAAGCCGACGCGGTCCGAGAGCAGGTCCGCCTCCATCATGTCGTGGGTGGTGAGAAACACGGCCGCCCCACGCACGGCCTCCTCTTGAACGATCGCACGGATGGCACGGGCCGACACCGGGTCGAGTCCCGCAGTCGGCTCGTCGAGAAACAGGACGTCCGGTTTGTTGATCAGAGATCTTGCGATCATCAGTCGCTGCTGCATGCCCTTGCTATAACTGTTGACCCTGTCCTGGGCCCGATCCGCCAAGCCGACACGCTGCAGCAGCGCCGCCGTATCGAGATCGCCGATACCGAAGAGCTTGGCGAAGAACCGCAGGTTCTCGTCGGCCGACATGTTGAGGTAGAGGTTCTTCTCCTCGAAGCACACGCCGATGCGGCGCTGGATCTCTGCCTCGTTGCCATCCAGAGGCATGCCGAGCACGGTCACCGCGCCTGCATCCGGCTCGAGCTGGCCGGTGAGCATCCGTATCGTCGTCGATTTGCCTGCGCCGTTGGGGCCGAGGAAGCCGAAGATCTCTCCACGAGCAACGGCGAAGGACACTTCCTCGACGGCGAGCCGGTCACCGTATGCAAAGGTCAGTCCGCTGGCCGAGATGGCTGGTGTCGGCTCGGCCATGCATGCCTCCATCCTGTGACGACTTCGTACCTCGATAGTGGACCCTGCAGGGGAGCGACGACGAGGGACGTCGGTCCCGACCGGCGGGGTCCATCCAGGGAAGAGCGTGGATCGGCGATCCCCGGACCTCGGGGCGGCGTCGAGAATGGGCTCGCCGCTAGATTCGGCGGTGCGCTACGGAAGGGCAACGTGGTCGATTGGGCCAAGAAGATCGCCAGGTCGGTGGGTCAGGACATCCAGGCGGATGAACAAGTCGAAGCAGGCTTGTTCGTGCAGCCATCGGGGCTGACCGCCGGGATGATGGGTTCGCAGCTTGGGGGCCTCGTCGGTGCGTTGATGGTGGACAAGCTGGGCGGCGAGAAGCTCGATGCCGAGCACATCGTCACCGACGAAGGCATCGCAGCGACCATACCGAAGCGCCAGCCGCTGGTCCTCGGCCTCACCGGGCGCCGCTTGTTGGTGTGGGGCCACGGCAAGATGTCCGGCAAGCCAAAGGGCCTCCTCGTCGAAATGCCGCTCGATCAGGTTGCGGGCATCCAGATGGAGAAGCAGAAGCTCACCCACGCCACCGCCGTCGTCTTCGGCGATGGCACGGGGGTGTTCTTCGAGGCGCCCAGGATCGGCAAACCGGACGATTTCCTCGAGACGTTCAATCGGCTGAAGGGATGACCCGCTCGACGCTTGCGGCGGCGGCGTCAACGGTGGTCAGGTCTGGCTTCTTGCGGCCGGCGATGCCGGCAACCTCGTAGGCCTCGGATTCGTCGAGGGTCTCTCGGGCGAGGAGGGCCTCGGCCAGCGCGTCGAGTTGTTCGCGGTGGGCCTTCAGGGTCTCGATGGCCACCGTGTAGCACTCGTCGACGATGCGGCGCACTTCGGCGTCCACCAGTTCTTGGGTCTCCGGCGAGACTTGTGGTCCGCCGAACGGGTACTGGGCCTGCTCGTCCGCAGGCAACACCGACAGCGGTCCGACTGCGTCGGACATACCCCACCGACCCACCATGCCGCGGGCGATGCCTGTGACCTGGACGAGATCACTTTCTGCGCCCGTTGTCACTGCGCCGTAGACGAGGTCTTCGGCGGCCCGCCCGCCGAGAGCTCCGATGATCCTCCCCCTGAGGTACTGCTCCGAGTACGAGTAGCGATCCGCCTCAGGGCTTTGCAGGGTGACACCGAGCGCCCTGCCTCTCGGGATGATGGAGACCTTGCGCACCGGGTCGGCCCCAGGCATGAGCATCCCAAGGAGGGCATGACCGCTCTCGTGATATGCCGTGAGCTCGCGGTCCTCCTCGGACATCATGATCTTGCGTTCTGCACCGAGGACGATCTTCTCCAGCGCATCCGTGAAGTCGTCCATCTGCACACGCTCGTGGCCGCGGCGGGCGGCCATCAACGCGGCTTCGTTCACCAGGTTGCGGAGCTCGGCACCCACCATCCCGGATGTGGTCGAGGCCACCGCGCCGAGGTCGACGTCGCCGGCGAGTGGCACATCCCTGCTGTGGACTTCCAGGATCGCTTTGCGGCCGACCTGATCAGGCGGGCTCACCGCCACATGGCGGTCGAAGCGGCCCGGCCGCAGCAACGCCGGATCGAGCACATCGGCGCGGTTGGTGGCGGCGATGACGATCACGCCTTCGGCCCCGGTGAAACCGTCCATCTCGGTCAGGATCTGGTTCAAGGTTTGCTCCCGCTCGTCGTGACCCCCGAACGACATGGCCCCTCCCCGCGCCCTGCCGATCGAGTCGATCTCGTCGATGAAGATGATGGCCGGAGCGGCCTCCTTGGCCTGCTTGAAGAGGTCGCGAACCCGGCTTGCGCCGACGCCGACGACCATTTCGATGAACTCGGATGCCGCCATGGAGAAGAAGGGGACATCGGCTTCGCCCGCAACGGCTCGGGCCAGCAGGGTCTTGCCTGTGCCGGGCTGACCTGAGAGCAACACCCCCCTGGGGATGGCGGCTCCCAGCTTGGTGTACTTGCCCGGGTCGCGGAGGAAGTCGACCACTTCGACCAACTCGTGCTCGGCTTCGTCGATCCCTGCAACGTCGTCGAACGTGGTGCGGTCGGCCGACTGCTCGTAACGTTTGGCGCGACTCGACCCCAGCCCTCCGATGGCACCCAGTGATTGGCCCGCCCTTCGATAGAAGCTGAAGAACAGCCACAGCAGCAGCAGCGTCGGGCCAAAGCCGAACACGATCTGCTGCCACAGCGGCGCCGGTTGGTCGATCGGCTCGGCGTTGACCACCACGCCGTTGTCGATCAGCCTCTGCAGGAGATTGTCTTCGGCGAAGGTAGGCCGTTCGGTGGTGAAGTCCACCGACGTGACCTCCGGGTCGGTGGGGTCAGGGATGGCGACCCGGAGTGTGCCCTGAATCGTCTCCCCGGTCGACACGACCGACTCGATGTTGTCGGCGTCGAGTTGAACGATGAAGTCCGTGTAGGGGACATGGATGGGTTCGGGCTCGCCGAGCACTGCGTTGGTGACGACCCAGTTCACCCCGAGAAGCACGAGGAAGAGCACCCAGAACCAGCGGCCGAAGGGCATTCGGCTCCGCCACCCGCTGCTCGCCTCATCCTTTTTCTTGTCGTCGGGCATGCCCTCGACTCGCCACCCCGGTGGTGCCGACTCTTTGTCGTCGTTCTGCGAAGTCCGATTGGTCATGGCCTTCCCGGCTGTGGATACACCGAGCGTACCGAGACTCCGGCACAATCGGTGCGGTCCCGCAGCGGGTTTCCGCTCACTCGCCGGCGGTTGCTGCGTAGGGTCATTGCCACACGCTGCTACGGGAGGTCATCATGAGCACGATCGTCGTTGGAGACGGTCCCGGCGGGCTGAGCGCTGCGCTGTTTCTCGCCAAGAACGGGCATGAAGTCACGGTCTTCGGCCTCGACGAGACGGCGATGCACTTCGCAATGCTGCACAACTACCTGGGAATCGACCAGATCCTGGGCTCGGATCTTCAGGCCATCGGTCGGCGCCAGGTCGAAAGCTTCGGTGGAACGATCCGCAACGAGCGCGTTGCTGCGGTGACGCCGACCGGTGTTGGTTTTGTGGTGACCCTCGAAGACGGTACGACCGCCGAGGCCCGCTACGTGATCATGACCGAGGGGAGGAACCCCGAGTTGACGAGGGGCCTCGGTGTTGACGAGGCGGACGGCGGCATTGTCGTCGACAGGCGAGGCCGGAGCTCGATCGACCGGCTCTACGTCGTCGGTCGCAGCGTCCGACCCGAACGCAGCCAGGCCATCATCTCCGCAGGCGACGGTGCGGCCGCTGCGCTCGACATCCTGTCGCAGGAAGCCGGCAAGGACGTTCACGACTGGGACTCGCCGCCGAAGGAGTAGTCATGCCGACCCCGTATCTCGTGTCCCTTCTCTCGAGTGGGTAGGACCATGGAGTCAGGTGACGGGGCGGTTGTCGTGGCCGAGGCGTCGATTGCCGACGCCGCAGCCTTTGCGCGTTTCTTCCGCAGGGCCTGGGAGGAGTCCGGGCCGGACGCCCCGGGCTTCGTCGGGGCGACCGACGCCGTCATCGACGAGCTCACGACACGCGAGGCAATCGTGGCGCGGATGGGTGGTCCGGAGCGGCGTATGTACCTCGCCTGGATCGACGGCGACGTCGTGGGATTTGCTGCCACCCGGCGCGTCGACGAGGTCGAGGTCGAACTCGCCGGCGTGGTGGTCCTCTCCGGTGTTGCGGGCCGCGGCATCGGCACCCAGCTCGTCGAGCTGGCCGTGGCATCTGCCCTGAGCGAGGGCTACGAGCGCATGTTCGTCCATACCGAGGTGGCCAACGACCGTGCGCTGTCGTTGTACGAGCGGCTTGGCTTCACCCGCACGGCCGTGATCTCGGAAGAGGTCGATGGCAGTGACGTCGAGGTCTGGGAACTGGAGCGGGATCTCTGACGTCCCACGCTTTGGCCGCGCAGCGCAGGCGTCGTACCATCTCCCGCCGGTTCTTTGCGGGAGGTTGCGGTGGAGATCAAGCGGTATGCAGAGGCGGGGGCATTCCCGTTCGGGCACCTCGTCATCCGTGACATGACCCCGGACAGCTTTGAGCGCCTGTCGCTCGCCGAGATCGAAGTCCCCATCGGCGCCGAGAACCCGCCCTATGCGGCAGCAGGCAACGACAAGGTGTACGTCGGCGTCACGGGCGAGATCGAGTTCGTCATCGACGGCGAGTCCACGCGAGTCGCCCGCGGCGACGTCCTCGTTGTGCGCAGCGGCGAGCAGTACTCGTATCACAACGGCGGCTACGAGATGGGCCGCCTCTTCCTGATGCAAGTGCCGAGCGTCTGAGCCGCCGTCACTCGTGGGTGCCCCTTGCGGCGCCTGCTGCAGGTGCGATCGTCGGGTTGGTCGCAGGACTGTATCCGTCGTTGCGGGCGGCCTCTCTGGAGCCGGTTGATGCACTCCGAACCGGGGTGTGAGCGCCTACCGCCTTCCTATGCCGCCAGCGGTACGACCCAGCGGACGATGGCCATGAAGTGCAGGGCGCAGGCGGCGACCACCAGAACGTGGAACGCCTCGTGGTACGAGAACACCCGCGGCCAGAGCCGGGGCCGGTTGGTGACCAGCATCACCATGCCGATGGTGTAGAGGATCCCGCCGGCGGCGAACCACACCGCTGCCGTGACCCCGGCGTTCTGCACGATGGGCCACATGATCAGCAGTGCCAGCCAGCCGAGGGTGGTCATCAGGGCGATTCCGAACGTGTTCTTGGCCCTGGGGAAGAAGGCCTGCTGACCCACTCCCACTGCGGCGATCGTCCACACCACCAACAGGGCGGCGATGCTGACGATGCCGTCGAGAGCGATCACCGCGATCGGCGTGTAGCTGCCGGCGATGAACAGCACGATCATGGAGTGGTCCATCCGCTGCATGCGCTTCTTCCACAGCTCCGACCACGCGATCGAGTGATAGAGCGAGCTCGTTGTGAAGAGGGCGATCATCGTCGAGCCAAATGCCAGTACGGCGATTCGGCTTGGCCACGTTGGGGCGGTCAGGACGAGGTAAACGCATCCGACGACTGCAAGCAGCGCCGCAGATCCGTGGAGAAACCCCCGTACCGGGTTCTGCATCCGGCCCAACGTGAAGCGTTCCAGATGAGGTCCATTCACGTTCCCCACATCGTACTTGGCGTGGAGCGCAAGGCAACAGCGATAATTGGGGCGATGGAACCAATCCGCATCGCCAACTGCTCGGGCTTCTTCGGCGACCGCACCTCTGCGGCTCTCGAGATGGTGCAGGGCGGTCCCATCGACGTGTTGACCGGCGACTACCTCGCCGAGCTGACCATGGCGATCCTGGCGCGCCACCGGATGCGCAACCCGGATGCGGGGTACGTTCCCACCTTCCTCGAGCAGCTGGAGGACGTGCTGGCGACGTGCATCGACAAGGGGATCAAGATCGTCGCCAATGCCGGCGGCCTCAACCCACCGGCGATGGGCCGGGAGGTTGCGCAGCTCGCCGACCGGCTGGGGCTCGCCGTTGCGGTGGCCGTCGTCACCGGCGACGATGTGCTGCACCGCGTCGCCGAGCTCACGCACTCCGTGACGGGTGAGGCGATGGGCGACCGTCCCGGGACTCCGCTCACCGCCAACGCCTACCTCGGGGCGTGGGGGATCGTCGAGGCGTTGCGGCGTGGAGCCGACGTCGTGGTGACCGGCAGGGTCACGGATGCATCGCTCACCGTTGGGCCCGCCGCATGGCACCACGACTGGGCGAGAGATGATTGGGATGCCCTTGCAGGCGCCGTCGTCGCCGGCCATGTCATCGAGTGTGGAGCCCAGGCAACGGGCGGCAACTACAGCTTCTTCGAGGATGTCCCCGACCTGGTCGCTCCAGGTTTCCCCATCGCCGAGATCGCTGCGGACGGATCCAGCGTCATCACCAAGCACGACGGCACCGGGGGCCTCGTCTCGGAGGGCACCGTCACGGCCCAGCTCCTCTATGAGGTGGGTGGGCCCCGCTACCTCAACCCCGACGTGACCGCACGTTTGGACACGGTATCCCTCACCGACCTGGATGGCGATCGAGTGCGGATCTACGGCGTCAGGGGCGAACCGCCGCCCGAGACGACCAAAGTGTCGGCGACGCTGCTCGGCGGCTACCGCAACAGCGTCACCTTCGTGGTGCCGGGGCTCGACGTCGAAGCCAAGGCAGCGCTTGTCGAAGAAGCACTGTGGCATCGGGTCGGAGGTGAGCAGCAGTATGCCGCCGTCGACGTTCAGCTGCTCAGGACCGATCAGGCAGATCCGCCATCGCTAGAGGCGTCGTTCGCCCAATTGAAGATCACCGTGATGGATCCGGATCCCAAGAAGGTCGGCAGGGCGTTCTCCAACGCCGCCATCCAACTTGCCCTCGCCAGCTACCCCGGCTTCCTCGTGACGGCACCCCCGACGGCCGAGTCACCCCTCGTGGTCTACTGGCCGTCGACCATCCGACAACCCGACACCATCGTGGACGTCGGGAGGGAACGTGTGGTGGTTCCGCCGACGGTGAGCTCGCCGGCACCGAGCGGGGTCGCACCGCCCGGGCTGGCGCCAGTCGGCGGCGAAGTCGGCGGCAACGAGAGCACGGTCACCATTCCCCTCGGACGGCTCGTCGGGGCGAGATCGGGCGACAAAGGTGGAGATGCCAACCTCGGCGTATGGACACGCAGCGACCAGGAATTCGCATGGCTCGAAGGGTTTCTCACCGTGGAACGCCTCGCGGCGCTGCTCCCCGAGACGCGACAAATAGAAGTCGAACGCCACGTCTTTCCCCAAATTCGTGCCCTCAACTTCATTCTTCACGAGTACCTTGGCGAGGGCGTGTCCTCTTCCCCCAAACTCGACCCTCAGGCCAAGGCGCTCGGTGAATATCTCAGAGCCCGCCGCGTCGACGTGCCTGAGTCTCTGGTGGCGTCGTGAGCTCAGTCGCTCCGAGAGATGCCCGCTTGCCGCAGCACTGCTGCAGGCACACCGGCCTCACGCCACGCGTGGTAGCTGATTCCCTTTCGAGCCGAATAGTCCTTCGCATGCTCGACAAAGCCGGCCTCGAGGGCCGACATGTCGGCGGCAACCGCAACACGCTTCAACGCCTCTGTGGCGTCGATGCGTGCCTGCACCAAGTCGACTCGCTTCAACGGATCGTTTTCGGTCTGGATCCGAGCTTCGAGTCGCTCGATGCGCAGCGTCAGGCTTTCCGGTGTGACCGGGCGGCCTGGACGGCGGCTGCTGAGTGCCTCGAGGTAGGCCTTGATGGCCCGGGCCTCGCGACGTCCTCTTGCGAGGGCATCCTTGTGCTCTTGCGTCATAGCCATGAACGCAACCTCCACTTTGCGGAACGGCAATACCGCCATGATGGCACGAATTCGCGGCTGTGTTTCCGTCGGTTTTTCGATTTGCCTGCCCCAGGAGCCCAACGATGAGAGTCAAAGAGATCGTCAAGCGTCCGCTATATCGCGTGTACGAGCGGCGAATCCTGCAGCATCTCGACCGGTCGGCTCTGCCGCGACATATCGGTGTGATTCACGATGGGCACCGCCGGTACGCCAGAGAGGAACGTCTTCCCGATTACGCCGCCTCGTACCGCGTTGGCATGGACAAGTTTGTCGAGTTCTTGGAGTGGGCCGACGAGCTGGAGATCGCCGCAGTCACGTGCTGGCTGCTGTCCGTCGAGAACCTGCAACGTCCCGCTGAAGAGCTCGACCCGTACTTCGACGTCCTCATCGAGTTGTTCGAGCGGATCCCCGATGCCGTGGCCGGACATTCGGTGCAGGTACGGTTCATCGGCTCGCTCGACCTGCTGCCTGCGCGGCTCGTCGATGCCGCCAAGAGGCTCCAGGATGCGTGTCCTGCCGGCAACCGCAGGGTGACGATTGCCCTTGCCTACGCTGGCCGCCAAGAGATCGTCGATGCGGCAAAGGAGCTGGTCGCCAAGCTGCTCGCCGACAGCACGGATCCCAGTGAGGTGGTCGCTCGCATCGACGCCGATGCCCTTGCCAGCCACATGTACGCTGCCGACCTACCCGATCCCGATCTCGTGATCCGCACCTCCGGGGAGGCGCGGCTCTCCGGGTTTCTCCTCTGGCAGTCGGCGTACGCCGAGTACCTGTTCGTCGACGTGTTCTGGCCCGCGTTCCGCCGGGTCGACTTCCTCCGTGCGCTCCGCAACTTCACCCAGCGTGAGCGCCGTTTTGGTCGCTGACGCCACGGCCGGTCGTTCGTTGCGACTCGCCCTCCGCCTGACGATCGCCTTCGGGATGGTGCTGGTGGCGGCCGGCTGCTCCGGGACGGCGATATCCGCCGACCCGACCGTTTCTCCCTCCGAACTCTCCACGCTGCCGCCCGTGGCCACGACCTCCGATGCGGCCACATCGACCCGGCCGCCGACGACGACGGAACACGTGCGCACCGTCGTCCTCCGGTTGCACCCTGTGGAGGCGCTGGCGGCACGGGGCGGTCCGGCGGTCACCGTCTCCGTTGACGGAGCGGAGCTGGGCGAGTTGACGGCTGAGGCGGCAACCCTGCCCGTCTCCGTGACGGGGCCCGCAGAGATCACCTTTGCCTACGTCGACGCCGCTGGGGGAGCCACGGAGGTGAGCTGGACCCAAGCCGTCGCGGCCGGCGCAGGAGAGGTGGAGGTGATCCAACCGTGGCGAGCGCCGGACGGAGCTCGGTCCTGGCATGTCGCCGCATGGAGTCGTGACGCGGACGCCGACGAGGCCGTTGCTTCGCTGGCGGGGGCTTCTCCGGTGACCGTGCACTCGCCTTTGTGGTGGTTCATCGGAGCAAGACGGCAGCGTTTCGGGCGGTCCCGACACGGCATTTGTCGATCTGGCGGACGCGGCAGGCGCCCAGGTGTGGCCTGCGGTGCAAGGCATCGACGCCGACGCCCTCCACCTGCTCGTGGCCGATGCCGATCGCCGCAGCCAGGCGGTAGCAACGATCTCGGCCGACGCCGCAGCTGCGGGGGCGCACGGTGTCAACCTCGACATCGAGGGGTTCCGTGACGAGGACGCTTCCGATGTCTCGGCCTTCATCGAGGAGATGGCGGCAGCCGTCCATCGATGGGGAGGGGTCGTCAGCTACGACATCGTGCCCCGCGGCGACTTCTGGGACGTCACGCCTGAGGAGCTGGCGTACTGGTCGACGGCGCCGCAACGACGTCGCATCGCGGCGGCCGTCGACTTCACCATCCTCATGGCATACGATCAGCACAACCGCTTCCGACCCGCCGGCCCGGTTGCGGCACCCAACTGGGTCGAGGAGATGTTGATCTACCAGCTCCGCTATGCCGACCCGCAGGACGTCATCCTCGGGCTCCCGGCGTACGGGAGGATCTGGGATCCTGAAGAGCTGGATGCGCCCAGAGCGGTGTCCCTCGGCTTCCTCGAGACGCTGGACGGCGTGCGTTCGCCTGATCCCGACCACGATGTCGACCGCATCGACCTCGACGACGGGCGGTTCTTCTGGGCTGAGCCCGAGATTCAGGCGACGCGGGCTCAGCTGGCCGAAGAGTACGGTTTGAGCGGTGTTGCGATATGGCGGTTGGGGCTCGATGCGCCGTCGTTGTGGGAGGCGCTTCCGTGACCCCGGCGGTGCCTGCTCGGCCCTGAGCGGTCTGGCTCAGCGCGATCGCATGTCGGTCGGCAGGTGCTCCTGGTCGTTGAAGGCCCGCAAGCTGAAGACGTGAGCCCCGGCCAGCTCGATGGTCCGCACTCTGGCGATGGAGGCATGGCCGAGCACGAAGCGCTCCCACTCCCAGGGAGTGGGGTCCACCCCGAGGAGGAACGTCAGGGCAACCGAGTTGGTGCCACCGTGGGCCACCACCACCACCCTTCCGTCCCCGCCGGCGTTGTCCCACAGATGGGGCCGCTGGAATGCATCGGGGCTGATGCCTCTCGTTGCGAGGATGGACTGCACACAACGGGTGACACGGTGGTGGAAGGCTCGGAAGCTTTCTCCGCCGGTGAGCCCTTCCCACCATTCCTCCGGCGGCCGGCCCCTGGCTTGGGTGAAGATGCGCTGCACCGTTTCCTCGAACTCCCCTTCCCAGTTGGGCATCTGGATCTCGAGCAGATCGGGGATCGTCACCGGTTCGAGCCCGGTGGCTTCGGCGAGCGGGATGGCCGTCTCCTGAGATCGGGTGGCAGGCGACACGAGGATCTCGGTGATCGGCCGTTCCGAGGAGGTGAGGCGTGCAGCGGCCAGCTTCGCCTGGCTCCGTCCCAGCTCGGTGAGATTTGGGTCGGGGCGGGTGATGCCGTCACGGCTCCACTCCGGTTGGCCGTGGCGGACAAAGACAAATTCCATGGCCGCAGCGTACTCCCGCCCTACGGGGTACCCGGGTCCGCGGCAGCGCTGCAACTCCACCGCCTGCGGTACGCTGGTTGATCCCATGGACACCTCTCCACGAGCCGCGCTCATCCAGCACCTCCTCGACCATGCGGTCCGCACCGACGGGCCATTCACGCTACGTTCGGGAGAGGTCGCCGCGTGGTACATCGATGCCCGGCAGACCACGTTCGATGGTCATGGTGCGGCGATCGTCGGTGCCGCGGTGGCTGCGGAACTCCCCACCGAGGTGACTGCGGTCGGCGGCCTGACGATGGGCGCAGACCCGATTGCGCTGGCGACGGCGATGGCTGCCGACCCTCCGTTGCGTGCGTTCTCGATACGGAAAGAGGCAAAGGACCATGGCACCGGAGGCAGGCTGGTTGGCCCGGTTGGTCCCGGCGACGTTGTCGCGGTGCTCGAGGACACGACGACGACCGGTGGAGCGATTGTGGAGGCCGTGGATGTGCTCGGCGCCGAGGGCATCACGGTGGCGTGTGTGATCGCACTCGTCGACAGGAGCCGCGGGAGGGTCACGGAACTGCTGAGCGCTCGACGCATCCCGTACACCGCGGTCGTCACCCCTTCTGATCTTGGTGTCACGTGACCTACCTATCGGTCTACCGGTCCCGGGTGCGCGAGGCCCTGATCGTCATCGCAGGCGTGCTCCTGATCCTGGTCGCTCTGGATGTGATGTGGGTCCACGACGTTGCCATCGGTGATTGCGAAGAGGAGGGCACGTCCTTGTGTTTGCGTGACCTCGCCGGCCGGCCCGAAGTCGACGAGGCGACGGAACAGCTCACGTCCCGCGGCCGCAGCCAGCAGAGGGCCGACTACCTGTGGGGGAGTGCTCTGCTTGCCGTCGGAGGCGTCCTGGTCGCGATCGGGACCGTGTCCTTCGTCCGTCGCGCCCCCGTCGTGGAGGTGCGTAGTGAGGGGCTGCGTCTTCGCATCGGCGGGCCTGTGCAAATGGTGTCGATTCCGTGGAGCGACGTGACGTGGGTGCATTCGGGTGCCGATGGGGACGATGAGGTTGTGCCTCCTCGCGTCTTCCTGGTGCACGTCGTCGACGTGGCGCCCTTCCCGCCCGCCCCGTGGGGTGCGACGTGGGACGGTAGAACCTTGATGGTCGATGCCGACTCGTGGAACGTGGAACCCGACGAGGTCGTGGCTCACGCCCGCATGGCGTTCGAGACCTGGCACAGGCAAGCGGAGCAAGCGGCGGAGGCCGACCAGCCCGAAGAGGTGTCATGATGCGGATCGGGGCCCACACCGCCAATGCGCATCCGCTGCGCGAGGCGGCAGATCGTCAGGCCGATCTCGTGCAGATCTTCCTTTCCAATCCGCAGTCGTGGAAGAAGCCGGCGCCGCGGGACGATACCGCCGAGTTGCTGGCCGCAGACCTCCCGATCTACGTGCATGCGCCGTACCTCATGAACTTGGCCTCTCCCAACAACCGGATCCGGATCCCCAGTCGCAAGACGCTGGCGCAGTCGGCCGCCGCCGCAGAGGAAGTGGGTGCCAGCGGCCTCATCGTGCACGGCGGCCACGTTGGCGACGACGAGAGCATCGATGTCGGGTTCGCGCGGTGGCGCAAAGCCCTGGAAACCTTCGAGTCGACTGTGCCGATCCTCGTTGAGAACACGGCCGGCGGTGGCAACGCCGTCGTTCGCGAGCTGGCCAACTACGGCCCGCTGTGGGAACAGATCGGCGAATACAACGTGGGTGCCTGTCTCGACACCTGCCACGCGTGGGCCGGTGGCAACGACCTCGAGCGTGCCGCCCGCCTCATTAGCGGGCTCACCGGTCGAATCGATCTCGTTCACTGCAACGACTCACGCGATCCCCACAACAGCCGCCGTGATCGCCATGCCAACCTCGGGTCGGGCGAGATCCCCGAGGAGACGATCGTTGCCGTAGTCCGTGAGGCGAACGCTCCCGTTGTCGTCGAGACCCCAGGCGGGGCCGAGGAGCAGGGTGCCGACATCGCCTGGCTCCGCAGTCGCGTGTAGAGAGGCATTCGCCAACCTGCCTTTGGCTGTGCCCGGAAGGCCCGGGATTCTACGTCGGGCGTCCGATAGATTCGTCATATGACGCCGGCTTCCCCACCTTCTCCGGATCTCGCCCCAACTGTGACGCTCGACACGACCGGGATTCCAGAGGAGGTGACGGCGAAGGTCCGGTCGGCCTTGCCCAAGCACATCATCTCCGACCGGTATCCCTACCGCATGAAGATGCGACGAAAGGTCTACGAGGCGGAGAAGGCCTTGCTCCAGATCGAGTTGCTCAGGATGCAGAGCTGGGTGCGCCAAGAGGGCGCGAGGGTGATGCTGATCTTCGAGGGCCGGGATGCAGCAGGCAAAGGTGGGACCATCAAGCGGTTCACCGAGCACCTCAACCCCCGTATCACTCGCGTGGTTGCGCTGGAGAAGCCGACCGAGCTCGAACGCGGTCAGTGGTACTTCCAACGGTACCTCCAGCATCTGCCGACCCGAGGCGAGATCGTCTTCTTCGACCGTTCCTGGTACAACCGCGCCGGTGTCGAGCCTGTGATGGGGTTCTGTACGGCTGACGAGTACATGGAGTTCATGCGTCAGGTGCCGGATCTGGAGCGGATGCTGACCCGGTCCGGTATTCGACTCTTCAAGTTCTGGTTCTCCGTGAGCCGCGAGGAGCAGCTGCGCCGGTTCCTCTCCCGCCAGGGCGACCCGCTCAAACACTGGAAGCTGAGTCCCGTGGACTCGGCGTCGCTCGCCAAGTGGGACGCCTATACCGAAGCCAAACGGGCGCTGTTCTTCTACACCGACACCGCCGATGCCCCCTGGACGGTGATCCGGTCGGACGACAAGAAGCGGGCTCGCCTCAATGCCATGCGCCACGTGCTCAACGAGCTGCCCTATCCCGATCGGGACCTGGCCGTTGCCCGCCCTCCCGATCCTCTGATCGTCGGTGCAGCTCAGAAGATCTATGAGGTGGGCGAGATCGATGCCCAGCCGACCGACATCCTGCGAATCCTCCGCGATTGACGACCACGGTTGGTATGGACACGCGAAATCCTCTGCAAATAATGATGAAAGACGGCTGAGCCGCCCGCACCATTGACCCTTGGGCTTGTTTTCGGCACAGTGCGAGTAGAGACGGCGAGGCCTGATGTCCTCCATTGGGCTGCCTACCACAAGGCACGCCGTCTCGGTAGGGAACATGGGGGACGCTCAGGTAGGGGTCTCCGAGAACGCCACACTCCAGGGGGGTGTTCTCAAGGGCGGCGTGGTTGCTGCTCTTCTGGCGACGCGATGTGCGTTGTCCAGGGCCGATCTCCGTACTGAGCGAGGGTGTTTCCTGCCGTGGGTGGAGGGGCGCCCTGTGCGCCCCTCTCACCCTCGCGCAGGCGAAACCCGAACTGAGATCCGCGTGCGAGCCACGCTCTATTTGCGCGTAACCCGCACCTGGTGGCCGCTGTGAACGCATGGAAACATGGAGGAGATCGAAGAGCCTTTGGCGCTTGAGCGCCGTCGCATGTGTGGCGGGTCCCGTTCAGATGTCCCCTGCGCCATGAGCCTCGATGATTTCCGCCGCTCTGGTGCGCAGCGCGTCCTTGTCGGCGAGCCGGTCGAGTGTGGCGTACTGCCGTGCCATCCGGGCGTTGGACCGCAGCACGTCGCGATTCCGATCGAGGAAATCCCAATAGAGAGTGGTGAATGGACACGCGTCGGGCCCTGTGCGTTGGCGCGGATCGAACCGGCACGAGCCGCAATAGTCGCTCATGCGATTGATGTAGGCGCCGCCCGAGACGTAGGGCTTGGTGGACATCCGGCCGCCGTCGGCCCACAGCCCCATTCCCATCACGTTGGGCCCCATCACCCAATCGGCACCGTCCACAAACCGTTCCCGCATCCACCCGCTGACCTCGGACGGCGCGATGCCGTAGAGGTTGGCAAAGTTGGCGAGCACCATCAAGCGCTGGATGTGGTGCACCCAACCCCGCTCTTTCACGCCGTCGAGGGTGATCTGGAGGCAGCGAAGGTCGGTATCTGCGTCTCCAGTCCAGCTTGGGGGCAAGCTGCGCTGGTTGTCGAGGACGTTTGCATCCCCTTGGTCAGGCCAGAGCCACGAGACGCCCCAGACGAATTCCCGCCATCCGATCACCTGCCGGATCACGCCTTCAGCCGAATTGATCGGGACCCGGCCCTTGCGGTATGCCTCCTCGACCTGGTCGCACAGCTCCTGCGGCAAGATCAGTCCCAGGTTCAGATACGGGCTGAGGAGCGAGTGGGCCAGGTGCCAGTTGGTGGCGAGCATGGCGTCCTCATAGGGGCCAAATGTGGGGAGCACGTCGTCGATGAAGTGATGCAGGCGGGCAAGGGCGCCCCGCCGCGTTGTCGCCCACCATCCAACTGGGTCGTCGCCCGGCAGATCGCCCGGCAGACCCTCGACGACGGCAGCGTCGAGCTCGTCGAGGCGGGTGACCGCGGGATCCGGCCACAGGTCGCCGTCGGGCGGAGGCGGCTCCCGGTTGTCGTGGTCGAAGTTCCACTTCCCTCCCGCGGGTTCGTCGCCGTCCATGAGGTAGTTCAAGCGGCGCCGCTGCCAGCGGTAGAAGTCCTCCATGCGCAACCGGCTGCTATCGCCTGCCCAGTCGGCGAAGTCGTTCCTGTGGCACAAGAACTGATTTGACGCAACAACTCTGAGCCCGAGTTTCCGCACCAGGCTGTCGACGGAGCGAGAGTTCGGCTCGGTGACGATGATCTCATCGGGTTGGGACGTGGCGGTGTGATCGCTGATCCCGGCTGTGAGGGACGCCGCCTGCCTGTAGTCGACTGCAAAGCCCATCTTCTCGAGTTGGGAGGCGAAACGTCGCATCGCCGTGAGGACCAGGTGGACCCGCTGCTTGTGGAAGGGGCGTCCCCGGATCATGGCCGCGCTCTCGATCATGAGCACCCGGCTCTGGTCCGGTGAGGCAGCGGCGAGTGCGCCGATCCGGCGGTTGAGTTGGTCGCCGAGCACGAGGATGGTGTTCACGAGTCCTGTCCTTCAGACGATGATGGCAGCGGCAAGGACGCCTCGCGCCGTCCACGCCCACGTGCGCCACCAGTTGGCCCTGGTGAGGGCGGTGACACTCTCGGTCTCGAGGCCACTGGCCAGTCGTCTGTGCATCGGCGCGTGCACCAAGGCCGTCATGACCCAGATGGCGGCGAGTAGCGCACCCGCCGCGAGGGTGACGGCATCCGGGCCGAAGTGTAAACAGGGCGGCGGCGAGCACTACCTCGGCAACGGCGGGAAAGGCGAGCAGTCGGCTCATGCGCTGCGTATGGCCGGCTTCGTACTGCGGGAAGCTGTCGGCACCGACCACGGCGAACAACGGGTAGTGCACGAGCTGGATCGTCCAGATCATGCCGACCATGAGCCACGTCACGGCGCCGTGGCCCAGGGACACGATGGTCATGCTGCCGTGGCGTGAAATGCCGTTGCGGGAAGCTCACGGCTACCGGCGGCGAGACCGGCGACGATGGTCGATGCAACGTCGGCAGGAGCGAGGCCCTGCGGCAGAGCCGCCGCGGTTCCGGCGATGCTCCGACTCGCCAAGCCGGTTTCGGTGTGCGGCGGACGAGCATCCATGACGTGGATTCCGCTGCGCCGAAGCTCCCGTCCGAGGGCCAGGGTTGCCGCGCTCAACCCGGCCTTCACTGCCGAGTAGACGGTGAGACCGGCGGTTGGTTGTTCGGCGATGACGCCTGTGATGTTGACGATGAAACCACCCGCCATGTGCGGCAGGGCAGCCCGTGATCACTCGGAGAGGACCGGTGAAGTCGGTAGCAACCAGTTCGTCCAGTGTTGCGTCGTCCACCTCGGCAAACGGACCGAATGCCACTACCCCTGCCGCATTCACGACACCATCGATGCCTCCCAGTGTCTGCACCGTGGTGTCGACGACATGTGCCGCATGGCTCGGGGTGGTGAGATCGAAGAGCACCGAGGGGACATCGGATCCGAGTTCGGTTGCCGCCGCGTGGAGCCGCACGGCATTGCGGCCGGCCAGCATCACGGACGAGCCACGTCGCCGCAGCTCTGCGGCTATCAGGCCTCCGAGTACTCCCGATCCTCCGAGTACGAGGGTTCGTGCACCGTCGAGGTCGACCTCACGCGGGGACATGCAGCCAGCCGTGCGAGTACGGAGTGTGGCGAGTCAACTGAGCCATCGTGTCCCATTTGGCCGACTCGGGATTGGCGTGCTTCGCCGACTGTACGGGACTACGGGATTCCGTCGTGGGCGTGATCTTGCGCATCTTCATGGTTGGCGATCCTTTTCTGGTGGAGTGATTGGTGTTGTGGTGGTTGCGGGTTCGTCTGCTCCTGAGCGGACGTGAACTTCGGTGAATTGCCCGGTCGGGCGGACTTGGATCGATGGATTGGTGCCGAGGTCCTTGAGCCGCAGCTCGTGGATGCTCGCCAGTCCGTAGGCAATCGTCGCCCAGGTGGTGATGACGAAGAGAACGCTGCCGAAGGCGAATATGGCCGCTTCGCTCATGATCTGGGCTCAACGAGTACGAGGGTGCCAAGGGAATGGATGGCCGGCACCCAGAGGCCGACGAAGAGGCCCAGCTCGCGGTCGACGAAGAACCACAACGTGACCGAGAGCACGAACGAGGCGAATCCTGCAAACAGGAAGGCGATCTTGGCCCTTTGGAACGGGGTGAGGCGAGCTACGAGATCTCCGGCGCTCAACCGGGCTGGGGTTTGGGGGGTTGCGGTCATGCTGCTCCTTGGCGATACACCCTTATACGGTGGCGATCGGTGGAGCGGATGGGCCAAGTTGAAGCAGGCGTCCGGCTGCGGGTCGGCGTGTCTCTGCCGGCCGCCGGCCGACATCGCCGGACCGGGCTCGGCTACAGGTCTTCGGGTGCGGCCTCGTACAGACGGAGGGACCGGTCGGTGACCCCGATTTCGGCGGCGCTTCGCTGCCACCTCACCATGTGCGGGCTCTCGGCATGAGCGCGAAGGGCCTCACGGCTTTCCCAGCGCTCTGAGATCCGGATGAGCGTGGGATCGACGAGATCAACGGCGAAGGCGTACTGGATACAACCCGCTTCCGCCCTGCTGGCCGCAATCATCGACTCCATGGCCGGTCGAGCCGTTTCCAGCTTCCCTTCGGGGATGCGAACGGTTCCTTCGATGATGACCATGGTCAAGCTCTGCGGTGGCGGGCGGCGGCGGAGGCGGTCACCCGTCGCCGCTCGAGCTGGAAGTGCTGCTCGTGCTCGTGCTCGTGCCGGAGCTCGAGGTGCTGCCCTTCCCTGAGCTCGTGGAGGACCCGGAAGTGTCAGAGGGGGGCTTTCCGGAGAAACCACCAGGTGTTCCGGCTCCGCGATGCACCGTGGGTTGGGTACCGCTGAGCTTCTTGTGCTTGGGGCAGGAGTCGACAGGACCATCTCTCCACTTCCCGTTGCAATAGTGACTCGTTGCCATCTGCCTTCCTCTTCTCACAGATCTGGTCAGACCGATGAATTTAAGCACGGTCCGTTGCCCGCCCGGCCCGCGGTCGGGTGTCTCGACTCCCTCGGCGGGTTCGTCGTGGCGGGCTCAGCCGATGAAATCGGCCAGGTCGGCCGACGTCGTGTCGGTGCCGGCGATGTAGGCCTCGACGTGGGACTGAGCGTCCCCGTCGCGGTACTGCACCGGCGGGCTCTTCATGAAGTACGACGATGGTGCCAGCAGCGGGCCGCCGATGCCGCGGTCCTTGGCGAGCTTGATGCAGCGCACCGCATCGATGACCACGCCCGCCGAGTTGGGCGAATCCCACACTTCCAGCTTCAGCTCGGCGTTGAGGGGAACGTCACCGAACCCGCGCCCCTCGACCCGGATGAAAGCCCACTTGCGGTCGGTCAGCCAGGGCACGTGGTCGGAAGGGCCGATGTGGACGTTGTCGCTGCTGATGGCACGGTCGATCTGGGAGGTCACCGACTGGGTCTTCGAGATCTTCTTCGATTCGAGCCGCTCTCGTTCGAGCATGTTCTTGAAGTCCATGTTGCCGCCAACGTTCAACTGGTAGGTGCGGTCGACGACGAGACCACGATCCTCGAAGAGGCGTGCCAGCGTGCGATGCACGATCGTGGCGCCGACCTGGGACTTGATGTCGTCGCCGATGATCGGGACCCCGGCATCGACGAAACGCTGCGCCCACTCAGGGTCGGAGGCGATGAACACCGGGATGCTGTTGACGAACCCGACTCCCGCCTCCAGCGCAGCCTCTGCATAGAACTTGGTGGCCTGCTCCGAGCCGACGGGGAGGTAGGACACGAGGACATCGGCCCGTGCTTCGCGCAGCGCCGCTACGACGTCGACCGGGGTGGCGGCGGACTCCTCGACGATGTCTCGGTAGTACTTGCCCAGCCCGTCGTGGGTGGGTCCCCGCAGCACCTCGACCCCCAACTCGGGGACGTCGGCAAAGCGGATGGTGTCGTTCTGGCCGGCCCACATGGCTTTGCCGATGTCGCTGCCGACCTTCTCGGCGTCGACATCGAACGCAGCGACGATCTCGACATCGCCGACGTGGTAGCCACCAAGGTCGATGTGCATGAGCCCTGGGACTTCGTCGCCGGCGGCGGCGTCGGCGTAGTAGTGGATGCCCTGGATGAGGGAGTTGGCGCAGTTACCGAGGCCGGCGATGGCCACTCGGACGGTACGGGTCGATGTCACGGGGTCCTCCGTGGGTTTCGGGCCTCGGTTCGCGCCAGGGTGATCAGCTCGTCGATCCACTGGATGTCGGCTGCGACGCGATCCACGTTGTGGCGGATCAAGGCGAGGGTGTACGGGTCGGTGTCGGTGGTCTGGGTGCGGCGAAGGACCTTGCCGGTCTCCGCACGTCGCACACGCAGCTGGCTGCGGCGGTGCTTCAGGATCTCGAGCCGGCGGTCGGGATCGACGAACTCGAAGAAGGCAAGGCGCAGCTGGAAGCGGCGGTCTTCTTCGAAGTCGTCCCCCTCATCGGTCAGCAGCGCATCGAGCGCCTCCATGCCGTCTGCCGTCAGCCGGTAGGCCTTGCGCCTCGCCGAAGGCCGCAGCGCAGCGATCCATCCTCGTTTCTCGAGCCTCCGCAGCGCCGGGTACAGAGCACCGAAGGAGACCCGGACGAGGCCCAGATCCCCCAACGATCGCTTCAAGTCATACCCGTGGCGGGGCCCGCGACGGAGCAAACCGAGCACCGCAAGATCCAGCATGGCTGTGAGTATATCGAAACGATATAGATATAGCGATTCGATATATTCCCTGACCGATCGGCCCACGAGCCCGCACTTCCGAACAAGCCCCAGGGCAGCCCTAATCTGGCCGCGGTGTTGAGAAGGTGGCTGCGCGGCATCGGTTGGGTGGTGGGAACCCTTGGAGCCGTCGCGCTCTTTGTGGCGGTCGTGTGGCAGATCGACACGAGGGTTGCGCAGGCGGAAACAGTGCCGCGCAATGTCACCGTTGCCGGCATGTCGGTTGGCGGTCTTGGTGAGGACGATCTCGGTCGCCAACTCGAGCTCCTCGCCGACGATGTGGCGGCAGAGCAGGCGCTGTTGCGGACGCCGACGCGCGAGTTCACTGCGACGAACGCCGACATCGGCGTGACCTTGGACGTCGATGCGGTCTCCAGTGCCGCGCTGGCGGCCCGGCCGGGGAGCGGCTCTGTCGACGATTTCCGCAGCTGGGCTGAGTCCTTCTTTGCGACCACGGACATCGAGCCGGCCTATGCCTTCGACGAACCGACGTTCACCACGTGGGTGGAGGCCCTCGGTGACAACCGGATCGAGCGGCTCCCGGTGGAACCCACCTTCACCGGGCGGGACGGGCTCATTGCCGTGACCGAGGGAGTCGAGGGGCTGTGGTTGGTGCCGGACGATGCCGCAGCCGAAGTCGCCGCCGCCGCAGGCGCAGGCGGCGTGCCCGTGGAGGTGGATGTGCCGTGGTCGCCGCTGCCTCCCGCGGTCGGTCAGGAGCAGCTGGCGGAAGCCGTCGCTGAGGCCGAGGCCCTGGCTGACCGCCCGCTCACCGTGCGCGTCCAGGACACTGTGGCTCGCATCGGCCCAGGGACCATCCGGCGCTGGATCGATGCGGAGCAGAACGGCGACGGGATCGGCCCGGTTCTCGACACGGCTCGCATCCAGGACTCCCTCGAGCGGATCCTGTCCGACATTCGCACCGAGGGCGATCCCCCTGTGTTCACGATCGTCGACGACGAGGTTCAGGTGGAGTTGGGCGACCCGTCGCTGAAGTGCTGCAGCCCCCGCGCCGGGGACATCGTGGCCGATGCGATCCTGACCGACTACCGCGGCGCCGTCGCGCTTCCTCTCATCCCCGCTCAGGACGCCGCCTCCGTCGCCGCCGACCTGGGCATCGTCGAGGTGGTCGGTGAGTTCACCACCAATCACCAATGCTGTCAGTCCCGCGTGAACAACATCCAGCGGATGGCCGATCTCGTTCGTGGTGTCCTGATCGCCCCTGGCGAGAGCTTCTCGATCAACGACTTCATCGGGGAGCGGACCAGGGACAACGGGTTCGTGCCGGCAGGGACGATCATCAAGGGCCGCATCGTCGACACGGTGGGTGGCGGTGTCTCCCAGTTCGCCACCACCATGTTCAACGCCTCGTTCTTCGCCGGCCTCGATTTTCTCGACTACAAGGCGCACTCCCTCTACATCTCTCGCTACCCGTACGGTCGTGAGGCAACACTGAACTTCCCCGACGTGGATCTCGAGGTCGAGAACAACACCCCGTACGGCATGCTGATCTGGACGTCGTACACCGGCACGTCCATCACGGTCCAGCTGTGGTCGACGCCCTACTACGAGGTGGTCGAGACCGGGCAGGCCGTGAGCGGATGGGGGAGGGCGTGCACCCACGTCGAGACGTTCCGCGAGCGCACCACTCCTGACGGCGCCGTTCTCGAGGATTCGGTGTTTGCGATCTACCGGCCCGGCGAGGGTATCGACTGCAACGGCAATAGCATCCCCGAATGACGCAACCGCCCGATGGGAGCCCCATGACCGCTCGTCCCCTCCGCATTCTCGGCATTTCCGGCAGCCTGCGGCAGCGTTCGTACAACACCGCACTGCTGCGTGCCGCGGGCGAGGCGCTTTCGGAGGGCACCGTGTTCGAGATCGCCGCCATCAGCGACCTCCCGCTGTACAACAGGGATGTCGAGGTGGAGGGTCTGCCCGAGCCCGTCCGGCGGATACGGGCGCACATGTCCGATGCCGATGCGGTGCTGTTTGCGTGCCCCGAGTACAACTGGTCGATCACCGGAGCGCTGAAGAACCTCATCGACTGGGCCTCCAGAAACCCCGCATCGCCCCTCGACTACAAGCCCGCCGGCATCATCGGGGGTGGCGGCCGGGGCGGCGCCGCCAGGGCTCAGGCACACTTCCGTGAAGTGCTGATGCACAACCGGGTACAGGTGCTCGAAGATGCCGAAGTGTTGATTCCGGGCATCTGGGATGCGTTCGACGATGACCTCCACCTCACCGACGACCGGGTCCGTGCCGACGTCGAGATCTTCATCGGGGCTTTTGAAGACCACGTCCGGCGCGATCTCAGCCACCGCCCCGCGATCGTGATGCTGGGTTCGGACCCCGATGTCATGGGTCGAGCCGTCCGGACCCTTGTCGCCGACTACCGCGTCGCTGCGGCCTACTCGGAGGACGATGCGCTCGCGCTGGTCGATCGGTGGGATCCCGCCGCCGTGGTCATCGGGGGCGGCGTCGAAGCCGCCACGCGGCCGTCGTTCACGGCTGCTGTCTCGGACGTGGCACCGCAGGCAGCGATGGTCGAAATCGGCGAGGAAGGCATCGACACGCTGCCCGAACGACTGGCTGCGGCACTCCGGCGCTAGCCCGGGAGCCTCCTAGTAGGCCCCGCCCAGCTTGGTGTGGTCCCAGGTGACGATCTTGTGCGGCTCGACGACGACGGCGGTGTTCTTCTCCGCATACCGACCGAAGGCCGCCTCCAGGGCCTCGTCGCCGAGCTTCTGCGGCTCGTCGCCGACCATGGCGTAACGCTCGGCGAGCCGGCCATAGATCGACAGCACGTAGTCGCGGTCCGTCACCATGGTCGCGGTCCCCTTGATCATCGCCCCTCTGAGCTCGGCGTACGCCTCGCCGTCTTCGACCAGGACGGTGAGGTTGGGGTTCCGTGCGAGGTTCACCATCTTCTGCGATTTGGTGAAGGATCGGAAGACGATCTTGCCGTCGTCGACCACGTACCACATGGGTGCGGCGTGGGGGAACCCGTCGCCGCCGATGGTCGTCACGATCAGTGTGTGCCCTGATTCGAGGAAGGTGAGCAGCTCTTCATCGGTCATGGTGATGTCTTTGCGTGCCATCTCCGCAACCTTAGAAGGGTCGGATGCGAGGGGCCATGTGGCCATCTGTGCCTGCCAAAGGTCACTACCCGCGCATTGAGCGTCGCCCGCACAATTGAGGGGATGACGCGCCCCCGCACGGTCGAGATCGGACCCTTCCCGCCTGAACGGAAAGTCGTGCTTGGTGCGCTGCGGGCAGGACGAGTTCAGGCGCCCGTCTACGGGCTCGTTCAGCTCGATGTCACGGAGGCCACCGGCCAGCTCGCCGGCATGGAGCCCAAGGGATCCTTCACTGCCTACATCGTGGCGTGCGTTGCGCGAGCGGTGGCCGCACAGCCCGAGGTCGCTGCGTACCGCGACTGGCGGGGACGGATCGTCACTCACCGGCATGTGGACGTGGCCGCGATGATCGAGGTCGAGACCCACGATCGCAAGTTCCCGCTCGCCCATGTTGTTCGCGATGCGGACGTGCGAACGGTCGCCGACATCTCGGCAGAGCTGGCCGCGGTGAAGGAGCACCCCGAGTCAAGTCGCAGCGGTGCGCTGCTGCACCGTATTGCGCCCGCCATCGCTCGGATCCCTGGTGTCGTGCGGCTGTTCTATGCGGCGCTGGCTCGTTCGCCTCGCATGCGGCGCAAGGCGGGCACGGTCTCGGTCACCTCCGTCGGAATGTTCGCCGGCGGGTCGGGCCTCGGGATCGGCGCCCCGACCACCATGACGTTGAGCGTGCTGGTCGGAGGGATCAGTTCCCGCCCGTGGGTGGTGGATGGGCAGATCGTGGTGCGAGAGCTGGTGGACCTGACGATCGCAGTCGATCATCGCATCGTCGACGGCGGTCCTATCGCCCGTTTCAGCTGCGACCTCCGGTCGATGATCGAGGCAGGCGGGCTGATGGCGGCTCCCTCGGAGAGCGGTACCGGCTGATCAGCAGCGCCTCCCGAGAAGCCGGTGGACCCCGAGAAGGAAGGCGTGCGCTCCCGGTACAATGGCGGCGAGCCGGCCACAGGCGACCTTCGGGCGGCTGATGTGCATCCACGGCTCGCAAAGTGATGACACATGCTCACCCCAACCCGTCCGCGGTGGGGAGGAAGGAACACCATGGCCAAGATCACGGCACCCAAGGTCGCCGCCCGTAAAGGGGGCGACAAACTGCGAATGGTGACGGCATACGACGCTCCCTCGGCGCACATCGCCGACAGGGCGGGTGCGGACATCATCCTCGTCGGCGACTCCGTCGCGAATGTCGTGCTCGGCCGTGACGACACCTTGTCGATGACGATCGAAGAGATGGTGCACCACACCGCCGCAGTGGCGGCAGCAAAGCCTTCGGCGATCATCGTCGGTGACATGCCATGGCTCAGCTATCACACGTCGGTGGAGGAGACCGTTCACAACGCCGGTCGCCTGGTGCGCAACGGCGGTGCGGAAGCGGTGAAGCTCGAAGGCGGCCGTAAGCGGCTGCCGATGATCCGGGCCGTCCTCGATGCCGAGATCCCCGTCATGGGCCATCTTGGCCTCACCCCCCAGTCGGTCCATGCCATGGGCGGGTACCGGGTGCAGGGCAAGACGGCCGCGCTGGCCCACGAGATGATCTCCGACGCCGTGGCCTTGTCCGATGTGGGCGTGTTTGCGATCGTGCTCGAAGGTGTCCCCGACGTCCTGGCCGACGTCATCACCTCCGAGGTGGCGTGTCCCACCATCGGCATCGGCGCCGGACCCGGATGTGACGGTCAGGTCCTCGTCTTCCATGACGTGCTGGGGCTCCATGACGGCCACCTGCCGAAGTTCGTTCGCCAGTACGCCAACCTGGCCGATGTTGCCGTCGCGGCCCTCGAGCAGTTCTTTGCCGATGTCCAGTCCGGAGCATTCCCTGGTGAGGACGAGACGTATCAGATGGCCGAAGAGTCGGCACAGATCCTGAGGGACTTCAACGTCGAAGCAGACGATCTCATGGCCGACGAAGCCATGGAGCGGTGACCGACCCTGCCGGGCAGCGTTGCGACGGTGCTCCCTATACTCTGTGGCAGGGTTCGTAGGGACTTGGGGGAATGGACGGCCAGACGGCCGATGAACGCACCGATGTGACGGTGATGGATGAACGGGCGGCAGTGACGTGCAGCTCGGTATACATCGGCGTGGTGGACCACCTCGGGGCATGTTGGAGGGGTACGTTTGACGTCGGCTGAGCTTCCCGACAGACCCCCGCTCACGTCGTCGGACACCGACGGTGCAGAGCTGGGTCGGCTCCAGTCGCGTCTCGATGCCCTCAGCGAGCGAATCCACGAGGCGATCCCGCAGGGCTACGACCTCGATGCGCTCATCAAGGTCGCGGGCGAGGGTCACGAGACCGAAGACGTGTACGACATCACCTCGGAGCAAGAGGCGCTGACCGGGCTCACGGGCCCGTTGAACGTGCCGGGCAAGACACCTCCGCCCGCGTTCGAGTTGGACGAGGAGGAGGCCCTGGCCATGGCGAGGGCCGAAGCGGCCCACGCATCGGTGCGCCGGAGCGGGATCGTGCTGTTCGCCATCGTCGTCCTGGTCATCATCGCCGCGATCGTCGGCTTGTTCGTGGTGATCCCTGCCCTCTGAGCCTGCGACATCCGGCGCCGTTCGCTCCGCCGCACCTGCCCTGTCTGGCGGAACGACCCCGATCACCGTTACACTCGCTTCCGCTCACGAGGCCCCTGCTCCCGGAGATACCGGGGGCCTTTCGCATCCCGCGAATGTCCACAGGAGGTAGAGCTTTGCGTACGTACGAGCTGATGATCATCCATCGGCCCGAAATGACGGAGGACGACGTGCAGTCGCAGGTCGGCGAGGTCGAGAAGGCCATCGCCGAGTCCGGCTCCGTGTCCAAGACGGATTTCTGGGGCAAGCGCCGCTTCGCCTACGAGATCAATCACCTGAATGAGGGCTACTACTCCATTGTCGAGTTCAGCGCCGATTTTGAGATCGTCGAACGCCTCGACCGCGCTCTGAACCTCTCCGATGCCGTGATACGGCACAAGATCCTGAAGCGCGGAGCCGCGTGACACCAGTCGGTCGGGGGACTCCCGCCGATTTGTGTCACACCGAGTCGCCACGATGAGCGACAAGTAGACGAGAAAGATCGAGATGCCTGTAAACAGTGTGACCCTCATTGGAAACCTCGTGGACGATCCCGAGTTGCGCTTCACCGCCTCCGGCGTTGCCATGGCGAAGCTTCGTTTTGCGGTCAACCGCCGCTACCAGGACCGCGGCGGCGAGTGGCAGGAAGACACCAGCTTCTTCAGCGGAACGTGCTGGCGTGACATGGCAGAGAACGTGGCCGAGTCCCTCACCAAGGGCACCCGCGTGATCGTCACGGGCCGCCTCGAGCAGCGCTCCTGGGAGACCCAGGAGGGTGACAAGCGCTCGATCGTCGAGATCAGCATCGACGAGATCGGGCCCTCCGTGCGCTGGGCGACGGCGACGGTGACCCGGACGCCGCGCAGCGGTGGCGATTACCAGCCGAGCTCGTCTGCTCCAGCCCCGGTCGTTCGCGACGACTACGGACCCGACGAGGCGCCGTTCTAACACCGTCCGTTCCTGAAATCTTCGAGGAGAAAACACCATGCCACCGAATTCCCGATCAAAGGGCAAGCGCCGCCGCCCACCGGTAGACGGGCGCAAACGCAAGCGCATCGTCCACAAGTTCCGTGAGGACGACATTGTCGACTACAAGGACATCGTGCTGCTCCGCAAGTTCATGTCCGATCGCGGCAAGATTCGCTCGCGACGAGTCACCGGCTTGAGCCCTTCCCGCCAGCGTGAAGTCGCCAAGGCCATCAAGAATGCCCGCGAGATGGGGCTGCTGCCGTACACGCAGCAACGCTCATGAGCATCAAACTCATCCTGCTCGAAGACGTGCCGGAGCTCGGCAATCGGGGCACGATCGTGGACGTCGCCGACGGCTATGCCCGCAACTACCTGGTTCCGCGGGGGAAGGCCATGAAGGCCACAGCCGGCGCCGTCGCCCAGGCGGACGCCATGCACAAGGCTCGCGACGAGGCCGAGCGGCGCAAGAAGGCCGAGGCCGAACAGATCGCGACGACCCTCGTGGGGACTCGCGTCGTGGTCGCAGCTCGCGCCAGTGACGAAGGCCGTCTGTTCGGCTCGGTCGCCGAGCACGACATCGTGGAAGCGATCTTGAAGTTCACCGGTCAAGAGGTCGAGCGCAAGATCGTGACGATCGACACCCCGATCAAAGAGATCGGCCTCCACGAAGTCACCCTCAAACCGCATCCCGAGGTCGAGTTCAAGGTCACGCTGGACGTCATCCCGGCCTAGGAGACTGCTGATCAAATCGTCGTGAGGGCTCGCGGGTCCGCCACGGTGCCTGGTCACGACCTCGGTCACGAGCTCGAACTGACGTTGATCAGCAGTGGCGTAGCGCCTCGCTCGAAGCGGGCGTCGCGCGAGTCCTGGACCACGATCGTCGAGGGCCGATGTGGCGGCTACGGGACCAAGAACGGCAAAAGAATCCCGGTGTCGCGAAATCGGAGGAGCGCTCTGACTTGAGGGATCCCTTCGAGGCAACTTCAATGCGCCACGGCTTCCCCCGCGTGACAGATGAGCGGCGCTGTCGCGCCGGAAATCTGTCACACCCGCCAGGTATGTATGCGCGGGGCGGCAACGAGGACCGTGAGGACGACAGAATGGAGCGCCGGTGACCTCTGTGGTGGATCGGGAGAGTGCGCGGGGGATGCGGGTCGCACCGCACAGCGTCGAGGCCGAGGAGTCCGTGCTCGGTGCGGTGCTGATTTCGTCCGATGCCGTCGACGTTGCGCTGGAGAAGCTGCATCCCGAGGACTTCTACCGGCCGGTCCACCAGTCGATCTTCGAGGCGGTGTCCACGCTCTTCGACGCCAGCGAGCCGATCGATGCCGTCACGGTCACGGAGGCACTCCGCCGCTCGGGCCAGCTCGAGAGGGTGGGCGGCATCGGATACGTCACTGCGCTGTCGGACTCGGTGCCGACGGCATCCAACATCGAGCACTACGTCGGCATCGTCGAAGAGCACGCCCTGCGCCGACGCCTGCTGCGGGCGGGTGGCACGGTCGGCACATTGGCGTCGGCCGTCGAGCGCCCCATCGTCGACGTGCTCGACGAAGCCGAGCAGACCATCTACAGCGTGTCCGACCGCCGGATCGGCGAAGGGCTCTCGCTCATCGATCCCCTGCTCTTCCCTGCCATCGAGAAGGCCGAGGAACTCAGCCAGAAGGGTGCTGAGGTCACGGGGATCCCCACGGGGTTCCGCGACCTCGACCGCAAGCTCGCAGGGCTTCACCCCACCAACCTGGTCATCGTGGCGGCACGGCCCGGCATGGGCAAGACCACCCTCGCCCTCAACATGGCCACCAACGTGGCCCTGCGCGACCACGCCGTGGCGATCTTCTCCCTCGAGATGAGCCGTGAAGAGATGGTCACCCGCCTGTTGTGCTCCCAGGGAAAGATCGACTCCCAGAAGCTGCGCAGCGGACGACTCACCGAGGGGGATTTCACCCGGCTCTCCAACGCTGCCTCCGTGCTCTACAAGAAGCCCATCTACGTGGATGACTCACCGGGGCTGACCGTCACGGAGATCCGCGCCAAGTGCCGCCGGCTCAGCAGGCGCCCCGGCCTCGATCTCGTCATCGTGGACTACCTCCAGCTGATGAACTCGTCGTCGGGCGAAAACCGTCAGCAAGAGATCGCCACCATCAGCCGGAACCTCAAGAACCTCGCCCGCGAGCTTCACGTTCCCGTCATCGCGGTGTCGCAGCTCAACCGGTCGCTCGAGTCGAGAGAGGACAAGCGGCCCCGTCTCGGCGACCTGCGCGAGTCCGGCGCCATCGAGCAGGACGCCGATGTCGTCATGTTCATCTACCGCCACGAGTACTACCACCCGGAGGCTACGGAAACCAGGGGTCTCGCCGAGGTTGCCGTTGCGAAGCATCGGCAGGGCGCGATCGGCCGTGTCGACATGACGTTCCTCCCCGAGTACACCCTCTTCGCCGATCTTGGCCGCGACGCCCCAGTTCCCATTTGAGGCTATGACCGCGGACACCGGCGACACGCGCCCGCGATGACGCCGCCGGCCGTCGCATCTGGCAAGATCGTCGCCGACGACTCTGGGAGAGCATGTGGATCGGTTGCGTTTTGGGATTCTGAGCACGGCCAGCATCGGGATCGAGAAGGTCATCCCGGCGATCATCGCCGCCGACAACTGCGAGGTTGTCGCCATCGCGTCACGTGACGCTGAACGGGGAGGCGAGGCCGCCCGCCGGCTGCGGATCCCCAAGACGTACGAGAGCTATGCCGGCATGCTCGACGACCCGGAGATCGACGCCGTCTACAACCCACTCCCCAACCACCTCCACGCCGAGTGGACCGTTGCCGCCGCCCAAGCCGGAAAACACGTCCTCTGCGAGAAGCCCCTCGCCATGGACGCAGACGAAGCTCGCCGCGTGGTGGCAGCCTGCGAAGAAGCCGGCGTCGTTCTCATGGAAGCCTTCATGTACCGGCTTCATCCCTCCTGGCAGCATGTCAAACAGCTCGTCGACGCCGAAGTCATGGGCGAACTCCAGGCTGTGCAGACGTGGTTCTCCTACTTCAACGACGATCCGGACAACATCCGTAACATCGCCGAATACGGCGGCGGGGCGCTGATGGACATCGGGTGCTACGCCATCAACCTGTCGCGGTACCTGTTCGGAAGTGAGCCGACGTCCGTGGCGTCCCTCATGCGGCGGGACCCTCGATCGGGTGTCGACATCGTCACGTCTGCGGTCCTCGGTTTCGGCTCAGGGCAGGCGACCTTCACCGTCTCCACCCGGGCAGAGCCCCATCAGCGAGTGCAGGTCGTGGGGACCAAGGGCCGTCTCGAGATCATGATCCCCTTCAACATCCCCGCCGACCTCCCCACCCACGTTGCATTGACCGCAGGCGGCAACCCGCCAACCGATCCCGACACGGAGGTCCTGACGTTCGCCGCCAAGGATCCCTACACGGCGCAGGCAGAGGCCTTCGCCAAAGCGGTGCTCAGCGGCAGCCCCGTTCCGATCTCGAACGAGGATTCCATCGCCAACATGACCGTCATCGACACGATCGTTGCGGCGGACGAGGAGCGGGATGTCTCGTGACCTCGGTGCCGATCCGACCCGAAGCGCCCCCGGACCGCGACGGGATCTGGGCCGTTCATGCCGCCGCGTTCCCCTGTCCCGCAGAAGCGGACCTCGTCGATGATCTCCGGCGCGACGGTGCACTCCTCTGGTCACTCGTGGCCGAGACGGATACCAACATCATCGGCCATGTCGCTTTCGCTCGCGGCTGGGTGACGCCGGAAGTCCCTGTCGTCACCGTCGGGCCGATCGGTGTGCTTCCGGACCACCAGCGCAGCGGTGTGGGCTCGGCCTTGATGCAATCCGGAATCGACCGGTGCCGGGACGGCGGCGAAGCCGCCCTCTTCCTGCTGGGCGACCCCGAGTACTACGTCCGTTTCGGCTTCTCGGTCGCAGCGGCGGCCCCCTACGACAGCCCGTATGCGGGTCGTCACTTCCAGATGCTCCGCCTGCGGCCGGGCGCACTCCCTCCCAAAGGCTCTGTCGTGTACCCGGAAGCCTTCGCCAACCTCGATTGACGGCTCCGTCGGTCTGTGCGTCTTTCCCGTCCCTCGCATCTGGATCCGCGGGACTCGATTGGCCCCCCGGAGTTGCGAAGCAACTCCCAAGGAACGCGAAGCGTTCCCCTCGACCTCGGCCCAAAGCCGCCGAGCCCACTCCCCCCGGGAAGCCCGGGGGGAGACCAAGAGCCACCGGAGGCTTCACCGGGTCGATTGACCGTGGTCCTCCCCCGGCTTCCGGGGACGAGGTCGCCTCGGAGGACCGAGTGGGCCGGAGGCGGGAACCCTTCGGGTTCCTTGGCGGAGGCTCGGAGGGGGCAGAACCGCGGCGTTGCGGCCAAACCCGTGGCTCACGAAAGAGGTACGTCCGCCCGGACCACTCAGCGGCGGAGCAGGCTGAAGGCGATGTCTGGGCCGTGACCAAGGCCGTAGGCGAGGCGGATCCACAACGTTGCCAGGTGTTCCAGGTCCCGTGAGGCGATCAACGGACCACCGTCCACTGCATCGAACCCGATGTCGCCGGCAAGGTGCATCACCGTCTGCTTGGCCGCCTTGTCGTCACCGGCCACGAACATGACCGGCGTGCCGTCGGGGTAGTTCGGGTTCTTCATGTTGCCGGAACCGGTCGTGTTGAAAGCCTTGACGACCGTGCCCCCTGTCGCCCAGTCGGCAATGTGCTCGGCGCCCGATCGGTCGGAGTGCAAGTGAGTGCGATCGGCCGATACGGGGTTGGTGGCGTCAACCAGGATCCGGTCACCGACGTCGCCCATTGCCGTCACGGCCTCGCGGGCGGCCGGCCAGGGCACGGCAAGCACGATGACGTCTGCGCTGGCCACCGCCTCGTCGATGGTCTCCACCTCGAACCCTTCGTACTTGGCGTCGTCGGGGTTGCGAACGCCGTAGAGAACGCTATGACCGGCGGCACCCCACCGGGTACCGAGGGTTTCGCCCACTCGCCCGGCGCCGACTATCGCGATGCGCATGCCACACCTCCTCATGATCCGAGGGACCCCACTACGCCGTGATCGTAAGGCCCATCCATCAAAACCGGAAGGTACGAAGGACCCCCGACCGGGAGCCGTCAGGACAGCGAGCCGGCCTCGCCGAAGTGGAGGACCAGCCGGGACGTGTCGTGATAGCCCAGCCTGGCGTACCAGCGGATGAGCTCGTGTTTCCGTGACTCTTCTTCAGGCGTCACGATCACTTGCAGGGTCTCGTAGCCCTGCGCCCTGCTCCACAACATCGCTTCGCCGAGCAGCGTTGTCGCGACACCGTTCCCGCGATGCGCCGGCACGACGTAGAGGTCCTCGACTTCGGCGAGGCGCCCACACTCGAAACCGAAACTCGTCGACACGGTGGCGATACCCACGCCTTCAGCGCCGTTCACGGCAAGAAATGCAGCGTTGCTCGAATCGTTCAGGAACACGGGCGCCCTGGCGGCGACGACCTCGGGGGTAGTGGAGAAGCCCTCGCTCGTGAAGAACTGAGTGATGAGGCGCACGACCACGTCGACGTCCTCTTCTCGTGCCATCCGGACTTCCATGGTGCGAGAGTTAAGCAACCTGAACACCGGTTCCCAACC
>CAWGLY010000008.1:0-537819 GCA_963823505.1 uncultured Acidimicrobiia bacterium
GGGGTGACGCCGGGTTCACCCCACGATGCTGTTTTCGTTTCCCTGCGGACTGCGATGCTGGCTGCGTTGTCTCACAGAAGGAGCATTTCATGGATGGCGACAATCTGAGTCTTTTCGTGGCGTCTTATGACGACGCCGACCAGGCAGGCGACGACTTCCGGGCATTGAAGGGTGCCAGGGAGGACGGCCTCGAGGTTGTCGGTGCTGTCGTGATGACCCGCTCGCCGGAAGGCGACGTCGATGTGAAGGAGACGGGTGGCGGTGAGGTTTCCGGCGGTGCCACGCTCGGGGCCGTGGGTGGTCTTGTCGTAGGGCTGTTTGCGCCGCCGCTGCTGCTCTCCACGGCCATTGGCGCCGGGATTGGTGCCGGGATCGGTGAGCTGGTCAAGCGCCACGAGGAGAAGGAGCTCGGAGTCGAGCTCGATGAGTACCTGCCACCGGGGTCCTCTGCCATCGTTGCGGTCGTCGACGACAGATATCTCGATCGTGTCGACAAGGCAGTCTCCAAGGCGACGAAGAAGGTGAGCAAGGCGATCGATTCTGGCGATTACGACAAGATCAAGAAGGCCGTCTTGAGCTCGTCTGCAAAGATCGACGACGCAATCGAATCCTGAGGTCGCCAGGCCGACACTCGTACTGGCCGACTTGCGCAACCAGGGCGTGATCGACGATCAGGAGTTCGCCGCGCAGAAGGCCCGTGTGCTCGTCTGAATTGATCAACGACAGACGCATTCAGCGAGTCACTGTCGGCAACGCCGCAGCGAACCTGGGCGGCGTTGCCGACGGAGTCGGGCGTTGGGTGGCTGCGGGCAAGGTGGTGCGAGTCCGCATGCGAGGGGAGGTGGAGTCCGACTCGACGGTGCGCACATCGTGAGTGCTGAGGCGTGAGGCGGGCGAGGAAGCCGGTCGGAGGAAGCGGACGTTGCATGATTGATACGGATCTCGTATGACTGATACCAAGGAAACGCACCCTTCGGGGATAGGGCGGTTGCTGCCGATCTTGGCGTGGCTGCCGAAGTACGACCGCGCCTGGTTGCGGCCCGATGTCGTAGCCGGGATCACAGTTGCTGCCCTGGTCATCCCCAAGAGGGTCCGTCCACTGGCACTGACATGACAGGAACGAACGAAGCCGAACCCCAGGTCTCCAGTTCGCTGCTTGCTGCTGTCTCAACCGTCGGCGGCATGGTTCTGCTGATTCTTGCGTCGGTCGCCCTGTTCGGTGAGGGTGCCGAGGATGGACCGTTGCAGGTAGCGATGACCTTGGGGCTGACCCTCGCGCTGGTCGTCGCCATGACCTCGGGGAACTCCGCGGAAGACTTGGCAGCGGCCATGTCCAAGGGCATCAACTCGGCATTGGGTACGATCTTCGTGCTTCTGGCGGTCGGGGCGCTGATCGGTTCGCTGTTCTTGTCCGGCACCATCGCGACCGTCATCTACTTCGGAGCGGATCTTGGGACCCCTCAGATCCTGTACATCCTCGTCTTCATCGCCGCGAGCGTTCTCTCGTATTCGATTGGGAGTTCGTTCACGACGATCGCCGCCGTCGGGCTCCCTTTCGTTGCGTTGGCGCCGGCAATGGGGGTTTCCCCCGTCATCACTGCCGCGGCGGCTGTGTGTGGTGCGTTCACCGGCGACAGCCTGGGTCGGATCTCGGATACCTTCATCTTGACGGCATCGGTCGTCGGCGTCGAGCCCAAAGCTCATACCAGAGCGCTGCGGTCGGTGCTGGCACCCGGCTGGATCGCAAGCGCTGCCCTGTTCGTGGTGCTGGGACTGCGCGATGGAAGCACCGCGGGATACGACAGCGGGCCAATCCTCGAAGCGATCGAGTCCCAGTTCGCGGTTTCGGTGATCGCGTTCGTTCCGCTGATCATCGTTCTCGTGCTTTCGGCGCGAACTACGGCCTTTTTGGCCCTGATGGCCGGGGCGGTGTCTGCGGTGGTGCTGGCGGCATTCATCCAGGGGGATCTGATTAGCGGCATGATGGCCGACGAAGGTCTCGGGGCGTTCGGTAGTTGGGCCATGCTGTCGCTCGAGTCGCTGGGGAACGGTTTTGGGCTTGCCAGCGGGGTCGAGGAGCTGGATGCGACGTTTACCGGTGGTGGCGTGGTGTCGATGCTTCCGACGGTGTGGCTCATTCTCGTTGCGGCGGCGTTTGGCGCGCTTGTGGACCACACCGGCATGCTGAGAAGGCTGCTTGCCCCGCTCCTCTCCTGGGCTCGCGGTGGGGCACGGCTGATCGCCGCCTCCGCCGTCACCGGTATTGGTCTGAACGCAGCGACGGCCGACCCCTACATGTCGATCATCCTCAGCTCGGCAACCTACCGGGAACGATTTATGCAGGCCCGGCTCGAACCGTATGTCGAATCGGCTTCGATTGCCGGTTCCGGATCGATCTTCTCACCGCTCATCCCCTGGAACGTTCATGGCGCCTTCGTCGCGGGCACCCTCGGTATCGCCGTCGTGGAATACGCGCAGTACGCCGTGCTCCTCTGGATAACACCGATCGTCCTGGTCCTCATCGGTATCGCCAAGTTCAACCGCGATACGATTCCCAGCACGCAACTCGTCGAAGATTCGTACGGAGGTGAACCCAGGGAACTGCCCGAACGTCGAACATCGGTCTGACGTCCGACCAGGACGACAGCGGTAGCAGGAACCTGCTTCAGCAAAGCGCGACAAACGAAAACCCGGCAACCAAGCGAGGTACGCGAATGTCAAATGAACACTACGACCTGGTCATCACCGGTGGCAGGGTGATCGATCCTGAGACCGGCCTCGATGCGCTGCGCAATGTTGGCATCGTTGGCGACAAGATCGTTGCCGTCACCGATGGTGAAATCGCCGGAACCGAAACCATTGACGCCACTGGTCACGTGGTCTGCCCGGGCTTCATGGACATGCACCACCACAATGCGGGGTACCCGTTCGGTCAGAAGCTGGCCCTGAGGGATGGGGTGACGACGCCCATGGAGCTCGAGATGGGGGTCTATCCGGTCAAGGACTGGTACGACGCACTGGACGGCAAATCGCGCACCAACTACGGAGCTTCTGTCGGCTCGATCCCAATCCGTGAGAACATCCTGAACCCGGACTACACCGAGTTGTTCCACGGCGACATGCTCCTCGACGCTCTCGGCGACCCCAAAGAGTCGCGCACGACGATGAAGTGGTCGAAGGACCATGCGACCCCGGAGCAGATCGAGCAGTTCGAGAGACTGATCGAAGAGGGCCTCCGGGAGGGTTCCATCGGAGTCGGGCATGCAGTCGGCTATATGACGGCCGGTTGCTCTCAGCAAGAGTCCGTGATCGTTCAGAAGCTTGCCGGGAAGTACGGCCAATCGTCGTTCGTCCACGCCCGGTTCTCGAGCCAGATGGCACCGACCAGCGGGCTGCTTGCGCTCTTCGAGATGATGGCCCCGCAGGAGGTGTACGGCGGCGGGATCGTGTTCCAACACATGTCGGCCCAAACACTGCGGGACACGAAAACGGCACTGGGGTTGCTCGATGACGCAAGGGCGAAGGGTATCCACGTCCTGGCCGAGCTCTACCCGTACGACTACGGCGCAAGCGTCGTGTGCGCTGACTATTTGGTTCCGGAGAACTACGGACCCAACATGGGCCGGAGCTACAAGGAGATCATCGAGACCTCGACGCTGACGCCGCTGACGAAGGACCGGTACGACGAACTGGTGAAGACCAGCCCGATGACCTCGATCATGTTCTACAACGCCCAGGAGGCGGATGTCCTGAACGGCTTGGCGCACCCGTCGTCGGTCGTGGGCAGTGACGCGTTCCCATACACCGTTCGCGAGACCGGGAAGCTGGCGATCGACTGGGATACAGCCTTCGACTCGGTCAACGGTCACCCCCGCGGCGCTGGCACGCATGCTCGTATGCTCGCCCTGGTGCGTGAGAAGAAGGTCGACATCCCGCTCTCGCTCGCCATCTCCAAGATGACCTACATGATCGCGAGCTACCTGGAGGACAACGGTGTTCCGCAGATGGCGAACAAGGGTCGTATCCAGGCGGGGAAGGATGCGGACATCACGATCTTCGACCCAGCGACCGTGAAGGACATCGCCACGATGCAGGATGGTGGCCTTCCCTCGACCGGCATCCCGTATGTGCTGGTCAACGGCACCGTCATGGTGAAAGACTCCGAGACGGTCGATGGAGTATTCCCCGGCAAACCCGTGCGCGGCAGCGGCACTGGATCGTGAAGGCGGACACGGGGGTCTAATGACAACATTCCGACGAGCGGCGGGGGGCCAAGAAACCTCGGCATTGGCCCATGGCGCACCACCACCCATCGGTGTCGGCGCCGCGGTCATTCTGGTGCCCCTCGCCGCATGATGGATGTCTTGTCAGTTCTCGCACAGGCCAGCGACGCGGAGCAAACCGTCAAGGAAGCTCTTGGCATTCTCCAGACCGTCATGGAGTATGCCGGCACGATCGCCTTCGCCATCTCCGCAGCCCTCGCCGCCGGCCGAAAGAGGATGGACTATGTCGGCGTCGTCATCCTGGGAAGTATCGTCGCCGTCGGCGGTGGCACGATTCGTGACCTGATTGTCGGGGTGCCGGTGTTCTGGATCGATGACCCGACCTATCTCATCGTTGCATCCCTCACCGCTCTCGCCACGATCCCGCTCACCAAGACTGGCACGCTCGACCAGCTCCGCAGATTCAGGCTCATCCGGATCTCCGACGCAGCCGGGATGGCGCTGTTCGTCGTCACCGGCACCAACGTCGCTCTCGCCGCCGGAGCCAACCATCTCGCCGCGGCAATCGTTGGCGTGATTTCGGGCGTCGGCGGCGGAATCCTCCGTGATGTGCTGGCCAACGACACTCCAGATGTCCTCGTCGGAGGCCAGTTCTACGCTACGGCCGCTTTCCTGGGTGCAGCCTCTTACGTCTTGTTGCTTCAGGTGCCGATCTCCAACGTCCTTGTCTTCTGGATCCCGATCGTCGTCATCTTCGGCATCCGTTCAGCATCCCTCTACTACGGCTGGGGCGTTCCGACATTCGAAATCGACGGAGACAACTCCGCCGCACGGTCCTGACCGCGTCTGAAGGACCGAGCCGCCTATCGGCGGCCGACGATGAACGGAACCGAATGACGTCGGCGTCCCGGCCAGCGCCGGCCCCGTTTCGCGGTTCCCGCCGCCGGGTGGATCTGATGATGCGCTTCCCGCGTCACGACGGACCGACCAAGAAACGACCCAGAGATTCCGGCCCGAACTCTGAAACAGTCTGATAATGAGACGCCAAAGCCCCCTGCGGCACTGCAAGGGGTTTCGGTGGCACGCCCGGAGCGACTCGAACCCCCAACCTTCTGATCCGTAGATCTCCAAGCCGTGTTCGTGAGCGTCCACAGCCGTCCACGGGAGTCCACAGAGAACGGCTCCCAGCCCGGCCTTCCTTGGCGGGTTTCACCCTGGGGTGACGCCGGGTTCACCCCACGATGCTGTTTTCGTTTCCCTGCGGACTGCGATGCTGGCTGCGTTGTCTCACAGAAGGAGCATTTCATGGATGGCGACAATCTGAGTCTTTTCGTGGCGTCTTATGACGACGCCGACCAGGCAGGCGACGACTTCCGGGCATTGAAGGGTGCCAGGGAGGACGGCCTCGAGGTTGTTGGTGCTGTCGTGATGACCCGCTCGCCGGAAGGCGACGTCGATGTGAAGGAGACGGGTGGCGGTGAGGTTTCCGGCGGTGCCACGCTCGGGGCCGTGGGTGGTCTTGTCGTAGGGCTGTTTGCGCCGCCGCTGCTGCTCTCCACGGCCATTGGCGCCGGGATTGGTGCCGGGATCGGTGAGCTGGTCAAGCGCCACGAGGAGAAGGAGCTCGGAGTCGAGCTCGATGAGTACCTGCCACCGGGGTCCTCTGCCATCGTTGCGGTCGTCGACGACAGATATCTCGATCGTGTCGACAAGGCAGTCTCCAAGGCGACGAAGAAGGTGAGCAAGGCGATCGATTCTGGCGATTACGACAAGATCAAGAAGGCCGTCTTGAGCTCGTCTGCAAAGATCGACGACGCAATCGAATCCTGAGGTCGCCAGGCCGACACTCGTACTGGCCGACTTGCGCAACCAGGGCGTGATCGACGATCAGGAGTTCGCCGCGCAGAAGGCCCGTGTGCTCGTCTGAATTGATCAACGACAGACGCATTCAGCGAGTCACTGTCGGCAACGCCGCAGCGAACCTGGGCGGCGTTGCCGACGGAGTCGGGCGTTGGGTGGCTGCGGGCAAGGTGGTGCGAGTCCGCATGCGAGGGGAGGTGGAGTCCGACTCGACGGTGCGCACATCGTGAGTGCTGAGGCGTGAGGCGGGCGAGGAAGCCGGTCGGAGGAAGCGGACGTTGCATGATTGATACGGATCTCGTATGACTGATACCAAGGAAACGCACCCTTCGGGGATAGGGCGGTTGCTGCCGATCTTGGCGTGGCTGCCGAAGTACGACCGCGCCTGGTTGCGGCCCGATGTCGTAGCCGGGATCACAGTTGCTGCCCTGGTCATCCCCAAGAGCCTCGGCTACGCCGGCATCGCAGGGGTACCAATCCAGAACGGCCTCTATGCGGCTGGCGCCGGGGCGCTGATCTATGCCATCTTCGGCACCTCCCGGCAGGTGGCGACCGGACCGAGCTCAGCGCTGGCGGCGGTAGCGGCGAGCGCCCTGGTTGCGGCAGGCGTTTCGGACGAAGGAGACGCTACGGCGCTGGTGGCCGCCATCGCCTTGGGCTCGGGTCTCTTGTATCTGTTGCTGGCGGTCCTCCGTATGGGCTGGATCTCGCAGTTCCTGTCGAAGGCGGTGGTTTTGGGCTTCCTGTTCGGCGCAGCGATCGAGGTCGTCGTCGGCGAGCTTCCCAAGCTGACCGGTACCGAGGCCGTGGGTGACAATTCGTGGCAGAAGCTGTTCGACTGGTTTGGTTCGCTGGACGGGACGGACTTCAGCACCCTCGTGGTGGGTCTCGTGGCCCTGGCAGTGATCCTCGCGCTGCGTTTTTCGGCGCCGAAGGTGCCCGGTGCGCTCGTGCTGGTCGTGGGCGGACTGGTGGCATCGGCGATGCTCGGACTCGGTGACGAGGGAGTGGCACTGGTGGGAGATGTCCCGAGTGGCCTCCCTTCGTTCGGCGTGCCGGATCTCGATGTGGTGTCGGACAACTTGGCGACGATCGGGCTCGCGTCGATTGCGCTGCTCCTGATCGGCTTCTCGCAGACGGCGGCAGATTCGCGAACGTTTGCGACCAAGCACGGCTACCGGGTCGACATCAACCAGGAGTCGGTAGCTCAGGGCATGGCGAACATTGGTGCCGGTCTCGCCCAGGGCATCCCGGTCGCAACGAGTCTTTCGTCGAGTTCGCTCAACGATGCCTCCGGAGCCAAGACCCAGGTGGCATCGCTCGTGACCGGGGCGACGGTGGTGTTGACCATGGTTGCGCTTGCATCGCTGTTTTCCGATCTGCCTACGCCCGTCCTGTCCGCCATCATCATCGATGCCGTTGTGTTCGGAATGATGGACGTGGCTGGCCTGCGACGGCTGTTCCGGGTCAAGCGCTCGGACTTCTGGATTGCCATCGCCGCGATCCTCGGGGTGGTCGGTGCCGGAGTCCTCAACGGAGTGATCATCGGCATCGTCCTCTCGATCATCTGGCTGGTCTACGTGAATGCGACGCCACAGACGCCCGAGCTGGGGCGCCAGCCCAACACCCAAGTCTTCTGGTCCGTCGAGGAGCACCCCGACGCCGAGATCGAGCCAGACGTGCTCGTGATGCGATTCGACGGCGGTCTCTACTTCGTCACGGCCGACGCACTCGAAGACGGGCTCCGCAACGCCCTCGAGAAGAGAGACCACCCGGTCGGGACCATTGTGATCTCGTTCGAGGGCGTCGACTTCATCGACTCGCAGGGGTCTTCGAAGCTGCACGAGGTGCTCAACCTCACCGACCAAGCCGGGATGGCGGTCTCCTTGGCGAGACTCAAGCCACAGATCCGCCAAGTGCTGGACGCAGACGGCGTCGTGGCGCGACTCGGTGAAGGCCGGATCTTCGGCGACATCGACCAGGCCGTCCGGGCGTCTCACCAGCGCTGACCAGGCCGATGCCTTGCGACGAAAGCTCGGGTCTCAGGCCCTATCTCGCAACGAGGCAGGACAGCCAAGCCGGATAGCCCGAGCAGATCGAGAGATCGGCCACGAGCTCCCTCGGTGCCGCATTCGCCTCGCTGAGCGTATCCCACGCGGCAACAATGGACTGCCGATAGTGTCGACGGGCACCAACGGCCGAGAAAGCGAAGCTCCACCAATCGACTCCCGCCGCCCGGATGGCCGTCACCTCGACGTGACATTCGGCGACCCCAGGCGACCCGGCGTCTCCAGAGGGGGCGAGGACGCGTCGCACGACCACCTTCTCGACTTCGATGCGGCGATCACTTGGGCCAATGCCGGCCACGAGTCCGTCGGCCGGGCTCCACTTGCGCCACGACTCGGTGTGACCAGCCAGCCCTCCGGCCAGGGCGAGCCTGCGACCGACCGATAGCCTGATCTTCAACTCGAGCGTCGAACAATGCCGCCACTTGACGCCCACGTCGGGGAGGCGGTCGACCTGATAGATGTCGCATCTCTCTTCGGCGATGGCGATCGATCCGGCTCCAGTGAACCACGCCACCACCGGGGGCGGTGGGCTGCCCACTGCGAACCATCGGACCTCGGTCGTGTCGGACACCGTCACAGGCGCCGCCGCCGCTCCGCAGCAGGCTGCGTCCTGGCCCCACTCTCTCTCGGGGATGGCGTTCACGGTACCGAACTCACACTCGTAGGGGAGGTCGACAAGTGTGCCATCAGCATGGTCCGTAAGGGCAGTCGAAACCGGGTGATCTTGGACTCACCCCGGGTGAAAGCAGATCCTGCAGCGAGCTCCGCCGACCCGTAGGGGGATCGTTCGCCGTCGGAGCGGCGGAGACGGTCGACGATCGCCTGGCACCCCGGCGGTATCCGCAAGCGTGGTTCAGCTACTACTCCCGTTCAGCTCGATCGCGTCCCCTGGGCGTCACGACGGTGGCGGTGAGTTCCTCCTCCGGTACGTAGAATGCGTGCGCGTATCATATGTTGGCATGCACCCAGTCCCCCCAATGGCCGTGCACGAGCGGCCCAGCGCCAGGGCTGGGAAGGTCGTGCGGCCGAGATTGACAACACGGCTCGACCGCATCCTCGAGGTGGGTGTCGGTTTGGTGTCGGCGGCCGCCGGCGCAGGCAAGACGACCCTGCTGAACTCCTGGGCTGCCGAGTTGGACGGAGCCCACGTCGCCTGGGTCACATGCCGCGAGGAGCACAACGACCCCCTGGTCCTCGCCGAGGAGATCCGTACGGCGCTGGCGCCCGCCATCGAGGTGCCTGAGGGCACGCCACTCGGCGGTGTGTTCGGCACCATGGTTCGTGACCGCAGGCTTGGTCCGGCGATCGTGCTGGTTCTCGATGATGCCCACACCCTCCACTCACCCCAGGTACTCGCCGTCATCGAGTGGCTCGTCGCACAACGACCGCCCGCTCTTGCGATCGTGGTCAGTGGACGCAACGATCCTGGGCTTCCGTGGCACAGGATCCGACTCGTCGGGGTCGTGGAGCTGCGTGGTCCGGACCTTGCGTTCGAGTACGCTGAGGCGCGCAAGCTGCTGGCGCACACTTTCGGCAGTGTCCTGCCGGCCGATGAGTTGGCCGAGTTGTGTCGGCTCACCGAGGGATGGGCTGCGGGACTGTGTCTTACCGGCTTGGCGCTGCGGGGCTCCCCTGTTCGACGGAGCAGCGGCAGTGCCTGGGTGGCCCGCCATCGCTATGTGCGCGACTTCTTGGAGATCGAGGTGCTGGACGGGCTGCCGGACGACCAGGTCCGGTTTCTCGAGGCTACCTCTGTTCTGGACCGGCTCGATCCGGACCTGTGTGACATGCTGACCAACCGATCCGACTCCGCGGACCTCCTAGAGCGATTCGTCGAGATGAACCTGTTCACCGATCGAGTGTCGGATTCGCCTCTGCGATTCAAGTACCACGCACTGTTCGCCGAGTCGTTGCGTCATCGCTTGCATCGCTCCAAGCATCTGGACCGTGCGTCGCTCCTCACGGTGGCCTCGCAGTGGTACGAGGATCAGGGAATGATGGACGCTGCCATTGCGGCAGCGCTGGAAGCTGGAGCGCTCGACCGAGCTGAGAACCTGATTCGTGCCGCTTGTGGACCGGCGATCAAGTCCGGGTTGGCAGCCACCGTGGTTCGGTGGGTGAGTGGGCTACCGGCGGAGTCTGTCGAGCGCAGCCCCGAGCTCTCCCTCGTGCTGGCTAGAGCATCGGCGTCCCGAGGGGATCTCCTCATCGCAGGAACCGCCCTGGAGGCCGCTCGCCGCAGTTACGAGCGACGCCCGGTCCCGTGGCTGCGGATCGGCATCCTGCACCTGGGCTTCATCGTTCATGTGGCCAAGGGTGCCCTGTGCGGCGCTGTCGAAGAGATCGACGACGCCCTGCAATTCTTCGCAACTGAACCTGAGCAACCAGAGCTCGCAATGTTCGGCATCGACGAGGAGGCGCTCGTGGTCTACGGCGCCGTTGCGAAGCTCCTCACGGGACAGCTCGAGCCGGCGGTAGCCGCCACGGATCGGGTTCTTACGCCGTCGCGGCTCATCCATCCGACCAAAGCGACCGTTCTGGGGGTGGGGGTCCGATCTTTGGCCTTGGCTTGGGCCGGAAAGGACGCAGAGGCAGCCCGGTGCCTCAATAACAGCCGCAGGGTGGTCATGCAATACGCAGGATCCACCGGCGATCCGCTTCCCTTCCACTTGGCTGAAGCCTGGATCACCGAGGGCGCAACAGCCGATCGCAGTCTTTCGGCCGCTCGGGTCATCGTCGAGGACCAGGGGTTTCCCATCTACCGGCTCTTGTTCGCATTGACCGAGGCGCGGCATGCCCTCCGTGGCGGTCGGAGGGCGGCAGCATCCCACAGCCTGGCCGAGGCGGATAGCCTCCTCGCAACCATGCAGGGCGCCGCCTTCTTGGGCCGGCTCGCTGAGGATATTCGGCTCGAACTCGAAGCCGTCCATCGAGCCGGCATGAGCGAAGCGCTGAATCCTCGAGAGGTCGAGATCCTGACCGAGATCGCGGCCGGGAGCTCTCGACGTGAGGTTGCCCGCAATCTCCACCTGTCGATCAACACCGTCAAGACATATCTGAGGACGGCATACCGCAAGCTCGGTGCGACAGACCGCCACGATGCCGTGATCGAAGCGCGTCGGCTCGGGCTCATTGACGGCTCCGACACGCCCTCCCAGACGTAGGGGCTCCCGGGCACGGACGCCCGGCGTGAAACCCGCCGGCTGCGCCTCAACAACAGAGCCCTCAGCTGCGGCCGGAAAGCCGTCCACCTCAGCAACGCTTCTGCGATGGGCGCTGACTTGCCGATCCCGACGCGTCGGTGTCGTGCCTCCTCGAGCAACCGTGCCGAGTCAGTCGACTCGCACGATCGCCAGCGGCCGCCACGTTCCGTCGAGCGCGGCCCGTTCGGGCAGGTAGAGCCGCATCACGACGTAAAGCGGGCCATCGGGATCGGGGGGACCGGGCACCCGTACTCGGGGTCTGGGCAGTAATGGAACAGGTTTCGCGGTTTTCTGGCGCGGGTGGCGAGGCGTGGGTGCTGTGTGGTAGAGACGGCTCATGCCGGTGGAGTTTCTCACTGATGAGCAGGTGCGTCGCTATGGGCGGATCCATCGTTGGATCAGCTCGAGCGGTACTTCTTCTTGGACGACGATGACCGCGGGGTAGCGGCTCGAAAGCGAGACGACCGGGCCCGTTCGGGTTTCGGGGTTCAGTTGGGGACGGTGTTGGGGCTCTTGGGTGGTCAGGGACGGCGTCGATCCGTCGACCTCCGGTTTTTCAGACCGGCGCTCTACCAACTGAGCTACCTGACCGGGCGACGATCAACGCCCGGGCCTCATGAGGACCGGGCGCAGAACGTCTGGCGGGAGCGACGGGATTTGAACCCGCGACCTCCGGCTTGACAGGCCGGCGTGAACTCCAGACTTCACCACGCCCCCAACCGCCTCACCAGATGTGGCCGGCGAGGCATCGGGAGTATAGGACTCCTGCGCCCTCCGGGGAACTGGACGCCGGTGTAACTCAGTTCGGGGACCACGCCACCCAGCTGCCGCTCGAGATGACCTTGGGAGCTCCGGCCCCGACCGGTGCCACCCAGATGCCCGCATCGCCGTCGATCGCACCGGGGAACGCGTACGCACTCGCATCGGGTGACCACAGCGCGACGCTCTGGCTGTACTGGTCGTAGAACGGCAGGAACTCGGCGACCCACTGCACCGCCGGGCGGAACGTCGGGCCGTCGCTCAGCTCGCCGTCCTCCCAGATGGACCACGTCAGAAAGCCGGCTTCCTCGGCCGCAGCCAGCACGAGCAGCCGGTCGAACACCGGGCTCCAGAAGAACGCCACGGCGGGACGATCGAGGACCGGAGTGATGGTGCCCGACTCCACGTCGATGACGACCAGCCGGTTGGGCGGAAGTGGGTCCGCCAGCAGAGCAACCGAGACACCAGAGTCACCCTCGACGAAGGTCTGGGCCGCCACCAACCCACCGCTCGGCGATGCGGAGAAGATCACGCCACCGTCTGCAGACGCCACGGCCACGACATCACCGGAATCGTCGATCTGTACGATCTCCTGTCCGCCGCCGCGACGGATCGCCGCGTAGATCCCTGCCGGCGTCCACTGCGGCGCCTGGAACGCACCGGGCTCCGAGCCGAGGGGCTCCGAGCTGCCCGCGCCATCGATCAGGTCGAGCCGGTCTGCGCCTACATGGGCCACTGCCCGGTCGCCCGCAGGGCTCCACGAGAAGTAGAAGGGCTGGCCGTTGTCGATCTCCTCGACCCCGATGGAGTCACCGTCCACCGAGATCACCTCGAACGCAAGTCCGTTCGCACCGTTGCGCAGCGAACCGAGCCGGGTGCCATCCGGCGACCAGTAGTGGTAGAACGACGCCGCAAAACTGTCCGCGGCGCGCCGGGAGCCACCCGTCGCATCGGTGACGACGAACTCGGGGCTCTCCGCCCGGGATGCGTAGGCGACATCTCGACCGCCCGGGGACCACACAGGTTGGAACGGGACGTCGCCTTCCTCGCTGAGGACCACAACGTCGGAACCGTCGCGGTTCATCGTCACCACCTGCGAGTCGTCGTTGATCACGACCAGCCGGTCGACGTCGAGGGAAGCACTCGGAGCAGCCGTCGTACTCGTCGTCGTGGTCGAGCTTGCCGGCGGGGTGGTGGTTTCGACTGCCGCATCGTCCGCCGATGTGCACGCTGCGGCGAGAAGTGTCAACGCAGCCGCAGCGGCGAAGCGTCGCACGAGCGTCATCAGCGTCCGTCCTCTCGTCGTGGGCCGAGACTACCGACGCGTGATCCCCTATCTGCGGGCTCAGCTGGCCGGTACCCTGCGATGGTGAACAGCGACGGCTATCTGCACCCGCTCGTCGAAGGGTTCGAGGTGCATCCCGATCGCAGCGACGTGGTGGTGCTCCTGCACGGATGGACCGGATCGCCTGCCCACATGCGCCTGCTCGCCGCCGAGCTCGACGCAGCCGGGTTTGGTGCCGTCGCTCCGCTGCTCCCCGGGCACGGCACCACGATTCGCGACATGCTCGACGTGACGTGGCGCGACTGGGTTGCGACGGCTGCCGAGGCCGCCCAGAGGGTCGTCGATTCGGGTGCCAGGCTCCATCTGGCGGGTCTGTCCATGGGCGGCGTGCTCGCCATCCTGCTCGCCCCGGTATTCCGGCCCGCGTCACTGATCACCATCAACGCACCGATTCGGGTCGTGAACCGCACGGCACCTTTCCTGTCGATCGCCAGGGGCTCGCCGCGCATCCGGGACTACGAGCCGGCAGAACGCCACCCCGAGTTCGCCCACGACTATGCGCACCACTACGACGGCACCCCGATCGGATCGGTCGCCGACCTGCTGGACTTGATACGGGCCGCCAAGAGCGTGCTCAACCGAGTGTCGGCGCCTGCGCTCGTCGTGCAATCGCTGACCGACGAGACCGTGCGTCCCGCAAGCGCAACGTACCTCTACGAGCATCTCGGCTCCCCGTTCAAGCGGCTCGTGTGGCTCGAACGATCAGCCCACGTAGCGACCCTGGACATCGAGCGGGACCGTTTGGCCCAAGAAGTGGTACGCCACCTGCGGGATGCGCAGGGACTTGCGACGCTGCAACCCCCCGGCTGAGGCCGATACGATGCCGTGATTCATGAACGCGAGAGGAGCGGACGTGACCGACACCCAGCAGGCACTCGAGAACTTGCTCACCGAGGAAAGGGTCTTCCCCCCTTCCGCCGAGTTCGTGGCGAGTGCGAATGCCGATTCAGGGGTTTACGAGCGCGCCGAGGCCGACTGGCAGGGCTTCTGGCGGGACCAGGCGCTGTCGCGCATCACGTGGTTCAAGGAGCCGACGGTCACGCTCGACGACTCCAACCCTCCGTTCTACAAGTGGTTCAGCGACGGTGAGCTCAACCTCTCCTACAACTGCCTCGATCGCCATCTGGAGACGCAAGGCGACAAGGTTGCCTATCACTTCGTCGGTGAACCGGGCGACACCCGCACCATCACCTACCGCGACCTGTACGAAGACGTCACCAGGTTCGCCAACGGTCTCAAGTCGCTCGGCGTCGAGCGCGGCGACCGCATCGCCATCTACATGGGGATGATCCCCGAGCTCCCGATCGCCATGCTGGCGTGCGCCCGGCTCGGGGCGATCCACTCGGTGGTATTCGGCGGCTTCTCGTCCGATGCGCTCGCCGACCGCATCCAGGACGCCCAAGCCAAAGTCGTGATCACCCAGGACGCCTCGTGGCGCCGTGGCTCCACCGTGCCGCTGAAGGCCGCCGCCGATGTCGCCGTTGCCCGATGTGACTCCATCGAGCACGTCGTCGTCGTCAACCGGGCCGGCAGCGAGCCGGCCATGGAAGAGGGTCGCGACGTCTGGTATCACGATGTGGTCGCCGGCCAGTCGACGGAGTGCGAGCCCGAGGTGATGAACGCAGAGGACCTCCTCTACATCCTCTACACCTCGGGGACGACCGGGAAGCCGAAGGGCATCGTCCACACCCAGGCCGGCTACCTCACCGGAGTCACCACCACTCACCACTACGTCTTCGACATCAAGCCAGACGACATCTACTGGTGCGCTGCCGACATCGGCTGGGTGACAGGGCACAGCTACATCGTGTACGGCCCACTCGCCAACGGCACGACCGGCGTGATGTACGAGGGAGCACCCAACTACCCGGACCTGGATCGTTTGTGGTCGATCATCGACGAGTACAAGGTCACCGTCTTCTACACGGCCCCCACCGCCATCAGGGCGTTCATGAAGTGGGGCAACCAGTACCCCGATCGTCACGACCTCTCGTCGATTCGGGTGCTGGGGACGGTTGGTGAGCCGATCAACCCCGAGGCGTGGATGTGGTACCACGAGCACATCGGCGGGTCGCGGACGCCGATCGTCGACACGTGGTGGCAGACGGAGACAGGGGCCATCATGATCACGCCGCTGCCCGGTGCGGTGTCCACCAAACCTGGTTCGGCAACCCGACCCTTCCCCGGCATCGACGCCGACGTTGTCGACGACGACGGCAATTCGGTTCCGCTCGGGGGCGGGGGATACCTTGCGATCCGCCGACCATGGCCGTCGATGCTCCGCACGATCTACGGCGACGACAAGCGGTACGTCGATACGTACTGGTCTCGATTCCGTGGGATGTACTTCCCCGGCGACGGGTGCAAGCGCGACATGGACGGGTATTACTGGCTGCTTGGCCGGGTCGACGACATCATGCTGGTGTCGGGTCACAACATCTCGACGACGGAAGTCGAGTCGGCGTTGGTGTCGCATTCCGCAGTGGCCGAAGCGGCGGTGGTGGGTCGCAAGGACGCGTTGACCGGGCAGGCGATTGCGGCGTTTGTGACGCTGCGCGACGGGGTGGAGGGCGACGAGGCACTGATCCAGGTGCTGCGCAACCACGTGGCGACGTCCATCGGCCCGATCGCCAAGCCGGCGAGCATCGTGTTCACGGTCGACCTGCCGAAGACCCGTTCGGGCAAGATCATGCGCAGGCTGCTCAAGGACATCTCCGAGAACCGGCAGCTCGGCGACGTCACAACGCTCGCCAATGCCGACATCGTCGAGGAGATCGCCACAAAATCGCAGACCTCCGACGACTGACCACGCGACCGTGCCCGGGCCAACGTGGTCCGGGCTCGTGCGCAGGCTCAGCCGGTGAGCCAGCCCGTCAGCATCTCGGATGTCTTCGGGCTGCCGAAGTAGGTCGTGTGGGTGACCCCGTCACCCGTCTCGAAGCTGTGGCGGCGCTCCGGCGGGATGGGGAATGAGGCGTTCCCGGTCGCTTCGTAGACACCGAGGGTCGGCACGATCAGGTCGTTGGCGGCATCCTCGAACACCGCATCGAACAACGCGTCGCTGACCCCCTGTTTCACCAGTGCCGCCAAACCCCCCGTGGGCTCGAAGTTGGCGGTGATGGCGTGATAGGTCGCCTGCGCGCCCGCGCTCCCGTTGATGAGGCCGATGAAGGCCCCCGTCGGGTCTTGGGCGCTGAGCCCGCTGAGCCCCTTCAGGAACGCATGGCCGATCGTCTTCACGACCGCAAGGATCGCTTCGAGGATCTCCGCGACGACGTCCCAGGGACCGGGAGGGACCAGGTTGAGGGCGCTGGTGTACCGGTCGATGAAGTTGATCATGTGGTCGGCGTTCGCCAGCTTGGTCCCATGGTTGGGCGTGCCGACGAAGACGGCCTTGTTCACGGTGAGACCGGGGGGCGCCGAACCCAGCTCGTTGGCAAAGCAGCGGCTGACCAGGCCCCCTCGAGAGTGCGAGACGATGTCGACATCGAGGCTGGTCGATCCGGGCATCCGGGCCGCGAACTCTGCGACGTTCTCCTCAGGTGTGGCGGAGAGCGTGTGATGGTCGAACCCGAACACCCTGCCCTGGTAGGTGCGTACCAGCGCTTCGACCGTGGGCTGAGGCAGGCTGCCGAAGCCGCTGTGGGTGGAGGAGAATGTGCCGTGAACGAAGAGCAGGCTCCTCCCCTCGGCCACGGTGTCCCAATCGCTTGGGCCGAACTCGCCTGCACCCGCCTGCCGGTAGTTGTCGGGGGTGAAGGTGCGCACCCGATACGGCCGGAACTTCCGCTCCCATGCAGCGGCGAAGCCATCGGCGAGGCTGCCCAGCACGGCGTCGGCGATCGGGTAGACGAGGACCTTCAGCACCTTGCGCCCGATGGCGCCGAACAATCCCCGGTCGGTCGCTCCCTCTGGGCTTGGCGGCGGCGTGGTGGTGCGGATCACGAAGCGGTTGGTTCCTCCCGCCCCCCGGGTGGCCGGCGGCTCGATCGCACCCGTTTCGTCCTCAGGGAAGTTCCACGTGACGGCCCCGTCGTCGTCGATGGCCATCACGACTTGGCCGAAGCCTTCCACCGGAGCGGGTGTCTCCAGGACCAACCCCTCCTCGCCCCTAGCGGTGCGGACCTCCTCGGCCCCTGGCGGGAGGGTCTCCTTGCGCGCCGTGAGGTCGATGTTGAGTACCTCGGTGACGTTGGATGCGGCGAGCGCACGGTCGAACGCCTCGGTCGCGATCTCGGGACCACGGTCGGCCCCGCCCAGTTCACGCGGTTCCACCGCGTTCGCCGTGCCGATCAGCCCCGGTGCCGTCAGCCGGTATCCCGGGGCGACGTCGATCGGGGCTCCGCTGCCGTCAAGTGTTGCCATGTGCGCTCCTAGGTCGTGCTCATCTGCATGTTGGGGTGCCCGTAGTAGACGTAGGCGAGGTAGGTGGATTCGGGTTTGGCCGGCGCTGCCGCATCCATGTCGAAGTTCGCCCGCTGCCGTCGGATCACCTCGCCGAGCGGCGTTCCTTCGTCGATGGCCGCCTGGTAGAAGCCGAGCGCGATGTCATGGGCGATCTGGTCGTCAACCGACCACAACGGGGCGACGAAGCCTTTGGCGCCTGTCTTGAGGAACGCCGACGCCATGCCTCCATAGTCGCCGAGCTGCTCGGTTGGGGTGGCCAGCTGGCAGGCATTGAGGAACACAAAAGGGCTCCGCATCTGGTTGCCCCGAATCTGAAGCTCGTCGAGGCGCTTGTTCCCGTCGCTCAGGATGATCCCGTTGAACTGGGGGTTGTTCGGCTCGATCGCCCCGTGACATGCGAAGTGCAGGATCGCGGGTTGGACGGTCTCCCCGTCGATGACCAGTTTGCCCTCCAGCAGAGGGATGAGCTCTTCCACCGTTGCGGCGAGCCGGACGCTGGAGTAGAGCGCACCGAGAGCGTTGCCCTCCTCCTTGGCCTTGGGCAGGTCCCGCTGCCGGCCTTGCGACGACAGGTAATCCCCGATCACCAAGGCCATCTGGTTCATGTCGACCTTGGGGGGAGGGGGCACCACCGGATTCTGCTTTCCCATGTTGCCCTGCAGCGACGACTTCATCCACCGGCCAATGCGGACCTGCGCTCCGAGGAACGGTGGCGCCTTGGGATCGAGCAGAGCGGCCACGTCGTTGTTCTCGATGTACGCCAGCTCCCACGGAACAAAGGCGTCGGTGCTCAGCAGGAGCACGCTCGGGATGGGGTCTGCATCGTTGCGCTTGGTCTCCCAGACTTTGGCGAGCACCTGCCAGAACTGCTGCGGCAGCTGATCGGCGATCTCGCGTCCGATGCCGCGCATCCGGCCGGCAATGGCAGCGTCACCAATCGACTGCTGGGCCTGCCGCATCTGGCCGAGGGCGAAGGCCTTCGCATTCTGGGCGTCGAATCTCGTCTGGACGGCTTCGTTCGGGATCTCGATGTCGTGGCGGCTGACGAAGCGCCAATGGAGCGTCCTCCCTGTCTCGTCCTCAGTGATCGACACCTCCAGGTCGGCGGCAACCGGATCGGCGACCGCAGTAACGGCGGATGCGCCGCCCGTCGGCTCCGGGACCGCCTGTGCTCCTGCGGCACTGGGGATGATGGCGATGCTGCGCCACGCTCGGCCGCATACGCTGCCACCGAAGGAGAACTCGACCTCGAGCTTCGTCGCAGCGGCGGGGCCAGCGATCGCGTTGGCGACGAGCGTGAAGCGCACCTCGTTGGCGTCCAAGTTGTTCCGATCGACGTGCAGCACGTCCCGCACGCGGGGAATGGTGAACCCGTCTGCGATCACCTGGACGATGAGGTCGAACTCCGGCAGGTCGGTCGGCACCGTCATTGCGACGTCGCCGGTTCCGGCCTGCGCCTCGGTCGCAAGCTTCACCACCAGCTCGATGGGCTCGTCCACTACGGCAAAGTCAGGGCTGTCCAAGTGGGGGAAGGCGGAGAACCCCGTGCCCGAGGGTGCTGCCGCTGGCGGAGGTGCCGGGCTGGCCTCCGGGGGAGGTGCCGCAGTCTCGGCGGGCGGTGCCACGCCGGCCGGGGGTGGAGGTGCGGACTCCAGGCCACCACCACCCCGGGTCGCTTCTTCGGTGACGGGATCGAGGACCCCCACGGCTCGGCCGCCGTCGAGGACAACCCCGTATGCGGATTCGGCGTCGGCCGCCGAAAGCGTGTCGGCGTCGAAGACCTCGCATCTATCCGACTCGTGCAGGTTCAACGCGTCGACCAGAGGCTGGTCGGGGTGGGCGCGATCGAGGATCATCCGCACGATGCGCACGGAGAATCGATACCAATAGGTCTCCAGTCCCTCAGCGCGGCGGACCACCACGTCCCGGTCGGATGACACGCCATCCAGTTGCGTTCTCGCTGCAGCGACGGTGACGTCGGCATCCAGGGTCAGTGTCGGTTCGAACACGCCAGTCTCTCCCTGTTGGTTGGTCCTCGACAGACACTACGCAATCGCGGGTGGCCGCGCCGAAGAACGGACCGCAGTGCAGTCCGCACGCGTCGCACTCACCGCGTAGGCTCCATGGTCCTCGGGTCGAACCATCGGCTCGGTTTGCCAAGGAGGGCACATGTCCCGAACTCCACGCAAGCGAAGAAGAGGGCGCCTCGCCACTCTCGCTGTGGCTGCCGCACTCGCGGTAGCCGTTCTCCCAGGAGGCGTTGCTGCAGCGGCACCATCCCAGACGGCGTGCGACACTCGCACGAACAACACCTACGAGAAGCTGCTCGAATGCGTACGCCTCGACGGCGTTCGCGCCCATCAGGCAGCGTTCCAGGCCGCCGCAGACGCCAACGACGGCACCCGTGCCGCAGGCACCGGTGGCTACACCGACAGTGTTGCGTACGTGGTCGAGACCCTCGAAGCGGCAGGATGGAATGTCGAGCTCAACGAGTTCCCGTTCACCTTCACTCCGTTGGGTGAACTGACCCAGCTCACGCCGATCACGGCCGAATACGAGACCGGGTCGTTCTCGGGATCGGGCTTCGGAGCTGTCACCGGGACGGTGATCGCAGTTGACCTGGCGCTTGAACCACCGCAGGCGAGCAGCAGCGGCTGCGAAGCCTCCGACTTTGCCGGGCTCGACTTCAGCGGCACCAGCGACATCGCTCTCATTCAGCGAGGAACGTGCTTCTTCTCCGAGAAGGCTGTCAACGCGGAAGCGGCCGGCGCAGAAGCCGTGATCATCTTCAACCAGGGGAACACCCCGGCGCGCAGCGGTCCCGTCAGCGGAAACGCGACCGCGCTTCCTGACGGCACACCGAGCAATATCGGTATCCCGGTCGTCGGTGCGTCGTTCGACGCAGGAGTAGCGCTCTCGCAGGAAGGGTCGACCGCCAGCGTGAGCATCGATCCCCCCGAGGAACGCCCTCAGGTCAACGTGATCGCCGAGCTCCCGGGAACGAACGATGACAACGTCGTCATGGCGGGCGCCCACCTCGATTCCGTCCAGCGTGGACCGGGTATCCAGGACAACGGCAGCGGCTCGGCAGTGCTCCTCGAGGTGGCCGAGCAGATCGCCAAGCTCAAGCCGCAGAACACTCTCCGGTTCGGATGGTGGGGTGCGGAAGAAAGCGGGTTGATCGGATCGACTGCGTACGTCAACGGGCTGAGCGAAACCGAGCTCGACCGCATCGCCCTCTACTTGAACTTCGACATGATCGGATCGCCGAACTACATCTTCATGACGTACGACGGCGACGAGTCCGGCTTCCCGGCTCCTGTGGGGGTACCCATCCCCGATGGATCCATCGAGATCGAGAAGGTGTTCGAGTCGTTCTACACGTTGTCGGGAGAGCCGTACGACGATGCCCAGTTCAGTGGACGCAGCGACTACCAGGCGTTCATCAACAACGGCATTCCGGCCGGTGGGCTCTTCACCGGGGCTGAGGTCGTCAAGACCGAGACCCAGGCCGAAATCTGGGGTGGCACCGCCGGCGACCAGTACGACCCGTGCTACCACCTGGCGTGCGATACGTTCGACAACATCAGCCTGCACGCACTCGAGGTCAACGCCGATGCGGTGGCCTTTGCAGTGATGACGTATGCGTACTCGACGGAAACGGTCAACGGTGTGCCCGGCAAGAAGGTGCCGGGGAACTTCACGATTCCTGCTCCGGCCGGCCCGCAAGGGACCGTCGGCAGCGGGGGAGGTTCCGACGAACACCCAGCGTCGTGAGATCACGCTGACCAACTGAGTTGAAGAGGGCGGCCACCACATGGCCGCCCTCTTTGCTGTGCTCTCGTCGCATGTGAGTTCAATGGGGCCTTTGCAGCTTGCGCATGTACCATGAAGGTCCCCGCAACCGGACCCGGACCGAGGCGCCGTGAGCGCGCCGACCCAGGAGACCCCCATGACCGTTTCCTCATCCGTCCAACCGTCGATCATTCAGGGCGGCATGGGTGTCGCCGTCTCCGGCTGGGAGCTCGCCAACGCCGTGGCGCGGACCGGCGCCATGGGCGTCGTGTCGGGGACCGCCCTCGAAGTCGTCTGCGCCCGCAGGCTCCAACTCGGTGACCCCCACGGCCATGTGCGGAGGGCGCTTGCGAACTTCCCCGACCAAGCGATGGCCGGCCGGGTGCTGACCGACTACTTCGTCGACGGCGGGAAACCCGACGACGTCCCGTTCAAGAATGTGAGGAGCTTCACCCTCGAGCCTGCGCCGAGCCTCCAAGAGCTGACGATCGTCGCCAACTTCGTCGAGGTGTTCCTCGCCAAGGAAGGCCATGACGGCCCGGTCGGCATCAACTTCATGCGCAAGATCGAGATCCCACTCATCTACGGCCTGTACGGTGCGATGGTGGCCGGTGTCGACTACGTGCTCGTCGGTGCGGGCAATCCCCACGAGATCCCCGCCTTGATGACCCGGCTGGCGGCACAGCAGGACGTGTCGCTCCCCGTCCGGGTGCAGGGCACCACCTCTGCGGACGGGGACGTGTCGGTGCGGTTCAGTCCGCAGGCCCTGTTCGGGTCCGAGCTCCACCCCATGCCGCGACCGGAGTTCCTGGCCATCGTGGCCTCCCTCGACCTTGCCGCCGGACTTGCGTCATCCCCGCAGTCCCGGCCCGATGGCTTTGTTGTCGAAGGCCCGCCCGCTGGAGGGCACAACGCCCCACCCCGCGGCCCGCGTCGGGTCGACGAGCTGGGCCAACCGGTGTATGACGAGCGAGATGACGTCGATCTTGCTGCGCTCATCGATCTCGATCTGCCCGTGTGGCTGGCAGGGGCCTATGCCACGCCGGAAGGGCTGCAGGCTGCGCTGCAGCTCGGCGCCACCGGTATCCAGGCAGGCACGGTGTTTGCGCTGAGCTCAGAATCCGGGCTCGACGACGGCTTGAAGCGAGACGTGCTGAGCCACGTTGCGGACGGGTCGATCAACGTGCGGACAGATTGGCGCGCCTCGCCGACGGGGTTTCCGTTCAAGGTCGTTCAGGTCGAGGGGACGCTCTCCGACGACGACGTGTACTTGGATCGCCGTCGCGTGTGCGACCTCGGTGTCCTGCGGGTGCCGCACAAGACGCCCGACGGCAACATCGGCTACCGGTGCCCTGCCGAGCCGGTGCGCGCCTACAGCGAGGTCAAGGGAGGCCGGGAGGCCAACACCGACGAGCGGTTGTGTCTGTGCAACGGGCTGCTGGCGACGGCAGGTCTCGCCCAGAAGCGGCGGTCCGGGTACGTGGAGCCTCCTGTGGTGACCGGCGGGACCGACTATCAGGGTGTTGCCGATTTGCTGGCGGCCATGCCGGACGGCCAAGACTTCTATACGGCGGCCGACGTCATCAGCTACCTCGCAGGGCCCTGACCCAGGCGTCCATCTGCGCCTGCTACTCGGCGCCGCCGGTTCTCACATCGGGTGCACCCATTCGGGCTGCATCGGCCGTGTGATCGTCGGGCATCCGCTGCGATTCCCGTTCGGCACGCACCCTGGCCTGGTAGTGCTCGAGTTCCCGGGCATGCGCCGGCCCGTCCCATGCCAACACGGCCCCCATGATCGTGGCCGCGTCGTTTGCCGCTTCGAGGCCGCGGTCCTCGGTTTCGATCGAGATGCGGGTTCTGCGGGTGAGCACATCGTCGAGGTGAAGCGCCCCCTCGTGGGTCACTGCATATTGAATCTCGGCGCGGCGGTAACCCGGTGCTCCCGGGACAGGAGCGGCGAGTTCGGGATCGCCCTGCATGACGGCGACCAGATCCTCGGTTGCCGAGCCGTAGCGGCCGACCATCCTGGTGATCTCTTCGGCGGGGATGCCAGCCGTCGTGGCGAGTCGAGGGGCCGCTGCCTTGGTCCTCTCGTATCCTTCCGCCCCGATCAGCGGGGTGGTCCTGGTCCTGGAAGCCGCGGGTCGGATACCCATCTGCTCGGCGGCGACCTCGACGGTGTCCTCGGCCATCACCCGGTACGTCGTGTACTTGCCCCCTGCAACCGTGATGAGACCCGGTGCGCGAACGGAAACTGCGTGCTCACGGCTCAGCTTGCTCGTCGCATCGGTCTCCCCCGTCAGCAGCGGACGCAGACCGGCGTAGACGCCAACGATGTCGTCGTAGAGCAGTGGTTGCTGCAGCACCGAGTTGACGCGCTCCAAGATGTAGTCGATGTCGGTACGGCTGGCTGCGGGGTGGGCCAGACCGAGTTCCCACGGGGTATCGGTGGTGCCGATGATCCAGAATGCCCCCCACGGCACCATGAACAGGACCGACTTCTCGGTGCGAATGATCATGCCGGTCCCTGAGGCGATGCGGGACCGGGGCACCACGAGGTGGATTCCCTTCGAGGCCGTCACCTGCCGGCCGTGCTCCCCGGCCATGTCCTCGATGATGTCGGTCCAGACCCCCGTCGCATTCACGACGCTGCGACCTCTGATCATCAAGTCGCGACCCGATTCCAGGCACCGGGCGGCAACGCCATCGACCCTGGTCCCGCTCTGATGTAGACCAACGGCCCGCACGCTGGCGGCGACGACGGCGCCGTAGCTTGCCGCGGTGCGGGTCACCGACATCGTGTGCCTGGCGTCGTCGACCTGTGCATCCCAGTAGCGCACGCCGCCGACAAGCGAGTCACCGCGTAGCGCCGGCATGAGCTCCATCGCCCCGGTCTTCGACATGTGGCGGTGCCACGGCAGCACGTTGGTGCGCGACACGGTGGCCATCGCGTCGTAGAGGGCCACTCCCGCACCGACGTAGAACCTCTCCCAGAAGCGGTGCTGGAGCGGGTAGAGGAACGAGACCGGCGTGACGAGGTGGGGAGCCAGTGTCGAGACTATCAAGCCGCGCTCCCGCAGTGCTTCGAACACAAGCCCGAACTCAAACTGCTCGAGGTACCGCAGGCCGCCGTGGATCAACTTCGACGACCGGCTGGAGGTGCCTGAGGCGAAGTCTCGTTGTTCGATCATCGCCACCCGCAGCCCGCGCGTGGCCGCATCCAGCGTGACCCCCGCTCCTGTGACTCCAGCGCCGATGACGACGACATCGAACGTCTCGTCGGACAGACGGTCGAGCGCAGCAGCTCGAGCCGCAGGGCTGAGGGCACTCGAGGCTCCACTGCTGTTCATACGGTGGATTCTTGCGCATGCCGTGCCGCGCTCCGAATCCTGAACCGGCCGCACGCTCTCGGTCGGTAGGCTCGCCCCATGACCACCATCTCACCCGAACTTGCAGCAACGACTGAAGCCTGGATCGACGGAGATCCCGACCCCGAAACCCGGGCGGAGCTCGCGGCTCTGCTGGCCGCAGGCGACGTCGACGAATTGGCCGAGCGTATGGCCGGTTCCCTGGCGTTTGGCACTGCAGGGCTGCGCGGCCGAGTCGAAGCCGGATCCAATCGGATGAATCGAGCGGTGGTCATCCGCACGACGGCGGGGCTGGCCGACTACCTGCTGCGGCGTGGTGGAGAGGGCCCTGTGGTGGTCGGATTCGATGCACGCCTGTCGAGCCGGACCCTCATGGAGGACACGGTCGCCGTGCTCGCCGCAGCAGGGCTCAGCGTTCGGTACTTCGATGAGCCGGTGCCCACTCCGGTCGTCGCGTACGCCTCCCTCGCCGCTGATGCGCGGGCCGCCATCGTCATCACGGCGAGCCACAACCCGCCGTACGACAACGGGTACAAGGTGTACGACGCCAACGGCGCCCAGATCATCTCGCCTGTAGACCGCGACATCGCGGCTGCCATCGACCGGGTTGGCTCGGCCACATCGGTGCCTCGGGTGGAAGAGCCGTTCCTGTCGCCATTGGTCAGCCCGGTCGGCGCCGACGTCTTCGACCGCTACCTCACCGACTTGGGTACGGTGCGTCGCGTGGATCCGCAGCACAAGTCGCTGCGGATCGTCTACAGCCCCATGCACGGTGTCGGCGGCAAATACGTCGTGGAGGCCCTGGCATACTTCGGGTACGGCGCAGTGAGCCCCGTCGCGGAGCAATTCGCCCCCGACGGCCATTTCCCCACGGTGGCGTTCCCGAATCCTGAGGAGCCTGGCGCCCTCGATCTGGCGCTGGCGCAGGCGGCCGCCGAGGATGCGGACATCATTCTCGCCAACGATCCCGACACCGACCGCCTCGCCGTCAGCGTTCCAGATCACAACGGCATCTGGGGGCCGCTCACCGGCAACCAGATCGGGGTGTTGCTGGCGGACTTCATCCTCAGCACGACCGACGAGCGTCGACCCATCGTCATCAACTCGATCGTGTCGTCGCCGATGCTGGCGGCCGTCGCCGCCGCCCACGGGGCAGGCTTCGCCCAGACCCTCACCGGCTTCAAGTGGATCTGGAATGCCGCCCTGGACCTCCACGAGGAGGGCAGGGGCCGGTTCGTGTTCGGGTACGAGGAGGCCCTGGGGTACAGCGTCGCGCCGTGGGTGCGAGACAAGGACGGCATCAGCGCCGCCGTCGTCTTCGCCGACCTCGCGGCACGGGCCGCAGACGAGGGAACCTCGGTCGCCGGCCGCCTCGACGACCTCTATCGCCAGCATGGATTGTGGGTGTCCACCCAGCGCAGCGTGGTGCGCCCCGGCACCGAGGGCGCAACTGAGATCGCAGCCGCGATGGATCGGCTCGGCGCCGCACCGCCGGATCAGGTCGGGGACTTCGCCGTCGTCGACGTGATGGATTTCCGCTCGGGAGCCGAGTCCCGGCCCCGCTACCTGGGAGCAACCCCGCTCGTGGCGCTGGATCTCGGTGACAAGGGACGGGTCCTGGTGCGTCCCTCCGGCACAGAGCCCAAGATCAAGATCTACGTGGATCTCACCAGCCCGATCGCGGCAGGCGACGACATCGAAGCCCGATCTGTGCAACTCCTAGCCGACGCCGGCAGACTGGGGGACCTGGTCGTCGGTCATGTGGGGTTGGGCTGATTGGCCCAGTCCGGGACCCTTGTTCCATCAGCCATAATGGGTGCCACCCATTGCTGAGGAGATACACCAGATGGATCTTGCTGCGCTGCTCGGAGCCGATGCCGACGACCTGCTCACCCACGAGTCCAAGGGCATCCCCAAGGACGACCTCTCCCTCCCCGGTCCCGACTTTGTCGATCGGGTGTTCGCCCAGACCGACCGTTCACCCCAGGTGCTGCGCAACCTGCAGAGCCTCTTCGGTAACGGCCGCCTCGGTGGGAGCGGATACGTGTCGATCCTTCCCGTCGACCAAGGCATCGAGCACTCGGCGGCTGCCTCGTTTGCCCCCAATCCCGCCTACTTCGATCCCAAGAACATCGTCGAGCTGGCGATCGAGGCCGGCTGCAACGGCGTCGCCTCGACGTTCGGCGTGCTCGGGGCGGTCTCGCGGTCCTACGCCCACAGGATCCCGTTCATCGTCAAGATCAACCACAACGAGTTGCTCACCTACCCGGCCACGCACGACCAGGTGATGTACGGCTCGGTCGATCAGGCGTTCGATCTTGGCGCCGCAGGGGTCGGCGCCACCATCTACTTCGGCGCCGAAGAGTCGATGCGCCAGCTGCAAGAGGTCTCGGATGCCTTTGAGCGTGCCCACCAACTCGGCATGTTCACGGTGCTGTGGTGCTACGTCAGGAACTCTGCGTTCAAGGTGGACGGGGTCAACCACGAGGCGTCTGCGGACCTCACCGGGCAAGCCAATCACCTCGGTGCGACGATCCATGCCGACATCGTGAAGCAGAAGCAGCCGGAGTCCAACAACGGATACGGTGCAGTCGGGTTCGGGCGCACCCACCCAAGGGTCTACGAGGAACTCACCACCGACCATCCCATCGACCTGACCCGCTGGCAGGTGGCGAACTGCTACATGGGGCGGATCGGGCTCATCAACTCAGGGGGAGCATCCTCGGGCGCCGGTGACCTCGCCCAAGCAGTGCGGACCGCCGTCATCAACAAGCGTGCAGGCGGTACCGGCCTCATCAGCGGTCGCAAGGCTTTCCAGCGCCCGATGGCGGAAGGAATCGAACTACTCAACGCCATCCAGGACGTCTACCTCAACGAAGACGTCACGGTTGCGTAGCCCAGCAGTCAGCAAGCTTCGGTGGCGTACCCACGCCGGCGAGGGAACAACGAGGAGGATCTAGTGGTGTTCGAACTGCCGCCGGCAAAATCGGTGGCTGTCAATCCAAGCCAGGACGAGTTGCGGGCGTGGGCAATCGAGTACATGCCCAACCTGACCGAAACCGAGTTCGGGAATCTGAACTACAAGGCCGACGTGAAGGCGCGCCTCGCCCGATCGACCTTTTTCGTGGCGGAGACGGACATCCACAAGAACCGAATCCCGCAAGACGAGTACAAGCAGTGGGCCGCCGCCCAGGATGAGTACATCGCCGACAGGGACATGGTGGTCATCGAGGGCTACATCGGTCCCGACCCCGAGTTCCAGACCGGCTGCAGGCTCTACATCGAACGCACCCAGGCGAACATCCCTGCCATGCAGCGTCAGCTCTACTTCGATCCCGACGATGCGTGGAAACCCGAGTTCACGGTGATCTACACCCCTGGGATGCGGACCCCGGGGACCCCTGACGATCGGCTGATCCTCGTCGACCTCGACAACTATGTCACCCGGGTGTTCGGATCGGATTACTTCGGAGAATCCAAGATGGGCGGGCTCCGGATGTGGAACCACCTCGTCTTCGAGAGGGGCGGGCTCGCATTGCACTCCGGTCTCAAGACGTTCCCCGACGTCGCCGGTGAGGAGAAGGTTGCACTGATCCTCGGGCTCTCCGGGACCGGCAAGACCACGACGACGTTCCGTCAGCAGCTCGGATCGTTGCCCGTGCAGGACGACTTCGTTGCACTGATGCCCGGCGGCACGGTGTACACGACGGAGAACGGGTGCTTTGCGAAGACGTTCGGCCTCGACCCGGAGGACGAGCCCACGATCTACGGCGGTACCACGCGCCCGGACGCCTGGCTGGAGAACACCGCAGTCACCCCGGATGGCAAAGTCGACTTCTTCGACGACTCTGACACCCGCAACGGGCGTTCAACGTTCCCGCTGGCGAACATCCGCCATCGCGACCCCCGCGGCTTGCCGAAGGCCAACTATCTGTTGCTGCTCAACCGCAACGAGAGCATCATCCCTGCGGTTGCCAAGCTGAAGCGTGAACAGGCCGCGGCGTACTTCATGCTCGGCGAGACCAAAGGCACGTCGGCCGGAGGCGCAGCCGAGGCGGGCCGCAACCTCAGGGTTCCAGGAACGAACCCCTTCTTCTTCGATGACGATGCGCTCCAGGGCAACCGTTTCCTGGAGCTGCTCGAGTCGATGCCCGACCTGGAGGTGTACCTCATGAACACCGGCAGGGTTGGCGGCGGCGACGCCGACGAGCGGTCCAAGAAGGTGAAGATCCGGCACAGCTCAGCTGTGGTGGAGGGCATCGTCTCGAAGACCATCGAGTGGGAGGAAGACCCCGATTTTGGGTATTACACGGCGGCGGTGCTTCCCGGATTCGACGATCCGGAGTTGCTACAGCCGCGCCGCCTGTACGAGCGGCAGGGCCGTATCGACGAGTACACGGAGCTCGTTTCCGATCTGAAGGCCGCCCGTACTGAATACCTCTCGGGTTTTTCCCAGTTGGCGCCTAGCATCGGGGCTGCGATTTAGCCGGGTGAATGCCGGGAGCGATCCCTGCAGCTTGTGAGAAGCACCGGGGAACGCTGAGGGGAGATGCCGGGTGGTCGACGCACGACCAACTGACGACAAATGGGTTTCCGACCCGCGATTCGAGCTCAACGAGCTCAGGCGGCCGGAGTTCCCGAGTCTGCGCAAGGGTGGTCTCGAACCGACCACCGTTGAGGAGTATGTCGCGCGTCTCGAGCGTTTGGTCCGGGACTTCGCCCAGTTCACGAGGGAGCTCGAGTCGAGGATTTCTCATGCGCGGGCGGAAACGCGCGATGCGCGTGACGCCGAGCGCAGAGCCGTCGACGAGGCCATGCTCGCTGCGTTCGAGGCAAAGGAGCGCATCTTGCTTCAAGCCGAGGAGCGGGCATGGGAGATCGAGGAGGAAGCGCGTCGCCGGGCCGCCGCTCTGGTGGATTCGAGCACGGTCTCTCGCGTCGAGCCCACGGACGAGATCCTGGAGTTGCGCCAGCGGTTGGGAGAGTACGAGCAGAAGGTCGAGGATCTCGAGATCCAAGCCGACCGTTGGAAGCTGCGTGCGTCCAAACTCGAATCTCAGTCCCAGAAGCAGATCGAGATTGCGTCGGCTGCGACCGCACGCAAGGAGGAAGCTGAGGCCGCCAGCGACAAAGCGACGGAGGTGTTGAAGGCGGCTGAGCGTCGCAGCCAAGCCCTCATGGCCGCAGCACGCGCAGAGGCGGCACAGATTGCATCCGACGCCCAGGCCGAAGCCGACCAGCTTCGCGCCGAGCTCGAGGTGCTCCGGGCTGCCAGCGAAGACGGGCCCGCGCCCAACTCGGCCAATCTCGTCGAGATTCGCCAGCAGGCAAATGCGATCCGCGCCACAGCAGAGCGCGAAGCCGACGCCATCGTCGAACAGGCACGCCGCGAGGCAGACCGTATCGCTCAAGCCGCAAACGAGGATGCGACGGGTGTGCTCTCGGTTGCCCGCACCCGAGCGGAGGCGCGGAATCAGAAGGCGACGTCGTCTGCCGCCAAAGAGCTGGAGCGTGCGCAGCGGCAGAGTGCCGCGATCGTGGAGCGTGCGGAAAGAGAGGCGGCGCGTCTCGCCGCGGAGGCTGCAGCGGCGCGGGCGGAAGCCGAGACGATTCTCACCGCAGCTCGGGAGACTGCTGCGAGCCTCATCGCAGAGATAGAGCAGCACGCCGAGGCTTCCGATGAAGAAGCTGCAGCACGAGCCGCTGCGGTGACCACCGAAGCTGGTGAACGTGCGTCCCAGCTCCGGGAGGAGGCAGAGCGTCTCAAGACGGAGGCGGATACGGCGCTCACGGTCGCCGTCACCGAAGCGGACGCAACCACCGCGGCAGCCACCGAACGTGCCGCAGCCATCGTCGCCGAGGCAGAAGCCGGAATCGCCAGGAACCGCGATGCCGCGGAGAAGGCGCTTGCTGATGCCCGCGCCGAGGCGGCAAAACTGACCGCAGCTGCGGAGCGGAATGCCGATGTGACCCGCAGTGCCGCCGAGGAATCGGCAGCCACCGTTCGGATGAATGCCGAGAAGGTCCTTGGTGAAGCGGAGACGGTGCGTGAAGGCATCGTCGCCGCGGCAAACGAAGAAGCTGCCTCCATCCGCACGGCTGCCGAGGCAGCTGCTGCAGAGACGTTGACCGCGGCGCAAGCCGAGTTTGCGGTGGCCGCCGAGCGCGCCCAGAACACCATCAGCGAAGCGGAAGCTGCAGCTGCGGCGACGGCCGCCCAAGCTGCTGCGGCGGCCGCTGCAGTGCGGAGCGCAGCGGATGCGGAGGCGGCGGAACTCCTCGAGGAAGCAACGGCTGCCAAGATCGCGGCGGAATCGCAGCTCGACGATGTCAAGGCGGAGGCGCTGGCAGAGGCCGTCAAGATCAAAGACGAAGCGAAGCAGGGGGCTGCCGCGACTGCCGCTGCTGCCGCCGCCGAGGCGAAGAAGGTCGCCGCCGCCGCCGCTGCCGTGCGCGTTGAGGCGGAGTCAATGCTCGCCGAGGCCAAAGAGGTCGACAGGGACACCGCTCGCAAGGCACGGGACGCGCTGAACGAAGCGAGAGCAGAGGCCGATCGGATCCGGACGGACGCCGCCGTCGATGCTGAGGCATTGCGGGCCGACGCTCAAGAGATCCTCGACGCCGCCCGTGCCGAGCACGATCGTTTGAAGCGGCGCGCCCACGAACTGCAGTCGGCGGCGAGCCGCGCCCAGGAGGCTGCAGACAAGGCCCGTGATGAAGCATCTCGGCGGCTCCGGGACGCCGAATCGGATGCGTCCGCGATCCTCGCCGAAGCTACGGGCACGTTGGAGCGGGCTCGCGCAGGCGACAGCGACGTGGACCTCACTCCTCCACGCCGCACGCCTCCACCAGAGCTTGCCCCGCCACCACCGCAGGAAACGCCGATGGCGAGCGATACCGCAGACGAAGGTGACGGTGGCTCGGGCCGGCAGAGCCGGTACGCCCGCCAGTCCGCTCAGCTCCCCAGGATCGGCGACTCGGCCGGCAACGTGCTCTCGTCCATCGCCGATATGCGCAAGCGAGCCAAAGGCGCGGTCGACCACCCGGATGCCGAGCGCGACGGCCTCGATGACGATCTCGAGGACGACCTCGACGGAGACTGAGGTTGTCGGTCGATCAGGTCGCCGGGCCGGTCATGGGGAGTCGGGGATCGGGGGGATACTCTTCGAGCTTGGCGCGCAGCCAGCCGTGGGCAGGATCGTCGCAGAACTTCCAGACTCGTTCCTCCTGCGGCCCCGCCATCACGTTCAGGTAGTACATGTGGTGCTCCGGTGCCGCTGCCGCCGGGCCGTGGTAGCCCCGCGGGACCAAGACGAGGTCGCCGTCGCGCACGACATTGGTGAGCTGGATCTCACCGTCTGTGGTGTAGAGATTGAAGAAGCCCACGCCTTCCGGTCCGTCGATCCTGAAGTAGTAGATCTCCTCGAGGATCACCTCGTCAGCCGACAGCTCGTCGTGCTTGTGGGGCGGGTAGGACGACCAGTTGCCTTGCGGCGTGAGCACTTCTACGGCGATCAGTTTGTCGGCGTCGCCGACATCTGCGCTCAGGAAGTTGTTGATCTGGCGGGTGCCGTACCCGCCGCCCCGCACCTCGATGGCGACGTCCTCAGCCGCAACTCGATACGGATCGATCCGCCGGGTCGCCCGTGCAGTGCACAACGCGATTTGAGCGGGCGCCGCCGAGACCAAGCGGACCTCGGCGTCGATGGGCACGTAGGCAAAGTCGGTGACACCTCGAAACACCCCTGGTCGTCCCGTGAGCTCGAACGTGGTGGCATCGACCTCGACCGAGCAACCCCCGGCAAGTGGCAGCACCGCCATCTCGTCACCCTCGGTCGGAAAGCTGACGGGAGTGTTGGGCTCCAGATCGACGATACGGAGCCCCGAATACGCCCAGCCGGCCCGTTCGGGGTCGACGTACAACGTGCGGAGGGCATCGCCTGCGGTGCCGTGTGGTCGGAAGAGGTCCATGAGCGCGCCGAGGATAGGGGATCGTTCACTCGGAGACGAGCTACGGTCATCGCCATGCCAGCGCACATCCTCGTCACGCGCCGACCGCCGGGGTCGGCACTCGACATGCTGGCCGGCCTCCACGATGTCGAGCTGTGGACCGGCGACGGGGCCATGCCGCGGGACCGCCTGCTGGCCGCCGTTCGAGACGCCGACGGCTTGTACTGCATGCTCACCGACGCCATCGATACCGAGCTGCTTGCGGCGGCACGGCAGCTGCGCGTCATCAGCACGATGGCCGTCGGCGTCGACAACATCGATCTCGACGCATGCACAGCCCGCCGCATTCCGGTCGGCCACACGCCGGGAGTTCTCGCCGACACCGTTGCCGACCTGGCCGTCGGCCTCCTTCTCGCCGCATCACGGCGGCTTGTCGAAGGGGTCGATTACGTTCGTGCCGGGCAGTGGCAGATGTGGGAGCCTGAGCTGCTGCTCGGCAGAGACCTCCATGACTCGACGGTGGGGATCATCGGTCTCGGAGGGGTGGGCCGTGCGCTCGCCCGCCGTCTCCGCGGATTCGGCTGCAGAATCCTCGTGTTCAACCGCACTCCGCACCCTGAGGTCGCGGCGGCTCTGGGAGTGGTCCTCGTGCCGTTGCAGGAGCTGCTTGCCCAGTCCGACCACGTGATCGTTGCGATTGCCTTGACGGCAGACACTCGGCACCTGATCGACGCCGATGCGTTGCGCGTGATGCAGCCTCACGCAACGCTGGTGAATGTGTCGCGCGGCGGTACGGTGGACCAGCGTGCGCTGGAGCATGCGCTGCGAGCCGGCGAGATCGGCGCCGCGGCACTCGATGTGACGGATCCTGAGCCTCCCGCCGCCGCCGAACCGTTGCTGTCGCTTGCCAACTGCGTGGTGATCCCGCATCTCGGCAGCTCGACGGTCCGTACCCGTGCCGAAATGGCCGAGATGGCGGCGCGCAACCTCATCGCGGGTCTGCGGGGCGATCCCCTCGAAGCATGCGCCAATCCTGCGGTCTACGGCTGAGGTCACTCGACCGGACGCGGCGGGGGCCCGGTGGTCGAGCCGACGATCAGGCGCGGAGCGATGACCTCGTGTTTGGCCTTGGTCCTGCCGCCTTCGATGCGCTCCAGGAGGAGCTGCATCGCCCGCTGGCCCAGCTCTGCGGCAGGTTGTGCCACCGTGGTGAGGTCGATGCGTCCGATTCGGGACAGGGAGAGGCCGTCGTAACCCGTGAGCGAGATGTCCCCCGGCACATCGAGCCCGGCTGCGTCGAGTGCGGCCAGAGCTCCGAATGCGCTGTAGTCGTTGGCACCCAGCACGGCGGTAGGAAGGTCACTCTCTGCGAGGATCGACTGCATCGCCGTACGGCCGCCGTGTTCGGTGAACGCTCCCTCGACGATACGGATCTGGTCTCCCAGCCCCGCCTTCCGCATGCCGTGCTCGTAGCCGAGGCGCCGACCCGCCGCCCCCGCGGCCTCGCCGGCCGAGATGAGGGTGATCTTCCGGTGGCCGAGGCCGACAAGATGGTCGACGAGAGCCGTGGCCCCTGCCTCGTCGTCGTCGCTGACCGCATCGAGGAACGGGAGGTCTGTGTGGCGTGAGGCCATGACGACGGGAACGGCCATTGCGGCGGATCGGAACGCTTCAACGTCCGACACCGATCCCAGCAGCACCAGGCCGTCCACCCGCAGCTCCAGCAGGGTGTCGACTGCCAGCGATTCTCGCCCGGCATCGAGGAAACCCGAGCTGAACATGACGCGGTAGCCCTTGGCGACGGCGATCTCTTCGATCCCGTCGGCAACGTCCGCAAAGAAGGGGTTGTGCAGGTCGGAGAGCACACACCCAAAGACCCCCGAGCGGCGGCGCACCAGGCTTCGTGCGACGGCGTTGGGGCGGTAGCCGAGCTTCTCAGCGGCGGCGAGGACGGCAGAACGTCTGTCGTCGCTGACCTTGGGAGAACCTCGCATCACCAACGAGACCAGCGACTTCGAGACGCCGGCCTCCCGGGCAACATCGTGGATAGTCGGGTGTTTCCCGCCCTGGCCGGCCATGTCACTCTGAACCTACCAGGCGGGCATTGGAACGTTCCCAGGCCCAAGCTCAGTAGGTCAGGTACCAGTGGTGGTCGGGCTCGGGCAGCTCGGTTCGGGCCGCCCAATCCCTGCCGTGGGTGCGGGCTGTGGCCGCCAGCTCTCTGAAGCGGGGTCGGGCGGTTTGCTCGATCATTGCTCCACGATCTGCCGCAGGCGCCGTCACCACGTCCTTCCACAACGCTCGGCCGACCATGAACCCTGATGCGCCGGCCTTGCAGGCGATCTCGACCTGCTCGAGGAAGAGCTCGTACGGGTCGCCGCCTGAGAGCAACGCCCACGGGACGCTCGATGCCTCGTCCAGCTCGGCGCATGCCTCCGCCCACAGACCACGATCGGGTTCGTGGCGGGTATCGACGGGGAACTGCACCTTGAGTACATCCGGGCCCAACGCTCCGAGACGGCGCACCGTCTCGACCACGATCGACCTGCGCTTGGCGACAAACGCCGGGTCGTCCGTAGTGGTCCCCTGTTCGATGGCATAGGCCAGCGGCTCGAGGAACAGTGCGATGTCGTGGCGTGCGCAGTCGGAGATGACGGAGGAGATCATGCGATCTTGCGCATCGGAAACCTCGGTGTCGGGTCGGTATAGGACGAGCAGCTTGATACCCGACGCCCCCAACCGTTTCGCTTTTTCGACACTCCAGCCATCGAGCAACGAGGTCTGGCGAGCGGTCGGATCGCCCAGATAACCCTGCGCTTCGAGTGCGGCGAGGAAGCCGACGGAACCAGGGAGCGCCCGTTGGGCGACGGCTTGGGCGGCGCTGTACTCGGGGTCGAGCATCACGGCGGTCGCCTCGTGCCCCAGAGCCCTGAGGAGTGACAGTTTTGTGTTGGTGAGCTCTTCCGCTGCCAGGCCATGCGGATCGGCCGGATCGAGCACCACCCGCATCGAGTCCCGGTGATCGATGGCCAGGATGGTGAAGATCCCTTCCGGGGTCGAGGTGGCAGTCAACCCCCTGATCTTTCCCTCGGTGAGCGGCATCACAGGCCTCCGTGGTCTTCCGCAAACGCCATGACTTCGGCCTCGGTAGGGAACGCCGCGGAACAACCGTGGCGAGTGACCTCGATCGCACCGCACGCGTTGGCGAATCGCGCCGCCCTCCGCCACTCCCACCCAGCCAGGTGGCTGCGGATCAGCCCTGAGGCGAACGCATCGCCGGCCCCGACGGTGTTGACCACGTCGACGGGGAAGCTGGGAACGTCGAGCCTTGCGCCGCCGTGGAGGATGGAGACGCCGCGGGCACCGCGCTTGAGCGCCACGGCCGTGACTCCCTGATCCAGGAGGCCGGACACTCGATCGTCCAGCGTCGCATGGTCGGCTGCAGGGACGGCAGCACCCGCCATCACGGCCTCCGGCTCCGGCATCAACGCAGCGTAGAACTCCTCCTCGGTCCCGATCGCGATGTCGACGAGGGGCAGCACCGACCGCATGGTGATGCCGAACGCGCGGGGATGCGACCAGTCCGTGGGTCGCAGGTCGAGGTCGATGAACGACGTCAGCCCCAGCGCCCGTGCCTGTTCCGTTGCGTACCGCGTCGCATCGGCGCACGTGCCGCGGCTGTAGGCGTTGCCGCTGAGTTGCATCGCTCGCACCTCTGCCAAGGGGACCGCATCCACGTCGTCGACTGTCAGGTGGATATCGGCCGGGTCCTCGCGGTAGAACGACAGCGGGAAGTGGGAGGGGGGTTCGACGCCCAGCAGGGCCAGTGAGGTCAGCTTTCCCGGCTTGCGGGCGACGAAGTCGGTCACGACACCCTCGTCCCTGAAGTAGCGAAGTACGAAGTCGCCCACCCTGTCGTCGCCGACGGCCGTCAGCGCGATGGACCGGAGCCCGAGCCGGCTCGTGGCGATGGCGATGTTGGACGGGCTGCCCCCGACCATCGCATCAAATCCGGTGATGTCGGCAAAGGGCGCTCCCACGTCCTGGGAGTAGAGATCCATGTTCACCCTGCCGACCGTGACCAGGTCGTAGGCGGGCTCGCTCACGAGCGCACCTCGTTGTCACAATGCCCCATGTCGCTCCTCGCCGGGGGGTCGGGGTGGTGCCGGTGCCGCCGAGTATATTGGCTCGTGTTGGAACGTTCCACAGGCTCACGGGGAGCAGGGTCACGAGGATCTTGGCTCGGGTGCTCGCCGCCGGGGCGGTCGTCCTGGTGGCATGACGGATCAGTCGAGAGGGGGCACCTTGGCGGCGGCTTGGCCGAGGGCCTCTGGTCCCAGCGCGAGGTATCCCCCGTCGACGACCAAGTTGCTCCCGGTCACGAAGGACGCATTGTCCGAGGCGAGGAACATGATGGCGTCGGCGATCTCGCCCGGGTCGGCCATGCGGCCCAGCGGCTGAAACTCGGCAGCAAATGCATCGGCCCGTTCCCTACTGCCGTAGCGCTGTTCGATGTTGTGGCTCCATGTCCACCCGGGAGAAAGGGCGTTGACGCGGATCCCTCGTGTGGCGAGCTGCTGCGCACCGGTCTTGGCGAGCATCAGGAGAGCCGCCTTGGTGACGTTGTACACCATGCGGTTGGGTTGCGAAGCGCTACCGCTGACCGACGCCACGTACACGATCGACGAGCCAGGTGCGAGATGGGGAGTCGCCATCGCGGTGAGCCGGGCGGCAGCGACCATGTTGATGTCGAGGGCGCGGTGCCACAGCTCGCGGGATGTGTCGTACTGCTCGTCCTCGAACGTTGCCGGACCGGTGACGACGACATCGAGCCGGCCGAACTCGCCGACGGCTCGCGACACCAGCCCGGCCAGGTACTCGTCGCTGCGGACGTCCCCCGCGAGATAGCGCCCGGCGTCTCCGACGGCGTCTGCGATCGCGCCATCGGTGCCGGGCTTGAGATCGCCGATCACGATGCTGCCGCCGTCGGCTACCCACCTTCGGGCGAACTCGACCCCGATGAGCGACGCTCCGCCGGTCATCAGCGCTACGCGCCTCATGAACGTGAAGGCCTCGACACGGCTACACCCCCACCCGCTGGTGCTTCTTCTCCGCTTCCCATTCGCCGCGAGCGAGCCGCACCTGCTCCCGGTCGCTGACCTCGGGAATCCCTACTTCCCACCATGCGCCGCCTTCGGTCCACGTGTACTCGTCGATGTCCATGACGATCACGTAGCTGCGGTCTGCGGCCTTGGCGCGATCCCATGCGGCGGGGAGATCCTCCAGTCGTTCGACCTTCTCGGCCAGCGCACCCATCGACTCTGCATGCTTGACGAAATCGACGTGGAAGTACCGCTCGTGGCGAGCAGTGCGGAGCAGGTTGTTGAACTCGGCGCCCCCGGTGTTCACCTGGAGGCGGTTGATGACGGCGAAGCCACCGTTGTCCAAGACCATGAAGATGACCTTGTGGCCCGTCATGACCGTCGAGTAGATGTCGGAGTTCATCATGAGGTAGGAACCGTCGCCGACCCAGGCGATGACGTCTCCTTCACCACGGGCCATCTTTGCTCCCCAGGCGCCTGCGATCTCGTAGCCCATGGTCGAGTAGCCGTACTCGGAGTCGAACGACCCCACCGACTTGGACCGCCAGCCCATCGTGAGCTCACCGGGAAGTCCCCCGGCGGCCGAGAGGCAGTAGTCGTCCGGTGCGCAGATCTCGTTGATCTTCTGGATGACCTGGGCGTAGGCCGGCGCTCCGTCCATCGTGCGGTCCTGCCACGAATCGAGGTACCCGTGCCATTCGCCGATCTGCGTCTGAGCAAAGCCGAGCCAATCGGCTGGAGCGGCGTAGTCGCCGATGGCCTCGTCCAACGCCTCGATCGCGATCTTGGCGTCCGCGATGACGGGCTGGGCCTGCTGCTTGTGGGCATCCCAGCGGGCGGTGTTGATGGCGATGAAGCGCACCTGCGGGTTCTTGAACAATGCCCAGGATCCGGTGGTGAAGTCTTGGAGACGAGAGCCGATGGCCACAACCACGTCGGCATCCTCGGCTACGGCGTTGGCGGCGGTTGAGCCGGTGACGCCGATGGGGCCGGCATAGTTGGGATGGTCGTGGAGCAGCGTCGCCTTTCCTGCAACGGTCTCCACGACGGGGATGCCGTGTCGTTCGGCGAAACTCGTGACCTCGGCGACGGCGCCGGAGTAGTGAACTCCACCGCCCGCAATGATCAGCGGCTTGGTTGCGCCCCCGACGAGGGTCGCAGCTGCGGCGATGTCACGGGCGTCGGGCCCCGGCCGCCGGATGTAGTGCACCCGGCGGGCGAAGAACTCGGAGGGATAGTCGTAAGCCTCTGCCTGGATGTCCTGAGGCAGGGCGAAGAAGGCCGGCCCTCGGGTTGCCGGATCAAGCATCACCGCGAGGGCTTGCGGCAGTGACTGGATGATCTGCTCCGGCCGGCTGATCCGATCCCAATACCTCGTGACCGGTTTGAACGTGTCGCAGACGGTGATGGTTGGGTTGGTGAAGCTCTCGACCTGCTGGAGCACCGGGTCGACGATGCGATGCTGGAAAGTGTCCCCCGAGAAGAGCAGCACGGGGATGCGGTTGGCGTGGGCTACGGCGGCGGCCGTCACCATGTTGGTCGACCCCGGTCCGATCGAAGAGGTGGCGATCATGATGCGACGCCCCCGCATCGCCTTGCCGTAGGCAACTGCGGCCAGCGCCATCGATTGCTCGTTGTGCCCCCGCCAGGTGGGCAACTCGTCCTGCACGGGCTGCAGCGCTTCCGCCAGGCACGTGACGTTGCCGTGGCCGAAGATGCCGAACGCTCCTGCGAACACCGGGACCTCGTCGCCTTCAACGACGGTGTATTGGGCGATGAGCCATTTCACGATGGCCTGGGCGGTGGTCAATCGGATCGTGTCCATGGTGCTCCCTCGGTTTCCGTCCGGTGTCTCCTGGTGGTCTCGTCTCAGTCGATGCGCAGGCTCGTCACCGGCTCCCAGGCTTCGCTCTCCCATGATCGGATCATCGCCGCGGCGACGCCGGCGTTCGCCAGGGCAGCGTCGAATCCGGGGGAATGGGGGCGAAGGGCAACGACCGACTTCAGGTACTCCAACGCCTCGATGATCTTCATGTCCTCGTAGCCGATCGAGTTGCCCCCACCGGGGACGATGTGGCCCTGGTGGGGGAACGCATCGCCGCCGAGGACCTCGACAAACCCGTCGTTGTGCTGCTCTTCGGGGAGATACAGCTGGAGCTGGTTCAGCTTCTCGTGATCCCAAGAAGCGGCGCCGTGCGACCCGTTCAACTCGTAGGCCATGGAGCTCTGCGGGCCGAAGATCGAGCGGTCGGCTTCGAGCGTCCCGCGCACCCCGTTGGCGAACTCGACGAGGGCACCCACGTAGTCTTCGTTGGTCACGGTGCCGGTGGGGTCGTCCGGAGCACCTCGCTCGTAGTGAGTGCCCGCGCCCGGTTTCGGCAGGGGCCGTTCCTTGACGAAGATCTCCTTGACCGACACGACCTTGGTGATCGGCCCGCAAAGGTGCTGGGCCATGTCGATTGCATGCGACATGATGTCGCTCAGTGCGCCGTATCCGGCTTCGTCCTGGAGGAATCGCCACGACAGCAGACCCAACCGGTCCCTTCCGTACATCGAGAAGAACCGGCCCCGATAGTGGGTCAGCTCGCCGAATCGTCCCTCGTCGATGAGCTGCTTGGTGTACTGGACCATGGGTGCCCAGCGGTAGTTGTAGCCGCACCCCGTGATGATGCCCGCTCTTCGAGCCGCGGCTTCGATGGCAGCCGTGGCTCGGGGGTCGATGCCGACGGGCTTCTCGCAGAAAATGTGCTTTCCTGCGGCCGCTGCTGCTTCTGCGATCTCCTGGTGCAGGCCGTTCGGCGCCGTGATGTCGATGACGTCGATGTCGTCCCGATCGAGCAGTTCACGCCAGTCCTGCGTGCCGTGGGCAAAGCCGAAGTTGGCGGTGGCCAGCGTGATTCGAGCGGGGTCCGTGTCGGCAACCGCAATCAGGCGGGGCTGGATGCCTGCGTCAGGGAAGTAGACCGGGATGTTCCTGTACGAGCGGGAATGAGCCTGGCCCATCCACCCGAAGCCGACGACGCCGATGCCGATCGGAACGCTCATGATGCACGCTCGTCGTTGCGGCGGGCCATGACTTTGTCCCACACCTCGGGGTTCACGAGGTGGGCCGGCAGTTTGCCGTTGACGACATCGACCACTTGGGCAAGGGCGATGCGGAAGATGCGCCGCTTGCCTTCGTGGGTCCCCGATGCGACGTGGGGCGTCACCACGACGTTGTCCCTGTGGAGGAGTGGATCGTCCTGACCGAGAGGCTCGGGATCGGTGACGTCGAGACCGGCTCCATGGAGGCGGCCACCGTCGACGGCCTCGAGCAGGGCTCCGTGGTCGACCAGCCCACCCCTAGCGGTGTTGATGAAGATCGCTCCAGGTTTCATGGAGGCGAAGGCTGCGGCGTCGAACATCCCTCGGGTGTCCTCACCGAGGGGGACGTGAGCAGAGACCACGTCGGCGGTTGCGAGGAGGTCGTCGAAGTCGGCGACGGAGGTGACCGAGTGGGGGACACCGTCCGGGTCGAGATACGGATCATGGATGGACACACTCATGCCGAGCCCGAGTGCTGCACCCGCCACCCTCCGGGCGATCCGGCCGAAGCCGACCAGACCGAGGGTCTTCCCGTCGAGCTCGATGGCCGCGTGGTTGGCGTAGTAGTTGCCCTTCCCGGCACCCAGCTCCGCTTCGCTCCGCTTGATGCTCTTGGCCACGGCGAGCATGAGGGCAATGGCGTGCTCCGCAGTCGAAACCGTTGGCCCGTCCGGGGTGTTGCACACTGCGATGCCGCGGGTCGTCGCCTCGGCGATGTCGACGGTGTCGACGCCGATGCCGGTGCGGGCTATGACCAGCAGCGACGGGGCGTGATCCATCAGCTCTGCGTCGTAGCGCAGCGCTCCAGCCATGGCGCCTTCGGCGTCCTCGATTCCTGCGAGGGGCCGGCCGTCGGTCCCCGGTCCGACGACTCGCACGGCCGCTTCGACCTCGTGGAGGAGGTCGGGGAGGATGTCACGTTCGAACCACACAGGACGTCGCTCACTCACGCCGTCCTCCTTGCTCGTCAGGCCATGGATGGCGATGTTACCCGTCAGACTTGGAACGTTCCAGAGCCCAGTGGGCCCGGCCCTTGAGGAGTCTCAGCCGGCGAAGACGGCGTCGGCGAGTCCGGACACCCCGACGTCCAAGGCGAACAGGCCGCCTGCCTTGTCCTGGCCTTCGGGCGGCGGGCGCGACCCCCCGGTGCTGATCGACGTGATGAACAGCGTGCCCAGATCCGGACCACCGAAGGCCGGCATCGTTGGCGCCGCCACGGGCAGTTCCACGATGCGGTCGACCTCGCCGAGTGGGGTGAGACGGGCGACTGCCCATCCCCACACACACGCTATCCAGTAGCACCCGTCTGCATCGACGCAGCCGCCGTCAGGACCACCCGGCAGGTCGGTGAAGTCGGTGAATACCCGCTCGTTGTGCGGTGTTCCCGTGTCCTGGTCGTAGTCGTACGCCCAGACGGTGGATCGGAGTGAGTCGGCGAAGTACATCGTTGCGCCGTCGGGTGAGAAGGCGAGCCCGTTCGACACGCCGATGTCCGATCGAGTCGATGTCGTGGCGCCTTCGGGGTCGAGACGGTGGAGCCGGCCTGTGTAGCGCTCCTCCGAGACGTCTTCGAACATACTCCCGACCCAGAACCGGCCGTCCCTGTCGGTGCGGCCGTCGTTGAGGCGGTTGCCGGTGGCTGCGGCCTCGAGGGACAGCCAGGGCGTCCACGTGACGGCGTCGAAATCGAACCGCCCCATCTCATGTTCCATCGCCACGAGCATGATGCCGGGCGCGGAGGTGACGGCGAGGGACCCCGGGCGGCCGGGCGTGCCTCTGGTCTCGTCGATGCCCGTGGCCGGGTCGTAGCGGTGGATCACCTTGCCGGCGATGTCCACCCAATACAGCCGCTGCTCGGCTTGGCTCCACACCGGGCATTCGCCGAGCTGGGCTGCCGCAGGGACCAGGCACTCGATCATCGCTGTGCCCTCTCTGCTCAGAGGTCGCCCGCCAGCTCCTGAAGGTAGCGGACGCTGACCTCGGCGTCGGCCTTCGGTCCCTTTCCCAGAGCCGGCTCCGCGGTCAGGGATGTGTCCTGTTCGAGGACGTACCAACCGCGGTACCCCGCTCGCTCCAACGTGCGGATCACGCCGGCGATGTCGACGTCGCCTTCGCCGAGAGGCGTGAACAAGCCGTCGATGACGGCCTGGCGGAACGGGATCTCTCCGTGCCGCACTCGAGCGCCGAACGCATCGGTGAGATCCTTCAGGTGCACGTGACGGATCCGATCCGAAGCCATCTTGGCGATGTCCGTCGGGTCGGCGCCGGCCAGGAAGAGGTGGCCGGTGTCGAGGCAGAGCCCGGTGTCGCACGATTCGAGGAGCCGTTCGGTCTGGGCGCCCGTGGAGATTGCCATGCCCCAATGCGGGTGAAGCGCCGTCTCGAGGCCCGCATCGCTGGTGATGCCGTCGAGACGCTTCAGATTCTCGAGGAAGACGCTCCACTCTTCGGCGGACATCTCGACCGGGGTGTCGTAGCCGTCGTAGTGGCCGGACGGCCCGAGGACGAGCACTTTGGAGCCGCAGCGGGCGAGCTGATCCGAGGCGCGGCGGACGTACGCGAGCACATCCTCGATGCGATCGGGCCGGTAGAGCAACGCAGGGACGAAGCCCCCCACCATCTGGAGGTGGTATCCGCTCAGGTAGTCATCGAGCTCGTCGGCATCGGTGGGGAGGTAGCCGTCTGGGCCCAGCTCCGTTGCAGAGAGTCCCGTGGCCGCCATCTCGGCCATGACCCGGTCCCGATCCATCAAGTGTCCCCATCCGGGCGAGCCATCGACGCCCCAGGTGATGGGCGCCCCGGCGATTCGATCCAGTAGGTCGGTCATTCGATCTCCTCCAACAGCACGGTGCGGCCCTCCGCCAGGGAGATGTCGCAAGCCGTTGCCACTCGTAGGTTTTGGTACGCGTCACGCGGGGTGGAGGCCGGCTCCTCCTCACCCCGCACCACGCGGACAAAGGCCTCCAACTCTCGGTTGTAGGCCGCGCCAAATCGGTCGAGCCACGAAGTCATGGGGTCGAGGAGCGGCGCGGTGCCGGGCTCGGCGGAACGGATTGGCGTACGGTCGCTCCACCCGGCGGCGACGCTGTCTGCGGAGGCAAACACCTCGAGGCGGACGTCGTAGCCGAGGGGATCATGGCGAAGACCGGACAGCTGACCCAGCGTCCCGCCGGACATCTCCACGATGACGGTTGCCGAGTCGACGTCGCCGAGCTGCCCGATCTCGGGAAAGCCCAGCACCGCACCGGCAGCCCTCACGCTCACGACCTCCTGGCCGGTCACAAAGCGGACGATGTCGATGTCGTGGACGAGGCAGTCCTTGAAGATGCCACCTGATACGGGGATGTAGTCGAGGGGGGGAGGCTCCGGATCGTGGGTCTGGCTCCTGACCAAGTAGACCGTGCCCATGCGTCCCTCGGCGATCTGGTCACGAATAGCCCGCATGGCAGGGTCATACCGGCGCTGGAACCCCATCTGGACCGCGATCCCAGCGGCCTCTACTGCTGCAACGGCTCGGCGCGTGCTCTCCAAGTCCAGCGCGATCGGCTTTTCGCAGAACGCGGGGATCCCAGCGGCGGCCGTGCGTTCCAGCAGCGGCGCATGGCTGTCGGTGGAGCTGGCGATGATCACGGCCTCGGCCGCCGCGAATATCTCGTCGATCGTCGCCGGCTCAGCTGTTCCGTGCTCAGCGGCGAGTGCGTCAGCCCGTCCAGGTGCGGCGTCGGCGACGAGCAGCCTCTCGACGCCGGGTTGTGATGCGAGGATGCCGGCGTGGAGCGTGCCGATGCGGCCTGCGCCTATGAGCCCGATGTGCATGACCACACTCCCAAGACCAGGGGATGGAACGTTCCAAGTCGATTCACGGTACCTGGTTCCCCGCTCCACAGTCAACGGCCCAAGGTCCTCGCGACCCCAGTGCGGCGAGGGCCGGAGCATCGGTTGAATCGTCTGTCGCGGCCAACTAAGTTGCCTGCAGTATTTGGAGCGTTCCAAAGGCGTGCGCCTGCGGTCGGCGCTCCCGGGTACCGGCCCGCATCTCGGTGATGCGGACGAGAGCTGCTCGCAGCGGACCCCCCACTGCGATGCAGGGCATCCCTAGGAGGGAGATTCATGAAACGTTTCCGATGGTTGGCAATCCTTGCCGCATTTGTCCTTGTCCTTGCTGCATGTGGAGGCGACGACGACTCCGCCGACACCACCACCGCTGGTGGTGACGACACCGCAACCACGGCTGCGGCCGGTGGCGACGATCAGGTTGCCCAGCGTGACTACCGGTTCGTCGTCGTATCGCACGGCCAGTCCTCCGACCCGTTCTGGTCGGTGGCCGCCAACGGCGTGAACGCCGCAGCCGGCGACATGGGCGTGACCGTCGAGTATCAAGCTCCCGGCACGTTCGACATGGTGGAGATGAGCCAGATCATCGACGCCGCCGTCGCATCCCAGCCAGACGGCATCGTGGTGACGATCCCCGACGCCGAAGCGCTTGCGCCTTCGATTCAAGCCGCCGTTGCCGCAGGCATCCCGGTCATCTCGATGAACTCCGGCTCCGATGACTTCGCCGACCTTGGCGTGCTCGTTCACGTCGGGCAGACCGAGTTCGCCGCAGGGCTCATCGCAGGGCAGCGGATGGCCACCGAGGGCGTCACCACGGCTATCTGCGTGAACCAGGAAGTGGGCAACACCGCTCTCGACGACCGCTGCAACGGCTTTGCAGAGGGTCTCGGTGGCACGGTGGACGTGATCCCGGTTGATCTCGCCGACCCGACCGGCTCGCAAGAGACGATCGCCGGTGCGTTGCAGGCCAACGCAGGCATTGATGGGATCCTCACGCTCGGTCCGACGGGCGCCGCTCCTGCACTCGCCGCGCTCGACGCAGCCGGTCAGCTCGGCACGATGAAGATCGCAACCTTCGACCTGGGGCCCGAGGTGCTTCAGGCGATCGTCGACGGCAACATGCTGTTCGCCATCGACCAGGCGCAGTACTTGCAGGGCTATCTGCCCATCGTGTTGCTGACCCAGTTCCTCGAAACCGGCGCATTGCCGCTCGGTAGCGTCGAACGGGTGATCCTCACCGGGCCGCAGCTCGTGACCCAGGACACGGCGGCAGCCGTGATCCAGGCTTCTGAGGATGGCCTCCGCTGATCATCAATTGACTACGTGACTGGGGCCTGCATCGGGCAGGCCCCAGTCCGAGAGGTTCGAGCCGAGAGGGAGGGAGGTTCCCCCGTGACTTCGGAGACGGCTCCTACCGACACTGCGGACGAACGAGTCAGGAAGGTCAGCACGGTCACCCGATTGCTGATCCGGCCTGAGTTCGGTGCCATCGTTGCGACCGTCGTGGTGTGGGCGTTCTTTGCCGTCGTAGCGTCGGACAACAACTTCGTGAGTTGGACGACAACGGCAGCAATCCTCAACCGGGCAGCCCCACTGGGGCTCCTTGCGATCGCCGTGGCGCTCCTCATGATCGGCGGCGAGTTCGATCTTTCGGTCGGCTCCGTCCTGGGGTTTTCGGGCATGGTCATCATGCTCCTCGTCACCCCCTCCAGTGCGGGCGGTTTCGGGTGGTCGTTGTGGCCGGCGGTGATCTTGACATTCGTGATCGCGTTGATCTCCGGCTTCTTGAACGGGCTGTTGGTGCTGACCACGAGACTGCCGTCTTTCATCATCACGCTGGGCTCATTGTTCATCTTCCGCGGTCTTGCGGTGGCGATTCCCCGGATTCGCACCAACCGCACCCAGCTCGGGGGCCTGGATGAGGTCCAGGGATACGGGCTTGCGGACACGCTGTTCGGCACGGACGTCTCACTGTTCGGAGCGTCGTTCAGCATCGCCATCTTCTGGTGGATCGGGCTCACGGCGCTTGCGACCTTCGTACTGCTGCGGACGCAGTTCGGCAACTGGATCTTCGGCGCAGGTGGCGACGCCAATTCGGCACGCAACACCGGCGTGCCGGTGACGCGGGTGAAGATCATGCTGTTCATGACGACGGCTTCGGCGGCGTTTTTCGTTGCCTTCATCCAGGCAGTGCAGTTCAACGGCTCTGACTCGTTGCGGGGGACGCTTCAGGAGTTCAACGCCATCATTGCGGTGGTCGTCGGCGGGACCTTGCTCACGGGCGGTTATGGCTCCGTGGTCGGCGCCATGTTTGGTGCGTTGATCTTCGCCATGGTGCAGCAGGGCATCATCATCACCGGTGTCGACGGTGACTGGTTCCGCGTTTTCGTCGGAGGTGTGCTGGTGCTGGCCGTGATCTTCAACAACTTCATTCGGACACAGGCGGCGAAGCGATGACGACGACAGCAACCAAGACCGATGCGCCCCTCCTCGATATCAAGAACCTCTCCAAGTACTTCGGGAGCGTGATCGCTCTCGAAGACGTTTCGATGTTCGTGCGTGCCGGCGAGGTCACATGTCTTCTCGGCGACAACGGTGCGGGCAAGTCGACGTTGATCAAGGCGCTCTCCGGAGTGCACAAGCCGACCAAGGGCGAGTACCTGTTCGAGGGGCAACGCCGCGAGTTCGAATCGCCTCGCGAAGCGCTCGAGCTCGGCATTGCCACCGTGTACCAGGACCTCGCCATGATCCCGTTGATGTCCATCTGGCGGAACTTCTTCCTCGGCTCCGAGCCGACGAAGGGCTTCGGCCCCTTCAAGACGTTCGATGTGGAGTTTGCGAAGCAGACGACGCGTGAAGAGATGGCGAAGATGGGAATCGACATCCGCGATCCCGATCAGCCGGTCGGCACCCTTTCCGGTGGTGAGCGCCAGTCGGTGGCTATCGCCCGGGCGGTCTACTTCGGGGCCAAGGTGCTGATCCTCGACGAGCCGACGGCGGCGCTCGGCGTCAAGCAGGCGGGCGTGGTGCTCAAGTACGTCGTGCAGGCCAAGATGCGAGGGATCGGCGTGATCCTGATCACTCACAACCCGCATCATGCGTATCCGGTCGGCGACCACTTCGTGATCCTGCGCCGCGGTCAGATCTACGGCGACTTCTCCAAGGACGAGATCGGTCTGGATCAGCTCGTGCAGATGATGGCAGGCGGCGCCGATCTCGAAGCGCTCAGCCACGAGCTCGAGTCGGCCACGAGGGCAGATTCCGACGAAGCGGCAGCGTTGCGAGAGGTGGCCCAGGGCTTTCAAGAAGAAGCGGGCGGCGAAAACTGACGGCAGTGTTGGCTGGTTGTCAGCTTTCGCCGGTGAGCCAACCTGCCACGAGCCGGGTCGTTGCGGGCTCGAGGTGGAGTGCGAGCTGGTTCCGGGTGCGTTCCCCCAGCACGACCTCGACGACCGCCTCTGCGAACTGCTCCGATGGGCGTTGCTCCCAGGCGGTCTGCCCGAACCACGGCGTGCCGGCGGGGTGACGCTGGGCAACCAGGAACTCCGGTCGCAGGTCGTGATGCGTGGGACATGCCACCTCGAGGTGGTGGGCCAGCTCATGTACCAGGGAGCCGCTGAGGCTTGGCGCCGTGGCTGGGACGCGCACAATGACGGTGGCGGTGGCCGGGTCGTAGCGAGCGAGGTCGCCGAGTTCCGGGGCCGCTTCGAGCCTGGGGTGGCCGAGACAGTCCGCGACGCCCGGTGCGGCATGCACGAATCGAGCGAAGGTCTGCTGTGCGAGGTCGGCGAGGTCGCCGGCCACGCTGGCGCCGACCACGAAGCCGGCCGGGTCGTCTGCGCGCGCTCTGTCGCACGCGGTGGTCATCATCAGCACTACGAGCACGACGCCCGCCAGCGCACGACGCGATCGCTGCCTTGCGTGAATGCTTGATCGCATGATGACCGAGATTAGGGCGAGCTCCAGCACGGGCAGCGAAGCGTACCGGGCGCCTCATCGCTGCTGTAGTCGCCTGCAACGGTTCTAGAGTCGGCACAGCGGCGACGTGAGGTGAAAAGCGATGCGAGTCTGGATGACCGGGGGCACGGGATTCGTTGGGAGCAACATCGTCCATGCCGCGCTGGGGCGCGGCGCAGACGTCATGACGACCGTGCACTCCTTCGAGCCTCCTGCGGACGCCGCGTATGCAGTGGACCACGTCGACCATGCCGACGCAGCCCAGGTGGCGGCGAGCATCGACGATTTTCGCCCCGACATCGTGGTGCACTGTGCCATCCTCAACGATTGGTCGCAGATGTATGCGGATCGCCGGTTTGCGTGGGACAGCTATGTCGGCGCCACAAGAGCAACCGCAGACGCTGCGGCGGCAGCAGGGGCCGCCTACATCGTCGTGTCGACGGACTGGGTGTTCGACGGGACCCAGGGGGGCGCCGACGAGACCACACCCCCCAATCCCGTGAACCTGTACGGCGTGCTCAAGCTTGCCAGCGAGATCACTGCCCTCGACAGGGGCGGGGCGGTGGCGCGAGTCTCGGGCGTCAACGGGATCCATCGGGCGCGTCCCGCAACACCGCGGGCGCAGGATCCGGGTTTTGGTTACTTCGTGGCGTCGCTGGTGGATGCGTTGCGTGCCGGGCGTCCGTTTCTCGTGTGGGAGTCATCAGAGATCAACATGAGGGCCACGCCTTCCCTGGCGAGCGAGACCGCCGACCTCATCCTTCGGATCGGCGAGCGGCGTCTCGACGGCGTGTTCCACGCCTGTGGTGGAGAACCCGTCAACCGGATCGACCTAGCTCGCATGGCGTGCGACGTGTTTGGGCTCGACGCCGGCCTGCTCCGGTTCGGGCCGCCACCCGCGGAATCCGTTCCCCCCTTCCCGATTCCCTTCGACACCGCCATCACGATGCCGCGAACCGCCCGACTTCTCGACCACACCCCCACCCCCGCCATCGCGTTGCTGCACCGTTTCCGGAAGGAGTACGAGGCGGCGGCGTGAGGATCGTTCTCGCGGCTTTGAGCGCCGTCGTCCTCGCGGCGGGATGTGCAGCCTCCCAGGAGCCCCCTGCCGCATCTGCGTCGGCTGTCGGACTCACGGGTTCCGCCTGCCGCATCGACGTTCGTGGTGGCGGGGTGGTCATCGAGGATGGGCTGGTCCTCACCGCGGCGCATGTCGTCGCCGGGGTAGAGGACGGCGTGGAAGTCGTCACTCTCGGCGGCGTCCGCAGGTCGGGAGAGGTCGTGAGCTTCGACCCGGATCGCGACCTCGCCCTCGTATCGGTCGGCGACCTCTCTGCGCCGCCGGCGGAACTTGCCATGGCCGATGGTGAGGCTGCCGGCACCATCGTGGCGGTCGGGCCGGATGCAGCGGCAGAAGCACTCGCGTTCCGAGTCCTGCGGCGGCTGACCGCAACGGGAGGTGACATCTACGGCGATGGCAACGTCGCGCGGCACGTCCTCGAGGTCGCTGCCGATGTCGACCCTGGGGCATCCGGCGCACCTGCATTCGTCGACGATGGCCTCCTGGCGGGGATCGTCGTTTCCGAGTCCCGCACCAGGGGCGTCGTCTACGTGATCGACGCCACGGAGATCCAGGGCTTCCTGGATGATGCACACGACGCAGAAGCGGTCGGTGCAGGCCCATGCCGGTGAGGCTCTCGACGGTTTCGGGTATCCGTGCGATACTTGGAACGTTCCAATCTGCACTCCTTGGAGAAACACCATGCAAGAACTCACGTTCATCATCGGCATCGATCGGGCGGCGGCAGAGATATGGGAGACCCTCGGCTCGGTGGGCATCACCATGCAAGCCTCCGCCACCTACCCGGCTCTCGAGGGCCGCCACGTGCGCATCGTCGTGGAGGACGCCGATGTTCAGGCCGCACACGACGCACTGCTCGGAGCCGGATTTGGGGCTCTCGACCAACAGGAAGTGGTCATCGCGGACATCGACGTCCGGCCGGGTGAGCTCGGACGGCTCGCTCGCCGTGTCGCCGACTCCGGCGCCAAGCTGACGACCTTGTTCATGGCTACGGGCGATCGCGTCGTGATCGGTGCGGAGGATCTCGAGGTGGTCAAGACCGTTCTCTGACCTCGTCGGGGCTGAATAGGTCGTTCGACCGGTTTCTTGCCGAGGCCGGTCTCGCCTAGAGTGGCGCTGCGCGTCCGGGGGGAGCCATCTTCTCTGCGTGCACCCCCCGCTGATCTTTCCAACTGTCGAAACATGGAGCCGTGCCGTGCCTGAGCTGATCGAACCTCATGGCGGAATCCTCGTTGACCTCATGGTCAATGAGGACCGCGCCAACGAGCTGAAGACCGTTTCTGTCGAATACCCGTCGTGGGATCTGACCCCGCGTCAGATCTGCGATCTGGAGCTGCTCACGAACGGCGCATTCTCGCCGCTGCGCGGGTTCATGACGAGGGCCGATTACGACGCCGTGTGTGAGGACATGCGCCTTGCGGACGGTTCATTGTGGCCGATGCCGGTCACCTTGGACGTCACCGAAGAGATGGCCGAAGGCCTCGCTCCCGGGATGAGCGTTGCGTTGCGGGATCACGAAGGCGTGATGCTCGCCGTGCTGCACGTCGACGATGTGTGGGCGCCCGACAAGGCACGCGAAGCCGAGCTCGTCTTTGGGACCACCAGCATCGAGCACCCGGCCGTGAACTACCTGATGAATGTTGCGCACCCGGTATACGTCGGTGGGCGCATCGAGGCCCTCCAGTTCCCGTTCCACTACGACTTCCAGCACCTGCGCCTCACTCCTGCGCAGCTGCGGTCCTCCTTTGCTCAGCAGGGCAAGACCAAGGTCGTGGCGTTCCAGACCAGGAACCCGATGCACCGTGCGCACGTCGAGCTGACCATGCGGGCAGCCGAGGAGACCGGCGCCCACCTGCTCGTCCACCCGGTCGTCGGGCTGACCAAACCAGGTGATGTTGATCACTACACGAGGGTCCGGGTGTACCAGGCTGTGGCCCACCGTTACGAGGAAGGCACAGCCGATCTGGCCCTGCTCAACCTCGCGATGCGGATGGGCGGTCCTCGCGAGGCGGTGTGGCATGCGATCATTCGTAAGAACCACGGCGTCTCCCACTTCATCGTTGGCCGTGACCACGCCGGGCCCGGCGCCGACTCGGCGGGCAACCCCTTCTACGGCCCGTACGACGCCCAAGAGCTCGTGATCGAGCACGAGAAGGAGCTCGGCGTGACGCTGGTTCCCTTCAAGCTCATGGTCTACGTGCCGTCCCAGGACACGTACATGCCGATCGACGAGGTGCCGGAAGGCACCGAGACGGCGACGATCTCGGGCACGCAGTTGCGGGAGAAGCTGGCCCATGGCGGGGAGATCCCTGAGTGGTTCAGTTACCCGGAGGTCGTGGCGGAGCTGCGACGCACCCACAGGCCCAAGGCGCAGCAGGGGTTCACGGTCTTCTTCACGGGTCTTTCCGGCTCGGGCAAGTCCACCATCGCCAATGCGCTGATGGTCAAGCTGCTGGAGCGCGGTGGTCGCACCGTCACGCTGCTCGACGGTGACGTCGTGCGCAAGAACCTCTCGAAGGGCCTCGGCTTCTCCAGGGAAGATCGAGACACCAACATCCAGCGCATCGGCTACGTGGCCTCGGAGATCACCAAGGCCGGCGGCATTGCCATCTGTGCACCGATCGCCCCGTACGCCAAGACCCGCGAGTTCAACCGGGAGCTCATCTCGTCGTACGGCGGCTACGTGCTGACCTGGGTGGCGACACCCCTCGAGGAGTGCGAGAAGAGGGACCGCAAAGGTCTCTACGCGAAGGCACGCGCCGGCATCATCCAGGAGTTCACCGGTATTTCCGATCCGTACGAGGAGCCGGAAGACGCCGAGATCATCCTGCCGACGCTCGACCAGTCGCCCGACGAGGCTGCAGAGCAGATCGTTCAGTACCTGATCGATCAGGGTTACCTGTCGGCCGACGCTTGATGGGTCGCGTCACCGCGACCGATGATCTGGACCGGATCGAGGCCGCCCTCGATCTGGCGGCTGCCGCGCTGATCCCCTTCACACCCGGGGCCATCGCCTCGCGGATGAAGGAGGGGGACGACCCGGTCACTGCGGCCGATCTCGCCGTCAACGAGGTGCTGCTCGAAGCTCTGCCCCGGGACGGCGAGGGCTGGCTGTCGGAGGAGACGGCGGACGACGCGAGCCGGCTCGATTGTGAACGAGCGTGGGTGGTCGATCCCGTCGACGGCACTCGCGAGTTCATCCAAGGCATCCCCGAGTGGTGCATATCGATCGGTCTCGTGGTCAACGGCAAGCCGGTCGCCGGCGGCATCCTCAGCCCGACGGCGGGCCACCGTATGGTGGGCTCCGTCGATGATGGAGTGAAGCTCGATGGAGTGCCCACGCGGGTGACATCGTGCGACCGCCTCGAGGGTGCGCTTGTCCTTGCTTCCCGCAGCGAGGTGAAGCGCGGCGAGTGGGAGCCCTTCTTCACAACGCCGATCTCCGTGCGGAACATGGGCTCGGTGGCGTACAAGCTTGCGTGTGTCGGCGCCGGCATGGCCGATGCAACCTGGACTCTCGTCCCGAAGCACGAATGGGACGTCGCCGCCGGCGCCGCCCTGGTTGTGGCGGGCGGCGGTGCGGTGTTCGGGCCCGACGGCGAGGAGATCCTCTTCAATCAGGCCAACCCCAAGCTGCCCGGTTTCGTGGCGGCGGCGGGTGGTCTCGAGGCTCCATTGCGTGATTTCTTGAAGGAATTCCGCACCGGCTGAGACACCGGTGCCGGCAAGCATCGGTTTCCCGTCCTTGAAACTGGAAGCGCTTACAGCGACAATCCATATTCCTCGCACCGTGTGTGCAGCCGCTGCGCACGTCGTGCATCTCCCCGCAATCAGATCTTCGAAGAGGCATCAACCATGGCACCAAGCATCGACCTGTTCGACTCCATCCCCGTCGGACCCAAGACTCCGTTGCCGATACCCAAGGAGTTCGGACGGCTGCACGACGTCGCCTACAACATGTGGTGGTCGTGGAACCCGACGGGGACGGCATTGTTCAGGCGGATCGATCCGCTGCTGTGGGAGCGGAACCGCAACCCGCTGTCGCTGTTGCAGGCCGTCGATACGGCGACGTGGGAGACCCTCGAGGCATCAGACGACTTCTATCAGCTCTACGACGACGCGGCCACGGAATTCGATCGGTATCTCGAGGGCGCCGACACGTGGTACGCCAGGGAGCATCAGGACGAGATCGCCGGTCCCATCGCCTACCTTTCGGCCGAGTTCGGCATCCACCCGAAGCTGCGGCTTTATGCCGGTGGACTCGGCGTCCTCGCAGGCGACCACGTCAAGGCTGCCTCCGACTTGGGTTTGCCGCTCGTCGGCGTTGGGCTGCTGTATCGGAAAGGGTACTTCCAGCAGGCCATCGACCCCGAGGGTTACCAGCAGCACACCTACGTGCCCTTCGAGGCGGCACGCCGTCCGATCCGTGCGGTCCTCGATCCCCGCACCGGATGGCCGCTCCGCGTCTCGGTCGAGCTCCCCGGACGCGACCTGATCGTCGGGGCATGGCGTATCGACGTGGGCCGGGTGCCGGTGATCATGCTCGACACGGACCTCCCGGACAACGCCCCATCGGATCGGCCCATCACGCACATTCTCTACGTGCGCGGCCGGGCGATGCGCCTGTGTCAGGAGATCGTGTTGGGTGTCGGCGGCACCAGGGTGCTCGAAGCGCTCGACATCGAGCCTGCGGTCTGGCACGTCAACGAAGGGCATGCAGCGCTGAGCCTGCTGGAGCGGGTGTCGACGCAGCTGCAACAGGGCAGGACCATGGATGAAGCCCAGAAGGACGTTTCCGAATCGACGTTGTTCACGCTGCACACGCCCGTGCCGGCCGGCAACGAACGGTTCGATCTCGATCTGGCCCTTGACGCTCTCTCCGAGATGCTGCCGGGCATCGACAACGACACGCTGACTGCGCTGTCGCGGTCGAGCGACGAGCACGAGTTCGACATGGGGGCACTGGCGATCCGGCTCTCGTCGATCACGAACGGTGTCTCGCAGCGCCACGGCGCAGTCGTCTCGCAGGAGTGGGGCCCGCTGATCGGCGGCCCCGCAAAGGCCATCACGAACGGCATCCATCCGCAGACGTGGGTCGGCCGTTCCATCTCACGGCTGTACGCACGCACCGTCGGCGAGATCTGGGACCAGCAGGTCATCAATCACGGGTCTTGGGAGGCTGTTCGAGACATCGACAGCGCCGAGTTGTGGAAAGCACACCAGACGCAGAAGACGGCGATGTTGCGGCGCCTGCGGAGCAGGCTGCGCGAGCAGTTCGCCCGCCACGGCCACAGCCCGGCTCGACTTCGCTGGCTCGACAGTCAGCTCGATCCTGAGACGTTGACGATCGTCTTCGCCCGCCGGTTTGCCACCTACAAGCGTGCCGGGTTGCTCTTCAGCGACCCCCATCGCGTCCGATCGATTCTCACCAACGCGGATCGGCCGGTGCAGGTGGTGTTCGCAGGCAAGGCGCACCCGGCGGACCGCGAGGGTCAGGGTCTCGTGAAGTGGGTGTTCGACATGTCGAACAGTCCCGACCTCGAGGGTCACGTGTTCTTCCTCGAGAACTACGACATGGAGCTGGCGGCGTCGCTCGTCCGCGGGGCGGATGTGTGGCTGAACACCCCGACGCCGCCCAAGGAGGCGAGTGGAACGTCCGGCATGAAGTCTGCCGCCAACGGCGGGCTCAACCTGAGTGTGCTCGACGGGTGGTGGGCCGAGGGCTACAACGGCAAGAACGGCTGGGGGTTCTCGGAGGAGTCCCACTCGGACGCCGAAGATGCCGGGATCTTGTATCACCTGCTCGAATCCGAGGTCGTGCCGAGGTTCTACGAGCGTGACGAAGACGGTGTTCCCCAGGCCTGGGTGGACATGATGAAGGAGTCGATCGTCTCCGTCATCCCACAGTTCTCCAGCCAGCGGCAGCTCGTCGACTACGCCGAGCAGGCCTACCTGCCCATCGGGAGGAAGGCGAGCCCGGTCGGGACGAAGTGAGCGCAAGCGTTCATTCTTCCCAATTGTCCGGGTTCTTGGCAGAGGGGCGTACCCGCGGCGGCTCGCCGGGCATCTTGGGGTAGTGGGGCGGCCACGGCGCCTCACCGATGCCGTCGGCTTCGTCGGCGGCGACCATGGCGAGGACGGGCTCGAGGCGGCATGCTGCCTCGTCGATGCCCTCGGTGAGGTCGCCGACATCGGCCCACCGATCCTTGAAGGTCATGAGGTCCATGGCCTCGTGGTCGATGGTGTCGAGCTCGTCCCACCGGAAGGGAGTCGACACGAGTCCGGTGTGCCTGATCGAGTAGGCGCTGGCGATGGTCTTGTCCCAAGCGTTCTGGTTGTAGTCGATGAAGACGCCGTTGCGTTCCTCTTTCCACCACGCCGTCGTGGCTAGTGGGTGCCGTCTCTCCAGCTCCCTGGCGAGGGCGAGACCGGCGCGGCGCACCTGATAGAAGTCCCACGCCTGCTCGAGCCGGACGTAGACATGGATGCCACGGTTCCCCGATGTCTTGGGCCATCCGACCAGCCCGACCTCGTCGAGCAATTCGTGCACGGCGCCGGCAACGTCCCGCACGGCCGCGAAGTCGTGCCCCTCGGTGGGGTCGAGGTCGAGGCGTAGCTCGTCGGGGTGTTCGAGGTCGTCGGCGCGCGCGTTCCAGGGGTTGAGGTCGATGCAGTTCTGCTGGGCCATCCAGATCACGTCGCCGGCATCGAGCGGCACAAACATGCGACCAGGGCGGGCCGAGGGGAACGTGACGTCGACCATGGTGCGAGCCCCTTTGGGGCGCTTGACGAACAGTGGGCGCTGGCCGACGCCGGCGTTCCACCGCTTCAGCAGAACCGGGCGATTGGCGACCCCTCGCAGTGCCCCCGTGTGGCACATCAAGAAGTGCTCCACGACATCGAGCTTGGTCCAGCCCTGCTCGGGGAACATCACCTTGTCGGGGCTGGAAACCCGAACCTCGCGACCGCCCGCCTCGACCTGCAGTTCCTTGCGAGCCATCAGCGCATCTTGGCAGATCTCACGTCAGCCGTCGTAGTGCGGGAGGCCGGCGAGGAACTCGACGAGCAGCCGGCTGATGGCGGCGCTGACCGCAGGATCGGCGCTCGCAAAGGAGACCCACTGGCCGTACGCCTGCGCCCGATGCTCGTCGAGGTCGGTGGCGATCCCGCCGGCGCCGTCGGAGAAGTCGTAGACCGAGCGGTCGAGATACGTCGAGGCCGCAAAGAACTCGTCGATGGACGCTGCCGTCTGTCCCTGGGAGTGGAGATAGGACACCGTGAGCAGCTCGGTGTACGAGTAGAGCAAGGCGTCGATCGTCGCATCGGCGTCCGTCCGTGCCTCTCCCTCGTATCCGGTCTCGAGGAGCGCGGTGCCACGATCGACGAGTTCTTGATAGCTGATCTTGATGAGCTTGGAACCCAGCGTGCCGACGGTCTTGGCGCCGGGCAACGGCACCAGCCCGGAGAGGGTGTCGATGAGCCCGATCAGCGCTGCGCTCCGTTCGTCGCGGTCCGCCGCGTCGGAGATGTGGGCCTCCTGTACGGCGGTCGTGAGCACCGAGGAGAGTTCGCCGAGGGAGATGGCGATGCGGTTGAGTGCTCCGGGGTCGCCGTCGGCTTCGATGACGAGACCTCCGTAGTAGTTGGCCAGGCTTTCGAAGAGCGCCGCCGTGGCCGCATCGCTGGCGGCGATACTGCCGAGAGCGTCGATCAGCGATGCTTCGCTCACCGCCACACCGGCGCCGCGGGGGTCGCCGAAGAAGGCTGATGCCGTCTCACCGTTGACCACACCGCCGAGCTGCGGGATCACCAGCGCAAGTGCAGCGGCCAGCACGTCGGCGTTGCCGTACAACGAGCTGCCGGCGGCATAGTTGATCAACGTGCCGATGATGTACTCGGCCCGCAGCGGGTCCGTCCCGTACAGCCCAACGGTGGCCTGCTCGAGGATCGGGCCGACGGCGTTTGCCCCTTGCTCGTTGAGGTAGGCGTACGGGTTGAGGAGCGATTCGAGATCGGCGGTTTCGAGGAGCCGCAGCACGAGCTGGGCACCCCCACCGGCATCGACGATGTTGGGCAGGAGGAACTCCCGTGCGTCGAGGGGCAGCTGGCCGTCGATCTCAGAGACCAAGATCTGTTGCGCCATGACCGGGTAGTCGGCGACGGGGAGGAATCTGGCGACGCCGCTGGTGAGGAATGTGGTTTCGAAACCATTGGCGATGAACAGGTACTCGGCGCCGTAGCCGGTGAAGTACCGCTGGTCGAGGATGTCGATGGCGAGCTCGGCATCGATGAGCTCTGCTCCTGTGAAGTCGAGCCCGCCCGTCTGGGAGGCCCCTGCGAGTTGTCGGCTGAGCAAAGAGATGAGATCGGCGGGGTGGCCGACCGTTGCCCTGAGATGGACGTCGCCGAACGAGGTGAGCCCGATCACCTCGTTCGGGAGCTTGCCGACATTGGTCGCTCCGAGACCGTTGAAGAAGGCCGTCGCTGCAATGGGGTCGTCGACCTCGGCCAGCTCCCGGATGATCCTCCAGATGCTCTCGTAGTCCTCGGCGGCGATGGCGGCATCGAGCTCATCGGCAAGCTCTCGGGCGGCGGCCGTGTTGGCGAGCTGCGCCATCCGGTCGGCGTACCAGTCTTCGAAGCGAAGTGTGGTCGGCTCGCTGAGTGCCCATTGGCGACCTGCGCCCAGGGCTGCCCCGATCCCCCCTGCGGCGGAGGAGCCCATGAGGGCGATGGCGCCGTATGCGGCCAGCAGGGACGAACGGCTGCGCAGGCTGGTCGCCCAGCTGCGTGCCCAGCTTGCGCTGCCGTAGGTGCCACCGGCAACGGAAGTGGCGGCGTAGTAGTACTGATGCCGCTGCATGAGCGATGCGCTCGATTGGCCCCACCCTTCGACCGCATCGGCGTATCCGTCGAGCGTCGACGCCAGGTGTTCCATCAGCTCCGGATCTGCACTGAACGTCGCCATTGTGTTCTCCCCTCGAACCTCGCGGGAGAAAATGTTACACATGCACAACTCTGATTGCAAGGTATAGAATAGTCGAAAAGTTGTAAAACAACGCCAAGTGGAATGGAGTACCGGACATGAGCAAGGGGCCGGCGAGTGCCGGCCCCTTGTCGTCCTCAGCGGTGGGAGGGAGTTACCGCTGGACCTCGACGGTCACCTTCCGAGGGAGTACCTCGGGCCGCTTGGGCACGGCGATCTCGAGAATGCCATCTTTGGTGGAGGCGCTGATGGCCTCCGGGTCCACGCCTTCGGGCAGCAGTACGGTCCTCTTGAACTGCCCCTCGAAGATCTCCTTGCGGTGGAAGCCGCCCTCGTCGGACTCCTCGCTGAAGGAGCGAGAGCCGGTGATGGTCAGCGTCCCGCCTTCCACGGTGACGTCGAGCGTGTCGGCGTCAACTCCCGCGACCTCTGCGCGGACGACCAGTTGCCCCTCCCGTTCGAACACGTCCACCCGGGGGAGCCACATGCCCTTCTTGGGCTGTGGGGCGTCGAACATCCGATCGAGATCGCGCACCAACTCGAAGGGATCAAACCGGACCAGACTCATACGAGTTCCTCCTTAGTCAGATATTCCTCTGCTCTCAACATCTAAAAATCTAAGTCTATTCCGCTCAGATTGTCAAGATGGAAGATTTCTCTCATCCACCGTCGGGCGGGGTCCCGTATGGCGCATGTACGTGTTCATCGAAGGGAGTATCCATGAAAAAGGTGTTCACACTGCTGGCGGTGATGACCGTCCTGCTCATCCCGTCCGCCGCATTTGCCCAGGACGACGGCACCGTGACCGTCGTACACGGTGTGCCGGACCTGGAAGTCGATGTCTGGGTCAACGGCGACGCGCTGCTGCCCGGATTCACATTCGGCACGGTCACCGATCCGCTGACGCTGCCTGCCGGCGACTACGCCGTCGAGATCTACCCCGCTGGCACCGATCCAGAGGGCAACGAGCCGGCGCTTGCCGACACCGTCACTCTGCCCGCCGGGGCCAACGCCTCGATCGTCGCCCACCTGGATGCCGACGGTATGCCAACGCTGACCGTGTTTGTCAACGACACGGCGACCATCGACGCCGGCAACGGCCGGGTCACCGCCCGCCACGTTGCGGCTGCTCCGACGGTTGACATTCTCGCCAACGATGCGGCGCTGTTTGCCGGTGTGTCCAACCCGCAGGAGGGTGTGGCAGACGTTCCGGCCGACACCTACAACGTGAAGATCGTTCCCGCCGGCGCCACAGATCCGGTCGTGTTCGAGACGGACTTGGCGATCCCTGAAGGCAGCAACGTCATCGTGTACGCCATCGGCTCCCTCGACGGCGATTCGTTCACCGTGGCTGCGCAGTCGATCTCCGGTCTGCAGGCGCCTCCGTCAGGTGTGCCCACCGGCACCGGTGGCCTCGCCGGCGGCGGGTTCCCGATGGCTGCGACACTCGGCCTCGCACTCGGTGTGGCAGCCCTTGCCGGCGGTGGCATGGTCCTGCGCCGCTCCAACGGCTGACTGACCACATCAACCCGGGAGGTGGCCCGCGCCGCCTCCCGGGTTGATACCCTTGTCGCTCGTGAGCAAACGTTGGATCGGATGGGTCTTGGTGGCTGCGGGTTCCGCGCTTGTCGCCGCAGTGGCCCTCATCTCCTTCTCTTCCCCTGACGAAACCGTTGGCTCTCCAACGGCCGTCGAAGCGTCACTCGAGACGACCGGCCCCGTTTCCACCCCATCCCCGATACCCACGAGCACTCCATCGGCGGCGACTCCGGAAGAGCGCGAGCTCCCAGAGTCCTCGCCGATTCCTCCGTCGGACGCCGGCGAAGCCGAGACGATTCAGGCCTTGAGTCCCGATGCGCCCCAGCCCACCGGTCTGCGCATCGCAAGCCTGGGCGTCGATGCGCCCATCGATGCCTACGGGGTCGACGAGAACCGCCAGATGGCGGTCCCAGAGAACGTCTCAGACGTTGCCTGGTACAAGTACGGCCCCACGCCAGGGGCGGCGGGCTCGGCGGTACTCGCTGCGCACGTGGATCTCTACGGGCAGGGCCCCGGCGTGTTCTTCGATTTGCGATCGATGGATGAGGGTGACGCGGTGGAAGTCCTGTACGACGACGGCTCAGCCGCTCAGTTCCGCGTCGTTGCCCGCACCGTCTATCAGAAGAATGCGTTGCCGCTCGACACGATCTTCTCCCGGCAGGGGCCGCCGGTGCTGACGCTCATCACATGCGGCGGTGGCTTCAGCCGCTCATCTCGGACGTACGACAGCAACGTCGTGGTGTATGCCGTCCCCATGGGCGGAGAATACGCCCCGGTGGTCGGCGCAGCTTCTTGAGACACCTGTCCGGCGCTTGTTCAGCGGCGGCCTTTCAGCTTCTCTCGCCGCCGCTCATACTTCTCGTCGACGAGACGCAAACGGTCTTCGAGCGGAAGCACAGGGTCTATCAGTAGGCGCACCGGCTCCAACTTCGATCCATGGGGCAAGATCCACTCCACCTGCCCGTTGGGGTCGCCACGGATCGCCCACCCTTCGTTGTGGATCATGCGGTGGTGGTAGCCGCACAGAGTGATCAGGTTGTCCAAGTCCGTTCGTCCGGTCGACGCCCAATGTTCGATGTGGTGGGCATGGGTCCAACGGGTCCGCCCGCATCCGGGGAAGCGACATCCCTCGTCGCGTTCCCGGAGGAGGCGGTCGAGCCATGCCGGGACTCGCCGGGTCTTGCGACCGACGCCGATCGGGGTGCCGTCGGGGCCGTCGACGACCACGAGCCAGCGGGAATCGCAGGCGAGCCTGCGAGCGGTCTCAACGGCCACGACGGGTCCATCTTCGATGACTGCGGTGCCTTGCCCGGTGGCGAGGTGCTCGGCTGAGACATGGACCACGATGGTGGCTCGGTCAGGGTCGCCGTCGCGCCCAATGGCTTCTGAGGCGATCTGGGCCAAAGCGTCGGCGGCGCGCTCGGGAAGGGGCCGAAACCCGCCACCGTACGGTGCGGGTCGCTCCTTGGCTGCTTCCCGGAGCAGCGCCTTCTCTACGACGGCACCTTCGGCTGCGGGGAGCTTTCCGGTGAGATGCATGAAGCGTTCATCCTGGTCCCACCACCAACGGACCGACCTCTGGACCTCGTCATCAACGTGCTGCTTCCTGGGGATCTCGCGCACCTTGCGGACCATCCGCTCGAGCTCTGCTGCCGTCATATCCGTGGCCAGGTCGGCGAGCTCGTCTTCGTCGTCGGGAGTAGCCACACGGCACAGGGCGCGGGCTTGGTCGAGGGAGAGCTCGCCGGTGGAGAGGCGGTCACGGACGCCGGGAAGCTCTTCGAGGCGTCGAGCGACGTCCATCCATGCCCTGGCGGTGCGAGGGAGCAGGCCGAGTTGATACGTGAGCCACGAGACCATGTCGGTGGCGCCATCGTCCAACCAACCCCCGCTGTCATCGAAGTCGGCGAGTTCGGCCAGGAGGTCGTGCATCGCTTCGGCCATCGCCGCGTGGAGGCGTGCGATCCGAGTCGCCCGGGGTCGCACGCGGGGTGGCGCCGTGGCGATGGTTCTCATGCTCACCTCCTGAGATGGGACGACATGACGACACCGTATCGGAGGCGCGTGACAAAAATGCGGTCAGATCACGCCAGCCGTCAGCTCTCACGACGGGAGGCGAGCAGCGCACCGGCGATGACCAGCACGACGCCGGTGATGGACACGGCCGTGACCACATCGTCACGGAACACCACACCGAGGAACAGGGCCACCACGGGGATGAGGTAGGTGATGAACGAAGCCCTGGTCGAGCCGACCCGGCCAACGAGCGTGCCCATCAAGACGAAGGCCACACCGGTGCCGAGGACGCCGGCGGCGGCGACGGCGAGGAACGAGTCCCACCGCCAGCTGGAGTCGAGGGCGTCGTAGAGCCCGAGCGGGGCGGTCCACAGGGTCGCCAGCGCGAGCATACGGGCCATCACGGGCAGCGACCCGTACTTCTGTTGGATTGGTGCTGCGATGTTGATCGAGAGCCCGTAACACATGGTCGCCACCAGCACGAGGACGGCGCCGAGTGCCTCGTTGCTCCCTTCGCTGAGGGAGGGCAGCGCGATGGCGAACACACCCGCAAACCCGGCGGCCAACCCCAACATCTGGGGGCCGCGGGGGAGCCGTTGCAGGAAGACCGAGGCGATGATGGCGGCGAAGATGGGCGTCGCCCCGTTCAGCATGCCGGTGAGGGCGGAGTTGATCCATTGCTGGGCGATGGGGAACAGGGTGAAGGGGATCGCCACCCAGAGGACCGAGAGGGTCACGAGGCGGGGCCAGTCCTCCCGCTCCACCTTGCGCCTGGCACGGGGCGCCAGCCACAGAACGCCCGCACCAAGCGCGACCCGCAGCCAGGTGATGAGTCCAGGCTCGAAGGCGTCGAGCCCGATGGCGATGAACAGGAACGACGACCCCCAGATGAGACCGATCCCCCAGAACAACCCCCAGTCGCCGAGGCTGAAGGACTGCTGGTTGGTACCCGCAGACGTCGACAGGATGCGGCTACTCAAGGGCGTAGTCGCTGTGGTGGATGGCATACACGAGAGAACCCCGATGGGTGGCTGCGGGTTGCAGATCCTAGGAGTGCCCGGCGGAGCGGGCTGCCAGCGCCGCCACGAGGTCGATGGCGGAGGAGACGCCTGCTGCCGTGGCGGGGGAGAGGTCGAAGCCCAGGCCGAGGTTCAGTGCAGGGATCGAGATGACGGTCGCCTCCGCCGGCAGCGGGCCGACGCTCTCCACCAGGGACAGGAGGTGGGAAGGGTCGCCGTGGTGGGTCATCACCCCGCCGGGGCCTGAGCCGGGCGCAACGGCAGTGTGGGTCAGCGCTTCGGTGTCGACGCTGGCGTCGACGAACACCACGCAGTCGCGGCCGGCGATATCGAGAGCCAGCTCCGGGGTGAGCTGCGCCACTGATCGCACCATGACTCCCGGCAACTCCATCTCCTCGATGGCGTCGGCGACATGGCGTCCTGCCCCGTCGTCGCATCGCAGGTCGTTGCCGTATCCGACGACCAGCAGGTCAGTCACGCTGTCTCCGGCACAGCACCTCGCCGTCGGGGGCGATGAGCTCGATCACCATCGGCATCTGCCCGATGGCGTGGGTCGAGCAGCTCAGACACGGGTCGAACGCCCGGATCCCTGCCTCGATGCGGTTGAGCACAGGCTCAGGGATCTCTGCGCCGTCGATCCACTCCCTGGCGATCTGCAGGATCGTCGCGTTCATGGCCAGGTTGTTCTGCCCGGTCGCGATGATCATGTTGACGTCGGTGAGGATGCCGTGCTCGTCGACGGCGTACTCGTGGAACAGGGTGCCACGGGGCGCTTCGGAGGCTCCGACGGCATGCAGCTCGTTGATACCCGCGGTGGCGCGCACCTTTGTGGTGGTGATGGCCGGGTCCTCGAGGTGCTGTGCCATCCGCTCGGTGGCGGCGAGGATCTCCACCAGCCGTGCGTAGTGGTAGAAGAACGATGAGTTGGCGACGCCCCCGGCCCGGTCCCGGAACTCCGCCAGCGCCGCATCACCCAGCGGCACCCCCATCGCCCGGCACACGTTGAGCCGCGCCAGAGGCCCGACCCGGTACGTGCCTGCGGCCGGATCATCTGCCTCCGCGACCCGCGGCTTGAAGTAGGGCGACTTGAGATAGGAGTCACGTCGCGCCGCCTCACCGATGATGGTGCGATAGTCGGCTGGGTCGACGTGGTCGATGACAACCGAGCCGTCGAAGTCGACGATCCTGAGGTGCCCGTCGTAGTGCTCCCAGTTGCCTGCGTCGTTGGCCAGGCCCATGTGCATGCTGGGGAACGACCCGAACGCATCGACCTCACGTTGGAAGCGGTCGAGCAGACCGGTGAACAACTGCACCGCGTGTTGTGCGGTCGCCTGGGCCTCGGGCAGGGCGCCAAGGAGGCCGTCCCTGGTCTCGGGGGTCATCGGTGCGGCGATACCGCCGGGGACGATTCCGGGCGAGTGGACCTTGCGCCCTGCAATGGCTTCGATCACCGACTGGCCGAAGCTGCGCAGCCGGATGCCGCGCCTGGCGAGGTCGGGCTCCGCCGCCATGAGGCCGAAGACGTTGCGGGCGGCAGGGTCGGCATCCATGCCGAGGAGCAGGTCGGGGGCGCTGAGGTGGAAGAAGCTCAACGCGTGCGACTGGATGATCTGCCCCAGGTTGGCGATGCGCCGCAGCTTCGCACCCGTTGGCGGGATGGTGACCCCCATGATCGCGTCGCCGGTCTTTGCCGACGCCAGCAGGTGGCTCACGGGGCAAATACCACAGGTGCGAGCGGTGAGGCTCGGCATCTCCCATACCGGCCTGCCCTTGCAGAACTCCTCGAAGCCGCGGAACTCGGTGACATGGAATCGGGCGTCGGCAACCCGTCCGGCATCGTCGAGGGCGATCGTGATCTTGGCATGACCTTCGATCCGGGTGACAGGGTCGATGACAACGAGGTCGTGCACGTCAGCTCCTCCTACCCGGGCCGGATGTCTTCGCGGACGGCGTGCGTGGTGTCGCCTGCGAGCAGCGTCTCGATGGCGCGCCGGATCTCGACTGCGGCCGGCGGGCAGCCGGGCATGTAGTAGTCCACGGTGATCACTTTGTGCAGCGGCAGCACCTTCGGAAGCAGCGCCGGGACGACGCCGCTCGCATCGGGGACTACACCGTCGCGGTCCGGCGCCTCGACGTAGACCCGGTGAAGGATCGCCTGCGGGTCGCCGAGCGGGTTGCGCAGACCGGTTACGTTGGTGGAGACGGCGCAGTCGCCGAACGCAGCGACCAGCTTCGAGTTGCTGCGCACGATGCGGGCCAGCTCGACGTTGTCCTCGTTGGCGACGGCGCCTTCCACGAGTGTGATGTCGACTTCCTCGGGGAAGTCCTTGATGTCGGCGATGGGGCTGTAGACCACGTCGACCAGTGCAGCCAGCTCGAAGAGCCACTCGTCCATGTCGAGGAACGACATGTGGCACCCTGAGCATCCACCGAGCCAGATGGTGGCGAACCGCGGCTTGCTCACGTCAGGCCTTCGGGGTCGAGCCATTCGCCGCGCTGGCGGGCTGCGGCCAGACGCATGATGACGTCGGCTGAGTGGTGCATCTCGCCGACGGCGCTGCCCTGGTAGAACAGCGAGCCGGTGGGGCACACGGCTACGCACTTGCCACACCATGTGCAGGAGGTCGACTCCCCCCACGGCTTGTCCAACTCCGTGACCAGTTCGGCGTGCTGGCCCCGCGAGGCGATGTCCCAGACGTGGGCGCCCTCGATCTCGTCGCACACCCGCACGCACCTGGTGCACAGGATGCACCGGTTGGGGTCGAAGGCGTACTTGGGATGGCTGGCGTCGACCTGACGCAGCGGCGCCTGCTGGTCGTAGCGCACATGATCCATGCCGCACTGGACCGCCATGTCCTGCAACTCGCAGTTGCCGTTGGAGACGCACACTGCGCACACGTGGTTCCCCTCGGCGAACAGCAATTCGAGGATGGCTTTGCGGTAGGCCCGCAGCCGGGGCGTGTCGACGAGGACCTCCATGTCGACGGCGACGGGAATGGCGCACGCCGGCCGCAACCGATGCTCCTCGGCGACCTCGACCACACAGAGCCGGCACCCGCCCCACACCGAGAGGCCCTCGAGGAAGCACAGCGAGGGGATCGCAACGCCGGTGCGGCGGGCGGTCTGCAGCACCGACTCGCCGACGATGGCTTCGACTTCGATGCCGTCGAACGTGACCGGGACCGTCTGCTGGCGTTCACGCATGGCTGGGCTCCCCGTCGACGAGCAGTTCCTCGTACTCGTCCCGGAAGTAGTGGAGCGTGCTGAGGACCGGGTTGGGCGCGGTCTGGCCGAGTCCGCACAGCGACGTGTCCCGCACCACCTGGCACAGATGCTCGAGATCGCGCAGGTCGCGAGACGTGCCGGTGCCGCCCGCGATACGCTCGAGCAGTCCGTGCATCTGGACGGTCCCTGCCCTGCACGGTGTGCACTTGCCACAGCTCTCGTCCATCGAGAAGTCCATGAAGAACTTGGCGACGTCGGGCATGCGGACATTGGTGTCCATCACGATCAGGCCGCCGGAGCCCATGATCGATCCCAGCTCGCGCAAGCTGTCGTAGTCGACGGGGGTGTCGAGGAATTCGGCTGGGATGCAGCCGCCGGACGGGCCACCGGTCTGGGCGGCCTTGAATGTTCCGCCGTCGGGGATGCCGCCGCCGATGTCTTCGACGATGTGGCGCAGGGTGACGCCCATCGGCACCTCGATGAGCCCGGTGTTGACGAGGTCGCCTGCGAGGGCGAAGACCTTGGTTCCTGTGCTGTTGGGGGTCCCGAGCGCAGCGAACCACTCGGCGCCGTTGTTGATGATCGGCGCGATGTTCGCCAGCGTCTCCACGTTGTTGATCATGGTGGGGGCGCCCCACAGTCCCCGCTCGGTGGGGTAGGGGGGCCGCAGCCGGGGGATGCCGCGCCGTCCCTCGATCGAGGCCATGAGGGCGGTCTCCTCGCCGCAGACAAATGCGCCGGCGCCGATACGCACCTGGACTTCGAGGTCGAAATCGCTGTCCAGGATGCGGCGCCCGAGCAGCCGGTTGCGCCGTGCGACCCGGATCGCCCGGTCGAGGCGCTCGACGGCCCTCGGGTATTCGGCTCGCACGTAGATGTACGCCTGGCTGGCACCGGTGGCGTAGGCGGCGATCGCGATGCCCTCCAGCAGCCGGTGGGGGTCGTCCTCCATGACGGTGCGGTCCATGTAGGCGCCGGGGTCGCCCTCGTCGCCGTTGGCTACGACGTACTTCTGATCGCCGGAGGCGGCGGCGAGCAGACCCCACTTCGTGCCGGCGGGATACCCGGCGCCTCCCCTGCCGCGTATGCCGGATGCTCGCACCGTGTCGATGACTTCTTCGGGGGCCATCGACGTGAGGACCTTCTCGAGGGCCTGATATCCGCCGTGCGCCACGAAGGACTCGACCCTGTCGGGGTTGATGACCCCACCATGGGAGAGGACAACCCGTTCCTGGCTGGAGAAGAAGGGGATGTTCTGGTCGAGGATGTTGGTGGCGACGGGTGTGTGGTCGCGCACGTGGGAGCGAACGATGTCGGCGCCGACTGCGGCGTCGACGGCCTGGTACATGGTCTCTTCGCCGCCCCTGCGGAGGAGACGCACCAGGGGACCTCTGCTGCACAGTCCCATGCAGCCCGTGGGGATGAGCTGGACGTCCAGGGCCAGATCGTTGCTCTCGACGGCCTGTTCCATGGCCTGCATCGTGGCTCCCGCTCCTGCGGAGAGGCAGGCGGTGCTGGCGCATGCCTTGAGTCGCCAGGGGTAGCGGCTGCGGGCTTCGAGCTCGCGTGCTGCGACGTCGTGGAGGTCGATCGGGGTCGCCATCAGCCGGCGCTCCCTGCTTCGACGGCAGCGCGAACCATCTCGAGGGTTGCAGCGGCGCCGATATGGCCGTGGACGGTGCCGTCGAGCACCACAACGGGCGCCAGCCCGCACGAGCCGAGGCAGCGTGCCGTCTTCAGAGTCAGCCTGCCGTCATCCGAGGTGGCGCCTGCGCCGACGTCGTAGGCGGCGCTGACGGTTTGGACGATGCCGTCTGCGCCCTTCACGAAGCACGCCGTTCCGGTGCAGACGGTGCAGGTGTGGTCGCCGGGGGCTTCGAAGGTGAAGAGCTGATAGAAGGTGGCGACGCCGTAGACCATGCTCGGCGGCAGGCGCAGCGCGCGGGCTACGTACATGAGGACATCCTCGGAGAGGTACCCGAACACGTCCTGGGCGACGTGCAGCGTCTCGATGAGCTGGTCCTGTGCGTACCGGACCCGTTTCAGATGCTTGTCGACGAGGGCGAAGCGATCGTCGCCGGACGGGTGGGCGTCGGCCGCGGTCGCAGCCGGGGGGCCGCCAACGGTCGTCATTCTCTCACTGCCCTTTCGGGTCGCGCTGCCACGCACCATGGCGACTGCCGGTGGCACGGGGTAGGGCACAACGTCCCCGGGTAGGTGCCGCACGCCTCAGCGGGTGTGCCTGAGCAGCCCCGCAGCCGGCCGACCGGCGAAAGAATCGGCGCTCGGTCCGGCCGACCGGCTCAGCACCCCAGGGCGTAGGTGACGGCCCAGCACACGTTCGGCAACCGTGACGAGGCGGCGCACGTCGATCACTTCGGGGCGGGTCAGGATCACCACAGGTCTGGTCTTGCGACCCCTCTGCGCAGGCCAGATCTCGCCTCTCGTCACTCGTCACCCCACGCCGCACCGTCGTCTTCAGCTCGGCGCCTCGGTGCCCGGGCTGGTCGACAGCAGCTCGATCGCCTCGGCGTACATGCGCTGCTTGATCACGCCCATCGTCGGGCTCGACTTGCCCGCCAGTTGGGCAGCGATTTCGATTGCGACCGGCACGACATCGGCTTCGGCAGCAGCCACATCCACGATGCCCTTGGCGACCGCCTCCTCCCCGCCGAAACGTTTGCCCGTGACCAGGACCTCGTGCGCGGTCACCTTCGGCAGGCGGCTCATCATCAATGCATTCATCCCCAGCGTCAGCGGGATCTTCAGGTCGACCTCGGGAAGGCAGAAGAAGCCGCGGTCGGCGCGCATCACCCGGAAGTCGTGCGTCATCGCCAGCATCGCACCCGCCGCAAACGTGTGGCCGTTGCAGGCGGCCACCGTGACGTATGGCGCCCCGAGGATGCGGGCGAAGATCCTCTCCACCTCGGCAGCGAAGGCCGGCATGTCGGCCTCACCGCTCATGAGCCATTCGAGGTCGAGCCCGTTCGTGTAGAACTTGCCGGTCCCGGTCGTCACGAGCGCCTTGGGGTCGGCGGCACCATCTACCTCGTCCAGTGCGGCCGTGATGCCGTCCAGCCATGGCTGGTTCATCCGGTTCTCGCCATCGTCCATCCGCAGCACGAAGACATCTTCGTTCCGGTCGAGGTGGATCATGCTCGAGGCTCCTCCGGGTGATCGCCGGTCGTCACGCTACCTGCCCGAGACCATGGGCAAGTCCGGGCCGTATCCGACGTATCTCTCGTCCGCATCGTGCGTCTTTCCAGTGCGGCAACGCATCCCCATCCAGAAGGAATCGGTATGGACAGCAGATCATCCGGACACAACATGGTCCTCAACGTGGCTGCAGCGGTCGTCGCCGCCGCACTCGTCGGTGGCGCACCGTGGTGGTGGCCGGTCGTCGCCGGCGACGGGCCTTCGCCCACCGTTGCGGTCCCGGTCGCGCCGTCAAGCGATCCTTCCGAAGGAAGCGCGACGGACACGAAGGCGAAGGTGAATCCGCCGGTTGCGACGACGACACGCGAGGAAACGGCAGGGTGTTACGTCACCATTGTTCACTCGCTCGTGACGCTGAATGACAAGCCGGAGACCTTCTCGCTCGAGATCCGCAGTGTGCCCCCAGGGGACTATCCGGTCCGCGATTGGACGATCACCTCGTTTGGTGGCCGAATCGAACAGCGTTGGCTCGAGATCGCCGTGGAGGGTGATGTCGGGTGGATCCAAGATGATTCGTGGACGCTCGATGCCAAGTCGCCCGCATGCGACTTCGGTTGATGCCAATCGGCCATTTGCTCGCCATCGGACGGGGATGCCTTGGGAGCCTGTCGCAGCGCTCTCGATCAACGGGACGTTGCCCTCTAGGCGCACCCATCGGCCCGCGATATGTTCCGCGAATGAGACCTCCAACCATCACCGCCCGGGCCGGTTTTCTGGTCCTGTGTGTTTGCATCGCCCTCGTCGCGACCGCCTGCGGCGGGGACGATGACGCCGTTGCCACAACGGTCACAGCCGCGACCTCGCTGCCGAGTGCCTCCACGACAGCGGCAACGACGGCCGCACCGCCGACCACGACCACCGCCGCAACCACCACGACCACCGCCGCAATCACCACAACGACAATCGACACCAATACCCTGGCCTCCGGCTCCGGATGCACGCCGGGCACCGACGACCTCCCCGACGGGGAGTGGTTCGGCCTCGTGGCGGACGCATCCGCCGGCGAGGTCGAGTTCGATCTGGCGTGCTGGTTCACCGGCGACGCCGCCACCATGGCATCGGCGGAGGACGGCGAAGAGTCACCGCCCCCCAACGACTACTACGTGCGCAACACCAATCCTGCACTGCGGAAAGTCACCATTGCGGCGGATGCCCAGGTGGTCTGGCTTCCCAACGTGGGCGATCCGGCGTCCGCGCTCACCATTGCCTACTCCGATTGGCTTGCCGAACGGGACGTTCGCGGTGTCGAGCTGCAACCGAGCGTCTGGATCACCATCACCGACGATGAAGTGGTGGCTATCGAGGAACAGTACGTGCCCTGACCGGGACCAACGGATCCGGCGGCCCTCAGCGCTGCCCGGCCGAAACGCTCCGCAGCAGGTCCAAGGTGGTGTCGACGATCTGACGCTGCGCTTCCTCCCGGGACACCGCCGGAGTCCCGTCACCCCGCTGGATGCCATAGTCGCCGAAGTACGAGTGAATGCCTCCTTCGATCTCGACGAACCGGGTGTCCGGAGGCAGATCCGCAACAGATTCCGCCACGGCTGCGGGGGTCGTGAGCCGGTCCAGCGACCCATATATCGACATCGCGGTGAGGTCGGTGCGCTCGGCGATGCTCGTCGCCGGGAATGCGGCCCAAAGGACCAGCCCATCAAGCGGAGCGCCGCTCTCCACGGCAGCAGCCGCCGTCACACCCCCGAGCGAGTGCCCGCCCGCTACCCACGTCGTCGCAGTGGTGTCGTCCAGTGCAACGTCCGCGGCGGCCCCGCCCGCCAGGAAACCGATGCCGAATGGCGGCTTCACGATCACCACCGGATGCCCCGCCTCGGCGAGGGGGCGCAGCATGGCGGCGTACGCCCGGGGATCGACCAAGCCACCGGGATAGAACACTAGGCCGGCCCCGCCCGATGGGTTCGCCGGCGTCATCTCGATGCGCGTGGCCGTCGACGTGATCTCAACCCCGGCGCCGTCTTGCAGCGCATCGATGGCGGCCGGCGTTGCCGCCGCAGGTCGAAGCACCCATGTGACCGCGGCAAGCAGCACGACGGCGGATACCAACACGATGCGGCGGCCGGCACCGGCGGCGGTGCGGCGGCGTTTGCCCTTCCAGACAAACCCCACGCCGGTGAGTGCAACGAGCACCAGCGTGATGGCGTAGGCAGGATGCGACGCCAAGATCGCACCCGGCCGCGTGGCAAAGGCAACGACGGTGGTGACGATCAGCACTGCACCGCCACCCGTCCACCACCAATCGATCCCTCGTGGCGGCGACGGCTCAGGGTTTGATGGATGCGGTGTCATCGAGTGTGACACTATCGGGACGGTCCCCACGTCCGATCGCGACGATTCCTCGCCATCGCCCGACGAACCGCCTAGGATCGAACGTATGTTCGCTTCTGACGTCGAGACTCCTGCCTGGTTACACGACCTGAACCCCGAGCAGGCCCGGGCCGTCACCCACGGCGAAGGCCCGCTGCTCGTCATCGCCGGGGCGGGCAGCGGCAAGACCCGCACTCTGGCGAGCCGGGTGGCTTGGCTGATCGATCAGGGGGCACCCGCGGAACGGATCCTCTTGCTCACCTTCACCCGCAGGGCGGCTGCGGAGATGGTGCGGCGGGCCGGCTCGCTGATCACCGATCGTTCCACGGGCAGAGTGTGGGGCGGCACGTTCCACTCCATCGCGAACCGGCTCCTCCGCCGGCATGCGGTTGCGGTCGGCCTCGAAGCCAACTACACGGTGCTTGACCAGTCGGACGCCGAGTCACTCTTCGGCGTGCTGCGCACCGAGCTCGGCTTTGCGGAAGGCAAGGTGCGCTTCCCCCGCAAGGAGACCATCGCCGCCATCTACAGCCGGGCGGTCAACGAGCAAGCCAAACTCGATGACGTACTGCAGCAGCGTTTCGCCTGGTGTCAGGACCACGGTGACGACTTGCGGGTCATCTTCAAGGGCTACCGGGCGAAGAAGCAGGAGCATGCCGTCCTCGACTACGACGACCTGCTGCTCTACTGGCGGGCACTGCTGGAGAGCCCCTCCGCCGGCGCCGTCAAAGGCCTGTTCGATCACGTGCTCGTCGACGAGTTCCAAGACACCAACCGCATCCAGGGCGACATCCTCGCCAAGCTCGCTGGTGCAGAAGGCAACCTCACGGTCGTGGGCGACGACGCCCAGGCGATCTACGCCTTCAGGGCGGCGTCCATCGAGAACATCCGCAGTTTCCGCGACGACTACAACGCCGCGACCGTGGTCACCCTGGAGGAGAACTACCGGAGCACGCCGCAGATCCTCGCCGCCGCAAATGCGGTGATTGCACAATCCAAGGAGCTCTACCCCAAGCGCCTCCACTCCGCTCGTCCCGATGGCCCGGTGCCCGACCTCGTCACCTGTTTCGACGAGGCCGCGCAGGCGGACTTCGTGTGCGACACCGTGCTGGCGCACCGGGAAGCCGGGATACCGCTGCGGGACCAGGCGGTGCTGTTCCGCACGGGGCACCACTCCGACGGCCTCGAGCTCGAGCTGGCCCGCCGCAAGATCCCGTTCGTGAAGTACGGCGGGCTGAAGTTCCTCGAAGCCGCCCATGTCAAGGACCTGCTGGCGCTGCTGCGGATCCTCGACAACCCACGGGACCAACTCGCCTGGCATCGGGCGCTGCTGGCGATACCCGGCGTCGGACCGGCGACGGTAACTCGTCTCCTCGAAGATGTACACGAGCGCAGCGTTGCCGGCGGTTTCGATCTGATGACGGCCTTCTGCTCACTCCAGCCGGCGCTGAACGGCGACGCGGTGCAGCCCCTCGCCGAGTTGCAGCGCGCCCTACGCGACGCCCGGGGCAGCGCCGACCGGGAACCGCCCCCGGCCGAGCAGATCGATCGGCTGGTGCCTTTCTGCACGATGGTGTTCGAGCGCAACTACGACGATGCGGCGGCGCGCCTCGGTGACATCGAGCAGCTCGGTGCGCTCGCCGGCGAGTACGCGACCCGCAGCAAGTTCCTCACCGAGCTCACCCTGGACCCCCCGGTGTCGACGGCGGATCTGGCCGGCCCACCGCACCTCGACGACGACTACCTGGTGCTGTCGACCATCCACTCCGCCAAGGGCGGCGAATGGCGGTCGGTGTTCGTGATCCATGCGGCCGACGGCAACATCCCTTCGGACATGTCCCTTGGCGAGCCCGGCGGAGTCGAGGAGGAGCGACGGCTGCTCTATGTGGCGCTCACCCGGGCCAAGGACCACCTCCATGTCAGCTTCCCGCAACGCTTCTACCACCGGCGTTTCTCCGGCGACGACCGGCACTCCTACGCCCCCATAAGCCGTTTCCTCTCGCCGGTGACCGAGCACTTCCACGCCATGGTGGCCGTCACCGACGACGTGGCGGACGGGGCGGCGGCCGGGCAGGTCGGCGTCGACACGGTCGGGGCGCTCCTCGACGAGCTGTTTGGCTGACCGTGGACGGCCCGGTGGCGGGGTCAGTCGGGCAGGTATCCGTCGATTGCCTCGATGAATGCGGCCTCAACCTGGGAAACCTCGCCGTCCGACAGGGCGACATTGCGCATCATCTGCAGCAGGTTCCGCTTGCGGTCGTCTGGGCCATCGAGAACGAACCAGCGGTCGAGGACATACTGCAATTCCAGGATCCTGTGCTCGGGCTCGACGCTGTCGTACCACGCTTTCGCCACCGAGCCGATGCCCGGCTGCTCGTAGCCCATACGCCGGATCTCTTCTCTGACCTGCTCCATCTCGGCAGCCACGAGGCCTTCGAGGGAACCAACGAAGAGCAGGATCCACGCCGCCAGGTGCTGGGCCGTGAAATAGCTGGGTCTGGCAGCGAAATGTGCAGCGGGCCGATGGAACCCGATGCTGCGAGCGATGCCGCGGGCGATGAGCCGGATGTCGTCGCGGACCGGCTGGGGGCCGAACACCTTCACGGCAGCCCAGGCCTCCTCGTCGCCCTTGAGCCCGACAAAGCCGATGTAGTCGTGGTTGTCGCCCACGGGCCCGTACTCCATCAGGACCACCCCGTCGGTCTCTTCGTGGCCGACGAGGCCAACGGTGACGTCGTCGTCCAGCTCGTATTCGACGAGATCGACCTGAGACTCGATGGTCATCCCGGGCTCCCACCACGCGATGGTGCCGAAGATCAAACCATTCTCCTGGCTCAGCCAGTTTTCGTTGCCGTCTTGGATCGTGATCACGTACGGCTGCGGTTCGGTGCACTCGAAGGTGACGCCGATGCCGGCTAGATCGAAGCGTACGTCCTCTTCGGAGAGGGCGATGTCACTGGGGCGGAGGGTGCGTATCTCGTTGGGCATGCCGCCAGACTACGAGGCTTGCGGAGTCGCCACAGGATCAGACGCTCCGGGCGCGCCTCGCCAAGAGGTCGAGTGCCTCGTCGGCGTGCTTCTCCATGTTCAGCTCACTGGTGATGCTCGCCAACACGGTGCGGTCGGTGTCGATAACGAACGTCGCACGGCGATTGAACAACGGTCCCGGTCGCTTGACGCCAAAGAGCCGTGCGATCGACCGGTCCGGATCCGACAAGAGCGGGAAACCCAGGTCGTGGGCAGCGTCGAATTCGGCTTGCCTGGCGGCGTCGTCGGAGCTGATGCCCACGCGTTGGGCCCCAAGCGCGGCGAACTCTGCGGCAAGGTCGCGGAAGTAGCACGACTCGGCGGTACATCCGGACGTGAACGCCTTGGGGTAGAAGAACAGCACCACCGGCCCGTCCTCGAGCATCGTCGACAGGGCGATGGCCTGCCCGTGCTGGTTGCGAGCCGTGAAGTCCGGTGCGATGTCGCCGGTGCGCATGTGGATCCCCAGTGTCGTAGGTCGTGTATCTGTTCCTACGGAGCAGGCGGAGGCTGCGGATGGTGACGGCGCCGATTCTCCATGTGGACCTGGATGCGTTCTATGCCTCCGTCGAGCAGCTGCGCAACCCCGAGCTGCGGGGCAAACCGATCGCCGTCGGCGGCGGGGTGGTGCTGGCCGCCAGCTACGAGGCCCGAGCGTTCGGCGTGCGGTCGGCGATGCCGCTGCGGCGCGCCAGGCAACTCTGCCCCCAGCTCATCGTCGTCAACGGCAGCTTCGGCGAGTACTCGGACCTCTCGGAGGAGGTGTTCGAGATCTGTGAGCGGTTCACACCGCTGGTGCAGCAGATCTCCATCGACGAGGCGTTCCTCGACGTCTCGGGGGCTACGCACCTCTTCGGCGAGCCGCACCAGATCGCCGTCGACCTCAGGGCGACCGTGAAGAAGGAGACGGGGCTCGTCGTTTCGGTCGGAGTCGCCAGGACCAAGTTTCTCGCCAAAGTCGGCAGCCGCTACGCCAAGCCTGACGGCATCTGCTTCATCGACCCTGAGGAGGAGATCGCCTTTCTCCATGCGCTGCCGGTCGACTACATCTGGGGGGTGGGTCCCGTTACCGAGGCGAAGCTGCACGACATCGGCATCGCCACCGTTGGGGAGCTGGCCCATGCCGATCGCCACGTCCTGGAGCGACGGCTTGGTCGCGGCTCGGGTGCGCACCTGCACGCGCTGGCGTGGAATCGTGATCCGCGGATGGTGGAGACCTTCCACCGCGCCAAGTCCGTCGGGGCGCAGTCATCGTTTGGTGGTGGCGGGCGTGATCGGGGGAGGAGGCGCAAAGTCATCGTCGATCTGGCGGAAAGGGTCGGAGGGCGGTTGAGGAAGAAGAACCGGGCGGCCAGGACCGTGACGGTGCGCGTTCGTTTTGGGGACATGTCGTCCGTCACGCGGAGCGCCTCGTTGCGCGCTCCGGTGGCGACCACACCTGCGCTGGTGGCCATCGCCACCCACTTGGCGGACGCAGGAGCCGCTGAGGCGGGGGATCGCGACATCAACCTCATCGGTATCTCCACGTCCAACCTCGTGACGTCTCCGCATCTGCAGCTCGAACTGCCGTTTGGAGAGCTCCTGGGCGGCGACATCACGCATACGGGATCGGAGCACGAGCGGGAGCGGCATGAGCTGGACGAAGCCGTCGACTCGCTGCGGGAGCGATTTGGCAAGAAGTCGGTGGGTCGGGCGTCGCTGCTGCTCGGTCGAGGGACCGGCGGCGTACCTGACGAGTTTCGCGATCTGGCGAGTCGTGACTGAACAACGCTCAGTGGAGATTCTTACCAGCAGCATCTATGGTCCGAGTGCTCCGCCGAAGCGCCTGGGCGGGCGGGGCGCTGGACCGAGGCTCTCTCTTGGGGGAAACTCCAGCATCCAGGACGGTGGACGCCGACAAGCTCGACACGACGACACGGATACCGCATCGCCCCCTCTGATGCGCCGGACGATTCGATTGGGCTGGTCGGCGAGCCAGCGAGAGCGTTGCGACCGGGTCGGACGAGGGCCTGTAGGCGCCGGCCCGGTCGTTCGCTCGACGACCGATCAGGCAGCGGCGCAGGGGTTCTCCGGGTCGTGTTCCACTTGGAGCACAGGGTGACCCGGCTTCTCGATGAACGCCGGCACGAGGCACGCCAGGACTTCGCCGTCGGGCTCGAACACCACCTGGGCCACCGCCGTCGTGCGCCCTGCGGTGGACAAGGTCGGCCATACGAAGTTGCCGAGCCCCCAGGCCACAGGGACACCATCGACGATCTCCAGCGGTTGGAGGCGGTGGGCGTGGTGGCCGAAGATCGCGTCCGCTCCGGCGGCGATCATCGCCTCGGCACGCTCGCGGTCCTCAGGGCGCGGGGTTGTGTCCAGCTCGACACCCCAGTGGATGGTGACGAGAACGATGTCGGCGACCTCGTCGGCTGCTTCCACGGCGGCCACCATGGTTGAGATGGTGTCGCCGTCGGCCATACCGGGTCGATCAGACGTAGCAATCCAGTCGGGGGACGGCACCACGCCGCCGAAGCCGAGGACGGCGACAGTCCATCCGTTGATGTCGAACAGGGCAGGCTCGTGGGCCTCTGCGGCGTTGGCGCCGACCCCCACAGGAGCGATGGAGGCCGCCTCGAGCTGGTGACGGGAATCGACTGTGGCTTCCGGCCCGTAGTCGCCCGAGTGGTTGTTGCCCAGGTTGGCCACCTCGACACCCGACGCCCGCATCGGCCCGAGGGCATCGGTGTCGCAGCGGAACGTGAACTGCTTGCTCAGCGCCGAACCGAGCTCCGAGGCGGCGCATTCGAGGTTCACGATCGACAGGTCGTCGTTCTCGAATATCGACTGCAGGCCCTGCCACGGATAGCGGTACCCCTCCGCCTGGAGGGCCGTGATGTAGGAGGGATCGAGGTTCACGTCGCCCGTGGCGCTCACCACGAGCCTCCCTTTGGGCGGCAGTGTCGTGGTGGTCGAGACCGGGGGCAGCGTGGTCAGCGGGGCCGCGGTCGTCTCAGGTGCGGGGGTCGTCGGTGGTCCTGAAGTTGTCGTCGCTGCACCGGTGGAGCTCGGGGCCGCGGTGGCGGACGTCTCCGCGGCATCGGCCGCGTCGCCGCCGCACGCCGCAGCCATCATCGCAAGCACGAGCAGGGCTGCCCCCCAAGAACGCATGCGGAGAATGTAGCGGACGCCTCTCCACGATCACGGCATATCGAGCCGCCCTGGCATCCCTACTCGACGATGTCGGTCGCGGGCGGCTGGAAGAAGGGGATGAGGTCGATGTACGGTTCCGGATCGCCGTCCCAATCGTATGCCCGCATCTGGGCGACGCTGCGGCGTGCGGTTGCCATCCGGGCAAGCTCATAGGCGGGCAGCCGCACCGTAGCCGCAGGTGCGCCGTCCCCGATGACCCAGTCCGCCGTCTCGGTCACGATGCGGAACGGCGCCAGATCCGATTCGCGGATGACCCGCTTGAGCCGCCACACACCACTCATCGTCAGCTCCAAACCCGGCCCGCTCCGCCCCGACACCAAGCCCAACGCGTTGTGGATGTCCTGGTCGTGGCTCCATGCGTCGATCGCAAGCCGGGTGAGGGCTCGGCCGGTCTCCTCCAGGGTCCGCTCCATATCGGGGCCGACAACGATCCATTCGGCGCAGATCTCCTCGATGGAGCGGCCGCGACGGTCGCCGACTTGGCGGGCGGTGGCCGTATCGCTGCCGGGTGCATCGACGTCCCCGCCGACGACCTCCGCGGCGAGGCCGGTGAGGTGGGCGTAGGTGTCCTGGACCGTCCACGCCGGGCACGTCGGCACCGTCGTGGCGAGCTGCGGTTCGGACAGCGACGGGGCCAGCGTGGTCAGCCGCTCGCGTGCCGTGCGGTAGATCGCAGCGAGGTCGAAGTCCACCCCTTACAAACCGACGATGTCGTCGGGGCGGACCGGTACCCGGTTGATCGGTCTGCCCGTGGCGGCACGAATGGCGGCGGCCACGGCAGGGGTGGAGCTGATGGTGGGTGGCTCGCCGGCGCCTTTGGCCCCGAACGGGCCAAAGTGGCTTGGCTCCTCTATGAACTCCGCCATCACCTCGGGGGCGTCGGCGAACGTCGGCAACAGGTAGTCGGTGAAATTGGCGTTGCGAATCGCACCGTTCTCCAGGATCAGCTCCTCCATGACGGCAAGACCGACGCCCTGCATGATGCCGCCTTCGATCTGACCAATGAGAGCGCGGGGGTTGAGCACCTTGCCCACGTCCTGCACCGTGTCGACCCGGACGACTCGGATCAGACCCAGGTCGGGGTCGACATCGACCACGGCGCGGTGGGCGGCGATGGCGAAGTCGACGTGGAGGTCCCCGTGGCCGTGCTCGTCGGGCTGCTCGGTCGGCGGATGCCGGAATTGCACGTGATGGGTGGCAGGGCCCCGCAGCACCAGCTCATCGAGGGAGACGACGAGCTCGCCGTCCCTCCAGACGCCCTGCCGGTCGAGATCGTCTCCGCCGTACTCGTCGAGGATCTGAGCCCGCAGCAAGGAGGCCGCCTCGTGCACTGCACCTCCCGTCATTTGGGTCTGGCGCGATGCGGAGGTCGAGCCCGCAGAGCCGATGGTCGAGGTATCGACGAAGGTCACGGCGACGTGGTCCATCTTGAGGATGGTCCTGACGATCTGCTGGCAGATGGTGATCAGACCCTGACCCACCTCGGCTGCTGCGGTCTCGACCTCGACGCCGACCGGCGTGATCGTGACCCGAGCCTCGCTGTAGTCGTCGAATGCCTCGGAGAACATGAGGTTCTTGATGCTGACGGCGTAGCCCATGCCGCGCGTCACGTGATGGCGGTCCGTGGTGAGGCCGGTGCCGCCGGGAAGGTGGAGCGGGTGGCTGGACGCGATGTCGGGAGGAACCGGCATGGCGCGGAGTTCCTCGATGACCCGCCGAGTGGGCAGCGACCCCTGGATCACTTGGCCGGTGGTGGGGATGGCGTCGCCGGGCGCAAGTGCGTTGTGGAGCCGGAGGTCCAGGCGGTCCATGTCGAGGGCGTCGGCGAGGCGGTCCATCTGCGTCTCGTGGGCAAAGCACGATTGGACCGCGCCGAAGCCCCGCATCGCTCCGCACGGCGGGTTGTTGGTGCGGGTCATGACACCGTCGATGGCGACCGATTCGCAACGGTACGGGCCGATCGCGAAGTAGGCGGCATTGGCGATGACGGCGGGGCTCGACGACGTGTACGCACCGCCGTCGAGGAGCAGCTTGGCCTCGACCCGGACCAGGGTGCCGTCGCTGGCGGCTTCGTGGCGATACCACATCTTGGCGGGATGCCGGTGGACGTGGCCGACGAAGCTCTCCTGGCGGTTGTACACCATCTTGACCGGCCGGCCGGTGTGGAGCGCCAGCAGGCAGAGATGGATCTGCAGGCTGACGTCCTCACGAGCCCCGAAGGCACCGCCGATGCCGGAGAGGTGGACCCTCGCCTGGTCCGCCTCGACCCCGAGGCTGGCGGCGATCTGCCTGTGGTCCTCGTGGCTCCACTGGGTGGCGACGTACAGGTCCACACCGCCGTCGCCATCGGGGATGGCCAGCCCGGACTCGGGCCCCAGCGGCGCTTGATCCTGCATGCCGACCTCGTAGACACCCTCGACGACGACATCGCCGCGCAGCGCCTGATCGCCGCTGCGGATGTCGAGGCGGCGGAACAGCGAGTCGCGAGCTTCGGCGACCTCAGGGTCGACGAGTGGATCGAGCACCTCGTACTCGATGACGATCGCCTCAGCCGCACGTTTGGCGTCCTCGGGGTTCTCGGCCGCAACCACCGCCACCGGCTCCCCCCAGTACCGAGCCGTCCCATCGCAGAGCACCGGCTGGTCCGATGCGATCATCCCGAAGGTCTTGACACCGGGCACGTCGTCATACGTCAGGATCGCGCTCACCCCGGCAATACGCAGCGCCGGGGCGACGTCGAGTTTGGTGATCTTGGCGTGAGCATGGGGCGACCGCAGCGTGCTTCCCCACAACATCCCGTGGGCCGAGAGGTCAGAGGAGTAGGCGAAGTTGCCCTGCACTTTGGGCGTCCCGTCCGGTCGTTCGGCAGAGGTCCCCACGCCCGCTCGCAGCTCGACGGTCTCCCGGGTGGAGGTCATGTGGTGCCGCCGTCGTTGCGGGCAGCGAGGTCCTCGAGACCGCGGAGGATGGCTCCGTACCCCGTACAGCGGCACACGTTGCCGGCGAGAGCCTCGCGAATCTCGTCCGATGACGGCGAAGGGTTGACATCGAACAGCTCGGCCGCCGCCACCACGAACCCAGGGGTGCAGAACCCGCACTGGACGCCGCCGCCGTCGAGCAGCGCTTGCTGCACCGGATGGAGCACCTCGTGGTCTCCGTACCCCTCCACGGTGCGCACGGTGGAGCCATGGGCGTCCGCCGCCATGACCAGACACGAACACACGACGTCACCGTCGAGGACGACGGAACACGAGCCGCACTCGCCCTGCTCGCACGCGTTCTTCGAGCCCGGCAGCGCCAGCTGGTCGCGCAGGACGTTGAGCAGGCTCTCCGGGCCGCGGATGTCGGCCTGGGTGTCAACGCCGTTGATGGTGATCGTGATCCTCATGCGGCGAGGCACCTCTCCAGCAGTCGCCGAGCGAGCACGCCCGACGCATGGCGCCGGTAGGCCTCGGTGCCGCGATGGTCCGTGATGGGCCGCACCTCCTCGCTGACCAGCCGGGCAAACTCCTCGAGTGCCGCCTCGCTCGGTGTCGACTCGGCCGAGATCATCTGCTCGGCGCGGCGGGGTCGGACGGGGGTCGGGCCGACCGCTCCGAGCGCAACCCGGGTAGCGCCGTCGTCGGCACGGAACACGCAAGCGGACACCATCGAGATCACCATGGCGTTGCGGACCCCGATCTTCCCGAAAGCTTGGCGTTCGGGGATGACCTCGGGAAGCACAGCCGCGCTGATGATCTCGCCGGGCCGGATCGAGGTGCGCTTGACGCCGGTGATGAATTCGTCCCAGAGGACGGTGCGGCTCCCGTCGGCGGACCGCAGCTCCACCTCGGCGTCGAGGGCGGCAAGGAACGGGAGGGCATCGCCTGCGGGGCTCGCCGTGCCCAGGTTGCCCCCGATCGTGCCCGCATTGCGAATCTGCGGCGAACCCACGGTTCGGGAGAGTGCGGCGAGCGCACGATGCGGCCCTGATTCCATCCGCGTGTAGGTGACTCCCGCCCCGATGCGGCGGCCCTGCCAGGCGTGGAGCTCGTCGATACGGCGCAGCGAGATCACATGCGAAGGATTGAGATGGCCGAAATTGACTTCGACCATGACGTCAGTCCCGCCGGCGAGGAGGGTCGCCTCCGGATCTGCAGCGAGGGCAGCCGTCGCAGCATCCAGGTTCCGGGGAAACTCACATTCCACGCCAATGACCATCCGCTCGCATAGGGAACAGAGCCTAACGCGTCGGCTCGGCCCGTCCCCGCCGATCAGAGGCCCGCAACGAAGGCGTCCACTTCGGCGATGAGCTCCTGCTTGCGCTGGTCGCTCAGGAACGACGCGGAGAAGGAGTTGCGGGCAATCTGGGCGAGCACGCGGCGACTCAGTCCCAGCCCTTCAGCAACTGCGGTGTAGTTGTCCCCGACATAGCCGCCGAAGTAGGCGGGGTCATCGGAGTTGATCGTGACCAGCAGGCCGGCATCGAGCATCTCGGGGAGCATGTGGTCCGCCATGGTGTGGATCACTTTGAGGCGGACGTTGGACAGCGGGCACACCGTCAGCGGTATCTGCTCGGAGGCAAGCCTCGCCACCAATGCAGGGTCCTCGAGGGCGCGGACTCCGTGGTCGATGCGCCGCGCCCCCAGCGCATCGAGCGCACCCCACACGTAGGAGGGGTCGCCCTCTTCGCCTGCGTGGGCAACGGGGATGAAGCCCTCGTCGCTCGCTCGGGCGAACACCGTGGCGAACCTCTCGGGGGGGTTGCCCACCTCGGACGAGTCGAGCCCGACGCCGATGATCTTGTCGGCGAACGGAAGCGCTTCCTGGAGCGTTTCCATCGCTGCCTCGGCGCTGAGGTGGCGGAGGAAACACATGATCAGCTCGACGGAAATCCCGAACGCCGTGTCCGCATCGGCCGCGGCCTTGGTGAGGCCGTCCATCACCACCTCGAAAGGGACGCCCCGGTCGGTGTGGGTTTGCGGGTCGAAGAACATCTCCACGTGACGCACCCCTTGGCGGTGAACCCGCACGAAGTACTCCCAAGCCAGGTCGTAGAAGTCTGCGCTGGTGACGAGCACGGCCGCACCCTGGTAGTAGATGTCCAGAAACGACTGGAGGTCCTTGAACTCGTATGCGGCGCGTACGTCGTCAACTGAGTCGAACGGAAGGTCGATCCCGTTCCGGGCTGCGAGCGTGAACAGCAGCTCAGGCTCCAGGGTGCCCTCGATGTGCAGGTGCAGCTCCGCTTTCGGGAGCCCGTAGGAGTACTCCTTGATGTGCATCGGTGCATGCTACGAGAGTCGGAGCGCAGCCTGCATCGGTCCCGGCGGAGCGGCATCGAGGCCTACATCGTGGTCGCCGTCTCAGTTATGCGAACGCCAGGGCCCTGCGTATGCTGCGGCTTTCAATCTTGCTCGGACGGAGGGGAATTCCACCATGGGTCGTCTGCTCACAGCTCTCATTGCTCTTGTACTCGTGCTCGCCGCATGCGGCGGCGACGAGGACGGCCCGGGGAACGCCTCGACAGAGTTCACGATCGAGATGTCGGACTTCGCCTACGACCCCGACCTGATCGCGGTCCCGGCTGGTGAGGAGATCACCATCACGCTCAACAACGTCGGGTCGGTCGATCACAACTGGGTTGTGGTGACCAACGGCATCCAGATCGAGGCAGAGTCGGAGATTCCCGACGATCGCACCGATTTCGAGTTGCTGTCCAGCGAACTGGTTCCTGCGGGATCGTCGACGACGTTGACGTTCACCGCACCCACGAGGGGCGTCTACCAGATCATCTGCGACGTGCCCGGCCACTTCACGGCGGGCATGGAAGGCCGCCTCGGCGTCGAAGAGGGCTGAGAACGCCCCTGGGCCGTTGCTGCGTCGTCAGCCGGCTGCGTCCCGGCTCGCCGTGCGGCGCTGCCAGTCGACGACGGTGGTGATGAGCCGATCCGGCGTTTCGAGTTGTGGAACGTGGCCGATGTCCTCGTAGACAACGAGTTCCCAATCCGGTCGCTCGTCGGCGACCTTGCGGGCAAACTCGATCGGGACGACCTCGTCGAGCTTGCCGTGGATCATCAGCACCGGCGCCCCGATCCGGTGGACCATCGAGTTGAACGCGCCCCGTCGCGCAAGCACCCGTGCGATCGAACGCCCGGCGTCAACAAAGGCAGGGATCGACCACGGCATCTCGCGGCGGGCGGACTCCATGGCCTCGCCTGCCGTCATGACCTCCGGCGGGATGCGTGAAGGGTCGGCGGCCACGTATTCCAGGGTTTCCAGCACACGCTCGGGCACGGCTTGCTTGTTCCGTTGCCGCTCGATCATCCCGACGCCGACAATGGGGAGAAGCGGCATGGCGAGGAAACGCACGGTTTCCATCGTCGGCACGCGGAGCGTGTCGGGGGGCAGGGCGGGGTCGACGAGGATGAGGCCCCGGATGAGTTCGGGGGCGATGTCGGCCGCCAGCATCGCCACCAGCCCACCCATCGAGTTCCCGGCGATGTAGGCAGGTTCGCCGATGTGTTCGCCGAGGTAACGAGTCACGAGCGCGGCCTGATCGCGCACGTCGCTGCTGCGCCCTTCGGGAGCCGTCAAGCCAAAGCCGGGAAGGTCAACCGCAACGACGCGGAACCACTGGGTCAGCGGCCGGGCGACCAGCATCCAGTTGAGGTGGGACCCCCCAAGTCCGTGAATCAGCAACAGCGGCGGGCCTGATCCCCCGTAGTCGACGACGTGCAATGGACCATCGAGATCGATGGTGAGGCTCTTGCCGCCCGGGGCGGCGTCGATTGCAGACATGCTGCAGAGGCTACTGGCCCTGGAACCGGTCGGAATCAGCCGGTGATGGCACCGATCAGGTTTGCGGCGGCGTCGTGATCGAAGTCAGGTGAGCGCTGCAGGTAGAAGCGGCTCATCCCCGCTCCGGCGAGTGCCGCGAGCTGCTCGGCGACCTGCTCAAAGGTGCCCCGGGGCGTGTTCCGCTGGTTCATGTGCGCTTCGAGCTCCTCGACCTCCATCCCGGCGTCGATGGCCGACGCATGCAACAGCTCTTGATACTCGGACTGAGTAGGTGCGGCCAGCACTGCGCCTGCACTGCTGATCAGCAGCGCATCTGGGTCGCGGCCCGCGTCTTTTGCAGCGTGGCGTGCCCTGTCGATGCGGATCCGGAACTCCTCGACCGGTGCCGGGTAGCAGTTGTATTCGTCGCCGTAGACCCCCGCCAGCCGGGGAGTCTTGATCGATCCCGTACCACCGACAACGAGCGGGATCCGGTCGAGGGGCCGCGGTGCCGTCGGTGTCGCCTCCAGCGCGTAGACGTCGCCGACGTAGCCGGGCTGCCCACCGTCGAACACGGCGCGGATGTAGGCGAGGGACTCTTCGAGCCGTGCGAACCGCTCTGCAGTGCTCGGAAACGGCAGGCCGAACACCTCGTGCTCGCGTTGCATCCACCCCGTGCCGAGGCCGAGGCTGAAGCGCCCCCCGGAGAGGTGGTCGATGGTGAGGGCGGTCTTGGCGAGTACGGCGGGGTGGCGAAAGGTGACCGGGCTCACCAGCACGCTCAACTCGATCGAACGGGTGTCACGAGCGAGTGCGCCCAGCTGCGTGAGGGCATCGAAGGCAGGAACCACTCCTGCGGATTCTCCGAGGGCCATGAGGTAGTGATCCGGTACGGCGAATACCGCCAGCCCCACCTCTTCGGCCCATGTGGCATGTCGCACGAGGTCGTCGTAGGTGCCGCTGGTCTGCAGCGCAAACTCAATTGTCAATCTTCGTCTCCCTGTCGTGCTCACTGAGTGCAGCAGAAAGTACCTCAGGGACGACTGCCAGGTCGACTCGCGTGGATGTGTCGGGATCCTCGCTTTCGAGGGCAGCCCGATACGTAACGGCCAGCTCGTTGATGGTGGTGCCATGCACGCCACCGGAGTCGAGTGCGTCGGCGAGCGCATCCAGGGTGTCGGCGACGGACCAGACGTAGCGATCCTCCGCAGGGAGGTCGAGCCAGGTGGCGGCGTGCGTGCGGGCCGCATCGGGATCGCCTTCGAGCACGGCGAGCACCGCCAAGTAGCCGTGGCTGGCGGAAACGCCTCCGGCGTCTCCGATCTCGTCGAACAGCGCCAGGCCTTCGCGCAACTCCCTGCCCGCCTGCACCGGATCGTCGCCACGCAGCGCCAAGAGCCCACAATGCGTCATGGCATAGGCCGTGCCTCGGTTGTCGCCGAGCTCCGTGAAGATCCCGAGGGCTTCGTCCACGTCCGCCTTGGCGTCGATCAGCTTGCCTTCCCTTCGCTTGGCGCCGGCCGTTCGGATGAGCAGCCACGCCTGATTGCGCCGATCATGAACCTCGCTGTACATCTCGGCGGCGCGTTCTGCCAGGTCGTATCTCGGGGTTTCGTCGAACCGGAACCCCAGGCGAGCCTTGCCTTCCAGCGCCCAACCCATGCCGCCCTTGTGGCCGATTTCGGAGAAGAGCTGATAGCACTCGTCGAGTGCCGCCTCTGCCTTGGCGCGATGTCCGAGCATGTAGTTGACCAGCCCGACGAAGCGCAGGGTGAGCGCAAGCCGAGGGGCCGCACCCAGTCGACGGGTGATCGTCTCTGCGGCTTCGAGATAGTCGAGAGAGGCCGAGAGGCGGCCCTGGTCCCTGGCGTTCACACCCATTCCCGTCAACGTTGCCGCCTCGAGGGCCTCCATGTCGAGATCCCGTGCCATCGCCCGTGACTTTTCGAATGCATCGCTCCCTTTGGCGTAGCGGCCCATGATCGTCTCGAACAGCCCAACGCTGTACCAGACCTGGGCAATCTCGGGAGTAGCGGCAGCGTCTCCGATCGTCGCCAGCAGCCGGGTGCCCCACCGGTAGCCTTCCGAGATGTACGAGCGCCAGTACCAGTACCAGGTGAGCGCCGCAACGATGCGCGACGCGGTGGCCGTGTCACTCGAAGTGATGGACGAGTCGATCGCCGTGCGCAAGTTGTCGAGTTCGGCATCGGCCACATCGCGTCCGAGCAATGGGGTCGGCGCCTCGAAATGGGGGGCTATCGACTCGGCGAGGTCGGCGTAGTACACCGCGTGGCGACGATCCACCTCGTGATGTTCGCCTGCGTCGTGCAGCATTTGTTGCCCGAAGCCCCGCAACACCGTGAGCATTCGGTAGCGCACCCGACGGCCGCGGCGATGCATCGGCACGAGCAGCGACTTGTGGACAAGGCGCAAGATGGCGTCAAAGACGTCGCCGCGCTCGATGTCGCCCCAGCCGGCCACTTCTTCGGCGGCCGCCATGGTGAAGCCACCGGAGAACGCTGAGAGTCGGCAGAATATGGTCTGGTCGGCTGCCTCCAGCAGGTCGAAGCTCCAGCGGATGGCTTCCTTCATGGTCGCCTGGCGTGCAAAGCCCTGCCGGGGCACGCCGGGGACGTCGCCGAAGCGGCGGGTGAGGCGGGCGAGAATCTGATCGGCCGACAGGGCTTCCGTGGCGCTGGCCGCCAGCTCTATGGCCAGCGGCAGCCCATCGAGCCGCCGGCAGATCGCGGCGATGTCGTTCTTGTTGACGTCATCGACGTCGAAGCCCGGGTTGGCCTCCTTGGCCCGGTCGGTGAAGAGCTGCACCGAGTCGATCTCGACGAGCTCCGCCAGCGGTACGGGGACATCCGGTGGGAGCGAGAAGGGCGGCACGGGCCACACCTGCTCTCCGGGGACACCAAGGACTTCACGGCTTGTTGCGAGGATCGATATCGCCGGGCATGCCTCGAGGATGGCCACGACGACTCGCGCCGCCTCACCGAGAACGTGTTCGCAGTTGTCCAAGACCAGGATGCCCGACTGCTCACGCAGGTTGGCGAGCAGCAGTTGCATGGCGTCGGTGCCTCGAGGCGGGCGTACCCCGATGGCGGTGATCATCGCCTGGGGCACGAGCTCGGGATCGGTGACGTCCGTGAGTTCGACCCACAATGGCTCGGCGACCGAGTCGATGCCGATCTCTGTCGCAACCTCGATGGCGAGGCGGGTCTTGCCGCTCCCAGGCGGCCCGACCAGTGAGACCAGGCGCGCCCGTGGGGTGAGAGCCTTGATGTCCTCCATCTCGGTTCGGCGCCCGATGAACGACGAGAGCCGCCGCGGCAGATGGGCGGGCACGGGCGCCGTCGGTTCATGAGGGGCCGTCGGTGCGAGTCCGGAGTCGTGCGAGAGGATCTGCTCCTCGAGCACCGAGAGCGACGGCGGCGGGTCGAGGCCGATGTCGCCGAGACGGGTGCGGAACTCCTGGCCCGCCGATATCGCCTCAGCGGATCTTCCCGCCGCATACAGCGCCTGCATCAGCAGCTCCGCCGGCCGTTCGCGCAGCGGGTACTCCACCACGATGGATTGCAGCTCGGCGACGAGATCGCTCGATCGGCCGAGCTGGAGCTCCGCCTCGATGCGGTCCTCGACGGCCGAGACGTGCATCGAGTCGAGACGGCGCGCCTCGTCGGAGGCGAACTCCTCGTAGGCAACGTCGAGCAGCGCTTTGCCTCGCCACAGGCCGAGTGCGTCGCTGAGGAGGCGATATGCCCTGTCGGGTCGCTGCTTGAGTTCCCTGCGACCATCTTTGGCAAGCCGTTCGAAGAGTCTGCTGTCGATTTCGTGCCGGTCGGCATTGATGGTGTAGCCGGTGCCTTGGGTCTCGACGGTGGTGAACCCACCACCCTTCGCTTCCGGCTCCAGTGCGCTCCGCAGCTTGGAAACGTGGAAGCGGACCGTTTTGAGACCTGCGCTCGGCGGCCGATCCGGCCACAGGCGGTCGAGAATCACATCGGGTGACACCACCCGGCCTGCTTCGATGAGTAGGAGAATCAGCAGTGCTCGTTGTTTGGGCGCGGATACATCCACGACGCGAAGCCCGTCGTGGATCTCTAGCGGCCCCAGGATCCCAAATCTCATGTCCCTCTTCCCGGCAACCTAGCCATCAACGACACTGAAGATCAATGTCGGTTCGGGCTCGCATCTGAGTTCGTGGCCAGGCCCTCCGTTGGGTCTGCGAGCCCTCACGCCGATTCGATCTTCAGTCTCTCGCCCCACTATGCCGATCTGCGCTAACCGATCGCTATCCGCTGTCTGGTGATATATGGCTTGTCATCCGTCCCGGGTACAGCCCCAGGGGGGAGACCGAGCGGAACGGCACCGGTTCAACCCGAGACGGATGACATCTGTACGGTGCGTGCGGTCGGATGGGAACCCCGGTCCCTTGTTCCCTCCGGCCGCCTCATCGTCGCTTCGCAAGGGGCGGGGGAGTAGGGTCGCCCGGATGCTTCCGAATTCTGTGGTCGATCCGTCGGCGTACGTCGCCCCAACCGCTGAGCTGCACGGCGCCGTGCACGTGGGACCCCAGGCGGTCATCATGTTTGGTGCGGTCATGCGGGCGGAGTTCGAGGCCATCACGATCGGCGAAGCCTCCAACGTCCAAGACAATTGTGTCTTCCACACCGATCTCGGTTTCCCCGTGGTCATCGGGAGTCGGGTGACCGTCGGCCATGCCGCCGTGGTGCACGGGGCGACCGTCGCCGATCATTGCCTCGTCGGCATCGGCGCCGTCATGTTGAACGGCTCGTCGCTCGGCGAGGGGGCATGGCTCGCTGCGGGCTCGATGCTGACACCGGGCAAGTCGATTCCTCCCTGGACGCTTGCCGCAGGCTCTCCCGCCAAACCGCTCCGCGAGCTGCGTCCGGAGGAGATTGCGAGCCAGGATGACGGCATCGAGCACTACCTGCAGTTCGCTGAGATGTACCGCGAGAAGTTCGGCCGGTAGGAGCCGCCGGCGAGGTCAGGTTCAGCGTTGCTCGCGGTAGTAGGGAACTGCCAGCGCAGCCGGTGCACCGAGGAAACGGGCGCGCTTGCCGCTGGCGAACACGATCATGGCGATGATCGCAAGCGCAAACGGGACCATGGCCAGCAGCGTCGAGGGAATACCGCTCCACGGCTCGCCGAGGGTCTGGAGGCGGAGCTCGAGGAATTGAGCGAAACCGAACGCATAAGCGACGAACATCGCCCGCCACGGGCGCCAGCTCGCAAGGATGACGAGGGCGATGGCGATCCAGCCTGCCGCACTGATGGGGTCGTCCTGCCATGTCGGCACGATCTTGAGGGCGAAGTACGCACCGCCGAGGCCCGACAATGCTCCGCCGAGGAGCACGTGGGCATACCGCACCTGGGACACGTTGATCCCGGCGGCCTCGGCACTCGCGGGGTCCTCGCCGACGGCGCGGAGCGAAAGACCGAGCTTGGTGTGGAAGAGGTAGAAGCTGGCGGCGCCGGCGGCGACGACGCCCACGTAGACGAGCAAATCGTGGGAGAAGACGATCGGTCCGACGAGCGGCCAATCGGCGATGCCCCCTTCGAAGATCGGAGTGAAGGTCACGCGGGACGGCTCGCCGACGAGCGGGTCGGCGCCCACCTTGCCGAGGAAGCTCGCCAGCCCGGTGCCGAACAGCGTCAGCGCCAGCCCCGAGACGATTTGGTTCACTCGCAGCGTGATCGACAAGAAGGCGTGGATGATCGAGATGGCCGCACCGGCGGTGACTGCGGCGATGACCCCCAGCAACAAGTTGCCGGACTCGAACGTTGCCCAAAACCCTGCAACGGCGCCGAACACCATCGTCCCTTGGACACCGAGGTTCAGGATGCCGGAACGCTCGGCGATGATCTCGCCGACCGTTCCAAACAAGAGCGGCGTGCCGAGGCTGATGCCAAACGCAACGGTGGAGACCCACCACCAGTCGTTCATGCTGCCTCCGCGATGGCGGTGTGGGGCGCCGGCTCGACATCGGGACGGCGGACCCGATTGGCGATGAAGAACTCGCCGGCGACGGCGAAGACGAGGATCGCACCTTGCAGCATCGTCACCGTCTCGGGCGGCACCCCGATGGACTGCAACGCCGGACCGGCGTTGTTGAGAGCGCCCATCAGAATGGCGACGGGCACGATGGCGATCGGATTGAGCCGGGCGAGCGCGGCAACGATGATCCCGGTGAAGCCGAGGCCGAGGTCGAGGGACCGCGGATCGAGCGCTCCGACAGGACCGGCAACGAACAGTGATCCGCCCAGGCCGGCGAGTGCGCCGGACAGCAGGAAGACGCCGAGGATCTTGGCGGGAACGCCGATCCCGGCGTACCGCGCCGTGTCGGGTGAGTCGCCGACGACGCGGACTTCAAATCCCCATCGCGTCTTGTCGATGAGGGCCCAGACGACGATGGCGATGCCGATGGCCACGAAGATGCCGTAGTCCAGCCGCTTGAAGAACTCGGGGAGATGGGCCGCGTCCGGGATGGGCCGTCCTTGGGGAAAGGTGCTGACTGCGGGGTCGCGCCACGGGCTTTCGCTGCCGAAGATCAGGTAGTTCATGAAGCTGAGCGCGATGAAGTTGAGCATCAACGTCGTGATGATCTCGTTGGTCCCCAGATAGACCCTGGGCACCGCAGCCACCGCGGCCAGGAACGCGCCGCCCAGGGCACCGGCGAGGATGACCAGCGGGAGTGCCACCGCCGCAGGCGTGCCGTCGCCCAGCCAGATTGCCACCCCGGAGGCGAAGATGGCGCCGAAGAGGAACTGGCCCTCTCCGCCGATGTTCCACACCAGCATCTTGAAGGCAACGGCCACCGCCAGACCGGTGAGGATGAGCGGCGTAGCCGAGATGAGCGTCTCGCTGAGCCCCCGGCTGTCGCCAAAGGCCGCATCGACCATTTTGGTGTAGACCTCCCACGGGTTCTCGCCCGTGAGGGTGAGGAACAGCGCTCCGAGCAGCAGCGCGGCAATGACCGAGGCCAGTGGGACGAGGACGAGGAGCCAGCCACTGGCGAGGCCGCGAGGTTCGACGATGAATCGCCTGGTGGTCATGCGGCGTCGCCTCGGGTGCCGCCCATCAGCATGCCGAGACCCTCGGCGGTCGCCTCGTGGGCCCTCATCTCTCCGACGATCCGCCCCTCGTAGAGGACGATGAGCCGATCCGACAATGCGAGCAGCTCGTCCAGGTCCTCCGAGATGAGCAGGACTGCGGTGCCCTTGGCGCGCTCTGCGAGGACGTATTTGCGCACCGCCTCCGTCGCCCCGACGTCGAGGCCTCGTGTCGGGGAGCGGGCGATGAGCACTTTCGGATTCAGGCTGACCTCTCGGGCGATCAGCGCCTTCTGAAGGTTCCCACCGGAGAGGAGACGGATGGGCAAGCCGGGCCGGACCCCGCGGATGTCGTATTGCGTGATCATCTCGGCCCCGCGCTCTTCGAAGACGCTCTTCGACAGCCAGGGCCCTCGGGAATAGGGAGGTTTGCGGAAGGCTTTGAGGCCGAGGTTGTCCTCGGTCGTCAAGCCCGGAGCGAGGCCCATGCCGAGCCGGCTCTGTGGCACGTAAGCGATGCCGGCCCTGATGTGGTCGAGCACGGGCGCGTTCGTGAGGTCCGTGCCGTCGACCGTGATCGTGCCGGCCGTTGGCTCTCGCAGCCCGACGATCCCATAGGCCAGCTCGCGCTGACCGTTGCCGGACACGCCCGCGACGCCGACCACCTCACCGGCGCGGACGTCGAATGTGAGCCCGGCCACCGCCTCGAGCCCACGGTCGCTGTCGACGTGCAGATCTCTCACCGACAACATCGGAGCTCCGACTTCGGCGTCGTCGGTCCGGACTGGGAGCTCGAGATCGCGCCCCACCATCATCCTTGCGAGGTCCTTGGGCTGGGCATCGGCGGTGTCCACGACCCCAACCTGTTTCCCGCCGCGCAGGACCGTGACCCTGTCCGATACGGCTTTCACCTCGTGGAGCTTGTGCGAAACGAAGATCACTGATCGGTTCTCGGCCACCATCTGCCGCATGGTGGCGAAGAGTTGGTCGGCTTCCTGCGGCGTCAGGACCGCGGTGGGCTCGTCCAGGATGAGGACCCGGACGTTGCGGTAGAGGAGCTTGAGGATCTCCACCCGCTGTTGTTCGCCGACCGACAGCTGCCAGATGCGTGCCGCCGGGTCGACCGGCAACCCGTAGCGGTCGCCGAGTTCCCGAGCTTCCCTTTCCATCTCGGATTCGGTGATGCGCAGCGGGACGTCGGGATGGCCGAGGGCGAGGTTCTCCGCGACGGTCAGGTTCGATACCAGGCGGAAGTGCTGATAGACCATCCCGATCCCGGCCGCCAGCGCATCCTTCGGAGACTTGAAATTGCGCGGTTCGCCGTCGTACACAAAGCTACCCGAATCCGGGCGGTACAGACCGGCGAGTATCGAGCACAACGTGGACTTCCCCGCGCCGTTCTCGCCGAGCAGCGTGTGAACCTCGCCCCATCGCAACTCGAAGTCGACGGAGTCGTTGGCGTGGACACCGTAGAACGACTTGCTGATCGATTCGAGTTCAACCGCGGGGGCGGCGAGTGCCATTCCGCCAATCTAGCGCCGCCCTACCCCGCCCTGCTGATGGTGGCGACCTGCAGGCCCCTCACCGCCGCAGTCGCTCCGTGTAGGTTGAATGCCGATCACCTTCGAGCAGCTTCGAGCATTGGAGTGCGCCCATGGCCGTCGCCCCGCTGACCCCTTTCGGCTTGGACGTGCTCCTCGGCAGGGTCGATCACGAATGGCGAACGCGGCAACGGGTCTTCGACCTCCCCTCCGGCCGCTTCTGGAGGAAGGCCGACGGCGTGGACCTCACGATGGACTTCCTCGGCAGGCGGGCCGCAACTCCGATCGGCCCCGCAGCCGGGCCGCACACGCAGATGGCGCAGAACATCGTGCTGGCATGGTTGGGCGGCGCCAGGGCCTTCGAGCTCAAGACGGTTCAGGTGCTCGACGACCTCGACATCGCCAGGCCGTGCATCGACATGCAAACCGTCGGGTTCAACATCGAATGGAGCCAGGAGCTGACGGTCCGGCAGTCGCTCGGTGAATACGTGAAAGCCTGGATGATGATCGAGATCCTGCGGCAGTGGACGCCGCTGCGCGACCACCTCGGTGACGACCCGGGGCCGCACATCTTCGACCTCTCGGTCGGCTACGACCTGGCGGGGATTCAGACCGAGAAGGTGGCACGGTTCATCGAGTCGATGATGGACGCCGGCGCTGAGATCGACCGCCTGCGCACGTCCATCCCCGAGCCGTTCGCAGAGTTCCGTGACTACGACTTCCCGACCCGCATCGCGGACACCTTGACCTTGAGCACGTTCCACGGGTGCCCTCCCGACGAGATCGAGGCAATGGTCGTTCACCTGATGGATCATCACGGTCTCGATGTGGTGGCCAAGCTCAACCCGACGTTGCTGGGATTCGGCCGGGTCGTCGAAGTACTGCAGCAGGATCTGGCCTACGAGTCGATTCGCCTCAACCGGCTCTCTTTCGTCGAAGACCTCGAGATCGGCAGGGCGGTTGACCTGATCTCAGATCTCGCCGCCCACGCCGTACGTCAGGGCAGGCGGTTCGGCATCAAGCTCACCAACACGATGGTCGTCAACAACGACAAAGGATTCCTGCCCGACGACCCGATGTACATGTCCGGTCCGCCGCTCCACGTGCTGGCCACGTGCCTGCTCGACGACTTGCTCAACACCATGCCGGGAATGTTCAAGGTGGCGGGCCACGACGGCTCGGTGCAGGTGAGCTTCTCCGCAGGTGTCAGCAAGGACAACGTGAGCGCCACCGCAGGGATGGGCGTCGCCCCGGTCACGCTGAGCTCTGACCTGCTGCGTCCCGGTGGGTACGGACGGCTCGAACCGATCCTCCGCCGTCTGGAGCGAGACATGGCGGCGGCAGGTGTGGCGACCCTTCCTGAATGGCATCAGCACTGCTGGGACAGTGCGAAGGCCGCCGGATTCCGCGGACCCGCCGAGGCGCACATGACGGACATCGTTTCCGGCCACGGCAAGGCCGAATACGACCTGTACGCCCACGAGGAGCTGCCCCGCACCGTCGACCATGACCTGGAGATGTGGGGATGTGTTGCCTGCAACCTGTGCGTGACGGTCTGCCCCAACGATGCCTTCTTCAGGCTCCCGAGCCCCGAAAGCGGTGACCTCTCGGGCAGGCACCAGTACCTGGTCTTCGCCGAGCTGTGCAACGAGTGCGGCAACTGTCTCACGTTCTGCCCAGAGAACGGCGACCCCGCCCAGGTGAAGGCACGGCTGTATCTCGATGACGCGAGGTTCGAGGCTGCGGAGGGCCAGGGATTCCTGCTCGGGCGCGACGCATCCGGGGTCACGATCACACCTCGCCCTGGATTCGAGTCGCCGGTCCCGGTGTTGCTTGGGCTGCTGAACGACCCGAGCGAAGGGATACCGCTCGCCCCTGCGCCCTGAGTCGACGGTTTCCATGAACCGACAGCTTCCATGAATCGGCAGTCGAAAGCGACAGGGCCCCGCCATTGCCGGGGCCCTGTGCACGTTGCGTTGGAGTTCGCCGGTCAGCCGGTCGGGCTGCCAACAACACCTTCGACGAAGTAGTTGTGCTCGTCCGTGAAGATGTTGCCCAACGGCCGTTCGTTGCCGTCCTGGTCGACGATCGGATCAGGGAAGACCGTGAACGATCCATCGATGATCGCTTGGGTCTTCTCGGCGATCAGCGCCTTGGTCTCGTCGGACACCGACGGGCCATACGGAGCGAGGTTCACCAGTCCATCGGCCATGTTGCCGTAGAAGGCCTCCGCCGCCCAGCTGCCGTCGATGACCTGCTGCGCCGTCTCGAGATAGAACGGTCCCCAATCCCACACCGGAGCAGTGAGCCACGCCTCGGGGGCGAACTCGGTCATGTCGGTGTTGTACCCGATCCACTTGGCCCCTGCCGTCTCGGCGGCTTGTCCCGGAGCAGCGGAGTCCTGGTGCATCGCAATGACATCCGCACCCTTGTCGAGCAGCGACTGAGCCGCGGTGCTCTCTTTCGGCGGATCGAACCACGTCGAGGTCCACACGACCTCGACCTGGGCATCGGGGTTGACCTCACGAACGCCGAGCGTGAAGGCGTTGATGCCGCGGATCACTTCGGGGATCGGGAACGCAGCGACGTAGCCGATGAGATTCGACTCGGTGGCCGCGCCTGCGGCAAGACCCGTCAGGTAGCGGCCTTCTTCGGCTGCACCGAAGTAGTTGCCCATGTTCTCCGATGTCATGAAACCGGTGGCATGCTCGAACTTCACGTCGGGGAAGTTCTCGGCTGCCGCCAGCATCGGCTCCATGTAGCCGAAGGACGTGCCAAAGATGAGCTGGTTGCCGTCGGCTGCCAGGTCTTCGAACACCCGCTGCGAGTCCGAGCCTTCGGGGATGCTCTCCAGCGTCGTGATCTCGACGGCATCACCAAGTTGGGCCTCGACGAACTGTGCGCCTTGGTCGTGTGCCCACGACCAACCTTTGTCGGCGACGGGGCCGACATGGACAAACGCGATCTTGAGGACGTCTCCTGTGTGCTGCCGCATCGCCACCGTCATCGCCGGTGGCGGCCGCTGCGGTGGTATCGGAAGAATCGCCGGCATCATCGTCCCCGCCGCATGCCGCTGCAATCAGCGACAAAGCGAGCGTGAGGGCGAGGATCCAGCGCCATGTTCCTCGTGGCATGTGTTGCCTCCTGAGTTTCTTGTTCGCCGAGTGCGGCGCACCCGGGTTGTGACCATTGCCCGGAATCTGTGCGCTGATGGCAGCGCCTGAGCCACTCCCGGCCTCGATCACGGACAAGCGTAGAGCGAGAGGGTGTCGAAGTGCTCGGGTCGCATGTCACCGCATCGAGAGCAAAGGTAATGTGGCGAGTCCCGCAGGTTTGGAGTCCCATGCCATCGATTCGGGAGTATCACCGACCGGAAACGATCGAGGCCGCGCTCGCGTTGCTGGCGCGACCGGATGTCGAATCAGAGATCATTGGCGGCGGGACGGTCGTCACCGCCGCTGATCGTGAGGTCGCGGTCGAGGTCGTCGACCTGCAGGCGCTCGGTCTGAACGGGGTGACTGCGGGGAACGGGTCGGAGGTCCGGATCGGTGCGACGACCCGGCTCCAGGAGATCGTCGAGTCGGCCGCCGTCCCAGAGCTCGTGCGGGATGCGGCGCACCGTGAAGCGCCGAGCACCATCCGCAATGCAGCGACGATCGGCGGCGCAGTCGCCTCAGGCGATCCGGAGAGCGGCTTGGTGGCGGCGCTGCTCGTCCACGAGGCCCGGCTGGAGGTCGTGGGACCTGCGGGCTCGAAGGACACGGCTCTCGCCGACCTCCTGGCCGAGCCGTCGCTGCTGGCAGGTGCCGTCATCACGTCGGTGACCGTCGCCGGAGACGGCGTCACCGCCTGGTCGGGCACGGGCAGGACACCCGCAGACACGCCGATCGTCGCCGCCTATGCAAGGCGCTCGGACGGCGCCACCCGCCTCGCCCTCTGCGGGGTTGCCGCCACTCCGACCATCGTCGATCCGGCGATGGTCGCTGCGCTCGAACCTCCCGCCGACTTTCGGGGTTCGGCCGAGTACCGCAGGTCCCTGGCCCAGACGCACGCCGATCGGGTGCTGGCACTGGTTGAGGAGGCATCGTGAGGGTGGCTTTGACGCTCAACGGACGGCCGCTCGAGGTCGAGTGCGCCCCGCACGAGTCCTTGCGGGCGGTGCTCAGGCGTGAGGGGATGTTCAGCGTGCGCTTCGGTGCGGAGACCGGCGAAACGGGGGCCGATGCCGTTCTCCTCGACGGGCGGCTGGTGTCGTCGGAGGTGATGCTCGCCGCCCAGGCAGGCGGTCATGACGTCGAGACGGTCGAAGGCCTCGCCGTGGGCCGTGGCCTCAACCCGATCCAGCGGGCGTTCGTCGTCACGGGGGCCATCCAGTCGGGCTATTCGACGCCTGCGATGATCCTGGGCGCCAAGGCGCTGCTCGATCGGAATCCGGATCCCAGCGAGGCCGAGATTCGCGACATGTTCTCCGGCATCCTCGATCGCGAGACCGGCTACGTGCGGCCGGTCGAGGCGGTGTTACGGGCTGCCGCAGAGCTGCGCGGCGATCGACCGCCCCCAGTGGAGGCAGCCCTCATCGCACCGCTGACGCTCACAGACGGCGGCGACGTCGGCGACGGCGGCCCACGTCTCGAGCTTCCGATGGTGGCACCCCGGGTGATCCCGAGCCCTGACGTACCCGAGACCAAAGTCGTCGGCAAACCGGAGACCAAGGTCGATGCGCTCAAGCTGGCAAAGGGCAACCCGGCGTTCGTCGACGACATCGAGATCAGAGGCATGCTTCACGCCAAGGTGCTGTACAGCCCGCATGCCCACGCCCGCATCGTCGCGATCGACGACAGCAAGGCCCGCGCCCTCCCTGGGGTGCATGCGGTCCTCCATCACCACAACGTCGCCAGGGTCCGGTACGCCTCGGGAGGGCAGAGTTTCCCGAACCCGCTGCCGTACGACCAGGTGAGCTTCGACAACAAGGTGCGCTATGTCGGAGACCGGGTCGCCGCGGTCGCTGCGGAGACGGAGGAGATCGCTGCCGAGGCGGTGCGTCTCATCGACGTCACGTACGAGGTCCTGCCTGCGGTCTTCGACGAGAACGAAGCCATCTCGGGAAACGCACCGGTGATCCACGACGAGGGCGGGATGGAGGGTGCATACGACCCAGCGCGCAACATCGTTCATCACATCGAAGCCGAGGTCGGTGATGTCGAGGCCGGCTTCGAGGCCGCCGACCGGGTGTTCGAACAGACCTTCAGGGTCCACCAGGTGCAGCAGTGCCCCATTGAGCCCCACATCGCCATCGCATGGCTCGACAGCGACGAGCGCATGGTGATCCGCACCTCCACCCAGGTTCCCTTCCACGTTCGACGTATGGTCGCCCCGCTGCTCGGCCTGCCGGTGCGTCAGATCCGGATCATCAAGCCGCGCATCGGCGGCGGGTTCGGGGCCAAGCAGGAGATGCTCATCGAGGACATCGTCGGCCACCTGACGCTGGCGACCGGACGGCCTGTCAAGCTGCTGCTCACCCGGGAGGAAGAGTTCGTCTCCAGCCGCACCCGCCACCCGCAGACGGTGACGTACAAGACCGGCGTGACCACCGAGGGCGTGCTGGTCAGTCAGTCGATGCGGGTCGTTGGGAACACCGGCGCATACGGCACCCACGCTTTGACGGTGCAGATGGTCAGCGGGTTGCGGGGCCTCAGCTCCTACAACTGCCCCAACAAGAAGTTCGACTGTGACGTTGCGTACACGAACATCCCGGTTCCCGGGGCGTATCGGGGATACGGTGCCCCCCAGGCGCTGTTTGCGCTGGAGTCCCACATGGACGACATCGCCGCCGAGCTCGGCATCGACGAGCTCGGGTTCAAGCAGCGCAACTGGACGGGGGTCGGTGATCCGCTGGACATCGCCACAGAGCTGGGAGAAGGCGCAGCCGACATGGAAGTGGTCCCTGTGATCACCTCCAGCGGCCTGGCGGAATGCGTCGCCCAGGGCAAGCGAGCCAGCGGCTGGTTGCGCCGGTACGACCCCGACTGGCGCATGCCGGCAGATCGGCCGCACATTCGTCGCGGCATCGGGTTTGCCATGTGTATGCACGGCAGTGCCATCGCAGGGCTCGACATGGGCGCAGCCAGCATCAAGATCAACGATGACGGCTCGTTCAACCTCCTGATGGGTGCCACCGACCTCGGCACAGGCGCCGACACGATCCTGGCGCAGATAGCGGCAGAGGTGCTGGGGGTGCCGACGGAGGAGATTGTCGTCTATGCGGCCGACACCGACATGACGCCGTTCGACACCGGCGCCTACGCATCGTCGACGACGTACGTGTCGGGCATGGCGGTGAAGAAGGCTGCGGACGAAGTCCGCAGACTGATCACCGAACGTGCCGCCATCATGCTCGACGCCGACTCGGCTGGAGAGATCGAGCTCGCCGACAAGCGGGCTTGGTCTGCGGACGGTCGCTCCGTGTCGCTCGAAGAAATCGCCCTCCATTCTCTGCACCAAGATCAGCAGCACCAGATCATGGGCACGGCTTCGTACGTGGCGCCGGAATCCCCGCCGCCGTACGCCGCTCAGTTCGCCGAGGTCGAAGTCGATGTCGAAACGGGCCAGGTCACGGTGCAGTCGCTCATCATGGCGGTGGACTGTGGGGTGCCGATCAACCCGGTGACGTCCGCAGGCCAGGTCGAGGGCGGCATGGTCCAGGCGCTTGGCTACGGGCACTGTGAGGAGATGGCGTACGACGAGAAGGGCAAGATGGTCAACCCCCGGTTTGGTCCCTACAAGATCTACCGGTCCGACGAGATGCCGCACATCGAGGCGTTCCTCGTGCAGACCATGGAGAAGAGCGGGCCGTTCGGCGCCAAGGCCATCGCCGAGATCCCCAAGGACGGGGTAGCCCCTGCGATCCGCAACGCGATCGTCAACGCCACGGGAGCCCGCATCAACGAGATCCCGTTCACCCCCGAGCGGGTGTGGCGGGCGCTTCAAACGAGCTGACGTGGCCGCAGGCGAGCAGCAGCGCATCCTCCGCGAGCTGGCGGGCGCAGTCGAGGAAGGCCGGCCCGTGGTGCTGGCCACCGTGGTCGCCACCCAGCGGTCCGTGCCGCGGCATGCGGGAACCAAGATGCTCGTCTACGCAGACGGTGCGCTCAGCGGCACCGTCGGTGGCGGCGAGATGGAGTCCCGCGTCATCGAGGCGGCGAAGGCGACGCTGCGCAGCGCCAAGACCCAGCTGCTTGCATACGATCTCGTGGATCCCGGCGAAGGGGATCCCGGGGTGTGCGGGGGGCACGTCGACATCTATCTGGAGCCATTCATGCCATCTCCCACCGTTCTGATCGCAGGTTCAGGCCACGTCGGCAAAGCCGTGGTCGAGCTTGCCCACTGGCTCGGCTTCCGCACGGTCGTCGCCGACGATCGTGCCGAGGAGGTTGCGGAAGAGGTGGTACCGCTGGCGGATGTTCGAGTGGCGGGCACGATCGTCGACGTGCTGGCCGCCGTCGAGATCACCCGCGACACGGCAGTCGTGCTGGTCAGCCGCAGCGTCGACTACGACGTTGCGACGCTTCCGGTGCTGCTGGACTCGGGTGCGCGCTACATCGGGGTGATGGGCAGCTCGAGGCGCTGGGCGACCACCAAGCGCAAGCTGCTCGATGCGGGCATCACCGAGGCGGCGTTGGCGAGGGTGCGGGCGCCGATCGGTCAGGAGATCGGCGCCGAGACCGTACAGGAGATCGCAGTGTCGATCATGGCAGAGGTCATCGGCGCCTTTCGGGTCGGGGAGACGGGCTGATGTTGTTCGCCGACCATCTGGTCGTTGTTCGGGGCGGGGGTGATATCGGCACCGGGGTCGTGGCCAGGCTGCACCGTGCCGGCTTCCCCTCGGTGGTGCTGGAGGTTGATCCACCCTTCACTGTTCGCAGAACCGTGGCGGTGTCATCCGCAGTGACTGCGGGGCACATCGAGGTCGAGGATCTTGTCGCCCGACGTGTTCATTCCAGCGCCGAGGCGGCGCGGGTGGCCCGTTCAGGAGTCGTTGCGGTGTTCGTCGATCCCGCATTGCCTGAGTTCCCTGGTGGGGTGGCGGCAATTGTCGACGCCAGGCTGGCCAAGCGGAACCTCGATTCGAGCGTCGGTCAGGCGCCTCTCGTTGTCGGGCTGGGCCCGGGCTTCACGGCAGGCGTCGATTGTCATGCCGTCGTCGAGACCATGCGGGGGCACAGGCTCGGCAAAGTGATCTGGGAGGGCGCCGCCGAGTCCGACACCGGCATGCCCGGAAGGATCGGAGGCGAAGACGAACTGAGGGTGCTGCGTGCGGAGAGCGCCGGTCGGGTGTCATGGTCGGTGGGCTTTGGGGACCATGTCATGCGCGAGCAGGCGATCGGTCTCGTGGGGGAGCGGACCGTGCGGGCACTCACCCATGGCGTCGTCCGCGGCCTCATCGCTCCGGGGTTCAACGCCACGCCTGGCTTGAAGATCGGCGACATCGACCCCAGGGCGAACCCCGATGCCTGTTGGGAGATCTCGGACAAGGCGCTTTCGGTCGGCGGCGGCGTGCTCGAGGCGGTGCTCGTCCACCTGAATCGGAATACGTGACGGCGGCCCTTCGCACGCTGCTCGGCGTCGGCGACCGGGACCTCGTGGCGTTCGTGGGGGCAGGCGGCAAGTCGACGCTGCTGTTCGCTCTGGGCGACGAGTTGGCGGCGAGCGGCGCCAAGGTGGTGCTGACGACGACCACGAAGATGGGGACCGACCAGGCCCGCCGTGCTGCGGCGGTGTGTCGGTCGAGTGAGACCTCGGCGATCGTTTCCGCGCTCCGCGGGGATAGCCCCGTAATGGTGGTGGCGACAGATGACGGCCGCAAGGTCACCGGCCCACCCTGCGTCGCGGTCGACCGGATTTCCGCCGAGGCGGGCGCCGACTACGTGCTGGTCGAAGCCGACGGGGCGAGGGGCAAGTCCTTCAAGTCCCCGACTGCGCACGAGCCGGTCATACCCGCGGCGGCGACCCTTGTGGTGATCGTCGTGGGGATCGATGCCATCGGCAGACCGATCATCGAGGGGTGTCACCGGCCCGAGCTCGTGGCGAAGCTTGCAGGCCTTTCGGTCGATGATGAGCTCGATGTCGATGCAGCGGTACGAGTGCTCACCCACCCGGACGGCGTGATGCGCTCGGTACCCGAGAACGCCAGGATTGCCGTTGCGGTCACCAAAGTGTCGGCCAGCACCGAGGGCGACGCCAAGGCCATGGCCGCTGCCCTCACTGGGAGGGCCCGGATCGAGCGTTGTGCGCTCCTCATGTCGCCGCACCCGGGCGACGCCTCCGCCTGATCCGGCCCTTTGTCAGCCGTCGATACGTGAGGGGAGCACCAGGAGCCCGTCCTCGTCGACGTACACCCAAGCGCCGGGGGTGAAGTCGACGCCGAGGAAGGTCACCGTCACGTCACGTTCGCCGGTGTTCCGTTTCTCCGATCGGCGAGGGTGAGCCGCGAGGGCGCGGATCCCCAGCCCCATGCCGGCAAGTTCCGCCCTGTCGCGGACGCACCCGTTGACGATCACCCCCGACCATCCGTTGGCGATGGCCGCAGCAGTGAGCCGATCTCCGAGGAGCGCGCATGACAGCGATCCTCCGCCGTCGACGACCAGCACCGCACCATCACCCGGCTCTTCGAGAGCAGTGCGCACGAGCGAGTTGTCCTCCCGGCAGCGGACAGTGCGGATCGGTCCGCAGAACCGGCGCACGCCGCCGAAGTCGCTCAAGCCGGGCCCCGCGGCCCCAGCTTCCGGGTACGCATCGGACAGGTCAGTGGTGGCGAAGTCCATGGGCGCATTCTGGCCACGGCACACGGTCCACACCAACTGGGCCGCTTGTGGGCAGCGACCGCTCGGATCAGCCGGCCATCGGGCCCAGATCGGCCCCAGGGTCACCGCCGGCGGCAACGATCGCCAGTTGCGGCAGGTACATCTCCCACCCGGCGGTGTGCGGCGGGACGTCGTCGCTGGGCAGGCCCGAGTGCCGCAGGGTCAGCAGCGTGCCGTCGTCGACGGGGGCAAGGCTGATCTCGACGGTGCTCGATCCCGGAGGGACGCCCGGGTGGTCGATCCATCCCCAGGTGAAGACGACTCGCTCGGCCGGCACCAACTCGACGAACTGGCCGCGAGCCCGCATCCCGTTGGCCATGGAAAGGGCGAAGATCCCACCCGGCCGGGGGTCGAGGCTGGCGTGGATCCCTTGCCACATCGGCCACTTGTTCTCGTCGGTGAGGTAGGTGTAGACGACCTCGGGCGGTGCGGCGATCTGCCGTTCCAGGATGATCGGCTCATTCTGCATCCGGCGCCTCCATGTCCGCTTCGATGGCCTCAGCCAGCTGGTCGAGCGTATCGGACCACATCGTGGCGATCACCTCGCGGAGGGGTCCGAGCGCCTCTTGGTCGGTCCTGTAGAGCCGGCGGTTCCCGTCACGGCGAACGGTCACGAACCCTGCACGGCGAAGGATCTTGAGGTGTTGCGAAACCGCACCGAAGGTCACGTCGAAACGATCGGCGATGTCGCCGGCCGCCATCTCCCGATCCCACACGATGGCGAGGATCTGGCGCCGGCGTGGCTCTGCGATGACCTTGAGCGGATCCATGGAATCTATTTTAGTTGCGATTGAAATAGTCTGGCGAATCCCGTACGCTGCTCGTACCCCGCCGTACCAGGAGGTATGTCCAATGCCGAAGTTCATGATGGCCTACAAGGGTGACGCCACCGACATGTCCGACATGAGCCCCGAACAGGCTCGAGAGGTCATGGCGAAGTGGGGCGCCTGGATGGGCAAGATCGGCTCGGCCATGAGCGACATCGGGACGCCGTTCGGCCCGTCGACGTCGGTCGTCGACGATGGCTCGACCGGCACCGCGACATCACTCACCGGCTACTCGATCGTCGAGGCGGCCGATCTCGCCGGCGCCAAGGCGCTCGCCGCCGGCCACCCGTATCTCAGTGAAGGCAAGGGCAACTACGCCGTCGACATCTACGAGATGATGCCCGTACCGGAGATGTAGGCCGACAGCCGGCCTTCGGCCGGCCGTTTGTGATCGCTTCGTCGTGGCTGAGAGGCCGTGCGGATAGGGCAAGCTGCCGTCTCGCCGGACGAAGAGGTACTGTCCGCTCCTGCCCTTCGGGTGGGCTGCTCAGGCCCCGGCCGGGTACATCTAGGCCCTGCCGAGCACGAGGGCCAGCAGGGCCATGCGGACGTACATGCCGTATTCCATCTGGCGGAAGTAGGCGGCCCTCGGGTCGAGGTCGACTTCGGTGGCGATCTCGCCGACGCGAGGCAGCGGGTGCATGAGCGCCATCTTCTCCTTGGCCCGGGTCATCGTGTCTGCGGTGATGACGTACGAGTCCTTCACCTGGTCGTAGTCGGTGGGACTGTCGAACCGCTCCTTCTGGATGCGGGTCACGTAGAGCACGTCGGTCTCGGGAAGCACTTCTTCGAGGTCGGCCGTCTCGAACTGCTTGATCCCTGCCGCATCGACCTCCTCGACCAGATAGTCCGGCATGCGGAGGATCTCGGGCGACACGTAGTTGAGCTTGACGTCGTACAGCGTGAGCAACTTGGCCAGCGAGTGGACCGTGCGGCCGTGCTTGAGATCGCCGAGCATGGTGACGGTGAGTCCGTCGATCCCACCCATTTCCTCACGAATGGTGTAGGCGTCGAGCAATGCCTGGGTGGGATGCTCGCCCGGACCGTCGCCGGCATTGATCACCGGCTTGGTGCACGCCGCCGCTGCACGGGCGACAGAGCCCTTCTCCGGGTGGCGCAGTACGACGGCGTCGGTGTAGCACTGCATTGTTCGCACCGTGTCTTCGAGGCTCTCGCCCTTCGACACCGACGAGTACGTGACGTTGTTGATCTGGATGACGCTGCCACCGAGCCGTTCGATGGCAGCCACGAACGACGACGACGTTCGTGTCGAGGGCTCGTAGAACAGGTTGGTCAGCACCTTGCCCTTGAGCAGGTCGAAGGTGCCGATGCGCTCCACCATGCCGTACATCTCGTGGGCTACCGCAAAAAGCGTGTCGAGGTCTTCTCTGTCGAACTGGGAAACCGAGAGGATGTCCTGGCCGAAGAAGCGCGGGTCGCGCTTCTCTCCGAACGGAAGGTGTTCGGTGATCCGCCTCGTGGTCATTCGTGCTCCTTGTTCCTCATACCGTGCAGGGCCGGCGCGGCCTGCGGTTGGCCGGGCCCGGGCAGAAAAAAAGCCGTCGCAGGGACGGCATACGCTCGGGGCAACGGGCCTCATTCATCGTTCGTGGACTATAGGACGTGACCCGCTCCGGACGAAGCACCTTCGAGGTGCACAGAACTGCCGCGGCTACTGCTGCTGATGACTTCAAAATATTGCAAAACCTCGATATACATCACGGTGATGTGCGCCTCGAGTGGGAAGCAAGGCTGCATTCGCGAAAACTGGGTTTCGGCAAGTCAGCCGGCGCCGGGCGGGAGCCGGGTCGACCGGCCCTAGCAGCAGCCACCGCGGCAGCGTGACGCTGCTGACGAGGGCGCGACGGTGCGGTCCGCCTCAAAACGTACGGCCGCGGGCTCGTGGAGATCTGGTGAACAGGAGGCGACATGCGACACTCATTGCAAGGAAGGATCTGGATGGGCGCCCTTGTTGCGGCCATGCTGATCTTGGCGGCTTTGCCTGCGCTGGCCGATGTTGGTGACGTCGACCCCGGCTACGGCGTTGACGGAAGCCACGCCATCCCCCAAACGGGAGGACCACATTGGATCGGGGCGATGGCGGTCCGGCCGACGGGTGAAGCGATCCTCACGGGGAGCTCGATCGGGGCCGGCAGCGGGGAACAGTCGTTCTGGGTCACCGAAGTCGCTGCAGATGGATTGTCGCGGGAGGACTCCACCGATATCGGCCTCTCGGCAGAGTACGAGTTCGGCACCTCGGTCAGCCTCCAGCCCGGCGGGTCGTTCTACGTCGCAGGCGAGATCGGCGCGCTCGGCGGAACCGACACGGACATGTTCGTTGCGTCGTTCGACAGCAACGGGGCCTTCGACCCGACCTTCGGTTTCGACGGCGTGACGCGACTGTTCGCCCCCGGTACGGAACGAACCACATCGGTGTTCGTCGACGACGGCGACGTGGTCGTCGGCGGATGGCGCAACACCGTCGACTTCCCTGGAGTCGTCACGCGACTTCAACCTTCGGGTTCACCCGACCCAACCTTCGGTACCGGGGGAACAGCGGATCTCACGTGGACCGGATTGCTGGTGCACGACCTCATCGAGACGACCGTCTGGCCGACGTCGGGCGCCAACTATCTCGCCATCGGGATGTTCTCCTCGGGCGAAGACGCCGGAGTTGCAACGATGGTGGTGAGCGATGCCGGCGTGGGAGGCACGCCGACGGAGGTCTTGGCCGGAGCCATCGACTACTACGACACGATCCCGCTGAGCGACGGGACGGTGGCGATAGCGACACAACTGTTCTCCGACGTCGAAGGATCGGTGCTCGTCGTCACCAAGGTCGGCGCCGACGGAGCCGTGATCTGGCAGGCTCCCGCACACGCGGTGGGTGGCTTCAGCGCCGGAGTCGTCATCGCCGAGTTGCGCGACGGTTCGCTGGCGGTTGCGGTCAATTCCGGCGATTTCACTCAGCGGGTGTACCGCTACGCACCGGATGGCACTCCGCTCGGGGTGATGATTGGCGCCCTCGACGTCGACATGCTGCTGGGGAACGCGCTGGCCCGTGCGGCGGGGGTAGCCGCCGGTGACGGCGGGCTGTTCATCGTCAGCGTGACGAACCCGATCGACAGCGGATCACTCTCAGGAGAGCTGGCGGTCACGAAGTACCTCGGTGACGAGTCCGGGCGGTTCCTCGACGACGACGGCAACGTCCACGAGGCGAATATCGAGGCCATCGCCGCCGCAGGGATCACCAAGGGCTGCAACCCTCCGGACAACGACCGCTACTGCCCAGGGGAGTCCGTGACGAGGGGTCAGATGGCGGCGTTTCTGGTCCGCGGGTTGGGGTTGACCGACGATGGTGGCGGCGACTGGTTCGTCGACGACGACGATTCGGTGTTCGAGAGCGACATCGACAAGTTGCGGACTGCGGGGATCACCAAGGGCTGCAACCCTCCGGACAACGACCGCTACTGCCCAGGGGAGTCCGTGACGAGGGGTCAGATGGCGGCGTTTCTGGTCCGCGGGTTGGGGTTGACCGACGATGGTGGCGGCGACTGGTTCGTCGACGACGACGATTCGGTGTTCGAGAGCGACATCGACAAGTTGCGGACTGCGGGGATCACGAAGGGCTGTAACCCTCCGGACAACGACCGCTATTGCCCGTCACAGGACGTGCGTCGCGATCAAATGGCGTCGTTCCTTGCCAGAGCACTCGGTTTGGGCACATGACCTGAACGAACCGTCGCCGCGCACGCCCGGCCGGTTCAGGGGGTCAGGCCGGGACGTCCTGCGCGACGCCGGCCATGAGAAGGCCGATCTGCTCGCGGGTGGTCTCCGTTGGGTCGACGATGCCCATGGCCTTGCCCTCGAACATCACCATCACCCGATCGGACAGCGCCATGACTTCGTCGAGGTCTTCGGAGATCACCATGATCGCGGTGCCCTCCTCGCGCTGCGCCACGAGCCGTTCGTGGATGTACTCCGCGGCCCCGATGTCGACACCGCGGGTCGGTTGAGCGGCCACGAGGACCCGCGGCCGAGATGACAGCTCTCTGGCGAGGATCAGCTTCTGGATGTTGCCACCCGACAGGTTGCGGGTGGGGGTGTCCAGCGTCGGGGTCTTGACGTTGAACGACTCGACCAAGTCTTCGGAGTGCTCCTCGATTGCTCCGAACTTGAGGAAGCCGTTGCGGCTGAAGGCGTTGTCTCTGTGGTCGACGAGAATCAGGTTCTCCGACACGGAGAAGTCGGCAACCGCTCCATCGCGCATGCGCTCCTCCGGCACGTACGACAGTCCGGCGGCCCGGGTCTCACGGGGCGAGTTGCTGGTGACGTTCACCCCGTCGATGAAGATGCTGCCCGACACCGGCGGTCGCAGCCCAGCGACCGCCTCGGCCAGCTCTCGCTGACCGTTGCCCGAAACGCCTGCGATCCCGAGGATCTCGCCTGCGTGTACGTCGAAGGTGAGACCGTCCACCGCATGGGTGCCGCGGTCGCCGAGGACGTGCAGGTCCGAGACTTCGAGACGCTCTCCGCCCACCTTCACCTGCGACCGGTCGGGAGCAAGCTTCACCGAGCGGCCGACCATCATCTTCGCCAGCTCCTCACGGCTGGTCTTTGCCGGCGCCGTCTCTCCGGTGACGCGCCCGTTGCGCAACACCGTGACGCGATCACTGATCGCCATCACCTCGTGCAGCTTGTGGGAGATGAAGATGAGCCCCCGGCCGTCGGCTGCCATCTGTCGCAAGGTGACGAAGAAGTCGTCGACCTCCTGCGGCGTCAGCACGGCCGTGGGCTCGTCGAGGACGAGGAGCGTCGCATCGCGGTAGAGCGCTTTGAGGATCTCCACCCGCTGCCGCTCCCCAACGGCGAGTTGCCACACCTTGGCGTTGGGGTGGACGTTGAGCCCGTACTGCTCGGACAGCTCCTGGATGTGTTCGCCGACGACGCGAAGATCGTTGAACGGGCGCCGGTCCGAAGCCAAACCGAGGGCGACGTTCTCCACGACCGTCAGCGTCGGGACCAGCATGAAATGCTGGTGGATCATGCCGATCCCATGGGCAATGGCGTCGGAAGGCTCGTTGAGCTCGACCACCTCGCCGTGGAGCCGGACCGTCCCTGCATCTGGGCGATAGAAGCCGTAGAGGACCTTCATCAAGGTCGACTTCCCTGCGCCGTTCTCCCCGAGCAGGGTGTGGATCTCTCCTTTGTACACGTCGAAATCGACGGAGTCGTTGGCGAGGACGCCGGGGAACTCCTTGGTGATCCCTCGCATCTCCAGCATGGGAGCTTCTGATGTGCCCTTTGCCGTCACGTTGCTACCTCTCGGGGTGTCGATGGGTGGGGCCGTGCCGATGTGGCACGGCCCCACGCTTCTCGGCCCGCGTCATCCTCCTGTGGTCATCGACCCGTCTGCGATGCCTGTTGCAGCTTCGTCACCGGCCGCACGGATCTCCGCAGGAAGGTCGTAGGCGTCGTTGTACTCGATCACCAGACCGCCGTTCTCCAGGTTGATCTCGTAGATCTCGCCGCCGAGGGTTCCACCTTTGACGTTCTCGATCATTTCGTTGAGGATCACTTCCCACTTGTAGACCTGGTTGGCGACGACGATCGACGGGGCCAGCGAGGTCTGATTCGCCTGGGTGCCAAACCAGGCCACGTCGTTGGCCTCTGCAACGCTCACTGCACCGACGACCATCTGGGCCGTGCCCGTCATCACGTCGGCGTTGTTGGCCACCTGGCTCTCGGCCGCCTCGGAAGCCAAAGCCACGTCCGAGAACGATCCGATGTAGTTGATGTTGGTCTGTACGGCGGAGTCGGTGGCGGCGACACCGGCGGCGAAGCCGTCGACGTACAGCTTGGCGTCGCCGGTCTCGATCGGTCCGACCACGCCGACGGTCCCGGTCTCCGTCAGCAATGCGGCCATCACACCCATCACGTAGCCACCCTCATCCGAGGCGGCTTCGTATGCGTAGACGTTGGGCAGTCCAAACGTATCTGCTGCGGTGCCCCAGGCGAACGACGTCTCAGGGAAGTCCTTTGCGATCTCTTCGATCGATCCGCCGTACTGCGAGCCGTGGCCGATGACGAGGTCGACGCCATCGGCGGCGTAGGCCCGCAGGGCGGCGCCCGCATCCTCGACGACGAATGTCCCATCGGTGACCTCGACGGCGATGGCGTCGGCACCCATCTCGTTCTGGATGGTCGTGACGGCGTCGACGATCGACTGCGTGAAGGCGAGGTCGTTTGATGCGCTCGGCGCCACGATGGCGATTCGGAAGGCATCGCCCCCCGCATCGCCTCCGCCCGCGTCCGCTGCGGCTGTGGTGTCGCTGTCGCCGTCACCGGTCGCGGCATCGTCGTCATCGCCTCCGCAGGCTGCCGCGACCAGCGTCAGTACTGCGAGCAGCACCATCAGGCGCCGCCATGTCAACCTGTGCTTCATGTGGTTTCCTCCGTTTCGGTTTGGTGGGTCCAGTGGCGGGTCGTAGCCGATCAGCCGCCTCTGACGTATGGCTTGGTGAGTGCGGTCGGCGCTCGGAATCTCCTGGCGACGACCACGAGGGCAAGAATGGTGATGACGGCAGGGGCCATCGAGGCGAGGTCCGAAGCGCTGAGCGGGATGATCCCCAGCGTCTTGAGCTGCAGGACCGTCGCCGCGGTCAAGCCGTAGAGGAGGGAGCCCAGCATGACCCCGATCGGGCGCCACGCACCGAAGTAGACGAGTGCGATGGCGATGAAACCTTGGCCGGCGGTGAGGTTCTGCTGGAAGATCCCGAGCTGGATGGCCAGGGCAGCACCGGCGAGACCGGCCATCGTTCCCCCGATGGTCACGGTTGCATACCGGGTGCGGGTCACGCTGACGCCGAGGCTGTCGGCAGCTTCAGGGTTTTCGCCGACCGCTCGGATGTTGAGACCAAACGTCGTGCGATTCAGCACGATCGTCGCCAGCGGCACCAGCAGGAATGCGAGGTACACCATGATGCTGTTGTCGAAGAGGATCTCGCCGACCACCGGGATGTCGCTCAGCACCGGAATCGGGGCGTTCTGGAACCGGCTGATGGGTTGAGGTGTGCCGACGAGCTTCTGGAAGAGGAGGTCGCTCATTCCGAGACCGAAGAGGTACACACCGATGCCGCTGATCCCCTGCTCGGCCCGCAGGGTCACGCTGATCACACTTGTGGCCACACCCATCGCGAGCCCAACGCCGGTTCCCGCCAGCAGACCGAGTGGGATGTTGTCGGTCTGCAGCACCGTGTAGTAGCCGGCGAAGGCACCGAGGAGCATGATGCCCTCGACGCCGAGATTGAGGACACCGCTCCGCTGGCCGAATGTCTCTCCGAGCGACGCCAGCAGCAGGGGCATCGCCAGGCGGATTCCGGATGCCGCCGTGGCGATCAACACTGCGGACGTGAAGAACTCGCTCATGGCAGTCCTCCGTCGGCTGGTACGGGTGCTTCTTCGGGCGGCTGCTCGTCCACGACCTCGACGAGACGCGGGTTGATCCTCGACCGGAGACGCTCGCTGCTCACCACGAAGATCACGACCAGCCCGTTCAGGGCGAGGATCAGCGCGGACGGGACTTGCACGGCCCGTTGCATGGCGTTGGCTCCGACAAGGAGACCGCCGAAGAGGAACGACGATGGGATCGTCCACAGCGGGTGCAAACCGCCGAAGAGGGCGGTGACGATGCCGTTGAAACCCGCCGATCCGGTGAAACCGGTCGACGAACCATCGGTGACAAAGCGGTGAGACTCGGCCCCGAACACGAGCACGGCGCCCGCCAGCCCCGCAAGCGCCCCGCTGAACGTCAAGGCGAGGACGATGCTGCGCTTGACCGGCATCCCGGCGTAACGTGCCGCATCGCGGCTGAGGCCCACGGCCCTGAGCCGGAAACCGAGACCCGTGCGCCACAGCAGGATGTAGACCGCCACTGCCGCCAAGACTGCGATGAGGACACCGGTGTGCAACCGGTCGCCGAACATGATGGGCAGATCGGCAGCCTCGGCGAGGCGCTTGGTCTGCGGGATGCGGGTCCCTCGCTCGATCTCGGCCGGATCGATGAACGGCGTGCGCAGCAGGTAGTTCATGATCTGGATCGCGACGATGTTGAGCATGATCGTGCTCAAGATCTCGTTGACGTCGAAGTACGCCTTGAGTGCGCCCGGGATGGCGCCCCACAGCCCGCCGCCGACAAAACCGGCGATCAGCACCGCAGGCAGGAGGATCACGGCAGGGAGATCGGGCACACCGAGCGCGAGCGCGGTGCCGAAGATGGCTCCCATGATCATCTGGCCCTCGCCGCCGATGTTGATCACGTTGGCGCGGAACGCAATCGTGATGCCGACTCCGACCAGCAAGAGCGGTGTGGCTTTGAGGGCCGTGGCGATGAGGGCGTCGCCACTGCCGAACGCCCCCTCGATCATGGCTTGGTACCCCTCGATGGGGTTGGCGCCGAGCAACAAGAGCATCACGGCGCCGATCGCAAGCGCACCAGCGACGGCGATGACCGGGATGAGAAGACGGCGAGTGGATGCGCGTCGCGCCGACGCTTGGGTCGTCACGCGTTCAACGTCCGAGCCTCGTGGGCGGGGAACCCTTCTCGCTCCATCGAGCGGCATCGTCGTAGGTCGTGAGGGGTGATGTCAATCGAAGGTCCTCCCGGCAGGTCGGGACCGAAGACCCTCCCCGCCTGCTTCGGACACGTCAGGACGCAACGCGGTAGCGTGCGGTGCACCCGCATTCAGGAGCCTCCTTGAACACGTCACCCGTCACCATCGTCACCGCAGCCGGCAGGGGCATCGGCGCCGCAATCGCCCGGGAGCTTGCCGGACGCGGACATCGGCTCGTGTTGACGTCCAACGGCGGGGGGGCGCAGGCGCTGGCGGGAGAGTTGGGCGCCATCGGCATGACCGGGTCCGTCACCGACGAGGCTCACCTCGCCGCCGTGGTTGATCGGGCCATTGCCGAGCATGGGCGCATCGACGCGGTCGTCAACAACACCGGACACCCCGCCAAGGGCCCCCTGCTGGAGCTGGGCAACGACGACTGGCGAGCGGGGCTCGACCTCGTGCTGCTCAACGTAGTGACCATGGCCCGGCTCGTCACCCCGGTCATGGAGCAGGCGGGCGCAGGCTCCATCGTCAACATCTCCACATTCTCGGCCTTCGAGCCGAGCTTGATGTTCCCCATCTCGAGTGCACTCCGTGCCGCACTGGGTGCCTTCACCAAGCTCTATGCGGACCAGTACGCCGCAGCAGGGATCCGAATGAACTGCGTGTTGCCGGGCTTCATGGACAGCTACCCGGAGTCGAAAGAGAACCTGCAGAAGATCCCGATGGGTCGCTACGGCGCCGTCGGCGAGCTGGCGAAGACGGTCGCCTTCCTCCTCTCCGACGACGCCGGCTACATCACGGGTCAGAACCTCCGCGTCGACGGCGGCGCCACCAACGCTGTCTGAGCCGGTGCGCTACGACGTCGTCATCGTCGGCGGTGCCGCGGTCGGCAGCGCAACGGCGTACCACCTGCTGCTCACGGAGCCGTCACTTCGGGTCGCCGTCGTCGAGCGAGACCCAACGTACCGGCGTGCATCCACGATGTTGTCGGCCGGCAACGTCCGGGTGCAGTTCAACCTCGAAGAGAACATCCGGATGTCCGCCTACACCCTCGAGCTGCTGTCGGCAATGCCCGCCGATCCCCGGTGGGAGGGCTTCGATCTCGAATTTGGAGCGAGACATCAAGGGAATCTGTTCTTGTGCGATGCGGCGGGCGAAAGTGCCTCCCGCGCCGGGATGGCGCTGCAACGCGAGCTCGGCTGCGAGGTCGAGTGGCTCGACGCCGGCGAGATCGAGCGGCGGTACCCCCACTATGCATCGCCGACGTTGCGGGGCGGCACCCTCGGGACGCGCGACGGCTCCGTCGACGTTGCCGCGGTCCTCCGGGCCTTCCGGCGGGCGTCGATGGCCATGGGCGCCACGTACGTCGATGCAGAGGTCGCCGGGTTCGTCCAGGAACGGGGAGCCATCACCGGGGTCGACCTCGTGGGCGGAGGCTCGCTCCCCGCATCGTGGGTGGCGGTGTGCGCAGGCGCCTGGTCACCGGCACTGCTCCGGAGCATCGGCCTCGATCTCCCCGTCGAGCCGGTCATGCGGACGGTGTACGTCGTGGCCAGCTCGATGACGACTCGATGCCTCCCAACCGCGTTCCTCCCCACGGGCCCCTATGTCGTCCCCGGCGTCGATGGCATGTGGGAGATGGCGTGGTCGCAGCCCGATGATCCCGTTGGGTTCGACTTCGTCGCTGCCGGACGGCAGCAGTTCGTGGATCGGGTGTGGCCGGAGCTCATCGCACATTTGCCCGCGTTCGATGCCCTGAGGGTCGTGTCGTCCTGGGCAGGGGTGTACGCGGTCAACAGGCTGGACGGCAATGCGATTCTCGGGCAGTGGCCGGGATTGGGCGGGATGGTCTTTGCCACGGGTTTTTCCGGGCATGGTTTCCAGCACTCTCCTGCGATGGGCCGTTATCTCGCCGAGCTCATCCTCGAACGCCCCCACGCCATCGAGCTGTCCAGGCTTGGTCCTGGCCGGGTGATCGATGGCGTCCCGATCTATGAACACCAGGGACGTCTGATCTGAGTCGCGACCTGGGCCAAGCCCCGGCTTGGCCGAGACCCTCACGTTCATCGTAGAGTGGAGCCGAGAGAGCGGGAGGTTCGATGACGACGACTGCGTCCCAGACGGTGAGGTTCCAACTCAACGGCGCCGACGTAACCGTCGCAGCCGCCCATCCGCACCTACTCGCGGCGTTGCGCGAGGAGCTCGACGTGCTCTCACCCAAGGACGGCTGTGCCCCGTCCGGCCAGTGCGGATGCTGCACCGTCCTCGTCAACGGCAAGGCTCGTGTCGCCTGCCAAACGCCCCTCGACAAGGTGGAGGGCGGCGAGGTGACGACGCTCGAGGGATTCGATCCGGCAGAGCGGGAACGGCTGGCGACGGCGTTTGCCGTGTGTGGAGCGCTGCAATGCGGCTTCTGCACCCCAGGGATCCTGGTCCGCACGAAGGCGTTGCTCGACCAGAAGGGCAGCGACCTGACGGCGGCGACTGCGGCCGGTCGGCTCGGTGCCCACCTGTGTCGCTGCACCGGGTACACCAAGATCTTCGAGGCGGTCGAGATGCTCGCCTCCGGCCAGATTCCGGCGCCGGAGCTGCCCGGTGGTATCGGCACGTCCGGAGTCAAATACGAAGGCATCGACCTGGCCCTCGGCGATCGGGGCTACATCGACGACATGCGCCCGGCAGGCATGTTGCACGCCGCCCCACGGCTTGCCGACCACGCCCGTGCCGAGATCGTCGCCATCGACACCGGTCCAGCAGAGGCGGTCCCCGGCGTGGTGCGTGTGCTGACCGCGGCGGATGTTCCAGGCGAGCTGCGCGTGGGGATCATCCACACCGATTGGCCGGTGTTCATCCCCGTGGGCGGCCGTACCTCGTACCTGGGCGACATGGTTGCCCTCGTCGTCGCCGAAGATGCCGCCACCGCCCGCCGAGCCGCGGCGCTGGTGGAGGTCGAGTACGAGGTGCTGGAACCCTTCACGGACCCGCAACGGGCCATCGAGTCTGCGGAGGACGCCGTGTGGGGTCTGGACGGCAACGTGCTGTCGGTATCGACCTACGCCAGGGGAGACGTCGACGCTGCGCTGGCGGCTTCCGCCCACACCGTGGCAGAGACCTTCATCACCCAGCGCGTCGAACACGCCTTCCTGGAACCGGAGTCCACCCTGGCGATGCCCCGGGAGGGAGGCGGTCTCATGGTCTATTCGGGTGGCCAGGGGGTCTGGGACGATCGGGACCAGATCGTGAGTGTGCTCGGTGTCGAGCCGTCCGATGTCACCGTGGAGCTGGTCTCCAATGGCGGGGCCTTCGGCGGCAAGGAGGACATGTCGAACCAGGCCCAGACTGCGCTTGCGGCGCACCTGCTCGGGGTTCCCGTGAAGTGCACGCTCACCCGCGAAGAGTCGCTGGTGATGCACCCCAAACGGCATCCGATCACGATCGAGATCGAGGCCGGTTGCGACGCAGACGGCAAGCTGACGGCGATGCGGGCCCGCATGCTCGGCGATTCCGGTCCCTACGCCTCCGTGGGGATGAAGGTCCTGGAGCGTGCAGCAGGACACGCCAGCGGGCCCTACGTCATCCCGAACATCGACGTCGAGTCCATCGCCGCCCGCACCAACAACCCGGTGTGTGGCGCCTTCCGCGGCTTCGGCGCCAATCAGGCCCAGTTCGCCATGGAGGGCGTCGTCGATCGCCTTGCGGAGAAGGTCGGTATCACCGGCTGGGAGATGCGCTCCCGCAACGTCGTCGAGCCGGGCGTCGTATGGGGCCCGGGCCAGATCATGGACGACGGGTGCCGCGGTGCCCGGATGTCGCTCGATGCCGTCAAGCCCGCCTACGACGCCGCCGTTGGCGCCGGGAAGGCGGTGGGTCTCGGGCTCGGCCTCAAGAACTCAGGGCTCGGCAACGGCTTCAAAGAGATCGCAGGCGCCGTCGTTCGCTTCGAAGAAGATGGGACAGTGGAGGTCCGTCACTGCTGGACGGAGATGGGCCAGGGCATCCACACGGTTGCGCAGCAGGTGGCAGTCGAAGAGCTCGGGATCGATCCGGCCAAGGTGCGTGTGGTCGTGGACACCACCCGCGAGCTCGGCACCGGGCAAACGACCGGATCGCGGGGCACGTTGATGGGCGCCGGAGCCGTTGCCGACGCCTGCCGGGTGGCGAAGGAAGCCGGTATGGCGCCCGGCGTCGACTACTACGGCGAATACCGCGTCGACTGGACCAACAAGCTCGGCGACAATGTCGAGAACCCCATCATTCACTCCACGTTCGGCTACGCCGCCCAGGTGGTCATCGCCGATCCCGCAACCGGCACGATCGAGAAGGTGGTGGCCGCCCACGACATCGGCAAGGCGGTCAACCCGCTCCTGTGTACCGGGCAGATCGAGGGCGCAGTGCACATGGGCCTCGGGTATGCCCTGTCGGAAGACTTCCCGGCCGATGCCGATTGCCGCCCGACCAACATGACGCTGCGGAGCCTCGGCATCATCCGCCCCAAGGACATGCCGGACGTCGAGGTGATCCTCGTCGAGGCGCCCCAGCCGGACTCCCCGTACGGCATCAAAGGTGTCGGGGAGATCGGGCTCGTCCCCACTGCGGGCGCCGTCGCCGCAGCGTTGCACGGTGTCGACGGGGTCTGGCGCACACGGCTGCCGATGCTGGCGCACCAGCCGCTCCAGCTGCCGTGAGCGGCGTGCGCAGCCGCTTCACCGACGCATACCTTCTCGCCCGCCGCCGTCCGTACCCACCCCTTGGAGGGAGCTAGCCATGTCTGCGACCACTCCCGGTCTGGTGTGTGCCCATCACCATCTCTACTCCGCACTGGCGCGGGGCATGCCGCCGCCGCCGAAGGTGGCCACCAACTTCCAGGAGATCCTGGAACAGGTGTGGTGGCGTCTCGACACCGCCCTTGACCTGGACATGATCCGCTGGTCGGCGATGCTCGGCGCCCTCGAGGCGCTGGAGAACGGGACCACCGCCATCGTCGACCACCACGAGTCGCCCAACGCCATCGAAGGCAGCCTGGACGTCATCGCCGAGGCGTGCGCAGAAGTCGGGGTTCGGCTTCTCGTTGCCTACGGGATCACGGATCGCCACGGTGCCGAAGGGGCCGAGCGCGGTCTCGCCGAGAACGAGCGATTCATCAAAGCAGGCGGTCCCGGCATGGTGGGCGTCCACGCCGCCTTCACGTGCAGCGACGAGTCCCTGGAAGCGGCTGCGGGGCTGGCCGAAGACCTCGGAGTCGGCGTCCATATTCATGTATGCGAGGGCATCGGCGATGTCGATGCGCCGCAGCGGCTGGCCGGGCTCACCCGCGACGACTGGCTGCTCAGCCACTGTGTCCACCTTCCGACGGACCACGACCTGAAGGGCACGATCCTCCACAACCCGATGTCGAACCTCAACAACGCCGTCGGCTACGCCAACCCTGCCCGTTTCGGCAACCCCGTGGCGCTCGGTACGGACGGCATCGGTGGCAATGTGCTGGAGTCGTTCCGGCTGGCGTACGTCATGCAGCGCTCGGTGGACGTGACCGCCGGGCCCGATCCGGCCTGGGGCTGGTTGGCGACGGGATGGGACATCATGCCCGAAGCCAGGAACGACGAGGTCACATGGTCGTACGACCCGATGGATCCTTGGCACATTGCCTTTACCCCCGGCATCCGGCCCCTCGAGATCAAGGTCGATGGCGAGGTCGTGCTGGCGGCCGGCAAAGCCACCCGGGTGGACGGCGACGAGGTGCGAGCCAAAGCACGCGAACAGGCAGCGAGGTTGCATGCGCGGCTGTGACGGCGAACAACCGGCAGCCGCGTGGTCCTTGGTACTTGGTACTTGGTACCAAGTACAGACGACGAAGGAGTCTCAATGAGTGATCGTTTCCACCCCATCTCGATGGAGCAGCTCACCGACTGGGTGTTCACCGAGCTGGAACAGAAGGACTCCCTGTTCAACGTGCCGACCTCGGCGTTCTTCGTGCCGAGCCCGGATCATCGCTACCGGCTCCACAAGTACGGGGTCGAGCTGGACACCCCCTTCGGCGTTGCTGCAGGGCCTCACACCCAGATGGCGCAGAACCTCATCGTGTCGTGGCTGGTGGGCGCCCGCCTCCTCGAGCTCAAGACGATCCAGACGCTGGACGAGCTCGACGTCAACAAGCCGTGCATCGACGTGGAGGACGAGGGCTACAACGTCGAGTGGTCCCAGGAGCTGAAGGTCTACGAGTCCTTCGACGAATACCTGAGGGCATGGGTCCTCATCCACGCCCTCCACCACAAGTTCGGGTGGTATGGCGACCGTCCAGGGATGATCTTCAACATGAGCGTCGGGTACAACCTCGAAGGCATGCTCAAACCCAACGTCCAGTGGTACTTCGACACGATGGCCGACGCCTCCGAATACCTCCCCGCCTATGTCGACATCGTGGCGGAGCGGTACCCGGCCGTGCGGGACATCGACATCCCCACCCAGCTCTCCGACACCATCACGCTGTCGACGATGCACGGCTGCCCGCCGGACGAGATCGAGAAGATCTCGCTGTACCTCTTGGAGGAGCGCAAGCTCCACACGTCGGTGAAGTGCAACCCGACGCTGCTGGGCGCCGACCGGGTGCGCGGCATCGTCAACGACTCGCTGGAGTTCGATGACATCCCGATCCCGGACGAGGCTTTCGGTCACGACCTCATGTACGTCGATGCGGTGCCCATGTTCCACAACCTGCGCAGGGTGGCGGCGGCGCAAGACCTGACGTTCGGGCTCAAGCTGACGAACACGCTCGAGGTGGACAACTGGCGGACCATCTTCGACAAGGACGAGATGATGTACCTGTCGGGGCGGGCGCTCCATGCGGTCACCACGAATCTGGCGTCGAAGATCTCCGAAGAGTTCCGCGGCGATCTGATGCTGTCGTTTGCGGGCGGCGCCGACTGTTTCAACGTCGCCGATCTGTTGCGATCGGGCATGCGAACCATCACGGTGTGCTCCGACCTGCTGAAGTCCGGCGGCTATCTGCGGATGCTCCAGTACATGGAGCAGGTGGACGCGGCCTACGACGCGGTCGGGGCAGTCGACACGGCGGACTTCATCGCCAAGACCGCGTTGCGCCAAGACGACAGCGCGGAGTTCGTCCCGCTGATGCGATATGCGGCGCTCACCGACAGCGGGCTGGACCTGACGATGGCCCAGTGTGCGGACCTCTACGAAGCGATGACCGAGCACGAAGGTGACGGGCCGATCGCCGGCGTCGTCGCCGGCTGGGCCGCCGACCATGGGTTCGACGACGATCGCGCTGTCGCACTGGTTGCGCTTGCGGTGAAGGTCCTGTCTCGGGTCAACTTGCGCCAGAACGCCGAGCAGGTGCGCGACGAGTGGCGCTACCGCAAGCACTCGTTCCGGATGGACCGCTCCAAGACCCCGCGGGAGCTCGACTACTTCGACTGCATCGAAGCGCCTTGTCTCGACGAGTGTCCGGTCGATCAGAAGGTGCCGCAGTACATGAATGCGGTGCGGGATGGGAACTTCCTCGAAGCGGTCAAGCTGACCAGGGAGGACAACCCGCTGCCTTCCATTCTCGGCAGGGTGTGCGACCACCTGTGCGAGAACACCTGCATCCGCACCCACTTCGACCAGCCGCTGGCGATCCGGCACATCAAGCGGTTCATCATGGAGCACGAGGAACAGCCGGTGCTCTTCACCCGCAACCCCAGCACGAAGACCAAGGTCGCCATCATCGGCGCCGGCCCTGCCGGGTTGGCCGCCGCCGAGGAGCTGGGCCATGCGGGCTTCGGGGTCACCATCTACGAGGCGCACCCCTACGCAGGGGGCATGGTCGGAGGGGCGATTCCTTCGTACCGTTTGCCGCAGCACGAGATCGACCAGGACATGGCGGTGCTGGAGGAGCTCGGCGTGGAGATCCGCTACAACCAGAAGGCCGGCGTCGACTTCACCATCGAAGACCTCCGCAACGACGGCTACGTTGCCGTCTTCGTGGCGGTGGGCGCCCAGCTCGCCAAGAAGCTCGACCTGCCAGGCGAAGATGCGGAAGGCATGCTCGACGGCATCACGTTCCTCCGCAGCGTGCGTGAGGAGACCCCGATCCCGATCGGGGCGCGAGTCGGCGTCATCGGCGCAGGCGACACCGCAATGGACTGCGTGCGCTCGGCGCACCGCGTCGGTGCTGAAGCGGTGCACCTGATCTATCGCCGCACCATCGACCAGATGCCCGCCGACCCCGAGGAGATCCACGCCAGCCTCGCGGAGGGGATCAACATCGTCGAGCTGGCGAAACCTGCGGCGCTCCACGTCGAGGGCGGCAAGCTGGCAGGGCTGGTGTGCACCCGCACCCACTACACGGGCGAGCGGGACGATTCGGGCCGCAAGATCCCGTTCGACGTCCCCGGCTCGGAGTTCGAGATCGAGCTGGACACGCTGATCCTGGCGATCAGCCAGCATTCTGTGCTGGACTTCTTCGGCGACAACCCGCCTGCGTTGACATCTCGCGGCTACATCGAGGTCGATCCTGACACGTTCGAGTCGTCGATCGCCGGGGTCTATGCCGGCGGCGACGTGGCCGCTCATGGCCCGTCGTCGATCGTGAAAGCTGCGGCGGACGGCAAGCGGGTCGCCGCGGCCATTACCGCCAAGCACGGGTCGGTGCGGGTGATGCCGGTTGCGGAGGAGCGTCCCGTCGATCTCCAGGAGATGGTCGTGCGGCGGGCCCGCCGGGAGTACCGGGTGCCGATCAAGTTCACCCCGCTCGACCAGCGGGACGGCTTCGAGGAGACCGTGCTGTCGTATACGCCCGAGGAGGCCATGCGTGAGGCGAGCCGGTGTCTCGACTGCCACGAGATCTGCAGCCTGTGTGTCGGGGTGTGCCCCAACATGGCGCTGATGACGTATGAGATGGCGCCGGTGCGGGCGGAGTTGCCCGCGTTGACGGTGACGGGCGGGGAGGTGGTGGCCGGCGATCCGTCGCCGTTCGTTGCCGACCAGCAGTTCCAGATCGCGGTCCTCACCGACTTCTGCAACGAGTGCGGCAACTGCGTCACCGCGTGCCCCACGTCTGGGGAGCCGTATCGGGACAAGCCGCGCCTGTATCTCAACCGGGACGACTTCGAAGCCGAGAAGACGAATGCCTTCATGATGTTCGGCGATTCGGTGATGGAGGCTCGGGTGGACGGGCAGACCCATCGCATCGAGGTCAACGGGCACGTCGACTACACGGCGCCGACCTTCACCGCAAAGCTCGACGCGGCGACGCTGTCGTTGATCGAGGCGACCCCGGCTGCCGGCGCTGCCGACGGCGAGGTGCTGTCGCTGGAGCCTGCGGCGGTGATGTACACGCTGCTCGAGGGCGTGGCGAAATCGATGCCCCACATCCCGGTCATGGTCGACGGCGGCACGTTCGTCGCCCACCCCGGCTACGCAGAGGACTGAGAGGCCGCGGCGGCGGCCGGCGATGGCGCTGCAGTGGAACAGCCGCCTGCCACTGAAGCCGGGGGTGGCGCGGCGGAATGTCTGTGTCCTGCCAACATGATGGTGCCGCCACCTGGGGAACCCGACCGTGACCGCACCGGATCCACAACGAAGAAGACTCCTGGCGGGCCTTGCCGCTGCGCTCGGTCTCGCCGGGGCAGGCATCGTCGGGTGGCGCACTCGCCCAGACGCAGCACCAGTGGACGGCGTCGCCGCCCCTCCGCGCGCCACGACCACGAGCACTTCTCTGCCGCCTGAGCCGACAACGACGACAGAGCCACCGACCACAACGACGCCGGCTGCAGCTGAGCCGGTTGCCCAAATCGTGGCGATCTGCAGCGAGGCGTGGGGAGCGAATCCGCCGCAAGGTGAGTTCACACCGCACGTGATCGAGCGGATGACGGTGCATCACACGGCATCCTTGTTGGAGGCCAATAGCGCGGCCCCGGCCAAGGCGCGGCAACACCAGGGATATCACTTGAGCCGTGGGTGGCCAGACCTTGCCTACCACTACCTCATCGACGCCAACGGCAACGTCTACGAAGGCCGCCCGGTTGATGCGGTCGGCGACACCGGCACCGAGTACGACCCCACGGGACACTTCCTCGTGTGTTGCGAAGGCAACTTCGACGAGCAGGAACCATCCAAGAGCCAGATCGAATCGCTCGCCGACCTTCTGGCGTGGGGAGCGGACACGTTTGGCGTCGGCGTGGACACCGTCGCGGGCCACCGCGACTACGCGGCGACGTCGTGTCCCGGCGACCTGCTCTACCCGCTCATCGGCACGGGTGACTTGCAGCAACTGGTGCAGAATCGGCTCGATTCGGGCGTCGTGACCCTCACGACCCTGTGCGGAGAGGATGCGGTTGCCCGAGTGGCGGCCATCGAGGCGGGGGTCGACTGACCCATTTCCGACCCGGATCCTGGCAAGTATCGTTCTCCGGTACGTCGCATTTCGTAGGGGGAATACATGACGGACGAAGCGCAGGAGCCGGCCGTCCGGCCGCTCGACCCCGAGGGCTTTCCCGTCGCGGCTTCACCGGTCGGCGAGGATGCCCGGCGGGGCAGGACGGTGGCCGGTCTGGTGCTCGGGCTGCTCATCGTCGCCGGCATCGGCGGAGCCATTGCCTGGCGGGCCCTGACGGGTAGCCCATTTTCCGCCGCCGAGGCGGTTCCCGCCGATGCAGATGTGGTCATCACGATGGACTTCCTGCAGCTCACCGACCTCGACCGTGTCGATCGCTTCATCCAGGCCTTCGCCGAGCCGATGGCCCGCCACGGCCTCATCGACGAGGCGCCCGACCTCGACGCCGTCATGCGTGAGTTCGACGACATGGCCGAGGAGGAGGTCGGGTTCCGCTTCGCCGAAGACGTGCTCTCGTGGATTGGCCGCAGCGGTTCGATCGCCGTGTGGGTCCCGGAGTCCGGCTTCGCGCTCGACCCCTACGCACAGGATGTCATCCCGACCGTGCTGGCGACGCTGCAGGTGCGGGACGAGGCGAAGGCGCAGGAGTTCTTCGACCGGGTGCTTGCGCAAGCACGGCGCGAGGGCGCCGAGGTCGAGAGCATCCGCGTCGCCGGCATCGCTGCGCACTCGATTGCGGATGGTGACGCGCCGCTGGTCGTGGCGCTGCACGACGGCAGGTTCCTCCTCGGCGATTCCCCTGACACGCTGCGCAGAGCGATCGAGTTGGAGCCGGGTGACTCCATTGCCCAGACGGCCGACTTTCAAGAGCTCGCCTCCGTCATCGGCGGCGACGCTCTGACGACCTACTACGTGTCTCCGTCCCTCGGACGGAAGCTCGTGAGCGCCTACGAGGATCAGGGTTTGGACATGCCGTTGATGGACCAGTTCACGACGTCGGGTGTCATGGCCGCGACGACGCTCGATGATGACGGCATCCTGGTCCGGACCGCAAGCCCGGTGTGGGAGGGTCTCAGCGTCTCAGCAGGCTCGTGGTCGGCACAACTGCCCGCAGACACCTACGGGTTCATCGACGTCGCCTTCCCCGAGCGGTACCTCGAAGACCTGACGCAGAGCTACCTCGGTGCAATGCGTGACACCGGTCTGACCGAGGAAGACGTCGAGGTCTTCACTGCGCCCTTCGACGAGATCCTCGGGATGTCGCTCACCGAGGAGCTGTTGCCGCAGTTCGGGAGCGAGATGATGCTGGCGGTCGGCCCCGCCGGAGATGGCGTGCTTCCCGAGCAGATCGGCGTTGCCCTCGGTGTGCTCTTCGGGATCGGCGTCGATGATGCTGCGGTCGTTGATCGAGCGCTCGGCAGCGGCCTGGGATTTGCCGCGGAGCAGGGCATCGTCGTAGTGGAACAGAACGGTGTCCGGGTCGTCGAGGCCGACGGGGCGGTCGTGGCCGCAGCGACGGTCACGCAAGAAGCGCTCCTGGCGTCGTCGTCTCCGGAGCTACTCACCGACTTCCTCGAAGGTTCCGGCGGGATGGGCTCGTCCGACCGCTACCGGCGGGTCGACGCCGCGACCGAAGGCGATGGGCTGGCGATGTACATCGACATTGCAGGCCTCGTCAACGACTTTGCGACGGCAGCCGAGGTTCGGGACGTCATGGCGCCCCTCGTCGCCGCCGGCGCCGGGTACACGGTTCAAGGGGAATTCCAGATTGCGGAGTTCCGCCTCCTCGTCGACTACTGAGACGCCGTTCAGGCAGCGGTCGCCCGGAGCATCCACGCCGTCTTCTCGTGGATGTCGATGCGCGTGGTCGCCAGGTCTGCGGTCGCAACGTCACCGGCCGCCTCGGCGCTCTTCACGACCGAACGGGCGGTCCGCACGACGGTTTCGTGAGCGTCGACGAGCTTCCTCACCATGTCCATTGCATCCGGCACACCCGGCTCGTCGGTCACGGTCGACAGGCTGCTGAACTCCGTGTAGCTCGCCGGTGCGGCGTGACCAAGGGCGAGCATCCGCTCTGCGATCAGGTCGACGGCGTCCCGCAGGTCCATGTAGTGCTCCTCGAACATGAGGTGGAGGGAGCGGAACATGGGCCCTGACACGTTCCAGTGGTAGCCGTGGGTCTTGATGTACAGGGTGTACGTGTCGGCCAGGAGGTGGGCGAGTTGGTCGGAGATCTCCTTGCGGTCGGATTCGCTGAGGCCGGTGTTGAGCTGCATGCTGATCCTCTTTCGTTTCGCGGTACCCCATTATCGCCCTGGACAGACGCATGGAGCCGGGGCGTTGGTCCCTGGCCACGGGCCGCGACGTCGGAATACCCATCCCGCCGAGGTGCTCGACCAGGGCCACGCACCACGGTTGTCGCGAGGCTCCCGCCGCCGCGGCTACCCCAGGCCTACTCGGTCGTTGAATTGCTCGATCAGGGTGTCGATGGGGTCGACCATGGCTTGGATGGAGGTCCAGTAGTCGGGGTCGTACCACTGGGCTTGGATCTCCTCGTAGGTTTTGCCCTGCTGCTCCACCCACGTGTAGTACTTCAGGTTGTGGATCCGCTTGCGGTCGTAGTAGCTCAGCTCCTGGACGTGGTCGATGCCGGCGCCGTGGAGGTAGCGGGCGAACGTCGCGGCTGCGTCCACGGTGGTGTACTCGCCCTGCTCGTCGCCGAGCTCGTGCAGCCTGCTGCCGTACATCTCCATGGAGTCGGTGCCGACCGTGACGATGACGTCGTGTGAGGTCATCTCGTAGTACTTCGCCATCTTGATCGCCATCAGCGCATTGCCGATGCCGGAGATGCCGAGCAGCGGGAGTTGCTCGATGAGATCGGGCTTCACGCCCTGGTCGACGAGGTACGACACGCCTGCGGGCTCGTTGAACAGGCGGCTGATGGACATGGTGGCTTCGTCGTCGAGGCCGATGGCGAGGTCCGTGTTCTTGACGTTGTGCACCCATGGGATGTGTTTGTCGCCGATGCCCTCGATGCGGTGCTCTCCGAACCCGTTGTAGAGGATGGTCGGGCACTGGACCGCCTCACCGGCAGCCACGACGCTGGTCGGATACAGCTGCTTCAGGTAGTCGCCTGAGCCGATGGTGCCTGCCGAACCGGTGGTCAGCGTGACGCCGCGGAAGACGTCGTTGGGACCCATGATCGACTGGACGGCCTCCACCATCGCCGGCCCGGTCACCGCGTAGTGCCAGAGGTAGTTCCCGAACTCGTCGAACTGGTTGAAGATGATCAGGTCCTGACCCGACTGCCGCAACTCGTTGCACTTGTCGAAGATCTCCTTGACGTTGCTCTCCGAGCCCGGCGTCTTGATGATCTCGCCTGCAACGCTCTCCAGCCACTCGAACCGCTCCCGGCTCATGCCTTCGGGGAGGATCGCGATCGATTCGCAGCCGAGCAGGTTCGAGTCGTAGGCGCCGCCGCGGCAGTAGTTGCCGGTGGAGGGCCACACGGCCTTGGTGGTGACCGGATTGAACTGCCCGGTGACGAGGCGGGGGGCCAGGCAGCCGAAGGCCGCTCCGACTTTGTGGGCTCCGGTGGGGAACCACTTGCCTTCGAGCACCACGATCCTGGCGTCGACTCCGGTCAGCTCGGAAGGGAGCTCGAAGGAGTTGACCGGGCCGTAGCCGCCGCCGTGGGCAACGGGCTCGTTGTGCCAGGTGATCCTGAAGAGGTTGTGCGGGTCGAGGTCCCACAACCCGATGTCCGAAAGCTCGGTCTTGATCCGCTCTGGGACGAGGTTCGGGTCCCGCATCTGGGCGAATGTCGGGATGACGATGTTGCGCTCTTTGGCTCGTTCGGCGGCGGCGTCGAGCGTGGCCTCGTTGATGGTGAGGTCGATCATGCGGGCTCCTTCGGATGGTCAAGACCGCCGTCCCTCAGCGCCGCTGACAGCGCATCGACGTCGGGTGGGATGGTGATGGGATGGGTGCCGACTGCGGCGACGGCTTTCATGGCGCCTGCAACGTCCTTGAGCCCGCTTCCGGTCGAGATGACGGCGACGTGCTCGTTGCCGGCCACGAGACCACGGGCGATCGCAACCTCGGCCCCTGCGTACGCGGCCGAGCCGGCAGGCTCGGCGAAGACGCCGCTGCCGCGAGCCAGCGTGGGGAGGGCGGCGAGGATTTCGTCGTCACTCACCCGAACATAGGCGCCCCCGGTCTGCTGCACGGCATTCATCGCCTTCACCCGGTCGCGCGGCAGGTCGGCGCTGATGGAGTCGGCGACGGTGCTGGCCGAGATGGGCGGCTTGGTCACCACGTCCTCGTTGTTCTCGAACGCCTGGACGAGATAGTCGCTGCCGGCCGCTTGCACGCCGTAGATCCTGGGCATGCGGTCGATCCAACCCAGCGCCATCAGGTCCTTGAGACCTTTGTGAACGCCGCCGATGATCGAGCCGTCGCCGACGCTCACGAACACGGCATCGGGCGGTGTCCAGCCGAGTTGCTCGCACAGCTCCAGCGACACGGTCTTCTTGCCCTCGGTCATGTACGGGTTGATGCCGGTGTTGCGGTTGTACCAGCCGTAGCGCTCCACCGCCGCGGTGCACAGCTCGAATGCTGCGTCGTAGTTGCCGTCGACCAGCACGACCGTGGACCCGTACGCCAGCAGCTGGGCGATCTTGGCTTCAGGAGCCGTCTTCGGAACGAAGATCACGTTGGGCTGGGCGACGCTCGCACACACGCCCGCCAGGGCGGCCGCAGCGTTGCCGGTGCTTGCCGTGGTCACGACGGATGCCCCGAACTCTTGGGCTTTCACCACAGCCATGGCGCTGGCGCGGTCCTTCAACGACGCGGTCGGCTGCCGGCCCTCGTCCTTGACAGAGACCCGGGCAACACCAAGCGTTGCCGCGAGGCGAGGGGCGTCGTAGGTCGGGGTGCCGCCGACGGTGAGCGGCGGCACCGCACTGGCAGGGTCGATCGGGAGCAGCGGCCGGTACCGCCACATCGTGACGTCACGGCTCCCGGCAAGATCGTCCTGCGACCACGCCGCACCGACGGCGGCGTAGTCGTAGGCCACATCCAGCACCCCGGCCGGGCCGCACGCGTCGCACGTATACCGATCGGGCGCTTCGGCGTACTCCGCATGACAGAGCACGCACCGCAGACCAACGACGTACGGTGAGCTCATCGGGTGATGCGGGTACCGGTCTCGCCGGCCACCGCACGCGCCAGGTTCTCCGGATTGGTGATCAGGGCCCGGTCACCCCCACCCTCGAGGAACTGCACGACGGCGCGCATCTTGGGCGCCATCGACCCCTCCGCGAAGTGGGTGCCCTCAGCCAGGCGCTGCTTCACCTCGTCGAGGGTCATGTGATCCACCCACTCCTGCTCGGGCGTTCCCCAATTCAGGGCGACCTTCTCCACAGCCGTCGAGATCAGCAGAGCATCTGCGTCCAGCTCGTTGGCGAGAAGGGCAGAGGCCAGGTCCTTGTCGATCACCGCCGCCACCCCGTGCAGGTCGCCGTTCTCGTCGGCAACCACAGGGATGCCGCCCCCGCCTACCGCAATCACGACGACACCTGCGTCGATGAGCTGGCGGATTACGTCGATCTCGACGATCCGCTTCGGTTGGGGCGAAGCCACGACCCGCCGCCACCCGCGGCCGGCGTCCTCGAGAACGTCCCAACCCTCTTCGTCGCGGCGCCGCTTGGCCTCGTCCTCGTCGAGGAACGTGCCGATGGGCTTCGAGGGGTTGAGCATCGCGGGGTCGTCTGCGGCGACCTCCACCTGGGTGATGATGGTCGCCACCGACTTCTCGATGCCCAACTCACGGAAGTCGTTGACCAGGTTCTGCTGGAGGGCATATCCGATCGCACCTTGCGTGTCGGCGCCGCAGACGTCCATCGGCACTTCGTGCAGCTCGTGGCGGGACAGCTCTGAGCGGCGCATGATGAAGCCGACCTGAGGCCCATTGCCGTGTGAGATCGCCACTTCCCAGCCGGCGTGGACCAGCTGGGCGATGTGGTGGTCGGTCGCGCCGGCCGCCTCGTATTGATCCTCGACGGTTTGGTGATCCTTGTCGGTGATCAGCGAATTGCCGCCAATGGCGACGACGACACGCGGCATTACTCGACTGCTCCGAGGACCAGGGCGAGGAGGGCCATGCGCATAACGACGCCGTTGTACGCCTCTTGCCAGTACCGTGCGTGGCGGGTGTTGTCGACTTCCTCGAGCAGCTCATCCATCCGGGGGAGGGAGTGGAGCACGATCGAGCTGCTCGGCGCCTTTTTCATCACCTCGCGGGTGATCTGGTAGTTGGCGGGCGTCATGCCGTACTCGTCCTGCTTCTCCTGGCGGGACTGGGTGTAGTCCGGCTGGACGACGGGCTCCATGTAGAGCACGTCGGCTTCGGCGATGACATCGTCGATGTGGTCGACGATCCGCCACGTGGTGCCCTTCTCGTCCAGCTCGGCGAGGAACTCCTCTGTCGGCGACATCTCCTCCGGGGCCAGGATCACCATCTCGGCGTCGAACTGCGAGAGGGCGTACCCGATGGAGTGCATGGTGCGCATGCGATGATCGCCGATGCAGACGATGGTCTTGCCGTCGACCGAGCCCATCTCCCTTTGGATGGTGTAGAGGTCGGTGAGGACCTGGGTCGGGTGCTCACCCCAGCCGTCTCCGGCGTTGATGACCGGGATGGAGGCCCAGCGGGCTGCTTCTTGGGGTGCGCCCTGCTGGAAGTGGCGCATGACGAGGGCGTCACCGTAGTACTCCAGCATGTGGACGGTGTCCTTGATGGACTCCTGGTAGAAGTCGCCCGCCCTGGTCATCTTGGCGTCGGAGAAGCCGAGGACGTGGCCGCCGAGCCGGTGCATGGCCGCTTCGTGGGCGAGCCGGGTGCGGGTGGAAGGCTGGTAGAAGGCCGTGACCAGGCTCTTGTGCGCCAGCAGGTCTGTGTTGCGCCGCTCCCTGGCGATCGGTTCCAGTTGGTCGGCGACCTGGAAGACGTGGTGGAACTCGTTCCGCTCGAAATCTTTGAGCGAAAGGATGTCGCGTCCGGCGAAGCTGCGCATGGCGGGGGTCCTCCTCGTGGGAATGGACGATTGTGGAATTGGTCCTACAATCCTACAATATGATCACAGGACTGGCTAGCCGTCAAGAAGGCCCTCTGCGCACATGATTGCCCGCAGCCCATCACTGACCGATCAGGTCAAGCATCACCTGAAGGAACGCATCCTGAACGGTGAGTTCGAGGACGGGCGCATCCCCGCGGAGAACGACCTGGCCGCCGATCTCGGCGTGAGCAGGACCACCATTCGGGATGCGCTGAGCCGTCTCGAGCACGAAGGTGCGATCGTCCGCAAGCAGGGTGCGGGCACCTTCGTCAACGAGGCGGGCCTGCAGATCAAGTCTCGGTTGGAGGAGATCTGGTCGTACGAAGAGGTGCTGCGGGAGCACGGTTATGAGCCGTCCGTCGAGGTGCTCCGAGTCGACCGCGAGCCGGCGGGAGAGACGGTGGCCGGAGCCCTCGGCATCCTGCCCGGCGATGCAGTCATGGTCATCGAGAAGCTGTTTCGGGAGGACGACGAGCCGGTGGCCGTGACCGCCAACCGTATCCCTGCGGCGTATTTCGACGATACCCCCCTCGACGATGCAGGCCTGCCGGTCTACGAGTTCCTGGAGGCGCACGCCGATCGCCACCTGGCGTACTACCTCTCCGAGATCGTGCCCGTGGCCCTCGACCCCGAGCAAGCCGCCGTCCTCGGTGTTGCCCCGGGGACCGCAGTGATCTCGTTCGAAGAGATCGGCTACGACCGGGACGACCAGCCGGTGGTCAGCGCCAAGTCCTACTTCCGCGACGACCTCTTGAGATTTCGCCTGATCCGAAGGAAGGCCGTGTGAGTACTTTCCTCCCGGCCGGACACGTTCGAAGGTCCAAGACAACCGTATGACCCGGCGCAGGCCCCCCTGCGCCAGAAGGAGGAGCTATGCAAACACACCTGCACGGGCGGGACATGATCACCACCCAGGAGTGGACCAAGGACGAGCTCGACACGGTGATCGACATCGCCCTCGACCTCAAGCGGCGCCGTGCGCTCGGTGAGTCGCACGCTCTGCTGCGCGACAAGGTCCTGGCGATGCTGTTCTTCTTCTCCAGCACCCGGACCCGGGCCAGCTTCGAGGCCGGCATGGCGCAGCTCGGCGGCCATGCGATGTTCATGGACAGCACGACCACCCAGATCGGCCATGGCGACACGTGGAAGGAGATCGGCGAGATCCTCGGCCGCTACAACGACGGCATCGCCATCCGCAACGTGGACTGGGGCATCGGCAACCAGTACATCCGCGCAGTCGCCGAGGCGAGTCGCACGCCGGTGTTGAACATGCAGTGTGACTGGTACCACCCGTTCCAGGCCCTCGCCGACCTGCTCACGATCATCGAGCAGAAGGGCGACCCCAGGAAGCTGACGATCAACATGAGCTATGCGTATGCGGCGAGCTACCAGAAGCCGGTCAGTGTCCCGCAGAGTGTCATCCTGTTGATGACCCGCTATGGCGCCAACGTTCGGCTCACCAGGCCGCCTGAGTTCAAGCTCATGCCGGAGATCGTGGCCCAGGCCGAAGCGAACGCCAAGCACGCCCGCGGCAGCTTCGAGATCGTCGAGGATTTTGAGGAGGGCATGCGCGGTGCAGACGTGGTCTACGCCAAGGCGTGGGGCTCGATGCTCACGACTTCGGACCACGAGGAATCCGCCAAGATCTCAGCTCGGTACAAGGACTGGATCGTCGATCCCCGCCGAATGGAGATGGCCGACGAGGACGCCATCTACATGCACCCGCTGCCGGCCGACCGCAACATCGAGGTCGCCGACGAGGTCATCGACGGCCGCTGGAGCCGGGTCTTCGACCAGGCCGAGAACCGCCTCCACGCCCAGAAGGCTGTAATGGCCTTGACGATGTGAGCTTCGCCCACACTGGCCGAGGTTGTGAGATTTGGCCCGGCTGTGCCGGGCCAAACTCAGCTTCTCGTGGCACTCAGCCGCTGCACCAGCCGGGATCCGGTGTGCTGAAGTCGCAACGGTTGCCCGCAACGGTGCCGAGCACTCCGCCACGCGGAACAACCCGGCGTGTCGAGATGTGTCGAAGGTTGCCACCCTCCCCGAGGCCTGGCCGGCGCCCGGTGCGACGCTAAGCAGTCGGCAACGCGTTCTGGTGGTGATCTTCGCCGAGATGGCCGAGTGCGATGACCAGTTTCACCACTTCGGCGACGAGGCCGATGGTGATGCCGATCATGGCGATGACGAGGATGGCCCGCGTGATCGGTTCCCAGTCGACGCCATCGGTCGAGAAGTCGAACGGGAACACTTGATACATCCGGATCGCGACGACGAGGCTGATCGAGGCCAGACCGATCTGGGTGAGCGACTTGAACCACTTGGCGTCGTACACGATGTAGGCGGCGTTGACGACCATGCTCGCCACCAACGATACGGTGACGATGGGCAGCAGCTCGTCCCATTGCGCGGTCAGGAACGCGGGCACTTCCCACTCGAGGAGATGGTGGGCGATGTACAGCATCGCAGCGTTCACGGCGATGGCGACCGTATAGCCAAACCGTCTGGCGGCCTTTGCAACCTTCACCTTCGGGGGGCCTGGCGTGGTCAGCGTCATGGGGACCTCCTGGACTCTGACTCCGACGCGACCACGGAAGCCCGTCTCCTGCCAGGGCCAGATGTCATCTCGCCGCCTACCGTGTTGTCCATGGCGTGTTCCCACGAGGTGCTCTCGCACACCGCCGACACCGGCATCGCCGTCGAGGCCGACAGCCTGGCAGAGCTGTTTGCCTGCTCAGCGGAGGGCATGTTCGGTCTCATGTACGACATCGGCGGATTGACGCCCGACCGGCATGATGAGTTCGTCGTCGAAGCCACCGGGGCACCCGATCTCATGGTCGACCTGCTTGCAGAGCTGCTGTATCGCTCCGAGGCCGACGACGTGGTGCCGTGCACCTTCGTCGTGCCCGAGGCGTCGGAGACACGAGTTCGCATACGGACCGGTGTCGTCTCGCTGCGGCACGAGCTCCTGATCGGCCCTCCGATCAAGGCTGTGACCTACCACGACCTCGTTGTCGCCGGCGGACGGGACGGCCGGTGGAGGGCCCGCCTCGTATTCGACGTGTGACGGCCGGCCCTTCCCGCAGCCTTTGCTCTGGCGTACGGTCGAGGCAATGGAGATGCACCGCACTTCCGACGTCACGTGGGAGATCCCGGCTGCCGCAGGGATGCGGGTGCCGGGGCGTGTCTTTGCGAGCGAGGCGCTGCTGGTCAAGGCGAAGGAAGACCAGGCGATGCAGCAGGTGGCCAACGTGGCGCATCTTCCCGGCATCGTGAGTGCCTCCATGGCGATGCCCGACATCCACTGGGGCTACGGGTTCCCCATCGGCGGTGTTGCAGCCACCGACGTCGCCGCAGGTGGCGTCGTGTCGCCTGGCGGTGTGGGTTTCGACATCTGCTGCGGCGTACGGCTCATGGCATCCAGGTTCGGCCGGGAAGACTTCCTCGAGCGACGCGACCTCGTGATGGGTGAGCTCGACGTGCGCATTCCACGAGGCCTGGGCAAAGGCGCCATCGCCTCACGGTCGCTCGCCGAGAAGGTGCTGTCCGGGGGTGCCCGCACCGTCCTCGACGCCGGGTACGGATGGGACGGCGACCTGGAACGCTGTGAAGAGCGGGGCACGTCGGCTGGGGCCGATCCGGGGGCGATCAGCCAGAAGGCGCTCCAGCGGGGCGGGGGACAGCTGGGCTCGCTCGGCGCCGGGAACCACTTCCTCGAGATCCAGGTCGTGGATCGAATCGAGGACGACGTGGCGGCCCAAGCCTTTGGCTTGGCGGAGGGCATGGTCGTGGTGATGATCCACTGCGGCTCCCGTGGTCTGGGCCATCAGACGTGCACCGACCAGTTGCGGGTGATGGGTCCCGCGATGCAGCGGCACGGCATTCGGGTGCCCGATCGGCAGCTCGCCTGCGTTCCTGTCGAGTCGCCTGAAGGGGAGCGCTACATGGGGGCCATGGCGGCGTCGGCCAACTTCGCATGGGCAAACCGCCACGTGCTGGCACACGAGGCCCGGCTCGGTTTCGCCGCTGCGTTTGGCACCGCACCCGAGCAGACGGGGATGCGTCTCGTGTTCGATGTCGCCCACAACCTGGCCAAACTGGAGACCCATGACGTCGACGGGGTGGAGCGGCAATTGTGTGTCCACCGCAAGGGTGCGACTCGCGCCTTCGGCCCGCACCATCCCGATCTGCCTGCGGACCTCCGTGCAGTCGGCCAGCCGGTGCTCATTCCGGGCAGCATGGGTACCGCGTCGTGGGTGCTGTGCGGTGCGGCGGGCAATCGTGCCTTCGCCTCGGCGGCCCATGGTGCGGGGCGGCTGATGAGCCGCAAGGCGGCGAAGCGTCGGGAGACGGGAAGAGACGTGCGCCTCCAGCTGGAAGCCGACGGCATCGCCGTACGACCGGGTTCCGTGAGCCTGCTCGCAGAGGAGGCCCCGTACGCCTACAAGGACGTGGACGAGGTCGTCGACGTGTGTGATCGTGCCGGTCTTGCGACCAAGGTCGCCCGCTTGGTACCTGTTGGTGTCGTCAAGGGATAGCGCGGACTCGCCAGAGGCGAGTCCGTTGGCAGCTCGCAAGGTGAACTGCCGCGGTCGGACGGCTCATGCCGGCCCGTACACTCGCATCCATGCGAGTCGCCGTGTTCTCCAGCAAGCCGTACGACCATCGGTTTCTCGGTCCGATTGCCGAAGAGGCGGGCCACGAGCTCGAGTTTCTCGAGGCACGCCTGAGCCGGTCGACCGCTCCGCTGGCATCGGGCTTCGAGGCCGTCTGTGCGTTCGTCAACGACGACCTGGGGGCAGCGGTCCTGCTTCGCCTCAAGGAGCAGGGCGTGAAACTGATCGCCTTGCGGAGCGCCGGGTTCAATCACGTCGACCTCGAAGCCGCCAAGAGCCTCGGCTTCACGGTGGTGCGGGTTCCGGCGTACTCGCCGCGATCCGTCGCCGAGCACACGGTTGCGTTGATGCTGGCCCTCGACCGCAAGATCCATCGCGCCTACGCCCGAGTTCGTGAGGGCAACTTCGCTCTCGAAGGTCTGCTCGGTTTCGACATCGGGGGCCGCACGGTCGGCATCGTCGGCACCGGCAAGATCGGTGTTGCCGTCGCCCAACTGCTGACGGGGTTCGGCTGCCGGTTGATCGGCAGCGATGTTGCCGAGAACCCTGCTGCTCTTGGCCTCGGCGTCGAGTATCACTCCCGCGAGGAGCTGTTCCGCCAGGCGGACGTCATCACGCTCCATGCGCCGCTGACTCCCGAGACCCACCACATGGTCGATGCGTTCGCCATCGCCGTCATGAAGCCCGGGGCGATGCTCATCAACACCAGCCGGGGCGCCTTGATCGACACGGCCGCCGTGATCGAAGGTCTGAAGACGGGCAAGATCGGCCACCTCGGGCTGGACGTGTACGAGGAGGAAGGCGATCTCTTCTTCGAGGACCTCTCCGACAAGGTCATCCAAGACGATGTCTTCTCCCGGCTGCTGACCTTCCCCAACGTCCTGATCACCGGCCATCAGGCGTTCTTCACCGCCGAGGCGCTCGAAGCCATCGCTCAGACCACCATCGCCAACATCACGGCCTTCGCCGAAGGCCAGGAGTCGGGCAACGAGCTGTAGCCGGCTCAGCTCGGCGCGGCCGCGGCGAAGGCGGCCATCGAGTCGAAACGCCAGGCGGGCCGGATATCTTCGTCGCCGGGAGCAGGCGTCGCGCCGTAGCCGGGCTTGTCGTGCCGGCGGTCGATCCACACGGTCGGGAGGCCGAAGCGATGCGCCGGTTCGTGGTCGTGGTACAGGCTTTGCGCCACGTGGAGCAGCTCGCTCGGTTCGACCCCAAGCTCCGGCAGAGCCGCCAGTAGCGCATCGAAGTGGGGTGCTCGCGGTTTGTAGGCGCCGACGTCTTCGGCGGTGATGATGAGATCGAACTCGACGCTGAGCCGGCGGTTGCTCAGTGCAAATGAGCCACGGTCGACGTTCGACAGGACGATCAGCTTGAACGTGCTCTCGAGCCTGCGCAGCGCACCCGGCGAGTCGGGGAAGGCAGGCCAGTCGCCGACAGACGCACCAAACGCGGCAGCGTCCTCGTCGGTTACGGGCGCATTCGCCCGGACGCCGATGCGGCGCAGGGTTTCAGCGAGGACGTCCGGGTAGAGAAGCGCTGGGGACTGCTCACCCTGGACCGTGGTCTCGATGGCGGAGAACCAGCCGAGCAGGTCTTCGTTGCTCCTGGCGACGCCGGCTCGGTCCGCCCATTGCCGCAGCGCCTGCACGATGCCCGCTTCCCAGTCGATCAGCGTCCCGTAACAATCGAAGGAAAGGGCGCGGAACCTGTCGAAGTCGTTCATGTCCACCCGTCGGTCGTCGTGCGGAGCGACGTTACACGCGGCGGATTCTGGGTCGGCTCACCCTCCCGAGGCGAGCGGCCGGGGCCATTCCCCCGGAAGCCTGGTGGGGACCGGACTACGGGACACCTCCTCCGTGACGGAACCGTTACACGAACGTGATCTGGGCGATACCGGGAGGCGCGACTGTTGAGCTGAGAGCCAGACGAAGGAGGACACCATGCGCTCTACAGCCAAGACCATGCTGGCGATCTCCACAGCGGTGTCGTTGGTCCTCGCCGGGTGTGCGGGGACCGACGGTGCCGGCGGCGCCTCAGCGACCACGGTCGCTTCCGCTCCGACCAGTTCGACCACGCCAGTGGTCATCACGCCACCGACAACGGCAACGACGGCCGCCCCTATACCGCCGCCTGCCGGATGCGACGAGATCGCACCCTCACAGCCTCCGGATACCGCGCTGACGTTCTACGCCCAGTGCGGCGGCAGCGGCACCGTCCCGTTCCCGATCTACCGGCCGGGGCGGACGACGCCGACTCTCCAACAGTCGGTGGCGGCATTGCTGGCGGGAACCACTCCGGCTGAGCGGGAGATTGGCCTGTATACCGGCTTCGATGCGCTCGACGGGGCTGCCGAGGTCGATGTCATGGGCTCGATCGACAGCGACGGGATCGCCCACATCGGGTTGCGCAAGGACGGAGCGGAATGGCTGCCCGACACCTCGTCGTGGTCCTCGGATCAGCTCAACTCGCTCTTGGATCCCCTGCTGGCCACGGTGTTTGCGTCGGAAGACGTGGCCGGCCTCGACATGAGCACCTTGTGCTTCGAGCAGATTGCGTGCGACCGCACCGTGTCCCGCGCCGAGTGGTCGGGTATCTTGTTCACCAACGCCGGAGCGCTGGTCCACGATGGCTGTACCCCCGAATTTGCCTGGTGGTATCCCGATCAGTGCACGTTCGACGGCGTGCTCGAGCTGCCCACCGGTGCCGCAACCGTCGTCAACGTGGGCACAGACGACACCCTCAACCTCCGTGCGGGGCCGGGGACCGAATACTTCGTCACGGGAGAGCTGGCGAACGGAACGACCGTCCAGCTCACGCAAGAAGCTGCGGTCGCATCTGACGGCGGCATCTGGCGGCTGGTCGACTCCGAGCTGAGCGGCGCCGGCTGGGTGAACCAGGCGTTTCTGGACATTCCCCGGACCGCAACCGAGGCGCTCGCTGATGCTTTCGTGCACTTCGCCCAGGATCCAGGTGCCGGGACCTTCGCCGAGCTGCCACTCGCCGATACGGTCGACCTTGGCCTCGGGCCCACGATCGTCGAGACCGTCGCTGCGGATCAGCTTCTGTTGCCGCAGTCGTGGGTGCTCGAGGCCGAGAGTTTCCGGGCCTCCATCGGCCCGTTCTCCGCCTTGGACCGGCTGCGCCGCTCCACCGTCTACGACGTCACCGTCGGGGAGCACCCCCATTGCGCCTCGCCCCCGATGCCGGCGCCGGACGGGTACGAAGATCTGGATCGGGTGAGCATCCAACCCCGCCTCGGGCTCCACAGCAGCTGCCTGATGTGGGAAACGGTGGATGTGTTCGTGCTGCCCAACGGCGACGTCGCCGCCATCACGCTCGACATGTGGGAGCCGTAGCGGCCGGGCCTTGCCGGCAGCTCACGCCTACGCTCGGCGTCATGGTGCGCGACTCGATCCGAGCCTGTGATGTCGTCGTCATCGGCGCAGGGATGGCAGGGCTGACCGCCGCCCGGATTCTCCAGGGCGAGGGCCTCGACGCCGTGGTCCTCGACAAGGGCCGCACCGTTGGCGGAAGGATGGCTACGCGCCGAATGGGCGGCGGCCGTTTCGACCACGGAGCCCAACACTTCAGCGCCCGCACCGCAGGCTTTGGCGACGAGGTCGCTCGGTGGCTGGCTGCAGGGGACGCCCGGGTGTGGTTCAACTCGCAGAGCATCACCCATCCTCACCGCGGGGTCGAGCCCCGGCATTGCGGCGTCGATGGCATGCGGAGCATCCCCGAACGCCTTGCCGAGGGCCTGGAGGTCGAGACGGAGGTCACGGTGAGGCGGCTCGACGTCGACGGGACCCATGTCCGCATCGTGGCCGGAGGCCGACACCTGACGGCTCGAGGCGCGATGGTCACGGCGCCCCTCCCCCAGTCCCTGGCGCTGCTTGATGCCTCCGCCATACCGCTGCCCGCCGAAGGGCGCGGTATGGCGGAAGGGGTCGACTACAACAGCACCCTCGCCGTGATGGCGGTGCTGGAGGAACCAGGCTCGCTGCCGGATGGCCATGCCGCATTCGACGAGGGGCCGATCGCTTGGGTGGCGGACAACCAGCACAAGGGGATCTCAGCGGTCCCCGCGGTCACCATCCACAGCTCCGCTGCGTATGCGTCCGCCCATTTGGGGAGCGAGATCGCCGAGTGGACTGCAGAACTCGCGGTCGCTGCCGAGTCGGCGCTCGGTGTTCGCGTCGTCGAGGCCGTCGGGCACCGTTGGCGGTACTCCCAGCCGAGGACCACGCTCGACCAGGGGTGCCTGGCTGCGGTCACGGCTGCGCCGGTCATCCTGGCAGGAGAGGTCTTCGCCGGCGCCAGGGTCGAGGGGGCATTCCTCTCCGGCGACGCGGCGGCTCGGCAGCTCCTCGACCGGCTCATGTAGCCGGGCGGGCGGGGGCTACGCTCGGGCCCGTGCCGTCGTTCCGCCACCTCGTGATCTTCGCCCTCGTGCTCGTGCTCCTCCGCCGCTTCTTTGCGGTGCCGGTCTCGATAGGCGGCAGCATCGTTCTCACGATCGTGGTTTCCCTGATCGTTGCGGCGTTGACGAAGGAGCGGAATTGAGCATCCCCGAGGGCGAGTACCATCTCAACCGCCATGTCTGGTGCTCCCTTTCGCAACGTCGCGTTGATCGCGCACGTCGACCACGGTAAGACCACCCTCGTCGACGCATTGCTGCGCGCCTCAGGAGTCTTCGCTGCCCACGAGGCCCGAGTCGATCGCATCCTCGATTCGAACGATCAAGAGCGCGAACGGGGTATCACCATCCTCGCCAAGGCCGCTTCCATCGAATGGAAGGGCACCCGGATCAATCTGGTCGACACGCCCGGCCATGCCGACTTCGGCGGTGAGGTCGAGCGCGCGCTCACCATGGTTGACGGCGTGCTGCTGCTGGTCGACGCCGCTGAGGGTCCGATGCCCCAAACCAGGTACGTCTTGTCGAAGGCGTTGGCGCGGCACCTTCCTGCCGTCGTCGTGATCAACAAGGTCGACCGCAGCGACGCCCGCACCGATGCGGTGCTCGACGAGATCTACCAACTCTTCTTCGACCTCGAGGCCGCGGACAGCCATATCGAGTTTCCCATCGTTTCCTCGATCGCTCGTGAGGGCCGTTCGATGGAGGGCGTGGGTGTCCCCGCAGACGACGCCGACATGACGGCGCTGCTGGACGTCATCGTGAACACCGTGCCCGCAGCTGCCGGGGACTCTTCGGCGCCCCTCCAGGCGCTGGTCACCAATCTCGATGCCTCCGACTATCTGGGCCGTCTCGCGATCGGGCGGGTCGTGCAGGGAACGCTCCGCAGCGGTGAACAGGTTGCGCTCTGTCACTCCAACGAGGCGGAGCCTCCGCTGAAACGCCGCCTCACCCAGCTCATGGGCTTCGACGGGCTCGGCCGCATCGACGTCCCCGAACGGACGGCCGGCGACCTGTTCGTGCTGGCAGGCTTCCCCGAGGTCGAGATCGGCGACACGATCGCCGACGCCGCCAACCCGGTACCCCTCGAGCGTCTCGAGGTCGACGAACCGGTGCTGCGTATGACCTTCGGTGTCAACACGTCGCCGCTGTCGGGCAAGGACGGCAAGTTCCTGACCTCCCGCCAGATCCGGGAACGCCTCGAACGCGAGGTGCTCGGCAACGTCTCGATCCGCATCGGTGCAACCGCGTCGCCTGAGGTCATCGAGGTGGCCGGCCGCGGCGAGCTCCAGCTGGCCGTGCTCATCGAGTCGATGCGGCGCGAGGGCTACGAGCTCCAAGTCAGCAGGCCAGAGGTGATCCTCCGCGAGATCGACGGGAGACCGCACGAGCCGCGAGAGCGAGCGGTGGTCGACGTCCCAGACGAGCACGTCGGGACCATCACCCAGGCGGCGGCGCCGCGGAAGGGCACCGTCACCGACCTGCGGCCGGGCGATCCTGGCCGCACCGTCGTGACGCTCGAGGCGCCTGCTCGCGGGCTCATCGGCTTCCGCTCGCAGCTCATGACGGCGACCCGGGGTACCGCTCTCATTCACCAGAATCACGTGGGATGGATGCCGTGGGCCGGCGAGCTTCCGCATCGCACCGGAGGCGCAATCGCGGCAGACCGTTCAGGTGTGTCGACCGCGTTTGCGCTCGACAACCTGCAGAAGCGCGGTGAGCTGTTCATCGGGCCAGGCGTCGATGTCTACGAAGGCATGATCATCGGCGAGGCGTCCCGTCCAGAGGAGATGCAGGTCAACGCCACCAAGGGCAAGCAGCTGACGAACATTCGCACCCACCAGGCCGACGAGGCCATCAAGCTCAAACCACCCCGTGAAGTGACGCTGGAGAGCGCCATCGAATGGATCGCCGACGACGAGCTCGTCGAGGTGACGCCCAACGCCATCAGGGTCCGCAAGCGGCACCTGCGGGAGAGCGACCGGAAGATCGCGGCCAAGAAGCGTTCGTGAAGGACATCACCGCAAAGCGGCTGTCGAAGCTGCACACGGCGCTGTATCGCACAACCGGCGGGCGTGTCGGCAAGCGCCTCGTCGACAATGACATGCTCCTGCTCTCCACCACGGGCCGCAGCAGCGGGCGGCGGCACACGGTCCCACTGCTGTACTTGCAGGACGGTCGTGATGTCATCGTGATCGCATCCTGGGGCGGACGGGACCACCACCCCGAGTGGTATCTCAACCTCGTGGCCGATCCTGCCGCCGTGATCGAGGTCCCCGGCCGCCGCGTCTCCGTGGTCGCTGAGACGATGGCGGGGGACGAGCGGGACAGGTGGTGGGAACGCGCCGTCGCGGCCTACGACGGCTACGCCGAATACCAATCCCGCACCGAAAGGCAGATCCCGGTAGTGCGGCTGCGTGAAGTCGACGAGCCTCGGGCGTAGCCACGGCGCAGTAGCGGGGCGGTGGCGTTACCGTCTCGGAGATGCAGCGTGTCAGATGGATCTTTGCCGCCGCTGTGGTCGCGCTCGGGGTGGCGGCCTGCGGCGGGGATGACGGCGCCGTTCTCCCCTTCGAGGAGATTCAGGCAAGCGAGATCGTCGTCGAGGCCGACCCCACGAACCCGATGCGGGCCATATTCCGGGTCGATACGACCGAGCCGGCAATCTGTGCTGTGGTCTGGGGCGAGACCGAGGCACTCGGCAACTTCAACAACTCACTCGACATGAACGGCACCGGCATCGTCGAACACAACGTGTTCCTCCCCGGCGCCGAGCCGGGACGGACCTACTACTTCCAACTCCAGGGATCCACCGCGGACGGCAGTCTGTACCGGAGTGACATCGACACGCTCACCGTGCCGGAACTCACGGACACTGGGGGCGGGGAAGCGCTCCCGGAGATGGGGCCGAATCTCGCCGAGGGAGCCACGGTGACCGAGGTGAGTTCCGAGTTCTCAGCCTCCTGGACGGGGGCCAATGCCGTCGACGGCGACCTGCTCACCGAGTGGTCAACCGCAGGTGATGGCGACGCCGCGTTCATCGAGATCGACCTGGGTTCGATACAGGACGTCGCCGGGTTCCAGTTTCTGACGCGTTCGATGGCCGACGGGACGGCCACGGCGACCACGTACCAGGTCGTGGTGGATGACGGCGTGACCCTCGGACCTTTCCCGGCAGGTAACCCGGCACAGCCCGGATTCGCTGCTGCGGATCTCGCCGGCCAAGTCTTCCGTTTCCAGATCATCAGCTCCACCGGCGGCAACACTGGTGCCGTCGAGGTCAGGGTGCTCGCCCCGGCGGGCTGAACAACTTTCAGGTGCTGCGGCGCTGCTCGTGGCCGGACGGCTTGCGGGTCGCCGGTGCGAGAAGGGGTTGACGAAACATACCATCGGGCACCTCGGCCCCGCTGCGCACGAGCGCTACGTGCCACGAAGGCGAATTGCCGAGTGCCCATCGGAGGAACGAGATCACCCCCTTGCCGATGAGGATCGCACCGGGGATCTTCCGAAGACCAAGGATGTGGCGCAGACGTTTCGGAATCGTCGCCGCCGCGGCCCAATACATCAAGCGGTAGGCGATCCGAATCTGGAGCGGCAGCGGAGGCGACCGCAAGAACGAGATCGCCTCGACCAAACCCGGCGATGGGCCGATGTCCGGGTGGTCGGCAACCCAACGTGCAAGCGAGTCGGCGGTATCCGGCAGGGGATCGGCGTCGAGGAGGCGTCCGACTTCTGTCTGCTCCGCAACGAACAGATCGGTGTCGATCGACAACCGGCTCCTCGGCCCGTAGACCTCATAGGCGACGAGGAAGGAATCGGTGAGGGTGTTGTGCACCCAAGCCGCATACTGCGGCATGTCGGCCGAGTAGGCCCTGCCCCTGTGAGAATTGCCCGAGACCGGTCGGTGCACGCCGCGGACGATTCTGGCGGCTCGCTCCACCTCGGGGATGGCGCCGAAGCATGTCGCGGTGACGTAGGCGGACGTGCGCGAGAGCCGGCCGAGCGGGTCCTCCTTGTACCGGGAGTGCTGTTGCACGCCGGCCACCACCTCGGGGTGCGCCGCCTGTACGAGGAGGGCTCGCAAACCGCCGATGAAGGCTGCTGCATCGCCGATGATCGGCCAGGTTGCGCTGTTCGGGCCGAACAATCCTGGATCGCCTGGATAGTCCAGCGTATTTGCGAGGGGATAGGGCGCATGGGCGAAAAGTCCCGTGGCGCGATCAACTACGCGGTCCCTGGCCTGGTCGACGAGGTTCTTCAATCCCATGATTCCCAGCTCACATTGCGGTCACGGCATTGTTGCCGTTCCACCGTTCTACGAAGCACGGGGCGAGACTGGACGAGCCGTCGCAGCAGAAAGGAGAAGAGGGCTGCAGACGCGGCAGAGGGGCCTGAAAGGGTGGTCGCAGGGCGGTGCACGTAATCTCCGCGCCACACCTGGCAGCGCCACTTCAGACCCCTATGTCACGGTGAGTGTGCACCTCGAGAACCGTCCGGACTAGGGACGAAAGTCCCTGGCAGTCCTGTCACCCCAGATCGTCGTAGGCAGCCGCAGCGGCATACCCTTTGAAGCCCCGACGGACCATCATGTGAATAGCGCTTCTCCATCGTCCTCCCTCACCATCCCGGCACCCGACGGCACGACCCTTCATGTCATCGTGCGGCAGGCTGATCCCGGCGCGGTGCCGTTCCTCCTCGTTCACGGCCTGGCCTCGAACGCCCGGCTCTGGGATGGCGTCGGGGAGAGGCTCGCTGCAGGCGGTCATCCCAGCGTCGCGGTCGACCAGCGCGGCCACGGCGAGTCCGGCAAGGTCGATCACGGTTTTGACTTCCCGACGTTGGTGGACGATCTCGCGGCGGTGGTTGCCGGGTCGGTCGGGGGCCCGGTGATCGCTGCCGGCCAGTCGTGGGGCGGAAACGTCGTCCTGGAACTCGCTGCGCAGCGGCCTGACGTGGTGGCCGGGGTGGTCTGCGTCGACGGTGGGTTCATCAAGATCTCCTCCGTGTTCGACGATTGGAGGGCGGCTGAGCTTGCTTTGGCCCCACCCTCCATGGCAGGTACGACACGCACCGATCTGCGAGAACTGCTGCGCTCCGGTCTCGCCGGGTTCTCTGACCGGGGAATCGATGCCCAACTGGCGAACTTCGAGGATCTCCCCGACGGCACGGTGCGGTCCCGGCTGAGCAGGGATCGCCACATGACCATTCTCCGTTTCTTGTGGGAACACGATCCCGACGCCCTTTCGGCGCGAGTACGACAGCCGGTGCTCGTGATCGCCACCGAGGGCGGATTCGCCGACAAAGACAGGCGAGTGGATGAGTTTGCGCAAGGCCTCGACCGCGGGTCTGTGGTGTGGATGGATGCGCATCATGACGTTCACGCCCAACACCCCGACTCGGTCGGCGAGCTGATGATCCGCTTCGCCCAACGGATAGGAGGTGAGGCGTCGTGAGCGGCCGCCTCGTTCTGATGGGCTCGGGAGAAGTCGCTCCGCCCCTCGTGGCTACCCACCGCAGCGGCATACAGGCTGCCGATGCCGATCGGGTGACCATCCTCGACACACCCTTTGGTTTCCAGGAGAACGCTCCCCAGCTGACAGATCGGCTCATCGATTTCTTTGCGACGAGCTTGCGGATCGAGGCCGAGGTCGCTTCGCTGCCACGGCCCGGCGCTTCGCCCCTCGAGGTCGAGCAGATGCTCGCTGCGGTGCGGCGTTCCCGCTATGTCTTCGCTGGGCCAGGCTCGCCGAGCTACGCCCTGCGCATCTGGAGGGACACAGATCTTGCCGAGGCCCTCCGCTCTGTTGTGGCGTCTGGAGGGACCGTGACGTTCGCATCGGCAGCCGCGCTCACTCTGGGCGTCAAGACCATCCCCGTGTACGAGATCTACAAGGTTGGGGAGGATCCGTTCTGGCTGGACGGTCTCGGGGTCTCGGCGCTCCTCGGTCTGCCGGCGACGATCGTCCCCCATTGGAACAACGCCGAAGGCGGGAACCACGACACGAGCCGCTGCTACATCGGCGAGCGGCGGCTGCGTACTCTCGAGACTGACCTCACAACCGGGATCATCGGCATCGACGAGCACACGGCCGCCACTCTCGACTTCGGCAGGCGGACGCTGGACGTGACCGGCGTTGGCGGCGTCGTGCTGCGAGGCGACGACGAGATACGCCTCGACTCGGGCGAGGCCCTTGCACTCGATGAGGTGGCCCGGCGTCTGGGACACACCCGGCGTGAGGACCCCGCGGCTCGCAACATCAGACAGCCCATGAAGGGGTTCGCAGACGCCATTGCTGCCGGCGACGCGGATGCGGCAGTAGGGGCGACCTTGCACATGGAGGCGGCTGCCGCATCTGATCCTGCGCTGCGTGGAGTGGTGCGATCGATGGTCGTCGAGTTGGGCCGGGTCGCGGAGCGCGGCATGGCCGACCCGAACGTGGCCGTTGGCCCCTTTGTCGACCTCTTGTTGGAACTCCGGGATCGTGCCAGGGCCGAGCGCAGGTTTGCGGACGCGGATCACATCCGGGAGCGCCTGCTCGCAGCGGGGGTCGACGTGCGCGACACGCCCGAAGGGGTCATCTGGGACCGCACCGGCTGAGTCACGCACTCGTCAACCCGGGTTGCGGTGGACGCCCTCTCGCGGCAGGAGCGCAGGGATCACGAGGAGGGCCGCCGCTGCTGCCGTCAGCATCGCCACCCACATGATGACCGAGACCTGACCGTGGATGCGGAGCGGCGAGAGCCACAGTGCGCTGAGCGCCAACGCGATGCCAAGTGCGTTGGCCACGATCGGCCGCCCTGCGCTGTCGATCGCCCGTAGTACGTAGCCGGGCCCGTCAGGTCGTGCACGGTCGATGGCCGCCACGAAATGGATCGAATAGTCGATGCCGACGCCGATGACGATGGACGAGATGACGGCGGTCAGCAGGTTGAGTTGGATCCCCGAGGCTGCGATGAAACCGAGCAATGTCACGACTGTGAGCATGATCGGGACCAGGGCGACGAGCGTGTGCCGCAGGTTCCGGTAGGTCACCCACAGCATCACGACGACGAGGGCGAACGCGACGACGACCGACACGATCTGCGCCTGCAGCACGAGACGTGCGATCTCGTCCCACACGACGGGCATGCCGGTGAGGGTGCGGATCTCAGGCGTTGCGTCCGCAAAGGCGAGCCATCCCTGCAGGTCGTCGGTGGAGAAGTCGGCCGGCAGCAGCATGAACCGCAGGCCATCGTCGCTGACCATGGCGCCGACGGGCAGCTCGACCTCTCCGGTGATGGCTGCTTGTGCCAGCTCCTCCTGACCAGCCGCCGCAACGTCGGCCACCGAGAAGACCCTACGCACACCCGGCTGCGCTTCGAGCTCGACAGACACGGCCGAGATAGCCGCCAGCTGCGCCGCCGGCTCCGACGCCGGATCGAACACAAACTCCCCGACGAGCGGGGTTGCCCCGCCAAAGAGCTCCTCCGTCTTGTCGAACGCCACCCGCACGGGATCGTCGTCCTTGAAGAAGAACAGCTGATCCGGGTTGACCTCGAGCCGCGGTACGAAGATCGCAGCAAAGATCAGGAGCCCTGAGGTCAGGGCGACGGCAGGGACCCGAGTTGTGACCAGGGTCTTGATCCCCGAGGTGACCCTGGGCCCGAGCAACGCCTGGTGGTGGTGATCCTTGATCGTCAACCTGCTGAGGATCGCCGGCAACGAGAAGAACGAGATGATGCCTGCAAAGGTGATGCCCAGGGCCGTGAAGAGCCCCAGCTGGCGGATCGGCTCGACGTCGGTCGCCAGCAACGACAAGAAGCCGACTGCGGTGCTGACGGTTGTGAGGATCATCGGAACGCCGACGTGGGACAGTGCAGACGACACGCGCTCCACGGGATCCGGGTTGGCTGTTGCGTCCTGGAAGTGGGTCACGAAGTGGAGCCCGTCTGCGGAACCCATCACGACGACGAAGATCGGAACGATGACGGTGACGATGTCGATCTCGCGTCCAAGCCCGAAGATCAGCCCAAACGTCCACAACGAACCCAAGGCCGCCGGGAGGATGGCCAGGAGGCTCAACCTGCGATCCCCGATCGTGGCGTAGAACACCAGCACGAGCAACACGATCACCGCCGGGGGGATGAGCAGGATGAACAGTGACAGGACATCGAACACCCTGGCGAACACCACAGGGTTGCCGGAGAACGTGAGGGTCAATCCCTCGGGGGCGATGACATCGTCGGCGTTGCGGGCCACCGCGACCCGATCGCCATCCGGGGTGAGCATCACCAACGTGTGCTGGCCGTCTTCGCTGAGCAACAGTGTCGTGACCGGGCTGGCAAGCAGCTCGCCGACCAGCTCGGGCGGAGCCGACGCGATGAGCTCAGGCGTGATGGCTACACCCCGCTGCGGGACGGTCGCCGGGACCACCGAAGCCACGGCCGATACGCCCGGCACGGCCGCCAGCCGGTCCCGCAACTCCGCCAGCCGGGCGAGCGCCCCTGGCTCGGCGAACGTCTCGCCGTCAGGCAGTGAGACGACGACGTTGATGGGGTCGGCAGCGTCGTATTTCTCCTGAAGCGCCGCGAACTCTTCGCCACGCTCGTTGCCTTCGAGGAGGAAAGACGACACGTCGGCGTTGAACTGCACCCGGAACAGCATGAGCACGGCGACGAGAGTGATGAGCGCCGTGGCCGCCAGGACGCGGCGCGAGTGGGCGACGATGACGCTGGCAACCCGGGACACGGCGAACCTCCGCACGCGAGCCTACGACGCAGCCAAGGCGGTCGCGTAGGGCCGCACGTCCTGCCGCTGGGGTCCGACCGCGAGGCCGGGGGCGGGTTGGAGGTCAGGTTTGGCGGTCGCTCCTGGCGGTCCTACCGTGACCGGATGGCTCGAACGATCGCTACCAACCGTCGGATCGAACGCAAAGAGCTACTCGACTTCATCCGGCCCCGGCACCACGCCGTGCTGGCCACGACCCGCCGCGATGGCCGACCACAGATGTCACCCGTCACAGCGGGCGTCGACGATGCAGGCCGTCTTGTGGTGGCCAGTTATCCGGAGCGGGCGAAGAGCTTCAACATCGAAGCCAATCCGGCCGTCTCGGTCTGTGTCCTCTCCGATGACTTCGGAGGTGAGTGGGTGCAGCTCGATGGTTCAGCCGAAGTGGTGCGGTTGCCCGATGCCCTCGAGCCGTTCGTTGAGTACTTTCGCAACATTTCTGGGGAACACCCGGATTGGGATGAGTACCGGCGAGCCATGGTCGAACAGGGCAAGGTGCTGATTCGGGTCACCATCGAGCGGTGGGGGCCGATCGCCCGAGGCGGGTTCCCAGCTCGTTTGGTTGAGCCCTGAGGGAGGCGTCGTGGCGAAGACCGTCCATCAGTTGAAGGTGACGCTCCGTCAGGTGAAGCCGCCCGTGTGGCGGCGGATCGTCGTGGAGTCCGACGCGACTCTGGGGGAGTTGGCTGCGGTCCTGGAGGCGGCGATGGGGTGGTTGGGCGGGCACCTCCACTCGTTTGACGTCGGCGGCACCCGGTATGGGATGCCGAACCCCGACTGGGGGATGGACGATCTCGACGAGAACCGGTTCCGGCTCGATGCCGTACTCCCGAAGGTGGGGGTGAAGATGCGGTGGGATTACGACTTCGGGGATGGATGGGAGCACGACGTGCTGGTGGAGGCGATCAGCATTCCCGAGCGTGGAGTCGAGCATCCCCTGTGCCTGGCCGGTAGGCGCGCCTGCCCACCCGAGGACTGCGGTGGTCCTTGGGGATACGCAGATCTCCTGGAGGCGCTGGCGAACCCCGACCATGCCGAGCACGAGGATCTCCGAGAGTGGGCGCCGCGCGACTTCGACCCTGCCTTCTTCGACATCGAGGAGACGACCGACGATATGCGCTCGCCTCGGCCCCTCGAAGGTTGGGTGTAGGCGCCGCCAGCCGGAAACGTAATAGCGGTGCCCCAACCGCTTCCCCCCTGAACCTCTGGTGCAATGGGACGCCGATCTCGTGCGGCTGCTGTCTGAGGCTGATCTGGCTATTGGCAGGCTGGATGGGCTCGCCCGAAGTCTTCCCAACCCAGACCTGTTCGTGGCGATGTACGTACGACGTGAGGCGGTGCTCAGCTCACAGATCGAAGGAACCCAGTCGAGCCTCGACGACCTCCTGGCGTTCGAGATCGAGCCGGTTTGCATTGTCGGGAATCCCGGCTCACAACCCACAAACAGCAGTGGCCCCCGCCTCGAGGGCGGGGGCCACAACCGTTACGTTTTGCGGGACTCAGCCCTGGTCGCCACCGACGTTGGCCTCGGCCGACTCGAAGGCGTTGCTGATGTCCGTGCCCAAGAAGGCGAGAATCGTGATCGCCGCGATCGAGATGAGGGCGAGAATCACGCCGTACTCAACCATCGTTGCGCCGTCTTCGTCACTCGCAAGGCGAGCCTGTCCGGCAGTCCAAACCTGCAGCATGTCGCTGTCCTTTCAACCTGACCCTGAGGGGGTCATTCCTCGACCCGAAGTGGGCCCCTAACCACAAGCATCATCCCGAATTCGGACGGCGAGGTCATGACCAAAAACGATGAAACGTCCGTGAGCCGATCGGCCTACCAGGTTCTGGCGACGGAAAGAGGCGATGCGGGGTCCCAGATGCGCCCGGCCCCCCGGTGCTCATCGTCGGGTGCGGCAACCCATCAGGTTCGGAGCGTGCTCATCGCCTCGTCGAGGTAGCGGCTCCCCAGCGGAGAAACACCCCGGGTGGCATCCCGCAGCCCGTGCAGGATCTGCGGGGTTGTGGTGCGCTGCGAATGTGGCGGCACGTCGAACTCGAGGTGCCACTGTGTGAACTCGTGGAGCGGGCCGGCGTCGCGGAGCAGCAGCGCAGCGAGCAGGGTGTCGAAGAGGATGCGGAGGTCGCCTGCCACCCGGTGCCGATGCCTCCCGTTGGTCGCCTCCGCTCCGGAAGGCTGAGCGACCCACTCGAGAGCCAGCGCAGCGGCCTCCGCCAACACGGAGTGCCTGGCTGCGGCAAGGGCGTGGTACTCGTCGTCGGGGTCGAGGGCAGCTGCCTCGGCGCTCGCCGGGTCCGGGTCCCAGGTGCGCAGCAGATCATCGAGTCGCAGCGGGTCGTCCATCCAGGCGTCGGCTCCAAGGGCCTGCGCCCAAGTCGGGTCCTTCCCAAAACCCCTCCCACCTGCGACCACGGGAACGCCTGCGGCGTGAGCGGAACGTATTGAGGCCCTGGCGCCGGGGAGCGTGGTCGCGATGCCGCACGACAGCATCAGCGCGTCCGGTGTGGTGTCGATCAGGAACGAGGCGAGGTCGTCTGCAGGCACGCTCGCACCAAGGAACGTCACCCGCCACCCGAGATAGATGAGGTACGCAGCCACCATCCGTGCCGGCAGGGAGTGATTGTCGCCCTCCGCACACACCACGACCACGTGTTCACCCTCGTCTGGCTGCATGAACGATCCGGCAAGCAGCGACACAACGGTCTCAACGGCGCCGGTCGCGGCGTGCTCCTCCGAGATGCCCAAGTCGCCGTGCTGCCACCTGCGACCGACGTCCTGTTGGAGCGGCGCCAGCACGTCGAACAGGACGGACTCGAATGAGCACCCGTCGCTCATGAGGTCGCTCACGATGCGAAACGCCAGTCCGGCGTCGCCGTCGATCACGGCGGACAGGACGGCGAGTCGGGCCTCGCTCATCGCATCGCCTGCGGTCACGTGCATTGTCTCTCGAGCCTGGTCTCGGTCATCTATGACTGAGAGCGTAACGAACAGCGTACCGCTATCGCTGCACGGCGCCGGACTCTACTGGTACGGTCCCGAATGGAGGTGGCGATGAGCGACGAAGTTGCATACCAATCGCAAGTACGAGTGGAGCGGGTTCGGGGCCCGATGCGGAAAGCATGGCTGCCCGGCCGAGAGGATGAAGTCACGTTTGGTGTCCACGGCGCCATTGCAGAGCACTACGGGGTGTCGCCGGACGAATACCCGCCCGATACGACGACCATCGACTACGTGGTGGCGGCGGCGGTTGGCTGACTGACCGGCACCCTGGGAGGCGCGCTGGAGGCGCGCGGCATCAATGCAAGCGGAGGTACACTGCGCGCGACGGGCGTCGGCGAGATAGAGAAGGACGGCAAAGTCCTGGTCATCAAGCGGATCCATGTCACTTACGAGCTGGCGGGCGTCGCCGACGAGGACCGCGAGACCGTCGCCAGGGTCCACGGCTTCCACGCCGACTATTGCCCCGTCGCCCGGACGGTGCGCGATGCGATCGACATCACGACCGAGCTCACCTACGTGTGATCGCGCGGACGGCTACCAGCGGTGGTGGACGTGGCTTGCGGCGTACGTGTCGTAGATCGCGGCAACGGCATCGCGGGTGGGTGCATCCAGCGGCGTCATCTCAGAAGCGGCCGCATTGTCCGCCACCTGCCTTGGGTTCTTCCCGCCAGGAATCACCGTGGACACTGCGTCGTGATCGAGTATCCATCGCAGCGCCATCTGGGCCATGGTGGCTCCGTCAGGCACGAGCGGTCGCAGCTGTTCTACGGCGGCGAGCCCGACGTCGAAGGGAATGCCGGCGAACGTCTCACCAACATCAAAAGCTTCTCCGTGGCGGTTGTACCGGCGATGGTCGTCGTCGGCGAACTCGGTGGCGGGTGACATCTTGCCGGTGAGCAGTCCGCTTGCCAGGGGCACCCGTACGATCACACCGACGTTGCGCGAGAGCGCCTCGCGGAAGAAGAGACCGGCGGGCCGTTGCCGCAGCATGTTGAAGATGATCTGTACCGTCTCCACGCCCGGGTATTCGATGGCCTTCAGCGCTTCCTCGACCTTTTCGACGCTGACGCCGTAGTGGCCGAGCTTGCCCTGCGCGACCATGTCGTCGAGTGACGCGAAGAGTTCAGGCTCGTAGTACACCGCAGTGGGTGGGCAGTGCAGCTGCACGAGGTCCAGCCTGTCGACTGCGAGGTTGGTGAGGCTGCGATCGACGAACGCCTGGATGTTCTCCGGCGTATAGCCGGCGGCAACGTGGGGGTCGAGGCGGCGTCCAGCCTTGGTTGCGATGGTGAGGGGGACGTCGGGTCGTTCTCGCCCAAGCCTGGCGAGGAGGCGTTCGCTGCGTCCATCACCGTAGACGTCTGCGGTGTCGAAGAACGTGATCCCCTGGTCGACAGCCTCGTTGAGCGCTGCCATGGCGTCGGTCTCTGTCACGTCGCCCCAGTCGGCCCCGATCGCCCAGGCGCCAAACCCGACCTCTGAGACTGCCATGCCGGTTGTGCCCAGCGTGCGATTCTTCATGGTCACCTCATGCGTCGTCGAGCAGACGCGCCAACTCTCGCCGCTGGGGCGAGAGTTGGCGAATCGTGAGCCTTGCCGGCTCGGGGACGATGCCCAACACGTGAAGGTGGGAGGGAGAGATGGTGTTGGGGTGAACCGTCCCGGTATTTCTCTCAGTATCCGGAACCAGAGTGAGCGCTGGATGACGGATAGATGAGAATCAGGTGAGGTGCTCAGAGGCTCAGCGGATAGGCGAGCCCCTGGGCGAGCCGGTCGCTGATGCCGGGGCCCGAGCGGCCCGCCCGAAGGGCTAGAGCGGACAACATCTCTTCGTCCGGTGAGACGTGGGCCTGCCCTATTCGGGCGGGCTCTCCGTACCGACGATGTGGGTGTAGCGCCTGCCGACCGCTTCCCCCAGGGCTTGGAGCGCGGTGGCGGGCCGCACCATCACGGTGAAGTCGTTCACGCGGCCCGTCTCGTCGTGGCGAAGCAGATCGAGGCCTTGCAGTTCACGGGTGTCGACGCGGGCCCGGAACACCAGCGCATGGGTGCCATGTGCGTCGGTCAGTTCGTCGGTATAGGCGAAGTCTTCGAAGATCTCTGTCATCAGCACCTCGAGCAGGCGCAAGACGGTCGTCCTGCCGCGGAACGGTTCGAACGCCAGCGGGCTCCAGAGCACGACGTCGTCGGCGAGCGTTGCGGCCATCGCGTCGAGGTCACGATTCTCCACTGCTGTGCGGAACCGGTGAGGGGGAATGCGCATCTCCACATCATGCCATGCGTACCCTTGCCAGATGCCGCCGCTGCTCCCGATCGAAGACGTCGTGCCCGCCGTCAGGCGTGCGCTCGCCGGCGACGGCTGCGGCGTGCTCGTTGCGCCGCCTGGATCTGGCAAGACGACGATCGTTCCGCTGCGTCTCGTTGACGAGCCGTGGCTCGACGGGAGGAAGATCGTCGTGCTCGAGCCGCGGCGGTTGGCGACCCGGGCGTCTGCACGGTGGATGGCGCACCTGCTGGGCGAGGAGGCCGGCAACACGGTGGGCTACGTCACCCGGACGGATCGCCGCGTGAGCCGGTCGACTCGGATCGAGGTCGTGACCGAGGGCGTCCTCACCAGGCGCCTCCAGCGCGACGCCGAACTCGCCGACACGGGCTGCGTCATCTTCGACGAGTTCCACGAGCGCAATCTGCAGACGGACCTGGGGCTTGCGCTCACCCTGGACGTGCGCCGCACCATCCGTCCCGACCTCCGCCTGCTCGTGATGTCGGCCACGATCGACGCCGCACGAGTGGCGGCGCTGATCGGCGACGAGGCCCCGGCGCCCGTCATCGAAGGTCACGCGAGGGTGTACCCCGTCGAAGTGCGGTGGGCCCCACCCCGCCGGAACACCAGGATCGACGCCCACGCCGCAACCACCATCCGGCAGGTGCTCGATGTCGAGACCGGCGACGTTCTCGCCTTCCTGCCGGGCATGGGCGAGATGCGGCGCGTCGAGCGCAGTCTTTCCGAAGCCCGTGTCGACGCCGACGTGTATCTGCTGCACGGCAGCCTGCCCGTCTCCGAGCAGGATGCCGCCATCGAGCCCTCCCCGAGCGGGCGCAGAAAGGTGGTGCTCTCGACCGACATCGCCGAGACCAGCCTGACCGTGGAGGGCATCCGGGTCGTGGTCGACTCCGGTTTGGCGCGGAAGCCGAGGTTCGACGCCCGCACCGGGATGACCCGGCTTCGGACGGTGCCGATCTCCCGTGCCTCGGCTGACCAGCGAGCGGGCCGGGCCGGGCGCGTGGCGCCCGGGTCGGCCTACCGGCTGTGGTCGAAACTCGAGCACGGCGGGCGGTCGCGCCACATCACCCCGGAGATCGCGGATGTCGACCTTGCCGGCCTGGTATTGGAGCTTGCAGCCTGGGGAGCACGCGACGCTCAATCGCTGGCGTTCCTCGATTCGCCGCCATCCCGGGCCATCGAGGAGGCGCGCCGTCTGCTCGTCACGCTCGGAGCGTTGGACTCCGACGGGCACATGACGATGGCTGGAGGCATGATGGCCACGCTCCCGCTGCATCCACGCCTCGCCGGCATGGTGGTTGGCGCAGGCGCAGACGCGGCCTTGGCGTGCATCGTGGCCGCATTGGTCGACGAGCGTGACGTGCTGAAGGGGCCGCCCAACGAGCTTCCAGTCGATCTGGCCCTGCGGGTGGCGCTCGTCGCCGATCGAGACACGCACCATCGGCTGGCGGGTGGCGCCGCCATTGCTCGCATTCGCGACACAGCGCGCGATGTGGCGCGGCGTGCAGGCGTGACGTGGGGAGACGTCGACACCGGCCCACACCGGCAGGGTGTTGGCGCTCGCCTACCCGGACCGGCTGGCATTGCGCCGGGGGAGCCCCGGGCGTTTCCAGTTGCGGACGGGGTCTACGGCGTGGATGAAGGACACCGATGCGCTGGCTCCCGAGCAGTTCGTGGTGGTGGCCGATCTCGATGGCAAGCGCAAGGACGCCCGCATCCGGCTGGCCGCGGCCATCGACGCCGACGACGTGATCGCAGCCTTCCACCACGAAGTCGGCGAGTACACGACGCTTCTGTGGGAGGGGGAGAAGCTCGTGAAGCGCACCGAGCAGAAGCTGGGAGGATTGGTCCTGAAGAGCCACGACGAACGCCCGGAGCCCAGCCAGGCGACGGCGGCGGCGATCGCGTCGCGGCTTGTCGAGAGGGACCTGGCCGACCTGAAGTGGACGGCAGGCGTCGATGCGCTCACGGCCCGGGTTGCGTATCTCCATCGCAAGTTGGGCGACCCCTGGCCTGACTGGTCCAGAACCGGGCTGGCAAGCTCAGTCCAGGACTGGCTGGTCGGGCCTTTGACGTTGGCGACCGGTATCGACGATCTCCAGGTCGTCGACCTCCGGCCGTTGCTGCTCGCCCGACTGGGGCACGGCCGGATCGTGGAGCTCGACCGCCTTGCCCCGACCCACGTCCAGGTGCCCAGCGGCCGCCGGGTAGCGATCGACTACACAGCAGATGTCCCGGTCGTTGCGGTGCGGGTCCAGGAGATGTTCGGCACGACCCGCACTCCAACCGTTGCAGGTCAGCCGGTCAGGCTCGAGCTGCTGTCACCGGCACACCGTCCCATCCAGATCACCCAAGACCTGGGTGGCTTCTGGGAGGGAAGCTGGCGCGACGTGCGCAAGGAGATGGCGGGGCGCTATCCCAAGCACGACTGGCCTGAGCATCCGGCCTCTGCATCTCCGTCCCGACGTTGACGGCGACGCTCGGGCTGCGTCCTCAGTTGACTACGGCGACGAGGGCGCCCGTGAGCAGGTCGTAGCCGATCTCGTTCGGGTGGATATCGGGCGCCGCATCGAGCATGTGGGTCGTCACCGCGGCGGTGCCCTCCATGACCTCGAAACCGTCGGCGATGAGGTAGCCGCGACTGCTCGCTTCGGCGACGGCGAGGGCGTTGAATTCCCGCAACGCCCGACTCATGTCTGCCTCGATCTCCGTGCCGAAACCGAGGTTGAAGGGGTTGTACGTCGTCAGGAAGATGATGGTCGCCTCGGGCGCCGCATCCGACACCGCATCGAAGATCTCCACGAGATCGTTCGGGTAGCCGGCGAATGCGTCGGCAACCCTCTCCCGGCATGCAGGGTCATCGAGCGACCGGCTGCAATCCGCGGTGCCAAGGTGACCGAGCAGGTTGTTCGCTCCGACGTCGATCGTGACGTAGGCAACGGTGTTGTCCTCCATGAATGCCACGGCGTCGTCCAGTTGACCGGTGCGGATCATGGTGCCGGTGGTCTCGCCCGAAACGCCGAAGTTCCGAAGCCCGTAGTCCTGACCGTCCGAGATCTGGAGTTGGTGGTGGAAGCGGGACACGTACCCGTCGGCGGCACGATCAACGCCGACGTTGGCGGCCAGAGAGTCGCCGAGGGCCACGTAGAACGGTCCGTTGCCGCCAGACATCGCATCGACGACGCCTGGCCCCCACTGTTCGTCGGGGACCGCGGCAACATCGACGGCTCCCGCGGCCTGCGCCGCAAAGCCGCTGAGGAAGGACTCCTCGGTGAGGAGGTTGGTGCCGGCTTGCGTTCCGGTGATCACCACCGTCGTCTCGGTGAAGGAAATGGACTGGACGTCGGCCCGTCGTTCCATGAGCAGCGTGTCGAAGTCGGCGAGGCTCTCCACGAGGTCCTCGAGGGCGCCCTCTGCGAGACCGGGGAGCTGGAAGGCCCCAAGCCCGACTTCGATGATCTCGACCTGCACCGATCCGTTCTCGAGCCGGGCTGAAACAGCGCCCTTGGCGGTTGAGCCGCCGCTCTTGAGGTCGGCATCGAAGGCAAGTTCCCCACCGTTGTCGCCGGCACCTGGGCTGATGTCAAAACGGATGTCCGATATCGGGTTGTCGGTCTCGTCCCTGAGAGCGTCGAGAGCGTACGCCCGCATCTCGTCTTCGGAGAGCACGAGACGGAAAGCGGCAGCGCCCTCAACGGCTTCGATCTTGGCGTCGGCCGCGGCCAGCGCTGCGGCGTCCGGTTCTGTGACCGGGCCGTCGGTGTCGGCAAGAGCGGAGGCGATCGTAGCGACGCCCCATGCACCGACGGCAAGCCCGCCGACCAGCGCCACGATCGCCACGGTCAGCAGGCCCTTGAGCGCACTCCGAGACACGAACAACCCTGCGCCGGCGACCACCACCAGCAGACCTGCGACGACATACCCCGCAATGTCCCCTGCCAGCAGCGCAGCAGCCCCGCCGGCCACGATCGCTGCGAGCAGGCCGACGACGAGCACGGAAGCCTTCATGGGAACCCCTTCACTACCTGGCTCTGCACCCTACGCTACGGAAGGAAGCTGCTGTGAACATGGGCCGCCTGTCCTGTTTCGCAAGTGGCGGTCCGGATCAGGAATGGGCGTCACGCGATGAGCGATGCCGACAAGGTGAGAGTCCTCGACGATGGCCCGTCGCCGCGGCCCGGCATCCCGGCGGCTTCCCGAAGCGGATCATGGGTGATCTTCGTCGTTGCAGCCGTCCTTGGTGGCGTGCTGTGGGCAACCGGGATGCGGACCGCAGACCCTCCCGAGGCCTCGCCGCCCGCATTGGGGTCTGCGGTGGCTCCCGGCTCGCCGCCGGAAGAGCGTGAGCTCCCGGATCTCAGAGGAGCGCGATACGGCGACATCGACGACATCCTCAGCGCCTCGGGCTTCGTCGACGGGTCGTACGGCGTTGCTTCCGCCTGGATCGCCAGCAACTCCCAGCCGGAGGGACGTATCCTCGCCCAGCAACCCGAACCAGGGCGCGTCCCGTCGCCGGTCGTGGTTCAGGTGATCGTCAGCTCGGGCAGCCCGGTGGTGTCGTTTCGAGAGATGCCCGCCCACGTTCGCGAGTGGGTGGTGTCCCTCCCGGGCTTTGATCCTGCCGAGCCGATCCGGGCAATGGAGACGCTGGCCGGGACGGCATACAAGACCGATGACTGGGTCTTTGGAGAGTGCGCTGCCGTGCTCCTGGTGCGCAACACGTTTGCCGACCCGGAGTACGGTGAGGAGTGCACGACCCGCAAAACCACATCCATCTCGGGCACGCTGCTCGATGGCACGCGGTACGTCGTGGGTGGACTCGATGCCGAACCGTACGCGTTCACCTCGGTCTCAGGTGTCATCGTGTACGACGACGGCGAAGCAGCTCGGGCGCTGGGCATCACGACCCATGGGCGGACGGCCGACTTCGCACCGCCGTCGGTGAGTCAGGTCGACAACACGCTGCGAATCGAGGTCGGCACCTGGTTCACCGAGGTCGCCGTCCAGGCGGCTCTGCTCGAGTCGTTCGATGCCGCCATCGGACCAGATCTCGCAGCAGCTATCCGACCGTCGACCTACAGAGGTCATCCTGTGGTCGAGCTCGTGTCTCCGTTGCGCTGGCAGACCCCGGGTGAGATCCCGAGCAGGATCGAAGTGGATTACGGCGAGTTCCGCGTGGTGGCCGGCTGCATCGCCAATGTCACCAACGTGGTGTGCGACCCCACCGGCTCGGTGAGCGTCGAAGGCGTGCAGACGGGGTTCGACGTGTCCGGCGTATCCATCGTTGTGCAGGACCGCTGACGCCTTGACCTCACGGTGCGACTGTCGGCCCCGGTACGTGGATCCATCCCTCGCGGGCGGCAGCGGCGGCGAGGGGCGCAGGGGGGAGGGTCGTCTCACCGGCGATCACGAGCCGAGCAACGATGGCGCACACGATGGCGTCGAATGCATCGTCGTTGGATGCGGCCAAGGCGGCGTGCTCGGGACTCATCTCGATTCCGAACCGGCTGATCATCTCGGCAGCAAGCCTCGGCAGGAGGCTCCCGGCGCGCGGGGAAGAGCGTTTGTAGCCGCTCGCCGGCAGTCCCCAGGTCGTGAGCGCTGCTGCCGGATACGTCTCCACCAGCAAACCTGTGCCCGTGCGATCAACGGAACGTCCCGTGGCATCGGCGACCATGCGCTGAATCCGCACGCACCGGAGCGCAGTCACGCCGATCAGATCCGTGGACACGCTCAGCGGGCGTCTGCCGTGGTGTTGCCACACCCACAGGTCGGTGGCGCGCAGCCGCAGGTCCTCGGTGTCGACCGGGACTTCGGGGTGGCCGCCGCGGTGATGGTCCGTGATCGCCGCGACAAAATCGTCGGGCCAGCCGAAGGGGGCATCAACACCACACTTCTGGGCTGCGACGGCCGTCGCAACGATCTCTGCATCCGACACCCCGACCGAGAGGGCCACGCACTGCGGGGAATCGGCCCAGTCGATCACACACCTGCCCGTGCGTGCGGGCTGGCTGGCGAGGTCGATTCCTGCAGTGATCACGAGCGCATTGTGGTGCCGCCGGGAAACTTGGGACCTTTTGCCCTTCCCGCCGCTCAGTATGCACCCATACGATCGCCGCCAAGGAGGGTGTCATGGAAGCGAGACACAGCATGATCCATTTCGACGTCCCTCATGGGTCCGCTGAGGAGCACGCACAGCTCATGAGGCGGCTTGGGCATCCCGCCACCATGTGCAACGGCCCGGGCGACCACGAATGTCCGATCCTCGAACCAGGCGGTAGCTGCCCCATGATCGACGAGGCTCACGGGGTGGTTTTCGAGTTCGACCTCGACGACGCACGCCACCGCCACATCCTGACTCGGTATCTCGAGGTCATCGATGACGAGATCCCGGTGCGGGTGATCACGCCCCCTGAGGTGGCCGCTCGGCACAGCGACTTCCTCAAGGGAGTGGACGTCTGGACGCACGAACCAACGGCAGGCGAGCTGGACGGCTTCGCCGCGTTGGTCGAGGCCGCCGACGAGAGCAGAAGCGCTGCGGCCGGGGCCTGAGGACGTGTGGCCGCAGGGGTAGGGTCGCTGGAGATCCGACGGGTCCGCGTCGGATCGGCGTGAGTGTCGGCCGGGCACCCGACTCCCCGTAGCTGCCTGCCGTCCGATACCGTAGTGCTCATGCGTATTGCAGTTGCCGGTGCCACCGGCTACATCGGGGGCCGTCTCGTGCCTCGGCTTCTGGACGACGGTCACGACGTCGTGTGTTTGGCGCGTGAGCCGAGGAAGCTGGAAACGCGGCCGTGGCGAGATGCCGTCGAGGTGCGGCGTGCGGACGTCCTCGACCGTGACGCCACCGCCGCCGCGTTGCAGGGTTGCGATCTCGCCTTCTACCTGGTGCATGCGATGGGCAGTGCCGCCGAATTCGCCGAGGTCGATCGGCGTAGTGCCGAGAACTTCGCCGCGGCGGCCGACCATGCCGGTGTGCAGCGCATCGTCTACCTGGGCGGGCTCGGCGGAGAAGATGATGAGCTGTCCTCCCATCTTGCGAGCCGCCACGAGGTCGGTGACGTGCTGCGAGCAGGGCCTGTTCCCGTCACCGAGCTGCGGGCGGCAGTGATCATCGGCTCCGGGTCGGTGTCGTTCGAGATGCTGCGCTACCTCACCGAAGTGCTTCCCATCATGACGACTCCGTCGTGGGTGAGCACCCTCTGCCAGCCGATCGCCATCCGCGATGTACTGTCGTATCTGGCTGTAGTGGCCACCGAGGATGGCACCGGGGACCGGATCTACGAGATCGGCGGTCCTGACATCTTGTCGTACCGCGACATGATGCGGGTGTACGCCGAGGAGGCCGGGCTGCCGAAGCGGGTGATCATCCCCGTCCCGGTGTTGAGTCCTGGCCTGTCCTCGCGATGGATAGGACTCGTGACGCCGCTCCCCACCGGCGTTGCGCGCCCACTCGTCGACTCGCTGCGCAACGAGGTGATCGTCCATGACACGTCGGCACGACGGTTCCCCATCGAGCCGATCTCGTTTCGGGAGTCCGTGCGGCTGGCGCTCGCCCGCAGCGACGCACTCGCCGTCGAAACCCGCTGGTCCGATGCAAGCAGCAGCCCTGCCCAGCCCTTCGAATGGGATCCCGACTGGGCGGGCGGCACCCTCCTGGTGGACCGGCAGGAAGTCACGTCGGATGCCGGACGTGCCGACCTGTTCTGGGCGTTCGCCCGGATCGGCGGTGACTTCGGCTACTACGTCTACGACTGGGCGTGGCGGCTGCGGGGGCTCCTCGACACTCTGGTCGGCGGAGTCGGATTGCGGAGGGGCCGCCGTCACCCGGAGAACGTCCGGCTCCACGACACCATCGACTTCTGGCGGGTTGCGGCCATCGAGCAGGACCGGATGCTGCAGCTCTCTGCAGAGATGAAGCTTCCCGGCGAAGCCTGGCTGGAATGGAGGATCGAGGATGGCGACGACGGTCTGCGCCACCTCCATCAGACCGCCTACTTCAGACCCCGCGGTCTCTTCGGCAGGCTGTATTGGTACGCCATGTTGCCGTTCCACGTCTTCATCTTCCGCTCGATGGCCGAGTCCATCGCCGCCGCCGCCGAAACCCGCAACGCGTAGCCCGGTTGCGCTTGCTTCGGTTTCGCTGAGACGACCTCGTCCCCGGACGCCCGGGCAGGACCGCCTTTGTCGCACTGCGGGAACCTGATCGCTGTCGGGGGTCGTCCTAGCCGTGAGGTGGCTCGGGCCACCGCAGACATGGGAGGCACTCATGAGGAAACGACTCTTCCTGTCCATGAAACTGGCCATGCCGCTGGCAACGGCACTTGTCGTCTCGGCGTGTGCAGGGGCGGGGAACTCAGGATCCGAGGGCACGATTGCACGAGGCGGCGCCGACGCGGCACACAGCCGGACGCTCGAAGAGACTGCCCGCGAGGGCAGGGTCGCGGAGGCGCCACCCACCACGGTGACGGCAAGTCGGCTTGCGTACGGTGAGGCACACGATGCAACCGGCTACTCGTCCGGTGGGTCGGCGACCGTCAACGGCGAGCCCTACGACCTGACGTTCTACGACAACTACGGGGTGAATCCGCGCATCGACACGGAGGACGACCGCTTCTCGACCTTTGCCGTGGACGTCGACACCGGGGCTTACACGATCGCCCGCCGCTACCTCGACGACGGATACTTGCCCGACAAAGACAGCGTCCGCGTCGAGGAGTTCGTCAACTACTTCGATCAGCACTACGCCGCACCCGACAACGGGGCGTTCGCAATCTTCATGGACGGCGGTCCTACGCCGTACGTCGAGAACGATCGCTATCAGATGCTGCGGATCGGGATCCAGGGCTATCGAGTGCCCGCCGTCGACCGCAAGCCGGCCAACCTGACGTTTGTGGTGGACGTGTCCGGGTCGATGGAACGAGAGGATCGGCTCGAGACGGTGAAACGCTCCCTCGAACTGCTCGTCGGCGAGCTGCGCCCCTCCGACCAGGTTGGGCTCGTGGTCTACGGCTCCACCGGCAGAGTGCTGCTCGAGCCGACCGCGGTCGAAGATGAAGCCACCGTGCTCGATGCCATCTGGCGGTTGCAGGCCGAAGGTTCGACCAACGCCGAGGAGGGTCTCGAGCTGGCCTACGACATGGCGCGGCAGGCGTTCACCCCCGGTGCGATCAACCGGGTGATCCTCGCCTCGGACGGTGTGGCCAACGTGGGCGCCACCGGACCGGAGTCGATCCTGCAGCGCATCGAAGCGGAGTCATCCGACATTCAACTGGTGACCGTCGGGTTCGGCATGGGCAACTACAACGACGTGCTCATGGAACAGCTCGCCGACAAAGGCGACGGCTTCTACGCCTACGTGGACACGCTCGATGAGGCCGAACGGATCTTCGTCGACGGTCTCACGGGGACGCTGCAAACGATCGCGGAGGACGCCAAGATCCAGGTCGAGTTCAACCCGGCCGTCGTCGAGCGCTACCGCCTGGTCGGGTTCGAGAACCGTGCCGTCGCCGACGACCAGTTCCGTGACGACACCGTCGATGCAGGTGAGATCGGGGCAGGGCACAGCGTCACGGCGCTGTACGAGGTGCGGCTGGTGGAGGACGCCCGCAGCGACGATGCCGCTGCGACCGTGTTCCTGCGCTGGCGAGATCCTGAAGACGATGGGGTCAGGGAGATGAGCCGGGAGATGCGGGTCGGTGACTTCGCTCTCAGCTTCGACCGCACCAGCCCGACCTTCCAGCTGGCCACCACCGTTGCGGCATTCGCCGAGGTGCTCCGCGAGTCCTACTGGGCCGACGGTCTCGACGTGGCCACTGTGGCGGATTACGCCGAGCGGATCGCCGAGGGCTCGCTCGGCGCCGACGACGATGTCAGGGAGTTCGCCCGGCTGGTCGAGAGGGCCGCTCAGCTCACCGACTGAGGTGTGACCCCGGCGGGTCAACCTCCTTCATGAGGTCGACTGTGCGGTCGGTCTCGGCGAACCCGAGGCGGGTGTAGAGGCCGAACGCGCCGCTGAGGTTGCCGGTGTCGACGTCGAGGGCGGCGTGGTCCAGCCCCGCGGCGAGAAACCGGCGCATCGACTCCGTGATCAAGGCAGACGCCAAGCCTTTGCGGCGCCACGCTCGTCGTGTGGCCAGCGTCTCGATCCACCCTTCCTTGCGGCCGCGCGTCTCCCAGTCGTGCGGGAACACGCCCGTCACCGAGAACGCGACAACCTGATCGTCCGCAACGGCAACGACGGAGAGATCGGGACGGAATCCCGGGCCCTCAAAGCGGTGTTGCCAGTCTTCCCACGTCGGCGGAATCGATCCCCAATGGTCGGCGAAGGCTTCGCAGTGGGTTTCCCATGCGCCGCGTACCCACTGTGGCTCCCAACTCTCGATGGTCACCTGGTCCGGTACGGGGACGCTGGCGATCGGGACGTCCAGTGGTCGGGTCATGTCGACGAAGTAGCGGGCGATCTCGAATCCCAGTGACTCCAGTCGGGCGATGCGTGCCGTATTGCGAGCATCGGAGTTGACGCGGATCACCCGCGGCATGTCGTCTTCGGCCGCGGCGAAGATCTCGCGACATCGCTTCTCGCCCCAGCGGACGGCATCCAGCTCGAGCGACTCGTAGCCCGGTCGGGAGACCACGTCGAAGTACCCGCGATGTTTGAACCCCTCAGCGGCATGGTGGAAGACGAAGATGGCTGCGCCCAGCGTGCCGTCCGGTTTGGCCGCGACGCGAACGTTCTCATCGAGACGCATCGTCGGCGACGTCATCTCGTGCTCGATCTCGTCGAGAGATTCCCGCCACGTCAACCCGCCGGCTACCGCCCACGCTTCGTAGACTGCGTGGATTGCGGCCGCCTCGTGCAGCCGCGGGGCTCTCCACTCGATGTTGGATGATCCGTGCATGGTCACTTCCCTGCTCAGCGGCGTCTGCGTTGCCCGGCGATGCCCAAGACTCTGCGCATCGCGTCCGGGAGGCGCGCCGAAGCCATGCGTACCGCCTCGCGGCTCATCTGGCTGTTGTGGTCCTGCACGAAGCTGTATACCGCATCGGGGACGGCGTCGCTGAGCTCTCGTAGCACCCAGCCGACGCCGGTCTGGGCGAAACGCTCTCGATCGGTGACGTTCCTGGCGCAGACACCCAAGACGAGATCGGCGAGACCCGGGAACACCGCGTCGCCGCGACCGGCCAGCGGCACGAACGCGACGGCCGCGGCACGTCGTCGCCACAGACCGCGCGCCTCGCTCCACCGGGCGATGAGCTCAGCAGTGGCGCGTCCGTCCTTCTCGATCAGCGGCCCCAGGACACGGACGCACAGCCAGTCGGTCGTGTTCCAATCCGCAACGTGCCCCGCGTCGAAGACTGATGCGATCTGCGGCAGATCCCGGCTCGCTTTGAGTTGATCAGCGGGTAGGAGCAGCTCCTGCATGATGAGAATCCCCGCCAGCTTGTCCTCGGCGACGGGCCCTGCCAGCAGGGTCAGCGAAGCGGCCCGCAGCTCCGCGGCGTCGAGATCGTGGTCGGCATGCCAAACGTGGACCAGCCTGCGGATCTGAGCCATGGGCACCCCGTAGAACTCGATGGCACCCTTGAGGTAGCGCTCCCACCATTCCTTCTTGGCGGGATTCCCCTCGGCCGCAAGACGGGCCTGCAGATCGCCGACGTTGTCCATGAGGTAGCCGATCGTATTCAATTCTGCGATCGTGCGGACGTGGCATCGATGACTCGTAGCCAGGCTGCGGTCCGTCTCTTCATCTTCCAGCACTTCGTCGAGGTCGGTAGAGCGCCTTCGCCGGCTGAATTGGCGCTGGAGTTCGAAGTCGCACCGTTGGTTATGGCGGCGACGTTACGAGCTCTGGCCGACGAGCACGATGCAATCGTGCTGCTCCCCGACAGCCCATATGTGTGGATGGCGGAACCGTTTTCCGCGGTGCCGACTTCCTATGTGGCCACTGCGGCGGATGGGCGGACCTGGTTCGGAAACTGCGTATGGGATGCACTCGGGATTCTGGCCGTGGTTCGGGTTGACGGTGTCGTCGACACGATGTGTCCGGTCACGGCCGAGCCGCTGCAACTTCGAGTCGAACGGGGGTGCTTGCGACCCACGACATCCGCTGTCCACTTTGCGGTGCGGGCGAGCGAGTGGTGGCGCAGCATTGGGTTCACTTGAGCGACGATCGAGCTCCTCCGGTCGGAGGACACCGCTCAACAATGGAGTTCGGCGTCGGGTCACCCGATGGGTCGCACCATGCCGCCACATCAGCTGTGGGACCTCGCCGTTCGCTGGTACGACGACAGGCTCGACCTCGTGTGGGCCCGCAAGCCGCTCGATGACCGCCAACAGATCCTCACCGACGTCGGACTCACGGACGGCTTTTGGGAGCTGTAGCCGGCCGGCAACCGCTGCTCAGCCTCAGCTGGGGCTGAACCAGAGCTGCAGCTCCACGATGCCGTTGTCCTCGACGCTGAGGATGATCGGGGCCGAAGGCACAGAGACGTCGTAGTCCGCAAAGACGATGCTGGTGTTGCCCACGACCACGATCAGCCCGTCGACGAGCTGGGCTTCGAGCTCGAACTCCACAGGGTTCGTCACGCCCGCAATGGTGAGCTCGCCGACGGCCGTGGTCGTGATGGTCTCGCCCTCGGCGGGGAGTTCCCCGAGCTCGATCGGCGCCGAGAGTGCAAAAGCGCCGGTCGGGAAATCGCCCGTTTTGAGCGCACTTCTGGCGCGGCTGTCGCGCCGCGAGTCGTTGGTGATGATCGCGTTCATGTTTGCCTCGACGGAGACATCGGTGATGGTCGTGCCCTGGATCTCGAGCGTCCCCGTCACGTCGGGAGTGCGTCCTACCGCCTCGGTCTCACCGATGGTCGACAGTTCCTCTTTGATGCGGAAACCGACAAAGGAGGCGGTGGCCTCCTCAAAGCTGAATTCTCCGATCGAGGTGTCGACCGTCCAAGTGCCGTCAAGGCCCTCCTGTGCACCAGCCGTGGTCGTGGTGCTCGCACTACCGGCAGCAGACGTTGTCGTCTGCTGAGTCGAGATCGCCCCGAGCGCCCCTTCGATCGACGCTTCCTCGGGCGCATCGCCGCTCAGCCACCACAACACGCCCCCCACCACGACGGCGGCGACGACAACGAGGCCTCCGATGAGGATCCAGCGGCCGCGGCCGCCACCGGACGGCGACGTCTTCTCTGTGGGGGTGCTCATGGTTCTCCTGGGGCTGATTCGGCGGAACGCTACCGGAGATTCGGTGCCAAGCGGACAGCGGCCTCAGGGGCGACGGACCTCGGGGCGGTATCGAGCGGGGCTTTTGGACCTGGGCGCGTCCACAGCGCCAAGGAAAAATAGGAGCACGATGAATCGCATCCTGGATGCTGAGTTCTTGGCGCCCTCCATCAAGCAGTTCTGGATCGAGGCTCCACGCATTGCGCGGAAGCGGCAGGCAGGCCAATTTGTCATCGTTCGAGTCACTGAGCGTGGGGAACGCATCCCACTCACCATCGCCGACGCCGATCCCGCAGCAGGCTCCATCTCGATCATCGTGCAGGCAGTCGGCAAGACAACGATGGCCCTGAACTCGCTCGAGCAGGGGGACCAGATCGCCGATCTTGCCGGACCGCTCGGTGCGCCTTCCGACATCGAGGAGTTCGGCACCGTGGTCGTCATCGGCGGCGGGGTCGGCACGGCCATCGCCTACCCGACTGCCGTGGCTCTGGCGGATGCAGGAAACCACGTGATTGCGATCGTCGGCGGCCGGACGAGAGACCTCGTCATCCTCGAGGCGGAGCTGCGGCAGAGCTGTCACGAGGTACTGCCCGTCACCGATGACGGGTCGCGTGGTGAGCGCGGCCTGGTCACGGACGTGCTGCGACGTCTCGTGGACGGCGGCCGTCGTATCGACCGGGTGATCGCCATCGGCCCGATACCGATGATGCAAGCCGTCGCCGAGCTGACCCGGCCCCACGACATCCCCACGATCGTGAGCCTCAACCCGATCATGATCGACGGCACGGGGATGTGTGGAGGATGCCGGGTTGCGGTGGGCGGCGCCACCAAGTTCGCCTGCGTCGACGGCCCCGAGTTCGACGCCCACCAGGTGGATTTTGCGCTGCTGGCCAGGCGCAATCGCGCATACCTCGATTTCGAAGCCGCACGCAGAGAAGAAGCGGTGTGCCTTGTCGCACCCGGCAACGAGCGCGGCTGATGGCTGAGCTGACTCGCAAGGAGCGGATGCAGCTTCCTCGGCAGGAGATGCCCGCCCATGATGCTGAGGAACGTCGCACGACGTTCACCGAGGTCAATCTGGGGTTCACCTCCGCCCTTGCCCGCCTCGAAGCGGAGCGGTGTATCCGCTGTCCACGGCCCAAGTGCATCGAGGGTTGCCCCGTAGGGGTGCGGATCAACGACTTCGTCGTGCTGGTCTCCGAAGGCGACTTCGCCGGCGCGGCGGCCGTGGTCAAGGAGGACAACTCGCTCCCAGCGATCTGCGGGAGGGTGTGCCCCCAGGAATACCAATGTGAGGGCTCATGTGTGCTCGGCCGCAAGCACCAGCCGGTGGCCATCGGTGCGCTGGAGCGGTTCGTCGCCGACTACGAGCGCGAACACGGCATCACTGCCGCCGCCCGCCCCATACAACGTTCCGGCAAGTCGGTCGCTGTCGTCGGCAGCGGACCCTCAGGGCTGGCATGCGCCAGTGATCTGGCGCAGATGGGTCACGACGTCACCGTGTTCGAGGCGCTGCATGAGCTTGGGGGCGTCCTCACGTACGGCATTCCTGAGTTCCGCCTTCCCAAAGAGGTCGTGAAGGCGGAGATCTCGCAACTCGAGGCGCTTGGGGTGCAATTCGAGACGAACGCGGTGATCGGGGCGGTGGAGAGCCTCGACGAGCTGCTGGACGAATACGACGCGATCTTCATCGGTGTCGGGGCGGGTCTGCCACGTTTCACCGGTGTCCCGGGTGAGAGCCTCGTCGGGGTCTACTCCGCCAATGAGTTCCTGACCCGCATCAACCTGATGAAGGCCTACCTCCCCGATTCCGAGACCCCGATGCTCGACATCCGCGACAAGAGGGTTGCCGTGTTTGGCGGCGGCAACACGGCGATGGACGCAGTGCGCACGGCAGTCCGCCTCGGAGCGCAGAGCGCCCAGATCGTCTACCGGCGCTCCGAGGACGAGATGCCGGCCAGACGCGAGGAGATCACCCACGCCAAGGAGGAGCGGGTCCGCTTCGTCATGCTCGCCGCCCCAGTCGAGTTCCTCGGCGACGAAGACGGTCGCCTCACCGGGATGCGGATACAGCACATGCGGCTGGGCGCGCCCGACGAGAGCGGAAGACGCTCCCCTGAGCCGGTCGAGGGCAGCACGTACGATGCGCCCGTCGATGTCGTCGTGATCGCCGTCGGCAACACCCCGAACCCGCTGCTGCCGCGCACCGACCCAGAGCTCGAGCAGACCAGATGGGGAACGCTGGTCGCCGACGAGGTGACGGGGCGCACCACCAAACGGGGCGTCTTTGCAGGTGGCGACATCGTCACAGGGGGCGCAACCGTCATCTTGGCCATGGGTGCAGGCCGCCGCGCCGCCACCGCCATCGACGAATACTTGACGACCAACGGCTGGGAGCCTCGCCCTTCGGCTGACGACGTCTGAGCGGCCGCATCGCCTTCGGTGATCAGCCGTCGTCGCTGCCATCCATGGGGTCGTCGGCGACGGCGATGTGTTCGGTGACGCCCGGCTCAGGCGTTTCCCCGTCGACCGGCCCGACGGTACCTTCGGCGTGCCGCGCCGCCCGGACTCCCTGCGAGATGCTGTGCCAAATGTGGTCGGGTCCGAGGACCTCGAGAATCCCGGTGGAGCGGAGAATCCCTCGCACTCTGTGCATGGTGCGGACGAGGTACAGGTCGATGCCGCGGCTCCGAAGATCACCGATGATCTCGGCGAGAATGTCGGCGCTCGTCGTGTCGAGCTGATTCGTCGCCTCCAGGTCGAGGATCACGACTTCTGTTTCTGGGGTCGCTTCCACATGCTGCCGGATGCGATCCTGGACGGTTGCGGCGTTCACCCAGAACAGCGGGGCGCTCAGGCGGAGCACGAGGATGCTGTCGATCGTCCTCCGCTCGGGGTGGCGTTTCACCGAGCCCCAGGCGGCCTTCTCTCCTTGGATCTTCCCCATGACTTCGACCTCGACACGACCTGAGCGGAGGACGAGGCCGATGACAGACAGGGCGATGGCCGTCAGCAACCCGTAGAGCGTACCGAGGACCACGACCCCCAGCAGCGCGGCGATGCACGCGACGAAGTCGTTGCGACGCACCCGCTGGTAGCGCCTCACGGCCTTGGCATCCATCAGCCCCCACACCGCCTCGATGACGATGGCGGAGAGGATGGCTCTGGGGAGGTCGCTGAGCGAGGAGGCAAAGAACAAAAGGACGACGATGACGAGAGCCGCAGACACGAGCCCGGTCACCTGGCTGGTGCCACCGGACCGTGCGGCGGCAGCCGTCTTCGACAAGCTGCCGGCAACCCCGAGTCCGCCAAAGAGCCCGGCCGACACATTGGCCGCTCCGGTAGCGACGAATTCCTGGTCTGCATCGATGCGGTAATTGCCCTCAGCTGCAAACAGTCGGGCGGCGCTGAGACTCTCGGCAAGGCCGACCAGGGCCAGCGCTGCGCCGCTGAAGACGAGGCCGGGAAGCTCGGCGAGGGCAACTCCGGGGATGCTGGGGATCGGAAGGCCCGAGGGGACCGCCCCAACGACCGCCACCCCTTCGCCCGCGAGGTCGGCCAAGCGTGACACCATCAGTCCGGCGAAGACGAGAACCAACCCCCACGGCACAGTCGGGAGCAGTCGCCTGCCGATGAACAGGACGGCCACGCTGAGCACGCCGACCATGGCAGTGAGCTGGGACATCTCAGGAAGCTCCGTGACGGTCTGGACAAGCCGTTCGATCGCGTTGCCCGAGACGGATGGCAGGCCCAGCAGCGTGGGTATCTCACCCATGATGATGATGATGGACAGCCCGAACACGAAGCCCGTGATGATCGGCTTCGAAAGGAATTCCGCAACCCATCCCACTTTGACCAATCCGGCGGCGAGCAAGACCGCCCCGGAGATGACGGCGAGCGCCGCGGTGAGGGCGATCGCACGTTCCGGGTCCCCGCTCGCCTCGATGGCGACGATGGAGCCCGATACGACGGACACGGTGGAAACGGGACCGACAACGAGCTGTGGCGACGAACCGAGTATCCCGTACGCAACGAGCGCAGCGGGGATGGCGTACAGACCAACTTGGACGGGCACGCCGGCAATCGCCGCGTACCCGAGCGCCTGCGGGACCATGAGCGCGGTCACGACGGCAGCAGCAAGCAGATCGCTCGACAGCGATCGCGACCGGTATGCGGGCAACCCCTCTCCTGCCGGGGCACTCATGCGTACATCCCTTGGGACACTACGCCGCCGAGGAGCACGGGCGCACGTTGGTCGTCCAGCGGAACAAGGCCGATTTTGGGGCGGTGCCGTGTGCCTGCGACCGACGCGCCAGATGGTTATGGTCTCGGCAGTGTCGCAGGCAATCTCATGCGACGCACGGCACACTGTGACGAGACCGATTCTGGGGAGGAGGGTCTGTGGCATCGGAACCGGATGCCGGTGAGGAGATGGCGCGCGGCGACGTTCCGAGCGTCCAGCCGGGAGTCGTGATGCGTGCGGCCATGGTGTATCAGCGCCTCGCCGACCGGATGTCTGAGGTGACCGGCAAGATCAGCCAGTACATGGTGCTCCTCACCGTCGGCGTCGGGTTCACCAATGTCGTCCTCCGGTACGTGGGCGAGCTCTCCGGCAACCGGCTCACGAACAACGGGCTGATCGAGGCCCAGTGGTATCTCTACTCGCTGATCTTCCTCTTCGGGTTCGGGTACATCCTCAAACACCAGATCAATGTCCGCGTCGACTTCTGGTTCGCCGAGCAGCCGGTGCGGCGCAAAGCCTGGATCGACCTCGTAGGGCACTGCACGTCGCTGATCCCCTTTGCGATCATCGGCATCTGGGTGTCGATACCGCAGGTACAGACCTCGTGGCGGCTCAACGAGCAGTCCCCGGACCCGAGCGGCCTGCCGCGGGCCCCGATCAAGACCATGATCGTCGTGGCTTTCGTCATCCTGCTGCTCCAAGGCATTGCAGAGGTGATCAAGCTGATCGCCATTCTGCGGGGTATCCAGCGGCCCGAGATCGAGAAACAGGAGTTCATTCGCATTGAGTAAGTGCGTGAAGCAGCAGGGATCTGGCGAATGAGCCCCGAATGGCTTGCCATCGTCATGTTTGCGGTCTTCCTCGGCTTGATCCTGGTGGGCTACCCGGTGGCGTTCTCCTTTGCGGGCACGGCAATCGCGTTCTTCCTGCTCGGTTGGGTGACCGGTGCCGTCGACAGCAATGTGCTCAACGGACTGTTTTCCAAGTGGTTCGCCGACTCCGTCGCCAACTTCACGTTCTTAGCCATCCCGTTCTTCGTGTTCATGGGTGCCGTCTTCGAGAAGTCGGGTTTGGCCGAACGGCTCCTGAGGACGATCGGCATGCTCATGGGCCCCCTCAAAGGGGGCATGGCGATCGCCGTGGTGTTCGTGGGGACCCTGCTGGCTGCGGCGACGGGTGTGGTGGCGGCAACGGTCATCGTCATGGGGCTGCTCGCCCTGCCGGTGATGGTCCGGTACAACTACGACCACAAGTTGGCCTCAGGGATCATCGTCGCCTCAGGGACGCTGGCACAGCTGATCCCGCCCAGCCTCGTGCTCATCGTCCTGTCGCAGTTCATCCCCATTTCGGTCGGGGAACTCTTCGCCGGAGCGCTGATTCCCGGCGTGATGCTGGCCGTGATCTTTGCGGCGTATGCCGTCGCCATTGCCTATGTGAAGCCGGGAACGGCACCCGCCATCCCCCTCGAAGAACGCACCATTCGCGGCTTTGCGTTGCTGCGTGAGACCTTTGTTTCGGTGGTGCCGCCCCTCGTGCTCATCTTCTCCGTGCTTGGTTCGATCTTCTTCGGGATCGCTACCGCATCGGAGGCCGGTGCGGTAGGTGCGTTCGGGGCGATCGTGCTGGCAATCGCCTACCGCAACTTCAGCTGGAAGCTCCTCACCGATGCGGCCCGTTCGACGGCCAACATCACGAGCCTCGTCCTGCAGATCCTGTTCGCCTCGACGTTCTTTGCGCTCGTCTTCGATCGGCTCGGCGGTCAGCGCCTCATCACCGACTGGCTGACCAACATCCCCGGCGGCTTCTGGGGGTTCATCATCGCCGCCAACATCATCGTCTTCCTGCTGGGCATCAACCTCGAGTTCCTCGAGATCTCGTTCATCGTCATGCCGCTCTTTGTTCCGGCTGCGTTGCTCCTCGACGTCGACTTGGTGTGGTTCTCGGTGATGATGGCCATCAACCTCAACATGGCATTCATTTCGCCGCCGGTGGGGTTCTCGTTGTTCTACCTGCAATCGGTTGCGCCACCCGAAGTGAAGACCTCGGACATTCACCGAGGCGCTCTCCCGTTCATGGGCCTGCAGACCCTGGGGCTGCTCGTCGTCATGTTCGTGCCCGAGACGGTGACCTGGCTGCTCACCGTCTTCGACTTCAGGCCGGACGCCTCGGTGTCATTCCTGCAAGGCGCATTTGTGACCCGGATGGGGCTGAGTCTCGTGGCATTCATCGTCCTCGGCTTCTTGTGGGCGTACGTCGTTCGCCTCCGCATGAAACGCCAGGCCGTTCGCACCGGCTGACGACCCCGTGCCGGGTTTGTCGGCAAAGGCGGGCTTCGATTCGCTACATTCCTGAAGGCGCGGGTCGCCGCAGGTGGCCACAGCGTCGAGAAGCGGGCTTCCCAGTCCGAGGAGGAGAAGAGACCTTGGAGAGAAGACAGTTCCTACAGGTTGCCGGTGTCGGGGGTCTGAGTGCGCTTGCCCTTGCCGCGTGCAACGGTGACGACGACGCGGCAACAGCAACGACGACCGGGGATGCCGATCTCGACTCCGCGTTGCAGGCAAGCGACCTCCCCGAGCTCAATTGGGAGATCGCAACGAGTTGGCCGCAGTCGCTCGATACGATCTTTGGCGGTGCCGAGATCTTTGCCGAGCAGGTCACGGCGATGACAGGCGGTAAGTTCACCATGGTGGCCCGGGCCGGCGGTGAGCTCGTTCCGCCTCTCGAGATCCTCCAATCCGTCCAATCCGGGGCAGTGCCGGCGGGCCATACGGCTTCGTACTACTACGTGGGTCTTGACCCGGTTGTCGCTTTTGGAACCGCGTTGCCGTTCGGGCTCACGGCCCGGCAGCAGAACTCGTGGCTGTACGACGGCGGCGGTCTCGAGCTGATGCAAGGCATCTATCGCGAACGGTTCAACGTCATCCAGTTCCCTGCAGGGAACACCGGCGTGCAGATGGGTGGCTGGTTCAACAAGGAGATCACGTCGCTCGCCGATTTGCAGGGACTGGTCATGCGAATTCCCGGTCTTGGTGGCGAGGTGATGAGCCGCCTTGGCAGCACGGTTCAGGTGCTCCCAGGTGGGGAGATCTTCCAAGCGCTGCAGACCGGAGCCATCGATGCTGCTGAGTGGGTCGGGCCATACGACGACCAGAAGCTCGACTTCCAGAACGTGGCGCAGTTCTACTACTACCCCGGATGGTGGGAGCCGGGCCCGTCGCTGGAAGTCCAGTTCCCCGTGGATGCGTACGACGGATTGCCCGAGGAGTACAAGGCGGTGATCGAAGCGGCGGCCAAGCAAGCCAACGTCGACATGATGTCCCGCTACGACGCTCTCAATCCTCCGGCTCTGCAGAGCATCATCGACAACAGCGATGTCATCCTGCTGCCGTTCCCTGACGACGTCATGCAGGCGGCTGAGGAGGCGTCGTTCGAGAGCTACGAGGAGAACGCGGCGGCGAGCACCGATTTCCGCTCGGTGCTCGACAACTGGACTGCGTTCCGGCGCGGCATCCGGCAGTGGCACTCACTGGCGGAAACGGCGTACTTGAACTACGAGTCGCAGGTGTAACAGTCTGATCAGAGGCGAGTCGATGGAGCCCCGGTACGTCGGGGCTCCATCGCGTCAGGCTGGCCACGGGACTCCCTCGTCGCCTGAGGTATGGAGGAAGGTGGCTCCGGGCGGGGGATTGCGCCGACGCGTCTTCGATCAGACGACCCAAGAGGGGGTCTCCGTAGCAAATGGACAATACGCGTCGGTTTCGGCGGCGTCTGGTCAGGTTCGGAGGGGTCGGAGTTGGCCGGTGGGCGGTGTGGTGGGGTTGGTGAAGTCGTAGCGGCCGTAGAGGTTGATGTGTTCGTAGACGGTCCGTGAGAGTCGACGGAGCACCTCGTCGGGAACGTCGAGGCCGCGGTCGGCGACGTGGTCGGCGGCTGCGGCGAGGTAGACGGTGTTCCAGCAGATGGCGGCGTTGGTGAGCAGGGTGAGGCATTGTGCTTGGAGGTCTTGGTCGTCGGGGCGTCGTCGTTGTAGACGTCCCAGGTTTGCGAAGAACAGCTGCCGACGGGGGGCGTGGAGTGATTCGCCCTTGTTGAGCTGGGCGTGGATCCGGCGCCGGTGCTCCTCGTTGTGGAGGTAGCGGAGGATGGAGATGGTCTTGATGATCCGCCCGTACTCCTGGATAGCGCGGGTGAGGTCGTTCTGACGCGCTGAGGCTTGGAGGCGGGAGACGAGCAGCGATGCCGGGGTGTGGCCATGGCGGATGGTGGCAGCGACTCGGAGCAGGTCGTCCCACCGGTCGAGGAACCGGTCAGGTCGGATGCGGTGGTGTAGGAGCTCGGCGGCGCAGTCCCCGGTGGGGGTGGCGGCCAGTCGCCAGAGCCTTTGGTCGGCGAGGTCTCGGATGCGGGGCGAGAAGCGGAGTCCGGTGAGGTCGAACAGCCCGAAGACGAGGTCGGTGTACCCGGCCGTATCGGTGGTGTGTTCTTCGATGTCGAGATCGGTCTCGTTGTCGAAGATGGCATCGAGCACATAGGTGGCCTCCCGCACCGTGGTGGGGATGACCTTGGTGCCGTATTGGGAGTGCTGGTCGGAAGTCCATGTGTAGATGGAGGCGCCGGTGCCGGTGTAGTAGCGGCGCATCGCTCGGGCGGTGGGGTTGCGGACCGTGAACGGGAACCGTTGCCCGTCAGACGACGACAGCGTGCCGGTGCCCCAGATCTCTGCGAGGGGTTGGGCGTGTTGGTGGTTGACGATCCGGGTGTTGGCGGCGGTGACGGTGTCGCTCTCAGGTACCAGCTGTGAGTCCAGGTGAGTTGGTCGACGCTGAACCCGGCGCTTCGGGCCATGGTGGCGAGCCCAAGGTTGCAGCCGTTGGCGACGAGCACGGCGAGGAGATGGGCGGTGTGGTCCGGGCTGCGAGGTGTGGCGTCGCCGGCATGATTGAACGCATCGAGGAAGCCGCACCATGCGTCGACCTCGACGAGGACATCGACCAGGTCGACCTCGGGCAGGAAACCAACGGTCTGGTCCCTAACCGGTTTGGCGGCAGAGTCGCTCTCCTCGGCGCTGAGCGGTGGAACTACCAGGCGGTCGTCTTCGATGCGGATCCCTTCGCTGTCACCGAGCACATCGTCGAGAAACTGGAGGTTGGTGGTGAGCTCCTGGTCGAGTCTGGCGAGCCGCTCCGGACCGTTGAGGCTGATACCTGTCGTGTCCTCCACGTCGGGGCGGAGACGCTGCCAGTCATCGTCGGGGAGCAGGTAGTTGACGGGATTCTGGTAGCGGCGGCTGTGGTTGACCCACAGGTTGGCGCCACGTAGCGCCGCTCTCGTCTCGAAGAGCACGCACAGCTCCCAGATCCGCCGCTCGATCCTCCCGTCCTCGCGCGTCAGGAGCGCTTGCCACTTGCGGGGGGCGAAGCCAGTCGGGGCCATGTCCGGCACCCGACGGACATGGCGCTTGTTGAGGTCTTTGAGCAGCGCAACCGCATCGGCCAGTGGGTCGTCGGGTCGGGCAGCGTGGAAATCGAAGGCAGCGAGCACGTGTGGAGCGAACTGTCGGAGTTGGCTGTAGCGGGTCTCGAGCAGATCGATGTGGTTGTCGTCGGCGGGATGGGCGATCCGCATTCGGCCGGAGATCGCGAATCTGTGGCAGATTCCTGTGAACTGAGGAGCCCGTTCGGACAAATACCTATGTGTGAAGATACGGCACGTCGCCGAGAGCGCTTGCTGGCACCTAGGGCGTACCTAGAAGTCGTGACGCCTCTCCATACGTTCAGCCACGTCGGTATCACAGGAGGTTGACGCAATGCAGCGAACCACCCACCGAGTCGGACGTTTCGTTCTGGTAGTGCTCATGCTTGGGCTGCTCGGCGTAGCAGCCGTTAGCGCTCCAGCGTCGGCGGATCTGGTGGCGGCACAGACCACAGACCTCCCGGATGTCCCGTCACCGCAGATTGGCGATTCGATAAGCGATGCGGAGATGGAGGACCTTCGTACGATCGCGGCCCAGTCCGACATGACTCTCGAGGAGGCGATCGAGCGCTACGCATGGAACGACAACTTCGCACTCGCGGTTGACAAGATCCGCTCGAACTCGCCAGAGGCTTTCACCGGGGCAGAGATCGTCGACGCCCACACCGCGTGGGTTGGGTTCTCCGGAGAGATGCCACAGGCTGCGACCGAGACGCTCGCGGAGTTTGGTGGTGCATTCGCCGATGTCTCGCTCGACGCACGTACTGGCATGGGTTTCACAGAGACCGAACTCGAGGCGGCCATCGAGGTGGCTCACTTCGCTGCCATGGAGCAGAGCGGCGTCCTAGACGTCGTGACCACCTACAGCTTCGACACCGGTCGGATAACGGTCGTCGTGGCTCTTGGACAATCCGTAGACGCCGCAACGCTATCTAGGGTGGAGGAAGCAGTCGACCTGAGCATCGGAGACAGGTTGAAGGGGACGATCGAGGTTTCTGTAGTTGCGTCGGGAACCCCGCAATTGGTGTTCGACGACAGCAACTCCTACCACCACGGTGGGGAGGTCTTCAGTAGCTGCACCTCAGGGTTCGGGACCAGAGCTTCGTCGCACACGTCGGGGACAAGAGGAATCTCGACGGCAGGCCATTGCGGCAACCCCCGCACGGACGACGGTTACACCATGACGTTCAAGGACGAGTACGACGGCACCCACGGCGACTTCCAGTGGCACACAGGACCCAAGACTGAGAGCGACGACTTCTACTCCGGCAATTCGACGACGCTAGAGACGAACCTGCGCGACGTCTCCAGCGTCGGAGACGCAGTCGTCGGGCAATCCCTTTGCAAGAACGGCAAGACGAACTACAAGGACTGCCAGGAGGTTCGAAAGACTTCGGTGTGCGCCGGCAACAACTGCAACCTGGTGCAGATGGGAGCACGGCTTGCCGCGGGCGGTGACAGCGGCGGCCCGATCTTCTGGAGCAACACGGCCTACGGTCTCCACACAAGTTCGATGTACGATCCAAGCTGGCCCTTTGACCGAGACGTCTACTCGAAAGCCACCCGAATGGACAACGCCATAGACGTCTACGTGGCAACGAGCTAGCCGGACACACCCCGTAGCCTCGGGCCACGAGGTTACGGGTGGTGCCTCAATTCGCCGACTCCAACCTGGCGGCCTGCCGCGGTCGACCGGGAGATCAGGACAGGAGGATCACGATGGCCAACGTGGATCGGAAGTCCGGAGTTCGGCTGGCTCTCCCATGTATCGTGCTGGTCCTCGTGGTGGCCATCGCCGGCGTGCTTGGCTTCGCGTTCTGGTACACGGCCGGGGGGGCCGCTTGGCGTGGTGCAGTAGCGGTTAGGGAGGCACGCTTCGTTGCGCCTGGCAGTATCGAGCTCGAGGTCGATTCGTGCAATGGGGCTCCCCAGCTGCAGGTTCTCCGCCAGACCGGCGACATCGCGGAGCTCGAAGTGGTCGCGTACTCGACACCACTCCGAGGAGGCGACGACTGCCTAGACCTGTTGACCATTCCTGTGGACGAGCCACTCACGGCGATCGTTGACCTCCACACTGGAGAGACGATCGAAGTCACGAGATAGGCCAGCCGGCTTGCCGAAAACGCCCACCGATGACCGGGCCACGTGGCGCGGTCACCGAAAACGACGCGTCTTGTCCATTTGATACGGAGACCCCAAGAGCCGTACGCAGGACCCCGGCAAGTGGACCTTCGTCCCCTTGTCACTGGGGGCACATGCCGTAGCGTCGGATGTGAAGCGCCGGGCCTCCTGAGGTCTTCGGCGCCTTAGGCGTGTGCACATGAGCCGGAACCGCGAGGGAATCACAGAGCTCCACCTCCTCGGCGAGGCGGTGCGGCATCACGACTTGCGCGCCCCTGTCCTCACGGACCCCTTCGAGGAACGGTGCCGGGTGGGCGCTCGGATCTGGTCGGCGGGCTCGATCCTCGTGTTCCTGGGGCTGGTCATCCGTCTTGGCGTACCGGGCGCCGGGAAATACGTGCCGTGGCAGAGCACCGCATCGGTCCTGGCCGTCGGCCTCGCCGCTGCAGGCCTGCTGCTTGCCTATCGATGGGAGGCGCTGGGCGGCGCTTTTGCACTCGTCGGAGGGGTCGCCCTCGGTGTGCTTGCCGTCGTCGAATATCACCCCGCCATCGCGCTGTTGGGGACGCTCGTGTTCGTCACCCCGGCGGTCCTGTTCCTGCTCGCGTGGCACAGGACGCGGGCGCTGTGGTCGGTGATACTCCTCGGACTTGTCGTGGCTTCCGTGCTGGCGGTCGGAGGAGTGGCCGCGAGGGGCTTCTACGACCGCGGGTTCGGGTCGACGCATCCATCTTCCGTTGCGCCGGTGTTGCCCGACTCTGCAGTGGCGTGGATGTGGGCGGGTGGGGTGACGACAGACGGCGCGGTCGTTGTCGCCGAGGTGCCGGATGCCGATCAGGTGCAGCTCATCGTGACCCCGGCCGGGGCACCGGTTGACGCGGTGGAGGTGGAGAGGCGCATCGACGGTAGCGAGCGCGACGGCGTGTACCGCTTCGGGGTGAACGACCTGGAACCTGAAACGGAGTATCGCTACGAGGTCGTGGCCGATGGAGCGGTAGATGCGGTCCGCAACGGGACGTTCTCCACCTTCGCCGACGGGCCCCAGTCCTTGACGATCGCGGTGGCGTCGTGTGCCCGGCTCGGTTCCAACGGCGCCGTGTACGACGCCATTGCCGCCGCGGCACCCGACCTGTTCATCGTCCCAGGCGACTTCTATTACGGCGACATCGTTTCGGACGACAGCGATGCGTTCCGCTACGCGTTCGGCGAGACGCTCACCCAGCCGGGGCAGACCGCGCTGTATCGCAACGTCCCGATCGCGTACGTCTGGGACGACCACGACTACGGCCCCAACAACGCCGGAGCGGACTCACCGAGCCGAGAGGCGGCGCTTGCCGCCTACCGGGATCTGGTCCCCCACTACGACTTCGCCATGGACGGCACCGATGCTCCCATCACCCAATCCTTCACGATCGGTCGCGTCCGCTTCCTGCTGACGGACCTCCGCTCCGCCAGATCCCCCTCGGGAATGGCGGACGGCCCGGCCAAGTCGATGCTCGGGGAGACGCAGCGGCAGTGGCTCGAAGCGGAACTGGCCGACGCTGCCGCCCAGGATCAGCTCGTGATCTGGGTCAGCTCCGTCGCGTGGATCGGACCGGAGACTGCAGGCGCCGACGACTGGCCCGGCTACGCCACCGAGCGTCGTGCACTGGCTGCCTTCATCGCCGACCACGACGTCGAGCTGCTGATGCTTGCGGGGGATGCCCACATGGTGGCGATCGACGACGGCTCGAACAGCGGGTACGCCGGTCCCGGCAGTGGGTTTCCGCTGATGCACGCCGCCGCCCTCGATCGGCCGGGCTCGGTGAAGGGCGGGCCGTACAGCTCGGGGGTGTTTCCCGGTGGCGGGCAGTTCGGCACGGTCGAGATCGTCGACGACGGCGGATCTGAGGTGGCGATCACGCTGACCGGCTGGGATTGGACCGGTGCTCGTCTCACGACGTGGACCACCACGTTCACCCTTGGAGATGCACCATGACCGTGACCGCACTTGGTGGTCCGCTGGTCGTTGCGCTCGACGGCAGTGGGTGTAGCACAGACGATGTGGGGAGCAAGGCAGCCGGCCTCGATCGGCTTGCGGCCCATGGTTTTCCGGTGCCGGCCGCTGCGGCGCTCACGGTGTGGGCCTATCGACGATTTGTGTCCGAGTCCGGTCTCAGCATCTGGCTCGAAGAGCTGAGCGGATCGCCAATTCCCGAGCCGGCGGCACTGGAAGCCGCGGCCGAAGATGCGAACCGGCGCTTCCTCGCTGCGGACATGCCAAGCGACGTGCATGGCGCACTGGTTGCGGCTGCGGCACCGCTGCTCGCCGCCGGCGCCGTGGCAGTTCGATCCTCGGCGAATGCCGAAGATCTCGGCATCGCTTCGTTTGCGGGTCAGTACGTGTCACTCCTCGGGGTAGCCGATCTGCTTGGTGTCGAGCGTGCGGTGCGGCTGTGCTGGGCTTCACTCTGGCGGCCCGCAGCCCGCGCGTACCGGCTGCACAACGGTATCGAGGAGAGCGACCTGGCCATGGGGGTCGTGCTCCAAACCATGGTCGAACCGGACTGGTCCGGCGTTGGCTTCACCCGTGACCCCGAGCAGCATGCAGACGTCATCCGCATTGAGGTCGTGCCGGGATTCGGCGAGGGTTTGGTCTCCGGTCGAATCACGCCCGGCGACTTCATCGTCGACCGGGAGACGCTCGTGGTACGCAGCGCCGGCGGCGCGACGCCGCCGGTGTTCCTCGAAGACCTCGGCCGTCTCCTGCTGCAAGTCGAGGATCGCCTCGACGAGCCCCAAGACGTCGAATGGGCCTCCGCCGGCGGCGAATTGACGCTCCTTCAGGCACGCCCCATCACGGTGGCCGGTCCCACCACTGCGAACAACGATGGATTTGACCGGCCTATCGGGTCCCGCGACACCTTCACCCCTCGCGGTGTCGTCGAGATGCTGCCCGGCGTGGTGCCTCCGCTGCTGTGGACGATCAACGCCCCGATGATCGAACACGCCTACAGGACTGTCGTTGCCTCGCTCGGCGAAGTCTCCCTTGACTTCCGTCGGCCGTTCCTCGGTCGATTCGGAGGGAGGGCCGCACTCAACCTGAGTGCGCTCCAAGACCTGGCCGAGACCCTGCCGGGCGGGTCGGCGCGGGAGGTCCAGTACCAGTTCCTCGGTCATGCGGTGGCGGACGAGCCCGACGACAACGGCAGCGAGCGGGTCGGTTTGCGGAAGGTGCTGAAGGCTCGGGCCGCACAGCGCGCCGTCGCCGACGAGGTGGAGCTCTGTCGCGCCTCTGCGCAGGCCATCGTCGACCTTCGCATCGATATCGAGGCGCTGCCGGCGACGCGGCTGCTGGCATACGGCAGGTCGGTCAGGGATCTCGCCTGGCGACTGGTGGCGGCCGAAGTAGCGGCATCCAGCGCAGCCGCCGCATCGTACCGAGGTCTCGAACTCTTGCTGCAGCGGTGGGTAGGCGAGGAGGGTGCGACGCTGTGGGCGCAGCGGCTGACGGCCGGCACCATCGTCGAGGATGCAGTAGGCGTCCAACTCACCAGGAGGCTGGCGGTCGCGGTGGACCGCGCCGCGGCGACCACGAGTGGGCTGAGGCCGGCCCTTGCGGCGCGACCAGGCCGTCGCGCCCACGAGCGGGTCAGGCAGCTCGGCGAAGGAACTGCCGCGTTTCGCACGGAGATCGACTGGATCATCCGCAGCCAGGGGTGCCAAGCCATCTACGGCGGACCCACCTGGGCAGAGCATCCCGACCTGGTGTGGGATCAGCTTGCGCTGCTGGCCCCGTCCATCGAGCGGACGGCCGCCACTGCATCGTCTGGATCTGCTCTCGAGGAGCTCGTCGCAGAGCTCGCGGCCAAACGTGGCTGGCGAACACTGCGCATTCTCACCGGCCAGGTCGTCGACCTGCGCGTGCGCTGGTTGCGACGCCAGGTAGCTGAGGCAAGCCGGTTCCTGAGGCTGCGAGAACAGGCCAAGGCGGCGCTGCTGACCCTTGGGGGTGAGGAGCGCAGAGTGATCTCGGAGGCGAGTCGAAGGCTCGTCGCCTCGAGTCAGCTGGAGACAGCCGACGATGTCGAGCTGCTGTCGGATGTCGAGCTCACCCACATGGTTCTCGGTGCTCCGCCGCCGCCCGCCGCCGAGCTGTTTCGGCGGCGCAAGGTGCGGGCGCGGTGTCTGGAGCGCCCCAACCTCCCGGCGACGTTTGTCGGAACGCCGGATGCTGCTCCCGCGGAGTTCGATCCCTCTGCAGCGACGCTGGACGGCTGGGCGGCCTCGCCGGGAATCGTCGAAGGCAGCGCCTGCGTTCTTGACGGCATCGCCGAGGGCGGGAAGCTGGCGAAGGGTGACGTGCTGGTCGCCAAGGCGACCGACCCTTCGTGGACGCCCTTGCTGCTACTGGCCGGTGGACTCGTGCTCGAGGAGGGCGGCCCGCTGTCCCACGGTGCGATCGTGGCCAGGGAATTTGGCGTGCCGGCGGTGTTGAACGTGCCTGGGGCGGTGTCGGTGATTGCCGACGGCGAACGGATCGAGGTCGATGGTTTTGCGGGTCGGGTCAGGCGGCTCCATCCCGCGGAGGAGGTGGCCGTCTCGTGACGCTTGCCGTGTTCTTCCCCAGCCTGATGGGCTTCGGCATCCTGGTGTCCGGGGCGCTCATCATCGCTGATGCGGTCCACCACGTGCTGCCCAAACAAGGCAAGCGGCGGCGCTACCGCCTGGCCAGTGGCGCCTACAGCGTCGTGTCCCGGTCTGCGTCCGCCGCAGGTCGTCGAATCGAGCCCCCCGACTTCCTCATGCGGTCGTACAGGAGCCGGCTCACCTACCTGGGGGTGTCGGCCATCAGTGGGCTTGCTGTGGTGGTGATCGTCAGCGCCGGCACCGCCGCCTATCGCGACGTGCGGGGTCTGTTCTTCGAGAGCCCGTGGATCTCAGGCCTCACCATCGGCTTTGCGGTCGCATGTGCGGTGGTTGCTGCTGTGGGGCTCGTCCTCGCCGCAGCTCACAGGCGATCACCGGCCCCGCTGCGCTGGCTGGTGAGGACGACCCCGGCAGGCAGGCTCCACATCCCCCCAGATTCGTTGAAGGGAGTCGTTCCATGAAGCGGCTTGCGGCGATCGCCATCCTGATCGGCTTCCTGGTGTACACCGGGAGCTATGTGTTCGTCTACCTCTTCCGCGCCTTCCGGCTCGACGAGCCCTCCGAAGATGCGGTTGTGCGGATTTGGCACGGCGACCCGATGATCCGAGCCGTGCTCGTTGCCGTGCTGTTCGCCATCGGTCTGGTGCTGCTGCTGCTCGTCTTGCTCCAACGTGATGCCAGGGGGCGCTCCGGGTCCGTGCGGCTGCGCTCGGACTTGCGCGAATGGCTCGAGGAGCGGGCCGAGGCCACGAACGAGACGCCCGACGCCGTCGCGGACAGGGCGGTTGCATCGTATCGGGCCGCTCTCGAAGCAGGCCGGCCCGTGGCGAAGAGATGAGTATCCTCCGCCCGATGGCCCGGCCCGACATCACGCGCCGACCTTGGTTGTTCTGGCTGCTGGCGCTCGGTGCGGTTGCCGTCGCCGGGCTCATCCTCGGCAAGGAATGGCTTGCGGTGCTGGGTTCGCTGACGCTGGCATCGTGGGGCGTCGCCACATTGTTTCGTCGCCGCTTCGGTTGGGGTGGGCTTCGGTCGGCGGTGATCGCTGTTGCCGGTGTTGTGCTGCTGGCCCAGCTTGTTCCCTACGGGAGAAGCCACGACAACCCACCGATCACTGCTGAACCGGCGTGGGACTCCGCAGAGACCCGTGCGCTGGCGGCCAGTGCGTGCTTCGACTGCCACAGCAACGAGACCGAGTGGCCCTGGTACACCAATGTCGCCCCGGTCTCGTGGGTGATCACGCGTCACGTCGACGAAGGTCGGTCCAAGCTCAATTATTCGGAGTTCGATCGGCGTCAGGAGGAGGCTTCGGAGTCGGCGGAGACGGTTCGCAACGGCGAGATGCCGCTCTTCGACTACACCCTCGTCCACCCGAGCGCTCGGCTGAACGAGGCAGAGATCGATGCCCTTGCTGCCGGTCTCGTCGCCACCTTCGGTGATGACGACTGACGCCGCCGCGCCTCACAGAAACATGACGCGGTCGGGTTCGATCGGGGCATGAGCGGGCCACCGTCGCCAGGCAAGGGTCGGGCACTCGGCCGACGTTCCCCTGAAGAACGTCCGTCCGGCCTCTACCGGCTGAGCTCGCAACTGGACATCCTGGCCGAGCGATACATCCGATCCCGGGAAGTGTCTGATGATCGAACTGCGGTTTCACGGCCGTGGCGGGCAAGGCGCAGTCGTGGCTTCGAAGACGCTGGCGCAGGCCGCCTTCACCACCGGTAGGTACGTACAGAGTTACCCCGACTACGGAGTGGAGCGACGCGGGGCGCCGGTCGTGGCGTTCGCCCGGATCGCCGAGGAGGGTGACGACCTCTTTGTGCGCCAGGACATTCGCGAGCCCAACCATGTGCTCGTCTTGGATGCGACCCTTCTCGACTCGGCAAACCCACTCGCCGGCATGGACCCCGGTGGTTGGGTCGTGGTGAATACGACCGATCCCCCGGCCGTCCTCGCCATCGACGGTGCGTATCGCGTCGCCACGGTCGATGCCTCGTCGATCGCACTGAAGCACGGGTTGGGAAGCGCAGCCCAGCCGGTCGTCAACACGGCGATCCTCGGAGCCTTTGTTCGCGCCACGGGAATCGTCACCCTCGACGACTTGCTGGCCGCGATCGGCCACGAGGTGCCGGCTCGGGCAGAAGCCAACAGGGCGGCGGCCGAGGAGGCCTACGAACGTGTGACCTTGGGGGTGCCGGCATGAGCTTCGAGCACGTCGATGACTACCCGGAGATCCCGGTATCGGTCGCCTCGAGCCGAACGGCACTCAAGACCGGTGCGTGGCGCAGCGTTCGGCCGGTGCTCTCCGAGCGCACCGCCCCGTGCAGTGCGGGCTGCCCCGCCGGAATCGGGATTCCCGCCTACCTGGACGACATCGCGGCCGGCAGGCTCGATGACGCATTTGCGGCTTTGACAGCGCGCAACCCCTTCCCCCGCATCACGGGCCGGGTCTGCCCCCATCCGTGCGAGGACACGTGCAACCTGGCGATGGTGGGCGACGACTCCGTATCGATCCGAGCGGTGGAGCGATGGCTTGGCGACGCCACCGCCGACCTACCCCACACAACGCCGGCCGCGGCGACGGGGAAACTCGTGGCGGTGGTGGGGGCAGGGCCTGCTGGTCTCGCTGCGGCGTATTACTCGAGACGGTCCGGGCATGAGGTGACGGTGTTCGATAGCCGGCCCAGACCCGGCGGGATGCTCGTCTACGGCATCCCCGACTACCGGCTTCCCTCCGCGATCGTCGACGCGGAAGTTGCCCGACTCGAGAAGATGGGGGTCGAGTTTCGGTGCGGTGTCACCCTCGGCAAGGACGTCTCCCTCGACGAACTCGGTGCACATTACGCAGCGGTGTTCGTCGCCACCGGCGCGTGGAAGGGACGGTCGCTGGGGATTGCGGGGGAGAGCCTCCTCGAACCCGGGCTGGCGTTTCTCGAAGCGGCAAGCCGCGGCGAAGCAACGCCGCCTGGTCCACGTTGTGCGGTCATCGGCGGCGGCAACACGGCCATGGACGTGGCCAGGGTGCTGCGCAAGCTCGGTGCGGAGGTGACGGTTCTGTACAGGCGAACCGCCACCGAGATGCCGGCCATCCGCGAGGAATACGAGCGGGCCGTCGCCGACGGCGTCGTGTTCGAGTGGCTCACGCTTCCCGCCGCGGTCGAGAAGGACGGCGGCGAGCTGGCGGTGACGGCGATGGTCATGCAACTTGGCGAGGCCGACGAGTCCGGACGCCGCCGTCCCGCGCCAACGGGGCACACTCGGAAACTGCGGTTCGACGGTGTCTTCGCTGCGACGGGGGAGACGGCAGATATGACGCCCTTCCCGCAACGCCTCCGCGGCGACTCCGGATGGTTGGAGCTTGGAGAAGGCGGCGCCACCGTCGATCCGCTGGTCTTTGCCGGTGGCGACCTGGCGACAGGACCGGCGACGGTGATCGAGGCAATCGTTGCGGGACGGCGGGCGGCTCGGGCCATCGACACCCAGCTGGGGTTTGGCGGCCGGTGGCGGGCAGACGACCCCGCCGACGTGGTCGGTGTCGATGAGGTCAACCCGGCCTATGTCTCGCGTCGTTCCCGAGCGACCGATCCGGTCGAACCGGCGTCCGAGCCCTTCGCCGAAGACGCCGCAACGCTGGAAGGCGCTGCGGTGCTGGAGGAGATCGAGCGCTGCTTCTCGTGCGGCCACTGCAACGCATGCGGCACCTGCTTCGTGTTCTGCCCAGACGGTGCGATCACGTGGGATGACGGCCCTACGGTCGACCTCGAGTTCTGCAAAGGCTGCGGCATCTGTGTCGCCGAATGCCCCGGTCACGCCTTCGTCCTCATCAACGAGCGGGAGTTGAGCCATGCCTGAACGTCTCCTCCTCACCGGAAACCACGCCGCGGCGTACGGGGCGATGCTCTCCCGGACAGAAGTGATCTCGGCGTACCCGATCACGCCACAGACAATGATCGTCGAGCTGCTGTCTGAGCTGACGGCTTCGGGACGGCTGCAGGCGAAGTTCATCACGGTCGAGTCGGAGCATTCCGCAATGGCGGCGTGCGTCGGCGCCTCGGCCGCAGGCGCCCGTGCGTATACGGCGACCAGCGGGCAGGGTCTTGCGCTGATGCACGAGATGTTGCACTGGGCGGTGGGGGCGCGGCTCCCGATCGTCCTGACCAACGTGAGTAGGGCGATGGCGCCGGGATGGTCGATATGGAGTGACCAGAGCGACATCCTGTCGCAACGGGACGTCGGCTGGATGATGCTGTTTGCGGAAAGCGTCCAGGAGGCCCAGGACTTCATCATCTGGATGTACCGGGTCGCCGAGCAGGTGTACCTGCCGGGGATGGTGGGGATGGACGCATTCATCTTGTCGCACACCGCCGAGCCGTTGATCGTTCACGACCAAGCCGCCGTCGATGCGTACCTGCCCCGCTTCGAGCCGTTGTACGACCTCGATCCGGCGGAGCCCCGGGCCTACGGCGGGTTGGTGAACCGCGACCACTACTTCGAGCTCCGCTACAAGATGTACGAGTCGATGGAGCGCGCCGGTCGCCTGCTCGTCGATGCCGGCGAGGAATTCGGTGAAGCGCTGGGCAGGAAGTACTCGCCTGTCGAGGGGTACATGCTGGATGACGCCGAGTTCGTGTTCGTGTCCGCAGGGGCGATGACGTCGAACGTCCGGCAAGCCGTGAAGGACCTTCGAGATCGCAGCGTGAAGGCTGGGCTGTTGCGGTTGATCGCCTTCCGTCCGTTCCCCGTCGATGCGATGCGGCAGCTGCTGGCAGGACGGCGCAAGGTGGCGGTGCTCGATCGCAACATGAGTGCGGGCATGTCCGGGATCTTCGCCGAGGAGATCCGATCGGTGCTGGCCGCCACGCCGGATGCCCCACCGGTGTTCGGCTACGTCGTGGGGATCGGCGGCCGCGACGTGCGCGTCGAGACGGTGTTGCAGGTGTACGACGACCTGGTGGTGCGGGAGGAGCCCGAGATGGCGTTGTTCGTCGGAGTCAAGGGGTTGCCGATCGGGCCGCTGCGGCGCAGCGCGCCCATCCACCGGCTGGAGCCGTTGGAGGTCGCGACATGAGGTGGGCGGTTCCTGAGGCAGAATTCATGGACCCGGGGACCCTGGGGTGCCAGGGGTGCGCCGGTGCGCTCTCGATGCGGCACGTGCTCAAGGAGGTCGGTGACGATGCCGTGGTGGTGCTGCCGGCGTGCTGCTGGTCGATCATCGACGGGCCGTGGCCCGTTCATGCGCTGAACTTCCCGGTACTCCACACCGCGTTCGAGACCGCAGCAGTCGTAGCCACAGGGGTGAAGGCAGCGAAGCAGGCGCAGGGCAAGGACACCACCGTGATTGCGTGGGCGGGCGACGGCGGTACGTTCGACATCGGTTTGCAGGCGCTGTCCGGTGCTGCGGAGCGAAACGAAGACATCGTGTTCGTCTGTTACGACAACGAGGCGTACATGAATACCGGAATTCAGCGCTCGTCGGCGACGCCGGCCGGAACGTGGACAACGACGACACCGGAAGAGCGCCCCGAGCCACGGCCGAAGAAGGACATCATGGCCATCATGGCGGCGCATCGCATTCCGTATGCGGCCACGGCCACCACGGCCTATCCGGAGGATCTTGCAGGCAAGGTTCGCACCGCTGTGGCGATGACGGGCGGCATGCGGTTCCTCCACGTGCTGGCGGCCTGCCCCCCGGGATGGAAGATGCAGGCCGACGCGTCGATCGAAGCGATGCGGAGGGCGGTTCAATCCAGAGTGTTCCCGCTGTACGAGGTCCGTAACGGCCGGGACACGAGGATCACCGTGTGGCCGGAACCCGAGATCCCGGTAGAGGACTACTTCGCCCTTCAGGGCCGCTTCGTGCCGCTTCTTCGAGACGAAGCGATGCTCCAGCGGGTGCGGGCAGAAGTCGGCGAACGCTGGGAAGAGCTGGTGGCCCGACACCAGGCAGTCGAGATGCACTCCACGACTCAGCGGCGCAGGTGAATCGCAAAGGCGACTTCAGGCCGGCGGACCGGAAGCCACCCACTCCCGAACGTCGCTGATGGTGTGGCCGGGTGCCGGGCCGATCTGGGCGAACGTCGCCCCTGCAGCCTCGAGTTCGTCCGCTGCCGTCCTGGTCGGTCGCGGCATCGCCGGTCGGGACCAGTGGAGCTGCCACCTCGTAGCCCTCCATGGTCTCGCGCCGGGTGGAAATGGCGGCCACCACCTCGGCGACCCCTTCTGCGGTGATGAGGTCGGGCGTCCCGCCGGCATCGACCAGCGGATACACCCCGTCAAACTTCGCCGCTCGCCGGATCGGGCGTGGGTTCGGCCAGGTTGCTGCCACCCAGATCGGGATGCGGGGCTGCTGGAGCGGAGCAGGGGCAAAGCGGGTCTCCTCGACTGAGTAGTGAGCGCCGGCATACGAAAACGGCTCTGCAGACCACATCCCCAACAGCACCTCCAATCCCTCGTCCAGCATGTCACCTCGGGTCCTGGCGTCGGTGGTTTCGCCGAAGGTGCCGAACTCCGGCCCAGGCGGGAAGCCGATACCGACACCGAGGACAAAACGGCCCCCGCTCAACCGATCCAACGTCTCGCACTGGCGCGCCAGCACCCAGGGGCGGCGGCGAGGCAGCGGAGTGATCAACGTTCCGATGGTCAGCTGCGACGTGGCGCATGCCACGGCGCTGAGGATCACGAACGGATCGCCGACGGGCATGCCATCGGCGATGACGATGTGATCCCACACGAACAAGCCATCCCACCCCGCATCCTCGGTAAGCCTGGCGAGGTCGGCAACGGCTGCGGCATCCGAGTAGTCCCCGAAGTTGGGGATGTTCACGGCGAATCTCATGCCACCACGGTAATCGTGTCGTACGCCGGCCCTACGCTGCGGGTGATGACATTGCCGGGACCTCGAGCGCTGGGACGCGGAGTCGTGGTGCGGGCCGGCGAGACGGTGCCGGCGCCGTGGGCCGACGCGCCCGTCCTCACCGTCGATGCGACGAGCCTCGGCGGTCCGGGTCCCCTCGAGGCGTTGATCGACGAGTTGCACCGCACCTGGGTACGCAGGTCGCCGGTCGTGGTGTCGTGGGCAGTCGCCGATGATGCGCTCGACGGTTCCGAGACGCACGACGGGCCGCTGTGGGATCTGGACGCCCGCTTTCTCTTCCCCTTCGAGCGGCTCCGCTTCCTCTGTTTCAGCAACAACTACGACGCCCGCAACGGCGAGCCGCACTGGTGGTGGCAGGTGAAGGCCCGCCGGGTCGGCGCCACCCCGGGAGGCCCTGCCGACGTGCTGCTCGGCGACGGCACCCCGGTGTGGATCGACGGCGGACCGCGGATGATGCTCCCCGTCTTCGACTACGCGGTGATCCACGGTGAGTCGGTCGACCTCGGCTCCACGGCCAGGGTGCCCCCTCCGCAGCCGCCACCCGCAGGTGGGCTGGCCGAGGATCAGCACGATGCAGTTGCGCACTCCCACGGCCCGGCCCGGATCATCGCCCCCGCCGGTTCCGGCAAGACCAGGACGCTGACGGCGCGGTTGCGCCACGTTCTCGATCAGCACGAAGTCGACCCCCGCCACGTGACGGCGCTGGCCTACAACGAGCGAGCCGCCGCCGAGCTGCGGGAGAGGCTCTCCGTCGCTCGCTCGCTCGCCCGTACGATTCACTCGCTCGGCTGGGAGATCCTGCGGGAGTGGCGGCCCGGGCTCGACCTGCTCGACGAGCGCGGTGTGCGCGACATCGTCGAACACCTGGTGCAGGTGCCCCGCCGCGCCAACACGGATCCCATCGGGCCGTACCTCGAAGCGCTGTCGTCTGTCCGGTCGCGGCTGAGGGATCCGGCAGACGTGGAGGCGAGCCGTGACGACGTCACCGGATTCAGCGACGCCTTCGGTGCGGTGCGGTCCCGCATGTATGCCATGGGGCGGGTCGACCACGGCGAGCAGGTGTACGGCGCCATCGAGGCGCTGGTGTCCGACCCCGAGCTGCGCGCCCGCTGGCAGCGCCGCTGCCGCCATCTCCTGGTCGACGAGTTCCAGGATCTCACCCCCGCATTCGTCTTGCTGCTCAGGCTCGTCGCTGCCCCGCAGCTCTCCGTGTTCGGGGTCGGAGACGACGACCAGGTGATCTACGGCTACGACGGAGCCGACCCGGGCTTCCTCATCGACTTCGACACGTACTTCCCGGGGTCACAGGTTCACGCCCTGGAGACCAACTACCGGTGCCCACCGGCGGTCGTAGACGCCGCTCGCCATCTGCTTTCCTACAACGCCCGCAGGATCGACAAGACCATCCGTGCTGCCAAGGCAGACCGGGAGGGGTCGTTGACGGTCACCCGACGGCCGGGTGCAGATCTCGCGCTGGCGTGCGCCGATCTGGTGCAACGCTGGCTCGATGCGGGGGTGGATCCTTCGGATATCGCCGTCCTGACCCGGGTGAACTCCAGCCTGATCCCGGTGAAGGCAGCGCTGGTCGATCGCAAGATCGCAACGAACGACCTCCTCGGCCCTGGTGCGCTGGATCGCACCGCAGTGCGAGCGCTCTTTGCCTGGATCCGGCTCGGGAGGCGGCCCGAGCGCCTCGAGCGCGCCGATCTCCTCACGGCCGTGCGCCGCCCCAGCCGCGGACTCAACCGGCTTGCCGCGAACCTGCTGCGGCGCCGCACGATGGATCTCGACGCGCTCTACGGACTGGCGGCGGAGCTCGACCGCAAGCAGGCAGATCGGTGGGAAGGGTTCTGCGACGACGTGAGGACGGTGGCTTCCGCAGCGGCGAAGGAGGACAGCTCGAGAGTGGTGCACACGATCGTCGACCGGGTCGGGCTCGGCAGCTCGGCCCGCACCCTCGACTCCGGCCGAGGCAACGCAGGCAAGTCGGCCCACCTCGACGATCTCGTCGCACTGGAACGGGCTGCGGCCCTGCAGCCCGACATCGAGGAGTTCGTCCCTTGGATCCGGAGGGCGGTGGCCACGGAGTCGACGCCTGCCGGTGTCACGCTGTCGTCCGTTCATCGGGTGAAGGGCATGGAGTGGCCGCACGTGGTCGTCTTTGGTGCCGACAGGGGCACCATGCCTCACGAACTCGCCGAGGACCTCGAAGAGGAACGGAGGGTCTTCCACGTCGCACTCACCCGCGGAGTCGAGGACGTCGTTGTGCTTGCCGACGAGCGCCGCCCCAGCCCCTTCCTCGGCGAGCTGGACGGGTCGGCGTCCCGTGAACGGAAAGCCGGCGTTGCCAAGAGCGCATCCCAGGCAGACCTGGTGCGCATGCCGGACGTCGGGGATCGGGTTCGGTTGTGGGGCGGCCTCGAAGGCGCTGTGACCGGAGTGGCGGACAGACAGATCGAAGTCACCCTCGATTCGGGAGCGGAGATGACGGTCGGTCCCGCCGACGTGGTGCGGGTCACTGCCGTCGCCACGACCGCAGGCGATGTGGACCCAGGCCTGGTGGCGGCGCTCAAGGAATGGCGGCGCGAGATTTCGCAACGGCTCGGTGTGCCGGCGTACGTCGTACTGCACGACAAGACCATCGATGAGATCGTGCGCCGCAGGCCGGCGACGGAACGCCAGCTTCTCCAGATTGCCGGTATCGGTCCCGCCAAGCTCGAGAACTACGGCGACGACATCCTGGCGACCGTGGCCGGCGCATCCGAGTAGCGGGCGGTCGGGCAGCAGGATTGCGCCGACCGGCGGGGGTCTCATGCCCGCCGGTCGAGCCCGAGTCTCTCCTCACGTCGCTATCTGTCTGCGGTTGCCGCCGGTCGGATCGGCTCCTCGCTGCCGCTGGGAGATGGCCCAAGCGGCTTCGCCGGATCACTGTTTGGATCGCTGCCGCCGGAGTCCAGACGGAACGGTGGGTACTCGTCCGTCATCAATGCGGCGTACGCGCCGACCCGGTAGACCCACCGGTTGAGACCCATGACGAGGTCGAACAACCCCGGTAGGTAGCGGCCGGTGAACAGCAGTGCGACGGCGGCAATGAAGACGATGAGGCCAATCAGCCCGCCTCCGACTTGCAGAATCGCATCCCCGTTGCCCACGTCCGTCGTCCACCAGATGAGCCCGCTCGTGAGCAGCCCGACGATCAGGTACTGGGGGATGGCCAGCAGCCACCACTTCACCAGAACGAGACCGCGCGAGAGCCGTTCGGGATACACGACATCGAGGTCGGCTGGGTAGTCCGTCTGCTGGAGTGTGAACGGCGGGTAGCGGTCCGTCCCCAGGACGGAGTACGAATAGAAGCCGACACGCCACGTCCACCGCAGCACCCCGACGTTGAAATCGAAGATCCCGCGCGGGTAGCGGCCGGTGAACAAGATGGCGAAGAACGCAACCACCGTGAGCAGCGCGAACGCAACCCACAAGAACGCCAGCACGATGAAGTGGGGGATCGCCAGGAACCATTTGACCAGCCACATCCATCTACTCAGCCGCGGGTCGAGCGCACCATCAACGGTGACCGGATATCCGCCCGCAGGCACGCCGGCCATTGCGCCGGCGGCGATCTCCTCATCGGTACGTGGGCGCCCGGTAGCCCAGACCAGCATGCCGGCAGCAATCCCGCCGAGCACGAGCCCGCCGAGCAGCAGGCCGATGCCCACGGCCAACAGGACTCCGATGCGGACGCCGGCCTCTGCCGTCGCCGCAACACCGGCCGATGCGTCGGCGTTCATCACCACCACGGTCCATTCACCCTGCGTGACGTCCCACGTCAGGGACTGCTGGCCCGTCCCCTCGGTCGAGGCCACCCAGAAGCCCTGCGCGCCCGGCGCCGTTGCCGGAGCGGCACCCTCGAACGATTCGTAGACGACGTCGGTGCCCCACGAACCCAGCTCCGCAACCTCGTTGCGAGCCACGCCGCCGAGATACGCTGCGACGTCTCCGGCGGGGCCGATCCCGACGAACACTGATTGGTCGTCTGCCGCTGCCACGTCGAACCGGACGTCGGCAAGGTTGGTCGGCCACCAGGCTCCGGTCTCAGAGGCAAGGTCGACTTCTGCCGAGGTCACCGCAAACCCTGCGCTCACCAATTCGTAATCCGGGCTGGTGATGAACCCGTCCGCATCTCGTTGGGTTCCATGCGCCCAAACCATCGCCGCGCCGCCGAAGAGCAACGCAAGCGACATGAGCGCAAATAGGGCAGCAACGATGGCGACAACAATCCTGCCTGCCTTCATGACACACCTCTCTCACTCTTCCCCACGCAATCATCGGAGTGCCGGTGCCGGTCTGCCAGGGGCAAAGAACCCCGGTCGCAAGTGCTCATTGGGTAGAGCCGGGGACGTTCATCAGGGTGCGCCCGGTCCGGCGGGCGGCCATCCCCCCGGGTTTCTGTACGCTGTCGCACCCGTCGACGAGAGGTGATCCCTTGCGAACCCTGATGCGAGCTTTCATGAAGGCGCAGGTCTGGCTCTACCGGAAGACCAACGGGAAGATGGGGTCGATGAAGGACACGGTCGTGTTGCTGACCACCACGGGCAGGAAGAGTGGTGAAGCACGCACCGTGCCGTTGGTGGCGTTGCGTGACGGCGAGCGCTACATGGTGGCTGCGTCGGCGGGCGGTGCGCCAAACAATCCGGGCTGGTTCCACAATGTCACGGCCGACCCGTCCGCCACCCTTCAGGACAAGGACCGTGTGGTGAGAGTCAACGCAAGCATTCCCGAAGGGGAGGACCGAGACGTTCTGTGGCGCAGATTCGAGGCCGCGGACGATCGGTTTGCGAAGTACACCCAGAAGACCACGCGCGTGATCCCCGTTGTCGTTCTCGACCCGGTCTGAGCCAAGTTGAGCACGTCGAACGGTCCCGGGTTCGTGACGCTCACGGCAACGGTGGATGGCGCTCGAGGTGCTCTGACCCTGTCCCGCCCCGATGCCCTCAATCCGCTCGGCCTCGAGTGCTTGGAGGAGCTGATTGCCGCAGCGCGGTGGTTCGACACGCATCCTGACCTGAAGGTCGTGATCGTGAGGGGCGAAGGCCGGGCTTTCACCGGCGGCGCAGACGTTGCCCTGTTCGCCGGCGGTCTCACGGAGACCGAGCATCCCCGACACGCGGCAGACCTGGGCCGTCGTGCGGCGGAAGCCGTCGAAGCGATGAACGCTGTCACGATTGCCGCGATCCACGGGTACTGCGTGGGCGGGGGCGTCGTATTGGCAGCAGCGTGCGACCTGCGGATCGCTGCCGATGACACGAGGTTCCGGATCCCCGAGATCAACCTCGGGATCCCGCTGGCATGGGGAGGCATCCCGCGCCTCGTCCGCGAGATTGGCCCCGCATTCACCAAGGAGCTCGTGATGACCGGGCGCTGGTTCGACGCCGCTGAGGCTTTGCGGATCGGTTTCCTCAACCGGGTTGTTCCCGCCGACGCGTTGGCAGCAGAGGCGGCCGAGCTGGCGGCGACTCTGACGGCGAAACCGAAGAACGCTTTGCTCCGCACAAAGCGGCACACGAACGCCGTGACCGAGCAGATGGTCGGCCTGCACCGGGCATGGGCGGACGCCGACGGCCTCCTCGCCGCGATGGAGGATCCCGAGGGCCGTGCCGCTGCTGCCGAGTACATCGCCATGCTGCGGGCGAATGACTGACCACACCGCGGCCCGTAGGCCAGGCGAACGGGCACGCAGCTGCGTTAGGGTCGCGCCATGAATCTCGAAGGAATCTCAGCAATTGTCACCGGCGGCGCTTCGGGCCTGGGCGCTGCCACCGCACGACGGCTGGCTCGTGACGGCGCTCACGTGCTGGTCGTCGATCTCCAGGACGAGCTCGGCGAAGCCGTTGCCGCCGAAGTGAACGGTGGCTACGTCCACGCCGACGTCACCGATCAGTTCGCAGTGCAGACGGCCGTCGACGCCGCAATGGAAATGGGCCCGCTGCGCGCCCTGGTCAACTGTGCGGGCATCGGACCTCCCTCGCGTACCGTGGACCGCGACGGGAATCCTCACGACCTTGGGCACTTTGAGACGGTGATCCGGATCAATCTGACGGGTACGTTCAACTGCATCCGCCTGGCCGCTGCCGCCATGTCGCACGTGGATGTGGACGAGTCCGGCGATCGTGGTGCGATCGTCAACACCGCCTCTGTGGCGGCGTACGACGGGCAGATCGGGCAAGCGGCGTACTCGGCTTCAAAGGGTGGGATCGTGGGCATGACGCTGCCGATCGCCCGCGATCTGTCTGCACTCGCGATTCGGGTCAACACCATTGCCCCAGGCATCATCGACACACCACTTCTGGCCGGACTGCCCGAGGAGGCTCGTGAGTCGCTTGGTCAACAGGTGCTCCATCCCAAGCGGCTTGGTCGCCCAGATGAGTACGCAGAGCTGGCCCACCTCCTGCTGACGCACGGGTACATGAACGGCGAGAGCGTACGCATGGACGGCGGCATTCGGATGGGCCCGAAGTGACCCGATGAAGCAGTACGACGTCATCGTTTTCGACGTCAACGAGACGTTGCTCGATTTGCGCGCTCTTCGACCGCGATTTGAACAGGCGCTTGGCAGCTCCGACCTGCTGGGCGAGTGGTTTGCCCGCATGCTCCACGGTTCGCTCGTGAGCAACCACATCGCTCGCTACCGTCCATTTGGTGCGATCGGTGCTGATGCGCTCGTGGCCCTCGCCGAGAAGCGAGGCATCGACCTCGATGCCGATACGGCTGCCGGTGTCGTTGCCGGGATGCGCTCCTTGCCTCCGCATCCCGACGTCCCTCCAGCGATGAGACGGCTCAAGGACGCCGGCTACCGGTTGGTCACCCTCACCAACGGCTCCACCGATGCCGTGGCGGAGCAGCTCGCCAACGCGGGCCTCGACGAGTACATCGATCAGGCGATGTCGGTCGACATGGTGCAGCGGTTCAAGCCCGCTCCGGAGGTCTACCTGACCGCAGCGGCGAAGCTCGGGGCGGACATCGACCGGTTGTTGATGGTGGCCGCCCACGACTGGGATGTCGTCGGCGCCCGCAGCGTCGGGATAGCCGGTGCGTACATCGACCGGCCATCCGTCACGTGGGGGATGCCTGAACCGTTGCCCGACATCGTCGGCGTCGACCTCGGAGTGATCGCCGATCAGCTCGTCGGTTGAATTTGTGCCGCTAGGGCCCGCAGCCGTTGTCGGCCAGCATCGCCAACACCGTCGCGGCGACTTCGTCCGGAGTCCTTCCGTCGGTCGCGACCTGCCGGAAGCGCCCGTAGCCGGTGCGGCGCTCCCAGAGCAGGTCAACGATGCGTTGGTGTGGGTCCGGGCCCGCCAGCAGGGGTCGGTCGGCCTGCTGGTCGTCGCTGAGCCGGTCGAAGATATGGTCGGGAGCGGCAGTCAGGCAGAACACGACGCCGCTCCGTTCCAGCGCCGCGGCGGAAGTGGAGTCGAGCATCATCCGGCCACCCGTGGAGATCACCAGCCTCGAGCGGTTGGCCAATTCGATCGCCACGGCCCGCTCGAGCGCTCGGAAGACCGCCTCCCCCTGGTGAGCGAAGATCTGAGGGATGGGGCCGTGACGCACCTCGATCAGATCATCTGTGTCGATCCATTCGAAGCCAAGGCGGGCGGCGAGGAGCCTGCCGACGGTGCTCTTGCCGGTGCCCATGAAGCCGGTGAGGATGATGTTCTGGCGGTCGTGATTCATAGGCCGTGATGGTCCCACGTCGGCGGCGCCTTCGCGACGAAGCACCGGCCTCCGGGCCGGTGCTTCGCAGTGCGTATGCGGGGTTGCCCCGACCTCAGCTGACGAGCCGCGGCGGAAGCTCCTGGACGATCGACGTGAGGATGGCCTCGAGTTGGGCCGGGTCGGTCGTCGTGGTCCCAAAGCCAAGCCCTCTGGCGAGCGACTCGTTGAACGTGATGTCGCTGGTGCTGCACGGGCCTGAACCGCCGCCCGCCTCATAGAGTGTCACCGAGAAGATGCTGATGTCGGCGGCGGCAGCCGCATTTGCAGCGTCCGTCGCCAGCACCTGTCCGGCAGGAACCCACTGCGACACCGGCAGCTCACCGATGCACGGCAAACCGTCGGAGATGAGGACGATGACCTTCTCGACGTTCGGGCGGCCGCCGGCTTGGAGCATGGCGCGTGCCCTGTCCAGCCCGATACCGATGTCCGTGCCGTAGCACGGCCCTCCAGGACCACCGGCAGCGGTGCAATTGCTCATGTTGTCGAGGGCGGCCTTCGCTGCGCCGGCCGTGGCGTTCAACATCCCGAGTGGGGACACGTCCGTCGTGCTCCTGGCGAATGAGACGACGCCCATCTGCACGGTGTCGGGATAGGGGATCGCAAAGGCATCGATCAGCGCCTTGTCGGCGTCGACCGCAATGGAGATCTCTTCCTGGAAGGACACCGTGACGTCCTGGAGAATGACGACGTCGGCCGATATGTCGCGAGCGGCGATCGCCTCGGCGGTGACTTCGAAGCTGTTGAAACCGAGCACGCCTGCGAAGAAGGTCTCGATCGGGTTGCCGTTCGACACCGAACGCCTTGCGACGACATGCACTGCGTTCTTTGGGTTGCCGTTGGGGACGAACGTCCTGGTGAGTCCGTTCCAGAAGCCGACGGTGACGTCGGAGGGCACGAGGATCGGCCCGTGGCCGCCGTCGTTGGCGTCGGCGTAGTCGATCGCGAGGTCTTGTGTTTGGGCCGGGCTGGGAAGCTCCCAGGCCGCTGCCGCCGCTGCCGAATCGGCAGCCGACTGGAGCTGGGCACGCGCCACGTAGATCTGGCCGAAGTCGAGGACGAAGGCCGCCATCGCGAAGAATCCCACGATTCCACCCGCAACCATCACCATCACTGCGCCCCGCTCCGAGCGGAGACCGCGCAGCCGCGACCAACATGACACCTTGTTTTCAGACTGCTTTGGGGTCGTGCCCCTCGAAGTCCATCTCATGCCCACAACTCCCCAAAAAAAAGAGTCCCCCTACGAACTCAAGCCCAATGCTGATTGTCCTGGCCCGGAGATTCGGGGTCACCATCAAATATGATGAAACGCGCACCTCCGCCTCGAAGAGCCACCGTGCCGTATCGACGTGGCTTTGCAGGGCTCGGCCGCTCTCGAAGGCCCACGCCAGCGTATGTGCCATCGCCCACATCACGGCGCGTTCCCGGTCGAGGGGCCGGCTCGCTGGTCAGCCGGTCGAGACGCTTGCGTACCAGCCGGCGCTCGTGCCCGAGCTTCGGCGCCCATGGCTGCGAGCGAAGAGGCTGCGCGCTGCGGCTTTCCTCCGGTGAAGCGGCTGGGCTAGCGTTTTCGCCCATGATGTCGCTCGTACGACGCCTTGCCCGTCACGGCCCGCTCACCGCTGAGGTGATCGACGGATGAGCCACGAGATCGTCGGCGTGGTGCTCGTTGCAGGAAGCTCGGCGCGGATGGGGAGCACGACCAAACAGCTGCTGCCGTTCGGCGACAGAACGATGGCGGCGACCGTGGTCCAGCATGCTGAAGCCTCGCAGCTCGATCGGGTCGTCGTCGTCACGGGTTTCGAGGCCAATGCGGTCACCGGCACCATCGGGGCGCGGCGTTCCACCATTGTCCACAACGAGCGGTATCCCGAGGGAAATGTGACGTCGCTGCTGAGGGCGGTCGATGCCGCCGGCGCCGCCGAAGCGGTGTTGTTGCTGCTTGGCGACATGCCCGGCGTCGACGTCGCCATCATCGACAAGTTCGTGGAGAGGTGGCGGGAATCGCATCCGTGGGCTGCAGTAGCGGTGTACGCCGATGGTGTGCCGAACCATCCATTCTTGCTCTCAGCGGCGGCGGTCGCTGCGCTACCGCAGCGCGACGGATCGAAGGTGTTGTGGAGCCTCCTCGTCGCCGACCCGCCCCAGCCAGTGGATCGTCTCGAGTTCGCCCGTGAGGCGCCGGTCGATGTGGACACCCTCGCCGACTACGAGGCCGCCCTCCGCCAGCTGGGCCATCCAAGCCCGCAGGACTGGCCGAATCCCTAGCTCGATCGGTCCTTCCCCGGCCTCCGGGGGCGAAGTCGGCTCAACCGTCCTCGGACCTCGCACCCAGCGGTCGGGTCTTTGGTGAAGTGACGCGGTGACTCTCTATCGTGAGGGCACCAACCCAAGGCAGGTAGCGCGTGGCCCGTTCGAGGCTCAGGTTTGATGTCAATGCGTTCATCGTCGTTGGCGTGACTTTGCTCATCCTCGGAATGGTCGGGCTGTTCTGGGGTGCGCTCACCGACGACGCCGACACCGTCACGTCGAATACCGGTGTCGTCAGCGGTGCGATTCTCGTCAGCCTCGTTGGGCTCGGGCTCTTGTGGTGGCAACGGCGCTGACGGTGTGGTGTCGCAACGTGTCGCACCCGCCGGGCATGATGTCGAAATGGGCTGGCTCTGATCGTTGACGGGAGATGCCACAAAGGAGAGCACCATGTCCGACTTCCAAGGCTTCCCCAAGAAGACGCTGACGTTCCTTCGCGCCCTGACCAAGAACAACGACAAGACGTGGTTCGACGAACATCGCGCCGACTACGAGCAGTATTGGGTGCAGCCGGCCAAGGACTTCGTGGTGGCTGCAGGCGAGGCGTTGCAGAAGGTCGCGCCCAACATCGAGGCCGAGCCGAGAATCAACGGCTCGATCTTCCGCATCAACCGTGACGTCCGGTTCTCTCCGGACAAGCGGCCGTACAAGGATCACCTCGACTTCTGGTTCTGGGAAGGTGAGCGCAAGACCGCAGTGTCGGGCTTCTTCTTCAGGGTCACGCCCAAGGGCACGGCTATTGGCGTTGGGGCGCACGGCTTCGACAAGGACCGCCTTGCGGCGTACCGGAGGGCCGTCGCCGACACCACGTCTGGGCCGGCGCTGGTGAAGGTCGTGAAGTCGATGGAGCGCAAGGGATACGAGGTCAAGGGCGAGCACTACAAGACGCTGCCCCGCGGCTTCACCGCCGCGGATGCCACAAACGAGCGGTTGTTGCGCTTTTCGGCACTATGGATCGGTGAGGACGAGAAGATCGGTGCGGAGTTGCATTCCCCGGCCATCGTCAGGCACGTTGTTGCCGAGTGGAAGCGGATGGCACCCCTCCATCGCTGGCTGGTCGACAACCTGGGCTGATCTGTTCCGGAATCACTTGGGAATCGGCAGCGGTGCGGTGGCGGCTGGATCGTGGTTGGGGCTGATCGAACAGACCGACGGTTCACCAGATCGGTCAGCCGGTCGGTGCGGGATCCGGCTTCGGCTTCGGCGCGGCGTACCCGGGCGGTGGTTCAAGCGCGGGTGCGGAGCCATTCATGGGCGGCGAACATCCGGCGGACGTGGCCCGTGAAGTCGAAGGTGGGCTGCAGCATCCAGTGGAAGGCCAGGCCGTTGAGGGCGGCCAGCAGCAACTCTGCTTCCGCATTGGCATCGTCGGGCCCAATCGAGGCGTCTGCTCGACGGATTGCGTCTGCGAACCGTGCGACCCGGCGCTCATGGTGCCGGAGGAACCGTTTGCCATAGCCGTCATCCGTCAGGCCACCGCTCACCACGATCTGGAGATAGATGCGGGCGAGCATCGGTTGCTCGCCGATGAAGGCGACGTACGCAGCAACCAGGTCCTCGACGGAATCGGTGCCCGACCCCTGGGGGTCGGGATCGACGGCCGTGATGGCCTCTGCGACCACGCGAAGTACCACCTCCTCTTTCGTGCTGAAGAGGTTGTAAAAGCTGCCGGCGCGTACCTCGGCCCGATCGCAGATCGCCTTGAGGGTGGTGCCTTCCAACCCAACCTCGCCGAGGAGTTCCCGGGTTGCGTCGAGGATGCGGGCTTCGGTGCGAAGCCCGGCCTGGTAGCGGGCCATGAAACGGTTCTTTCGATCGGGTGGGTCGTGCTCAGGATAGCCGTCTTGCACAAAACTTGAGTGTATGCTCAAAATAGAGCGTATACTCAAAAATCAAACGTCAGCTGATGACGTTCCCCGGGTGGGCCCGGGGCGAACGCGGTTTTGGCAACGCACGGGCAGGCAACGGGAGACACGATGAGCCACTACAAGAGCAATCTCCGCGATGTGGAGTTCAACCTCTTCGAGGTCTTGGGACTCGGCGGGATGTTGGGCACGGAGCCCTTCCCCGAATTCGACGAGGACACGACGCGCGACATCCTTCGCGAGGTCGAGCGTATTGCGAGCAACGAGTTTGCGGCGGGATTCGCCCAGGCAGACCGCAATCCCCCGAAGCTCGTCGACGGCAAGGTCACACTTCCGGAGGGGATCAAGAACTCGCTCGACGCCTTCTACGACGGTGGCTGGGACATGCTCAGCGTCCCCACCGACCTCGGCGGCCTCGGGGCACCGAACATGCTGCGGTGGGCAGGTCAGGAGATGTTCGTCGGCGCCAACCCTGCGGCGTTCTTCTACATCATCGGCGGCCTGATGGCCGTGGTGATCGGCCGGGTCGGCACGCCGGAGCAGCAGGAGACCTGGGCCAAGCGGATGATCGAGAACCGTTGGGGCGGCACCATGGTGTTGACTGAGGCCGACGCGGGCTCAGACGTAGGTGCCGGCACCACGAAGGCCATCCCGGTCGACGAGGAGAACGGTGTCTATCACATCGAGGGCGTGAAGCGGTTCATCACGTCGGGTGCAAGCGACTACCACGAGAACATCGTGCATCTCGTGCTGGCCCGTCGCCCCGGGGCAGCTCCAGGGACCAAAGGGCTGTCGATGTTCATCGTCCCCGACATCCTGCTCAACGAAGACGGGACCCTCGGTGAGCGCAACGGGGTCGCCGTGACCAAGATCGAAGACAAGATGGGCATCAAGGCGTCCACCACCTGTGAGCTCACGTTCGGCGCAGACAAACCGGCCGTCGGCTATCTGGTCGGCGGTGTGCATCGTGGTATCAAACAGATGTTCCACGTCATCGAGGACGCCCGCATGCTCATCGGCACCAAGTCGATGTCCACGCTGTCCACGGCCTATCTGAACGCCCTCGAGTACGCCAAGGAGCGGGTGCAGTCGGCCGACATGACGGAGATGACCGACAAGGAGGCTCCGCGGGTGGCCATCGTCCGCCACCCGGACGTGCGACGGATGCTGATGCTCCAGAAGTCCCACGCTGAAGGCATGCGAGCCCTCATGTACTACACCGCATGGGCGCTCGACCAAGAGCGGCTCGATCCCGAGGAGCACTACTGGGCCAAGCTGTCGGACCTGCTGCTCCCGATGCTCAAGGGCTACTCGTCGGAGAAGTCCTACGAGCTGCTCGGCCAGTCACTCCAGGTCTTCGGCGGCTCAGGCTTCCTGCGGGACTATCCGATGGAGCAGTACATCCGCGACGTGAAGATCGACTCGTTGTACGAGGGCACCACCGCCATCCAGGCGCTCGACTTGTTCTTCCGCAAGATCGCTCGCGATCAGGGGGCAACCCTGAGCAGACTCGTCGAAGAGATCGTTCAGCTGGTCAAAGGCGGCAGCGAGGCATTCGAGCCAGAGCGCCTGCTGCTCGGAAAGGCCCTCGAGGACGCCCAGGCGATGGTCGGCATCCTGGTGGGACATGCAATGGCGTTCATGCACGAGCCCACCGAGATCTACAAGACCGGTCTGCACACGAACGCTCTGTTGGAGAGTCTGTCCGAGGTCGTGATCGCTTGGCTCCTCCTGCGCCATGCGGAGCTCGCCCGTGCGGCGATGCCGGAAGCATCGCCGGCCGATAGAGAGTTCTACGAGGGCAAGATCGAGTCGGCCCGGTTCTACATCCGGCACGTCACACCCAAGATCGCAGCCCGGCTGCACTCGGCGCAGCTCGAAGATGCCCATCTGATGGAAATGAGCGACGGGGCGTTCTGAGGTCAAGATTCCCCCGCCACGCATGAGCTGCGCGGCGAGCGGCGCTTGGCAGACGTTCGCCTACGGCGGGTCGGGTCCGTTGGGGGTGAGGAATCGCCGTCGGTGTGGTGGGCTTTCCGGGTCGAGCCTTCTGCCGTAGCCGTGGATGGCGATGTGGTGGTGGTACCAGCACAACGTGGCGAGGTTGTCGGGGTCGAGGGGAACCCTTCGGGTTCCTTGGGAGTTGCTTCGCAACTCCAGGCCGTGGTGTTCCCGATGCCGGATGTGGTGGGGTTGGAGGCGGTAGCGGGAGCGGCATCCGTCGATGACGCAGCCGCCATCCCGGTGCAGCACGGCGTCCCGGACCGCCGGCGGGATGTCCCGAGTACGGTCGGTGGTAGTGACCGGCCGGCCATTGACGAGGCCGACGATGCCGGTGACGCCTTCACACACGACCCGGTCAATGGTGTCCGGCCCGACCCGCGGCCCGGCAGCGATGGTGGCGCCCCGTTCGCCCAACGTGGCGCCGGCAGGGTCCGCGTCGACGAACACGGTGACCGCCGACCCGCTCACCCCACCGGCATTGACTCGTGGCGGGGTGGCGTCGAGGTAGTCAATGGCCAGAGCGGTGAGGGCATCCAGCATCCGTTGCCCCCTGCCTTCGCGTTCCAGTGCGGCTGGGAGGTGGTCGGCGCGTTGTTCGAGTGCTTTGGCGATGAGGTGCCCGTCGTAGCCGGGAGCCAACCCGGTGATGCGCCATGCGGTTTCCCCCAAGGTGGGTTCGATCACCAGGTGGCGGCGCCGCATCAGCTCCCGTTCCTCTATCGGGGTGATCCGTCGCAGCTTTGCGGTTAAGCGACGCACCCCGGCCAGGTCCCGCCCGAAGCTGGCGTGCACCTCGACGTCGTTGGCTCCTGCGGCGGCAAGCTGGATGGTTGCGATGGTCCGGTCGAAGGAGACCTCACCTTGGGTGAGGGTGGCGGGGGTGGCCTCGGGTGTGGCGCGGGCTGCAACGACGAGGTGGCGTGCTGTTGTTGGGGCGACGTCGAGATGGGCCGCGGTCCACTCTTCCATTGACCGTGATCCGTGCACCCGTGCCACCTTTGCCTCGTCGAGCCAGGCGAGCAGTTCGGTCTGTCGTCGCCGGGCCCGGGCGATGAGCTTCTCGAGGCGGCGGAGCTCGTGCTCAGCAGCATCGATGTCGGCATATGAAGCTGGGACAGTTGCGAACATGTGTTCGACCATACCCGCTGGGTGTGACAGAAGTGCTTCCTCTGACGGCCGAGGCGGTAGGTCTTCAGTCGCCTTCGATGGCGCCGATCGTAGGGGCGGTCGAGGATCGGACGGCCCCCAACATGTCCCTTGGCACCGCAGGAAGCGGGTCGCCTGCGCCGATCGCCGGTGATCCGGTAGCGAGGGCAAACATCGCAAGCGCATCGGTCCATCCAGAGGCGGCGACGGTCGGGCCGACGAGCGTTGCCGCGCCCGTCGTGACGACGTCGTCGGACCTCGGGAAAGTGGGAATCCCGGGTCCGGCCGATCCTGAGTTGTGCAGCGTGCCCGCCCACAGCTGCGCCCCGAACGCGATCGTCGCGTCGCCGCCGTCGTTGCGGGCGTACTGCGGGTCGCCGGCCGAAGCGCTTGCCGCCATGGAGACCTCACGCCAGTGGGCGATCTTGCTCGAGATGCAGGAGTCAGGAGCGTATCCGTAGGTGGTGTGGCTCCACGTCGACGCCATGGAGGCGAACGATGCGGTGCCGAATGCGATCTCCGTGACGGGCTACCGCCAAGCCCTGGGTTGCTGAGACGGAGTCCCGTGAGCGATGGGGGTCGGCGACATCGGGTCGCCGGCCCCGTCCTGTGTCTGACGTGGGCGAACCATCGCAAAGACGCCGGCCCGGGTTCAGCGGGCGCACTCCAGCAGAATCCTTGTCGCGTGGACGGCGACCCTTCCGGTCTGTAAGGGTGTACGTGATGAGCACCGCTGCTGCCGAAGACTTCACCACGTTCGCTGAAGACGTGGGTGCCCGGCTGCGCCGCGCCTTCATCTCGATGTACGGCACCGACGTCGGCGCAGAAGTCACGGCAGATGCACTGGCGTATGCGTGGGAGCACTGGGAACGGTTGAGGGCAATGAGCAATCCGGCTGGCTATCTGTTTCGGGTCGGTCAAAGCCGCGCCCGCGGCTACCGGAACCGGCCGACCTCGCTGCCCGCAGCTCCAGAAGCGTCTGCACCCTGGTTCGAGCCGGGGCTGCCCGTCGCGCTCTCCAGGCTGCCGGAGCGGCAGCGGGTGGCCGTACTTCTCTGCGAAGGCTTCGGGTGGACTCGCCAGGAGGTGGCCGACCTCATGGAGGTGAACCCGTCGACGGTGCAGCGCCACGTCGATCGCGGGATGGCCAAAGTGCGCAAGGCGTTGGGGGTGACCTCAGATGCGTGACCTGAAGTCGCAGATCGCTGCCTACGCCGAGCATCTCGATGCCGTCGCCCCCGACCTGGCCGATCTCGACCTTCGCCGACCGACCGCAGGGGTTCGCCCGCGGTCTACTCCGCACACGAGGCAGCGCCTGGCTCTCGCCGCTGCCGGCGCTGCGGTTGTCGTGATCGTCGCCGTTGGCGTCGCCGGCTTGGCGTTCCGGAGCGGTTCGGCTCCTGTCGCAGACACGACTCCGCAGATCGCAACAACGTCCACTGCTCCCGGTGTTGCCGCACAGGTCCCAGGTGGCATGGGTCTCGTGAGCGAGAGCCCCGTGCTGACCGGACCCGACGCGTTCACAGGTCCAGGCGGCATCGTGCACGGGCCGGACGGATTCCACATGTTCTTCACCAACCACGGTGAGGACGGGGCGGTGATCGGTCACGCTACGAGTGACGACCTCGTCGCCTGGTCGATCGCCGACGGGGAGATCTTCAGCTCCGCAGACGTGGACTTCCTCGCCGGCATGATCCAGGCCCGCACCGCGGTCGTGTTGCCCGACGGGAGCTGGGCGGTGTACTTCGACGGATTTGAGCCCGGGCCGACGGAGCGTGAGGAAGGGGCGAATGCGATCGGGGTGGCTACGGCCCCCGGCCCCGATGGCCCATGGACCGTCCATCCGCAGCCGGTGCTGAGCGTCCCTGACGTGGAAGGGCTCGATGCCAAGGGTGTCGGGCAGCCGACCGTCGTGGCGAGCGGCGACGGACTGGTCATGTTCTACGTTCTCCGCGATTCGGAGTTCATGGGCCGCATCGGCCGGGCGACCAGCGCAGACGGGTTCACCTGGGAGCAGGACGATGGCGTTGTAATCGAAGCCGATCGTGAGTGGGAGCGTGGCTCCGTCACCCTGCCGAACGTGGTGATCGACGGCGATCGCTGGGTGATGATGTACGCCGCGCGCACCCCGAGTGGTCACGGGTTTGCGGTGAGCCCCGACGGTGTGGCGTGGGAGAAGGCTTCATCGGCGCCGGTCGTCACGATCAACGACGTTCTCCGCGCCTCGATCAAGGACACCGAGCTGGTGCTGGGCTCTGACGGGGATCTGTACCTCGCCGTCGAGAACGGCGGCTCCCGCACGAGCACCGAGGTCTACATGCTGCGGGAGGATTCATGACGGCTGCACGTGTCGCAGTGCAGGTACCGACATCACGGCGTGCGTTGGCGCCTGAGGTCCTTGCAGTCGTATTGGGGGCGATGTGTGCCGATCACGATGGCACTGACCACGTCGAAGTTGCCGGAGAGCCGCCCTCCAGGGACATCACACCGAAGAGCGAAGAGTCTCCAAGAAGATGACGGGGGAACGCAGATGCGTTCCCCCGCCATGATGTGCGCCGTCCCCCCTTGTTGGCTCGGCGCCGCACGCTGCTGTTGCCCCGTGTGAGTGAGGGCATCCCCCTGTCATGAAGAGAGAGGGCCGAGGACGCCGCCAGATACAGGTTTTCTTCGAAGATCAGACCATGGGCCAGAACACGACGAAAGGCCGGCCGTCCCTCAGAGCCTTCCAGGCAGCCTTCGGGTTCAGCTTGTTGTCGGCGGCGTAGCGGGCGATCTCGGCGGCGACAAAGGGCGCCGCAAACGAGGTCCCGTCCCAGAGAGCGAGGCCATCGTTGAAGACACCGGATCCCGCTTCCGTGACACCGTCGGCCTCGTAGTACATGTACTTCATGTCGTTCGGGTAGTAGCTCGCCACATCGACCCCCGGTGCCCACGCGGTGACCCACGGTCCGTAGTTGGAGAACGCGGCAACCTTGGAGTGGACTCCCGGTCCGTCGCAGGCGCTCTCGAGCGCACCGACGCTGACGACGCTGTCGGGATACTCGTTGGGAGCGGCAAAGCCGGCCGGATACCAGGGCGAAGCAAGCGAATCGTTACCCGCGGCAGCCACGATCAAACCATCGGTCTCTGCCCACCGGGCCATGGCTTCGCGCAGCGCAACGACCTCGGTGCCACCGCACTCGCGATCCTCGTACGATCCGAGGGACAGGTTGAGGATCACGATCTTGTCGTGCTGCAGAGCGCGCTCGACTTGGCGGATCACGCTGAGTTCCGTCAACCCGTCGGCTTCGAAGGCGTTGAAGCTCTTGACTGGGGCATTGGGGAGGCGCGAGAGGATCACGCCTGCGATGAAGCCGCCGTGAGCCGAGCCACGTTCGTCGACGAAGCCGTCGGGTTCGGAGTCGACGATCTCGACATCGCGGTCGCTGGATAGCGTTGCTTCGACTTCCGCCGGCGGTGGCTGCGGCATCCGCCACACTCCGGTGTCGACGACCACGATCGGGGGCGGCTCCCGGTCGGTCTTTGCCCCATCAGCAGGCGCCTCGGAGTGCGGCCGCGGATCGCCACCTGGGCCGATCGACGGTTGGGGTGCAAGGTTGAGGACGTGGTGCGGCCCCACCCGCACGGCTGCCGGGACCGGGGATGACGGGTCGGACCCGAGGGTCTTCACCATCCGGGCCACGGAGAGCGAATCCTGATTCACGATGAATGTCCGGATGCCCATCCCGGCATCCTCTTCCTCCCGGTCGGATGCTTCCTGTCGCGGATCGGGGAGCCGCTTCTCGTAGCGGGGAGCGGGGAGTTGATCGTCGGGATCTGCGAGCAGTCCCATCTCGGCCAGCACTCTGCCAACGACGTCGGCATACTCGAGCGTGGTGATCAGCTCGTGTCGCTTGTAGAAGATCGTGGGCGGCGCGTTGTTGAGACCCGGCACGAACTGCGGAGAGTACGCGTCGTCTGGGTTGAGCTCCGTCCGGCGGGGCGGAACAAAAGCGCGGGGATCGTGAGCCCGCTCCTCGATCTGGTCCGGACGTAGCGGCTCGGCATCCGGTGAATAGCGCATGGGTTCCTCCTCGGCTTGACCACGACACGAGGGCTCGCCGAGCCTCGTGATACACGCAGACGCTACTGCGCATGCTTGGATTCGTGCTGTGGCTCACTCTCGAAGCACCGACGACCCCCTGCTGGTCGAGGCGCAGAGCGTGCTGCAGCGTGCAAGCTCGGACCCGCGTGCAGCGATCGATGCGGCCGCGCCGCTCCTTGCGGCAGCCGTCGAGCAGCACAACAACGCTGCGGAGGCGGTGGTCCTGCGGGCCCGCGGCCTCGCCCTGGCCAAGCTCTCCCACATCGACGAAGCCCTCGAGGCGCTGGCGGCTGCTCGCGACGCGGCGCACCGGTCGGCAGACAAACAGATCGAGGCCGAGGTCGCCGTCACCCAGGCGGCAGCGTTGGCGTGGTCCGGGGATACGAGACGCGCCCAGACGGTGATCACGTTTGCGGTGGAGCATCTGCAGGGCATGGGTTTGGCGCGGGCGCTCGTACAGCGGGCCAGCATGCAGTACCGGCAGGGTCGCTTTGACGAGGCAATCGCAGATCAGGAGCGGGCGCTTCCGATACTCCGCGCGGCAGATGACCAGGGCTGGCTGGCGAACCTCCTGATGGACCGTGCGATCATTCGCGGCTTCACCGGGCGCACCGCTCACGCCCGGCGCGACCTGGCCGATGCCCGCCGCCTATACCAGGGGATGGGGCGGCGTGCCGACGCGGCGTGGGCTCTGCAGAATGAAGCATGGCTGCTCGCTCAGCTTGGGGACATTCCCGGGGCGCTTGCGGCCTTCGATGCCGCCGAGGCGGAGTTCACCGATCTGGGGTTGTCGCGAGCAGGTCTCTGGGCCGACCGCTGTGAGGCGCTGCTCGCCGTTCACCTGGCCTCCGATGCTGTGGCCCTCGGCCGCAAAGCCGTCGCCGAGGCGCGCGCCACCGGGCTGGAAGCGGGTCTTGCCGAAGCCGAGCTGCGTCTCGCCGAAGCCGCTCTGTACGCCGCCGAGTTCGAGCAGTCTGAGATCGCGGCCGAGTCGGCTATCCGGCGGTTCACCGATCAGTCGCGGCCAAATTGGGCGACCCATGCAAGCTTCGTGGCGCTGCAAGCGCGGGTAGCCAGCGGCGCCGCCGATCAAACAGCACTGCCGGCCGCCGAGTCGATCGCAGGCCAGTTGCAGCAGGCCGGGTTTGGAGATGAGGCGCTGCGCGCTCGTCTCCTCGCCGCCAGACTCGCAATGGGAAACGGCCAGATCGATCGCGCCAAGGCACACTTGCGAGAGGCTTCGCGAGCTCGCCGGTCGGCATCCATCGAGCTACGGGTCAAAGCATGGCTCGCCGAGGCGCTGCTTCGTCAGGCCGAGGGCGACCAGCGAGGGATGGATGCCGCGGCGAGGGCAGGACTCCGAGCGATGGAGGAAGCGCAATCGTTGCTGGGCTCGGCAGACGCCAGAGCTCACGTCGCAAGTCATGCTGCCGAGTTGGGTGCGCTTGGCCTCGAGGCCGCGTGGCGATCGGGCAACAAGGACCGCATCTTCCGCTGGATCGAACGTACCCGCGCCGGAGCCCTTCGATTTCCCAGGGCGCGACCGCCCGACGATGCGGTCCTCGCCGCCGAACTGGCGCAACTCCGCGCCGCTGAGCACGACGTGCGCACCGCACAGCTTGACGGCGAGCCCGACGGCGATGTTGTGCGGCGGGCCGCCAACCTGCGGGCCTCGGTGCGGCGCCGCAGCTTGCGCCGTCAGGGCAATCAGATGCGAGCGCTGAAGGAGCCGACGCTTGCCGATGTGCGCCGCGCGCAGAAGGCGGCAACGCTCGTGGAGTTTGGCGTGCGCCACGGGCTGTTGCACGCCGTCGTGGTTCGGTCACGTTCATCCCAGGTCGTCGAGTGCGGTTCTCTCAGCGAGATCACCAACGAGCTCGATGCACTGCGCTTTGCGCTGGGTCGGCTCTCGCAGCGTCGCGGCACCGCAGCTTCGCAGGAGGTAGCCAGACTCACTGCTGCTGAGGCAGTGCGCTCGCTCGACAGATTGCTCTTTCCCGTTGCGGAGGAGTGGTCTGGTGCGGTCGTCATCGTGCCGCCGGCAGCACTCCACCCTGTGCCGTGGGCGTTGCTCCCTTCGCTGCACGGAATCCCCGTGTCCGTGGCACCGTCGGCCCGCGTGTGGCTGGAGCGCATGAGCCGGCCACAACGACGACGGCGTGGCGCAATCGTCGTCAACGGTCCAGATCTGCCCGGCGCCGCAAGCGAGTCGCGCCAGATAGCTGCAATCCACCCGAACGTGAACCGATTCACGGCCCGCACGAGCAAAGTGGAGGCGGTACTCGACGCGCTCGATGGAGCACAGTTGGCGCACATCGTGGCGCATGGGAGTTTCCGCAGCGACAACCCGCTGTTCTCCTCGCTCCGCCTCGCCGACGGTGGCCTCACGGTGTACGACCTCGAGCGGGTGGATCGGATGCCGCCCATCATGGTGCTCTCGGCCTGTAACTCCGGCCTCCAAGCGGTGCGACCGGGCGACGAGACCATGGGAATCGTCGCTGCGCTGCTTGCGGCGGGCTGCAGGACGGTGATCGCATCGACAGGGCTCGTTCCCGACACGGCTCGCACCGCAAAGACGATGGTGGACTTCCACCGCCGGCTGGTGGCGGGCGAGGGCCCCGCTTCAGCCCTGGCTGCGGCGCAGGCCGACGCGATTGCTTCAGGCCGCGATGGGATGGCGTCTGCGCCGTTCGTGTGCTTCGGTGCCGGATAGCGCCTGGGCCCAAGCAGAAGAATCGTGTATCCAGCGAGGACTGTTCGCCCTCTCATCTACGAGCGCCGAACCGCTGGAGGTTCCCGATAATGGACCAGATGAGCCCTCAGGCTCTAGCTTGTGCTGCGATGAACGACCGTTCCGCCACAGAACTCGTTGACGCGGCGTCAGCCGGAGACTCCCAGGCATGGGGTGCGATCGTTGATCGTTACGACCGGCTCGTGTGGTCCGTGGTGCGGGGCTACCGCCTCGACAACGCAACATCCGCCGACGTCTGCCAGACCGTGTGGATGCGGCTGGTCGAGCATCTGGATCGCATCCGTGATCCAGAGAGGCTGCCTTCGTGGCTTTGTTCCACAGCACGCAACGAGGCCTTGCGCGTTTCTCGGGCTCAGAAAAGGACGATCCCGTCGGACTTCGAGTACGACATGGTCGACAGTTCGCTCCCACCCCTCGACGAGGGGCTGCTGAAGGACGAACAACTCGTTGATCTTGTCGGTGGGTTCGGAGAGCTCGACGAGGACTGCCAGCATCTCTTGCGGTTGCTGGTGGCGGATCCTCCTATGGACTATGACATGATTTCGGAGCTGATCGGGCGCCCCAAAGGCAGCATCGGCCCTACCAGGGCCCGCTGCCTCGGCAAGCTCCGACGCATACTCGAAAGACACGGGGGTTTCCCCGGAGACGACAAGGGGCCAGCATCATGACCAATCACACACGGGACTACAGCGCCATGGACGACGACCAGTTGCTCGAGGTGCTCGGCAGGGCATTGCGAGTCGCGGATCCGGTGCCGGCTGCCGTGACGGAGTTCGCCAAGGCCGGCTTCGGGTGGCGGGACATCGACGCCGAGCTCGCCGAGCTCGTGTTCGACTCTGCGGTCGAGGACCTGGTGGGCGTGCGTTCAGAGTCGGACACTCGTGAGGTCACGTTCCGGGCCCCCGGCGTGGAGATCGAGGTCGCAGTGCTGTCCGAGGACGCTCGTCGCATCGTGGGTCAACTCGTACCGCCGCAGTCCGCCGAAATCGAGCTCCGATATGGTGGGGAGCGCCGATCAGCGGTGAGCGACGATCTCGGCAGGTTCACCTTTCATGGCGTTCCTGCAGGCCCAATCAGCCTGCGGTGCGTCCTCGTGGAAGGCCAGGCCATCCAGACGGATTGGCTGATCGTCTGACCCAGACTCCCCTCCGGCACTCGGGCTCAGTGGCCCGCGGCCAGGTCGAGGTCGGCGGCGATGCGCCCCCATCGTTCCAGCTCTCCGTCGACCGGGGCAATGACGAACTCGGCCGCCACCGCCGCCAGCCCCGCTTTCAGCGCCGACCGGGCACGACCCGCCCTGCGGCGAGCACCAATCCCGATCGGGATCTTCGTCAGCCAGGCCAGGACAAGACCGGCTCCCGCTCCGCAGAGGAGCAACAACGTAGGCACCGGCCACGCGCCCAGGTGAGGGGTGAGTTCTTCGGTGGGGACCTTGAGGTATCCGAGGACGGCGAGCACTGCGAGCCACACCGCCCCGACCACGGCCGCCGTCGCCAGCAACCGCTGCACCCAGGAAAACGCCGACCACCACCTGGGCCGCCTGATCGAGTGGGCCGCGATACCGGTGATCCTCGTGCCCACGGCGGCTACCAGCTCGTCTTCACGTGCGCTCGCAGCTTCACGGGCCCGCCGAGTCCAGCGTGGTGGAACGTCGCCGGCCCTGCCGTCCGCATACGTGCGCAGCGCCAGCTCCAACCGGGGTCGGTCTACGGGAACCGCCGTCGGTGGTGCCACTGCGGCTGAGTGCTGTTGCGGCGGTGGGCGCAGTCTCAGCAGCGGATGGCGGCGGAAGCGGAGGAGCCATCGGGAGAACGGCCATCCCGTGGCACGGATCGCATCGAAGCGGTAGCCATCGGCCACGGCTTCGGCGACGAGCTCACCTCCTGCAGCAGCGGCGATCGAAGTTTCCAGCGCATCGGCATGGCGGTCCCGTCGATCGAGTTCCGGCCGCGGCACTGCGCCAAGGCTCACGGCCCCGTGCGCCATGTCGGCGGCGAGTCGCACGAGGGCCGCATCCCTGGTGGCGATCCTCCCTTCCAGGATCTCGCGGAGGGCGGGGATGCCTTCCCCCGTTGTGGCGGACGTCTCCACCACGATGGGTGCGGCAATGCCATCGTCGCGCAGCAGGTCGGTCGCATGGGACCGCCATTGCGTCCGATCCGCCTCATCGATGCTGTCGGCATGATTCAGCGCAAAGATCATGGAATCGGCATGATCCGATAGCGGCGCCAGGTAGCCCTCGTGCAGGGCCTCGTCTGCGTACTTCTGCGGGTCGAGGACCCACACCATCAAGTCGACGAGCTCGACGAGTCTGTCGACTTCGAGTCTGTGATCGGTCTGCACCGAATCGTGGTCGGGCAGATCCAAGAGAACGAGGCGGTCGAGATCGCCTGCGGTGACGCCGTGACGGTGGCGGACCCCAAGCCAGTCGAGCAGGTCGCCGGGGACCTCCTCACCGAAGACGGCGGCCCTGGCCTGCGACGTCGTTGGCCGCGTCACGCCTGTGGGAGCGATCTCGGCACCGACAATGGTGTTGAACAGCGACGACTTGCCACTTCCTGTGGCGCCGGCAAGAGCCACGACCGTGAGGTCGGTGCCGTGGCGCAGCCGGTCATGTGCTCGGGCAGTGATGATGCCGGCGCGGTCGAGGTCGGTGCGGTCGAAGAGCCCATCGCCTGCAGCGATCGCTCGCTCCAGCGCGGCAACTCTCCGTACCAGATCGGTCTCCGGCGGCGATGTCATGCGACGCTCTGGACGTCGGCGGCGGCTCGGCGCAGGGAGTCGGCGTCGGCATCGCCCGGCAGCCCTTCCAGCAGGTCGTCGAAGCGCAGCCGCTCCCGATCGAGCAGCTTCGTGATGCGTTCTGTCAGGTCGCCGCGAGCTTGCCTGGCGAGATCGCGAACCGCGCTCTCGCCGAAGATGGCCGTGAGCAGGGCCTGGCTCACCGTTGCGGTTCCGCCGGCGACGGCGACCTCACCTCCTGTGATCCCGCCGGTCTGCGCGAACAGCACGACCATCAGCATCACTCCGATGGTGTTGATACCGAGCGACAGGGTCCGGGCGGCCAAACGTTTGCCTTCTGCCTGCTGCCGGACCAGGCCGAGAAGGTAGTCCTGCCACAGCGAGACCTCGCGCTCCACGTCGCGCAGCATCTCTGGAGACACCCGAGCGAGGCGGCGGCTTTCTGTACCGAGCAACTCGCGCCCTGCTGCGGACAACTCCCATCGCTCCACGGTGCCGTCTGCGGCGGAGTCCGCAGCCTCCACAACGGCTGCCGTCACGCTCGACTGGACTTCGCCCTGAACCTCCGACGCCACCGTCGGCGTCCCGGTGAATATGGAGCGGAGCCGATCGCCAAATCTCGCAACACCGGCCTGGATCGAGCGCATGAGCTGGCCGGCCCCCACGAACTCCTGCCAGCGGGCGAGGACCTCCTGCCGCAACACGACACCTCCTTCGAGGCGCTCTTCCACGGAAGCGAGCGCTGCGGCGTACTCGTGTGCTGCGATCTCGGCGAGGTTTGCCACGACTGCGGCCTGCCGCTCGACGCCTTGGGCGATGCGCTCGACGCGATCCGGGACGGAGTCAACTGCACCGTCGATGGTGCCCCGCACCATTGCCGCACGCTGCTCGGCGTCGGCGGCGAGCGCTTCCAGCCATCCCGTCAGCGGGCCCATGGCACCTGCGGCGAGGCGGCCGTCGGTCAGCGTGCTCTCCTCGATGGCGAAGACGGCGGTCTCGGCCAGTCGCTCGTCATGGAGCATCGTGCGGAAGTGAGCCATGACCTCGTCCGATGCGCCGGGCGGAATACGATTGACGATGATGGCGAGGGCAGTGCTGCGCTCGGCGGCGGTGCGCAGGTAGTCCCACGGAACCGCATCGGCGTATCGAGCTGCCGTCGTGACGAACATCCACAGGTCGGCGGCGCCGAGCAACTGTGCCGCCAATTCGTGGTTGGCCGTCTCCACGGAGTCGATGTCGGGTGTGTCGAGGATCGCCATCCCGGGCGCAACACGATCCGATGCGTGAATGGCGATGGCAGGCCCGGACTGTGCCTCTCCGCCGGTGGTGCGGCCCAGCTCGGACAGCACGTCGCCATCGGTGAACCACGCCGTGTCTTCTGGGTTGCACACCAACACAGGAATGCGGGTCGTAGGCCGGAGCAGACCGGTGATGCTGACGTTGTCTCCGATGAGGGAGTTGGTGATGGTGGACTTGCCCGCTCCCGTCGATCCACCGATGCCGATGAGGATCGGGGCATCGATGTGGCGCAACCGGGGCAACAGGTAATCGTCGATCTGGTCGGCGAGCTGCCTGTGCACCCGTTCCCCGTCTTCGGCACCGTCGAGGGCAGGGCCGGACGGCAGCTCCTCGAGGAGCTGCCGCAGAGTCTGCAAGTGGTCGACGAGCGCCGACGTGTCTCTGGCCACGTCGCAGAGAATAGGAGCGCCGCAAGCGCGTCCCGAGATCCCGGCGCTGGCATTACGTTCGCTTAGCGCACAGCTAACCGAAGGTCGCTCATCCTGGTGAGGACATCATCTCGAAGGGTGGACCTGTGAAGAACATCAGCCAACGCACCGCCATCGTCGCTCTTGTCGTCGGCGTGCTCTCGATACCCGCACTCGTGTTCGCATCAACGGCGCTGCTGGACTCGGACAATGCCGCTGATGAGACCGTCCGTGCCGTGTCGGTGGCCCAGATCGCCAAGCCGATCGTCGCTGCCGAACCGACGACCACCGCGGCCCCGGCAACGACGGCAACGGAGCCACCAGCGGTCATTGCTGCCGATATCGACACCGCCTGCGGCGAAGAGGGCCTGGAGTTGGTCGACCGCGAAACCGCCGAAACCATCACTGAGTTGGAGCAGGCCGCCCTCGACGCCCTACGACCCATATGCCTCGAGGCCGGGCTGGCGCTGCCGGATGCGGCCGTTCCACCGGCCATCGTGCTGGTGGAAACGGTGGTGAGCCCGCCGAAGGTGACGACCACGGCACCCCCGGCAGGCGGCGATGGAGTCACCGGTGACGACAGCGATCACGACGACGACTACGACGAGGACGACGATCACGACGACGAAGACTACGACGAGGACGACGATCACGACGAGGACGAGGACGACGACGACGAGGACCACGACGACGAGGACGACGACGACCACGAGGATGACGACTGATGCGTCGATCTGAGTTCGCCTTTCTCATCCTCGGTGTTGCGCTCGCGGCGTACGCGGTCTTCGGGGTCATGGACAGTGCGGCCGCCCCCGAGGCGGCGGCACCGGTGACCCCGCTCCCCGCGGTCGTCGCGACGACGGCTGCGCCCGAGGTCGAGGTCATCGAGGTCGTCGAGCCCGTGGCTCCGCCGCCTGCAGTCGAGGAGCTCCCGTCTGCGATCTCAGACGTCCTCGGCGAGAACGGCCACACCGAGCTGCTGACCCGCTCCGACCTGCATCTGCAGTTGCCCCCGTCCGTGGTGGCCGTGCTGATCGAGAACGGCGCCGTGCTCCGGCTCACCGACGAAGCCTCGCCTCCGGAGACGGCCAGATGATTCGCAAGCGCTTCCCCAAGGACCGTCGTATGCGCATTGCGGCGTGGACCACGATGGCCGTCGCTTGGACCACGGCGATCTTGGCTCGGACGGTCGGTGCCCCTGCAGTGGAGCCCGCCGCCACGGTCGAAGCGGTGCCTCCTGTGCCAACGACAACGACCGTCGCTCCCACAACGACACTGGCCCCGATCCCCGACATGCCAGAGGACGGCCTCGTCATCCTTCGCTACACCCCTGCACCCAAGCCCCAGCCTGAAGTACGGCGCGTCGTGGTTTCACGACCTGCGGCAGATGGTGGTGGGACCGCGGCGACGCCGCCCCCGACGACCAAGACGAGCAGCGGATCATGATCGCCGCAGAGTTCGCCGCCATGGGGACCACCATCTCGGTGACGGCAGCCGATGAGACGGGTATCGCCGCCACCGAGCGTTGGTTCGCCGAGGTCGAGGCGGTGTGCAGCCGCTTCCTGCCGGAGAGCGAGCTGACTCGAGTGAATGGCCACGCAGGACCTCGTGTTCCGCTCTCGCCGCTACTCGCCGATGTGATGCAGGCCGCCGATCAGGTGAGGTCACTCACCGGCGGCCTCGTCGATGCGGGCGTCGGCTCCGATGTCGTTCGTTGGGGATACGACCGCACGTTCTCGCAGGTCGTCGACAAGCTGCACGCGCCTGCACCCGATGCCCTCGACCGGCGGTGGCGGCTCGATGACGGCCACCTGATCCGACCATCGGGAATGCGGGTGGACCTCGGTGGCATTGCCAAGGGCTGGAGCGCCGACCGCGCAATCCAGACGGGATATGCAGACATCGTCTCGGCGGGAGGCGACATCGCTTCGGCTCATCCGGACTGCGTCGTCGAGGTTCTCGGGACGGACGAGGATGTCGTGGCGACGGTGAAGGTCGGCGTTGGTGCGCTGGCGACGAGCTCCGTGACCCGGCGAACGTGGCGGGTGGCGGCCGGCAAGGCTCACCACGTGATCGACCCCCGCACCGGTGCGCCGGCTCAGACTCCGGTGCTCAGCGCCACGGTGCTCGCCCGCACGGCCGTCGCCGCCGAGGCAGGGGCCAAAGCGGTGTTGATCCGTGGCGCCGATGGGCTCGCCTGGGCGGGTCGGCAAACCTGGATCGATGGCGCAATCGTGGTGTGGAGCGATGGCGCCGTGTACGCCTCAACGGGATTGGACCTGGCCGCATGAACATGGAATGGATGCTGATCCGTGGCGCCGGTTTTGCCGCCTACGGCCTGCTGGCTGCCGCCACGATCTGGGGGTTGATTCTCTCGCTGGGCGTGCTGCCGCGAGCGACGAAGCGGCTGACGTTCGTCCACGAGTCGTTGTCGATGGGTGCGTTGCTGGCAACAGGAGTGCACATGGTTGCGCTCTACCTGCACGACTTCGTCGAATTCGACGCCCAGGACGTGCTCGTGCCGGGAGCATCCGGCTGGCGGCCGCTTGCGGTGGCGTGGGGCGTCGTGGCGTTCTACGGCATGATCGTCGTGATCGCCAGCTTCTACCTCAGGAAGTACATCGGTCAGCGTCACTGGAGGCTCCTCCACTTCGCCTCCCTCGGTGTGTTCCTCGGTGCCATGGTGCACGGGATCGCCGCCGGGACAGACTCTTCGCACCCGGCTGCGCTGAGCATGTATGTCGCGTCTGCCGCCATCGTCGTGGGCCTCACCACGATGCGGGTGGCGATGGTCCTCAGCCCGAGCCAGCCTGCGCCCAGGGCGGCGCGCCGCGGCGGCGACCGGAGCGAGCGCACCGCCGTCGAGGCACCCGCACCGGCTGACGCCTGACCTCACCTGCCTTCGGCGATGTGCGCGTGGTGCCACTCGGTCAACGTGCTCGCAAACAGGTCGGGGTCATCCATCATCGGGAAGTGGTTGCCGTTCTCCACGACGACGCCCGCCGCGTGGTTGGGGAACAGTCCGTTGATCCTGTCCTGGAACCCAAACGGGTCGTTCCTCTCGCCGAAGATCGTCAGGACGGGTAGCGCTCCGACAGGTCCATTCACCGCCTCTGCGATCTCGGCGAACGCTTCAGGCTCGGCCAATGGGCTACGAATGAGGCGATGGAAGCGGCGAGTGCGCTGCCTGTCGGCGAACGGGGCCAGAAATGCCGCCCGGCCGGCGGCGTCGAGATGCCGCCCCACGCCCATCCCGGTGGCTGTCATCCGGGGAACGATCCGCGTAGCGGTGCCGAGAGCCGTCACGGGTCGGCTGCCCATGATGCGGAGCATGGTGCGGAGACCACGGGTATCGGGCTCCCACACGAAGGTGTTTGCCAGCACGAGACCGGCAACCATCTCCGGGTGGCGAGCGGCGAAGCCCATGCCGACGGGCCCGCCTAGATCGTGGAGGACCAGCGTGAGACGATCGATGGCGAGCGTGTCGACCAGCTCCTCCAAGATTGCGGAGAGGTCGGGAATGCCCAGCTCGCCCTCCGAGTCCGGGGCGAGTCCATAGCCGGGAAAGTCGATCGTGATGCAACGGAAGTCGGTGCGGAGTCGAGTGACGACGTCCTTCCAGATGTAGGCCCACATGCCGGCGTGGACGAAGAGGAGGACGGGTCCGGCGCCCTCGTCTGTGATCGTGACGGTGCCGGTAGGTAGCGCGACGTCTCTGGTGCGGTAGGGGTAGGTGCCGGCGGTTGCGTTGGTTGCAGTCGGGGTGGTCATGGGTACTCTCCTGAGATCGCACGCGGAAGACCGCGTGATGGGCGGGTGCCCGTCCCCTGCGGAGGTCAGAGACTGCTGGGGGCGGGCATTTCGTGTGGGCGTCTGGCTGGGCGTCTCGGCGTCACCTCCCTGTGGCCGGGGGACTGGACATCGCAGGGGTGATGAAGTGGACCAGTCGGTTGACGGTTGCTTCGGCTTCGGCGTCGCTCAGCCCTTCGGCCGGGTACGTCGCAAACAGGTTGATGACCATGGCCACGACCTGCCGCAGCCGCCATGCGATCTCCTCCTCGGAGAGGTGGGGAAGTGTGGAGGCGAGCGTCGGGAAGAGTGCGCGAGCGATGCCGGAGAACTGGTCGACGGCCATCTCCTGGATCCAGGGAGTCCCATCGCCGTAGATGCGACCGAGGAATCGGGCCATGGTTGGTTTTCGCTCTTCGAGTCGCCGCAACGTCTCGACGTCGGGACGGATGAAGGCGTCGAGCACCTGGTCGAGAGTCGGCTGGGGCGGGAGTTGGTCGAGCAGCTCACGCCGTCGTGCGTTGAGGGGCGCAACGATGCTGTCGGTCAGCTCGCGGAGCAGCGCCTCCTTGGACCCGAAGTGATAGTGGATGGCAGCCACGTTGGCGTCCGCGGCGTCCGTGATGTCCCTGACCGAGGTTGCGTCGTAGCCGTGAGCGCCGAAGAGCTCCTCGGCGGCTTCCATGATGCGCTGTCTGGTGGACATTCGATCACTTTCTAAACGATCGTTTCAATCATACGTTTGAATCTTTCGATTCGTCTCGTCCAATGTCCAACTCCCGACACTCGGTCTGTGAAGGCAGATCGTTGTGTACGGTGGAAGCCTGCCGCACCACGGAGATGCGCCCGTGGACAAAATCGACACCTTGATCTTCTGCACGGACGTCGCCTCCGTCGGCACGTTCCGCTGCCCGCAGGGTCACGAGCGTTTCGGGGGAGGCTTCACCGACCTCCCCCTGGCAGTCTTCCCACGAACGTCGGTCGTCATCGAGCGGGAACACGTTGCCCCTGTCTTCGCCGATCCCAACACGGTCGTGTTCTACAACGCAGGTGACCACTACCGGCGTACCGGCATCGACGTGCGTGGCGACCACTGCGATTACTTCGCCCTCCGCCCGGAGCTGGCACTCGAGATCGCAGCGACGTTCGGCCATGCGGACGGTGGCAGACTCGGCTTTGGCCATGGCCCCGCCTCTGCGCCGCTGTACGTCTCGCAGCGCTCGATCGTGACGACCTTGTCGGGTCGGGACGATGCCGACCCCGTTGCCGTCGAAGAGGCGGTGATGACGATCTTCACGAGAGCCGCCGAGCTTGCGGCAACGCTCCGCACGACGGCTGACGGCACCAGCACCACGGTTCGTCGTCACGAGAGCACCGTCCGCAGCGCACGCCAGGTCCTCGTCGAACGAGCGGCCGAGCGGATCTCGCTCGCCGACGTGGCCGGCGAGGTTGCCGTCTCTCCCTACCACCTGTCCCGGATATTCCGCCGCTACACCGGGTTCACCGTGCACGGCTTTCTCACCCAACTCAGGTTGCGGTCGTCGCTCGAACACGTCACCGCTCCAGACGTCGACCTCGCCACGCTTGCTCTCGAACTCGGGTTCTCGTCGCACAGCCACTTCACGAGTGTGTTCCGCACGACCTTTGGGTCGCCACCATCGGCGTATCGCAAGGCGTCCGGGCAACGGATCGACGATTTGCGCAAGATCTTGACAGTCTGAACCGCCTCGAAGCGCTTGATTGGCTCCCTCTGCTGTGAAAGGAGAGCGCATGCGCGTTCGAAGGCAAGTGGGAACCATGATTCTGGCCGGGGGGCTTGTGATGGCGTCAGCCGCCGTTGCGGTTGCGGCGGCACCGTTCGTCGAAGACGATGCGGAGACCCTCTACGTACTCAGCGGCGAGTCGGTGGGCGACTACTACGGATGGGTGGGTGCCAATATCGGTGATATCGATAACGATGGTGCCGCCGACTTGGCGATCCCCGCCATTCTCGAAGGCGCCGGCGGTCCGGTCGCCGGCCGCGTGTACGTGCACTCCGGCGCAACCGGCGACCTGATGCACGTCGCCGACGGAACCGACTTTGAGCTCTTCGGCTACTCCGTGGCCGGTGCCGGAGACGTCGATGCGGATGGCGTCCCCGACTACGTCATCGGCGCTCGTTCGGTGACGACCGACGCGCCGTCAGGGCGTGCCCTCGTGAAGTCCGGGGCGGATCACAGCGTCATCCATGAGCTGACCGCAGATGACGCGACGTTCTTCGGGTCCGGCGTGAGCGGTGCCGGCGACGTCGACGGGGATGGCCATGCCGAGATCTTGGTCGGCGCCTCGCTGTCGGATTTCAACGGCGACGACTCGGGGCGGGTCTATCTGTTCGACGGGTCGGACGGATCGGTCATGTGGACCTTCGACGGCCGCAAACCGGGTGACCTGCTCGGCTCCGGTGTCGGCATCGTCGGGGATGTGGACGGCGACACCGTGCCGGACTCTGTGGTCGGCGCTTTCGGCAATGGCGGCAATGCGTACGTGCTGTCCGGCGCCACCGGCCGTGTGATCCACCGTTTGCGACCCAAGACCAACACGGGGAGCAACTTCGGGCAGTTCTTCGCCTCCGGGCCAGGCGACGTGGACGCAGACGGGGTCCCTGACGTATTCGTTGCCGACTACAACGCTGGTCGCGGCGATCTTGCGGGGACAGGCGCAGCGTATGTCTACTCGGGTCGGACGGGCCGCCTCATCCACCTGCTGACCGTCGACGAGGAGTTCGGTGGCTACGGCCCCGGTCGGGGGGTCGGCGATGTGAACCATGACGGCCATGCGGATCTCATCGTGGCGGCGTACACGTCCAATGCCGGTGCAGAGCTCGGAGGCAAGACGTACCTGATCTCGGGTGCGGACGCCTCGGTATTGCGAACGTTCACGGACACGGTGCCCCACGACTACTCAGGTGTCGATGCCTTGGGTCTCGGCGATGTCAACGGTGACGGCTACACCGACTTCGTCATCACGGCTCCCGGCCCGGCATTCGACGGTGTCGGCCCAGGCATCGTGTACGTGGTTGCGGGGACCTCGCTCCCGTAGGAGACCGCCGGAGGCGCACGATCAGGTTGTGGGGGAGCGGTCCGGCCGTTCTCCCACAACCGCGTTCGGTCTGTGGAGAACGTTCATGCCAGGCGGCCTGGGAGCTCGGCCTGGCGCATGATCGTGGCGGCGATTTCTTCGATGGACTGTGTCGTCGTGTTGGTCGTGGGAATGCGCTCTCGCTGGAACATGCGCTCTGCGTGGGTGACTTCCCGCGTACATGTGGAGATCTCTGCGTACATGCTGTCGGGGCGGCGCTTCTGGCGGATCTGGTGGAGACGCACGGGATCGATGGTCAGCGCGAACAGTTTCTCCCTGTGCTGCCGAAGCGCAGGAGGGAGGGCCGGGTCGTCGAGCTCCTCTCCGGTGAGGGGGTAGTTCGCAGACCACAGGCCGTGCTGCATGGCCATGAAGAGGGACGTGGGCGTCTTGCCCACTCGTGACACCCCGACGAGGACGATGTCGGCTTCGTCGTAGCTCTTGAGCCCGACGCCGTCATCGGTGGCGAGGGAGAAGTCGACGGCATCGAGTCGCGCCTGGTACTTGGTGAGATCGCGGATCCCGTGATATGAGCCGATGATGCTGGAGGGCTGGCGTTCGAGGTTGGCCGCCAGCTCATCGACGAAGTGGTCGAACAGCCCGAGCACGAGTGCGCCACTGTCTCGTAACCGGCGCCGCATCACCGGATCGGTGACGGTCGAGAAGACGATCGGCTGGTCTCCGGCTGCCACCGCCTTTGCGATTTCGGCGTTGACCTCCGCGATGCGCTCGTCGTTGTTGACGAAGCTCCGTACGACGTAGCGGGCGGGCACATCGTCGAAGCGAGCCATGAGGCTGTGAGCGAACACCTCGGCGGTGACCCCGGTGTGGTCGGAGACGCAGAACACGGTGCGAACCGACGGCATGGCGGATCAGCCGGCGCTGACGCCGCTGAGCATCAGCCAGGTCTCGAGGACGGTGTCGGGGTTGAGGGAGATCGAGTCGATGCCCTCGTCTCTCAGCCATGCGGCGAAGTCCGGGTGATCGGACGGCCCCTGACCGCAGATCCCGATGTACTTGCCGGCGGATTTGGAGGCGTTGATGGCGCGGGAGATCAGTGCCTTGACGGCGGGATCACGCTCGTTGAACAGGTCGGCGACGAGGCCGCTGTCCCTGTCGAGAGCCAGCGTGAACTGGGTGAGGTCGTTGCTGCCGATCGAAAATCCGTCGAAGTGCTCCAGGAACTGCTCGGCCATCACGGCGTTCGAGGGCACTTCGCACATCATGATCAGCTCGAGATCGTGGCGGCCCCGCTCGATGCCGTTCTCGGCAAGCACGCCAATGACCTCTTCCGCTTCGCCGAGGGTGCGGACGAAGGGAACCATGATCTTGACGTTGTCGAAGCCCATGTCCTCGCGCACGAACCGCAGCGCCCTGCACTCCAGATCGAAGCTGCTGCGGAACTCAGGATCGCGGTAGCGCGCCGCACCCCTGAACCCGATCATGGGGTTCTCCTCGTTGGGCTCATACCTGGCGCCGCCCATCAGGTGGGCATATTCGTTGGACTTGAAGTCGGACAGGCGAACGATCACCGGTTTCGGGTGGAACGCAGCCGCGATGGTCGACACCCCCTCCGCAAGCTTCTGCACGAAGAACGTCACGGGATCGGCGTAGCCGCCACTACGCAGGTCGATCGCTTCCCTCAGCTCGGCGGGGAGGACGTCGTAGTCGAGCAGGGCGCGGGGATGGACACCGACGACGTTGTTGATGATGAACTCGAGGCGGGCCAGCCCCACACCGTGGTTGGGGAGCTGCGCAAAAGCGAAGGCTCGTTCGGGGTTGGCGACGTTCAACATGATCTTGACCGGTGGCTCCGGCATTGCGTCGAGCTCGATGCGCCGTACCCGGAATCCCAGCTCACCCTCGTAGACGAAGCCGGCGTCGCCCTCGGCGCACGAGACGGTCACCGCCATGTCGTCGGCCAGCGTCTCGGTGGCGTCTCCTGCTCCCACCACGGCGGGGATCTCCAACTCCCTGGCGATGATCGCCGCGTGGCACGTCCGGCCGCCCCGGTTGGTCACGATGGCCGCCGCTCGTTTCATCACCGGCTCCCAATCTGGGTCAGTCATGTCGGCGACCAGCACGTCGCCTGCGGTGACGCGGTCCATCTCTGCAACGCTGCGGATCACCTTCGCCCGGCCGGATCCGATGCGCTGACCGACGGCTCTGCCCTCGGTGAGGATCGGGCCGCGTTCGGTGAGCTCGAAGCGCTCGATGACACGTCCCTGGCTCTGCGACTGCACCGTCTCCGGCCGCGCCTGGAGGATGAGGAGCTCTCCTGTGATCCCGTCTCGCGCCCATTCGACGTCCATCGGCCTGCCGTAGTGGGCCTCGATGGTCATCACCATCTCGGCGAGGGCGATCAGATCGTCGTCTTCGAGGGAGAAGCGGCGTCGCAACGATGCCGGCACGTCCTCGGTCGCCACCGCTGCCGGCCCGTCGCCGTAGACCATACGTTGATGCTTGGTGCCGAGGCGCCGCTGCAGGATCGGTGCTCTCCCTGCGGCCAGCCGTGACTTGGAGACGTAGAACTCGTCCGGGTTGACGGCACCTTGGACCAGCAGCTCTCCCAGCCCGTAGCTGGACGTGATGAAGACCGCGTCCGTGAAGCCAGACTCGGTGTCGATGGAGAACGCGACACCGGCGGAGCCGACATCGCTACGTGCCATCCGCTGGATCCCTGCCGAGAGGGCGACGTCGTCGTGGCTGAAGCCAAGGTGCACCCGGTACGCGATGGCCCTGTCGTTGTACAGCGATGCAAAGACCTTGCGGACTGCGTCGAGCACCGCATCAGGCCCGACGACATTGAGGTACGTCTCCTGCTGACCGGCGAAGGATGCGTCTGGCAGGTCCTCTGCCGTTGCCGACGAGCGCACCGCAACGGCCGGCGTCGGGTCGGCCGCATTGCCGAGCGCCGCATAGCCCTCCAGCACGGCGGCGGTGAGGTCGGCGGGTAGCGGCGTCTCTTCGATCCAGTTGCGAATCTCGGGCCCGGCTATCGAGAGCGCGATCACGTCTTCCACGTCCAGCGACGCCAGCCGTGAGGCGATGCGACGGTCGAGACCCGACGCCGCGAGGTGGTGTCTGAACGCATCTGCGGTGGTGGCGAACCCACCGGGGACGCTGATGCCTGCGGTGGAGAGGTTGCTGATCATCTCGCCGAGGGAAGCGTTCTTGCCGCCGACGGCGGGGAGGTCATCCATGGTGATCTCGTCGAACCACCGGACCAACATCGTCACAGGAACTCCCAGCTCTGCGCATACGGACGCACGGTGAATCTAGCGGTGGCGCTCCTCGTGGTGCCGGTCGTCGCCGTCACCACGGGTCTCCTCGAAGTGTTCCCAACCTTCGCGGAGCGCCACGAGGCCCACGACGGCAGCTGCGACGGAATCGGCCCACCACCAGCCCAAGGCGGTGTTGAGCAGGAGTGCCACCAGCACGGCGGACGCCAGGGCTCCATCCAGCAGGGTGATCCTTGCCTCGGCGACGAGCGGTGCATTGCCCAGCTGAACCCCAACGCGTCGCTTGGCAACGGCCAGGCCGAACATCACGGTGGCCGCAAGGGCGAGGTACGCCACCCCCAACCATGACTCGTCGGGGACCGCTCGCGCATTGAGCCGGACGATCGCCGCCACCACCAGGAACGCGCCGAGGGCCAGGAATGCGAGGCCGATCAGACGAATCGCCGTTCGGTTTCGTGCATGTGCGCCAAGTTCGCCGATGTCGCGCACGTGCCAGACCACCACGCTGGACGCAAACACTTCGATGAGGGAGTCGATGCCAAAGCCTGCGAGGGCGAGGGACCCAGCGGCGAGTCCAAGCCACACGGTGATACCCGCTTCGGCGAGGTTCCACCAGATGGTCGCCCACTCGAGCCGCAGACCCAACCGGCGCAGGTGCTGGGTTTCGGCGGAATCGTGATTCGGGGTGCTGGTCATCGGCCCGATCTTCGCAGCTGGACGCCCGTGGCGACGTCAAGCCCCAAGGTAGGCTCCTCCGTCCCGAGGTTGGAGGACCAGATAGCCGGAATCCGAGCGCTGCTGCTCGACTTCGGCGGTGTCGTATTGAAGACACCGTTTGAGCTGGTCGACCCGTTCCTTGCCGCGTACGGCTTGGATCCGGAGCTCCTGCCGTGGCGAGGCCCGTTCGAGCTTGCGTCCGATCCGCTCTTTGCCCAGGTGCTCGAGGGTTCATTGCGAGAACGGGAGTACTGGAACATCCGCAACGCCGAAGTGGAAGCACTCGTTGCCTCAGACGGCGAACACCCTGCACTCCACGCCCTCTTCGAGCTGCCGGAGGAGGAGCTGATTCGACCCGAACTCGCCACGCTGATCTCGGCGCGGAAGGCCGCGGGACGTCCGGTGGCGATCCTCACCAACGACCTCAGCCACTTCCATCCGCAGGCATGGATCGACCGGATCTCCGTGCTCCACGAGGTCGATCACCTCATCGACCTCTCCCACACGGACTACCTGAAACCTGACCCGCAAGGCTTCGAGGTGGCGGCCGCGACGCTGGGGTGTTCGCCCACCGAAGTGCTGTTCGTCGACGACCACCCGGTGAATCTGGCCGGCGCCGACGGAGTCGGCATGCCGTACGTGCGATGGCATCCCACCGATGTGCCGGGATCTCTCGCGGAGCTGCTCGCTGCGCTCGGTAACGGCGGCTGACCGTGGATGTCGATGCCATCGAGCAACAGATAGCGAAGCGGCACCGGGGGAGGAAGTGGATCCTTGCCTCCGATGCTGCGGCCTCAACCGCGGACCTCGTCACCTCGCTCACGGAGTGGGGCGCAAGTGACGTCATCGTTGTGGCATCCGTTCCCGGCGTCGGCGACCTCCCGGACGCTCCGATTTTCTACACCGAGTCTGCCGGTTGGGGGCAGATGGCCGGAATCCGCGCCTTCGAGGCATCGATTGCAGCCCCGCAGGTGCACATCCAAAAAGCGGTCGACGCCTTCGATCCGGAAGGTCAGGCGGAGGTCATCGTCAACGCCTTTTCGACCCTCACGGAAGCGGTCGGCCGGCCGGTCTATGCCCCTCGCCCGCACCGGCAGGCGACGCTGGAAGACAAGATGCTCGCCGACGGCATCTGGGACGCCGCCCAGATCGTTCGGGCACCCTCCGAGATCGTTCCAGTGGCCGACGCCGGGGCGGCTTCGCAGCGCCTCGCGGGTCCGATGGGGACAGTGTGGGTGGCGGACAACAAGGAGGGATGGCACGGCGGCGCCGACTACGTCCGGTGGGTGCGCAGCGACATCGATGTGGCGGAAGCGGCGGCGTGGTTCGGCCGGCACGCCGTTCGGGTGCGCGTGATGCCGTTCCTCGACGGAATCCCATGTTCGATCCACGGCTGGGTCACGCACGATGGCATCGCCGTCATCCGCCCGCTGGAGATGCTCGTGTTCAGGCGGCTCGATCGCACCGGCCTTGCGTATGGTGGCATGGCGAGCTTCTGGGACCCGCCTCAGGAGCATCGCACGGCAATGCGACACGTCGCCAGGAAAGTCGGGCGCCATCTCGTCGAACGCATCAGCTATGTGGGGCCGTACGGCATCGACGGCGTGCTGACCGTGGATGGGTTCCTGCCGACGGAGCTCAACCCTCGCCTGACGGCAGGTCACCAGGGTCCTGCCGCCGCAGCCGGGCTGTTGCCTGCGGCCATGATGCGGGCCGAGTACGCCGGCGAGATCCAGCTCGACGCGGAATGGCTGGAGGAGACCCTGGTTGCGGCCGGGGACGGCGAGCGCCGTGGCCGGGCAGTGATGCCGTTCGAGGATGCGCTGGAGGACCGGTCGGTCGACCTACGCTTCGGCCCGGACGGCGCCGCGCCCTGTGATGACCCGCACCGCAGACATGCGACCGTGAAGAGTGGGTCCGGCCCGCGTGGGGGTGTTGTCTTCGTGCGGTTCGAGCCGAACGGGCTCCCGATGGGACCTTCGGTTGCGCACCATGCGATCGCCGGGCTGCGCTTTGCGGCGGAGGAGTGGGGTCTCGACATCCCGCCTCTCGAGCCGGCACCGGACCTGTATGCCGGCAGTTCGGGTGGCGCCTGAGCCGCCTGACCGTGTGGCACGTGGGAGCCTGTTGATCGGCGCCAGTTCGAGCTCGTGACCGAGTCCTGACCAGGCACTTCGTCGGACCGGCGAGCCCTCACGACGATCTGATCAGCAGTCTCCTATCGTCGGCGTGGTGGAGATTCTGCGATTCGCCGATCAGTACGCATCTGTGGCGGCGCTGTACGGCCGTTCGCCGGCCGAGCAGCGGGAGCGCGACCGGCGTGGGGGGCAGCCGGTGCAGCGATGGTTTGCGGTCCGGGGCGGAGGCCCTGTGGCGGCGGTGACGGCCCTGCGCCGGCCGGATACGCGCATGTTCGTGAGCTTTGTTGGTTCTGAGCCTGCTGCCTACGGGCCACTCACGGAGGCCGCGGCGCGATCGCTGGGGCGGCCGGTCTCGACGATGGTGGACGAGGACGACGTCCCGAAGGTTGCGGCGCTCCGCGATGCGGGCTTCGAGCCCGAGAATGTGAGCGAGCGGTTTCGGATCGGGTTCGGTGATGTCCTGCCCCGGCTCACCCGGGCGTGGGTGCCTTCGGGTTTCAGCATTCACCCTGCCGATGAGGTCGACGAAGATCGCCTGTTTGCACTGGACAACGCGGTCCGTCATGACGTGCCCGGCACAGACGGATGGCAGGGCGATCGGCGGTGGTTTCACGAAGAGCTGGCGGAGGCGCCGCCCTTCGATCCGGCTGCCTACCTGGTGGCGGTCGACGATCAGACCGATCGGTACGTCGGGCTGGTGAGGGTATGGCGCAACCCGGACGGCCCCCGCTTTGGTCTCATCGGGGTGCTTCGGGAGTACCGCAGGACGCCGATCGCGGCCGCTCTGCTCAAACACGCACTCTCGGCGGCCTCGGGTTGGGGTCATGCGACCTTCACGACCGAGACCAGCCTCACCAACGCCGTGATCTACCCCCGGTTGCAGCAGCTTGCTGCCGAGAGCATGGGACGTTTCCTGCAGTTGGTCCTTCGTTGAGCGCGCCTACGCGCACAAGGGGGATAGCCCCTTCAACCCGGTGGAGGGTCGGGGCCTCGTGATGGCGGGAGGAACCGGCGTCTCTGTGGGGGACTGTCGGGATCCAACCGGAAGCCCTCCCCGTGGATCTTGACGTGATGGTGGTACCAGCAGAGGGTGGTGAGATTGCTGGGGTCGTGATCCCCCTCATGTGCCCGGGGGCGGACGTGGTGTGCTTCGAGACGATACCGGGACCGGCAGCCGTCGATCGTGCAGCCGCCGTCGCGCCATGCGACGTAGCGGCGGGTGGCCGGTGGCACTGCCCGGGTTGCATCGGTCACTGCGACGGGTCGTCCGTCGACGACCCCGACGAGTTGGACGGCGCCGCTGCAGATGATCCGTTGCAGCACAGCCGGTCCGACCTTCGGCCCGTACTGGAGCTCACCGCCGGCTTCGCTCGACGTCGCAGCGGCCAGCTCGGCGTCGACGAAAACCGTCACGAGGGGACCGCGCGACCCGGCAGCGCCGTCGGGTCGAGCCGGATCGACCGAGTCTTGTGCCATGGAGACCAGAGCGTCGGCCCTGCGGGCTGCTGCGGGTGACGCCGGTCCTGGGAGATCGCGGAACTGGTCCGCCCTGGCGTCGAGCGCCTCCTGGAGAATCGTGAACTCGAAGCCGGGCAACTGTCCCCAGAAGCGGCCCGTGCCGCCGTCGAGCGACGACTGGGTCGCTACAAACCGGTCGATGAACGTCTTTCGTTCGTCCGTTCGAGACATGCGCCGATGCCGCGATGCGAGCCGGCGGATTCCGGCCAGATCGAACCGGTCGCTCGCCGCAACGAGGTCGTCGTCGGCGCCGGACACGGCAAGAAGGGCGGTGGCAACCGCACGATCGAACGTCACTTCGCCCTCCGCCAGTGCTTCGGCGGATGCAGGATGCTCTGCGAAGAGAGCGACAGCACGGTTGAGGGCGCCTGCAGTGTCGGCTTCGATGTCGAGCCGGGCAGCGGTCCATTCCAGCATCGACCGGGATCCATCCGCTGCAGCGACCTGCGCCTTGTCAAGCTCTGCGAGCACGTCCACCTGGCGGCCCCGGGCTCGACCGATGAGACGCTCGAGGGCGATGAGCTCAGACTCGAGTGCGTCGATCGTGGTGGGTGTTTCGACGGCCAACATGCCGACAACGTATCAGCCCGATGTGACAGAAAACCGTTGGAGGAGAGAGCCTGGCGCTCGGAGGCCGGTTCTGTCATGGTGGCTTGAAGGTGAGGCTCGGACCCCGGGTCCGTCGCCGCGACGGGCGGACCGCGCCCGGCTCGAGAGACTGCTGATCAAATCGTCGTGAGGGCTCGCGAGTCCGCCACGGTGCCTGGTCACGACCTCGGTCACGAGCTCGAACTGACGTTGATCAGCAGTGTCCTAGCGGTCGGCCCCCAAGACCTCGATCACGTGCCCCACGTCGTTGGACTCTCGTAGACGGATGACGAACAGCCCGGAGGGAAGTGCCCGCCCCGGGTGCAGGATGGTCCGAGCGAACTGAGCTGTGGTGCGATCGCGGTCGCGGATGATGGACGGCCAATCGTCCGCCGCCGCAGCGGCGAGCCGCTCAGCCAACGCCCACGCCTGCCGGCGAGCAACCTCGATGCTGAACCGGACGACGACTTGGTCGTTGCGGCCTCCGATCCGATCGAGCATCCCGATCCACGGTGATACGACTGCAACGTCTCCCATGAACCCTTCGATCAGCCCCGCCAGTACGTCGTTGATCGTGTCGAAGTCGGACCTCAACCCTGGCAACGCGGACCCAGGGGCGACGGTTGCTGCCGCGATGCCGAGGTCCAGGTTGATGTGGGCGTTCATTCCTATCAAGAGGTGCTGAATGATGATCGGCCGCCATCGTCCCGCTGCGTCGAACGCCGCTTGCCACGATGCTGTGGGTTGGCCGTCATCACGCCAGATGTCGTACGCACTCAGATAACGCTCGGCAAACACCCGGTCGAGGACCGCGATGCGGTCGCCGTCGACAAAACGGCCCGCAACGATCGCGTCCTTCACGGCCACCGTGACCTTCCGGTACATCGCCGCAAAGAACCCTGCACGGCTGCTCTCGCTCCTCGTCTCGGCGACGACCTCGCCAAGACGATCAAGGACGAGGTCGATCTCAGCCAGAGACATGCGTCCTCTCTTTCGCTTGCTCCGCGCGGGGAATTGCGCTCTGCCCACAGCTTGGCAGCGCCGCCCGCGTCGCGACGGATCGGCCTTGGTCGACACTTCTGGGGGAGTGGGCGGGGTCTTGGCTACTCCTCGTCGGCGGCTTCGAAGCCGATCATTCTGGTGACGCGGATGATGTCGCCGGTCCAGCCGCAGTCGTGGCACCACGTGTGGTAGATCCGTTGCTCGGCTTGCCAGTACTCGACGGAGATGCCTTCGCCGAGGGCATGGCCGCACATGGGGCAGAACCTCGGCAGGTCCTCGAGGTGATGGATGCGGTCGGGGTCCCACCAGTGGTCGCCGCTGAGCCGCCGGTCCGGGATCGGATCCGGCGGCTCGACGTGGTTGGGATAGCGGGGGGCTGCGCTCACTTCTGGGTGGGCGCCTCGCCGCGGGCCGAGGCAGCATCGACGTGCAGTTTCATCAGCGTGTCCTTGGCGGGGGAGTAGCGGCTGGAGCCCATGTCGATCCACGACAGCGCAAAGTCCACGCCTGCGCCGAACTTGTTCTTCTCGCACGGCAGTTCGATGCGGTCGTGGGGCTCACGGGTGAACGCCACGGTGGGGTCCTTGCCCTCGGCGACGAGAGCGACCTGCTCCTTGAACATCCGGCGCAACATGATGACGCCGATGTCCGACTTGCCGATGTGCTCCGCCGAGCGGTCCGTGATGTCGCCTTGGGTGACCCACGCCATGACGTCCTGGCCCTCGATGTAGTCGACGATGAAGTTGCCGTTCTCGTCCATCCACTCGTACTCGTAGTCCGTGGGATACACCTGCTCGGGGAACTCCTTGAGACCCTCAGGGTGATGGTTGGCGTAGAACAGCGCCCATGTCGTGGTGTCGTCGATGGGCACCCGGATCTGCATCTGGTCGATGCCCGCACCGCCGACCCGCATGAAGTAGGGGAAGACCAGCGGGTGGCCGATGGCCCAATCGTCATCGTTCTCGGAGCGGCCGGCAAGTACACGCCGCTTGAGGATGCCCCACTCCATCGGATCGAAGCCCACCTGCACATGCTTCTGCTGGAAGGCCGCAGGCGCCAGGAAACCCTGCTGTTCGCCGAGGAACTGGAAGTACCGGCCGTGGAGCCATTCGACGTGGTGGGGGTCCACCGAGTTCTCCATGATCTGGAGCCAGTTGCACGGCAGCAGCGAGTGGCCGACGTCCTGAAAGCCCGGATCGACGAACACGTCGAAACGGGGGAGCACGGGCGCGGGGTCGGGCCCGATGTACACCCAGACCATGCCGCCCATGGCCTGGGCTTGGCCGGCGAAGGCCTTGATGCGCTCTTTGAACGTCGACTTGTCCGGCTCGGCAGGCTGATCGATGCACTGGCCATCACCGTTGAACATCCACCCGTGATATCCGCAGCGGAGCCCTGCCTCCTCGACGACCCCGTAGACCAGCGAAGCGTGCCGGTGGGGGCAGCGTTCCTGCATGATCCCGTAGCCACCCTGAGGGGTCTTCCACAGGGCGAAGTTCTCGCCGAGGAGGCGCACCTTCTTGATGGGCCACTCGGCAAGATCGCGTTCAAAAGCGATCGGGTACCAGTACCGGCGGAGCAGATCGCCCATGGGAGTACCGGGGCCTACTCGTGTCAGTTGTTCGTTCTGTTCCTTGGAAAGCATCAGCCCTCACTTCGTTCCGATGCCTTCGACACTCGGGGAGTGTCGAAGGCTCAACACCTACTCCAGTATCTCGACGGTTCCCTCGCTGCCGTTCACTCGAATCATCGTGCCCGTCGTGATCGTCTTCGTGCCGAAGGCCGTGCCTGTCACGGCAGGGAGGCCGTACTCGCGGCACACGATGGCCGCATGACTCATCATCCCGCCGATGTCGGTCACCGTCGCCCCGATCTTCGAGAAGATCGGCGCCCATGACGGGGCAGTCAGCGGCGCGACCAGGATCTCGCCCTCTTGCACCTCACCGATCTGATCCGCGGATGCGATGACACGGGCGGGACCTTCTGCGATCCCAGGTGAGGCGGCAAAGCCCTTGAGCCCGCCGCTCTCGTCTGCGCCACCCAGCCACATCCCGATCGAATCCGACGTGATGCCCCAGAGCATGATCGTGAACGGCTCGGTGACGACGTCCGGAGGGCTGCCCAGGGCGGGCGGTGGGGACCACGCGCGGAGCACGTCGAGGATGCCCTTGCGGCGGGCGACTTCGCTGGGCCAGTACGCAGGCCCGCGGGCCCCGGCACCGACTGCCCAGGCCGAGTACATGTCCCACAGCGCCTCGTTCACCTCGTCGCGCTTGAGGTAGAAGACGTCGTTCGGGTCGGCGAAGAATCCCTCCTTGACGAAGACCGAGCCGAGCTGGCGCATCTTGCGCCACACGATGGAGTGGCTCCAGTGCTCGACGTAGAAGTTGTGGTTCTCGACGTAGGGGAAGACAACACCGGCAAGTCCCAGCTTGCCGTCGAAAGCCTGACGGTCCTCGTCCGATGCCAGCAGATCCCGGTACTCGCCGATGATGCGGTCACGCTCGGCGCGGATCGCCTCGGTCGGGCGGGCCAGGTCCACTCCGTCGCGGATCTTGGCGATGTAGTTGCGGATGAACCCGAACGGGATCTCGAGATGCTCGACCCAGATCTTGTCCGAGTGATAAAAGCCGGAGCCCGCCGAGAAGTTGAACCACGGGTCCTTGACCTCGTCCCAACGCGCCTGCCAGCCGGCTCCTCCCGGGGAGGCTTCGATCGCAGCGACAACCGCAGCGGGATCGTCGTTGTCGAACGCATCGGCGATGCCGGCGTCGATCGCTGCCTGGGACAGCTCCTTCAGGTACTCGTCCGGCTTGAAGAGATCGACCTCGACACCGGCGACCATCTTGGCGATCGCCAGGTCGGGAATGTTGGGGAACGCCTCCTTGCAGAAACCGAAGAAGTCCAGGTACGCCGCATATCCGAGGTTCAGGAACTCGAAGTGGTATTGCCACAGCCGCAGCCCGAGATTGAGCAGCTTGCGGTAGTCCTCCTGGATGGTGAGACCCGAGCCGTATCCCCACCCGTCTGTGATGACATCGAGTTCTTCTTTTTCCGGGAGCGGATCGAAGTTGATGGCCTCCATCTCGGCGGCCAGATCTTTGATCTTGACCAGCCACTGGTCGTAGAGATCGTTCCAGTTCATGAAGTAGTGGCCGGCCCGTTCCATGAAGTGGGGAACCCGAGCCTCGACCTCGGCGGGGTCGGTCACCGGCACGGGCGTCAGGTAGGCGTAGCCGTTCAGCACCCGGTAGTCGATGCCGAGCGCCGGGGGGATGAGGTAGTGACGGGTGTTGTACTGGGAGAGGCACGCGATCGCGTACTCGTAGAAGGTGGCATCCCACGGGGTGAGCGCCTCAGGCCAGTGCACGCCGTCTTGGAACCAGAAGACGTTGTCCTCGTAGTCACGCCGGTCCTCGGAGAACGGCAACGAGTATGTGTAGAGGTCCTGCCATCCTTCGGCCCCCGCGGGGGTCTCGATCTCGAATGGGCTTGAGAACCGGTCAGCCATCAAGTGTCTCCTCCCGGGCCGGAGTGCGGCCCATTTGGGGCTGGTTAGCAGCCCCTTGTCGTCCCGTCGGCACCAGTCGGTGCCGCCAACCTCCGCTACGAGTCATCGTCCACAGTGGACGTCTTCCCACGGCTGTGCACAGGCGAGATCAACGTCGAGACGATCCCGTCCATGAACCCTTCTCCCTTTCGTGCGACGCTCCGCCGCTTCTTCTGCGACCACACCGTTTCGGGGCGCGATTGCAGCAAGATCACATTGTCGGGCGCATCGAGGTCGAGGTCGATGGCCCATTCGACATCTTGTGGCGTGCCGTAGTGGCGCTCCGCACGCCGGGCCATCCTGGCGACCGCCCTGATCTCGTCCTCGTCGAGGCACGAAGCGTTGACCCGGTCCTCGTCGACGTCGCCGCATTCGACGACGCCTGCGCCGTTGAGTCGGTACTCGATGGTCTTTGGGGAGATCGTGCGGGACACCACCTCGTGGATGACCTTGTCGACCAGGAAGTTGTCGGGCGTCACCTCGCCGGACACCACGGCTTCACCGAAGCCCCACGAAGCGTCGATCGCGATCTGGCTGCGGTCGCCATCGCTGGGGTTCAGCGTGAACGCCACCCCGGCAGCCTTGGGGCGGACCATCTTCTGGATGCCCACGCTCATGGAGATGACCTCATGGTCATGGCCCGTTTCGTGCCGGTAGGCGATGGCGCGATCGGTGAAGATGGATGACCAGCACCTGCGCACGTTGTCGACGACGTCGTCTGCGCCGGTGACCCACAAGAATGTGTCCTGCTGGCCTGCGAATGAGGCGTCGGGGAGGTCTTCGGCCGTTGCCGACGAACGCACCGCGACGGGCAGATCGTCGACCCCGCAGTACGTGCACAGCTCGGCGTACGCGTTGCGGATGGCGGCGTCGACGCTGGGCGGGATCGGCACCGACTCGATCATCGCCCGGATCTCTGCGGCCCGTTTGCGAAGGTCCACAGGATCGTTGAGGTCCATGGCGGCGATGGCGGCATTCACGTTCGTGGTGAGCCCCGGGTGGCTGCGGAGCGTGTGATACGCCTCGGTGCTGAGGGCGAAGCCCGGCGGGACGGGCAAGCCTGCAGCAATCATCTCGCCCAGGGAGGCGTTCTTACCGCCCACTCGCGGCTTGTCGGAGTGGTGGTAGTCGTGAAACCAGACGATCCAGTCGGAGCTCATGTGAGGCACCTCGGCATGCGAAGTGTCCGGCGCATGCCGGACGAGTCGTTCGTCGGCTGAGAGAGTGGGACAGGCCTTGCACACGGTGAACCTCCTTCGTCCTCTGGTGGGGTCGTCGCCGGTTTCACGCCGGCGCCCACATCTCGTCGAGTTGCCATGTGGGGAGGGACTCGATCTCGGGGACGTGCACCTGCTGGACCCGGTTCCGGTAGCTCACCATCGCCTCCCGGCCACCTTCCATCAGCTTCACTCTGACGTGCTCCGTGTTGTACGGCTCGCCCGGGTCGTACCCCAAGGCCCAGATGGCAAAAGCGCGGATGGGGCCCGAGTGGGTGGCGACGACCAACCGGGCGCCTGCGTGCTCTGCAGCGAGCCGCTGGAGGCCGATCCAGAAGCGCCGCACGCACAGTGCGGGGGGCTCGAAGTGCATCATGGGAATGGTCAGCCAATGCTGAATCGGGTCGGCACCGCCCTGCTGGGTTCGCCAGAAGCGATCGACCTCGACCAGCCACATCGGGCGGTCGCCGAGTGCCGTTCTCTCGAACTCCTCGAGGGTCGAGTAGTACTGGCGGAAGGCGGACGTCACGTCGCGGAGACCTTCGGGGGTCGCGACTTGGAAGTTTCTGAACTCGACCATGGGCTCAGGTTCGAAGACCTTGACGTCCTTCTCGAACATGGCGAGACCATCGACGAGACCGCGGTGGATCTGCGCCGCAGTTTGCCCCGCACGGTTGGTGGCTGCTGACCGAATGACGACCGTTTCGGCGCCCTTCACCCGCTTGGCGAGGGTGTGACCCCACGTGTGTGCCTGCCAGTTGCCGAGGGGCGTGATGCCGGACTCGCTCGAGTAGCCCTGCGTCTCCGCATGGCGCACGAGGTAGATGTCGGCCGCCACCTTCGTTCTGGCCGCGGCGGGGGCGCTGATCTCTTTGTTGCGGTTGTCCTCAGACAGGGTGCGCTGCATCGCCAGGTCGCTGCGCTGGTAGAGCGGAGGCAGCGACTCGGTGATCGTCTCCTGGTCACGCCGCTCGCGGAAGGAGCGAAGGTAGAGCGGCGTCGTGTCGTCGACGTCTTCGGTATCCCCTGCCTCTTGCCGCTTCCGCCGTTCGAGGTACTTGGCGAGGTACAGCGGCGCCTCGTCGCGTTCGGTGCGAGGGAGTTGCGGACGGTCACTCATGTCGTGCGCCGGCCATGCGGGATACGCGATACGGGACCATGGTCGTCATGAGTGCTCCGTGAGGAAGCGCTGGTTCACCACGCCCTCGTAGTAGAAGATCGCCTTGCCCATGTCGGATTCGGTCCAGGTCACAGGCTCACGATCGGGGTCGACCCAATACCCACCGGTGTAGACCTCGTTGCGGTTGCCTGCAGGGTCGAAGAAGTAGAGACCGTAGCCGCGGGTTGCACCGTGGCGGGTCGGGCCGGCGTCGATTCGCACGCCGTGATAGGAGCAGAGGTCGGCAGCGCTGCGCACCTGATTCCAGTCGTCGAGCCAGAAGGCGAAGTGGTGGAGCGCTCCGTTGGGACCGGTGATGAAGGCGACGTCGTGGGGGGTGTGGGAGCGTTCGAGGAAGGTGCACAGTTGGTGCCCGTCGTCGGCCATGATCTGCTCGGCGACGCGGAAGTCCAGGACGTCGCGGAAGAACGCCGTGGCGCCGTCCACGTCCTCACACATCAGGAAGACGTGGTCGAGCCGCGGCGGGTGGATGCCCACCAGGCCCTGCGGTTCAGGTGGCGGGTTGGTCAGGGGAAGGAGATTGCCGACTTGGTCCATGCCCCACACCAGGTCCGTCGTGTGGCCGGTCGGAGCGTCAAAGCGCACCGTCTCACCGCTGCCGGGCCCGAGCTCGCCGGCCGCAAAGCGCTTGACGGCGACCCCCGCCGCCTCCAGCCGCTCCTCGTAGAGGTCGAGGTCGCTGTGATCTTGGAGCTTGAACCCCATGACCTCGAGACCGTACGTCGGGGCGAACTTCAGCACGATCGAGTGGTGCTGGTGCTCGTCCCAGCACTTGAGGAACACCCGCTCGTCTTCCCGGGCCGTCTCGACGAGCCCGACGACCTCGGCGTAGTAGGCGGTGGCCAGCTCCAGGTCCGGGACCCGAATCTCGAGATGCGACAGTCTCAGAATCCCCATCAGCGACCAGCCTCGTTGATGCTCCCGACCAAGTACTCGCTACGTGGTACGTGGTACGTGCTGGGCGGAGCGAGCCGATTCACGTATGCACCTTCATGAACCGCTCGTTGAGGTCGCCCTCGTAGTAGAAGATCGCCTTGCCGATGTTGTCCTCGGTCCAGGTGATCGTGGGGAAGTCCGGGTCGGGGCGGTAGCCGCCGGTGAAGACCTCGTTGCGGGTGCCCATCGGGTCGAAGAAGTAGATGGTGTTGCCCCTGGTGATCCCGTGACGGGTAGGGCCGACGTCGATCTGAATCGCGTTGTACGCCAGGATGTCGGCAGCCTGCCGCACCTGATCCCAGTCGTCCAGCCAGAAGGCGAAGTGGTGCAGCCCACCGTTGGGGCCCGAAACGACGGCGAGATCGTGGGGAGAGTGTGATCGCTCCATCCACGTGCCGATCTGGTGGCCGTCGCCGTCGAGGAGCTGTTCGGTCAGGCGGAAGCCCAGAACGTCCATGTAGAACTTCGAGGCCTCGGGCACCTCCTCGGCGGTGACGAGCAGATGGTCCATGCGGGGTGGGGCGATGCCCTTGAGCCCCATCGGCACGGGATCGGGATTCACTCTCGGGAGGATGCCACCGACGGTCTCGATCTCGTGGACCAGCTCCATCTCATGGCCGGACGGTGTCGAGAAGCGAATCGACTCACCTTGCCCGATGGATTCGCCATCGGAGATGCGGTCGACACGAAAGCCGTAAGTCTCGACGCGGTCTTCGAGGTCGGAGAGGTCGTCTTCCCGCTCGACTTTGAATGTGAAACGGTCGATACCGACGCGAGGGTCGTAGCGGACGGCCAGGGAGTGATGGTCCTCTTCGTCCCAGCACTTGAAGAAGACCGTGTCCGAGGTCCGCTCGACCTCGAGCATGCCCATGACCTCGCTGTAATACGCGGTTGCCAGATCGAGATCGGGGACCGTGATGTCGACGTGGCCAAGCCTGAGGATGCCCATGGCGGGACCCTACCGCCCACGTTCCCCAGTGTGGGATGGTGTTCCACAATGCGGGAAGCATGGGCGGTTCTGCGATGCTCAGGCTGCGCATCGCGGTGGCGTCGGCTTGCTGCGAACTCGGCCCCCCTGGACCGGCCGGGGTGGTGGCGGGGGCGAGGGTGAGGATGCCCTCGACAGTCCTGCGGGCCCCCTGCCATGGCGTTGCGTTCACGACGTGCCGGAGCACGCTTGGACTCACGGCGGCGCTCGCCGCCCCGTTTCCCAGGATGCGTTGCCGAAGAGTCGCCGTCGAAGCGGTAGCGGGCAGCAGGTCCGCAGTCGCTAGCTTTGCAGCCGAGACGGGAGAAGATCAGATGCGACCGCGTTTGCGTGACCTTGGGATTGTCATCGGCGATCTGCCCCCCGGGCCGGAGAATGCCATCACCGACGTGCCGGACGTCCTCGTCGGCCATGCCACCATCGTTCGTGACGTCCCTGTCGTGGTGCGGAGCGGCGTCACCATGGTGGTCCCCCGCGCCGGGGAGATCTGGACGGATCACGCGTTTGCGGCGTGGCACAACTTCAGCGGCAACGGCGAGATGACCGGTTTGCCGTGGATCGAAGAGTCGGGTCTGCTCGGCTCTCCGATCGGCATCACCAATACCCACCAGGTCGGGTTGGTGCGGGACCTGCTGGTCAAGGATGCCGTCGACGCAGGCGTCGCCGATGCGTTTCACCTTCCGGTGGTGGCGGAGACCTGGGACGGCTGGCTCAACACCATCGAGTCGTTTCCGGTCGGCGAGGACGACGCCAGGGCGGCGCTACGTGCCGCCGCTTCCGGCCCGGTAGCCGAAGGGTGTGTCGGCGGTGGCACCGGCATGATCTGCCATGAGTTCAAAGGTGGCATCGGCACCGCTTCCCGGCTGGCCGAGACCGGCACAGGGGTCCACACGGTTGGGGTGCTGGTGCAGGCGAACTACGGGGCACGCCGCGATCTGCGCGTCGACGGTGTCCCGGTGGGGCGACTGATCGATCACGACGAGGTTCCGTCTCCGTGGCCCGATCCACCGACCGGCGGGTCGATCATCGTGATCGTTGCTACCGACGCTCCGCTGTTGCCCGTCCAGTGCCACCGTCTCGCCAAACGTGCGACCGTCGGGCTGGGTCGAGTGGGCGGGTACGGGCACAACTCGAGCGGCGACATCTTCCTTGCCTTCGCCACCGGCAACCACATCAGGTCCGGGTCGCGTAGTGCCCACGCCATCGAGATGATGCCGAACAAGCAGATGGACCCGCTATTCCATGGAGCCGCCGAGGCAACCGAGGAGGCGATCCTCAACGCGCTGTGTGCTGCCGAGACCATGACCGGCCGAAACGGCCGAGTCGCCCATGCCCTTCCCCTCGACCGCATGCAGAAATTGGTCGGGGACCGCAGGCCCCCGCCGGAGTCCTGACCTCCTCGACTTCGCCGAGGTGTCTGCTACCCGGTGGGGGGATGGAGTCGTGCGAACCGAGCCGTTTCGTTGGTGGCGAAGCTGGTGTCTGGCGAGGCGGGTCGCAGTGCTTCGAACCGCAGCGTTTCGTTGGTGGCGAAGCTGGTGTCGGTCGCGAGCTCGGGTTGGAGTGCTTCGAATCGAAGGGTTTCGTTGGTGTCGAAGCTTCCGTCGACAATCGCGACAGGCCGGAGTGCTTCGAACCGCAGCGTTTCGTTGGTGGTGAAGCTGGTGTCTGGCGAGGCGGGTCGCAGTGCTGCGAACCGCAGCGTTTCGTTGGTGGTGGAGCTGGTGTCGGTCGCAAGCTCGGGTTGGAGTGCTGCGAATCGAACGGTTTCGTTGGTGTCGAAGCTTCCGTCGACAATCGCGACAGGCCGGAGTGCTTCGAACCTGGCGATCTCGTTGGCGGCGAACGAGCCATCTTGATCGGTCACTGCGTCTCCGCCGCGGATCAACACGAGCGCGGTGGCGGTGGCCACGACGATCAGCAGGACCGCCAACCATCCCATCCAGCGGATGTAGCGGGCGGGCCGGCGCTTCGGCTCATGGATGTGCGGAGGCACGTCGCGCAGCAGCGGACCAAGGTCGGGATATTCCCGCTTCGGGGTCTGCACGACGTCGGGTCGTTCTAGGGTCGTGGGCATTGCTCCTCCTTTCACATCCCAATTCTCCGCCGCTCACATGGCCCGCGGCATGCACAACGCGTGCAACCGGCATGTGTCCTGAGTGAGGACTTCCGGCGCTGGCCGTCCACGGTGCCGTAGCGGACCATGAAGAGAGGGAGGCTGCCCGTGAAGCCGGGGTCGATGATTCGGGTCCTTGGTCCTATCGACGTGTTGACGCCCGAGGGGACAAGCTCAGTTGGCGGGCTCCACTCCAGGAGGTTGCTGGGTGCATTGGTGGTCTCCGTCGCTCATGCTGTCGCCGCCGACAAGCTCATTGACGTGGTCTGGGGTGAGACCCCGCCGCCATCTGCTTCGGCCACGCTGCAGTCCCTCGTCTCCCGCCTGCGCCGCATCGTCGGTGGAGACTCGATCCGGCTCGTCGATCACAGCTACGTCCTCTCGGTCGGTCGGGGCTGTGTCGACGCTCTCGAGTTCGAGCGGCTCGTAGCCACCGCCGAACACGAGCACGGGGATGTTGGGCGACGCCGAGCGCTGTGCCAGGAGGCGTTGGCGCTGTGGCGGGGTGTGCCGTTCGGTGAGCTCGCCGACGAGGATCCCTTCCGGCTCGAAGCTTTGCGGCTCGACGAGCTGCGCGTCTCGGCAATGGAGCTGCGATTGGCTGCCGACGTCGAGCTCGGCGACACCGACCTTGCCGTCGCTTCGCTGCGAGCGCTGATCGAGGAGCACCCCTACCGCGAGAGGCTGTGGCAGCTACTGATCGAGGCCCTTGCCGCCGACGGCCGCCGGGTCGAAGCGCTCCGCGAGTACGACCGGTTCCGCATTCTTCTGGCCGAGGTCGGCCTCGTCGCCGATGACACGCTTCGCGACCTTGCCGAACGTACCGCAGCCCGCGGGGCTTCGTGAAGCTCGCCCCGGGTCGCGTGCCGTTGAACGGAACGGCTTCCCCTATAGCGGAACGTTCTCTCTAGGGTTGGGCCATGGCCGGTCCCGAACAGATGCGCCAAGCCATGGTGGACTACGTCCATGCGGTCCATCAGGCCTACGTGTCCCAGGCCAATCTGCAACCCCCTGCCGTGCAAGGACGGATGCCGCTGGTTGCCGCAGGAAGGTTCACTGTTGTCGCCGCAGGTGTCCAGAACCTCCACGTGATCGCAACCACCGAGCACCTGCCTGATCCGATCGGTCCCGAGGTGGCCATCGAGGGTGCGTTGGCCCCGCTCGTGTGGGGGCTGCGTTTCTACGACCCGGTTGTCCTGCCGGCACTGGGCCTCATCGACGAGCGGGAAGGCCCCGCAGGGGATCGGGTACGCAGCGCCATGGGTATCACGACCTACCTCTACCATCTGGTGGTGCAGCCCGGCGGGCAACTGACCGGGCACCACGCAAGCCATGCGGGAGCGGGCCTCGCCAACGCTCACATCGCCGACGCTCGCGACTTCGAGGCCATTCGAGCCCACGCATCGGGCAGGGCATACCTGGTCGACGAAATGGAAGGTGCGGCCGTGGCAGGCCTACGGCGTGCCCAGGCACTCCTCGCACGGGAAATCGTGCCGTGGGACGATGAGGTCGGCCGGCTTGCGTCGGCCCCCACGACTGATCCTTCCGAATTGCGCCGTGCCCTACTCGCTGCGCTGCGGAGTGAGCCGAATGGCTGACGAGCGGCAATTGCTCTCGTCGGTGCGCAATGCCGCACGGTTGCTCAAGCAATTCACGTCTCGGGAACGGGAATTCGGGGTCTCCGAGCTGGCACGCCGGCTCGGGCTGGGCAAGTCGACCGTGCACCGGCTCGTCACCACGCTCGCCGCGGAGCATCTCCTCGAACAGAACCCCGACAACGGCAAGTACCGCCTCGGGCTGGCGGTCTACGACCTCGGGGCTGCCGTCTCGACCCACCTCGACATGCACGAGGCTGTGGTGCCGCCAATGGAACGGCTGCGCAATGCCACGGGAGAGACCGTCCAGGTGGCTGTGCTCGACGACCGTGAGGTGGTGTACGTCGAACGGCTGGACAGCCCCCACACGCTGCGGCTGTTCCTCGATGTCGGCAGACGCAACTGGGCGCACTGCACCGCTACGGGTAAGTGCCTCCTCGCCCACGTCTCGGACTACGACCTCGATCGGATTCTCGATGGCTGGCAACTCGAGGCGCTCACACCAAACACCATCACCGATCACAAGGCCCTTCGCAAGGAACTTGCGGCGATCCGCCGCCAGGGGTTTGCTCACAACCTCAACGAGTCCGAGGTCGGCGTGCTGTCCGCGGCGGCTCCGATTCGCTCGCTCCAGGGTGGCGTCACGGCCGCAATGAGCGTCGCCGGCCCAACGGCACGGATGGATCCGATCATGGAGAAGATCACCGCAGCCGTGGTGGAATCGGCGGCGCTGGCCTCGAGACGGCTTGGCCATCGCCGGTAGAGATTGCTGATCGGATCGTCGTGCGGGACTCGTACGATCCGCGGAGTGCCTGGTGGCGAGGTCCGTCCGGTCGGGAACCCCCTTGACCTCTTCAAGCGTCGCATCGGCAGCGACGGACAACGGGGGCCACGATGAAGAACACGACACGTCTACGAGCACTGCTCCTGCTCGGGCTGATCCTTGCGGTCATCACTGCGGCATGCGCCGGCGGAGATGACGCCGGGACGGAGGACACCATTGCTGGGAGCTCAGACGTTCTGTCGTTCGACGAAGGAGGCGGTGGCGCTCCTGCCGAAAGCGCCCAGGAGGCGCCGGCGGACACCGACGCTGAGCGTGGAGCACTCGGAAGCGGTGGGGCGGCTCCGACGGCGCTCCAGACGCAGAACGCGGGTAGGGACATCATCTACACCGCCGAAATCGCCGTTGCTGTGACCGACGTCGCCACTGCAGGCACAGAGGCGACCCGCATCATCGAAGACCTCGGTGGGTTTCTCTTTGGCCAGCAGACGGTGGGCGTTCCCGAACCGCAGAGTGTGCTGACGTTCAAGATCGAGCCAGCCAACTTCCAAGAGGCGTTGACCCGCCTGGGCACGATCGGAGAAGTGCGCACGCAGAATGTCTCGGCGGACGACGTCACCGAGCGCATCGTCGACCTGGAGAGCCGCATCACCACAGCCGAGGCAAGCGTGGAGCGGCTGCGAGGGCTGATCGTCGACGCAGTCGGAATCGAGGCGATCGCCGCTCTGGAGAACCAGCTTCTGCAGCGGGAGACCGACCTCGAGACCATGCGGGGCCAGCTCCGCACCCTCGAGGATCGGGTCGATCTCGCCACCATCGTCGTGACGCTCTCCGAGGCCTTGAGCCGGGCGCAGCTCGATCTCGCCATCTCCGCCTACCCCGGCCATGCCGACTCAGGGCAATCGTGCCCAGGCGATGCCGGCATCGCGGCTGAAGAGGGCGACCCGGTCACGGTCTGCTTCGAGATCACCAACACGGGCGACACGCCGTTGACGGACTTCGACGTTCGGGATGCCGTGTTGGAACTCGAGATGGACGATCTCATTGTGGTATTCGGCGATCCAAACGAGACGCTGGAGCCGGGCCAGTTCCTGATCCTCGCCGCAGAGGTCGCCCCCGAGCGGTCGCTGCGTTCGCAGACCAGGGTGACTGCGGCCCCGGTGAACGCAGACGGCGAGGTACTCGAGAACCGCAGGGTTGCCAACACGTCTTCGGTCTTCATCGAAACCGAAGATCCTGGTGGTCTTCCCGGCTTCAGTGACGGGCTGTCGGCGAGTCTGGACTTCCTGGTCCGGCTCGGCGGACTCATCGTGCTGGCGGCCGGAGCGCTGCTGCCCTTCATTTGGGTCCCCGTCGTGATCTGGCTGGTGCTCCGTTGGCGCAGGAATCGCAGGCAGTCGGCGATCGTCGCTGAGAATGCCCCGACGAGCGAACCAAGCGTCGCAGCAGCTGTCGACAAGAGCTGAGCACGAGGCCGGCGTAGGGCCGGGGTGCGTCAGGTCACCCCGGCCCTACTCTGTCCGCAGCGGCTCAGGCGACGGCGACGTTGGCTATGAGCCCAATGGCGATCAGGACCAGCAGAATGGTCCCGGAGATGAGCTCCTTCTTGGTCTCTGTGTCCATGTCTGCTCCCTTCGTTGGTTGGCTACCAGGGTCCGCTGGAGGAGTCCCCGCCGATGGGGGAGACGAAGCCGTCCGGTTTCACCGCCAGCACGCTGCAGTCGATTTCGTTGAGGACGCTTTCGGCTGTGTTGCCGATGAGCAGCCCGGCGATCCCTGATCGGGAAGCGGTGCCCATCACGACGACGCTTGGCTTGACTCTCCTCGCCACTGCGGGGAGGACTTCTTTGGGTCTTCCCTGCACGATCTCGAGGTTGACGTCCGAGGACGAGATACCGGTCTCGGCGAGGAGCTTCGCAACAGAGTTGTGGGCTGCGTCGAAGGCATCCTGGACCAGGGCGTCCACCTCGTCGGCGGCGATTCTCGATCTACCGTGGCGGAGGAGGCTTTCGCCCTCCAGTTCCCAGGCGTGGGTGATGTGCACCGTTCCGCCGAGCCGCGCTCCAAGTGAGGTCGCGAGTTCGATGATCTTCCGATCAAGTGGTGTCGGCTCGTCGTCGGGAAAAGGGCCGACGGCGGCGAGCACGTCGCTACGATCGCGGATCTCCGGACGATGGACCCACACCGGGACGGGGCATTTCCTCAAGAGGTGCATCGTCGTCGAGGCCCTTCCCAACCCCAGCAGCCCCGAAGGTTGGTCCGGCGGAGTGATCACCAGGTCGTGCCCGTGAATCTGCACACGTCTGGTGATCTCGATGAACGGAGTTCCCACGCCGATGTCAACTGCAGTGGGCCGCCCAATCGTTGTGCGGGCAAGGTCCTCCAGCTGCAGCTCCCGTTGCTCTCCCACGAGTCGTTGGAGGTACCTTGCGAGGTCGGGGTTGAGCCTTCCCGTCCTCCGTGACGGAAAAGGAGCAACGACGTCGAAGAGGGTCAGGCGAGCGTCGTTGGCCGTCGCAACGCTTGCGGCAAGCGTCAGAGTGCTCTCGAGGTCGGTGTCGCCGGGTGCCGCGACGAGGATGTTCTTGAACCTACGCACAACGTCCTCCTCCGATGGAGTGGTCGGGTTTGTGACTGTGTTTTCACGCTTTGGTAGTCGTATGTTGTTGTGGCAGGCAGATATAACATACGTAGAGCAATTCGTAAATAGGGTATCGTATATTTTTCGTACGGAGCACCTCGGTGACCGCCCACGGCATCAGCCACAACGACGGTGCGTACCGACAGGTGACACGTCGAGGGAGAGGGAGTCGAATCGCCATGGCACCCAAGCTCCCAAAAAGTGAGTGATCGAATCAGCCGGCGCCGGTCATCATCGGTCGAGTGCTGCGACGCGTGTCCGCGACGTGTGGCGTCGATGATCATGAGACCCCGGCTCGTGCGGGTCCCCGTGCTGCAAACCGCAGCCGGGAGGCGAGCCCGCAGACGTCCCGCATGCCAGAACGACTTCCCCCATGGGGGAACGGTCTGAGTATGTTCGGCCCATGCCCGCAACGCCGCCAGATGTCGACGTCCTTGCCGGTCGGATCTGGGCTGCAGTGCAGCACAGGGCGGCCATTGCCCCGCTGACGGACGACGTGCCCGACCTCACCGTCGATGCGGCGTACGACGTCCAAGACGTGGTCGTGGCCCGTCACCTGGCATCCGGTGAGACGATTGCCGCCGCCAAGCTCGGCTTGACATCGGTGGCGAAGCAGCGGCAGATGAGCGTATCCGAACCGCTCTACGGCTGGATGACGGCCAGCATGCGGCTGCCGGGCGACAACGTGCTCGAAGTCGGCCGGTTCATCCAGCCGAGAGTTGAGCCCGAGATCGCGTTCAAGACGAGTCGTGAGCTGGGTGGCCGCAGCGTCACCGGCGCCGAGGTGTTGGCCGCTACCGAATGGGTTGCACCCGCCATCGACGTGCTCGACTCCCGGTTCACCGGCTATGCCTTCACTCTGGCCGACGTCACCGCCGACAACTCTTCGGCTGCGGCCTATGCGCTCGGTGAGCCCATCGAACTCCGCGGCGACCTCCGGCTGACCGGCTGCGTGTTCGAGAAGAACGGCGACGTCATCGCAACGGCGGCCGGCGCCGCAGTCATGGAGCACCCGGCGGAAGCCATGGCGTGGTTCGTGCGCAAGCTCGCACAGCGCGGCCGGACACTGCCGGCCGGCACGGTCGTGCTTGCCGGTGCCTGGACTGCGGCCGTCCCGGCAAACCCTGGCGACATGTTCCATGCTGAGTTCGACCGCATCGGCGAGGTGACGGTGCGGTGCATCTGACGTATCGAGCGGCACGATCGCAGGAGGGCGGCACGCACGAAGCGCAACTCCTAGCCGAGGAGCTGCACGAGGCGCGACGCACCCGGACGACGGTGCCGCCGCTCACCACACGCATCCCGGGTTTCAGCGTCGAGGATGCATACGCAGTCCAGGACTCCGGGATACGGTTGCGTCTCCACGATGGCGAAACGATTGCCGGAGGGAAGCTCGGCTTCACCTCGGTCGCCATGCAGCGTGCAATGGGGGTCGACTCGCCCAACTACGGGTGGCTCACCGATGCCATGCTGGTGCACGACAGAACAGTCCGGCTCGACGGTCTGATCCACCCCAAGGTCGAGCCAGAGATCGCCTTCCTACTCGACAGGGACCTCGGCGCCGATGCGACGACAGAGAACGTGCTTGCGGCCACTGTGGCGATCATCCCCTGCCTCGAGATCGTCGACTCTCGCTACGACGGGTTCCGCTTCGAAGGTGCTGACAACATCGCCGACAATTCCTCTGCGGGCCAGGTCCTGCTCGGCGACGCCATAGCGTCGCCCGGCGATGCCGACTGCCGACTGTGCGGCGTCGTGCTGCGGGTGAACGGCGAAGTCGTCTCCACGGCAACCGGCGCAGCGGCGCTCGGTCACCCTGCCGCCGCGGTCGCATGGATGGCACGTGCCGTTGCCGGCAGTGCTCGACCCCTCCGTCGGGGCGATATCGTCATCTCGGGCGGCCTCACCGCCCCGGTCGATCTCGCCGCCGGTATGACGGTCGGTGTTGAGATCGACCGCATCGGATCTGCGAGCTTTCGAGTCACGGAGGACTGACATGCCCATCGTTCACATCGACATGGTCGAAGGCAGGCCGCCGGATCGCATCGAGCGCATGATCGCAGGGGTCTCGGAGGCCATCGCCCACAGCCTCGACGCTCCAATCGAGACGGTGCGGATCATCGTCAACGAGATGAAGCCCCACCAGTACGGCGTGGGCGGCAAATCGTGGCCCTTGGTGGTGGAGGAACGGCAGCTCGCCCAACAGGCACAGCAGAGGAGCGGAGAAGAAGAGTGAAAGACGTCAAGCTGTTCATCGGGGGTGAGTTCGTCGATGCGGCGGACGGCGCCACCTTTGCCTCGATCAGCCCCATCGACAATCAGCAGATCGCCACCGTGGCTGAAGCCTCCACAGACGACGTCGCCGATGCCGTCGCCGCAGCCCGGGGGGCGTTTGCCGGCTGGTCGGCGATGGGACCCACCGCACGCAAGGCGATCCTCATGCGGGTTGCCGACGGCATCGAGAATCGCCTGGAGGAGCTCGCCGAGTGGGAGACCCGCGACATGGGCAAACCGATCACGGCGGCGCGCACGAAGGACATGCCTCGGTCGGCGCACAACTTCAGATTCTTCGCCGAGTACGCCGAGCATGCCGGGACCAACGCCTACGACAAGCCGTGGGATGGCGTGCTGACCTACGAGGTGCGGGAGCCTCTTGGCGTCGTTGGGTCGATCTCGCCGTGGAACTTCCCGCTGATGCTGCTGACGTGGAAGGTGGCGCCTGCCCTGGCGTTCGGCTGCACGGTGGTGGCCAAGCCCGCAGAGCAGTCGCCGATCACCGCCTCGATCCTGGCCGAGATCTGTGTCGAGGCTGGGATGCCGGCCGGCGTCTTCAACGTCGTGCAAGGTTTTGGGCCCGATGCCGCGGGCGAGGCGCTCACCGTTCACCCTGAGGTCGATGCGATCACGTTCACCGGTGAGTCGAACACCGGCAGAGTGATCATGGCCAACGCCGCCCGCGGGCTGAAGAAGCTGTCGTTCGAGATGGGCGGCAAGTCGGCCAACATCGTCATGGCGGACGCCGACATGGACCAGGCGGTGGCGGGAACGCTCAAGGGCATCTTCACCAACCAGGGCGAGGTGTGCCTCGCCGGGAGCCGGGTTCTCGTCGATCGCCCCATCTACGACGAGTTCCTGGCCCGTCTCGTTGACGGGGCAGCCGAGTGGAAGGTTGGCAACCCGCTCAACCCTGCGAGCCAAGTCGGTCCGCTCGTCTCCGAGGAGCACATGGAGAAGGTGCTGTCGTATGTCGAGCTGGCTCGAGAGGAGGGGGCGAAGTTGATGACGGGCGGGCACCGGATCACCGACGGCGATCTGGCCAGCGGCAACTATGTCGCTCCGACGATCTTCGCCGATGCCGACAACTCGATGCGTGTGTGCCAGGACGAGATCTTCGGGCCCGTGGAGATGGTGATGCCCTTCGACCACGTCGACGAGGCGATCAGTATCGCCAACGAAAGCCGCTACGGCCTCGCCGGGATGGTCTGGACGACCAACCTCAACACGGCCCACAAGGTCGCCCACGAGGTCAAGACCGGCACCATGTGGGTGAACTGCTTCTTCGTCCGCGACCTTCGTGCGCCCTTCGGCGGCTACAAGGACTCCGGGATGGGCCGCGAAGGCGGTGCGTACAGCCACGAGTTCTTCACGGAAGCAAAAGCCGTCGTCATGAAGTTCCCTGAGTGAGCTTCCGCACGTATCCCGATCCGAAAAGGCGGTTCGACCGGTCGAGTGGGGATCAGGTTCAGGGAAGAGGCGGAAGAGCGGGTTCGGTGGTTTGGTCTCCCCCCGCCTTCTGGGGGGAGTGGCCTCGGCGGCTTTGGGCCGAGGCCGAGGGGGGCCCTACGGGTTCCTTTGGAGACGCTTCGCAACTCCGGGGAAAGTCCTGGCGGTGCGTCTGCGCTTCTGGCCCCCTCCGAGCCTACGCAAAGCCTCCGGCCCACTCGGTCCTCCGAGGCGACATCGTCCCCGGAAAGCCGGGGGAGGACCCGGACGCCTCACGATTGGATCCCTCACCGATCGAGACCCTGGATACCGTGAATCGGAGGGGAAGGGACAGCATGCCGGATGAGGCTTGACGTGTGTTCGCTCCATGCGCTTCCGCCTGGGAGTGTGAGGACTGTTGCATCCGGGCATCTCGAGGTTGCGGTGTTCAACGTCGAGGGGGAGCTGTATGCGCTCGACAATGCGTGTGCCCACTTGGGTGGTCCGCTCGCCGGCGGGCTCGTCCGCGACGGCACCGTCACCTGTCCGCTGCACTGGTGGAGGTACGACCTCGCAACCGGCCGGCGTCGCGGCGGCGATCAGATCCAGCAGCAGACGTTCCCCGTGACCGTGATCGACGGCGAGGTCGTTGTCGATGTGCCCGAGCCACAGCCTGTGGGCGGGATGCGGGAACTGCTGCTGCGCCATGCAGCGGAGTGGAATGCACGCCATGACGACCCTGTCCAAGAGGACCCAACGCAGTGACTGACATCGTCGCCGTCATTTGGGACATGGGAGGGATCCTCTACATGACGCCCTTCGAGGCGTTCGACGACATGGAGCGGGAACTCGGTATCGAGCCTGGCGTCCTCGGCCGCGGTCCCTTCGCCCCGGGCGGAGACCCTGAATACGCAAAGATCTCGACAGGAGAGCTGACCGAGGGTGATTATTTCGCCGCGTTCATGAAGCGTGCGCAGTCGGCCGGTGCGCCGCCCGACCTGCTGGACAGGATCGATTGGACCGAGCGTCTCAGGCCCGAGGTGCTGGCAGCGATCGACTGCATCGACGGCCACTACGTGCAGGCGACGCTGTCGAACGACTCGAGCCGCTGGCTCGGCGACAACTGGTGGGAGACGTGGCCCCATCGGGACAAGTTCGCTTCCGTCATCGACGTGAAGATGCTGGGCGTGCGCAAGCCTGACCCCGAGCCGTACCTGGCGTCGGCGCACGATCTTGGTGTGGTCCCTGAGGCATGTCTCTTTGTGGACGACATGCAGCAGAACGTTGCAGGGGCGGAGGCCGTCGGGATGCAGGGCTTCTTCTTCGACCACACCGACGTGGCCGGGAGCCTGGATCGTCTGTTTGTAGCGTTGGGTATCGAGGAGGATTGGCGTACATGAGCGACACGATCGACCGCCGTTCGGTCAACTTGGAGGCGGCACAGAGGGTGATCGCTGCCGCAATCGAAGAAGCGATGGTGCTTGGCGTTGCGGTCAACGTCGCGGTCGTGGATGTGGCGGGTGATGTGGTTGCGTTCGCCCGGATGGACGACGCCGCGCTGCTGTCGGCGGACATCGCTCGGGACAAGGCATGGACGGTCGCCCGGTTCAAAGGCGTCCCCACCCACGACTGGTGGGACATGATCAAGGACGACGACGCAGTTCGGGCGGGCATCGTCAAGATCGATCGGTTCATGGTGTTCGCCGGTGGGGTGCCCATCGTGGCGGGCGGAGGGATCATCGGGGCGGTCGGTGTGAGCGGCGCCTCGGCCGACGAGGATCGCAGGATCGCCGAGGCCGGCGCCGCCGCGGTCCGCTGATGACCCGCCGGCTTGGTTCGGCGCCGAAAGCCCTGCTCCTCGATCTGGACCGGACCCTCATCGACGTGGAGAGCTACGTCGACTATTGCGCCGCCGTCGCCGACCTGCGGGTCCGGTTTCCTGCAGCTGAGCTCGGCGCCACACCCGATACGACGGGTTGGGGATCGTGCACGAAGGAGGCCGTCGCCAGGCTCGTGGGTCTCGCAGGCACTCCGGAGTACCCGGCGGCGGCGGCCCTCGTGGCGCAGCACGAGCTGGTGGGGGCGCCGCACGCAACAGCGATGCCGGGTCTCGGCGAGTTCATGGACGCCGTCGCAGGACGGCCGATCGCGATTGTCACTCTTCTCGGCCCTGAGGCAACGGAACTCGTGCTCGCCCGGCACGGAGTGAGCGTCGATGCCGTCGTGCCGCGCCGTCCCGACCTCAGGCCTAAACCTTTCCCCGATCAGGTCGCCGAAGGTCTGCGTCTGATCGGTGTCGATGGGGCCGATGCTGTGATGGTCGGAGATTCGGCGACCGATCTCCAGGCGGCGCACGCATGCGGCGTGCGATTTGTGGGGATCACGAACGGCCGCACCACGCCGGAGTTCGGTGCGGTACCGACGGCAGACACGTTGATCGAGGCGCTCGAACTCATCTGAGCTGCTGCGACGGCAACCCACGACGCAGAACGACCTCTCTCCATACGGAAACCGAGATGATCGTGGCTGGCGGCAACGTCGAAGCTTTGTCCCGGGATGGCGATCTCGGCGGCGTGCCGTACGTTGCAGGCGCCGCCTATTCGCCGACGCTAGATGTACCCGGCCGAGATGAACCGGCCGGATGAGGAGGAGTCGGATGAGGAAGAGTCGGAGGCTGGAAGGGCCAAGCTAAAGCCCTCCTTCGAGCGAATCGAAGAAGGGCTTCGCTTGTTTGGCGCCAGCGCCGACCTGGACCTGGGCGCGTGCGCTTACTTCAGCTCAGCGGACCGGTGTCGTTCGTATCGCACCAGAGCTGCTCCCATCAGGACCAGGAGCCAGCCGACGATCGACAGCTCGATGGCGTCGCTACCTGTTGCGGGAAGCTCCGGCTCCGACGGAGGTGGTTGTGCCACCCGGACGATCGCATCGTCCACGTCGCTCACCTCGTTGCCTTCGGCATCCACGCCGGTCGCCGTGGCGACGTTGGTGAACGGATCGATCACCGCTGGTGCGGTGCAGTTGTAGGTCGAAACGTCGCCGATCGCCATGTCACCGATGAATGTCTCACAGCTTGGTGTGACCGGATCCGTCACCGTCACCTCGAAGAGATCGACGTCGCCGTTGTTCGTCACCGTGATGGTGAACACGGCGTCGCGACCCACGATGACGGTTTGGTCGTCCGGGGTCTTCTCGATGTCGATGCTCGGGGCGAGCACGTCGACGGGAGCGTCGTCCTCATCCGTGACGACATTGCCTTCCTCGTCCTCGCCGGTCACGGTGGCGACGTTCGTGAAGTCCTCCAGCACGGTCTCGAGGGTGCAGTCGTATGTGAGCGACGCCCCGACGGCAAGGCTGCCGATCTCGAGATCACAGTCCGGAGCGAGTGGATCGGTGACACTCACATTGATCAGGTCGAGATCTCCGGTGTTCGTGACAACGAGCGTGAAGGTCGCATTACCCATGAACCCGATGGTCTGCGAGTCGGGGAGCTTCTCGATCGTGATCTCCGGTGCGATGACGTCGACGACCGCGTCGTCCTCGTCCGTCACCACATTGCCGAGACTGTCCTCGCCCGTGACGGTTGCGACGTTGGTGAAGTCGGCCGTCGCTGCGGGGAACACGCACGTGTAGGTGAATGTCTCGCCAATGGCGAGGTCACCGATGACATTGTCGCAATCGGGTGTCACCGGGTCGGTGACGGTGACGTTGACCAGGTCGGCCTCACCGTCGTTCGTCACGTCGATCGTGAACGTGACGTCGCTGCCGAATCCGACCGTCTGCTGATCAGGGGTCTTCTCGATGTTGATGCTCGGGGCATCGAACTGGTAGGTCACGTTGATCTCGGCTGATGCCAGTGTCGTGAAGACCAACTCGATGTTTCCTCCGGTGGCGGCAGCGGCGCTGGTCGCCAGCGCATCGACGCTGAACGGCGACGTCCCGGTGCCGATGAAGACCGCCAGGTCTGCCGGATCGGTGAAGGTCGCCGTGACCGAATCGCTGCCATTCAGGTCAGGGAACGACATCCCCGACGGCCCTGCGAAGTCGATCGTTCCGTCGAAGATCTCGAGGGCGAACGCCTCATCGTCAGCTGGAAAAGCGGGTGTCACGGTGACCGAAGGATCGTCGACTGAAGACACCGTGATCGTTGCCGCCAGGGTGACGGTTCCGGTGGAGTCCGACGATTCGGAAAGATTCTCGATCTGCATGATCCCTTCGACCGCGGCAGTCAATTCGATGTCGACGGACCGGAGGATTCCATTGGCCTGGTCGAACTGTGGAATGTCGACGGTTTGTGTGTAGTCCGTGTCGGTCGGGGGGACCGTCACCGTTTCGATCTGCGTGCTGGCCGCGGCAGGCGCGACGTTGACGACGGTGACTAACGCGAGCACGGCGACAGTCAGGGCCACAGATGTGGCGCGCCGGTGGTGGATGGCGGAGTGCCTCACGGTTGAGACCTTTCGGATGGCTGTCGGCTAGTGCCGTTCTTGCTATCCGTCGTGCTACTCCGCCCAGAGCCGCGACGAGGAAAAGAAGCATAGCTTTCGCGATCCAAAAGCCAAATCACTCAGGCAAGACCTGGAAGCCGCGTTCTCGGGGCCGGCTATCGGACCAGGGGGTCGGCGAGGTCCGGATCGATGTCGAAGCGCTTGATGGCGTCCTGGACCAGGGGTGGCTCAACGGCGCCGCCACGGGCAAGCGCCGCCATAACGGCGACGACGATGTGGCCGGCGTCGATCTCGAAGAAACGTCGCAGCGCCTCACGGGTGTCGCTCCGCCCAAAGCCGTCGGTGCCAAGGGGTGTGAACTGTCCGGGCACCCACCGGGCCACCTGGTCGGGCACCGCCTTCATGTAGTCGGACACGGCAATCACCGGACCCTGGGCAGCGGCCAACGTACGGGTCACGTAGGGGATCAACCGGTCCCTGTCGGGGTGCAGACGATTCCACCGCTCCGCTTCGAGCGCCTGCTCGCGGAGTCGCTTGTAGGAGGTGGCACTGAAGAGATCCGCGCCGACGCCGTAGTGCTCGGCGAGGAAGAGCTGAGCCTGCCGAGCCGCGATGTGTGACGGTCCTGAGAACAGGATGGTGGCTTGGTGTGGCTGGTTGCCTGGTGCATCGGCCCACTTGTAGAGGCCTTGCAGGATGCCCTCTTCAGCCCCGGCGGGTTTGGCCGGTTGCGAGTAGTTCTCGTTGTACAGGGTGAGGTAGTAGAAGATGTCCTCGTTGTCGACGTACATGCGGCGCAGGCCATCTTTGATGATCGTGGCCATCTCGTACGCAAAGGCTGGGTCGTAGGCCTTGCACACGGGTACCGTCGAAGCCAGCAGCAGGCTGTGGCCGTCCTGGTGTTGCAGACCTTCGCCGAGCAGGGTGGTGCGGCCCGCCGTTGCGCCGAGGAGAAACCCGCGGGCCCGGGCGTCGGCCGCCGACCAGATGAGGTCGCCCACCCGCTGGAATCCGAACATCGAGTAGAAGGTGTAGAAGGGCACCATGGGGACCCCGCGAGACGAATAGCTCGTCGCCGCGGCAATCCAGCTCGACATGGCTCCCGCCTCGGTGATGCCTTCTTCGAGGATCTGCCCCTGCTTGCTCTCCTTGTAGGACAGGAGGAGGTGATGATCGACCGGCTCGTAGAGTTGACCTTGCGAGGCGTAGATCTGGAGCTCCTTGAACAGGGCGTCCATGCCAAAGGTGCGGCCCTCGTCCGGGATGATGGGGACGACCCGGCTTCCGAAGTCTTCGTCTCTGGCGAGACTGCGGAGGAGCCTGGTGAAGGCGCCCGTCGTGGAGACTTCGTTGGCTCCCGAACCCGCATCGAATTCTTCGAAGACCTTGTCCGAGGGGGGCTTCAGCGGCCTCCTGATGTTGACGACGCGGCTCGGTACCGGCCCGTCGAGCGCCTTGCGGCGCTGCTTGAGGTATTGCACCTCGGGAGAATCGATCGGGGGCCGGTAGTAAGGCAGGTTGTCGCCGTCGTCGAGCGCATCGTCAGGGATCTCTTCCTGGAGCTCGAGTGCGTCTCTGAGGCCGAGGATCTGATCTTTGGTCAGCTTCTTGACTTGGTGGGTGGTGTTGCCGCCTTGGATCCCGGGTCCGAGCTGCCAGCCTTTGATGGTCTTGGCCAGAATCACCGTCGGCGCACCCACCGTCTCGATCGCTGCTCGGTAGGCCGCATAGACCTTCTTGTAGTCGAGGCCGCCCCGGCGCAAGCTCCAGATCTGGTCGTCGGTCATGTGCTCGACCAGCGCCCGCAGCCGCGGGTCGGGCCCAAAGAAGTGCTGCCTGACGAAGGCTCCGTCCTCTGCCTTGAAGCGCTGGTACTCGCCGTCGACGGTTACATTCATCTTGTTGACGAGAACGCCGTCGACATCGCGAGCAAGAAGCGGATCCCAGTTCGATCCCCAGATGACTTTGATGACATTCCACCCGGCGCCGCGGAAAACGGCCTCGAGCTCCTGAATGATCTTGCCGTTGCCTCGGACGGGCCCGTCGAGGCGTTGCAGGTTGCAGTTGATCACCCATGTGAGGTTGTCGAGCTTCTCGCGGGCTGCGAGTGAGATCGAGCCGAGCGTCTCCGGCTCGTCGGTTTCGCCGTCACCGATGAAGCACCAGACACGGGAGCCAGACGTGTCGTCGATGCGCCGGTTGTGCAGGTACTTCTGGAATCGTGCGTGATAGATCGAACTGATCGGGCCGAGACCCATCGAAACGGTGGGGTACTCCCAGAAGTCCGGCATGAGGCGGGGATGCGGGTAGCTGGAGAGCCCGCCGCCGATCTCTCGGCGGAACCGATCGAGGTCTTCCGCTTGCATCCGGTGCTCGAGGAAGGTCCTGGCGTAGATGCCGGGGGCCGCATGACCTTGGATGTAGAGGCTGTCACCGGGTGTGCCGTCGTCCTTTCCCCGGAAAAAGTGGTTGAACCCGACCTCGTACAACATCGCGGACGAGGCGAAGGTGGAGAGGTGACCTCCGATGCCGTCTGCCGCCTTGTTCGCCTTGATCACCATGACGGCGGCGTTCCAGCGGATGAACCTCCGGATGCGGCTCTCCAGGTATTCGTCGCCGGGGAACCATGCCTCGTTCTCAGGAGGGATCGTGTTGATGTAGGGCGTCGAGATGGATGCGGGAACCCCGACGTTCTGCGAGCGAGCCCGCTCGATCAGCTTCGCCATGAGGAACTGGGCGCGTGCGTTCCCCTCCGAAGAGATGACGGTATCGAGGGACTCCAGCCACTCCCGAGTCTCTTCGGGGTCGGTGTCAGGCAACTGGTGTGTGAAGCCGTCAATGATCATATTGGCGTGCGTCTCCCCGAACCGTGGAACACGTCAAGCCTACCCGGTCCGTGTGGTTGCACTGAGACGCTCAGCCAGGTCCCCTGGCAGGACCGGCGCCCCGGACGGCTGGAGCAGACCGCATCTCTCGGCCCAGCCGACCGGTCCGGTCGGGCTCCTGGTGCGCCGGCCGCAGCTGCAGGCGAGGAAGTCCCGCAGAGCCGGCACGATGGGGTCGTTGGCAACTCGCCGGGCACCCGGTACGTTGCCGACAACCGTCAGCATTGACCATGCGGTCGTGCTCGATATGGGGTATCGTTGACCCGGCTGTTCCGCTCAGCCAACGAGGTTCGGGAAAGCGGGGAAAGTGGCCATGGTGGGAATTGCGGGTTCGCGAGTTTCGCTCGCGATGATGTCCTTTGTGCTCGCCGTCAGTGTTGGGTTCGTCGGCGTCCCGGAGGCGCTCGGAGCGGAAGACGATCCCATCATCGAATCGATTGCATTCGATATCGACGGCTTCCAGGATCTGTTGCTCGTCGAAGAGACGGATCGTCTTTTTGTCACGGGCGGCAAAGACGCTGACACGGTGCTCGTCGTCGACCTCGACGGCAACGAGATCTCTCGTACGACCGGGCTCGACGGGGTCCGCCAGATGGCCTACGACCCGACGCGTGATCTCGTGTGGGTTGCGACGGCCGACGATCCCGGCGTCATCGGGTTTGACGGCGCCACCGGAACCAAGGAGACGGAGCTCATGCTGCCTGCGGCGATGTGCCCCTCAGCAGTTGCGCTGGCGGGTGGCGCCGACGGCAACCCGGGCAACGAGCTGCTCGTCGTTGCCAGCGAGTGCAATGGGCAGCTGGTCGTCGTCGACTTGGGCGATGAGTCGTGGACGGTCTTCAGCGGCGAGGACTACTACTCCGGCGTCATCGAGGTGGCGTCCTCGCCTCCGCCGGAGCAGAGCAGCAGGGTTGTCATCCTCACCGACGACTCGCTCAACGTGGTGAATGTCCAGGACAATCCGCCCAATCTCATAAAGTCTGTGGCCGTGACCGCAACTTCGCTGGCGACATCCTCTGCCGGGTCGCGGCGGGTGGCGCTGGGGTCGGCGTCGGGGGTCGAGATCCGTACGTATCCCGGCCTCGATCTGACCGACTCGTTCAGTCTCGGGGAGGCAAACGTCGCACTGGATTGGACGACGCAGCCCGCCGTGGTCGCCGTCGACAATGTGGAAGTCCTGGGGCTCAAGCCGTCAGCCGCCGGACCGTTCTGGACCTTCCCCGTCGCACCCGCTGTACCGTTCGAGAACGGGATCCAGTCGCACTCGGATGGCCGCCTCTACATCGTGGCCGAACTCCCGCCCCCACCAGACGGCGGGGCGGTGGCGGTGGCGGTGGCGGTGGCGGTGGTATCGGCGTCATCGTGCCTGAAGAGGGGGAGAATCCCGCAAACGTCTCGGGTACCGTCGGCGCGCTGGCTCCGGTGGCTCCCGGCCACAAGCCCGCGACATTGGAAGTGCGGTTGTTCAACGACGCATATGAGTTGGTGGCGGTCGACGAGGTTCCCTACAGCCAGGGGACCTACAGCTTCGGCACCGTCCAGCCGGGGGATTATCACCTGGAGTTCTGGACCTTGAGTGGGGGCGAGATCGAGGGTTTCTTTCCGGAGCGGTACAAAGCCCTCCCGCTGCTGTCCACGAAGGCGGCCAGTGTGCTCGATCTCGACTCGGATGAGTCGGCGACCATCAACGCCTCGCTGAGGCCTCTCTACTACGACATGTTCTCAACGGTGTTCGAGGCCGACATCTTGTGGATGGGGTCGACGGGCATCACGAAGGGCTGCAACCCACCGCTCAACACGAACTACTGCCCGGACAACAAGGTGACGAGGGGCCAGATGGCGGCGTTCTTGTCCCGTGCGCTCAATCTGCCGGCGGGCCAGGGCATCGACTTCGTCGACGACAACAACTCCGTGTTCGAAGCCGATATCGAGAAGCTGGCATTCGCCGGGATCACGAAGGGCTGCAACCCCCCGAAGAACGACAGGTTCTGCCCCGACGCCAACGTGACGAGGGGCCAGATGGCGGCGTTCTTGTCCCGTGCGTTGGATCTGCCGGCGGGGCCAACGACCGACTTCGTCGACGACAACGGCTCCGTGTTCGAGGCGGACATCGAGAAGCTGGCATTCGCCGGGATCACGAAGGGCTGCAACCCCCCGAAGAACGACAGGTTCTGCCCCGACGCACCCGTGACCCGCGGCCAGATGTCAGCCTTTCTCCACCGCTCCCCTCTGGGCTGAGCACGGCCCATGGGTCTCCCCCAGGCAGCCGCGGTGTGGTGGCCCCGACGGGATTCGAACCCACGTTGCCGGCTTGAAAGGCCGGAGTCCTAGACCGCTGGACGACGGGGCCGCGGCGAGCAGATGGTAGACCGCAGTGTGGACGGCCGGGCTGCGGAGCATGCCGTCAGGATCGGAAGCGGTCGAACGGCTCGGAATGGATGCCGGCGCTGTCGAGGAGGTCTTCCAGTGCACCTATGGCGTCCGCAGCGTCAACCGGCTGTTCCGCCAGCGCAGCGAGCGGGTCGGTCCCGAGCCGCCCATCGACGTCGCAAAGTCGGACACCGTCCGGTGCCACTTCGTCGAGTTCCTCCCATGTGACCGGAGTTGCCACGGGCGCATGCGGGCGCGGTCGCAGCGACCAGGCGCAGACGCTGGTCGCCCCCGGCGTGTTGCGCAGCCAGTCGAGGAAGACTCGACCGCGGCGGTTCTCCTTGCGGAACTCCGTCGTGAGGTGATCGGGATGCGCCTCGGCGAGCAGGACGGCGGCACCCTGCATCGCCGAGGCGACACGACCGGCGTCGCTGTCGGGTCGTATCGGCGCAACAACGTGGTAGCCCTTGGAGCCGGTGGCGAGGGGCACCGACGGGAGTCCGAGCTCATCGAAGAGCTGGCGCACGATGCGGGCCGCATCGCGCACCCCTCGAAGATCGTGTTCCGGTGGATCGAGGTCGAACACGATCCGGTCTGGGTTGCCGTCGTCCTCGACCCGACTCGCCCAGACGTGGAAGGTGATGGTTCCCTGATTGGCCAGGTAGGCAATGTCTGGAGCATCCCGAACCACCGGGTAGACCGTGGTCCCGCCCTTCTTGGGAACGCTGAAGCGCTCGATCGAGGGTGGATAGTGCTGCGGGGTGTTCTTCTGCATGAACCCACCGGCGCCGATTCCCTTCGGGAACCGTTGGAGAGTGAGGGGGCGGCCTGCGATATGGGGGAGCATGCGTTCCCCAACCTCGAGGTAGTAGCCGACGACGTCGCCCTTCGTGATGGGGCCGTCGGGGAACACCACCCTGTCCGCATTCGAGATCTGCATGGCCTCTCATTCAACACGAGTCAGGGATACCCTGGCGGCTATGGCGCAGTTGGATCATGCCCCAAAGGGTCTCGACGCCGTCGTCGAGGGTCGAGTCCAGGGTGTCGGCTTTCGTTGGTCGACGCGCCGGGAGGCGGAGCGGCTCGGGCTCGTCGGCACGGTCCGGAATCGGTCGGATGGTGCCGTTGTCGTTGCCGCCGAGGGGAGGATCTCGCACCTCGAGGCGTTCGTGGAGTGGCTGGCGGTCGGCCCGCCGGCAGCGTCGGTGAGCAGCTGTCATGTCACGTGGCGTGAGGCGCGAGGGCTATCACGTCGATTCGAGGTGGTTGGCTAGAGCCGGGCAATGATGCCGCCGTCCTTGTCCATGACGGCGATTGCGTCGTCGCCGCACAGCTCGGCGAGGTGAACGGCGCCGGATACGCCCGAGAACTCCGCTGAGGCAAGGCTTCCGGCCGGGACGAGGATGGGCAGGTCGACGGTGAACAACGTGCTGCGATCAACCGTCTCGACGACGACGTCGCCGTCGACGCGCTTGGTCGCATCCGTGACAGGGAGCCCGGCCACGCACGGGATTCCCAGCGCCGCCATTCCCCGCACCCTGTCGAGTTCGTGCCGGCCGCGGACGAACGCAACGGCCGTGGTGCCCTCGCCCAGGGCATCGAGCAGCGCAACCAGATCGACCCGGTCGACGATGACATCGCTGCAGAGAACCACAGCCATACGAACCTCACCGAGCCTGAGAGAATCCCGCTCGAGTGTCAGTACGGTGGTGCTCACCACCCGCACCTTACGACCGCCGCAGCGGTCCTATCCCCGTGAGGAGAGTGAATGACCAAGTCGTCGCGTAGGGGATCGGCCGTCGCGATTGTGCTCGCCGGTGGGAGCGGGAGCCGGTCCGGTCGTCCGTTCAACAAGGTCTATCAGACGGTCCGCGATGTACCACTCCTCAGCTACAGCTTGATGGCATTCGAGGCGGCGCCCGGGATCTCGGATGTGATCGTGGTGGCGCGGAACGGCGAGCAGACCGTGGCTCGTGGTGCGATCGAGAGTGCCGGATCGACGAAGGTGCGGCATATCGTCGGCGGCGGCTCCGATCGACATGGCAGCGAGATGGCCGGACTGGACGCACTTGCACGCCTCGCGTCGCTTCCGACTGTGGTCGCCATCCACGACGGCGCACGACCTTTCGTCACCGCAGATTTGATCGAGCGTTTGCTGGATGCTGCCCTGGCGAGCGGCGGCGCTCTGCCCGGTGTTGCGATCGACGAACCCGTGCTCTCCGTGGCGGCCGTGGGCGGGGGGCGACTGCTCCGCCATCCGCTGGTGAGAGTCCAGACGCCGCAGGTGTTTCTGACACCGTTGCTCGTCGACGCGTATGAAAAGGCCACCCGCGATGGTTTCAGCGGGGTTGACACCGCCGAGACCGTGAGCCGGTATTCCTCGACCCCGGTCGTGGTTGTGGCGGCGGACCCGCGCAACATGAAGGTGACGTTCCCCGCCGATTTTGCTCGCGCACATACCCTCGCAGCCGATTGGCGACCGGCGCGTTGGAACAAGGCCTCTTGAGCCCCTCACCTCCCAGCATGGCGGCGTAGAACCCGCCGATTGAGGTTGGTCAGACGGGCCGGTCGACGGGGCGCATGATTACTGGAGGTTGGTCATGAGCGCCCAGCCGCCGGGCCGCTGCGTCGAAGCGGGGGTATTGCGCCTCGACGTCTCCCAGTGTTTGTCGCACGCGGGAATCGAGTTCTCGGTATCTCTCCCTTGGAGGCCTTCTTTTCGCGTTCTCCAGATTTCTGAGAACTTTTTCTTCTCTCGGGACAAACACGCGGGTACGCAAAACCCCTGGAGGTTGGTTATGCACATGCGTGGTAGGGCACTGTTTCGACGCGCCCTCGTCATGTCCGTCCTGAGCGCTGCGACCGTCATGGTCGTCGTGGCTCCCGCGAGCGCAGATCGCTCGTCCCGAAATGCCCCATCGGCCGAGGAGCACTGCGTCGCAGCAGTCGTCTCGCAGCGTGCCGATGGTCTCATGACCCTGTCCGAAGAGACGTGCTACGGCACCTTCGCTGAAGCGATGGCCGACGTGTCCGCCGGCACGGTGGATGTGCCCCTCGATTTGGAGGGCACCGATGCGTTCAACGACGAGTTCGTTGGCACGATGGCGGCGTCGTTCACGCTCGGTATCCACTATGACGGCTACGGCGGTTCCGGCTCGTCGATCAGCATCGTCGGCACGAGCTGCAATGGCGGCTACTGGAACGCCAGCAGCTGGTGGCGGAACCGGATCAACTCGTCGTTCAACGGGTGTTATCACCTGCGGCACTACGACAACCCGAGCAAGTCCGGCTCGACGTTCAACACCTACACCGGCGGTCAGATCGACAGCCTGAGCTGGTTCGCCAACCGTACCGAGTCGGTGGCGTACTACGCCTGGTAGGCGCCACGGCCTGAGCCAACCGCAGCGCGGCGCTTCCGATTACTCGGTAGCGTCCAACGACCGTGGTTGGTGATCGGACCGACGCCGACGTCATTGCGGCATCGCTCGAGCATGGTGAGGAGTTCTCCCTCATCTACGAGCGGTATCACGGTGACATCTTCCGCTACATCGCACGCCGTCTTGGCAGCGATGTGGCGGGAGATGTCGCGTCCGACGTGTTCACGGCGGCGTTTCGCCGCAGGGACACCTACAAGCTCGAATTCGAGATGTGCCGGCCATGGCTCTACGGCATCGCCTCAAACCTCGTGCGCGACCATCTTCGGCGACAGAAGCGGAAGCAGCGCGCCTACTTGCACGCAGCGACCGTCGAGGCTGCTTCCGACGTGTCTATGGCCGACGCAGAGGCACGCGCCAATGCTGCGCAGATGGTTCCTGAGATCAGCGATGCGCTGCGGCGCCTGAACGAGGGGGACCGCGAAGTCCTGCTCCTGTTTGCGCTGGGCGAGATGAGCTACGAGGAGGTTGCAAAGGCCCTCGGTATCCCCATCGGGACGGTTCGGAGCCGGCTGGCGCGCGCCCGCCGAAGAATGCAAGAACTGTTACCTGCCGAGCGACAAACAATGGTTGGGGAGTGAGACTGAAAGAGGAGATGCAAGGTGACGCCTGAGGTCCACCCGGTCGATGCGCTTCTGCGTGCGGCCGTTGGCGACCCTGCTCCGTCGTTGGCCGACCAGATGCGTGGTCAGCGTGCGCTTGCGGAAGTAATTGCCGCCGAGCACATCGATGGAGCCACTTTGTCGCGCTCGCCTCGCCGCTCTTCGTCTCCGGCGCCATGGTGGCGGCCAGCCTCGCTGGCCACCGCAGCGCTCGTCCTCCTATTCGCCGTCGTTGCGGTGGCCGGTCTGCTGCGCCCGCAGCCGGTCACCGCCCTCGGCGAGCTTGCCGAGGTTGCAGAGCGCGTGGCATCGCCGACTGCCGGGGCAAGCGAGTACGTCTACACCCGGACGTCGGAGTCGTCGCTGTCGACTGTTGCAGGTGCGGAGCTAGGCCTCGATCACCGCGAGTTCGTGTCGTACCTCCAGCGTTTCGTCGTCGAACGATGGGAAGCGCCAGATGGATCGGTCCACCAGGAAACGATCTTCGAGGCTCCCAAGTTCTTCGATGCTGAGGCTCAGGCGGCATATGCTGGGAGCCCACTCGAGACCTTCGAGGCGGTGGGGGAGGTGCGGGTTGACAACTTCGCAGCCGCTCCGTCGATCCTGTCTGCGCGGGCATGGCCCGAGACTCCTGAAGATCTGTTGAGCGCAATTCAGGTCTACATCACAAACGAAGGCAATGCGGTTGTCGCCGAGGCGCGCGTGATGGAACTAGCGGCCGATCTTCTCCGAGCAACGGGTGCGAAACCAGAGCTCCGTAGCGCGGTGCTCGGCGCGTTGGATCTCATGGACGTGGAGATTCAAGAGCGCTCGAACACCCAGTCCGTGATTGTGAGTTTGCAGTACACGCTGGATGTCCGCCACCGGCTCGAGCTCGAGTTTGATGCGAACGCATTCCTGATACGTGAGAAGTTGGTTCGGCTCGATGCGTCAACCCTGGCAGGGACGCCGGCCGGGGCCGTCGTGCAGGAGTCGATGTATTCGCCCGCCCGCATCGTCGATTCTCTCGATGCCCCGTGACGCCCCGCCACGGCTGGCGGCGAGCGCGGGTTCTTCAGGCCTTCACGTAGAGACCGCGCACGGTTTCGGCGATGGAATCCGCATCGAGGCCGAGTTCTTGGATGATCGTGGCCTGATTGCCGAACCTCAGGAACTCGTCGGGCACGGCCAAGATGTGCACCCTGCCGGCGAGACCCGGGGAATCTGCGAGCGCTTCGAGCACGCCTGCGCCGAAGCCGCCTGATCGCACGTTGTCCTCGATCGTCACCACGAGGGCGTGCGCCGCCGCCCACTCGGCGAGTCTGGGATCCATCGGCTTCACCCATCGCGCATTCACGACGGTCGCCGAGATCCCACTCTCGCTGAGGCGTGCCGCGGCTTTGGTAGCCGCCTCGACCGGCTTGCCCGCGGCAATCAGCAGTACATCCTCCCCGTGGGAGACGACTTCCCATTCCCCCACCGGATACGCTTCTCCGGGCACGGGCACATCCGGCATGACGCCGGCGCCACCCCGCGGATACCGGATCGCAACCGGGCCGTCGTGGTCCAGCGCCGCCTCCAGCAATCCGCACAGCTCGACCTCGCTCGACGGGGCCGCGATCGCCATCCCAGGGACCATGCGGAGGTAGGACAGATCGAACACACCGTGGTGACTGGGACCATCCGGTCCGGTCACGCCTGCACGGTCCAGCACAAAGGTCACCGGCAACCGATGCATCGCAACGTCGAGCATCACCTGGTCGAACGCCCGTTGCAGGAAGCTCGAGTAGATGCTGACGACCGGACGCTTCCCGCCCATCGCCAGACCGGCGGCAAAGGTGACGGCGTGCTGTTCGGAAATACCTGCGTCGTACACGCGGTCAGGGTGAGCCTTGGCCATCGGGCTCAGTCCCGTCGACGATTCCATTGCTGCCGTCACTGCGACGACGTCGTCACGGCGGTCGGCGGCGGCGGCGAGGGCTGCACCAAAGACGCTCGTGTACGAAAGCCGTTTGAGCGTCGGGGCCCCGGTGGCGATATCGAACGAGCCGACGCCGTGGAGCTTGTCCTTCTCATCCTCGATCGCGGGGCCGTAGCCCCGACCCTTCTCTGTCACCACATGGATGACGACCGGCTCGTCGAGCTCTGCGGCTCTCCGCAGCGTCTGTTCGATGAGCTCGACATCGTGCCCGTCGATAGGCCCCGCATACTTCAGGTCGAGCACGTCGAAGAAGGTCGACGGCTGGAGCATCTGCTTGATGCTTTCCTTGACGCGACGGGCGGTTTCATCTGCGGTCTCGCCGAACCGCGGAATGTGGCGGAGGCTCGACCCGATCGCCTTCTTTGTCGTTTCATACTTGCGGTCGAGGCGGAGCCGGGAGAGGTGCTTGGCCAGACCGCCAACGGTGGGCGCATACGACCGTCCGTTGTCGTTGAGGATGATGATCAGTCGATCGGGTCGCACCTGGGCGATGTGGTTGAGCGCCTCGTACGCCATGCCGCCTGTGAGGGCACCGTCGCCGATGACGGCGATGGTGTAGCCACCTCGCCCGCTCACTGCCATGCCAAGGGCGTAGCTGAGCGAGGTCGAGGCGTGGCTGTTCTCCACCCAGTCGTGTTCGCTCTCCTCTCGACTGGGATAACCGGAAAGCCCAAAGTCCTTACGAAGTTGGGGAAACTGGTCGGCCCGTCCCGTCAGCAGCTTGTGGACATACGCCTGGTGACCGACGTCCCAGATGATGGCATCGCGAGGGCTGTCAAAGACGCGGTGCAACGCAAGCGAGAGCTCGACCACCCCGAGGTTTGGCGACAGGTGACCCCCGGTTTCGGACATGGTGGTGATGAGGTAGTCGCGGATCTCCGCCGCAAGTTCGTCGAGCTCGTCGGGAGACAGCTCGGCGAGGTCGCCGGGTAGGTCGAGGCTCGCCAGGCGTAGGGGCAGACTGTGGTCGGCGGGAGGCACGTAGGAACTCCTGGGAAGGCGTGGCGTGCAGCAAACATCATGATTCCACAGCTGCGCTCACAAGCGCTAGTCGAGAACGCAGGCGAGACGGCACGATGGCCCTGCGGGCGCACCGCGAGGGAGCACCGTTGGGTGCTCCCTCGCGGTCTCTCTGTTGGAGAATCGAGTGGTCGGGGTGCGACGAATCAGGCGCCGGTTCGGCGCCGTCCGCAGGACCGCCTGGGCCTTCGCCGAAGCCGCCCTCGCCGAAGCCGCCCTCGCCGAAGCCGCCTTCACCGGGTCCGCCGCGGCCGCGGAACCCACCGCCGAAACCAGGCTCCCCCGCAGGCAGCTCGCCGCTGATCATGTCGTCGATCTTCTCTTCCAAATCGGCAAGCCGCTCGTCGGCTTCCGCTTGGGTGAGGTCGCCGTCGGCCACCGCCTGGTCGAGGCGCTCGATCATCGGTGCACTCATGGCATCGGCGAGCTCGTCAGTTGAGATGCCCTGTTCGGCGGCGATGTCCGCCAGCGTCGACCCGGCCTGGAGCTGCTCCATCAACTCTGCGCCATCGAGTCCGAGCAATTCGGCAGCGGCGCCGAGCCCGAAGCCGCCATGGCGGTGGTGGCCCGGTCCGGGGAAGTCGATCTCGCCGTTGACGAACTCGGTGATCCGTTCCTCGATACTGCCGAGGCGCTCCTCCGCTTCCGCTTGGGTGAGGCGCTCGTCGGCAACTGCAGCGTCGAGTCGCTCCTCTGCTTCTCCGAGCAGCGCTGCGATGACGTCGTCGACGGCCGCCCCTTGTTCGGCGGCGATGTCCGCAATCGTCTCGCTGTTGTGGAGGCGCTCATGGAGCGCATCGGCGTCGATCCCCAGCACTTCGGTCAGCGCCAGAAAACGCGTGTGTCGCCTTTGCTCCTGCGGCGCCTCGAGGGTCGTGTCCTCCGTGGCGTCCGTCGCGCCTTCGTCTTGCGCAAGCGCCGGAGCGGCCACGAGCGCCGTTCCGCCAACCACTGTGGCGGCAGCGCCGAGACTTGCGATGGTCCTCTTCAACTTCATCCCTGGGTTCCTTTCTTCGAGGGGTGCGCCCTTGGGGCTGATGAGGACACGTTCTCGAACCGGGATGAAGCGCGGATGAGTCGCACCTGAGGGTTGGCTATGAGTTGATGAGGGTTCGGTGAGAGAGTCGGTGGATATCGAGCCTCAGCGCAGCACGTGGATGTCTCGTTCGGCGCACATGTCACGCAGAATGTCGGGCCAGACCGTGACCGACACCTCGCCCAGGTGCGCTTTGCGCATCAGGTACATGTAGGTGCGGGATTGGCCGATTCCTCCACCGATCGACAAGGGGATCTCGTCGTTGAGGATCGCCTGGTGGTACGGCAACTCGAGGAAGTCGAGCTGGCCCGACATCTCGAGCTGAGCCCGCAGGGTCTCCTTGGTGACCCGCACACCCATCGAGGTGAGTTCGTGGCGACGATTCGTCACGGGATTCCACACGAGGATGTCGCCGTTGAGCCCGTGCATCGGGGTGCCGTCCCTCGACGTGGTCTCCGTGATCCAGTCGTCGTAGTCGGCGGCGCGAAGCTCGTGCGGATACCCGTCGGACAGCGGCCACCCGATGCCGTAGATGAACACGGCCGGGTAGTCCTGGAGCACCCGCGTTTCCCGCTGCTTGCGGGGTAGATCCGGATACATGCTGAGGATCTCCTCCGCATGGAGGAAGGTCAACTCCTCCGGGATCGGGGGGTACCGGTCATCCTGCAGTTCAGGAAACTGCTCCTGCAGGTGGGCCGATGCGCCGTGCAGCACCTTCCAGATCCGTCGCACGACGTCCGTCAAGAAGTCGAGGTTGCGGTCGGCCATGGTGATGACCCGCTCCCAGTCCCATTGGTCGACATAGGCGCTGTGGTCGTGATCGAGGAAGTAGTCCTTGCGCACCGCCTTCATGTCGGTGCAGATACCTTCGCCAGGCGCACAGTCGAACTGGCTCAAGGCGACGCGCTTCCACTTGGTCGCAGCCTGCACGACTTGGGCATCGATCGAGTGGACCCCGTCGTTGGCGATGTGGAACTCGACGGGTGTGCGCGAGCCGTCGCGGTCCAACATGTCGTTGACGCCGCTCTTCACGTCGACGATGAGCGGCACCTGGACCATGATCAGGTTGAGTGCCTTGCACAAGTTGGTCTCGATGTAGGTCTTTGCGGCGAACAAGGCTTCCATCGTCTGCCGCGGGGTGAGGAGCGAGTGGTAGTCGGAGGGCAGGATGTGCGCCAGGTCGTCGTAGTTGCCCATTCCGGGGCCGGCGAGGTCGAGGGATTTGCTGGTCATGGCCGTCCTTCGCTTTGATTGATCTCTGCAAACCGTATGGGTCGAGGCGGTGGTGAGCCAGGGGCGGAAGCCATGAACCTGGAGGACGAGTCGCCGTGATGGATCGGGCGCAACGGCATGCGTACGATGCACCGTGCCCGCCCGCGTCGTGGAGGTTGCCGTGCGCAGCAATGCCAAGTCCGCCGAGGAGTATCTCGACGCGTTGCCGCAGGATCGGAGGGAAGCGCTGGAAGAGGTGCGGGAGGTCATTCTCGCCAATCTGCCTGCCGGGTACGAGGAGGCGATGAACTGGGGGATGATCACCTACCAGGTGCCGCTTGCGACCTACCCGGACACGTACAACGGCAAGCCTCTCATGTATGCAGCGCTGGCCTCGCAGAAGAACTACATGGCCGTCTACCTGACCTCGGTCTACGCCATGCCGGGCATGCTCGAGCAGTTCCAGGCCGACTACCGGGCCACAGGGAAGAAGCTCGACATGGGCAAGTCCTGTGTCCGGTTCAGGCGTCTCGATGATCTGCCCCTCGACGTGCTGGCGTCCACCATCGCTGCGGTCGAGGCCGAAGACTTCGTCGCGTTCTCGGCCGGTGGCTGATCGGTGTCTATCGAGACCGGGTTGATGTCGACGCCGCGTCGGCACCTATCATCGGCGCGCTGGGTGGGAGGTGCTGTGGCGCAATCGAACGCTGACCGAGACACGGATACCGAAAGGGCGCCTGCCGGAGACGCCGCCCCCGATCCGAGACCGCGGGCCCGCAAGGGCGAAGGCGGCAGGCTCCGCGGTGAGGTGCTCGATGCGGCCGAGGCGTTGCTCGTCGAAAAGGGCAGGCCAGAAGCGATCTCGATGCGGGAGATCGCTGAGCGGGTGGGAGTCTCGGCGCCTTCGATCTATCTCCACTTCGTCGACAAGGACGACCTCTTCTTCCAATGCTGCAACCGCCGATTCGAGGAGCTGTTGCGACGCTTGGCCGCAGCCGCCACTGAACACGAGACGCTGCTCGCCCAGTTGGAAGCCATCGGCCGAACGTACGTGGCTTTCGGATTGGAACGGGCTCAGCACTACGACGTGATGTTCGTTCGCCCGCTTCCCGATTCGGTGGAAGAGGACGCAGCACTGGCGCTGCCGGCCCCGCTGGCCTTGACGTTTGTGGCTCGACTCGTCGAAAGCGGGATCGCCTCTGGGGAGCTGCGTGACGACCTCGATCCGGCCGCGACTGCGATGGCGCTCTGGGCTGCGATGCACGGTGTGATTTCCGCGCTGAACTACAAACGACGGCTGCCCGACCTGGCGATTGCGCCGAAGGAACACGATGTCATCGACGAGGCCATCTCCATGGTGATCCGCGGGATTCGAGCGTAGCGACTGCTGATCACGTCGTCGTGAGCGCGCACGCGCGGCGAACCTGCGGCCTCAGGCGGTCGACTCGTTGAACCAGAACAAGTCGATGGCCACCTGCACCGCGCCAATCAACATGAAGCCCGTCAACAGCGCCGTGGCTCCCCAAGCACCGCCGGCCACAGCAATGAGCACGGTGACTGCCGCCGCCACAACCCGCACCAGGGCCTGGTTGGCGTCTTGCCTGTCCCGGCCCCGCTCGGTGGCAACGATGATGCCGGCCATCGCCACCAGGCTCGCCGCCATGCCCCACGCCACCATCGTCGCTCCCACCTCCGGTTCCTCGCTCACCAGGAACTCGAGGCCAATGCCGGTTGCGGTGAGTGCGATCGCAAGGGGGAGGTGCGAGTAGATCCACGCCGTCGGCTTCCACGCCTTGGCCTGACCCTTGCGCCTGCGCACCACGGATCCCTCGAGGTTGTCGAAGTACAGCCACCACAACGACGTGGCCGTGATCACGCCAAGGGCGGCACGGACCGTGGGACCCGCCGCCCACTCGAAGTGGGACAGGGCAGCCACGACCGCGGCGATGGACTCACCGAGCACGAGGATCGTGAACAGGCCGAAGCGTTCCGGGAGGTGCGACACCGACAGCGGCGCCCTCGCCTGCTCCTTCCGGATCAGATAGGGCGTGGCCAGATCGATGGCGAGCCCTGCTCCCCAGAGAACGAATCGCAACGGGCTCGGCACCCATATGGAGATGAGCCACAGCAGGCCCCCGGCCGAAAACCCGCGGAGGTAGCCGGCGACCAGCTTCTGCGTCTCGGCGACGTGGCGATAGGCGCGAACGTACATGGTGAGGAGGATCACCCGTGCCGTCACGAACGCCGCGGCAAAAGCCGCCATGGAGTCGGACTCGTCACCTGAGATGCTTGCGGCCATGAAGGCGATGGCCACCATCTGGGCGACTGCCAGCAGCCGTTGGATGAGGTCGTCGGTGTCGTAGCGATCCGCATAGAAGGTGTAGCTGGCCCACGACCACCACAGCGGCAGGAACAGCCCGATATACGCCCAGGTGCCCGCCAGATCGTGGTCGAGGAGCAACCGGTGACCCAGGGCGGCCACGGCGACAACGAAGACCAAGTCGTAGAAGAGCTCCAGCCACGTCGCGGCGCGATGCTCTGCCTCGGTTTGTGCAGTGCGCAACCGTGGTGGTCGCAGCGGCGTGATTCTCATGATGGTTCGCTTTCCCCGTCCGGCGGCGTGGAGCCTACCGCGAGGGCCGGTCGTGTAGCGTCGTGCACGGTGCGTGGGGATCGACCCCGGCTGCGAGATTGGACCACGTCAGGTACGGCAGGCACACCACCCGCGCTGCTCGACTTCGCCGCCACGGACAGGTCGGTTGGAGTTCGGTACCGCGAGCCATGGCGACCATTCAGGCGTGGGTTGACGAAGGACGGAGCAGACCACTTCATGACGGCAGGCCCCAGGAGCGACGTCCACTATGCGCTCTACTTGCCTCGCGTCCTGCTGGCGTGGAAGGCGGGCGGCGCCGAAGGAGATGTCCTCACCCTCGATGGCACGCTCCTCTTCGCCGACATTTCGGGATTCACGAGCTTGTCGGAGGAGCTCGCCCGGCAGGGCAAGATCGGAAGTGAAGAAGTCACCGCGGTCTTGAACGGTGCGTTTTCGGAATTGCTCGACGTTGCGTCCCTCGACGGCGGCGACCTCTTGAAGTTTGGTGGCGATGCGTTGCTGCTCCTCTTCACGGGCAGCGACCACGCCGGGCGTGCTGCCAGGTCGGCGTTCGACATGAGGGATGCCCTCGATGACTTCCAGAGCGCATCGAGCCCTGTGCCGCTGGCAATGTCGATGGGTCTTGCCTCCGGGTCGATCGCATGTGTGCTGGCGGGTTCGGCAAGTCGGGAGATGATCGTTGCCGGCGAGACGGCCTGGGCAGTTGTGGACATGGAGGCCACGGCCGATGCCGGCGAGATCCTCGTGGCGCCGACGACGGCGAGCCTGATCGACGACGATGCGCTCGGAAGTCCCAAGGGCAGCGGTGTGTTCCTCGAGGACGCCCCGGACGCAGACGAATTCGAGCCTGACGACGAGGCGTCGGGCACCATGGACTACGCCCACTACGTGCCGCAACGTCTGCGCAAGCATCTGACCTTGACCTTCAACGAGGGCGAACACCGTATTGCCAACGTGGCTTTCGTCAAAGTGTCGGGCCTCGACGAGCTGCTGGAGTCCACAAATCGAGATGCGGCGCAGCAAGAAATGGACCGGCTCGTCTCGAAAGTCCAGGAGGTGGCCGCACGCTTCGAGGTCACCGTCCTTGCCAGCGACATCTCGCCAGACGGCTTCAAACTCATCCTGGTCACGGGCGTCCCGGACCGCCAGGACGGCGAGGAAGAGCGGATCCTGCGGGCGGGACACGAGGTGGCGGACATCTCCTCCCCTTTGCAGGTGTCGGTCGGGATTGCCCGCGGCAACGTATTCGCCGGCGATCTCGGTTCTCGTATGCGCCGGGTGTACACCGTCATCGGCGACACCGTGAACCTTGCTGCGCGGCTGGCGGCGGCCGCCCAGCCAGGCACCGCCCTCGTGACCGGAGATGTCCTCGAGCGCTCCGCGAGCCTCTTCGATGCGACGGCGCTCGACCCCATCCACCTCAAGGGCAAAGCGGAGCCGGTTGCGCCCTATCGACTCAATGCGCAGATCGCCTCAGGGGGAGCGCAGCCGGCCGGCAGGTTCGACATCATCGGTCGGGATGACGAGCTCGATCGACTCATGCGTGAGATCAACGAGGCGAAGGGTGGCGCGGGCGAGGTGGTGGATATCGACGGAGTGGCGGGCATCGGCAAGACCCGCCTCCTTCAAGAGGTTGCAGAGCGGAGCGAGCAGCGTCTTCTGGTGGCGACAGGCGAGGCCTACGAGTCGTCGACCGCCTTCTACGTCGCCGGCCAGATCGTGCTCGGTGCATTCGGGCTGTCGCATGACAAGGCGCCTGAGGAGCTTGGCCAAGAGTTGGAAGAGGCGGTCGCCGCAACGTGCCACGACATGACACCGTGGCTCCCGCTCGTGGCACGGGTCGTCGGTGCCGAGGTGCCTTCGACTCCCGAGGTGGAGACAGTCGATGGCAAGTTCCAGGCGCAGAAGACCGCCGAGGTGATCGAAGAGATGCTCACCAAGGTATTGGATGAGCCGACGCTCATCGTGATCGACGGCGCCGAGTGGATCGACGAGGCCTCCCGCGAGATCCTGATGCGCATGATGGCCGAAATCGACGAGCGACCGTGGGTCGTGTGTACCAGCCGGCGACCCGGCCAGGATTGGGATGGCCTCGATCCGGGCACGTCCATCGCACTGCCGCCGCTGTCACCCGACTCGACCCGCCGGCTGCTCGGCCTGGCCGCCGCCGACTTGGACCTCCCCATCTCGACCTTCAACGCCGTGGCCGAACGATCAGGGGGGAATCCCTTCTTTCTCCTCGAGTTGGTGGCGGCGGTACGCGACGGCGGTGACGACTTGCCCGAGAGCATCGAAGCGGTGGCTGCAGAGCGCATCGACAGGCTGGAGCTGCGCGATCGCCGGCTGCTGAGGTACGCAGCCGTGCTGGGGCAGACCTTTGCGGTGGATTTGCTGGCCGATGCGCTTCCGGATGTCGCAGCCGTCCTCGAGGACACCCAGGTGTGGGATCGTCTGGCCGAGTTCCTGGAGATCTCTGCAACAGGCCGGGTGCGGTTCCGCCAGCCCATCCTGCGTGATGCTGCGTATGCCGGACTGCCGTATGGGAGGCGCAGGGAGTTACATCTCGCGATTGGGGAGGCCTTGGAGCGGCGAGCCCGGCGGCGTCCCGAGCGGTTCTCGGAGATGTTGTCGTTGCACTTCTCCCGCGCCGAGGACTATCCGCGTGCGTGGGAGTACTCGGTGATGGCCGCCCAGCGTGCCCAGAAGAAATACGCCAACGTCGTCGCGGCGGATTTGTACCGTCGCGCTCTCGCGGCCAGCGACCAGATGGAGGCAGTCGTGCCCGAAGAAGAGCGCGCCGAAGTGGCGGAGGCAATGGGCGACGCTGCGGATGCAGCGGGTCTCCACGACGAGGCATGGGGAGCGTACGAACAGGCGCTGACGCTTGCCCACGACAACCTGCTCTGGCGAGGCCGGCTGCTCCGCAAAGAGAGCATGGTCCAGGAGAAGATGGGTGCATACGACGACGCGCTCGAGATCCTGCAGGCGTCGCTGGACACGCTGGAGCAGGCGCCGGCGACGCCTGACCGCGACGTGCAGCGGCTCGAGGCGATGATTGGCTATGCCGGCGTGCTGCGCCGGAAGCTCGACCCCGAAGGGAGCATCGAGTGGTGCCGCAGGGTGCTCGATTCGCCTTCGATCGAGGACCACCCGGACCTTCTCGCCCATGCCCTCAACTTGCTGTCCACCAACTATGCAGTGGTGAATCACGACGACAGGGGTGCCGGATCATTGCGTGCCCTCGAGATCTACCGGGAACTCGGCGACCTGGTCGGTGAAGCGAAAGTGCTCAACAACTTGGGGTACAACGCCTACTTCCTCGGGGAATGGACTGCGGCATTCGATTACTGGACCGAAGGCGCCGCAGCCGCCGACAAGGCCGGTGACGTGATCACCGAGGCGATCATCCGCAACAACCTCGCCGAGATCGACATCGACCGCGGGAGATATGAGGACGCACGCAGCGCGCTGGATGAAGCGTTGCGCATCTGGCGCGGAGCCCGCTACTCGCTCGGGCTTGCCTTCGCCCATGCCAACTTGGGCAGGCTGGAGGGTCGCGACGGTGACACCGACAAGGCAGCGGCCCATCTCGAGCGCGCTGCGGCGGTCTTCGAAGAGGTTGGGGCGCCCCTCGGCCGGCTCGACGTGAGGGCCAGGAGTATCGAGGTTGCGCTCCACAAGGGTGAGTGGCAGGCGGCCGGCGAGATGCTGCGGGAAGATCTCCGGGCCGTCGACGATGTACCGGGCTCCACCGTGCTGCAGGCAGCCCAGCACAGGTTGCTCGGGTATGCCTACCTCCAGGCCGGCGAAGACGCAGCCGCAGAGGTCGAGTTGCTGCGGTCGCTGGAGCTCGCAAGAGAGGCGAAGGCCCGATTTGAGGAAGCGCTCACGTTGCACGCAATGGCGCGATGGGCGGAGCGGACCGGTGAGGGCGGCGACTGGTCGGAGGCCGCGGCGGCCATTCTCCATGAGCTCGGCGTCGAGCGAGTTCCTTATGTGCCAATTGCTGCCCCGCGCAACGACTTGGCGAGCTAGTCTCGATCGGAGAGAGAGCGGAGTCGGTGGGGGTCATCGGCTGAGGGAAGAGCCGGGGTTGGCGCTCGTGCGTCGATGCCAGCTTCGGACGAGGGGGCGTTGTATATGCGGGGGTCCACAGTATCGGGGTCGCGCCCCGCGGCGCTGGGCGCAATTCTCGCGATAGTCGCAGCACTGCTCGTGGCCCCGCCTTCTGTCCCCGTCGCCCGAGCGACCGACCACACCGTCGGCGCCGGCCAGACCTACGAGACGATCGCAGACGCCCTCGCCGACACGGGCAGCGTGCTGGCAGGGGACGGCGGCTCGGTGTTGACTCCCTCGAGCTGACCGTCGAGGCCGTCGGCGGCACCAACACCGCCCCGGTGATCACCGCGTTCGTCGGACCGCTGGATCCGCTTTCGTTCCACCTCGAGGCAATCGCTTCGGCGACGTTCACCGATCCCGATGCCGGCGACACGTTCTCCGCTGTGTTGGACTGGGGGGACGGTGCGGTCTCCCAGCCGGTGCCGACGAGCGTCGGGGGTGGCGAGTTCACGATCACCGATGGTCACTTCTACACCGAGCCGGGCATCTACACGTTGACGCTCACAGTGACGGACGCGGCAGGGGCCTTCGCCGTGGAGACGTTCGAGTATGCCGTCATGTTCGACCCTGCAGGCCGGAAGATCCTTGGCTCGGTGCGGGTGACGGAAGGCACCGAGCAGCATCTCGGCGTGCACGTCAAGCCGGCTCGTCAGACGGGGATCCCCGAAGGCAACGTGAAGTACAACTTCGATGGCTCAGGGTTCGCCGACGGGCTCGAGGCCCAGGAGATCGACTACATCTGGATCTTCGGCAATTGGGGCATCACCGGCGGGACGGCTCGGATCGACGGTGAGGGGGACTACGAGTTCTTCGTGACGGCCGTCGACGACAGCAAGAGCGGGGGTGTGGACGCATTCCGGGTCAAGGTGTGGGTCGCCGGCGATCCCGAAAACGTCGTGTTCGACACCCAGCCGGGCGCCGACACATATGCAGCTCCGACGACAGTGCCCGACACGGGCAACATCGTCGTCCGGTAGCCTTCCGGCAACTCGTGGTCAGGCTCCCTCGCTCAGGCGGGGGAGCCAGCCCTTTGCGGCTCCTATTCGAGCCATAACCTCTTGCTAACCGCACTGTGGGACCGTGCGCCATGCCTGAGGATCCGTCTCGGGTAACGCAGAGGGAGTCCGCTCATGAAGTCCGCAGAGGTCGTAGACCGGCGGAACGCTGCGCCAATCGGCGATTCGGCCGCAGACCTGCTCGAAGCCGCCGCCACTGGATCGCAGAGCGCCTGGGAAACCATCGTTGATCGCTACCGCGAACCGGTATGGCGGGTAATTCGCGGTTTTCGCCTCGACCATGCGACCTCTGAGGATGTTGCCCAGTTCGTGTGGATGCAGCTCCTGCAGAACCTCGACAAGATCAGGGACCCTGAGCGGTTGGCCGCGTGGCTTGGAGTGACCGCTCGACGGGCGGCCATCGACGTCTACAGGTCGCGGGGCAGGGTCATCGCGACCGAGGACATCGAGGCGACGGCAGAGCTGGTGTCATGGGACAGCGACCACGTCGTGGCTGCCGAGGAGCGTGCGGCCGTCGTCCGGGCTCTGGCGACGCTCCCCGGCGACATGCAAGAGCTGCTGAGCTTGGTTGCCATCGACCCGCCTCTGCCGTATGTCGAGATCGCGGCGATGCTCGATCGACCGGTGGGCAGCATCGGGCCGAGCAGAGCGAGAGCGTTGCGGCGACTCCGCACGGCCTACGAGGCTGCCCTCGGCATCAAAGTGGGTTGAGCGTCGAGGTGCGCTCCGTTGCCAAATGCACCAGGCCCATCGTCAGGGTGGCGCCAACGAGAATGGGGCTGACCACCTCCAGCGAGGAGGCGGCGATCGCACGACCGATCAACCACGGAAGTGCCGCAGCTCCTGCGCTTGCTGCAGCGAGCTGGTAGCCGACCATGGCGTTGGTGCGCTCAGTTCCCAGCCGCGCGGGAGTCAGCGTGACGAGTGTGGGGAAGATCCCGGCGAGGCTTGCTCCCATCGCGGGTAGTGCGATGACACCGGTTCCGGCGGGGTCCGCCCAGAACCACACGGCGCCTGCGATCGCGCCGAGCACGCTGATGGCCAGCACCCGCGGAGGTCCGATGCGAGTGGCGACCGCGCTCAACCCGAGCCGCCCCACGGTCAAGCCGGCCCAATACGAGGCCACCCACAGCCCCGCTCGGCCGGTTGCGATGCCGCGGCTCTCGGTGAGCACACTGAAGGACCACTGGCCTGTGGCGACTTCGATGCCCGTGTAGAGGAAGAACATGAGCAGGCTCAGCACGACCAGACGGTCCACATCGGGGCGCCGGCCGTCCCCTGACCGCTCCGGGGCCGGCAGCCAGCCTCCCCGGCGCGTGGTGAGCGCCAGGAGCAGCGCCCCCTGGGCGATGGCGAAAGCGACGTAGCCGGCGGGCCATCCCGCGCTCCCGGCGACCGCGACTGCCATCACGATTGGCCCCAGGGTGGCGCCCACACCAAAACCGGCGTGCAGCATGTTCATCTCTCCCGGCGAGAAGTGGTGCGCCGCATACGCATTGAGCGTGGTGTCGAGCGATCCTCCCCCGACCCCGAGGAGCACGGCAGCGCCGAGCACCATGGCCCATGTGCCGCTCGTGGTGTAGGTGATCAATCCGGCGAGCGACAGCGTCGATGCAGCAATGAGCACCCGGCCGTACCCGTAGCGTGCAATGGCACGGCCGGCGAGAGCGCTTGCAGTGGCGTATCCGATCAGACCGGCGGCCAGCAACGTCCCGAGGTCGGCGATGGGCCGCTCGATGGTCGTTCGCATCGACGGCCATGCGGTCCCAAGCCCGCTTTCCGACAAGCCGAGGACCGCGAACGAGGCAACGGCAAGCACGACCATCGATCGCCGGCGCCGAGGAACAGTGAGGTCGTGCACCAGGGGAGGGTAGGAGCCCGTCGACAGGACAGCGCGCAAAAGGCTGACGTCGCACGGTAGGGTCGCAGTCGTGGATCTCCCCGACTTCTCGCTCGCCGGCAAGGTCGCCCTCGTCACAGGAGCGACCCGTGGCATCGGTCGTGGCGTTGCATTGGCGCTGGCCGGAGCGGGAGCCACCGTTGCCGGAGCGGGCCGCGATCGATCGCTGCTCGACTCCCTTGTCGCCGAGATCGAGACCCAAGGGGGTCAAGCGATCGGCCTTGGCCTCGACGTGCGCGACGTCGCCGCGATCCGGTCGGTCGTCGGCGACGTACACGATCGGCTCGGGTCCATCGACGTCCTGGTCAACAACGCGGGGCTCGGTGCCAATCACCCGGCTGAGGACGTCACGGAAGCCGAGTGGGACGAAATGATGTCGGTCAACCTGCGCGGTCTCTTCTTCTGTGCGCAAGCCGCAGGGCGAGTCATGCTCGAGCAGGGGAGCGGCAGCATCGTCAACATGTCGTCGCAAGCCGGCGTCGTGGGGATCCGCGACCATGCGGTCTACTCCGCCAGCAAGGGCGGGGTGAACCTGCTGACAAAGGTTCTGGCGCTCGAATGGGGGCACAGGGGCGTGAACGTGAACGCCGTCGCCCCCACCTTCATCTACACGCCTGGCACGGCGGAGCGGTTGGACCAACCTGAGTATCTCGAGGCCGTACTCGACCGTCTCCCGATCGGCCGCGTCGGTTCGATCACCGATGTCGCTGCGGCCGTCATCTACCTTGCGTCACCAGCAGGCGCCATGGTCAACGGCCATGTGTTGCTCGTCGACGGCGGGTGGACGGCGCAATGAGCGCAAGGCTCGAGTGACCCGGGACTCCGTCAGGCGGCCCGATCCGGCTTGACGACCAGGACGTCGCAGTGGGCGAGGTGGATCGCCCGATGGCTCGTGGATCCCAGGAAGATCGAAGCGATCTCACCACGGCCCCTGGTGCCGACGACGAGGAGGTCGGCACGGACGTTTTCGACGTACGCGACGAGCGTGTCCGGAGGGTACCCCTCGAGATCGACGCGGAGCACCTCGACGTCTGACCCCTCCACCTGACTCCTCACCTGGTCCCACACCCTCGTTCGTTCGGCGGTTTCGAGCTTCTCCACGTCAACGGGGAAGATCCCGTAGCCCGCCGTCACCGTCGGCGGCAGGTGGAAGACGTGCACGATGTGGAGTTCGGCATTCTGGAGCTTCGCCTGCCGCAAGCCGTGTTCGACCACGCACACGGAATGGGGAGTGTCGTCGATGCCGGCCACGATGATCATATTGCTCACCTCCACCTGCATGATCGAGAACCGCCGGAGAGGGCGGTAGGGCCGTTCGACGGTGCCGACTGCGGCCGATGGCACGACGTTGTCGGGCGCCAAGGACGTCCGTGCCGTGAAGCCATGGAGCGCAATGTTCTCCAGCGCAATGTTCTCCAGGCGATGTTCTCTAGCATTGTGGCCATGCGCCCGGTCATCGGCATCACCACGCGTCCCCGTGTCATCCCGACGTCGGGGGGCGAGCTGGAAGCTCACACGCTGCAACACACCTACTCCGATTCGGTGCTCCGAGCCGGTGGCGTGCCGATCCTCCTCGCCCCTGTTCCCAACAACGACGTGGACAATCTCCTCGATCGTGTCGATGGTCTCGTGCTTTCCGGCGGGGGTGACGTCGAGCCCGAGCGGTACGGAAGCCGGCGACTCGACTCGATGTACGGCATGGACTTCGACCGTGATGAGTTCGAGATCGAGCTGGTCCGTTGCGCAGCCAGGCGGAAGACACCGATGCTGGCGATATGCCGAGGCATCCAAGTGCTCAACGTCGCGCTGGGTGGGACGCTCATCGAGGACATCCCGACCGAGATTGGATCGATGGATCACACCGTCATCGGTCACCACGTGTTCAACGGGCACCAGCACGTCCGGCTCGACGAGGGGTGTCGAGTGGCTGCTGTAGTGGGTGGCCACCACCTCGAGGTCAATTCGATCCACCACCAGGCCGTGCGGGATTTGGCGCCGGGGTTCCGCGCAGTCGGCTGGGCAGATGATGGGGTGGTGGAAGCGATCGAGCACGAAGATCCTTCGTGGCCGCTCCTTGCGGTGCAGTGGCACCCCGAGTACCTCGGTGATGCGGACGACGAAGCATCGTGGGCGCTGTTCCACTCGCTCGTCGAGTCGGCAACCCCCGGTTGATCGAGGTTCCAGTGCGACGCCGCAGAGCTCCGGTCGTGGGGATGGTCATCGGGGCGTCGACCCGACAGCGTGGAATCGGTCTTCGCCGATGACATCGGCGACTTGCGGCGGTCGGCATCCTGCGTGGATGCGACCCTCCTGCCTACGAGCACGCCTGCCCGACCCGATTCGTCACCCGTGCCCAGGTGGTGGCATTCCTCGAGCGTGTCGCCGAAATCGACCTTTGACGGGCACCGGTGCAACACACCGCCGGCTTGGAGCGGGGACCCTGCTCACCCCGCACCGTGTCATGATTCTCCTGCTCAGGTGTCCTACCTCTACGCGTGCGGAGCCGGGGCCTGTGGTGGTGCCCCGGCTCCGCCGCGTCGATGCCGCCCAGGAAGGGCCAACCCGCGGTCAACCGGGCAGGAGAAGGAGCTTGCCTGTGGTTCGTCGGCCCTCGAGGGCGCGATGAGCGTTTCGCGCCTCAGCCATCGGCCATCGATGGCCGATCCTGACGTCCAATTTCCCCGCCGCAACGGCACCGAGCACGGCACCGGCCCTGGCATCGAGTTCTTCACGAGTGGCGATGTAGTCGAACAAGGTCGGGCGGGTGACGTACAGCGAGCCATGCCGGGCCAGAGCTCCGAGATCGAAGGGCTCGACGGGCCCGCTGGATTGGCCGAACAGCACCATCATCCCTCGTTTGCGGAGCAGCTCGAGCCCCCGAGCGAACGTGGCGCGTCCCACGCCGTCGTAGATGACATCCAATGGGCGGGGCCCCGCGATCTCCTCGACTCGGGCGCCGAAGTCCGACGACTCGTACCGGATGATGTGGTCCGCCCCGGCACCGGCAGCCAGCGCGGCCTTCTCTTCGGTCGACACCGTGGTGAACACCTCTGCTCCCAGGTCCTTGGCCATCTGGATCAGGAGCAGACCGACACCACCGGCACCCGCGTGGACCAGACAGCGGTGACCTTCGCCGAGCGGGAACGTGCCGCGAGAGAGGTAGTGGGCGGTCATCCCCTGCAACATGACCGCCGCAGCCGATTCCGACGGCAACGCCCCAGGGATGGCAACGGCCTGGCGTGCTGGGACGTTCACATACTCCGCATAGGAGCCCATGGCGTTCGTCCACGCAACCCGATCCCCGACACCGAACCCGACGGCGTCGGGGCCGACGGCTGCGACCACGCCCGCTCCTTCGAGGCCGGGTGTGAGCGGCAGCGCCATCGGATACAGCCCGGTGCGGTGATAGGTGTCGATGTAGTTGACCCCGGCTGCTTCCACCTGGACGAGGAGCTCGTCCGCAGCGGGGACCGGCGTCGCCACCTCGGTCCACTCCAATACCCCGGCGTCGCCGTGCTCACTGATCCGGATGGCGTGCATGGACAATCTCCTCCCGATGGAACGCTCATTGAACCACGGCGCCGGCGCCGCGGTTCCCAGCGGCCCACTCCGATGCGGGCGGCGCCGGACCTCTGCAAGAATCGGCGAATGCCCGATGATTCCCCATGGCCCCGGTTGCGATCTGAGATCTATGCCTTCATCGGGCGCAACCCGAAGTCCAACCGGACCGTGGTTGCGGTTGCCGACCCGCAGCCCGACGACATCGCTCTCGACATCGGCTGCGGGCCGGGCGCCGCAGTGCGCAAGGCAGCCATGACGGCGCAGCGAGCCGTCGGTGTTGATCGCTCGGCACCGATGATCGAGATCGCGGCGAGGCGCTCTCGCTACCTCGCCAGCGTCCAGTTCACGGTCGCAGGGGCAGAGGCGCTCCCCTTCCCGGATGACACCTTCACCCTGGCGTGGACGATTCACGCCTTCCACCACTGGGAAGACCCTGCAGCCGGGATCGGAGAGGTGTTCCGGGTGCTCCGCAGCGGCGGACGGTTCCTGATTGCAGAGACCGAAACCAACGGGAATCACGGAATCACCCGGGACGGCGCCGACGAATTGGCTGAGAGACTGCAGTCGGCCGGGTTTGGTGCGTCCTCCGTCGTCAAGCACGGCAAACACCTCATCGTGACGGCCGTCTGCTGAGGCAGCGATGCGGTTGCCAGAAGTGGCCAAGTTCGCGAATTCCGCGCTAAGGTGCTCCCGCGGAGTCGAAGTGAGGGGCCAGAAGGGTCTTGCTCATTTTCGTCTTCACTCACCTCCTCGCGGTAGCTCTGGTCTCTGTCGTGCTGGTCTCCGATGGGGAGCACATCGTTGAATCCGGCGAGACGCTGGCCGACATTGCCCACGAGCACGGCGCCACCGTTGGCGACCTCGTCGAGGCGAACCACCTTTCCGACCCCAACCTGATCCGCGCAGGTGAAGTGCTTCGGGTGCCGTCGGCGGCCGGCGGGAACCCGGTCATTCACGTCGTGAAGTACGGCGAGACCCTCTCGCAGATCGCAAAGAACTACGGAAGCACGACGGCCGATGTCGCCGCCGCAAACGGCATCGTCAACCCAGATCGTATCTACTCGGGCATGCAGCTCCAGGTCGATACCGCCTCTTCACCGCCGGCGGGCACATCGGGCCCGGCAGCCGGTGCCGGGACTCCCGTTGTCGTCGGCGATACGACGACCTACACGGTGGTGTACGGCGACACGCTGTCGGCGATTGCGCAGCGGTTCGAGACAACGGGACGCCAACTCGTGAAGCTCAACGATCTCGCCAACCCCAGTCTCCTGCGAGCAGGCCAGACGCTCAGGGTTCCAGGTAACGCCTTCACCTGCCCTCTCGCAACGTCCTGGTACACCAACGACTGGCACACCCCGAGAGCGGGCGGAAGGCTTCATCTGGGTACCGACATGTTTGCGGCTGAGGGAACAGCCGTCGTTGCTCCGGTTTCCGGGGTTGTCGAGCAGATCGACGGAACCCGCGGCGGGCTGCAGTTCTGGCTCTACGGCGACGATGGCAATCTGTACATCGGCACCCACCTCTCCGCCTACGGCGTTGCTGGGGACGTCAACGCCGGAGATGTCCTCGGTCGTGTTGGGCGCACGGGCAACGCGAAGTCGACGCCGCCCCACCTGCATTTCGAGATCATCGTCGGCGGTGCCGAGGTGAATCCTTTCCTCACGCTCCAAGCCAACGGCTGCTGAGGCCGGCCTACCGCGGGCGCGGATCGTGTACTCGAACAGCCTGGCGTAGGCAGGCTTGCATTGCTCCAACAGGGGTTCGAGGTGTTTCGGGAACGGCACCGCTGGCGGCCGGTAGGGCGCAAACCCGGTGGAGCGGTGCAAATTCCCATACCAATGGGAGGCCCACACCCCGTCCTCCGGCTTGGGGCCGGCGGGCCACGACAGCATTCCGTCGTAGAACGGGATGGCGAGCCGCTCGCACAATTCGCCGAGCACGAAGCGCGGGTCTCTCAGGATCTCGGTCGAGTCGAGCACGATGGGCTCGACCCCGGTTGCGATGAGATGTTCCAGCATGCGCACTTGACTGGGCAGCCCTGTCGCCTCGACGTCGGCGTCCGGGAGGCCCTTCGTGAGCGACACCAGCATATGTCTCGGGTCTCGGGTCAGGAGCACGTTCGTCAGTGGATCCACGACGCTGATCTCGAGGCCAACGAGGTGGTGGGCCATGTTCTTGAAGAAACGAACGGGGGTTGCGCATTCGCCCATGAGCACGTCGGCAACGACGCGGGCTCCATCGGCGTCCTGTGCGGCCAGGACGTCGTCGCGTCCAGGGTGGTCCAGACCCGTGACGGTGAGGTAGTGCGCATACAGCGGTTCGTCTACCACGGCGGTGTCGGGCCGCTGCCGGAACGCGTACATCAGGGCCGTCGAGATGTTGCGAGGCCCTGACCACATCGAGAGGCGAAGACAGTCGCTCATGCCACGGCCGCATCGATGGCTTCGGTGTAGGCCGCGGCGAGACGAGCGGTGACAGGACCTTTGACCCCGGCCCCGATCGTCCGCCCGTCGACCTTCACCACGGGCGTGAGACCGCCGAAGGTGCCGGTGACAAACGCCTCCTCGGCGGAGTAGACGTCTGTGAGGCTGAAGTCTCGTTGCCGGGCAACCAGGCCGAGCTCCGCACACAGCTCGATCACCAGCCGTCTGGTGATGCCGTTGAGACAGTGCAAGCCGGTCGAAGTCCACACCTCGCCGTGGCGCACGATGAAGAAGTTGGTCGAGTTGCACGTGGCCACCGCACCGTGGGTGTCCAGCATCAATGCCTCGTCTGCTCCTGCGCTGAGCGCCTGGATCAAGGCGACCACCTCGTGGAGCTTGCTGTGGCAGTTGAGTCGTTGATCGAGAGTGTCTGGCGGAGGGCGCCTCACCGTCGACGTGAACAGCTCGATGCCTTCGGCCCCAACCGCCGGGTCAGCCTTCTTGTGCTCCGCGATCACGACGATCGTGGGGCCGCCGACGACGAGAGCGGGATGCTGGGCCGGGGTCTTCTTGACGCCGCGGGTCACCATGAGCCGTACATGCACGTCCGAGGTCATCCCGTTGCGATCCACCGTCTCCCTCAAGACACCGGCCAGTTGGTCTCTGGTCATGCCGATGTCGAGACCGATGGCGGCAGCACCTTCAAAAAGGCGATCCAAGTGCAGCTCGAGGTGCACAAATCTGCCGTTGTGAAGCCGCAACCCCTCCCACACTCCATCGCCAACGACGAATCCGCTGTCGAACACGGAGACCTTGGCGTCGTCGCGCCGGAAGAACTGGCCGTTGACGTAGATATCGATGCCGGCGTTCCGGGGATCTGGGATGGCCTGGTGGGTCTTTGCCATGATCGGGAGACTAGGGACTGTCGATCAATGCCGGCTTGCGCTCTTCGCGGAGGTCGTGAGCATGGGTGGCTCGGCCGTGGGCGCCTGCGCGCCGGCCTCCGGGATCGGCCGGGCCCAAGCTCACAGGTGCGCCAAGAAGTCGAGCATCGCATTCAAGACGGCGTTGGGGTTTTCGGTCATCATCGTGTGGCCGGAAGCGTGAATGGTTTCGACTCGGGCGTGGAGCATCGCCTCCCGGAGTGGTGCAGCGTTGCGGACCGGTGTCATCATGTCGCGCTCGGCGAGAAGTATCAGCGTTGGGCACGTGACGGCTGCGGCGGCCTCGGCGGCGTTGACGTATCCGGAGCTGGCCCGCAGATCTGAGGCGATGACGGCTGGGTCGGTCCGCTCCATGAGTCGCATCCCTGATTCTCGAAGGGTCAGGCCAGGGGTCGGGTGGCGGCCGAGATGGGCCGACGGGGCGAGGCCCCACGACACCATGAGATCTATGGCCGCATGGTCGCCCGCGTCCGCCGCCGCTTGCATCTCAGGATGGACGGGCATCGTCGCCGCCGTCCCCATGAGCGTGAGTGACGCCACCAGCTCCGGCCGCTTCGCCGCGAGCTCGAGCGCAATCAACGAACCCATGCTGTGGCCCGCCACGTGGGCAGGCCCACCCCCTGCGGCCCCGATCAGCCGGTACGCCCAGACCGCATACTCCTCCACCGAAAGCGGCGCCGGACCCTCGCTCCTTCCATGACCGGGGAGGTCGGGTGCACAGACGGAATAGCCGCCATGGGCAAGCGCCCGCATGGTGAGCGACCACACGGTGTGATCCATTCCGGCCCCGTGCAGCAGCACGAGCAGTGGCCGGCCGGGATCGAGCGGGCGACCACCTGTAGCGATCCGCACGGTCTTGCGATCGACGACGAGTTCCATCTCAGCTCCGCTGCGAGGCGCGCAACGCCTTGGCGAGATCTCTCACCAGGTCGTCTGCGTCCTCCAGGCCGATGGAGAGGCGGACGAGCTCTTCACCGATGCCTGCGGCCCCGAGCTCTTCGGGCGACATCGTGGCATGCGTCGTGCTGGCCGGGTGGATCACCAGGGATTTGGCGTCGCCGACATTGGCGAGATGGGAGAAGACCTCGAGCCGCTCGATGAAGGCCTTGCCCGCACGACGCCCGCCTTTGATCCCAAAACTGAAGATGGCCCCCGCGCCGCGCGGCAGCAGGCGCTGGGCGAGGTCGTGGTCGGGATGGGACGGGAGCTCCGGGTAGGCGATCCATTCCACCGCCTCCGACTCGGCGAGGAAGGCAATGACCTTGCGGGTGTTGGCGACGTGCCTGTCCATTCGCACCGACAACGTTTCTACTCCCTGGAGGAGGTAGAAGGCGGTTGCAGGGGCCATAGCTGCGCCGAAGTCGCGCAACCCTTCGACCCGCGCTCTGGTCACCATGGCCTGCGTGCCGAACTCCTCGGCGAAGCGGAGGCCGTGGTAGCTGGGGTACGGCTCGGTCATCGTCGGGAACTTGCCAGATGCCTCCCAGTCGAACGTACCTCCGTCGATCAGGACGCCACCGAGGGCGATGCCGTGCCCGCCGACGAACTTGGTGAGCGAGTGGGTGACGATGTCGGCGCCGTGCTCGAACGGTCGAAACAGGTACGGCGTGGCGAAGGTGTTGTCGATCAGCACCGGGATCGCCGCGTCGTGGGCGATGGTGGACACGGCGTCGAGGTCGAGCACCTCCAGTCCTGGGTTGCCGAGCGTTTCCCCCACCACCAACCGCGTGCTGTCTCGAATGGCATCCCTGACGCCGTCATGATCGCGAGGGTGGACGAACGTCGCTTCGATGCCGAATCGCGGCAGCGTCTGAGCAAAGAGGTTGCGGGTGCCACCGTAAACGGACTGGGAGCAGACGATGTGGTCGCCGGCGCTCAAGAGCGTGGCGACGGCGAGGTGGAGGGCGGCCTGACCCGATGCGGCGCACACGGCGCCCACCCCGCCCTCGAGCGCAGCCATCCGTTCCTCGAGCACGGCGACTGTGGGATTGGAGATCCGGCTGTAGATGTGCCCGTGCCGTTCGAGGTTGAACAACCCTGCCGCATGGTCGACGTCGGGGAACAGGTAGGAGGTCGTCTGGTAGATGGGGACCGCCCGCGCCCCGAAGTCCGCGTCGGGTGTGTGGCCAGCGTGCAGCGCGATCGTGTCGAAGTTGGGGATTCCAGCGTCGGCCATGGCGATTCACACTACTGCGGATGCCATGCGGGGAGGTCTCGAGCGGTTGGCGCCTGCGGGACCCGAGTGATCGGGCCCCGCAAGCGATGCCGAAAGCGCCTACTCGTACGAGATTGCCTCCAGCACGTTGAGCTTCGACGCCCGCCATGCCGGGTAGATCGCAAACGTGATCCCCAGCAACGCCGTGATGGCGATCCACACGATGAGGCTCACCGTTGGGATGACAAAGGCGGTGAATCCCTCTGACTTCAGGGCCTGGATCACGGCCCATGCGAAGAAGATCCCCAGCGCCACGCCCAGCAGCGCTCCGAACACGGCGATGATCGTCGCCTCGGCGCGGATCATGCGCCGAGTCTGCTGCCTATCGAGACCTACCGCCCTGAGCAGCCCGATCTCACGAGTCCGCTCATAGATCGACAGCAGCATGGTGTTGGCCACCCCGAAGAGCGAGATGATGACCGTCAACGCCAGGAGCGCAGTGATCAGGGCAAGGATCTGGTCGAGCTGTCCTTTCAGGTCGTCCGCCGTTTCATCGAGTGTCTGCACCTTGATGGACGGCACCGCGGATGCGACGGTCTGGACGGCCGCTTTGCCGTCGTCGACTGCCACCCCATCGGCAAACTGAACGTACACCTGGTAATCGGAGACGAGGGCGAAGTTTTCCGCATATGCCTCGCGGCTCAGGATGATCGAGTCGACAGCAGCCGACTCGACGATGCCCTCAACCGTGAGCTGCTGCCCTCCGGTCTGTTCGAACTCCACATCGACGACCGTACCCAGCGTCCAATCGTTGTTCAGGGCCGTGCGCCTGGGCACGGAGATGCCCTGGGCGCTGGGGACCAGCACACCTTCGAGTGATTCGACCGTGAACACTGCAGAGGCGTTCTCGTCGAGCGTGTTGATGAACGTCTCGCTGCCGTCGATGAGCACTGAACCGATCTGGATGCTCGTGACGACGTCGACTTCAGGCAGCGCAGCCGTGTCTTCTGCGACTGCCGGCGTGAAGCCCGTGAAGGTGAACTGATCCTCGGGCTGGATGATCACATCGGCCTCGACGTCACCGGTGAAGATATCATCCACCGTGCCTTGTATCGATGCCGAGAGGATCGACACCAGGGCGATGAGCGCAATGCCCACCATGATGGCTGCTGCCGTTGCCGAAGTGCGCCGTGGGGAGCGTCCGGCGTTACGTTGCGCCAGTGTGCCGGGCACGCCCTGCAGACGTGCGAAGGGTGCACCGAGGAAGCGCGACACCGGGTCGGCGACCAGGGCACTCAGCACGTAGGCGCCGAGGATGATGATCAGCGCACCAAACCCGATTGCGGACAGTGAAGCCGTCGTGTTGTCGAGATCTCCGAGGAGACCGCTCAGCAGCGAGCCGACGCCCGCCAGGAGCAGGACTGTGCCAACCAATGCACGAAACCTGAGCGAGCGGCGCTTGGGGCGTGCCGCGTCTTCGCGCATTGCGGCGACGGGCGGGACCCGGGACGCTTTGACTGCAGGGACCATCGCCGAGATCGTGGTGACGACGATGCCGACCACGAGCGCAACGATGATGGTTCGCGACTGGATCACCAGGCTCGTCGATGGCAGCTCGATGCCAAATGCCTCCAGGCCGGCGCGCAGCGCCAGCGCCAGCCCCGCACCGACGACGATTCCGATGACCGATCCGAGGATCCCGAGCAGAAACGATTCCAACAGCACCGTGCGGACCACCTGGGAGCGGGTCGCACCGATGGCACGCATCAAGGCCAGCTCGCGAAGTCGCTGGGCAACGACGAACTGGAACGTGTTGTAGATCAGGAACGTGCCGACGAAGAGGGCGATGAAGGCAAACACCAAGAGGAACGTGTTGAAGAATCCCAAAGCTTCTTCAAACTCCAGCGCCTGCGCCTCAGCGGCGTCTTGTGACGACTGAGCCAGCGCCTTGTCCGGGAGCACGGCTTGGATGTCGGCCGCCAACGCGTTCGCATCCGTGCCGGGGTCGGCGAGCACGTACGCACCCGTGATCATGCCTGGCTGGTCGATCACGGCTTGGGCAGTGGGGAGATCGAACAGCGCAAAGGTGGCGCCGCCGAGGTTGTCGGCCTCGCCGAAACCCACGATCCCAACGAGCTCGTACTCCAGAGTCCCTTCGGATTGGGAGACGATGGACACCGTGTCGCCGACGACGTACTCGCCTTCAGAGGCGCTGTTGGCGTCGATCACGACCTCAGTCGGCGCCGATGGGCTGCGACCATCTCTGATCTCGAATCCGCCGGCAAAACCGATGTCCTCGGGGAGATAGCCCGAGAACTGCGGGGGGCCGCCCCCACCGATCGGGGCTCCTTCCTTGTCGAGGATCTGAACCCCAAAGCCGTCGATGGAAGGCTCGACACGGGCGACGCCTTCGACTGCGGTGATGTCGGCGACAATGACGTCGTCGAAGAACACGCCCTGGCCGAAACTGAACTCGCTGTCGTTGGTGACGATGACGTCGATCCCGATATACGCTTCGTCGAAGATGCCGCCAAAGGCCTCATTCGTGGTGTCGGTATAGATGTACGTGCCGGCGATGAAGGCCACGCCGAGCACGACGGCCAGCGTCGAGAGCGCCAGCCTCGTTTTGTGAGCCAGCAGGCTCTTGATTGCAGATTTCAGCATCACGAACCCCCGAGGGTCTTCATGGTGTCGAGCACGCGCTCCGCAGTTGGGTCGGACATCGTGTGGACCACGGCGCCGTCATCCAGGAAGAGGATGCGCTCCGAGTAACTGGCCGCGTTCGGATCGTGGGTGACCATCACGATCGTCTGCCCGAATTCGCGCACGGCCGTCCGCATGAAGTCGAGCAGCTCGGCACCGGACTTCGAGTCCAGGTTGCCGCTTGGCTCGTCCGCAAACACGATGTCGGGACGCGAGATGAGCGCTCTTGCTGCCGCGACGCGCTGCTGCTGACCGCCGGAGAGCTCGCTTGGGCGGTGGGTGAGCCGGTCGCCGAGGCCGAGGACCTCAACGACCTGATCGAACCATGCACGGTCGGGCTTGGTACCGGCGATGGAGAGCGGGAGCAGGATGTTCTCCTCGCCCGTGAGGGTGGGGATCAGGTTGAACGCCTGGAAGATGAAACCGACGCGCTCCCTGCGGAGTTGGGTGAGGGCCTTGTCTTTCAGCGTGCCGAGTTCGATGTCGGCGATGTGGACGGTTCCTTCGGTGAGGTCGTCGAGTCCTGCGAGGCAGTGCAGGAGCGTGGACTTGCCGGAGCCCGAGGGGCCCATGATCGCTGTGAACTGAGCGGGGGCGAACTCCTCGGTGATGTCGCGCAACGCGGTTACTTTGGCGTCGCCCTCACCGTAGACCTTGGTGCCGCCTTCGATTCGAGCAGCAGCGAGGCCGGCAGCTCGCGGGGTGGTAGTGGTCATGCTCTCTCCTTGGGGGGAATCTGTAGTGGACCCTATACCGCGCCGGATCGGCCGTCGTCGGCCTGCCGGGGGAGTGTCCGTCATCCTTGCGGAGGATTGTCGTGAGACCGCTGAGTCATCGCTCTCTAACCTGCGCACATGTCCACCGCAGATGCGCCGCATCGCCCCAAGACTGCCACCCGGCGGGTCATCGTGGTGCGCAGCAGTCCCGCCGGGATGCAGCGCGGTCGCGACTCGGTCGTCGTCGAGGAGCCCATGGAGATCAGAGTCGGGACCGTGGGAGATCCCGACGAGGACTTGACGGCCCTCGCCGTCACCATGCGCACCCCTGGCCACGACTTCGAGCTGGCGACGGGGTTTCTCATCACCGAGGGCATCGTCACCGATCCGGCTGGGGTGCGGGCGGTGGCCTACTGCGGTCTGCCTCCCGCGGAGCAGGAGTACAACGTGGTCACGGCCAGGGTGGCCGGGTCGATCGACGTTGAACGGCATCGGCGGAACGTCTACACCACCTCGAGCTGCGGCGTGTGCGGCAAGGCATCAATCGAGGCGGTCGAGGTCGCATGCCCGCACCGGCCCATCGCCGCCACCCTGCCGGCCGGAGTTGCGGCGTCCGTCCCGACGGCGCTGCGCCTGCACCAGCGCTGGTTCGACGACACGGGCGGGCTTCACGCTGCCGGTCTCTTCGATCTTTCCGGGATCGCGATCGTGGTCCGCGAAGACGTGGGGCGGCACAACGCCGTCGACAAAGTCGTGGGCTGGGCCGCACAGCGACATCGCTTGCCGCTGTCGGATGTGGTGCTCGGTGTCTCAGGGAGAGCCGGCTTTGAGATCGTGCAGAAGGCGGCTGTCGCGGGAATTGCCGTCGTCGTGGCCGTCTCGGCGCCCTCGTCCCTGGCAATCAGCCTCGCTGATGAGCTTGGCGTGACCCTCATCGGTTTTGCGCGGGACGACCAGTTCAACGTCTACAGCCACCCCGAGCGGGTGACGTGATGCGGGTCGTGCCACGCCGCGCCGGCGGCTAACCGCCCCCGGGAGTCACGATGCCGGACTCATAGGCGAGCACCACGGCTTGCACACGGTCGCGTAGGTCGAGCTTGGTGAGGATGTGGGACACGTGGGTCTTGACGGTGGTCTCGCCGACGAAGAGGGCCTCGGCCATCTCGGAATTCGAGAGCCCGCGGGCGAGGTGGCGCAGGACGTCGAGCTCCCGCTCCGTGAGGTCGTCCAGCCCGGGCGGCGTGGCGAGACTCTCCGGTCTGGAAGCGAACTCCTCGATCAGGCGTTTGGTGATCGACGGCGCCAGCAGCGCTTCGCCTGCCGCCACGACCCTGATGGCACGGACGAGCTCCTCGGGCGGCGCATCCTTCAGGAGGAAGCCGCTGGCGCCGCACCGCAGCGCCTCGTAGACGTAGTCGTCCAGGTCGAACGTCGTCAGCACCAGCACCCGAGGTGGGTTTGCCGTCTCGGCTTGGATGCGGCGTGTCGCCTCCAAGCCATCCATGTGCGGCATGCGGATGTCCATCAAGACCACGTCGGGATGCAGTGCCCGCGCCTGAGCCACCGCTTCCCGGCCGTCAGCGGCTTCGCCGACGACTTCGATGCCTGGCTCCGTCTCGAGAATCATCGAGAAACCTGCCCGCACCAGCGCTTGATCATCGGTGACCAGCACCCGAAGGGTATCCGTCACGACGCCGTCAGCGGGATCGTGCTGCGAACGCGGTACCCGCCCCCCGGCCGGGGGCCTGCGGTCATCTCGCCGTGGAGCAGCGTCACGCGTTCGCGCATCCCGACGAGCCCGCGACCGGTCCCGTTCTGCGCTGCCGAGAGGGCGCGCGCCGCGCCTCGCCCGTCGTCGACAACCTCGACGTGCAGGGCGGTGTCGCCGTAGGCCAACCGCACCGTCGCTTTTGTGCTCGGCCCGCCGTGCTTGAGCGCGTTGGTCAGCGACTCTTGAATGATGCGGTACACGTTGAGGTCGATCCCGGCCGGCAGCGGCATCGGGTCACCTTCGATGGCGACATTCACGTCGAGTCCCGCTTCTTGCATCTGGACGGTGAGGTCGCCGAGCCGGTCGAGTCCGGGTTGGGGCGTGTGGACCGGCTCGGCGTGCTGCGGTCGAAGGACGTTGAGCAGGCGTCGCATTTCGTCGAGCGCTTCGTGGCCCGCCGCCTCGACAGCCTCGAGCGCCGCGGCGGCGCGTTCCAGGTCTGATCCCATCAGCCGGCGTGCGGCGGCGGTCTGGATGGTCATCACGGTCATGTCGTGGGCGACGACGTCGTGAAGCTCGCGAGCAATGCGCTGCCGCTCGCGGCGTACCGCCCGCCGGGCTTCCTCCTGCTGGCGCCGTTCCAGCTCGGCAGTGCGCTGCTCCAGCGACGCAGTGACTTGACGGCCTTGGTGGACTTCGCGACCGAGAACGTAGGGGAGCACGGTGAAGACGAGCATCGTGATCACGGTTGATCCCGCCACATCTTGGGTGGTCAAGGCGCCGAGGACGGTGAAGCCCACCAAGCCGACGATTGCGGTCCCCGCGATGCGGATCGACCGCGCCGGTGCCAACTCAGTCCCGACGGCGTGCAACGCAAGGGGAATCGACCAGATACCGAGCGATACGGGATAGCCGAGGCTGCGGTCGATGACGAAGGCGATCGAGACGGTGGCGAGCACAGCTGCGGGATAGCGGCGACGCAACGCGACCGGCAGCGTCATCGCGCCGAGCACGAGGTAGTTGAACGCATCCGGGGATCTCGTGAAGGCGTTGACGCTCGGGTCGGCTTCGGTCAGGGAGAACAGCCCTATGCCAAACAGGACAACGGCAGCGATCCCGTCGAACGCCAACGGGGACAAGCGATCTTGGAAGCGGGCCATGGCCTGCATGGTATTGACGCTGAGGCAGCGCTGCATCCACTGTGGGGACGATTCGACCTCGTCCTCAAGGACGAATCGGCGGGTCGGCTGCGACGGAGATCGACTCAGCAGGGCTCGCCGACCGCGCACGTCGCCCCGGCAGCCGCGGCGGGGGCGTGCCGGTCGAGGGCAGCGTGCAGGATCTGGTCGACCTGTTCGTACGGCTGGTAGCCGGTGGCAAGCATCCTGTGCTGATCGCCCACCCTCAGCAACGTCGTCGGGAAGCCATGAGCGCCGAGCCGGCGCGCCTCTGCAAAGTCCTGCCATGCGGCGTGTTTGATCTGCTCGTCTTCGAGGGCCGCCAGGAACCCGTGGACGTCGATCCCGGCGTCGAGAAGGGCCGGGTACTCGGCGACGTTGGTGATATCGATTCCTTCGGCGTAGAACGCACGCTGGAGGCGCAGGAAGAACGGCAGTTCGTGATCTGGGTGCAGCGTGCGCATGGCCACTACGGCCACCGCAGGCAATTCTGTGTCGTACATCCATGTGGGCGGCCGCGAGGCGAAAGCCGCCGCATCGAACGGCTGGCCGGACAACCGAGCCACGGAATCCCAGTGATGCAGGATGAACGACTTCGTGTCATCCGACAGCGCCTTGGCTGCCGGGCCGGGGCGGAGACCACCCACGATCAACCGAAACCCGAGGTCGTGGTTTGCGACCAACTGCTCGACGACCGGCGCAAAGCCCCAACACCACGAGCACATGGGGTCGCCGACGTAGACGATCGTGGGTTGGTCGGATGCCGCTGCCATATGGACAGGATAGGTCGCGGGCAGCGCTGCGACCCTGGGCCCACTGGTGCTGGCGCGACGTGTGCGGTACGCTCAGTCCTCGCGCGCGATCGACGCACAAGGGAGGCGCCTGTGGCTGACGTGGAGTTTTCACACGTCGAGAAGAGTTATCCCAACGGTTTCAAGGCCGTGTCGGATCTCAACCTCGAAATCGAGGAGGGTGAGTTCCTGGTCATGGTCGGTCCCTCAGGTTGTGGGAAGTCCACGACGCTGCGAATGATCGCAGGGCTGGAGGACATCACTGGTGGGGAGCTCTCCATCGGCGGGCGGGTCGTCAACGACGTGCCGCCCAAGGACCGGGATATCGCCATGGTGTTCCAGAACTACGCGTTGTACCCGCACATGACGGTCGGCGAGAACATCGGCTTTGCGCTGAAACTCGCCAAGACGCCCAAGGACGAGATCAAAACCCGCGTGAGCGCCGCAGCCAAGATGCTCGAGCTGACTGAGATCCTCGATCGCAAGCCTGCCCAGCTCTCCGGTGGTCAGCGGCAGCGGGTGGCGATGGGACGCGCCATCGTGCGCAAGCCGCGGGTGTTCCTGCTCGACGAGCCGCTCTCGAACCTCGACGCCAAGCTGCGCGTCCAGATGCGCGCCCAGATCACCGAGCTCCAGCGTGAGGTCGCCGTCACGACCTTCTACGTAACCCACGACCAAGTCGAGGCGATGACCATGGCCGACCGGGTTGCCGTGATCAATCGGGGCATCCTGCAGCAGGTCGACTCACCGCAACGTCTCTACGACCACCCGGACAATCTCTTTGTTGCCGCATTCATCGGCTCGCCGTCGATGAATCTCATGGAGGCGCAGCTCGATGAGAGCAACGGTCAGGTGAAGATGCAGCTTGGCTCGCAGTCCCTGGCCGTGCCGGATTCGGTGTTGGAGAAGCAGCCCGGGTTGCGGGACTACCTCGGACGCCAGGTCACGGTGGGCATTCGCCCGGAGGACTTCGGCGACGCCGCCATCCAGACCGACCACCCGGCCGACCAGAGACTCCGCGCCGAGGCGCACAGCGTCGAGGCGCTCGGTTTCGAGCGCATCGTCTACTTCGATGTGGATGCGGTGCCCGTGTTCTCCGAGGACGCTCTCGATCTGGGCGAAGATGTGGAAGAAGTGCTGCCTCTCGACGTGAGTCGGGTGTCGTCCCGGTTTGAGCCCGCCAGCAAGGTGAAGGCCAACGATACGTTCGAGGTCACTGTTGCGGTGGCGAACTCGCACTTCTTCGACCCGGAGTCCGGTCTCCGCGTGGAGTGACGCTTTCCTTCATTCGAATGCACCAAGACGCTCCGGGGACCCCCGGAGCGTCTGACCGTCGGGTCAGCTTCGGGGTGGCAGCGGTTGAGTGACGGACGACCAACGCGACGGGCGCCGTTTTGCGGGTCGGTTCCTGGTCCGGCGAGGTGATGCTGTCGAGGAGCTGGCAAGTGGACATACGCCCCATCTCCCGCACGGGCTGAGTCATGGTGCTCAGGCCCGCCGCCGCAGCCAGGTCGTGGCCGTCGAACCCGAGCACCGAGATGTCGTCCGGCACCGACCAACCCCGGTCCCTGGCAGCCCCGAGTGCCCCCATCGCCATTTCGTCGCTCAGGCAAAATATGGCCGTCGGCGGCTGCTCCAGGTCCAGGAGCTTCGCCATCGCCGCCGCCCCGCCCTCGACGGTGAAGTGCCCGTCGACCTCGATACGGTGATCGCGACCGATGCCGGCTTCCGAAAGAATGTCTTCGTACCCGCGCGTCCTGTCATCGGGCACCGGCGTGTTGTAGCCGTGCTCCGGATGGCCGGTCATCAGACCGATGCGGCGATGGCCCAGGTTCAAGAGGTAGCGGACTCCCACTCGTGCGGCCCCCATGTTGTCGATCGTCATCGATGAGAACCCTTCGAGTTGTTCCCCCATGGTCAGCGCCGGCATGTTGAGCGACCGCAGCCGGTCGGCTTGCTCGCTCGTGGCGAAGAAATCGACGAACATCAGCCCGTCGACCCTACCCCGTAGGGAGCCAGCCCTGTCCATGAACCTGCTGCGGTGCTCAGGAGTGTCGACGGCGTGGATCAAGAGGTCGTAGCCGTTCTCGGCCAGCACGCTCTCGGCTCCTGCCACCACTTGCGATGCGTACCACAACCCGAAGAGTGGAGCCACCAGCCCGACCGTCATCGTGCGGCCGGAGGCGAGGCGGGAGGCCTGCGGGTGCGCCTCGTAGTCGAGGGATACCGCAACGGCCTGGACGTGCTCACGGGTCTCGGGAGCGACGTTGGGCAGCCCGCGCAACGCACGGCTCACCGTTGCGACGGAGACGCCCGCCTGGCGGGCAACGTCGATGATCGTGGTGCGGCGCATCGGGCTACTCAGCGGCGAGGATGATCGAGGTTTCTGCGGGAATCACGGTCCGACCCTCCGCACGAGCACCGATCGGGCCGAAGCGAGACGAGAAGAGGCTGGTCCACCTGCCTTCCGGCAGTCGCAACACGGCATCGTGCTCGTCGAGATTGGCAGCGACCACGGTCTGGCCGCGCTGCAGCGCCAGCAGCGCCGAATCGTCCGTGTCGAGCCATCGCAGCGGTGCGGACCACATCTCTGGTCGCGAGCGGCGGACTACCAGAAGGCGCCGGTACCGTTCGAGAAACGACCGATCATCGCCACGCTGGCCGGCGACGCTCTGCACCACGGTGCGAGGCGTGGACGGGAGCCAGGGCGAGCAACCGCCGTTGAATCCGTTGTTCGGGCTCGCGTCCCACGGCATGACGGTGCGGGCGCCATCCCGACCGATGGCCCCGTCGTTGCGGGTCGAGATCGGATCGGCAAGGTCGTCGGGCTCGACTTCGCCGTCACCGATGCCGAGTTCCTCGCCCTGGTACAACACGGGCATGCCTCCGAGCGCCATCAGCAGTGTCTGCACGCACAGTGCCCTGTGCGCGCCGCGTTCACCCCCGCCGTAGCGGGTCGTGGCGTGGCTGGTGTCGTGGCTGTCGAGCACCCATGCCGTGGAGTCGGGCCCGGCGAGATGCATCCCTTGGACCCTGTCACGGATCTCCATCGGGTCCCATCCGAGCCAACCGATCTTGAGGTACAGATTCCGGTGGATGGCCGCACCTTCGTCGTGGTACCGAGCCACCCGGACCGGGACATCGGGCCCGACCTCACCGAGCAGCATCGCTCCATAGGGAGCCACGACTCGATTCCAGCGCCTGTAGACCTCGATGTTGGGATTCTGATCGAGGTCGTAGCGATGTTCGAAAGCGGCGAAGACCTCGCCGGGGCTCATGCCGGCTGTGAGAGGTGTCTTGAGGGGGTTGTCCCGGAACCAGGGATCCTTCGCCAAGCCGTGGGCGACGTCGATGCGGAACCCGTCGGCACCTCGCTTGCACCAGAACCGCAGAATCTCGTCGAACTCGTCCGCGACCGCGGGGTTCGACCAGTTGAGGTCCGGCTGTTCGGGCAGGAACAGGTGGCAGTAGTACTGGCCCGACGCTTGGTCCAGCGTCCACGCCGGACCGCCGAAGTGGCTGACCCAGTTGTTGGGCGGGCCTCCGCCGGGAGCCGGGTCTCGCCAGATGTAGTGGTTGCGGTAGGGGTCGTCTGCGCCGTTGAGGGCCGACTGGAACCAGGCATGATGCGACGAGCTGTGGTTGGGCACGATGTCGACGACCAGCCGCAACCCGAGTTCGTGAGCGGCTGCGACGAGCCGGTCGAAGTCGTCGAGCGTCCCGTGCTTGGGGTCGACATCCATGTAGTCGGCGACGTCGTAGCCGTGGTCGAAGCCGGGGCTCGGGTAGAACGGCGTGATCCAGACGGCGTCAACCCCCAGCCATGTGAGGTACGGGAGCCGCAGGCGAATCCCGTCGAGATCGCCGACACCGTCGTTGTTGGCGTCGGCGAAGGACCGGGCGTACACCTCGTAGCCCACTGCCCCGACCCACCAGGGCTCAGGGCTCGTCGACGTCTGTGCCACCACTGCTACTCCTCACTGATACTCCTCACCGGACTGAAAGCGCTTACAGGTCGGAAATGCTAGTGGTGTGTCGCCGTTGCCGGCCGGTATCGTGCCCTCGTGGGCGAAACCGGCGCAGCCGAGATGAGTGATCGCGAAGTGGGGGTGGGCCCCCATCCTGAGCCGTGGCCGGATGACCCCCGTCTCGACGAGGACCTGCTGGCGCACGGAGATCGCCGCAACGTCGTCGACCGGTACCGCTACTGGGCTCGGGACGCGATCGTGGCCGACCTCGATGCGCACCGACATGGCTTCCATGTGGCGATCGAGAACTGGCAGCATGACTTCAACATCGGCACGGTTGTCCGCACCGCCAACGCCTTCTTGGCTGCAGAAGTCCACATCGTCGGGAAGCGACGCTGGAACCGCCGCGGTGCGATGGTGACGGACCGATACCAGCACATCCGGCATCACCCGACGGTGGCGGCGTTTGTCGACTGGGCGCGATGCGAGCAGCTGACCATGGTCGGTGTCGACCTGGTTCCCACTTCGGTCCCCCTGGAGACGACCGAGTTGCCGGCGCGTTGTGTGCTCGTGTTCGGCCAGGAAGGCCCGGGTCTGTCTCGGGAGATGCAGGAAGCGTGTGACCTGGTGTGCGGTATCACGCAGTACGGCTCCACCCGGTCGATCAATGCCGGGGTGGCCTCAGGGATCGCGATGCATGCCTGGATTCGCCGGTACGGGGCCGTCGCACCCAGTTGAGCCGGCTGCCGCGCGTCAGCCGCCACTCCAGGCCGGGTCGCGGCCGCTGAGGGCGAGTGCCTTGTCGAATGTGGAGGCTTCGGCGTCGACGCTCACCTCGGGCCCGAAGAAGCCGCTTTCGGTACCGGCCGGGCGCCCAGCTTCGACGATCCCGTAGAGCAGCTCGGCAAGCTCACCGTCGGCCGAGTAGTCCTGACCGGTTGCCCTGGCCAGGTCCCATCCATGGACGAGCAGCTCGAGCACCGTGATGGATGCGGCTTGTGCGGCAGGCATTTCGTTGCCGGCGAAGCGTACGACGCCGTCGAGGGCTCCAGGCGACGACCACGCGGCCGCGACGTCCGTGAGGGCTTGGAGGTAGTTCTGTCGCCAGGCCGCCGGATCGAACTCCGCAGGGGCAAACTCTGACTTGTTGCCGGCGGCGATGCTCATCGGCGCAAAACCCGACATGTGGGCGGCCAAGGCGCTCACGTCGAAGTCAGAGCACGGCGTCGGTGCATCCGGCGAGGCGTCGGCTGCGTTCTGGACAACGGTCCGTGTTCTGGCTGCGGCGGCAGCAATGGCAGTGGTCAGATCCACGACATCCTCCGTGCGATTGGGGCGTTGCAGAAGCAACGAACCGAGCGTACCGTTTTCGACAGCTCCTCGTGGGGCCGGCAGCGGACGGTCACACGGCTTTGTGGTATGCCCTGACTGAGAGAGGGATGAACACGGCGAGGATCCCACCGACCCACGCCAGCATCCACCACAAGTCGGGAATCGGAGACTCGCCGAACGTCAAGGCTCGCAGCGTGTTGACGGCGACGGTGACGGGGTTGATGTCGGCAAAACCTTGAAGCCACGAAGGCATCGTCTCGGTAGGGACAAAGGCCGAGCTGGCGAAGGTGAGGGGAAAGACCCAGATGAACCCTGCGGCTTGCGCCGTCTCCACGTCGCGGACGGACAGGCCGATCGTTGCTGAGATCCACGAGAAGGCGAAGCCGAAGAGCACGGCCAGGAACAGCGTCAAGATCGCCTGGGCGAAGCTCCCCTCGAACCGGAACCCGACCAGGTAACCGACGATGGTCATGAGGATGACCACGAAGACGTTGCGGCAGGCGTCGGAGAGCGTGCGTCCGACAAGGACGGCCGATCGCGACATCGGCAGCGACCGGAAGCGGTCGATGATGCCTTTGTTGATGTCCTCCGCAAGACCGATTCCCGTATTGGTCGAACCAAAGATGGCGGTCTGGATGAAGATGCCCGGCAGCAGGAAGGTGGCGTAATTGGCGGCGCCGGTGAACTGCACGGCACCACCGAACACGAAGACGAACAGCAACACGAACATCACCGGTTGGATCGTCGAGAACAGCAGCAGGGTCGGTATCCGTACGTACTTGAGGAGGTTGCGCTTCGTCATCGCCAGCGCATCCGTCGAAGCTCGCTTGAAGCCGCCGTAGGTCGGTTGCGGCGCTACGTCGGAAGGTGACGTGGTACCGGTGGTCATCGGCCCCTCCTTGCGGGGCGCCCGCTCTGCTGTGCTGTCGCTTCCGCGTCTTCATTCTCTTCTTCGATGGTCTCGCCGGTGAGAGTCAGGAAGACGTCGTCGAGGGTTGGCCTGCCGATGTGGAGATCCTGCAGCAAGATCCCGTGCTGGTCCAGGCTTCGTACGACGTTGGTGATCGCACCGACAGGGCTGACGACCGGTACCCGCACTTGGGCGACGTCGCGGTCGACCCACGGCTCGTGGGTGCCGATGCTCGCGACGGCGCCGACAGCGTCATCGAGGCGTGCGGGATCGGCGACCTGGAACTCCACGAAGTCGCCCCCGATCATCGACTTGAGTTCCTCCGCGGTGCCCTCGGCGATGACGTGTCCGTGGTCGATGACCCCGATGCGATCGGCGAGGCGGTCGGCCTCCTCGAGGTATTGCGTGGTCAAGAGCAGCGTCGTGCCGCCGTCGACCAGCCGCTCGATGAACTCCCACAGGTCGCGGCGGCTGCGCGGGTCGAGACCCGTGGTGGGCTCGTCGAGGAACAACACCTGGGGTCGGCCCACGAGGCTCGCGCCGAGATCGAGACGGCGGCGCATCCCTCCCGAGTAGGTCCGCACTTGCCGACCGCCGGCGCCCGTGAGGTCGAACTGCGCCAAGACGGCGTCGGCTCGTCGCCGCGCTTCTGCGGATGAGAGGCCGTACAGTCGCCCGACCATCTCGAGGTTCTCAAACCCGGTGAGGATCTCGTCGACCGCGGCGTACTGGCCGGCGAGGCCGATGGCGGACCGAAGGCGCGCCGCATCGCGAATCACGTCGAAACCGGCGACGGTGGCGGTGCCGGCCGTGGGTTCGATCAGCGTCGTGAGGATTCGCACCGTGGTGGTCTTACCTGCTCCGTTGGGGCCGAGCAGGCCATAGACGGTGCCCGGTTCGATGGCGAGGTCGACACCGGTGAGGGCGTGAACGTCGCCAAAAGTCTTGGTCAGCCCGCGGGCTTCGATGATGGGTGGCATGGCGGAGCGCTCCGGCGTACGGCAACCAAAGCAGCCTAGGGGTCTTCGCTCGCCTGCCGAGACGTCGGGGAGCGTCCTCAGGAGTCGGCGGCGGCGGGCACGTCCGTCTCGACGGGGGCGGTGTCCGAAGAGGGGTCGAGGTCGGACAGACTCGGCGGTCCGGCAGCCAGTGTTTCGACCCGCCACGATCCGCCGCTGTCCGTGACCACGAGGTGATACTCGACCACGACGGGAGATCCGGACTCCGGCGTGGCGATCGAGACGGCCCGCACGCGGAACGCGTCGTCGGCAGTGGTGACGGCCGTCGCCTCGGGAGGGGCGAGATGGCAAACGCGGGCGGCTCGGTGGCGACGAGTGAGCTGTCGTGCACGACGTAGGTACGGAGGTCACCATCCCCGGTGAGGAGCGCACGAAGGAAGCCGTCGACCAGGACGAGCAGAGCCTCGTCTGCCACGGGGACTCCCGTGACGACGGTAGGGACGGCGGCGGGGGCGGCTCCCGCCACCCGTGCGGGCAGGCTCGTCGCCGCAAGTCCTGCATCCGAAACTGCGATGCCGACGAGGTAGTGGTGGACGCCGTCGGGCTGGTAGGCGGTGCCATCGAACCGCAACACCTCAGCAGCCACATCGACTTCCCAACGTCCGAGTCCGACCTGCCGTGTGCCCAGGGCCGCCACCGCCGTCACGTATCGATCGGCAATCGTGCGCTCGATGCTCTCCGGGGCCGCGGGGTAGAACCGGCGCATCGCCTCGGTGCGGTCGGCGCCTGCCGCCGTCACATACGTGGAGACGAAGAGCTCGGCGAAGCCATCGATGCCCGGCGGCGGAGCCACCGCGGCGACCTCCACGACTGGCGTGGGAATGACGGCAGCGGCGGGTGTTCCTCGCTGCTGCCATCCGACGCCGATCAACAGGACCACCACGACGGCTCCCGCAACGGCGAAACGCCACTTCGACCGCGTCGTGGCCTCCGTCGTTGCTTGGGGTGGTCCCGCCGTGTCGATGGCCACATTGAGGAGCTCGAGCGGCGGCGGTGCCGCACCGTGGCTGTCGTACATCGGCCCCTCCTGGCGTAGGCATCGCGCTGCATTGAAAGTATGTACAGATACTGTAAAATTTGATAACACATGATGTCAAGGTGTAAAAAGTGTTGACAACGCTTAAACAACGTCATACGGTACCGGCAGTCAACCGGGCGGAGGGCCCGGTCATGGAAAGAGGGAGTGCCGCAATGGCGGGTACCCAGCAGGTCGATTCTCAGACGCTTCGCGACACGGGGGTGGCCTTCAACAACAGCGCCACGAGCGTGAGCGACATCATCACGTCCGTCACGTCGTCCATCGGCGCACTCATCTGGACGGGCGGTATCGCCGAGCAGTTCAACGCCGACTTCACGGACAAGTACAAGCCGATGCTCGACCAGCTTCAGGCCGACATGCTCGAAACGCGGGCCGCGCTGGACGACAAGGCAGCCGAGTACGACTTGGTGTTCCACGGGGCCGTCTGAGGCCCGGATTCACCGACGAGTCCATCGTGTCCACTGCATACGAGAAGGAGCTCGCCGCCGGGTCGCTGCGTTACTACGCAGGCCTGGTGGAAGATGCTCTCGACTCGCTCCCCGCGTTGTCGGCGGAGGCGTGGGACTGCCCTGCAGCCGACGCCTTCGTCGACGGCGCCAGAGCCGAGGATGCGAGCCTGACCGGCGCAGCCGCCACCATGCGCTCGGTCGCCACCGCGCTGGACAATGCGGCGGCTGCACAACGGGCAGCAGAGGCGGCGCGGGGGCGGCGCCGCCGCGGAAGCCGACGATCCCGTCCCGTCGAATGTGTTCTGACGATGCGAGTGGTCGTCTCTGCAGCAGATGGGCAACGAGACGTTGAACTCCGACCGAGCGATGACGCTCGGATCGGCGATCTCGAGCTCCTCTTCGAGCACGACACCGACGATCCGGTGTCCATCCATGTCGACGGCCGTCCCGTCGATCCGGACTCCCCGCTCCAGGCCGCCGGTATCGGCGCCGGGAGCGTTCTCTCCCTCGAACGAGCAGACCCTCCTGCCGAGGGTGTCTGCGAGCTTCGGGTCCTTGCCGGGCCTGGGGCGGGGAGTGCGGTCGTCTTGCCACCAGGGCGTTTTGTCCTCGGCAGCGGTCCCGATGCCGACATCGCCTATCGGGCCCCCGGCGTTCGACCACGGCACGGCGAGATCAGAGTCGATGCCACGGGGGCTGTGACACTGCAAGGGCCGGATCGTCGCCCCGTACCCGTCATTCCGGCGGCGCTGCTGCGTGTCGGCGCTGGTCTCGTGACGTTCGGTCGGATCGCCGGCACATCTCCCGATCTGCGCGCCATGCCCGGGCGGCGGGGCACGGTGAGCTTCAACCGGCCGCCGCGCCGTATGCCGGTGCGACCTCGAACATCGATCGCCTATCCGGAGATGCCGCGACCGCCGTCTGGCAGGGCAAGGTTGTCGGTGGTCGCGTTCATCGTCCCGCTGCTGTTCGGCGTGGCGATGGCGATCCTGATCCACCCCCGTATGGCCTTCTTCGCCCTGCTCGGCCCCGTCATGATGGTGGGGAACTGGCTGGAGGATCGTCGGCGAAACCGCAAGTTCCGGCGCGAGACTGCTGAGCATCTCGACTCCGGCCTCGAACAGCTCGGGCTCGACCTCGATCGTGCCGCTGCCGAAGAGCTCGTCCACCGGCGGTCGGCCTACCCGGACGTTGCAGAGCTGCGGCGCTGGCCCGGCGGCTCGTCGCGCATGTGGGAGCGGCGACCGACCCACCCGGACTTCATGCAGCTCGTGGCCGGGTATGGACGCGCCCGCTGGCACCCCCCGATGTCGGATGCGGCGGGAGAGGTTCCGGCGGAATTCCGTGCTCTCGTTGCGATGCGGGCGGTGCTTCCGCCGACGGTCGTGCCGATCGATCTCCGACCGGGTCAGGTGGCAGGTATCGCGGGGTCCCGCCAAGCGGGGCTCGACATGGTGCGCGGTCTCCTGTGTCAGGCCGCCATCTTGCACGGCCCAGCCGACATGCAGATCGCGGTGGTCACGGACCATCCCGCCGACTGGGACTGGGCGAAGTGGCTGCCGCACACGATCGCAGATGCAGCTTCCGGTCGTCGTCTGCTTGCCTCCGCCCCTGAGGACAGGGCGCGGCTCGTCACGTTGCTGATGGGATCGGCGCCCGGTGCTGCGGCGTCTGGCGTGCCCGGCCGGCCCGGCGGGGCGGAAACCGTCGGCGAAGCAGCAACCCTGCTGGTCGTCGACGTCGGCGATCTCGAACAGCCGTCCGGGATGGGTCTCCGGCAGCTTCTCGGTGGCGCAGGGGCGGCGGTGTCCGGTCTGGTCATCGCTTCGAGCCCTCGGGAGCTGCCGTCAACCTGCACTTGGTTGCGGAGGTCACGGCGCACGAGGCGAGTCTCTATGCGGCAGACGGTGATGCCACAACGATGGCCGTCGCAGGGACCACGCACGATGCGGCTGTTCACGCTGGACGCAGCCTGTCGCGCCACGACGATCCCGATCGCCGAGAAGCTGGTGCGGAATTGCCGTCATCGGTCGCACTGTGCGACCTCATCGGCGGTATGCCGAGCCCTGCGGACCTTGCGGCACGCTGGCGGCGTGCCGGGTACGACCCGAAGCTGGTTGCCACCATCGGGGTGACCGAGACCGGGCCCCTGGCGCTCGACATCGTCAAAGACGGACCGCACGGACTGCTGGCGGGTACCACAGGCTCTGGCAAGAGCGAGCTTCTCAGGACCCTCGTCGCCTCATTGGCCGTCGCCGTCGATCCCGCGCACCTGTCTTTCGTGTTGATCGACTACAAGGGTGGCAGCGCCTTCGACGCCTGTGCTGGGCTGCCGCACACGGTGGGGATGGTCACAGATCTCGACGACCAGCTCGCCGAGCGTGCCCTCCGCTGTCTCGAAGCCGAACTCCGCTACCGAGAGCGGCGGCTACGCGGATGCCGGCGCCGACGATCTTCCTGCGTATCTGGCGATGGCGCCGGACGAGCCGCTGCCGCGGATGCTGATCGTGATCGATGAGTTTGCGGCAATGGCCAAGGAGTTGCCGGACTTCATGGATGCGTTGGTGGACATCGCGGCGCGAGGGCGGAGCCTCGGCGTCCATCTCCTGCTCGCGACCCAGCGTCCCGCCGGCGTGATCAAGGACAACGTGCGGGCCAACACCAACCTGCGCATGGCGCTGCGGGTGCAGGATCGTGGTGATTCGAGCGACGTGCTCAGCGATCCGCGGGCGGCGTCCATCGGTCGGGCCCAGCCCGGTCGCGGCTACGTCCGTTTCGGCCCGAGCGAGCTCGTGCCGTTCCAGACGGCGCTCGTGACCGGGTCCTCAGCGGGCGGCGCTCCGAGCCGGCGGATCGCAGTCCGTGACTTTGTGTTCGGGCTCGAGCCGGTGCCGTTCACGACACCTCAGGACGGCGACTCGGAGACCGGCGCCACGGACCTCGAGCGACTTGTCGCCGTCGTGGCCGAGGCCGCAGTGATCGCCGGCATTCCGCCCCCGCGCCGTCCATGGCCTGATCCGCTGCCGGAGTCGGTGTTCGCCCACCAGCTCGATGCCGCCGTCGCTCCTGCGCATTGGGCCGTGCCCATTGGCCTGGTGGACGAGCCCGAGCAGCAGCAGCAGCGGACGATGTGGTGGGACCCGGACAACGGGTCGCTGGCCCTCTACGGACTCACGGGTGCGGGCACGACGACCACGCTGGCCACCATCGCTCTCGGGCTCGCAGGGCGTCACGAACCCACCGATCTCCATGTCTACGTGTTCGACTTCGATGCGGGTGGGCTCGCCCCCCTGGCGTCCCTCCCCCATGTGGGCGCCGTGGTCGCGGCCTCTGAGCGGGAACGCCAGGTGCGGATGCTTCGTCACCTGACACTCGAGCTCGAACGGCGCAGAGTCTGGGCCGCCAACGCGGCGGGCGTTGCCGGCGCCACCTTCCCCAAGATCGTGGTGATGGTCGACAACTTTGCGGGCTTCACCGCCGCATACGAAGCCGGGATCGACGCTCCGTACAAGGAGGCCATGTATCGGATCGTTGGGGAAGGCCCTGGTGTCGGGATCACTTCCATCGTCACCGGCACCCGGCAAAACGCCGTTCCGCTCGCCGTCGCAAGCGGCATTCCCGGCAAGCTGGTCTTCAGGATGGCAGACCCACTTGCTGCAACGACGTTCGGTCTGCGAAACGTGCCCGCCGACCTGGCCGTTGGGCGCGCCGCCCACGCCGCATCCGGCCGGTACCTCCAAGTCGCGCAGCCGCATCCTGACGGCATCGCCGCCGCAGTCGAGTTGCTTGCCGGCGACGGCGCCATCGCCGGCGGCCCGATGTCGATCGAGGAGCTTCCCACCGTGGTGAAGCCCGCCCAGGTCAGCGATGCGCTTCGGATCCTCGACGAGGACTGGTTCCTGCCCGTCGGCCTCGGCGACACGGAGCTGGCGCCCGTGGGTCTGCCGCTCGCACCCGGCGACCACGTGCTGATCGCCGGTGAGCCGAGGAGTGGCAAGAGCAACCTCCTGTGTGCCATCGGCGCAATGACGGCGGCCGCCGCCACGGATGTGGAGATCACCGCCATTGCGCTGCGCCGCTCGCCGCTGCGCGACCTCGCCGAAGCAACCACGATCGTCACCGAGGAGGCGATGCTCGATGAGGCCATCGATGCCATTGCGGAGCGGAGCGGCCGCCACCTCGTCCTCATCGACGACGTCGATGCCTTCGACGCATCGCCGGCCCTCGAGCAGCTCATCGCAGAGCGCCGTTCACACGTGCACGTCATTGCCGCAGGGCGGCGCGACCTGAAGGTGCACTACAACCACTGGGCCAAGGATCTGTGTCGCTCGCGGATCGGTCTCTGGCTCAAGCCGAGCCCCGGTCTCGACGGCGACCTGTGGAGTACGCCGTTGCCGCGGCGCATCCCTGCGGGCATGCCCGTCGGGCGTGGCTATCTCGTCGGCGACGGTCGGGTGGAGTTGGTGCAAACGGTCGTTCACTGAATGGCAATGGTTCCAGGGCGCGGCAAATGGAACGAAGTGCGTTCTGCATGCGTTGTTGGCGACTATGCGATTCTTCGTGATGGTGGGTGCTGCCCTCGCCGTGCTGCTCGCTGCGTGCGGTGGCAGCCAGTCGGCAGAGCCCGCCATCCCAACGAGCTCGACGATGTCGGCGACCGGCACCACCGTGGCAGCGACAGGGAGCGATGTTTTGATCTCCCAGACCGGGTACGAGTTCCCTCCGCCTCCCGACGTGCCGACCGGTCCCGTCAGCGACGAGCTCCGGGCGGATCTCGATGCTGTGTTCGCTTCGATCGCCACGGAGGTGGATGTCGAGGCCGTGCGCAGGATCGGGTCACGCGGTGATGCCAGGGCCGCATGGTTGCTCAGTGATCTGCTGCGCTTCATCCCCTTCGGCGAGTCGGGCGACGCAGCAGTTGCGTCCTTCGAAGAGTTGACCGGGGCGACGATCGCCTCCGACCCTTTGAGCTCTCGTAGCCCCTGGCAGAGCGTCACCAATCACCTCGTTGCCTGGGACACTCCGGCGCCGCCCGAGTATGTCGAGTGGAAACGGATCCCATTTGAGATCATCGAGCCCGCTTGGGCACCGTTCTTCGACGACGCAGACGCCGATATCGATTGGCGGCTCACGTCGTGGGGCGGGGTTCTGATCGACAATCGAGGTCTCGGCGACGAGCTTCCGTGTACTCGCGGCTGCATACCCGCCATCGACGATCCCGGGGTCACGGATGCCGCAGGCGGTATCTGGTACCCGGACGATCGTGTGGTCTTCGGTGTCGTGGTGAACGGTGAGGCCAGGGCGTATCCGAAGAACATGATGGAAGTCCACGAGATGGTCAATGACACCGTCGGCGGCCGCCGGATTGCGATTCCGTACTGCACCTTGTGCGGTTCGGCGCAGGCGTACTACACCGACAATGTGCCCGGTCACGACGAGCTCGTCATGCGCACGTCCGGATTGCTGACTCGGTCGAACAAGGTGATGTACGAGCTGACGACGTTCTCCGTGTTCGACACGTTCCTCGGCAACGCACTGTCTGGTCCGTTGCAGGATGAAGGCGTCCAGCTCGAGCAGGTCGCCGTCGTCACCTCGACGTGGGGGGATTGGAAGGAGGCCCATCCGGACACCACGATCCTCGCCCAGGACGGTGGGATCGGGAGGTTCTATGCCGCAGATCCCCTCGGCGGTCGCGACGACAACGGCCCGATCTTCCCGATCGGAGACGTTGATCCCCGGCTGCCGGCCCAGACGCAGGTGCTCGGTGTCGTCTCCCCTGAAGGCACGCCGGTCGCCTTCCCTGTCGACATGGTCATGGCCGAGCTGGATCGGGGCGTAACCGTCGAGCTTGCGGGGGTCCGCGTCGTTGCCGATGGTGGTGGAGTGCGCGCCGAGACCCTGGAGGCCGAGGAGCTGCCGGGCCACCAGGCCTTCTGGTTCGCATGGAGTCAGTTCGAACCGACCACCGTGGTGTGGACGCCGCTCGGCTGAGATGGAGGCTGTGGATGCGGGCGGGCCAGGCTGGTGGTCGTTCGGCGACCGCCTTCATGAGCCGGCGGATGCAAGGTCACGGCTCCATGCGGAAGGGCGGATACTCATCCGTCAGCGAATACAGCCATGCGGCGACTCGCTGGCTCCACCGGACGGCTCCAACCGCGAACCTGAAGATCCCCTCGGGTAGCTTCCCCGAGAACAGCACCACGATGTACCCGATCCACGACGCGATGTAGGCCGCAAACAGCACGAAGACCAGGACGACGATGTGGGGAATCGCAGCAACGGGTTTCAGCAAGACGATTCCGAGAATGCCGAAGAGGCGCGAGCGGGGGCCCGGAGGTTCATCCACCGTCATCTCCGTTCCGTATTCTGCACCTTCCCACACGAACGGCGGGTAGCCATCGTCGAGCGTGAGGAGCCAGCCGGTTGCGCGGGTCTGCCATTGCAGGACGCGCATCGGGAAGGTGTGGAAGAACTCGGGCAATTCGCCTGTGAAGGCGATCACCCAATAGCCGAGCCACGCGACGAGCTGGGCCGCCCAGCCGAGCACAGCGAGGATGATCAAGTGCGGCAGCAGGAAGAGGGCTTTCAGGAGGATGATCCCCAGCGCAGCGAGCCCTCGACTCCTCATCCCGTCGCCGTATGTGGCGTGCACATCGATTGGATACATCGGTTTTTCTCTCTTCTCGCGGTGGCGTTTGGCAGTGTAGAGAGCGAGGGCCTGCGCCTTCGTCAGGTGGCCGCCAGCCGTGATTCCCGGTTGCCACCCGTGGTCTACGCTTGGTCGATGACGCACAACGACCGGTACCAGGCCATCCTCTCGCTTCGTGCGCTCAGGAACTACTCGGTTGATCCGATACCTGATGCGACGCTGGCGGCGATTCTCGAGGCGGCTCGATGGACCGGGTCGTCGAAGAACCGCCAGAAGTGGTCCTTCATCGTCGTGACGGATCCGCAACTGCGAGACCGTCTTGCTGAGTGCGGTGACTTCACGGATCCGATGCGAAACGCCCCTGTCAGCATCGCGCTCGTCCAGGAGCCCGAGGGGTACGAGTTCGACACAGGACGGGTCGCCCAGAACATCATGCTGGCCGCCGATGCCCTCGGGGTATCGACATGTCCGCTCACGTTGCACCGGGAAGAGGATGCCGCGGTCGTCTTGGGGCTCCCTGAGGGGGCGAGGGCCCGATATGCCGTGGCTATGGGGCTCGCGGAACCCGGCAGCGGGCCGATGCGATGGGGTGGCCGCAAACCTCGCGACGAGGTCGTCTATTGGAATCGGCACGGCAACTCGAATCGGACATGATTCCGCCGTATGGGTCGATCGGCCCGTTCCCGCTCACTGCCTTTCGGTAGGGGCGTTTTCGGCATACAATCGTGCCTTCACAGCGCTCCGCTGCAGCGAGGCGCGTCAAGGGGGATTAGGGATGACGTCGTGAGGCTACGGCTCATTGCGATCGCGGTTGTGGTGGTCACCGTCTTGGGTGGCGCCTTCCTCGCTCGCGACTTGATCGGCGACGGTTCAGGGGGAGGCTGGTCGCACGAAGCGGGCGATGCCTGGACTGCAGAGCGCGGGCTGCTTCCCATCTTCGAGCGCGGCAAGCCCAATGTGGTGTTTCTGGTCGAAGCCCGCAACGGCACGGTGGATGATCCCGTGATCGAGAGCGCCGTGCTAGATCTCATGGCCCAGTTGGACGGTCGTCCCGATCTCACCGACATCGAGTCTTACTGGAGCCTTGGAAAGCCCGAGTGGATGAAGAGCGAGGATGGCACTGCGGCGTTGATCACCGCCAGGGTGCCCGGGTCTTCAGCGAGCTTTGGGCGGCGCGCCGAGGGCCTCGAAGGGATCGTGCGGGGAGCCGACGACACGATTCGCGTGTCGCTCGGAGGTGAGGTCATCCTCCATGGCGACATCAAGCAGTCGGCCACATCGACGGTGCTCCCGTTGTTGCTGCTCGCCCTCGTTTCGCTTGGCCTCGTCTTTGCGTTTTTGCGAAACTGGGTTGCGGTGGCGTTGATCGCCGCAACCTCCGCATTGGCCGTTGCGTTGACGGTCATAGGTCTCTTTGCGCTGTCCCAGTTCCGCGAAATGCCGGTTCTCTCAGTCGTCCTCGGCATGGCGTCCGCCTGGGCGCTGGCCTCTGCCAGCGGCTACATCATGCTCTCGCGATACATTGCCGAGCGTCGGGCCGGTGCCGGGCGCCGCGATGCGGTGGTTGCCACCGTCGGTACCGCGGGCCGTACCGTCGCCATCGCGGCCGCGGTCTCGGCCGCCATGGGTATGGCGTTGTGGGTGCTGCCGACGGCGCTGTTGCGGTCCACCGGCTACGCACTCGGCATTGCCGGTCTCACCGCGGGCATCAGCGCGATTCTCGTGCTCGGCACCTTGCTTGCCGTCGTCGGGATCAAAGTCCTTGGCGACGACGCATTGCCTGAGCCTGTGCAGGCCGCCCGCCCGAGCGACCGCGTGTCGGGCTTCGTGCGCAATCGCCCGATTCTGTTCGGGATCGGGCTCGTCGTGGTCCTTGGCCCGCTCTTGCCGGTGGGCTTTGGCGTTCCTACCGGGGAGCCGAGCCCTGGTTCGCTGAGCTCGGGTGCGCAGTCCCAGCTCGTCGATGTCGCCATCTCGAGGAGTTTCGTCAGCGACGAGGTCAATGCGCCGTTCGTGGTCTCGCCGAGTGTTGTCGACTTCAGCTCAGCGGATGCACTCACGGCCGAGTACGCGGCCGCCCTCTCGACCATCGGCGGCGTGGCGAGGGTCGATTCCGATCAGGGCAGCTTCGTGGACGGCCAACCCGTACCGACACCCGACGAGGTGGTGGCGCGGTACGCAGATGATGCGGGCACGTGGCTCCTCGCCCCTGTAGGGGCAGGGCTGCCCCCATCGGTTGCCGCGAGCGTGGTCAATGAGATCCGTGCCACTGATGCGCCTTTCCGCACCGTCGTCGGCGGGACCGAGGCGCGTCAGCTGGACACTGCGGCGGCCGTGTCCTCCCGGGCCCCGATCTTTGCGGCCATTGCGGTGTTGCTGGCCGTTGTCCTCATCGCTTGGCTGCTTCGCAGCCTGTCGGCGGCGTTGCGCGCCACCGTGTCGATCATCCTGTTGACTGCAGGTGCCGCGTTGGTCGTGCGGTGGGGTTTTGCGCTGGGTGGGCTGTCAGGACCGCTTGGCTTCTCCAGTGACGGCAACGTCGCCGCGGTGGGGCCTTCGATCGCCTGGGCCATGAGCCTGGGGCTTGCCGCAGCCTCAGTGATCTTTGCGTGGGGTGCGATACGCGAGATGTTCGACCTGACGAAAGACAAGAAACATGCGGCGACCAGGGCGCTGGCTTTGACGCAGACCGAGCACATCCAGGCGACCGTGCTGCTTGCCACACCCCTACTGGCGCTGATCTTCAGCGGATGGCAGACGTCGCAGATGCTGGGCGTCGCCGCCGCTGTGACCGGGGTCATCGTGGTGACGTTGGGTCGGTTCGTCGTGATGCCGGTCGCAACCGGCATTCGGCCGGATCGACTGTGGCCGGTAGACAACGAGGGCCAATCGGCGAGGGTGTACCCGACGACTCCGGCCGGGCTGCGCAACGTTGCCCGTGCCGAAGAGGCCGAACGGCGTGCCACAGAGATCGAGCGTGCCGCCGCCGATGACGGCGGGGTCTCCGAGGCGGCCGACGCCGGCCGTGCTGAGGGCGCCGTCGAATCGGACGATCAGTCCGTCGACGCAGGCCACGTCCCGCACATCGGTGCTGCGGAGGAGCCGGCGCCGGTCGTTGTCGCCGCGGCGGCTGCGGCTGAGGTTGAGACGGCGGCTGAGGTTGAGACGGCGGCTGAGGTTGAGACGGCGGCTGAGGTTGAGACGGCGGCTGAGGTTGAGACGGCGGCTGAGGTTGAGACGGCGGCTGAGGTTGAGACGGCGGCGAGGTGAGACGGCGGCTGCGGCTGAGACGGCGGCTGAGGCTGAATCCGAACAGGCAGCTGCGATCGAAGCGGAGCAGGCCGCTGCGGAGAAGGCCGCTGACGAGCGAGCGGCGGTTCTTGCTGCTGAGGCCGCAGCTGCGGCTGAGGCGGAACGGATTGCCGCAGAGAAGGCCGCCGCGGACGAGGCCACGCGCGTTGCGGCGGTAGAGGCCGAGCGGCTCGAGGCGGAGCGGCTTGCTGCGGCGGAGAAGGCTGCGGCGGAGAAGGCTGCGGCGGAGAAGGCTGCGGCGGAGAAGGCAGCTGTCGAGAAGGCTGAGGCCGAGCGGGTTGCTGCTGCCGAGCGGGCTGCGGCCGAGGCTGCGGAGACGGAGATCGAGGCCGAACGCGCCGCCGCAGAGGCCGACCAGGTCGGTGCAGGAGTTGCCGCCGCAGGCGGGATTGCTGCCATCGGCGATACGGCCGCAGACGGCACCGTGGAACCGGAGCTCGAAGTTGTCCCGGACCGATCGCCCGCTGCAGGGACGGTGGATGTGGCCCGGCTGACGGAGTCGGTCATCGCCGCCCTCGACCCAGCCATGCAGTTCACGACGGAGCTGAATTCGGCCTTCGTCGCCAACCCTGCGAACAACTTGTCCAGGGTCATGGAGGCCATTCTCCGAGATGCGTCGCAACGAGGGGGCGAGGAAGTGCTCGTCTACGGCCATGCGTCGAGGGACCGGTACCGGTGGATGGTTGTCGACTCCGGCCCGAGGGCCGAGAACGACCCCACGAGGGCGCGCACCTTGGCGGAAGCCCAGCGCTTCATCAGGCGAGTCGGGGGTGTGGTCGATTGCCGGCCTGAGGGTGACTTCACGGTCTTCGTTGTCGAGATCCCGATGGCCAGCTGAGGGTGAAGGAAGGCGTCTCCCCGAGGGGTGTGGACTCCCCTGCGGGCCCCCGGACCCTGTGGCCGCTTCGTGCAGGTGAGCCGATCCTGGTAGAACCAACTCACTGCCGGACGCCCCAAACGTGGAAGGACCCCACCGCATGAAGTTCGCTTGGCTGTGTAGCCACGAGTCGTATCAACCAGAAGTTCTCGTCGACCAGGCCGTGCTTGCGGAGGAGCAGGGATTCGACATGGTGCTCGGCTCCGACCATTTCCATCCCTGGGTTGACGATGTCTCGGCCGCCGGGTTTGTATGGTCGTGGTTCGGCGCAGTCGCCGCTCGCACCGAGCGTGTCGAGATGGCGACCAGTGTCACGTGCCCGTTGTTTCAGTACCACCCGGCGCTCATTGCCCAGGCGGCGGCGACGGTCGATCGACTCAGCAACGGGCGATTCATCCTCGGCGTCGGCACAGGGGAGAACATCAACGGTGGCCCAATGGGCTTCGCGTTCCCAGGGTACGCAGAGCGTATCGAGCGCATGGCAGAAGCGCTCGAGATCATGCACCGGCTGTTCGCAGGGGAGAAGGTCGACTTCCACGGCAAGTACTACGTCGCCGACAAGGCCAAGCTCTACAGCCCTCCCGTCAGCGAGATCCCGATCTGGATGGCGGCGGGCGGGCCGAAGTCAGCGGCATTTGCCGGCACCCATGCGGGCGGGCTGATCACGAGCGTGAAGGCTCCCGAAGATACGCTCGAGCGAGTGATCGCACCCTTCAAGGCATCGCTCGACGAGCGAGGCAAGGACACCGCCCACATCATGGCGACCCGCTGGCTGGTGTACGCCGAGCACGACGACGAGGCGTGGGATGCCCTCGGCAGCATGCGCGGGCTACGCGCGCCCGGCAGGCTCGATGCTGTCGATCCGATGGTGCTGCGGCAGCGTGCCGACGAGATGGACCGTGACGAGATCCTCGGAAAGTACACGGTCGTGTCCGACCCGGCAGAGGTCATCGCGGCGTACGCACCGCTCGTGACCGAACTCGGTGCCGACGTGGTTGCGATCCAGATCGCCAGCACCAACCCGGACGCCACATTGGAGATGCTCGGCAAAGAGGTCCTGCCGGAGCTTCGCAAGCTCGGTTGAGGCATCGGGCTTGCGCACGTGGCTGCCGGGCTCGGTCAGCCGTTCGGTGAGCTTGCGCCGCTCAGGGCCTTTCCGATGTCGTCCAGGATGGCGGGATCATCGATGGTGGCGGGCATCCTCCACTCCTCCCCGTCGGCGATCTTCCGCATGGTCCCACGGAGGATCTTGCCGGAGCGCGTCTTGGGAAGCCGCTCGACGACCAGGGCCTGTTTGAACGCCGCGACCGGGCCGATGCGCTCCCGAACCAGGGCAACCAGCTCTCTGGTGATGTCCGCACTGCTCCTGTCCGCACCGGCTTTGAGTACGACGAACCCGAGCGGGAGCTGACCTTTGAGCTGATCGGCGACGCCGATCACGGCACACTCGGCGACGTCGGGATGCTCGGCCAGGACCTCCTCGATGGCCCCCGTCGACAGCCGATGGCCCGCAACGTTGATGATGTCGTCGATGCGGCTCATGATCGCCAGGTAGCCGTCTTCGTCCTTGTAACCGGCGTCTGCGGTGAGGTAGTACCCGGGGAAGCGGCTGAGGTACGATTCGCGATACCGCTCGTCGGCGTTCCACAACGTGGGGAGACACCCCGGAGGCAACGGGAGCTTGATCACGATCGCTCCGATGGTCCCGCTGGCCACCTCGTCGCCGTCATCGTCCAGCACGCGAACGTCGTAGCCGGGCACCGGCACCGTCGGCGAACCAGGCTTCACCGGCAGCGGCTCGATGCCCATGGGGTTGGATGCGACGGGCCACCCGGTCTCGGTCTGCCACCAGTGATCGATGACCGGGACCTGCAATGTCTCTTCCGCCCAATGGAGCGTGTCGGGGTCGCACCGCTCCCCGGCGAGGAAGAGCGTGCGGAAGCGGGAGAGGTCGTAGCCCTCGAGATGGGTCGCCTCGGGGTCATCGCGACGGATGGCGCGAAACGCCGTCGGTGCAGTGAACAGGACACTCACTCCGTGTTGCGAGATCACCCGCCAGAACGCCCCAGGGTCGGGAGTGCCGACGGGCTTGCCTTCATAGAGCACCGTGGTGCAACCGTGGAGGAGCGGGGCGTACACGATGTAGGAGTGACCGACCACCCACCCCACATCGGAGGCTGCCCAGTACACCTCGCCTGGTTCAACGGCGTAGATGTTGCGCATCGACCAGGCGAGAGCGACGGCATGTCCACCGTTGTCGCGAACGACACCCTTGGGTTCTCCCGTGGTGCCGGAGGTGTACAAGATGTAGAGGGGGTCCGTTGCCGCCACCGGGACACACCCCGCCGGTGCGGCGCCAGCAACGAGATCAGCCCAATCGAGGTCGAACGGAGCTCGCATCGCCGCCGTGGCTTGGTGGCGCTGCAAGATGACGGAGTGGTCGGGGGTGTGGTCTGCGAGGGAGATCGCTTCGTCCAGAAGCGGCTTGTACTCGACGATGCGGCCCGGCTCGATCCCGCATGATGCAGAGAGAATCACCTTCGGTGTTGCGTCGTCGATCCGTGTCGCCAGCTCCTTTGCGGCGAAGCCACCGAACACGACTGAATGGATCGCACCGATGCGGGCGCACGCCAGCATGGCGATGGCTGCTTCGGGAATCATCGGCATGTAGATGATCACCCGATCGCCTGTGACGACGCCGAGGCTCGCCAGCGCACCCGCCACCCGCGCCACCTCGTCCTGCAGTTCTCGGTAGGTGTACGTGCGGAGCGTGTCGGTGACAGGGCTGTCGTAGATCAGAGCGAGTTGGTCGGCCCGCCCACCGGCGACGTGCCGGTCGACGGCGTTGAAACAGGTGTTCATCACGCCGTCGCTGAACCAGCGGTACATCGGTGCCGCGGTGTCATCGAACACCTTCGTCGGTGCAACGTCCCAGTCGATGGCCCGGGCCGCCTCCCCCCAGAAGCCCTCAGGGTCTTGCAGCGATCGTTCGTAGGTCTCGTGATACCCCACGCTCATGCTCCTCTCGAAATGGCGCACCAGTTCATGCTTGCCGTACCGCCCGTGGATGCACAGGTCCGTTCGACCCGGCCTTGTCGGGCCGATGCTCGGGCACGATGCGGTTCCCGGTCACGGCATGTCGATGGCGGGGAGACCGTCGATGCTGACACGGTTCTTCTCAGCCCGGTATTCGGCAAGCTCTTCGTCTGATCGGGCAGCGATCCATTGGGTCAATCCGTCCCGCTGGCCGACGAAGTCCATCTTCGGGACACCAAACCCGCAGGAGTCGGCAATGCGTTCCAAGGTCACCACGATCACGTTGCGGGCCCGGTAGTCGCCGAAGCGGGGGTGGAGGGCGGCCCACTCGGCATCGCCGGGAAACACCGCGGCGCCGGTCCCGTAGAGGCGCACGATGCGCGCAGGACCTTCGAACGCGCAGAACATGAGGGTGATACGGCCGTTCTCGCGGACGTGGGCGATGGTCTCTGCCCCACTGCCGCCGAGGTCGAGGTAGGCAACCGTGTGCGGGTCGATGATGGTGAGCGTGCCGTCGAGACCCTTGGGCGAGACGTTGACATGACCCCCCGATGCTGGGGCGGTGGCCACGAAGAACATGGGCTGACGCATGATCCAGGTCGCCAGAGTCTCGTCGATACCTTCGTACCCCTTGCCCATCCGGACCTCCTGCCCAGCGTACGCGTGGCGGGTGAAACCTTAGATGGCGGCCGTTGACGATGCCTGCGGGGTGTCACCGGCGCCGGTGTCCGGCGACACCCCTGGGTCGGTGGATGCGAGCCCTCACGATGGTTTGATCAGCCGTCTCCTATGCCGCCGATGCGGCGGCGACTCGCTCGAACGCTTGGGCGAAGTCGGCCTTGATGTCGTCGATGTGCTCGATACCCACCGACACTCGCACCAGGTCGGCTTTGACTCCCGCCGACGCCTGCTCCTCGGCGTTGAGCTGCTGGTGGGTCGTGGATGCGGGATGAATCACCAGCGTCTTGGCGTCACCGACGTTGGCCAGGTGGCTCGCCAGCTCGACCGAATCGATGAATCCCCGTGCCGCCTCGTACCCGCCGGCAACTCCGAAGGACAGCACGGCGCCGAACCCGTTGCGCAGGTACCGCTTCGCCGTTTCGTGCGACGGATGGGAGGCCAGCCCGGGGTAGTTGACCCATGTCACCTGCGGGTGGGCTTCCAACCACGTTGCGAGATCGAGGGCGTTGTCGACGTGTCGCTGCACCCGCAGCGACAGTGTCTCCAGGCCCTGCAGGAACAGGAAGCTGTTGAAGGGCGATTGTGCCGCTCCGAAGTCGCGCAGCCCCTCGACTCGGGCGCGGATGGCAAAGGCGATGTTCCCAAATGGCCCGTCAGGCCCGAACACCTCGCCGAAGTTCAGCCCGTGGTAGCCGGGAGCCGGGTCGTTGAACAGCGGGAACTTGTCGGACCGCCAGTCGAAGTTGCCCGAATCGACGATCACACCGCCGATGGACGTGCCGTGGCCGCCTATCCACTTCGTCGCCGATGCGACGACGATGTCTGCGCCGTGTTCGATGGGCCGCACCAGGTATCCGGCGGCACCGAAGGTGTTGTCCACGATGAGTGGGATGCCGTTGTCGTGAGCGACAGCAGCAATGGCGGCAAGATCGGGCACGTTGTATTGGGGGTTGCCGATCGACTCGAGGTACACCGCCTTGGTGTTCTCGTCGATGGCGGCGGCGATGTCGTCCGGGTCGTCGCCGTCGACGAACTTCACGTCGATCCCGAGCCGCGGGAATGCCACCTTGAACTGGTTGTACGTCCCGCCGTAGAGATAGCTGGTGGAGACGATGTTGTCACCCGCTTGTGCAAGGGTCACGACGGTGAGGAGCTGCGCGGACTGCCCCGAGGACGTCCCCACTGCGGCGACACCGCCTTCCAAAGCAGCGATCCGCTTCTCGAAGACGTCGGTGGTGGGGTTCATGATGCGGGTGTAGATGTTCCCGAATTGCTGCAGGCCAAAGAGGCTGGCCGCATGGTCGGCGTCGTCGAACACGTACGACGTGGTCTGGTAGATCGGCACGGCCCGCGCGTTTGTCGCCGGGTCGGGCTCCTGTCCCGCATGGAGCTGGAGTGTCTCGAAGTGGTACTTCTTGTCGGTCACGGGGTTTCTCCTCGTCGTCGTTGGGGGCAACGGCGGCGGCGCCGAGGGGTCGTCTCAAAAAGGAAGAGCCGCCCCCCGGTCGATGGGAGAGGCGGCTGAACGGGGATCGCAATCCCACACTCCATCTGTCTCTCCGGCCAACGCCGGGAGCAGGATTTGGCACCGTTCCCTCGCCGGGATGGTTGCCAAGGCTTCACAGGGCCTGTTCCCTCCACCTTTCTCGATGATCTGGTGTCGTGGTGTCTTCAGTCAGACACGGACGGTGCGATTCCTCCTTGCACGTGAGTGATGAGTTGTACCAGACGGGCACGCGGTGTCAACCCCCTGCGGGTTCTTCGCCTGCCCTGGCAACGATGAAGTCGAAGTGGTCGCGGCTCACCGGCTGAACCGAGAGCCGGGAGCGGTTGAGCAGCACCATGTCGGCCAGCTCCGGGTATTCCTTCAGCTCCGGAAGCCCGACGAGTCTCGGCAGCTTCTCCACGAACGAGATGTCGACCATCACCCACCGGGGATCGTCAGGGTCCGATTTCGGGTCGAAGTGACCGTCGTCGGGGTCGAACTGGGTGTGATCCGGGTAGGCCTCGCGCACGACTTCGGCGATCCCGACCACCCCCGGCGGCTTGGCGTTCGAGTGGTAGAACAGGACGCGATCGCCGACCGTCATCTCGTCCCGCATCAGGTTGCGGGCCTGGTAGCTGCGGACACCGTCCCAGTGGGTGCTGCCGTCCCTTTCCAGATCGTCGATCGAATAGTTGCCGGGCTCGGATTTCATCAACCAGTAGTGCATGGCCGTAGTGGTAGCAGATTGCGGAGCGCGCAACGACAAGCCGGTGTTGGCGCAGCTCACGGTGGAGGGGTCCGATGCCGTCGACGTCTGCCGGATATCGTCGAGCGAGTGTCGCCTTCCGCGCTGCACAATGGTCCGACGACGCCCTGCAATCTGCTGCGGGTTGGAGGAGTACGCCGGCTTCTCGTGTTGATCGAAGGCTTCCACTTCGGCCTGAGGGCGCCGCCAGAACCGCAACCATTGGCGCGTCGGGGGCACGTCAAAACCGGATGTCGAGTCGAGCTGCTCGCGTATCGGCCGAGGCGAGCGACGCTGGGGGCACCGCTATCATCCAGGCCTGAGAATCCACAAGCCGCAGGAGCGCGGCAGGATGCTCCCAATCACTGGAGGAGATGTGGCGAAGAAGTCGAGCAGCGAACGGCGGCAGGAGCGGCAGATGAAGCCGCATGCCGCCAGGTCGGCCACGCGAGGTCTGTTTTCCGAGGAAGCTCCGGTGATCACCGTCACCCCCAGCCGCCTGGCGACGATCCCGAAATACCTCGTCACGTTCGGTATGTACGAATTGTGGAGAAGGCGCAACACTGCAGTTGTTACCGACCAGCGCATCCTGTTGGGCAGTGGCATCTTCCGGCGCACGGAGAAGTCGATCCCGCTTCGAAATGTCATGGACGTCGTCTTCACGCGCCGAGGGATCAACGCCTACGCTGAAGTTGCGGTTCAAGATCGCGGCAAGAGCAGCGTGAGGCAGGTCGGTCCCTTGTCGGGGCTGAAGGCCAGGCGGCTCGTGACCGAAATCCTCCGCAGGACCTGAGCCCGCCTCTGCGCGGTGGTGTCTGCGGACGGATGAATCCGGCCTGCGATCCCAGATGCTTCGAGCCTGCCGGCCACGTTCACGGCATGACCCCACAAGTCGTATGCGGACTTCTTCGTGCCGATGACACCGGCGACGACCGGACCGGTGTGGATACCGGATTCGCAGGTCCCAGTCGACCGATCGTTCGGCCCGGATCGCAGCCGTGGCTTCGATCATGTCGAGTGCCAGGGACGACGGCGAACCGAAATACCCGTCGCTCCACCGTCGATGCGCCATGATGTGCGTCACCAGCCGTACTACGACCTGTGAGGACCTCATGATCCGCCTTCTCCTGCGCATCGTCATCTCGTTGCTCGGCAATGCACTCGGGCTCTGGGTCGCGTCGCTCATCCTCGACGACATGAGCCTGAGCGCCTCGGGATTCGTGATCGCTGTGGTGATCTTCACCGTGCTCACCGCCGTGCTGCAGCCGCTGATCACCAAGATGGCCCTGCAGAACGCTCCGGCGTTGCAGGGCAGCAGCGCACTCGTCACGACGTTCCTGTCGCTGGTGATCACCGCGCTGGTGACCGACGGTCTCTCGATCGACGGAGTGAGCACGTGGATCTTCGCCACCGTCATCGTGTGGTTCTTCACGATCATCGCGGCGTGGCTCCTGCCGCTGGTTCTGCTCAAGAAAGCCCGCGACAACAACGAGTGATCAGCGCTCCCAGAGGGCGTACCGGCCTCGGGCATCGCGCCAGATCAACGTCGCCCCTGCTCTTGTGAGTTCGCCCGCGTCGCCGCCTGCACCGACGCGGGCGAACACGAACGGCGAGGCGCCGACGACAGTGTCTTCCACCACGGTGAACTCCGTGTGGGGGAGGTGGAACTGGTACAGCATCATTCGGCCGGTCGAGTTGCCAGTTGCCGGAAGCGCGAAGTCGACACCGGCGCCGTCGACGAGACCACGGATCTCCTCGACCGCACTGAGATCACCCGAGTCGTCGCACGTGCGGTCGACGATCGTCGCCGTGCGCGTACACCCGACGCCGACGAGGAGACCGACGGCCGCGAGCGCGATCGGAGCGACGCGCCGTCGACACGCACCGATCGAGACCGCTGCGAGCGCGACCTCAACACCAGCCCGATCACCGAGACCGCACCGGCGACGGATGCCAGTCGCTCCAACGGGACAACCTGCTTCGCCCGGAAGGCGCGATACTCGGCTTCCGTCGTCACGGGAAGAGGTGCTCCGAACACGGTCGCTCCAGGTGTCTGCAGCCTTCCTGCAGAGGCTACGCCTCCGTTGGGCCTGCTGCCGGTGCACGCGCAGGAATAGTCGACGATGGTGCCTTGGCACGTCGCCAGCCTTCGCGAAGTCTCGATCGACGAGCGTTCGTGAAGTTCTCTCGCCCAGCCGTTCCACGTTGTAGACCAGCCGTGACCGCCGACCTATTCATCAGCGGAGGCGCACCCCGTACGGCTGATTGGTCCGCCACGGCCAGGGCAAAGGGCACAATCCACGTCGGGACGGTTTCCGCGCCGTTCGATGAGTTCGCCCTGTGTCGACTCGGATCGCCGACACGTGGCATCCTCGATCGCCGCACCCGGGATTCTCTCGCCGTCGAATCGAACGAACGGCTGCGAGGAGCGGCGTTGCTCGCTGACCTCGATGGCAAGGTCCCTATCGATCGTGTCGTGGAGTTCCCAGGGTAGGCACGGTGACACGCCGGCCACGGCCCGGGCGGAGCGTCCCCGTCAAGGGTCTTGCACGCCTAGGGTTCCCGGCCAGGAGGCAGGACCGTGAGCGTCGGCGCCGTGGCAACCCAATTCTTCACGTTCGGCAGCGCTGCCGATCCGTTCCGCCTGCAATGCGGCAGCACCCTCGATGAGGTGACCCTCGCCTACGAGGCCTACGGCGAGCTGAACGCCGACCGCTCCAACGCCGTGCTCGTGTTCCATGCGCTGACCGGCAGTCAGCATGCGGCGGGCCACAATCCAGCGGTCCCCGGAACGGGCGACCGCTGGACCGTAGACGTCCACGAGGGGTGGTGGGACGGGTTCATCGGGCCCGGCAAGGCGATCGACACCGACCGCTTCTTCGTGCTGTGCGCCAACTACCTCGGCGGCTGTTACGGCTCCACCGGCCCGGCATCGCTCAACCCGGCGACGGGGAAGCCCTACGGAGGGTCGTTCCCCAACGTCTGTTTTGCCGACATGGTCGACGCCCACCTGCCGCTTCTCGAGCATCTCGGCATCGACAAGCTCCATGCGGTCGTGGGCGGGTCGACGGGCGGAGTCATGGTGCTTTCGTTTGCCACGCGCTATCCCGACAAGGTGGATGTGGTGGTTCCGGTGGCCACCGGAGTCAAGGCCACTGCGTTGCAGCTCATCCACAACTTCGAGCAGATCAACGCGATCGAGAACGACCCCAACTTCGAAGCCGGCGACTACTACGACGGCGAGCCGCCCAACCAGGGTCTCGGTCTGGCGCGGATGATTCAACACAAGACGTTCGTCTCGTTGCGAGCGTTGCGGGATCGGGCCCGCGAGGAAATCCTCGACCACTCGATCGGGCCTGGGACCTACCGCCTCAACCATGTGCTCGAGTCGTACATGTGGCATCAAGGGCAGAAGTTCGTGACGCGGTTCGATGCCAACAGCTACCTACGAATCCTGCACGCCTGGCAGACCTTCGACCTGGTGGAAGAGGCCGGTCTGGAGGACATCACGGAGCTGTTCACCCGCTGCAAGCACCAGCGCTACATGGTGTTCTCGATCGACTCCGATGTGTGTTTCTACCCCGACGAGCAACACCAGATGGTCCAGTACCTCGACATGGCCGACGTGCCCTACAGGTGGATCACAGTCCATTCCGACAAAGGACACGACTCCTTCCTCGTCGAGCCGGAGCTCTTCTCACCGCATCTCGTCGACACCCTGAACCTCGGTGGTAGCGGGCCGGGCTGACCGTCGGCGGTAACCTCCGGCCCATGAGCGACCCGCGTCCTGTCGGCGTGTTCGATTCCGGGGTCGGTGGCCTCTCGATCCTCGCAGAGATCCACCGCCAGGCCCCCGGCGAGCCCATCGTCTATGTGGCCGACCAGGCGTGGGCGCCGTACGGCGAGCGGTCGCTCGACGAGGTGCGAGCCCGGTCGTTCGCCGTGGTCGACCACCTACTCGATCGCGAGGCCAAGGCCATCGTGGTGGCGTGCAACACGGCGTCGGCGGCAGCCCTCCATGCGTTGCGCGAGGCCTTCCCTGCGGTGCCGTTCGTCGGGATGGAGCCGGCGGTCAAGCCGGCGGCGGAGCAGAGCGATCGTGGTGCCGTCGGCGTCCTGGCGACCAAGGCGACCTTCCAAGGCGAGCTGTACGCATCCGTCGTCGATCGGCACGCCAACGGCGTGCGCGTCGTCCAGCGTGCCGGCTCGGGCTTGGTGGAAATGATCGAATCCGGCCAACTGGCGGGTGCCGAGCTCGATGGGCTCCTGCGGGGCCATCTGACGCCGATGCTCGACGAGGGCATCGACACCCTCGTGCTGGGCTGCACCCACTACCCGTTCATCGCCGATGCGATTCGTGGCGTGCTCGGCGACCATGTGCGGCTCGTCGACCCGGCGCCTGCCGTCGCTCGGCAGGTGGTGCGAGTACTGGAGCACAACGGGTCCGCCGCCGCACGGATGCCGGAGCGAGGGTCGACGGTGTACCTGACGACAGACGATCCTGACCGGCTCGAGACCCAGGTGTTTCGCCTGCTGGGCCTCGCAGTCTCAGCCGCGCACGTCGCTGTCTGACGTCGCGGCATCCTCTGTGGCCGCCCGAACAGCGGGAACGACGGTGCCGAGGTAGGCGGTGAGCGCCTCCTCATCGATTGGTGCCCGCAGCGCGACCTTGACACCCTGCGCCCCGGCGTCGATGTACTCGAGCACTCTGGCCGCGGCATCATCTGGCGTACCGAGCAGCGCACCACCCATTACCCGTTCGGCGAGGTCTCCCCACTGCGCCGTCAATTCTTCGACGACCTGCTCCGCTTGGGCTGTGTCTGTGGAGAGGTGGAACATCACGTTGACGGTGCGCTCGATCTCCGCAGGATCGCGTCCTTCTACCTCACACCACTGATCGAGAACGCCGCTGAGCCTCCGGAACTCGTCCGGGGTCACGTACGGCGCATTCCAGCCGTCGGCGTAGCGGGCGGCAATCCGCAGCGTGCGCTGCTCGCCGACGCCGCCAACCCAGATCGGCATGTGCCCGCGTACCGGCTTCGGGACGACCGAGGCATCGACGGTCGAGAAGAAGCGACCGGAATGGGTGGTGCGCTTCTCGGTCAGCAGGGCGCGGATCAGCGGTACGGCCTCTTCCAGCATGTCCATCCGCTCCCGAAGCGATGGGAACTCGTAGCCGTATGCCGTGGCTTCGAGCTCCGCCCAGCCCGATCCGAGCCCCAGCTCGAAGCGACCTCCGCTGATGTGATCCAGCGTGACGGCTGCCTTGGCCAGCAGTGCGGGGTTGCGATAGCCGACATAGAAGACCAGGCATCCGATGCGAGCTTGGGTGGTCTCTGCGGCGAGGGCGCCAAGTGTGGCCAGCGCCTCGAAGTGCGGCTGGGTTCCTCCCGCCGGCGGGACTTCGTACAAGTGGTCCCACACCGAGATCCAGTCGAGCCCAGCGGCGTCCAGACGGCGCCACAGTGCACGTAACTCGTTCATCGACATGTTCTGCTGCCCGACGTGGGCGCCGAGGGTGATCGGCATGGGGCCCGCCTTCCCGTCGTCGGCAGGACTCTAGGAGGCGGGCCCTCCGCTACTCGTAGGGAATGACGTCGACGTCGCCGTTGGATCCCGCCACGACCAGGAGATGCTTGCCTTCGGTATGGGCAATCGCATCGACAACGCTGTCCATGTCGACGGCGGCGCCCTCTGCAACGTCGAGGCGATGGAGCATGCGGACCCTGGCATGGATGCGCGCGGCCAACTCACCGGTGTCGATGTCACCGTCACCGACGAACAGCACGTCCTGCAACATCGCGACCGCTGCGGGTTCGACGTGGCGTTCGGCTCGATACACCATCCAGTGGTAGGCGGCGATGACGCCCGTGGTGGCCAGCAACGCCACCGGCAGGTCGAGGTCGGCGGCCACAGCTCCGGTACGTTCGCCGAGCAGGGCTTCGAACACCACGACAAGGGCCGCGATGAGCGCACCGAACGACACCAGGCCACCGACACCGAAGACGCCGAACAGGTACGTCCGTCGCACCGTCGAGCGGACCTCGGCATCATCGCCGGCCGCAAGGGCCTGCGCCCTACGCCACGCCACGCCCCATACGGGGGCGCCGACGACGAACAGGGTGATCGCAGCGAGCAGCATGTTGCCGCCTTCGCTACCCGCAATCGAAGGCGAGAGTGCGGCGAACAGGGCCATCACCAGCATCACCACGCCAATGGCGACGGTGCCGAGGCCGACCGCGGCCACCAGATAGTCGTACACCCGGTCCAGTTCGGTCCGCTCACGCGATGCGCTCGGGCCCAATATCGATCGGTAGTAACGCCAAACGACCAGCCCGACGGCGACGGCCGCCAGAGGGGCGGACATCTGCTCGAAGTGCGCCACCGCCGACGTCGTGCCGGGGTCGCCGACCAACCACTCCAGCGCCAGATAGAGCGCGAAGCCTGCCCCGGCCACCGCAGAGATCAGCCCGGCGAGGACGCCGAAGAGCAGTACCGTCACGTGCCACCCCTCGGTGCGTGCGCTGCTCAGCCCGTGGCGCAGCCAGTGCCATGTCCACACCACCCCGCCGATGATCACTCCGGTGAGTGGCAGCCACAGCGAAGGCGGATCCGTCGCTGCGGCAGCAACATCCGAGGCCTGGGCGAAGACGCGTTCGATGCCTCCGTTGATGACGATGCCGGCGGAAATGGCGCCGGCCCACAAGCCGATGATCGAGCCGGCCCAGATGTGGAGGCGGGGCATGAGTTCCGGTGGCGCCCAGCGCCATACCCGCCAGTGCGAAAGCCACGCAGCCGTCCACACGATGAGCCCTGCGACGGCCGGCCCGCGCCAGTTCCCGTCGATGACATTGTCGGCAACCGCAAACGCAAAGCCGACCCCGACGCTCAAGCTCGTGATCAGGGCTGCATTGACATACAGGCTCCAGCCGATGGACCGCTTCTCGTCGGGGTCGGTGTCGTGGGTGCGCCGCACCCACCTTGCCAGCCCGGCCAGCACGGGGATGCCGACGACGGTCATGGCGAGCGGGCCCGCCATGGTCGAATCGGCTCGCGCTGCGGCCGACGACATCAGTTCACCAAGCAGGCCGGTGAGGCCCATGGCGCTGATGATCATGGCTGCGAAAAGCATGATGTACGTGAACATCCGGCGGACTGAGAAGGCTGAGCCGATGTCACGCTGGCCGCCTTCATGGCGACGTTGCACCGCTGCGACGATCGCCCAGACGATGCCTCCGAGGATTACGAGTTCAATCATTGCTGCTCACCTCCGGATGCAGCCGTCGAACGGCCAGTCGGCGCGAACAATCCGCCACTCACCGTTGGTGGATTCGAGCACGAGACGGCTCTCGATTTCGTTGTCGTTGAAAGGGGAGGGTTCGAAGTCCACGTTCGTGGAGGTGATCCGAACGTCGATGGTCGCCTGTGCGCCGTTCACTCGCACGTCGGTGAAGCGGGCGGTGCCGTCCTCCAGCCACGGTTCCTGGCCGAGTTGGAACGGCTCACAATTCTGCTGGATCTCGGTGCCGAGCACCGCATGTGCTGCATGGGTGTCTCCGTCGAACAGGGCCTGGACATAGTTCTGGGCCGCGGCCTCGGGCGTGCCTGGGGGGTACTCTGTGACGTCGGGGCCTCCCAGGAGCGCAACGACGATGCCGACGGCAACGATGGCAGCCCCGGCGATTGCGAGGGTGACCTTGCCAGGAATGTGGCGGGCTGGCGGTTGGCGGGTAGGCGTTTCCATAGAGACATTGTCTCTGTGGGGAAGTTGTGCGCATATAGGGGTATGCCCCTATTCCGTCCCGCGCATGACCGCTGGGGGAAGTGCGAATTGGCAGCCGGGGAGGGGTACTGTGCCGGCGTGAAGATCATCACCGAGCGCAGCTTCGGAGAGACCCGCATCGCCGCGGTGTGCGCCGACATCACGATCCTCCAGGTCGATGCGGTCGTCAATGCCGCAAATGAGCAGCTCGCCCATGGCGGCGGAGTGGCCGCGGCGATCGCCACGGCCGGCGGCCCTGTGGTCCAGGAGGAGTCGGACGCATGGGTGCGCGACCACGGGCCCGTTCCGGTCGGCGGTGCGGCAGTGACGTCCGCAGGCTCGATGCCGGCGCACCTGGTCATCCACGTGGTCGGTCCCCGTTATGCGGAAGGGCAAGACAACGAGGGCATACTGCGAGCCGCGGTGCGGGCCGCCCTCGATGCCGCCGAGGCTCGGGAGGCGCAGCGGGTGGCATTCCCGGCGGTCGCCGCAGGCATCTTCGGGTATCCCGCAGACGAAGCCACGGCAGTGATCGCCCGCACAGTGGCTTCCTGGGCCGAGCACCACGAAGTGCCATCGGACGTCCTCCTGGTCGGCTTCGACGAGGAGATAGCGACGCTGTTTGCGACTGCGATCGAGGCCATCGCCGGGTGACGTGGCTCCCCATCGGGTGATTACATACTGTAAGATGTTGTTGTTCGAGCTAAGGAGTCGGTATGGATCACACCGAGGAGTTCCCGCCCGTGCTGGATACGGCGATGGTTGCCGAGTTGCTGGGCATGAACATCCAGGTCGTGCGTCGTATGGCCCGCGAGGGTCAGATCCCCTCGTACCGGCTCCCCGGTGGCCGTACCTTCCGCTTCTTCCGCGACGAGATCTTCGAGTGGTTGCGCAGCTTCCCCGTGACGGCCGACGATGCGGCCGACATGGAGACCGACGAAGAGGAAGTCGACGCCTGATCGGCAGCCATGCCATCCGGTGACTACCCCTTCGACCCTGCCGATGGTGAGCTGGCCGACGTCGCCCGCAGCGGCGCCCGCGAGTGGGGACGCGACATGGCGGCTTGGGAGTCGGACGCCGAGATGCTCAGGCTCAGGCAACGTTCGCTGGCCAACGTGCTCTGGGAGGCGATGCAGCGCGGCGATCACGCCATCATCACCGCGGCGGGACACAACTTCACCGGCCATCTCGAAGCAGCCCGCCAGGATCTGGCGGTCGTCGTCAACGGCGATGTGACCGTCGCGATCAACGTCGCCGCCATCGATGTCGTGAATCTCACGCCGGGTTCATCAGGCACCACCGGGGACCGGACGTTCGGCTCCCTCAAGGCCTACCTCGGCATGCACGAAGTCGATGGGACCAGGGTGCGTCTGATCGGTCGGGATCTCGATGTGCGCGGCCGGGTGGAGGTCGTTGCGGACGATCACGTGCTGCTGGCCGGTCGCGGCAGGGGTCGCTGGGCGGTGCCGATCGGAAAGATCGCGGCAGTGATCGCCGGGAGTTGACGGGCGGCGTCAGCTCTGGGTGACGTCTTCCAGTTCCTCGGCCCTGGATTGGACGGCCTGATGACGCAGCCAGTCGAGCACCTCGTCGCGGAAGTAGCGGAAGTTCTTACCCCAGCGATAAGCGGGGATCTCACCCGTGGACACCTTCGAACGGACGACCTCGGCAGTGGAGCCCAGCATCTCGGCCACCTGTGACGTGTTCAACGTGGGGGGGTACTGCTCCTTGTAGGCCTCGATGATCTGTTCAAAGTCGAGTGCCATGATCTCCACATCCCGATCTGCCACCGAACGGCGGCCTCTCTTACGATGTCTGACGATATCACGATCTTATGTGAATTTGCAAGACCCTCTTGGCAAGTGCAACGATTGCTCTGTACCATTGACGCTACGTCAGTCAAGGAGCGGAACATGAGCGTGGGGGACCGGCCGGAGTCGGGAGGGTCGCGCCTGACGACGATCGATGCGCAACCGACGCCGCGGCGCAGCCTGAGCAGCCGCCTCAGCCTGCTTCACGTGGTGGCCATCGTGTCCGGTCTCTTGGCGTTTCTGCTGATCTTGTCCTGGATGCGCTCCCAGCAGGAGCTCGTCGAGGTGGCGATTGCCACGGAGGAGATTCGCAGCGGCAACGTCGTCACGGCAGGGTCGTTCGACTTCATCGAGGTCCCCGCAGACGGCTCGTTCGAAGGTCGCCTCACGTCTCCTGAGGATGCGGCGGCGCTTGTCGGGTCCGTGGCCACCCGGTTCATTGCCCCAGGCGATCCGATTCTCGACTCCGACCTCCGCCCTATCGAGACCCCCGAGGGGCTCCGCGCCATGTCGCTTCCCCTGGAGCTCAACCGTGCGGTCGGCGGGGTGCTTGCGGTGGGCGATCGTGTCGACATCATCGGCTTCGACGACGCCGGGGCCCGCTACATCGCATCAGATGTCGCTGTGCTCGGCATCCCGGGTGAGAGCTCGAGTGCGTTTGGTGCGGGCGCCAGCTATGCCATCACCGTCGCAGTCAACGACGTGCAAGCGTTGGCCCTCGCCGAGGCGCTGGAGTTCAGCGACCTCCACGTCCTGCGTTCCACAGGTGCACCGGAAGTGACCCTCGAGCGGCTGGAGGCCCCCGGCGACGAGGCGGAGCCTGTGGAAGGTGATGCCGGAGGCGACGGCTGAGATGGCGACCGCCCGCATCGAGCCCGCAGTCAGCTTTGGCTCGTCGCAGCGAAGCTGGGTCAGCCAGCTGATCAGCTATGTGAGCGATCACGGCGGGGTCCGCGTCGTTGGCACGGTGCTCACCCATGACGACGCTCTGGCGATGGAATTCGACGTGCTGGTCATCGACGACGTGTCGAGTGTGTTGTCACCCCGCCTCGTCGACCGGCTGCAGACCTCCGGCCGGCTGGTCATCGGTGTCTTCGATGCCGAGCGCGGAACTGCGGCCAAGGACCGCTTGCTTGCCGCAGGCGTCGACGGCGCAGTGGCATCCGATGCAACGGCGTCGGAGATCGTCAGGGCCGTCGTCGACACGGTGCGGCAGCGCGGCGTCGACGAAGACTTCGCCTCCCTCGTCGAGGATCTCGATGCCCCGGTCGACTTCCATCCCGCAGATCACGCCCCGGTGCCGGCAACGACCCACCCTGGTGCGGGGTACGGGGAGATCATCGTGGTGGCCGGCTCAGACGGGGTCACCGAGGTCGCCATCGGGATCGCCCAGGCAACCTCAGGACGGGGAGCCTCGACCGCCATCGTCGACATGGACACCCTCGAGCCCTCCATCGCCCAGCGTCTCGGCATGCCTCTGACGCCCAACATCTTCACCGCAACTGAGGACCTGCGGCTGCGGTCGTCACTGCAGGACTCGTTTGCGGTCCACCCGGTAGGGGTCGCACTGGTGGCGGGCATCCCCAATCCACGCGAGTGGGAGAACCTCTCCGAGTCCGAGGCGGCGGATCTGGTCGGGGAGCTGGCGACAGGGTTTTCGATCGTGATCGTCAAGGTCAATCGCCACCTCGAGGATTTGTCCAGCTTTGCGGGAAGTGCAGGGAGGTTCGACATCGGGAGGCGTCTCGTCGCCATGGCGAACCATCTCGTGGCCGTCACCAGCGCCAGCCCGCTGGGCACCACCCGCCTGCTGGCCATGACCAGCGACGCCCGCAACCTCACCGCGGCACCGCTGCACGTCGTCATCAACCAGGCCCCGTCCAGCCAGTTTGTTCAAGGGGAAATCGCCGAGGAGCTGGGCCGCACGCTCAGCTTCACTTCGCTGACGTTCCTCCCGAGCGACTCCAGGGTGCAGAAGGCGGCGTGGCAGGGCGAGTTCGTGCGGGTCGGTAGTTTCACGAAACGGATCGGCTCGCTCGCCGACTGGTTCGTGGACCGCAAGCCGAGAAGGATGTGGCGGCAGAAGCCTGCTGGGCCGTCCGGAGCGGAGCAGACCCCGTGAGCGTCTACGAGGACCTTCGGCGACAGCTCGCAGAGCTGATCGAGGAGCGCAAGCTGACCCCGATGCGGGACGGCGACACGATCCAGCGTTTGGTCAACGAGACGGTGCAGGGGTATCAGACCGCGGCCCATGCCGGCGATACCCAGTCGCTGCGGGACCCCGCAGAGATGGCGCGTCGCCTGTGGAACGCGATCACCGGGTACGGCCCGATCACCGAGTTGCTGGACCGGCCCGACATCGAAGAGATCTTCATCGAAGGTGACCGGATCTCGTACATCGGTGATTCGGGCAGGCTCGAGGCGCTCATGGCGCCGACCACTGAAGCCGAGAACCGTCAGATCATCGATCGGATGCTGGCCGGCACGAACCGCCGCCTCGATGCGTCGTCCGCCATCCAGCAAGCTCGCGTCCTCGATGGCAGGGCCCGGTTGACGGCTGTCATCCCGCCGGTGTCCGATCGGGTTTCGGCCACGCTCCGCAAGTACACGATCGCCGACGAGACTCTGGCGACGCTGGTCGAGCGCAACTCCCTTCCCGTGTCGGCTGCCGCATTCTTGTGGGCACTCGCCCAGGTGAGCGCCTCGACGTTGTTCTCCGGCCCGACCGGCGCAGGCAAGACGACGGCGATGAGTGCCTACCTGCGCGCCGTCCCAGACGACATCTGCATTCGCATGGTCGAGGAGGTGCGCGAGCTCCACATCCCGCTGTCGCTGCACTCATCGTTCTACGAGGCTTCCGGCGTTTCGATGGACGGCGGTCGTCGGTACTCGCTGCGAGACCTGATCAAGGTATGCCTCGCACAAAGGGTCGATCTCTTGTGTGTGGGCGAGGTCCGCGGCCAGGAAGCGTACGAGCTGACGCGAGCGGTCAACGCCGGGTGTGGTTTCACCTGCACTGTGCATGCCAATTCCGCCCGGGAGGCACTTTCTGCCTTGGTGGAGAACTCGCTCAAAGCGGGTGAGAACATCCCGGAGTCTGTGGCACGACGCAGCTTTGCGCGAGGGATCGACATCGTGGTGCATCTCGATCGTCGTATCGGCTCCGGGGGCTACGGTCCTCGCCGTAAGGTCGCGGAGATCCTGTCGATTGCCCCTTCGATCGCCACGGACGACTTCACCACGGAGCCGATCTTCACCCGTGAGGATCGTGACGGGCCGATGGAGTGGACCGGCACGCTGCCCCAGCCGGACGTGGCCAGGCGGATCGGGGAGATCCTGCCCGAGGGTGTTCAGGTCAAGGACCTGCTCGCCGGGGAATGGAGGCCACACCTGTGAGAGCGCTGGCCGCACTGCTCGGTGGGGTGTCCGTGTACCTGGCCGTTGCGATGTTCCTCCAGGTCGCGCCGAATCTCGAACTGCCCACAAAGGCAAAGCCGCAAGTGTCGAAGCGCCAGCTGTGGCTGATCCAAGCGGGCTCGGAGCTGACACCGCGGCAGTTCGCCGGTGGCTCTGTCGCCGCCGGTGTCGCCGCCTTTCTGTTCTTCTGGTTGATCACCCAGAGCCTGGTGATCGCCTTTGTTCCTGCCCTTGCCGTTGGCGCCTTGCCCAGGACGTACTACTCGCGGGAGCGGCAACGCCGCCTCGTCCAGATCCAGGAATCCTGGCCGGACGGGATTCGTGACATCCTTGCCCACGTCTCGTCGGGGGCGACCTTGACCCGTGCGGTCGAGAGCCTCGCCACCGAAGGCCCGGAGCCGCTCCAGTTCGCCTTCAGCCGATTCCCGCTGCAAGCGAGGATGTTCGGCGTTGTGCCTGCCCTCGAGATCGTCAAGGAGGAGCTTGCCGACCCGACCTCGGACAAGGTCATCGAGGTCTTGATTCTCGCCCACGACTACGGCGGGGATCTGGTGCAGGACGTGCTGCGCAATCTCGTTGATGCGATCACTGAGGATTTGCGCACACTGGAGGACATCCGCACCGCCGGTTTCGAGCAACGGATCGAGAGCTTCCTGGTCGTCGTCGTGCCTTGGGCAGTCCTCCTGCTGCTCGCCACCGTCCCCCCCGACTATCGAGCGTTCTACCGGTCGAGCACCGGGCAGGTGGTGGTGATCCTCGGGGCCGTGTGGTCGGCGTTCGGGCTGCTCGTGATGAAGCTCCTATCACGGGACCGCGGGGAACGCCGGGTGTTGGGCGGTGGCGCTGTTGTGGGATCGACGAGCGTGAAGTCATGATCCAGATCCAGGTCATTGCGGCGTTGCTTGGCGGTGTCGCCGTTGGCTGCGCCGTCTGGGTGCTGGTCGACCCGCACCGCCGGCTTGCACCCCGTCTGCGACCCTATGCCGCCGTGTCGCGGAGCAGGTTGGCGCGTGCCTACGACGTACAGGGACAGGCCTATCTCGCTTCGGCAACGGGCGAGTCCACGCTCACTCGCCTTTTTGGCCCGATCTTCGACGCAGTGGTCAACTGGTTCTCTCAGCTTCTCGGAGCCGGCAACGACGAGCAGCTGGCGCTGCGGCTCCGCCACGCCGGGTTGTATCCCGGTCTGCCGCCTGCTGAACGGGTCAGGGAGTACCGGGTGCGCTCCCTCGGCCAAGCGATGCTGATGATGGTTGCGCTGGGAGGATTCGGATTGCTGGCCGGCGGCAACCAGATGATGTTGCTGTTCGCCGTGCTCGGATTCGTGTTGGGGGTCGCCCTGGCGCGCAGCCGCGTCAACAGCGCCATCACCCAGCGTCGGGATCGGCTGCGCGGCGAGCTGTACACGTTCAACCAGCTGATTGCGTTACGCACCCGAGTCGGCGGCGGCGTTGTCGACGCGCTCCGGCACGCCGTGGATCGCGGCACCGGGGTGTTCGTCGAGGAGCTGGCGGAGGTGCTCCGCCTGCAGGAGTCGGGGATGCCGATGACCGAAGCCCTCCGCAGGGCCGCATCAGTCACGTCGGAACCGGAGGCGCAGCGGACCTACAACGTGCTCGCCACGGCTCAAGATCGTGGCGCCGATCTCGGCGATGCGCTTCTCGACCTCTCCAAAGATCTGCGGGCGCAACGACGGGACGATCTGCAACGGCAAGCGGCCCGAAGGAGGCTGATGCTCATCATTCCCATCGTCCTCATCCTCGCCCCCGTGCTTCTGCTCTTCATCGGAGCGCCGGTCCCGACACTGATCTTCGGGACGTGACGATGACGACCCAATCCGATTGCCGGTGTCCAAGGGCCCTTCTAGGGTGCCATCCATAATCAGGGAGGAATACATGAACACGTTGTTGAGCCTGTGTGTGGCGTTCGCCACGACGGCCGACGAGAGTGGCGAGGTCAACACCGCAGCCATTCTCGCTTGGACCGTGCTGGCGGTGGTTGCGATTCTCGGAATCCAGATCGCCTTTGACGGCCTCGTCACCGATGTCTTCAACGACGTGAAGGGTCGAATCCTCGGTCACTCATGATCACGAGGGCGCCGGTGTGCGGCGCCACCGAAGATGAACGAGGCGAGATCGGTATCGGCATCATGCTCGCCGTGACGCTGACCTTCATCTTGGCGGTGGCCATCGTCAACATCTTCATGTTCCTGTACGGCCAAGCCGTGGTGCGCTCAGCGCTCGACGAGGGGGTGCGCGCCGGGTCCCGGGTCGATGGAGGTGCGGTGGTCTGCCAACAGCGTGCCCAGGCCGTGCTCGACGACCTCATGGCAGGCTCGCTTGGCGACCGCGTGACGATCACCTGTTCCCAGCCGGTTGCCAACCAGCTCCTCGCCGTCGGTGATGCGACGTTTGTGAGCCCGATGCCGGGGGTGCCGTCATGGACGATCCGCCTCGAAGCAAGAGCGACCCAAGAACTGGCGGCGACAACACCGTGATTGACGTAGCTGACGTAGCGGACGCGCGGACAGGGCAAGCTGTCGCCTCGCCGGTCGAAGAGATGCCGTCCGCTCCTGCCCTTCGGGCGGGCCGTTCGGGCCCCGGCATAGGTGGCCGGCTCGCCAAGAGGCTCGCTTCTCCGCTGAGCCTTTTGGTACGACGATGGCGGCGCCGTTCTGAAGCGGGTGAGGCCGCAGTGCTGGAGATGATCCTCGTGACGGGGTTCCTGCTCCTGCCCACGGTGATGGCGCTGGCCCAGGTGCCTCGCTGGGTCGATGCACGCTCGACGGCCGAGCTGGCTGCTCAGGAGGCCGCCCGCCAGTTTGTTCTTGCCCCCGACCCGGTAACCGGGCAGGCCGCAGGCAACGCGCTTGCTCAACAGATCGTGATCAACCACGGATGGCCCGCCGATGCGCTGGTTGGGGTCACCTACGACGGTGTCCTGGCTCGCGGCGGTGAGGTGCAGGTCACTGTCGAGGTCGACTTCCCGGTGATCGTGGTGCCGATGGGCTCCTTCGGCGGCGGCACGATTGCCTTCACCCACACCGAACGTGTCGACGATTTCCGCGAGTTCTGACGATGCTCAATGAACGTGGTGCGGTGACGATCTGGGCGATGGGGCTGGTGTTGGTCCTGTTCGGGTTCGCCGGTGTCGCCGTGGACACGTGGCGGGTGTTTGCCGAGCGCCAGGCGCTGGCCGGGCTGGCCGACTCGGCGTCTGTGGCGGGAGCGACCGCCGTGGATGTCGATCTCTTCCGGTCGACGGGGGAGGTGGCGCTCAACGAGCCCGCGGCCCAGGCCCGGGCCCTTGCCTATCTCAACGCCTACGCACCCGATCTGGACGACGACATCGTGGCCACCATCGCCTTTCCCGCCGGTGGCATCGAGGTCACGCTCGACCGCGAAGTGGAACTCACCATCATCGGCGTGTTCCTCTCCGATGGCACGGTGCCGATGAGCGTCGCCGCATACTCGATCCCGGGTGAACGCATCGGCCCGTGAGCCGGTGCGGTGCCGGATTTGGTGCTGAGCCTCCCCATGACGCCACCTTGGTGGAGGATCTGTCTCTGTTTCACGTCTTCGTGATGCCCGGGTTGCCTCGTAGGGGCCTACGCCCCATCTCCTGCCCGGTTCGGCGAGATGCAAGGAGAATCGGGTCGGGTGTGGTGTCGTGAGGCAATCAAGGCGCACCCGATCCACCTCCCGCACATCGGGATCAGTGGCACAATGGGCGGGCAGGGGTGAGAGGAGTGCACTTATGCCACGCAAGATCCTCAAGGCCGTTCTGGGTCTGTTGATCGTCAACGGCATCGCCTACGCCATCGGGCAGCTGATGTCCCGGCAGAAGTCGTCGGGGGACGAGCTCTCGGCCGACTTCAAGCGGCTGACACTTTGGGGCGGCAACGAATTCATGAGCCGCGCCCCGGCGTTGCGGTCGGGCAAGGCCCGGATTCGTGGCGGCGGGATGATCATCGATCTCCGCGAAGCGGGCCTCGACCCCGGAGGAGCCGAGCTCGACCTCGACGTGAAGGGCGGGGGAGCGTTGGTTCTCGTTCCCGAAGATTGGCGGGTCACCGTCGATGCGGAGTCGTCACTTGGGGGTGTCGAGACCGCGGTGGCAGACGAGGAGAGCCTCGACGCCGATGCGCCCCACCTCCATGTGCGGGCGCGCAGCCTGGCCGGCGGGGTCTCGATCACCACAAAAACTGCCTGACGCCTTGCGGCGCCAGGCAGAAACGAGGAAGGGAGCCGAGCAAGTGCTCGGCTCCCTACCGTTTTCGACAGTACGACTGGGCGCTTGGGCCGTGGAGGTTGGTAGGGGGCGCCCAGTTGCACCGTCCTGGCATCGGGGTTGGGGGAATGGGCCCCCCGACGCTCCATCCTGTTGTTGGTCGCAACCGCCTTTTGGGTTCTCGCCTTTTTCCTGAATAGGTCGATCGACCTAGAAGACCCTCCCAGATTCGCGGGCGATCAGCGCGATGGCGGTAGTTGGCGATCTCTAGCAGTATCCAGCATGCGAGTATGGTCGACGCAATGTGGCCTCGAGTCGTGCTGAACAGCTCCCCGGGCGGTGGCAGCGCCGGCTGGGTCGCGAGCACGTCACGTTGAACGTCGGCGGCGGTGCACATAGCCTGTCGCTCATGGCGCTGGAACACGAACCGACGGTTGGGCCACCGACCTGGCGCGTCATGGCCGCGCTGGGGCTCGTTGGTCTGCTGCTGGCGGCGTTGGTCGCGGTGAACGGCCGCGGGGTCGGCGATGTGTCCGTCGCCGCCGCGTCCCGGGAACCCGTGGATGAGCCCGCTGCCGAGCCGGCGTCGAGCTCTGCGGTACCGAGCGCGCCAGTGTCTGCGCCGAAAGAAGGGATTCCTGCCGACGTTGCGAGGGTCGACCGTGACCTCGAGGCTGCGCTCAGTGCGTGGGGGGTCTTTGCGGCAACCGGCGACCTCGCTGCGGTGGACGGAGTGTTTGCCGCCGATGGTCCGCAGTACGCCCAACTCCAAAGCGAGGTTGCCGATCGCCTGGCCAATGCGCCAGGGCTGCCCGCTTTCGATTTCACGATGGCTGAGGCCGAGGTCGTCACCCGCTCGCCGACGGCCGTCGTGCTGCGAGGAGACGTGGTAGTGCAGCGAGTGGGGTTGGCGGCCGAGTCGTATCGATGGGACGTCGAGTTGCGTTGGGACGGAACCACCGGCAGATGGTTGTTGTGGACCGTGTCGGCGGCGGGCGCCTGACAGGCTACGTCCGAGCCGCAGTGCGGAGGCGTTGATCGAGCGTCACGTACCCAGACCGACGTCGGCGGTCGGAGGGCAGGTGACGACCTCGCCTGGGAAGATCAAGTCGGGATTGCCGGAGCGGAGCTGCGCCCGGTTGGCTTCGATCATGTGGGACCAATACGTCGCAGTCTCTGCCTCTGTGGGCGCCCGTCCGAGCACCGACTCCAAGTGGGCCGACGCCAGCGTCCAGAGGTTGTCGCCGGCCACGACGCTGTAGGGATACGACTCCAGTGCCGACGGCTGCGCCCCGACGGCCGGGGCTACGAGATCTGCATCGGGTTCGACGACGAGCGGCGGCGCCGGTGCGGCCGCATGTGTGACGGCATGGAGACCGGGTGGAGGGGGTGCAACCTCCGATGACGCCTCCGACCCCGCTGGCACCGGGGTGTAGGTCTCTTCCGGCTCGCTTCCGGTGGGTACCGGGATCGTGATGGGAGTATCGCCGGCCGGGACGGGCACGTAGGCGGTGGCCGGAGCAGTGTCCTGGTCGACCTGGCCGACACCGGGCCGTTGTGCGTCGGGCACGGCCTGTTCGTGTGCAAGAGCCGCCGTGCCTCCTGCCGTGAAGGTGGACACGGTGAGGGTCACCACCACGGCGCGTTCCGCGACCTGCCGGACTGCGGGCAGAGTCAACCATTCGACCGATCGGATCAGCGCGGGGATGCGGCTGGCACGGGCTGCGGTGTACAGCACCAGCGATCCGGCGATCCAGTACGCAAGCGCCAGAGAAGCAAGACGGACGACACCCAGCAGGACACGCTCGGGTGATCGGCTGGAGAGCCATCCGTTTGGATCGTCCCAGTCGATCGCAAACGCCGGGTCGGCGCCGAGCCGGTGGAGAATGGCGATGGCGGCGATGGCGGCCGCGACGACGGCCAGCCACACCAACGCCCCTGTGCGAGGCGCCGAACTCAAGGTGGTGGGTTTCGTCGTCATCGTGTCGAGCCTATTCCCCAAAAAGCACTGTGTCAAGGCGTCAACCAGTACAGACATCGTTAGACAATCTGAATGAACCAGCTGTGGATTGAGGATGAGGGAGCAACATGGGGTACGCTTCCCGACGATGGATGCTTCAACCGCACCGACCTCCGATGCTCCCAGTCGCGCAGTGCGCATAGTCGCCTGGTCGAGTTTGGTGTTGACCGTGCTGGTGATCCTCGGTGGTGCCGTCGTCCGCGCCACGGACTCGGGGGCGGGCTGTGGGGAATCCTGGCCGAGGTGCGACGGGCATCTGATCCCGGTTTCTCCCGAGGGGGCCACCGTGATCGAATTCACCCACCGCATGATGACGGGGGCGCTCGGCATCGCCCTCGTAGCATTGGTGATCCTGGTTGTGCGCAACTACACCCGAGGCAGCCAGGTGCGAACGATGATGTGGTGGTCGGTCGGGTTCTTCTTCGGCGAAGTCGTCATCGGTGCCGTGCTCGTGCTCTTTGGGTGGGTCGAGGACGACGCATCCATCGGTCGGGTCATCGCCGTCAATCTCCATCTGATCAACACCTTCTTGTTGTTGGGGGCAATGGCGCTGACGGCACATCTCGCCTCGGGCGGGGCGCCGATCCGGGTCAACTTGCGGCGCAGCCGCGACCGCTTGGTGATCGCCGGCGTCGTGACCCTGCTCGTGGTGGGCGCCAGCGGTGCGCTCAACGCCCTCGCCGACACGCTGTATCCCGCCGGCTCGGTGATCGAGGGTATTCGTGCAGAGTTCGGGTCGACCGCACCCTTCCTGGTCCGGCTGCGGACCATCCACCCTGTGATCGCCATCGGTGGGGCGGGGATCATCTTCATGCTGACCAGGGCACCATCGCTTGCAGACCAGGGCCGGTCTGCGGGTCTTGCGCTTGCCATCCAGGGCTTGCTCGGCGTCCAGCTGATCATGGGGCTGCTCAACGTCGCGCTGCTCACGCCGGTAGAGACCCAGGTGCTTCACCTGCTCATCGCGGACGTGCTGTGGATTCTTTGGGTGCTGTTCGGAGCTGAAGTCGTCGGCGTGCGCACGACCAAGGCCTCGTCGATGGCGGAGCCGGCGTGAGCGTTCCCGAGGTCCGGATCACCGATCCCATGGATGCTTCTCGGCGCGGGTCCAAGGTCCGGGCCTATGTCGAGCTGACCAAGCCCCGCATCATCGAGTTGCTCCTGATCACCACTGTTCCCGCAATGGTGGTGGCTGCGGGGGCATGGCCGGGGACGTGGCTCGTCGTGGCCACGCTGGTCGGCGGCACCCTGAGTGCCGCAGGTGCCAACACGCTGAACCAGGTCGCCGACCGAGACATCGACCAGAAGATGCGACGCACCCGGCGCCGTCCCGTCCCGACGGATCGTATCGACCCCGCAGCGGCCGTCAGGTTTGGCGTGGTGCTCGGCATTGCGGGCTTTGCCTGGTTGTGGATCACCACCAACCTGCTGGCGGCGGTGCTGTCGACGGCTGGTCTGCTGTTCTACGTCTTCGTGTACACGCTGTACCTCAAGCGCAGGTCGGTGCAGAACATCGTCATCGGCGGAGCCGCAGGCGCGGTCCCGCCGTTGGTCGGATGGGCCGCGGTCACCGGTTCGCTTGCGCTGCCGGCGTGGCTGATGTTCGCCATCGTGTTCTACTGGACGCCGCCCCATTTCTGGGCGCTGGCCTTGCGCTACGAGGAGGATTACGCAGCGGCGGGGGTTCCGATGCTTCCGGTTGTGGTGGGAAGGGAGCGAACGATGGATCACATCGTGATCTACACCGCAGTGCTCGTCGGGGTGTCGTTCATGCTCGGCGCAACCGACGTGTTGAGCTCCCTCTATCTCGTCAGTGCGTTGATCCTGGGGATCGGTCTGTTCACCGCCGCATGGCGGCTGCGGGCCCATCCCGACGCGGCGATGCGGTTCTTCGGTTGGTCGAACGCCTACCTGGCGCTGCTGTTCTTGGCAATGGCGGTCGACGTCCTCATCTGAGGCCCGTCAAGCCAAGCAACGGGCCATCTGGCACTGGACGCCTCCTCCCCTGTCGAGTTGGATGGGGCAAGGCCGTCATGGCGGGGGGTCTCTGGAATGCTTCGCCAGGCTTCGAAGGGAAGGGTGACCATGAAGGTTCGAACGCGATCTGCAGCGGCAATTCTGGGCGTGTGCCTCGGCCTCACGGCGTTGTCGGCAGCGTTTGTCGGCCCGACCGCTGTTGCCGCTCAGGATGACCAGGAACCGGCTACCAAGCAATCAGCCGCCGAGCCCGAGGTCGTCTCCGCAACGCCGACCCCGCAGTGGGCCGTCCAGCTGGACCCCGGCGTCGACCCCGACCAGGTTGCCCAACAACTCGGTTTCGTGAATCTCGGACAGGTCGGCACGCTCGAAGGCTTCTACGTGTTCGAGAAACTGGTCGAACCAGGTCTACCCAATGGGTTTGAACGGGACGCCGGATCCGTGGCGCTGGTGGACGATCGACTTGCTTCAACAGCAGGCGTCGCGTGGTTCGAACAGCAGGTTGCACGACAGCATGTCGCTCGCGCCGTCCCCAGCGATCCGCTCTACGCCGACCAATGGCATCTCGACAACACGGGCCAGAGCGGCGGTGTCGCCGGGGAAGACGCCAACGTCGTGCCGGCATGGGACGCCGGATACAACGGAGCCGGAGTGACTTTGGCCGTTGTCGATGACGGGCTCCAGCACGCCCATCCGGACTTCAGCGCCAAGTATGTTGCTTCGGCCAGCTTTGACTACAACGGATCGGACCCGGACCCGAGTCCGGAGGGCGACGACAACCACGGCACCGCAGTGGGTGGCGTGGCCGCCGCGGACGATGACGGAGCTGCCTGCGGAGTGGGAGCCGCATTCGGTGCCGATGTTGCCGGTATTCGGCTCACCGCAGCAGGAACGACCGACGCCACCGATGCTGCCGCGCTGACGCACAGCTTCCAGACCAACGACATCTACAACAACAGTTGGGGGCCGTCCGACGTCGGCGACACGCTCGCTGCGCCCGGGGCGCTCACCAAGGCAGCCTTCGAAGACGCCGTCACCAACGGGCGAGGGGGACTCGGCAACATCTACGTGTGGGCAGCCGGCAACGGCCTCGCAAACAACGACGACGTCAACTTCGACGGCTGGGCCAACTCTCGATTCACGATCGCTGTTGGCGCCACCGACGACAGTGGGGTGCAGTCCTGGTACAGCGAGCCAGGTGCCGCCATGTTCGTCAACGCCCCGAGCAGCGGCGACACGGCGGGGATCACGACCACCGACCGCCTCGGCGCAGACGGTTACACGGGCACAGACTGCACCGACACCTTCAGCGGGACCTCATCGTCGAGCCCGCTGGCGGCCGGGGTTGTGGCGCTCATGCTCGACGCCAACCCGTCGCTCACGTGGCGAGACGTCCAGCACATCCTCGCCGAGACCGCAGATAAGAACGACGCTGGTGACGGCGGTTGGGCAACCAACGGCGCCGGCTATCACGTCAACCACAAGTACGGCTTTGGCCGTGTCGACGCCGGGGCGGCAACGTCCGCAGCGGCGACGTGGACCAGTGTGGCCCCAGCGACGTCGCAGGCGAGCGGCACCATCAGCGTGGGTCAGACCATTCCCGACAACAACCCGGCGGGCGTGACCGACACGTTCACCGTTTCCGACGATCTCGTGCTGGAGCATGTGGAAGTCGTCCTCGATGTCACCCACACCTTCCGCGGCGACCTGGAAGTGGTGCTGACGTCGCCGTCCGGCACCAAGAGCGTCCTCGCCAGTATCGACGGCAACGACTCGGGAGACGGCTACCCGGGCTGGAAGGTCATGTCGGTGCACCATTGGGGGGAGTCGCCGGTGGGTGACTGGACCTTGAAGATCTCCGACAACTTCGACCTCGATGTCGGCACGTTCGATTCGTGGCAGCTCATCCTCCATGGAACGGCGGCGGGCGGGACGACCAATCAACCGCCGAAGGTTTCGGCGGCCACGTGGTCGGTTCCTGAGGACGCTGCGTCGGGCACCAAGGTCGGGTCGGTGTCGGCCACCGACCCCGATGGGGACACGCTCTCGTACGCCATCACCGCAGGAAACACCGGCGGTGCTTTCGCCATCAACGCGGCATCGGGCGCAGTCACCGTCAAGGGTGCGCTGGATTTCGAAACCAAGGCGAAGTACTCGTTGACGGTGTCGGCATCGGACGGGACGTTGGAGGACACCGCAACGGTCACGGTCAACGTCACCGACGTCCCCGAGTTCATCGTGCCGACGTCGCCGAGTTTTGTGGATGTTCCTCTCGGGCACACGTTCTTCACGGACGTGGAGTGGATGGCGTGGACGGGCGTGACGAAGGGCTGCAACCCGCCGCTCAACGACCGGTATTGCCCGGACAACAGCGTCACCCGCAAACAGATGGCGGCGTTCCTGGTGCGGGCGCTGGGTCTGACCGATGACGGTGGCGGCAATCTGTTCGTCGACGACGATGGTTCGGTGTTCGAGGGGGATATCGACAGGTTGGGTGCGTCGGGGATCACCAAGGGCTGCAACCCGCCGGACAACGATCGCTTCTGCCCCGACAGGATTGTGACCCGCGGCCAGATGGCGGCGTTCCTGGTGCGGGCGCTGGGTCTGACCGATGACGGTGGCGGCAACTTGTTCGTCGACGACGATGGTTCGGTGTTCGAGGGGGATATCGACAGGTTGGGTGCGTCGGGGATCACCAAGGGCTGCAACCCGCCCCTGAATGATCGGTTCTGCCCGGACGCACGGGTGACGAGGGCACAGATGGCGGCGTTCCTGCACAGGGCACTGGGGTGACGGGCGGCTGAACCGGGCCATCGGACGCCGGGTTAGATTTGGCCGATGCCGTCGCTCGCCATCGCCCTCATCGGCCTCGGCCGTATGGGCGCCAACCACGCCAAGGTGATCGCGTCCGCGCCCGACGTCACGCTGGCCGCCGTCCTCGACACCCGCGCCGAGGCTCGGGCTGCCGCGACCTCGCTGGCGCCGACGGCTGCTGTGTACTCCTCGGTGGAGGAGCTGGCTGCCGACGACACCGTCGATGCCTGGCTCATCGCCTCTTCGACGCCCAGCCATCCGGCGCTGGTCCGGGCGGCTGTCGCCGCTGATGTCCACGTGCTCTGCGAGAAGCCGCTCGCCCTTGACCCGGGCGACGGCGAGGCCCTCGGTGCGGAGGCCGCGACCGCTGGCAAGATCCTCCAGGTGGGCTTCTGGCGACGCTTCTCGCCGCCGTGGGTCGCCATGCAGCGTGCCGTCGTTGGCGGCGCGATCGGGAACCCGTTGATGTTGCGGCTGGCGCAGTGGGACCAGGATCCGCCCCCGGCGCAATTCTGTGACCCGGCCGTCAGCGGCGGGCTCGCCATCGACTGCGGGGTGCACGAGTTCGATCTTGCGGAGTGGCTCACCGGTCAGCGGGTCGTGCGGGTGATGGGCCGCCACTTGCCGATCGTCGACGCCGCAGTGGGCGCCGCAGGCGACGTCGACAACATGCTTGCCGTGCTGGAGTTGGAGAGCGGTGCGGTGGCGACGGTCGACCTCACCCGCAACGCCCGGTTCGGCGAGGACGTGCGGTCCGAAGTGCTCGGCTCAGACGGAGCGGTGCTGGTGGAGATGTTCCCGACAGCCCGGGCCCGCATCGGCGACCGCAACGGGCTGCGCACCATCGACGGCACGGAGGTCGGTGCGGGTGACCAGGCCGGTCTCGCCGGCCAGCTGCGTGCGTTCGCTCAGGCCGTTGCCGGTGAACCGGGCGACATCCCCGGCGCTGCCGCATCGAACCGTGCCGTACGCATCGCGCGCGCGGTCGAGCAGGCGATCACGGAAGACCGCTGGGTGATGGTGGACTGACCGCCCCGACGTGTCCGCCTATGGATTGGTGTGGACGCCACACGCACTCGAGCCGGGTGCGGCGCCATTTCGGCACCTCGCACCGGATCTGGTCGGGGCGATGCAGCGAGGGCGCACCGCACGGATCGCTCGCGGTCGCAAGCCGGCGCCGCGCGAGGTTTCGAGGTGGATCGCATGCAGATGGTTGACGATCGCTTGCGGGTCGGGAACCAGCAGTTCGTCGGTGACCACGCCTACGGCGATCTCGCCCGCGTAGCTGAGGATGCTGATGCCGATTCCGAGGCGACCCGACCGGGGCACCCAGAACATCATCCGCCTGATGGGATGCCCTGCGAGGGTGAGCTGTTCTCTCGGTCCTGGCACATTGGTGAGCACCGAGGTTGCTTTGGCGGCAAAGAAGCTCACGATCAGTCGTTGCACTTCACTTGCGGTTGCGCCCATGGTCTGCAGGATCGCAAACGAGACGGCGGCCTCCGGCGTCCGTTTCAGGAGGTCCATCTCGGACTTGACCGCAGCGATCCGTGCGTTGTGCCCCACGATTCCGATCGGCAGTTCCGGCAACACCAGACCGAACTGGTTGCCAAGATCCAAGGGTTGATCGACGGGGCGGATGTTGACCGGGATCATCGCTCTGATCGCAAGCCCGTCCGTCGGGTGCTTGCACTGCTCGAGATACCTGCCGAGGGCGCCGGCAACGTGGGCGGTGATGACGTCGTTGACGGTGGCGTCCGCCGTTCTTGCGATGTGCTTCACCTCGGCGACCGGCAGCAGCTCGGTCCACGCGGCACGTTTGGCCGCACCAAGCTCACCCCGCAGCGGCGTGGATCGGTCGGGCGGCAGCAGGGTGAGCCGGGCCAGCGCCTTGGCGTATCCCGCCCCTCGATCCGCCAGCTCCATGGCGCGGTGGGGGTTCCGCAGCACGTCAATCGCGTCGTTCAGCGTTGCGCCGGCAAACCTGCGGGCACCGGCCACGATCCCCCGAGACGGAAGGAACGGCACGGACTGAGGCGGAGTCCGCACCTCGGCCGGATCGCAGATCGAGAGCAGCACCCGCAGCAGGGCCATCCCGTCTGCGATGGCATGGTGGATGCGAAAGAATGCTGCTCCCCGACCGCGGTAGTTGTTGATCAGCAGGATGTGCCACAGCGGCCGGTCGAAAGGCAGCGGCGTCGCAACGAGACGGTCCACGAGCTCGCGAAATGCCGCGTTCGTCGCCACGGCCCGGCAGGGTCGTCTCCTCCAGGTGACGGTCGACGGAGAACTCGGTGTCGAGCTCCCAGCGTGGCGGGCGCAACAGACCCGGCTCGACGACCCGCTGCCGAAATCGGCGGAAGGAGAGAAGGCGGGTTTCGAGAACATCTCGCAACTCTGCGATCTGCGGCGGATCGTCAAACACGAAGAAGCCGGCGATCACCATCAGGTTCGTCGGCGTCTCCATGTGCAGCCACGCGGTGTCGACGGCCGAGAGAGCCTCGCCGGAGGATCTCACGAGGCGTGTTCGAGGGTCTTCACCGTGAACACCCGCTCTGCTTCGATGGTCGCCAGCGTGTCCGAGATCAGGTAGGGGCGGAGACGGCGGCCGATCAGCGGAATCCCGACGTGCAGATCGCCGGTGAGCTGCAAGGCAGAGCCGGTGCCGTCTGGGCGCAGGCTCATCTCCCCGTGCATCTCCACGGGGAGGCCGCGCACCCGGACCGACCAGGTGCCGGTGTAGCCGCCTGCGGTCGCGTGCCGTGGCGACCACTCGTCGCGCTGTTCGACCGTGAGACGCGGCGTCAACACCCTTGCGGCGAAGGCAGGCACCGTCACCGTCACCTCTCGGCGGTAGTGCAACACATGAGCATCGCCAACCTCGCCGCACGAAAGGACGTGCATGTTCGTGTGCCCCAGGTGTTCCGCCCGTGCGGTCACGAACGTGGCATCGCCGAGGAGGTTCATCACCTGCTCGACACCGTCCGGGTAGTGGTTGGTCACATCGATGTCCACGGTGGCTCCTTCCCGGCCGTCCAGATGAACGTACGACGTCTGCCACGTCCAATCGCCGGGTCAGAGTTCCCAACCTGGCGGGTCAAAGTGGCTCGATTTCGGCCCTTGCCCGCCCTCGGCGGCACCGCGGCGGACGTGGAGTAGCGTCCCTGGCATGGCAGCTCCTCTCCTCGCCTCCCACCGGTCTCGTTGCCGATGAGCCCGACGGTGCTGCTCGCTATCGCTTCTGTGCTCGCCATTGGCGGCTCTGTCATGGTGTTCGCCAGGGACCTCGGCCACGACGAGAGGTCCAGGGCCCGGGCGGTCGTCGAGGCAGCGCTGCCGCTGCTCGGTCTGGTTGCGCTGGTGTGGTGGTCCTGGGTGTCGTTGTAGGGTTGAGCCGTGGCTCACGACACCGCCCCGATCCGCCCCGAAGAAGGCTTCGACGATGCCGGGGTGAAGGTCTTTCTGCGTGAGCACGTCGGCGACCTCGTCGGCGACGACGACATCGTCTTCGACCAGTTCCCGGGCGGGGCAGCCAACCTCACGTACCGCGCCGTCGCCGGCGATGTCGAGCTTGTGCTCCGCCGCGCCCCACTGGGTCCGGTCGCCAAGGGCGCCCACGACATGGAGCGGGAGTACCGGGTGCTGTCGCGGCTGTGGCGGGAGTTCCCGCAGGCGCCTCGCGCCTACGCCTACTGCGCAGATGCGGACATCATGGGCAAGCCGTTCTTCGTCATGGAGCGGCGCCACGGCTGGGTGATCCGGGCCGCTTGGCCTCCCGGCTTCGGCGACGATGACGGAGTCCGGCGCCACCTCGCCGCGCAACTGGTGCGCACCCTCGCCGCCCTTCACGTGGTCGAGCCGGCCGCGGTCGATCTCGACGACCTGGGCAGACCGGAAGGGTTTGTGCGCCGCCAGATCGAGGGCTGGGCCGGTCGCTGGGAGCGGGCCAAGACACGGGACGTGCCGGCGATGACCGAAGCGATGCGGCTGCTCGAGTTCAACGTTCCCGAGCCGCAGGCGGTTGCGATCCTCCACAACGACTACAAGCTCGACAACACGATGGTGTCCGCGGAGGGAGACGTCGTGGCGGTTTTCGACTGGGACATGGCCACTCGCGGCGATCCCTTGGTGGACCTGGGCACGCTGCTTGCGTACTGGGCCGATCCGGACGGCCCGACCTATCCGGTTTTCGGCGAGCGGGCCGTCACCCTGGCGCCTCACCTCACGAAGGACGAGCTCGTCGCCATCTATGCGGAGCACACCGGTCTCGACGTGGGCGGCGTGCGCTACTACGAGGGTCTTGCCCTCTATCGCATTGCCGTCATCATCGAGCAGATCTACGCCCGCTACGTCGCAGGGCAAACCTCAGACCAGCGTTTCGCCCGGTTTGAGCCGCTGGCGCCGCTGCTCGCCGAAGCTGCCGTCGACGTGCTTCGCGGTTGACGGGCTTCGTCAGCTCACCCTGAACTCGAGCAGCAACGCTCCTGCACCCTCCAGCTCGACCTCGAAGATCCCCGGGACATCAGCGGTGAAGGTGAGATCGACCACCTGGCCGGGCTCGATCGCCGCATAGATGTCGTAGCCGTGGACGTGGACTTCGTCGGAAACGGGGCCGGTGACGACCAACTGAACAGCGTCGCCGACGGCCACATCCGGCCGGTCCGGCCCTTCGACCGTGCCGTCTGCTGCGATCGTGATCTCGAAGACATGGTCGGCAGCAACGGCTGCGAGCTCGCCATCCACAACAACCGTGGCCGTAGCCATCACCGGCTCGCCGTCGACGGCGTACGGGGCATGCGTGTTGGTGTTCAGCTCGATGGTGATCTCGTGGGGGCCCGGCTCCAGCGCAGCGAGGTGGTACGCCTCTGTGTAGATGCGGCCGATCTTGACACCGTCGACGTAGAGGTGGGCATGGCCTTCACCGTCGATGTGCTCGGTGCTGGCGTGTTCGGGGGACCACGTGAACCCGGTTGTGGCGAAGAACAGGTTGTACCCCGCCATCGGGTCTTCCACGACATCGAGGTCGACGCCCATGGGGGCTTCGGTCTCGACCGGGTCGGGGTGCATGTGGCTCGCCTCAGCAGGTGCAGGCGACTCCACCGTTGCCGTCTCCGCCACCGGCTGCCCGTCGACCGTGTAGGGCGCGTGTGTGTTGGTGTTGAGCTCGATGGTGATCTCGTGAGGTCCCTCTTCGAGGGCGCCGAGGTGGTACGCCTCGCCGTAGATGCGGCCGATCTTGACACCGTCGACGTAGAGATGGGCGTGCCCTTCGCCGTCAACGTGGTTGGTGCTGGCGTGCTCAGGGGACCACGTGAACCCGATTGTGCGGAAGAACAGGTTGTAGCCCGATTTGGGGTCTTCCACGACGTCGAGTTCTACGCTCATCGGCGCCGCGGCCTCGACGCTGCCTTCGTGGTCGTGCTCCGACCCTTCCGTGTCGTGGGCGTCGGCCATCGTCTCACTGCCGGCCATGGCCGTCGTCGTGGTGGCCGGGACGGAATCGGTGGTGGTGGCAGCCGATTCTTCCGCGGCCGTCGCTCCATCGCCGCATGCGGCAACGGCCAGCGCCAACGCGGCGAGTGCGATCGCGGCACGTGGGTGTTTGCTCATCTCAATGGTCTCCTGCAGAAAATCGGACGCAGCATGTGCGTTGTCGGGTGATGTTCTCAGGAGAGGTGCGGCGGCCCGCGTCGGGAGATCGATGCCACGGTCGCGAGCGATGCCGGCGCCCGTCGTAACTCGACGACCCTGACCTGCGCGGCCCGGAACACTCTGCCGACAGCCGGATGCAGCCATGACGGTTGCTTGGCAGCCCGCGCCAGCCCCCGAACCGAGAGGAGGGTGGCGCCTGCAACGAACACTTGCGCAGCGAGTCCGATCCAGAGTGCCGGGTCGACGAACACGTCGAGCGGCGAGCCCCCTGCGATCAGCCGCTCGATCGATTCTTGGGCGATGAACAGGCTGGCCTGGAGGACGAGCAGCTCTGCAAGGTCGATGTGTGGCCGTCCTGTTGTGGCTTCGCCGATGGCGAGCGCGATGAGTGCCAGTGCGGCGAGAGGGATCACCACAGGTGCGAGGAGCGGGAGGTAGCCGTGGACGGCGTCGTGGAGGTGCGCCGTGCCATCTGCATGAGCATGGGCGGCGGGGGTGGCGAACGCGATTGCATGCCCGGCGAACACCCCACCGGCGGCCAATGCGATCATCCAGAAGCGGTGTACCGCGTTCCTCGTCATGTGGGGGAGAATGTATCGACCCGGCAGGCAAACGCCACATTGACAGGGTACGGGATATGGGTAATGATGTAATCATGAAATCACAGCACAGTGTCCCGAAGGTCGAAACCGACGACGTTGCCGAGTGGTTCGTCGAGCACATCGGCGATCAGTGGGGCGCCGGCGCTCCCGACGTGAGCGTCGACGGCGACGAGATCCTGATCGTCCTGGACATCGGTGATGCGGACGTCGGCGACGATCTGACCGGCGAGGAGCGAAGAGCTTCCCGCAGCGCCCGCATCAGCAACTTCCGCGAGGAGACTCGCGGCCGCCGTATGGAGATCGCCGCAGCCGCCGAAGTGCGGTTCGGCCGCAAGGTCTCATGGGGGGTCCGTGCCGGAGACCTCGGTCTGTTGTTCACCCATCTCAGCGTCCCGGCCATGACCCGGCTCCGCATCAAGGAACGGATCGTCCTCGACACACTGATCGACGCGGGAGTGGCGCGCAGCCGCAGCGATGCGCTGGCGTGGTGTGTGCGGTTGGTCGGCAAGAACCTCGACGAATGGCTCGACGACTTGCGGGACGCCCTGGTGCACGTGGAGGAGGTCCGCAAGCGGGGCCCTGACGCCTGAGGTAGCCGCGGACGCATCTCTGTCACCACAGCCGAGACGCCGTCAGCTTGGCTACGCTCGGAGCCTGGCGGAGGGAGCCTTCGATGAACAGTCCGCGGATTTCCATTCTGTTCTGGTCGATCTACGAGTTTGCGATCGGAGCGGCGCTGTTCCTGGTTCCCACCCAGATCACGGGTCTGTTTGGCATCGACGAGCCGGTGGAAGTGTGGATCCGAGTCCTGGGCGCTGTTGCCATTGGGCTGGGGATCTTCTACCTGATGTCCACGTTCAGCGACAGTCGTTGGTTCTACCGCGCCAGCGTGCTGGTGAGAAGCGTGATCGCGGTGCTCTTTGCATTCCTCGCCGTGACGGACGGACCGTGGCAACTGTGGATCTTTGCCGTGTGGACGGCGCTGGCGACGATGTGGACGTATGTTGCGTTGCGCAATACCGGCGACGGTCGCAGCACAGCAGATGCGCCACAATTGCGCGACGAAGGTGAGGCGGCATCGGCGTGACAGGTCGATTCGTCAACCTGCCGACCGCCGGCATTTGCTCAACGAGGGGGGCAGGCAGGATGGTGCATGTGTTCGTTGCGAGGCGTGGGGCGGTCGCAACACGAGCGAAGGCAGCTCTTGTCTCTGCCCTGCTTCTTGCGGTGTCGGCGTGCTCCGGCTCGCTGAGCTTCTCGATCGGTGGGGAATCCGTTGAGGACGCTGCCGAGGCGCTCATCGAGGGTGATCTGGCTACCCAGCTCGGCCTCGAGCTGACGGCGACCTGCCCTGAGGTTGCCGATCCCGAGGTCGGCACCGAGTTCTCATGCACGGCCACCACCGCCGACGGCGAGACCGTGCAGTTCGACGGCGTCGTCGATCGCGAAGACCACATCGAGGTGGTCACCCTCAATGTGATCCCCGCCGATCTCCTCGGGGAGTACGCCGCCGCCGGAGCAGACACCGTCGAAGCATCGGTGGGATTCCCGGTCGTGCTCGATTGCGGCACAGACCCGGTCGTCCTCGATGCTTCCAACGAAATGGAGTGCACGCTCGCTGCGGCGGATGGCACGGACGCGACCACCGCAGTGCTGACGGTGACCGACATCGACACCGGCGACTTCGACATCCGCTGGGGCGAGTAGCTCCGCAACGTCCAGCTCAGGGCTCGCAGGGCGCGTGCCCGTGCAGCTTGTTGCGGTACGTCATGGGGCACCGCAAGGCGCGTCGCAAGGTGCTGACCTCGAAACCGGCGATGCGATAGAGCGCGGGCAGGGTTCCTTCGCCTCCCGGCATGGCGTCGACCTCGACCGGCGGTCCCGCCTTGCGGTCCTGGCACCCCGTCGGTACATTGTCCGCACGATGCAGCGGCAGTACTTCTTTGCGTATTCCTTTACCGGGCCCTTGGCCCCGGCAGAGGGAGCGCGCTGACACCACCCGCACATCGCACCTACAGCCCGGAGCCGAGGACGGCTTCGGGTTTGTTGTTTCCCGGGGCCGCCACAGATCAGGAGCCCCCACGCATGGCGAGCAACGACCCTCAACCCGCAAAGAGCAGAGAGCCTGTGCTCAAGAGCCACAGGCGTCCCGACGACGTCTCGACCACAGTGGTCGGCGTGGGCAATGTCCGCTTTGGCGACGGCTCCTACCCAGTCATTGCCGGACCGGTCGCCGTCGAGACCGAAGAGCAGATCCTGGGTGTCGCCAACGCAATCGCCGAGGCCGGTGCGTCGATGCTGCGGGGCGGTGCATTTCGCGCCGAACAGTCACCGTACAGCTTCAAGGGGCTCGGTTCCCAGGGTCTGTGGTTGCTGGAGAAAGCGGGCCACGAGTTCGGGCTACCGACCGTGACGGAGGTCATCGAGCACGGCCACGTCGAGGCGGCAGCCCATCACGCCGACATGCTGGAGGTCGGTCCTGACAACATGCAGAACTACTCGCTGCTGCGGGATGTCGGCAAGGCAGGCCGCCCCGTGATGCTGCACCGGGGCCCGTCCGCCACGATCGACGAGTGGCTGATGTCCGCGGAGTACATCCTCGCCGAGGGCAACGAGATGGTGGTGCTGTGCGAACGCGGGAGCCGCGGCTTCGACCCGCGGACCACCGACACGATGGACATCTCGGCGGTCCCTGTGGTGCAGCGCATGTCGCACCTGCCGGTCGTGATCGACCCCGCACCGACGAAAGGCGGCGAGGACATCATCGCCCCGCTGGCTCTTGCCGGTCGGTCGGTCGGCGCAGACGGCCTCAACCTCCTGGTTCATCCCGACCCGACGACCGCCCTCGCGGGCAACGGCAGCCAACTCGACCTGGTGGCGTTCGCCAGGCTCATGGACGGTCTCGGTATCCCCTCGCTGCGTGACGAGATCGACCGCATCGACAGGGAACTGGTGAAACTCGTTGCCCGCCGCCTGCACAGCTCGGTCGAGATCGCCCGCATCAAGGCGGACAAGGGGCTGTCCATGCGGTCCCCGGCCCGGGAAGCCGAGCTCATCGAAGAGGCCAAGGACGATGCGCGCCGGATCGGCATCGATCCGGGCTACGTCGCCGAGCTGATGACCGTGGTGCTCGACCACAGTCGCAGGGCCCAGCTCGATGCGCTGTCGTCCGAGGAGGCGTAGCCGGCGTGGAGCCGCAGGTGGTCGTCGGCGATGACGGGGTTGCTCGCTGCTGGTGGGGCGACTCCACCGTCGACTACCGCACCTACCACGACGACGAGTGGGGGATGCCGGTCGACGATGACGGTCTGCTGTTCGAGAAGCTGTGTCTCGAGGGTTTCCAGTCGGGCCTGAGCTGGCTCACGATTCTGCGGAAACGGCCAGACTTCCGGCGGGTCTTCTACGACTTCGACTACCTGAGAGTCGCGGAGATGGGGGAGGCCGACGTGCTTCGGCTGCTCGACGACGCCTCCATCGTGCGGCATCGGCGCAAGATCGAGTCGACGATCAACAACGCCAGGAAGGCGATCGACCTCGCCTCCGAATTTGGATCCCTCGGAGCCTTCTTCTGGCAGTACGAGCCGGACGAGCATCCCACTGCTCTGGTGAGCGAGAGCGAAGAGAGCAGGCAGCTGGCCAAGGACCTGAAGCAGCGCGGCTTCAGCTTCGTCGGACCGACCACCGCCTACGCATTCATGCAGGCAATGGGCATCGTCAACGACCACCTCGACCAATGTGAAGCCGCCGAGCGCTGCCACGCTGCCAGGGCGACCTTCGACCGCCCGGGCTGATCCGGCTCACTCGTCGGGCTCAACCCACCACTGCTCGGGAGGCAGGTCTTCGGCGGCTGCCATGCTGAGCTCTCGGAGACCCTCGTTCGACCAGGATCGCCAACGGGTCGGGGTGATCTCGACGGCGACGTCGTCCACCGTCCCCCATGCAGCACCGACGGTATCAACGGCCTCAGCGGTGAGGTACTTCTCTCGAAGCCGGTGATTGAGCGCGGCGGCCTCGTCGGCTTCGACGATGCGACCCACGCCTTCGGCCATTGCCATGAAGCCCTTGCCCTCGATGGCGAAGGATGCGGTCGGGCGCGCTGCCACGTTCTTGGCCTTGCGGGTCATCGATGCCGTTTCGAAATAGAACCGGCCCTTCTCCCAGAGGAACAATACGAACGCCAGGTGGATGGAACCGTCAGGGTTCAGCGTGCCCACCGTCGCATTGATCGGCAGAGCGAGCTGCGCGTCGATCGCGTCCGGTGGAGGTTTGGCGAGGTAGACGTCGGCCGCATCCATGTTGCCTCCTGGGTGATTCGCTGACTTCAAGCTACCAATCGACGCCTCCGAGCGATGAGTCGGTGGTGTGCTGGCTTCAGTGGTGTTCGGGCTTCGCCTCTCTGGTCATCAACTCGGCAAGGGCGACCGTGGGATCCTTCCCTTCGTAGAGCACCTGGCCTACCTGCTCTGCGATGGGCATTTCGACGATGTGGCGGTCGGCCAGGGCGAGCACGCCCTTCGTCGATTTCACGCCTTCGGCCACCATGTTCATCTCGCCGATGATGTCATCGAGCTTGCGACCTTGACCGAGACCGAACCCGACTCGATGGTTGCGAGACTGCGAGCTCATGCAGGTGGCAATCAGGTCCCCCATGCCGGCGAGTCCGGCAAATGTCGTCGGCTCCCCTCCCATCGCCGACCCCAGCCTCGTCAGCTCGGCGAGCGCTCGCGTGATCAGCGTTGCCGTCGAGTTGTCGCCAAAGCCGAGCCCGTGAGCCATGCCGGATGCGATGGCCATCACATTCTTCAGTGCGCCCGCCGCCTCCGAGCCCACGACGTCGCGATTGGTGTAGACCCTGAATGTCGGCGTCATGAACAGGGTCTGGAGCTGCGTCGCTGTGGCTTGGTCACGCATGGCGATGACGGTTGCTGCGGGCTGGCCTGCGATGATCTCTCTTGCCAGGTTGGGCCCGGTCAGCACGCCGATCTTGGCGGCGTCATGGTCCGGAAGCACGTCACGGGTGACTTGCGTCATCCGCATCAACGTCTCCTGCTCGACACCCTTGGAGAGGCTGACGATGGGGACGTCGGCGGGGATCAGGGGGGCGGCGTCGCTCAGCACTCTCCGATAGCCGTGGGAGGGCACGCCCATCACGATGACCGTCGCTCCGTGAAGTGCCTCCTCGATGTCGGAGGTCGCCGCCAATCCGGTCGGGAGGGGGCTGCCGGGGAGGTAATCGGGGTTCTCGTGTCTGCTGCTGATCGCCGCCGCCAACTCCGCCCGGCGCGCCCAGACGATCGTTGGTGCATTGGCTGCCACAACTGCGGCGACCGTTGTACCCCAAGACCCCGCTCCGATCACGGCGACCGACATGTTCCTCCTCATAGTGGGTGCACCCAAGGCTACGACAATCGGAAATGGGTCGCCGGGTCCTTGCATTTCGCGCGGGGTGTGTCACGCTGGCCTCCGACTCGGACATATCGGAGGGCTGACGGTGGGGAACAGATCGTACGTCTTGGATACGTGTGTCCTCCTCGCCGACCCCCAGAGCCCCATTCGTTTTGACGAGCACGACGTTGTGCTGCCGCTCGTGGTCGTCGAAGAGCTCGACAGGCAGAAGACCCGGATGGACGAAGTGGGTGCCAATGCCAGGTCGGCGATTCGCTTGCTCGAACACCTTGGTGCTTCAGAGGCCGGAGGCCTGGCACAACCGAGACGGCTCGACGGCGGCGGCACGCTCCGCATCGAGCTCAACGGCATCCACTCGACCCGGCTTCCCGAGGTGCTCGACCCGACCACCCCGGACCATCGCATCCTGTCGACCTGCCTCAACCTCATCGACGACGGAATGGAGACCGTCCTCGTCACCAAGGACGCAGCGTTGCGGATCAAGGGCGCCCAACTTGGTGTCGAGGTCGAGGACTACCGTGCCGACACCGTGCAGGTGGACGAGGCCTACTCCGGGGTCGTCGACATCTTCGTGGAGAACGAGACCATCGATCTGCTGTACGCCGACGGCAAGGTCGTCGTAGATTCGACTGACGCAATGGTCAATCAGTACTGCATCCTGAAGGCAGGAGCATCCCACTCGGCGCTTGGTCGGGTCGCGGACGTTGCCGACTCGACAACTGTGGTGCGAGTGGCGGGCACCCGGCAGGCGTTTGGCATCGAGTCCAAGAACGCCCGCCAGGCATTCGCCCTGGATCTGCTGATGGACCCTGACATCCCGGCGGTATCGCTCATGGGTATGGCAGGGACGGGCAAGACCTTTCTCGCCCTCGCCGCAGCGTTGGAGCAGACCCTCGAGGCGCAGCGCTACCGCCGCATATCGGTGTACCGGCCGTTGGTGGCCGTCGGGCGGCAAGAGGTCGGCTACCTGCCCGGCGACCTGGACGAGAAGCTCGCACCGTGGATGGCCGCAGTGCACGACAACCTCTACGCGCTGTTTGCGGGGAGCGAGCCCAGGGCTGCTCGCATCGCGGTCGAAGGTCTGCTGGAGCGAGACGTGTTGGAGATGGCGGCCGTCACCTATCTCCGGGGACGGTCGATCACCGGCGAGATCGTCATCATCGACGAGGCGCAGAACCTCGAGCTGCCAACGCTGAAGGTGATCCTGACCAGGATGGGTGCGGACTCCAAGGTCATCTTCTGCGGCGACCTCACCCAGGTCGACAACCCCTACGTGTCGCCTTTTGGCGGTCTGGCAGCGCTGATCGAGAAGTTCAAAGGCAATCCGCTCTTTGGTCACATCACGCTCGACAAGTCGGTGAGGAGCCCCCTCGCCGAAGCTGCCGCCACGACTCTGTGAGTGTGGGTCGCAGTTGGGACTCGGTCCCGGGGAGGCTCAGCGGATCGGCGAGCCTCGGGGCAGCCAGGCGCTGATGCCGGGGCTCCTCGCCGGCCCACCCGAAGGGCGAGAGCGGACAATCGTTCGTCGTCCGGCGAGACGGACAGCCTGCCCTATCGGCGCGGCCTCCAGTATTCAGGTCTCATCACCGGCTGACCTGGAAGTCGTAGGCTGCTCGTATGCCTTCTGTATTCACCATGATCATCAGCGGGGACTTGCCGGCGCGTTTCGTCTGGAAGGACGATCACTGCGTCGCCTTCTTGTCCATCAACCCCCTGGCCGAGGGTCACACCCTTGTCGTGCCTCGACAGGAGGTCGACCATTGGGTCGCCGCAGACGGCGAGCTGCTCGCTCACCTCACGCAGGTTTCGCAGCGCATCGCCGAGGCCCTCCAACAAGCTTTCGACCCGCAGCGGGTGGGCTTGATGATCGCCGGTCTCGAGGTGCCGCACCTCCACATCCATCTCGTACCGATCAGCGCGGTACACGACCTGGACTTCGCCAACGCAGATCCCTCGCCCGATCCAGCACGCCTCGACGCGGCAGCCGGGGCGATCCGCGAGGCGTTGCGGTCGCTCGGTGCTACTGAAGTTGCCGAGTGATGCGGATGCCGCGGGTGCGTTGAAGTGACCGAGCCCTCCCCGCAACCAGCGAAAGCAACGTCCTCGGGGCGTTTTTCGCGTGCAGCTCGCTACTCGGGCCGTGTCGTGTCCGATCGGCTGCAGAGTGCATTCACCTCACGAGGTGGCGGCTTCAGGAGACTCGCCGAATCTCACGCCGGAGCCGTCGCAGGCGACACGCTGGTGGCGATGGCTATGGCCGGCACGCTCTTCTTTGCGGTGCCGTCGACTGAGGCCAGGGACAATGTCGCCCTCTATCTCCTCCTGACGCTTGCACCATTTGCGGTGCTCGGCCCGCTGCTCGGCAGGGTCTACGACCGGCTTCCTGCGGCCTATCGGGGTGGGCTTGCGCTGAGTTCCGCGCTGCGAGTTGCCATCGCGGTCCTGATGGTCTTCTTCGTCGACACCGTCATCCTCTTCCCCCTGGCGTTCGTGCTTCTCGTTCTGTCCCGGCTGCATGGCATCAGCAAGAGCTCAGTGCTGCCAGTGATCCTCGATCGTCCAGTTGAGCTTGTTGCCGCCAACGCCGAGCTCGCTCGCCTCGGTGTGCTTGGTGCCGTCGTCGCCCTGCCCGTCGGCTCTCTGTCCGTGTGGCTCGGGATCCCGTGGCTTGCCCTGATCGGCGCCGCCGCCGCATACGCATGGTCGACCGCAACGGCCGTGGCACTGCCGGTGATCGACCGGGCTCGGCTGCGACGCAAAGCCGGCACGACACAACAGGGGCGCGTGGACAGCCCCCGCCCGGTCCGTCTCGCCAGGTTCGCCACGGCCGCAGTGCGGTTCCTCAACGGCTTCTTGTTGTTGCTCGTGGCCTTTGCGTTCCGCGACGCCGACGCCGGCTTCCTCGATTTTGGTGCGCTGCTGGGTGCGGCGGGTCTCGGCTATTTGCTGGCCGCATTCATCACCCCGCCACTGGAGCGAAGACTCTCGGAGGAACCCATGGTGGTGATGGGACTGGCCGTCGAAGCGGCTGCCGCATTCCTCGCCGCACAAGTGTTCGGCCTTCCGGCGGCCGCCGCGCTCGCCGCGGCCGCAGGGCTCGCGTGGGGCACCGCCAAGTTCGGGTTCGATGGGCTGCTCCAATCGACAGTGTCGGTGGAAGCGCGGGGGCGAGCCTTCACGAACAGTGAGACGATGTTCCAGATCGCGTGGGTGCTCGGAGCGCTCATCCCCGTGGCGGCGTCAATCCCGACGTCTGCTGGTCTGGCGGCGGCGGGGATCGCGGCGCTGGTGATTCAGCTGATCTACGTGTCGGCGACGCTGGTCCCTGTGGCTGCTGCGCGGCGCCAGGCCATGGAGGACGCATCACCACCCGCAGTGCCGATTCGCCGTGATCCCGACGACGGGAACCTCCTCGATCTCTTCTGAGAGGTACGTGGCGTCAGGCGAATTCGAGGTAACGATCGGCTTCGTCCTTCGGCAGCCGAACGACCAGTTCCGTGCCGCTGGCGGTGTGGGCTTCGCTCACGACATCGCCTGCATCGTGGAGGGCGGCGACGACTTCGCCTCTGTCGTAGGGGATCGTCAACGACACCTCGACAGAAGCGCGTTCCAGCCGGCTCGCTACGACCTCGAGCAGTTCCGGCACTCCATCTCCGGTGAGGGCCGAGACCGCAACGCTCCCCGGGTGTAACGAGAGGAGCCTGGCGACCGCTGCGGGTTCGGCTGCATCCGCCTTGTTGATGACGATCTGCTCCTCGAGGGTGCCTGCGCCGATCTCTCGCAACACCAAGCGAACGGCTTCGATCTGCCGGTCGGGATTGGGGTCCGCCGCATCGACGACATGGAGCAGGAGGTTCGCTTGGTTGACCTCGTCGAGGGTCGACTTGAACGCTTCGACGAGCTGGTGGGGAAGTCGCCGAACGAATCCCACGGTGTCGGACATCAGCAGTGGTCGCCCGTTGGGCAGCTCGGTTCGCCGCACCGTCGAGTCGAGGGTGGCGAAGAGCTGATCTTCCACCAACACGTTGGCGCTTGTGATCTGGTTGAACAGGGTCGACTTTCCGGCGTTGGTGTACCCGACCATGCTGGCGAGCGGCAGGTCGCTCTGGGTGCGCTGCTTGGTTCGAGTCGCCCGAGCCTTTCCCAAGCTCTTGAGCTCGCGTTCGAGCTTGGTGATGCGTTCGAGGATGCGCCGCCTGTCGGTTTCGAGCTTGGTCTCACCGGGGCCGCGGGTGCCTATGCCGCCGCCAAGACGGCTCAATTCGATCCCCCTGCCGCGGAGACGTGGCAACCGGTAGCGGAGCTGGGCAAGCTCGACCTGCACCATGCCTTCCCGGCTCGTGGCGTGCTGGGCGAAGATGTCGAGGATCAACGCCACCCGGTCGACGACATCGGTCTCGAACCGTTGCTGGAGGTTGCGTTGCTGCGCAGGGCTGAGCTCGTTGTCGAAGACCACCACGTCGATGTCGAGTGCCTTCGTGTCGCCGACGAGCTCCTGCACCTTGCCGCTGCCGATGAACAGTGCGGCATCGGGCTTGTCCCTGCGTACGAGGCTCTCGCCGACAGGTTCCGACCCAGCTGTGTCGGTGAGCAACGCAAGTTCGCGCAGACTCGCCTCACCCTCGGCGATATCTTCACCCGATCGGACCAAGCCGATGAGGTACGCCCGTTGCAGGACGACGTCGAGGTCGGTGACGGTAGCGGTGAGGCGCTTGCGTTGACGTCCCGGGGAACGTGCGTCGGTCATGGCGCCATCAAAGCAGGTCCCAGGAGTGTGGTTTCCTCCGGCGCCGGCTGGGGATGGGTCTGAGCCCCGGCACCACATCGCGATCCGGCTGAACATCGCGACGCGGGCCGGCCTGCGTTGGTATGTTGTGGCCAGGAGATCTGGAGGAGTCGCATGCGAACGACAGTGGCACATCTGCTCGCAGCCAAGGGACGAGACGTGTGGTCGGTGTCACCGGACACGACCGTCTACGAGGCGCTCGAGACCATGTCGCAGAAGGGCGTGGGGGCTCTGGTCGTCATCGGTGAAGACGGGGCGCTTGCCGGCATCATGTCCGAACGCGATTACGCCAGGAAGGTCGTACTCCTGGACCGCGTGTCGAAGACCACCGAAGTGCGCGAAATCATGACCGGGGAGGTCCATACGGTGACGGCGCAGAGCTCCGTGGCCGACTGCATGGGCCTCATGACCGACAAGCGGATCCGGCACCTGCCCGTCATCGACAAGGACAGAGTCATCGGCGTGGTCTCGATCGGCGACATCGTCAAGGCCGTGATTCAGGATCAGAAGTTCCTGATCGAGCAACTCGAGCAGTACATCACGTCGTGAACTGGCGCACCGCAAGCGGTCTCTAGACGCCGCGATTGGCCATGATCGCCGCATCGAACGGCTCGATCATGATGCATTCGCCTGGGCATTCTGTGGCGGCCTCTACGACATCGTCGATTTGGTTGTCGGGGACCCTGGCCACGCCTCGGGATCCCTCGGGACCGTGCCCGTCACCCTCGCCGTTGTCGAAGATGATCGTCTTGCCGAAATGCGACGCTTCTTCCTTCACGACCCATAGTCCGTCGTCGCGGCCGAGGAAAACGTCGGGTGCGATCTCCTCGCAGATGCCGTCACCGGTGCACAGGTCCTGATCGATCCAGACCATCAACTTCGTATCAGCCATGTTGTCCTCTGAGTGGGTTGGCAATCAATTTAGACCCCTCCGGCTCGCTGTCCCAAGGTTCGTTCGATACGCTGTCCTGTGGAGGCGTCAGGATGCCTGGTGGGTCCCGCGGTCTTCAAAACCGTTGAGGGTGCGAGAGCGCCCTGGCGGGTTCGATTCCCGTCCGCCTCCGCGAAGCCCTTGCTACGTAAGGGTTGTGGAGATATGCCCGTCGAGCGAAACGACCGTCTTGGAGCCTTCGAGGCGCGCTCGGGGCGCGATAGGGGCGCGGGAGAATCACTCGAGGCGCGCCCAGATCCTGTCTGCGGCGATGCGGTGGCGGCCGCAAAGCGGCGATCAAGGGCCTCCGAGAGGGCGTCCAGATCGTCTTCGTAGAGGTGCCCGTACAGGTGGAGCGTCATCGCTGCCGAGGCGTGACCGAGCTGACGCTGGACCGCCTTGATGTTGGCCCCCGACGAGATCATCAGCGACGCCGCCGTGGCGCGCAGGTCGTGGATCCGCAGCCGGCTTATTCCGGCTGCTTCGAGGCGCCGCACCGTAGGAACCTTCACCCCGGAGGTCGGATCACGCGACAGGATCCCGTCAGCAACCGCCAGCTTCAGCGGAGCCGACAGCACGGGTCTTCGGCTTGATGTCCAGCCCGGCAAGCCAGGCCATCGCGGCCTCGGCGAACGGAACGTCGCCGGCCTCAGGTGCAATCCAATCGCCGCGATCGATCGAGCCAAGCCTGGCGACGAGCCACCGGTCGGCATCCACCTTCCACTCGAAACTTCTCGAGCGGATGCGTTCGTCGGGACCCGAGCCGCCCGGTCGCGTCTCGACGGGGTCGTCGACGACGAGGCGTTCCTGGCGGTGATGGCCGGCCTGGATCCGGTGACTGGGGAGCGGTTGGGTCGCCGCTTCGGCGAGTCATCGGTGCGGGGGTTTGATGCGACGTTTTCGGCGCCGAAGTCGGTGTCGGTCCTGTTCGCCGTCGGCGACCAACAGCTGCGACGGGAGGTGACCGAGGCGCACGACCGAGCGGTTGACGCCGTGTTGGTTGGGTGGAGTCCCGGGCGCACACCAGGTTGCGGAGGCGGGGTCATGTGGTGTGTGTCGACGCCGAAGGGATCGTGGTCGGGGTGTTTCGTCAGCACACGAGCCGACGTCTCGATCCGCAGCTCCATACCCACGCAGTAATCGCCAACCGAGTGAAGGCACCAGACGGACGCTGTCGGGGTTGTATCACGCCGGGCTGCGGGCGGAGTTGACCCGCCGCCTCGGTGTCCGATGGCAAGAACCTGAACATGGGATTGCCGAGATGGCCGGTGTCGACCCGGTGATACTGGCGGAGTTCTCGCAACGTAGCCACGCCGTCGAGGAGCGTGTCCGCCGAGCAGCACGATGAACCCGGTGCGCCACTGCGTTCACCGAACACCCCAAGATGTCAGCGATCTCGGCATGGGGGAGTTCCTCCCACCACGCCAGGCGCAACACCTCCTGATCGCCCGGGCGCAACGCAGCGAGCGCAGTCAGCACAAGACCGTCCCGTTCCCGGCGTACGACCACCACCTCGGGTGTGAGCCCCGGTGGAGGGTCGTCGTGTCCGATTTGGGTCAGGAGGCGACGCCACCGGCGGGTATGCCGGAACTCGTTGGCCAGCACCCGTCGAGCGACGCCGTACAATCATCCCAATGCAGCGTCGCCATCAGGGATGTCGTTGAGGCGGCGCCACGCCACCAAGAACGTCTCCGCCAGGCAATCAGCTGCTGTCTGGGCGTCGGTGCGGCGACGACAGTACGCATACACCTCGGTGGGATACCGGTCGAACACCCGCCGATACCGCTCCTCCGCTGACAGGGTGCCTGCCATGAGCCACCTCGATGCGGGTCCTACACCCCTATAAGTGTCCCGCACCCAGCATTCCTGCCACCGTTTCTCCCCGCTAGAGGCAGCAATCCCGAATCGAACGGCATCTGACAGGCGAACCCCACTCGCTGACGGGACGACCCGCACCGATCAACGGATCCCGGCCAAGAACACCCGCAACCCCGAATAGCGCAGATCGGCACTTCGAGGTGCGGTTCAGAATGGCCGGAACTCGCCGGACTCAATTGACGGCGGCCATGAGATTCTCCCCGTAGGCGGCCATTGGAAGTCCCCGCGTATGGTCATTGGTTTTCCCCGTGTACGGCCATTGGTTTCCCCGGGTGGTTCTGGGTTTCTGAGGGTCCTGGGTTGTGGGTTCCTCCCCGACTGTCATCGACGCCTGGTGATTGGTGTCGAGCAGCGGGGAGGAACCGCAGCCATGTTGGCAAGGGAGAAGATCATGGAAGTGTTGGAGGCGTACGATTTGACGAATTCGTTCCGTTCGGCGGCGCAGCTGGCTGGGGTGGATCATCACACGGTGCGTCGCTATGTGGCGGCGCGCAATGCGGGTTTGGACCCTGCGGTGTCGGTGGAGCGCCCGTCGGTGTCGGATCCGTTTGCGGACAAGATCATCGAGTGGATCGACAGGTCTCAGGGCAGGGTGCGGGCCGATGTGGTGCACCGCAAGCTCGAAGCGATGGGGTATCGGGGGTCGGAGCGCACCACGCGGCGGGTGGTGGCGGCGTTGAAGGCCGGGTGGGTTCGGGAGCATCGGCGGGGATACAAGCCGTGGATCCCGGAGCCGGGTTTGTGGCTGCAGTGGGATTACGGCGACGGGCCGACGGTGGCTGGTCGCAGGACCCAGTTGTTCTGTGCCTGGTTGGCGTGGTCACGGTTCCGGGTGATCGTGCCGTTGGGTGACAAGACGTTGCCGTCGGTGATTGGGGCGTTGGATCGGTGTTTCCGTCTGGTCGGTGGGGCACCGACGTATTGCTTGACGGACAACGAGAAGACGGTCACTGATGCTCATGTGGCGCGGGTTGCGGTGCGGAACCCCCAGATCGTGGCCGCAGCCCACTTCTACGGGGTGACCATTGCGACGTGTGTCCCGGCCGATCCGGAGTCCAAGGGCGGGGCTGAGGCCACGGTACGGATCGCCAAAGCCGATGTGGTGCCCACCGCAGCGAATCTGTTGGACGACTACGAGTCATGGGATCAACTCGAAACAGCTTGCGAAGCGGCGATGGTGCGGTTCAACACCAGGATCCACACGATGACCGGGGAGAAACCGGTTGACCGGCTTGAGCGTGAGCTCGAGTTCTTGCATCGTGTGCCCCAGGAGCCGTATACGGTGGCGTTGGGGGAAACCCGGGCAGTGTCGTGGTCGTCGACGATCTCGTTTCGTGGTGCCCGCTATTCGGTGCCGCATCGACACATGGGTGACCGGGTGTGGGTCCGTGTCGCCGGCGATGAGCTGATCATCACCGCTGCGGTCAACGACGCTGCCACTGAGATTGCCCGCCACCGGCTTGTCGGCCGGGGTGAGGCGAGCATCGTCGATGCCCACTACCCACCCCGGCGGGAGAGCCCGGAACGGGCCCCGAAGGCCACCAACGGTCATGAGAAGCTGTTCCTGCGGATCGGTCGAGGCGCGCAGCGGTGGCTGATCGAAGCTGCCGCTGCGGGCACTCGGCAGATCCCGGCCCGCATGTCGGAAGCAGTTGCCCTGGCCACGATCCACGACCCTGTGGTGGTGGATGAGGCGTTGGGGTTGGCAGCGACGGTCGGTAGGTTCGCCGCCGGTGACCTCGAGTCGATCCTTGCCACCCCCCGAGCGGAGCCGACCCGGCCATCGGTCAGGCATTCGCTGCAACCCGGCACCGCCGCCTGGTCCGGATTCGGGAAAGGGGGTGAGCCGCGATGACCGCCACTATTGCCGATCCGGTCCTCGACGAGCTCACGGCGTTGTGTCGCCGGCTCCGCCTCAAATACATTCGTGAGCAGATGCCCGACGTGATCCTGACCGCCAAAGCGCAACGCTGGGACCCCGCCGAGCTCCTCCGAGTGCTGCTGCAGGCTGAGGCTGAGGGCAGGGACCGGGCCACCACCGAACACCGCCGCCGCCGAGCCAAGTTCCCAGCAGGGAAAACATTCCATGCCTGGGACCCAGCCCGTTCCAGCATCCCGACCCCCACCCAAGAGGCGCTGCGCACCCTCGAATGGATCGGCCGGGCAGAGAACCTGGTCGTCTGCGGACCGTCAGGCACCGGTAAAAGCCACTTCTGTGAAGCCCTCGGCCATCACGCCGTCGAATCGGGCCTGTCGGTTGCCTGGTTCTCCATCGAGGACCTGGGAGCCCTGATCCGCCGGCACCGCATAGATGACACCATCACCAAAGCCTTCACCCCCATCACCAAAGCGCACCTGGTCATCGTTGACGACATCGGGCTGCTGCCCATCACCGTCGACGCCGCCGAAGGCCTCTACCGATTGGTCGACCTCTGCTACGAACAACGTTCCGTGGCGGTGTCCTCCAACCTGCACCCCTCCGGCTTCGACCAGCTCATCGACCACAGCGTGGCATCGGCCCTCGTCGACCGGTTAATGCACCACGCCCACCTCGTCGTCACCGACGGCGAATCCATCCGGCTCGCCGACGCCACCCAAGGCAAGGGGGTGAAACCACTACCCAGCTAATCGTCGCGGGGAAACCCGTGACCGTCCGCGGGGAGTTCCCACGACCGTCCGCGGGGAAAAACCACGACCGTCCGCGGGGAAAACCCGTGGCCGCCAGCGGGGAGAAACCAATGGCCATTGACACTTCAATCACCTGTTCCAGAACGCCGACGAAGGGCGCCGTTTCAGAATATGGGCTCATCGAGGAGGCGATGGCGCCAGTGGTTCCCAAGACGATCGCCGACTGGATACTGGAGCGCTTCTGATTCCGAGATATCTCTGTTGGGTAATCCCGCGTCGGGAGGACCATCCAAGAGGCGTCTCCTCGCGGGCCTTCGACACTACTTACGCCGTATGTTATAGTCTCGCCTTACAGTGTCAGTCTGAACAAAGAGGAGCCGCTCGTGAAGTCAACCGTCAGCAACCGAATCAACGCAGACCGTCGGGGAGTGCTGTCCTCGCTCTGGATCTTCGTCTTGTTCAACATGCTCTTTCGTGACATCCACGAGTTCGCGCGTCCAGGCGCTATCGAAGAGTTCATGGCGATGGAAGTTGCCGAAGGCCTCCTGCTCGCAGCCGGGATCGTGCTGAGCCTGTTCATTTCGATGATCGTGTTGAACCGAGTGTTGCCTTCGGGCGCAGCCCGCTGGGCCAACGTCACTGTTTCCGTCGTGGCCATCGCGTCTATGGTGGCCAATCCACCGGGCGACCTCGACGATATCTGGTTCTTCGTCGTCGAGATCCTCGCCCTGCTGGCGATCATCGGTCTTGCCTGGACCTGGCGGACGGACCCGGCTGAGCGCAGCCCTGATCCGGTGGTAGCGAGCGAGACCTAGCGCTCCCAGACCGGGGAGGGGAAGCCCCGGACGTCCTCAGCGACCAGATACACCGTTCGGCGCCGATCTCGAAGAGTCCCAAGCGTCCTTGGCTGTCGACGATGGCGATCCGGCAGTCCCGTGCCTCTCACCTCGCTGCAAGCGACGGACTGCCGGTTCGATGTCGCTCGGTATCACCAAATCTGGTCCCATATCGCACTTCTCGCCGAGTGTCCGGGATCGGCACGATTGTGCGCCCGTCCCAGCGCAGCAGCGAGTGCAGAGAGTGGCAGGGTGTGGCGGCCCCAAGATGCATGAGTGCGGTGTGGTGCCCGGGCGAGCGCACGACGGGTGAGGGCGCGGGTCGTCTCTCAGCCGTGTCCGTGTGATCAGGGGGTGACCGTCGGCGTCAACCACCCTCTCCGACCCCGACGGGGCCACCACGCAGCGTCCCAGACCCCCCACCCAGCGTCCAAGAAACCCGCCCCGGATTACCCCCATATCCTCACGTCCGCGCTCATTGCTCCGTGGCTACCTGGGAGTGCGCCGACGGTATGCGTGTCGCCGATTCGAAGGAGTGGGCGTTGACTGGACGGCTGATTGGCCGTACGATGGCCGTACGCAAGGGAGCAGTATGGCTACTGAGACAAAGCGAACACGGAGTGAGCGTCTCGAAGTGCGCACGACCCCTGAGGACCGTGCCCTGATCGACCGGGCCGTGGCGGTGTCGGGAACCGATCTCACGGAGTTCGTCATCACCAATCTGACCACCGCGTCGCGGCGAGTGTTGGCCGATCGCACCGAGTTCAGCATGGGGGCAGAGGCTCAGCAGGCGTGGGAAGTAGTCAACCGGCGTCCTGCGCGCAGCCTCAGCGGGCTGCGTGAACTGATGGCTCGACCGTCGCCGTTCAGCGACGAGTGACGCCACCGTACCGGCCTCCGAGGATGATCGAGGCCGATGATGTCGTCGATGACTTCGAGTGCCGGTCCGCCGAGCAGACGGAGTGGCTGCGTCACCACGCCCGCCAGGCGCATACCGTCGGCACCGCCAAGGTGCTCGTCGTCACGCCGGTGGGCAGCGACGTGGTGGTGGCCTACTACGCCTGGTCGATGGCCAGCATCTCCATCGAGGACGCTCCGACCCGAGTTCGCAAGGGCGCCGGCCGGTATCCACAGCCGGTGGCGTTGCTGGCTCGTCTCGGGGTGTCGATCGAGCACGAAGGCCGCGGGCTCGGCACCGGCCTCCTCGCCGACGCCATCAGCCGGACGGCGCAACTCGGCACCGACATCGGATGCCGGGGCTTGCTGGTTCACGCCGAGACACGGCAAGCCCGCGACTTCTACCTCCATCTCATCCCCGAGTTCGAGCCATCACCGACCGACGACCTCCATCTCGTCTTGCTCATGAAGGACATCTTCAGAACCCTCCGCGCCTGACGACGCGGGCGTGAGCGGCGAGCCGTGTTCCGCATCTCGGGGCGCGCTGGGGGCGCGGGAGAACGAAAACCGATGCAAACCACCCGGAGATGACCAACGACGATGAGCGGCCGTGGACCACTGTGCCATAAGGGTTTCCGGCAGATTCCCCAGCGAGGCGTCAGATTCCTCGAAACCCCCAGAACGGTCTTCAAAACCGTTGAGGGTGCGAGAGCGCCCTGGCGGGTTCGATTCCCGTCCGCCTCCGCGAAGCCCTTGCTACGTAAGGGTTGTGGAGATATGCCCGTCGAGCGAAACGACCGTCTTGGAGCCTTCGAGGCGCGCTCGGGGCGCGATAGGGGCGCGGGAGAATCACTCGAAGCCCGTTGGGAGAGCGTCGAGATCGTCTTCATAGAGGTGTCCATAGAGGTCGAGTGTCATCGCCGCAGAGGCGTGACCAGCTGCCGTAGCACCGCCTTGATGTTGGCCCTGGGACGAGATCCTCGAGGACGCCGCGGCTGCGCGCCGGTCGTGGATCCTGAGCTGCTCCAGACCCGCTGCCTCGACGGCCGGCACCCCACCTGCTGCCGAAACGGCGAGGACCGGAGCGGTCCACCCTCGGTGCGGGAAGACGAGCCAGTCCTCCGAGATTTCTCCGAGCCGGCGAGACGATCGGCGAGAAAGACGGCATCGTGACCAGACGCCGCTCGGGGGTCTTCGGTGCTCCCCAGGAGAGACCAGATCCGAGCTCGGTGGCCGACTCGGCGATCTCGATGCGGCGCCGCAGCAGGTGCACACGAGACCGTTTCAAGCGACCAGTTCGCCCCAACGCATCCCGACCCACGCCACCGTCTCGACGATGAGCCCTGCTCCCCGCTGGGCGCTCTCGGCCTCCACAGTGAGGGCGGCCAGATCGGCCCGGAGCGCCCAGAACAACGGGGATGCGCCACATCGCCCACATGTCCAACCACACCGAACGGCACGTATCGAGTGGACTCGTAAGGGCTCAGACTCGGTCTTCGATGTGGTCGACAACGAACGCGGCGCGTTCTTGGACTGATGCCTTGGGGAGCTCGATGATCTGATATCCCAGGCGCTGATACGCCTCGACCACAAAGGCGTAGAAGGCTTCAGCTTGCGCGAATGTGGCACGGCGCATGTCGTCTGTCGTGTAGATCTCTTCCCAAGGAGGAGCGGCAAACACTGAGTTTTCGTACGGGTACCGGGAAGCCGCATCCAACGCTGGACCGATGTCCAGGTCGTATGCCATGGCGTAGGCGATGCAGTCAGGTACACCCCGGTCGAAGACTGTCACTGCCGCGGGGGAGGCAGTGGTGTATTTCTCGATTGAGCGTGAGATCAGTTTCTCGACGAACAGCTCAGGTCGCTGGTCGAGCGTGGCTTCACCACTGGTCTCTCTATGTTCGGCGATCAGTTCCCGCGCAGGCTCCGCCACGGTTTCGTATCGAGGGTTCAGAAGTGAGAGCACAGTGGTCTTCCCAACCCCCAGCCCTCCGGTGATCACAAATCGTGCCATCGTCGTCTGACGCTAGACCGAAGAGCGGTCGGCGCACGCGGCAACGCACAGCAGTCACTGAGATTCAGCGGTACCCGATCACAGTTATTGGGCGAGAACGCGCACATCCGCTGACCGATCAGAACGGCACCGACGAGAGCGGTGCCGCAACCGGGCGCGGTGGCGTTCGACGGGTGACCGGGGCTGGTTCGAGTGGACGCAACGCAAGAATGGTGATGTTGTGGTTGCGCATCATGCCAGGTGGCGGCCATCTTGCGGGGGAGGGCAGCGATCAGGTTCGCGCCCGACATCGGTCGAGGCGATCCGCAAGCTGTCATGGCCGGGGTCACGGGCAACCACAAGCGCCGTGAAGACCGATCGGCACGCCAGCACTCCCGGAGCCGCAGCCGTTCTTGAATCGCCGCTTCAGACCGCACCCCGATCATCAAACACTGCGCCATACCGACCGTCATGCCCATACCAGCAAACCGGCCGTCGCGGACCCGCTACGGCCGGAGTTCGAGGAAGCCCGCGGCTGCGAAGTCCTGGTCGAAGGCCAGTGCTTCTCTGAGGCGCCGGTCGCGCATCACCTGAAAGCTGGTGGCGTGCACAAACGAGTAGGCGCGTTCGTCGTGTTTCCGCAACCAGCCCCACGCCTTGTCCTCTTGCTCGGGTGTGACTGGGTGAACGGTGAGCTTGGCTCCCTCGGTGAGTGCCTCGATCCGATCGAGGAAGGCGAGAGCCGTGTCGTGACCGTCCTTGCGGCGGAGAAACGTCCACGTCTCGCCGACGATCAGGTTTGTTGTCAGTACCTGCTCGGTCGGTCCGAGATGATCCAGCAGGGCCAGCGCGTCCCTGTGGCGTCCATCAGCGGGCAGTGACCACGCAACCCACCAGCTCGTATCGGCGAACTTCACGAGTCGTAGACGACACGGTCGATCTCGCCCGGTTCAGATATGGCAACCTCTGATGCAAAGCCCGCCAGTCGACGCCACGGGTCGCCCGCCGTTTCCAGGTCGTGGTCGGGAAGGAGTGTCGTCAGCCCGCGGCGAATCAGCTCGGACTTGGAGATACCGAGCCGCTTCGCTTCGGCAGCGGCCTCAGCGTCGAGCTCGTCTGGGATCGTGATGGTGATCGCCTTCATGCCACTACGATACATTACTGCCGTCACATCTACTACATAGTCATCTTGGCGTGCGTGTTCGATGCTGATTGCGGCGGAGATCCAGCGCTCGTCGACGAGGAACGGGCGACCGTGGAGCTCATCCGGATGCGAGCTCATGCTCCACTAACGATCACCATTTCGTTGCCTTCGGGGTCGGCGATGCGCCAGCGATTCTTCGACTCGTCGATGAGGCGGCCACCGGCTGCGACGGTCGTGGCGAGGCGCGTCTGGGCAAGGTCCGAAGGCACTGCGAGCTCGAAGTGGATGCGGTTGCGCTGCTGGCGCCGCTCCGTCTCCAACGCGTCGAGCTCTTGGAACACCAGCACCGGGTTCAGCCGGCGCGGATCGTGGATGTCGTTGACGCCGGCTCGGCGGTCGTGGGTGTATCCGAGTGCGGCGAACCAGAACGCGCGGACCGTGTCGACGTCGGCGGCGTCGAGGAAGAGCTGAGTGAAGCGCGGCAGCCTCGGATCCGCAGTGGCCCCGAGTTGGCGGGCAGCGGTCTGGAGGTTTCCGGCGAGGTTGGTGAAGTCGAGTTCGAGGCCGTGGGCGTCGTCTTCCCACTGGTCCTTGCCGCTGTCGATGATCACGAGTCCGGGGCGCAGGTCGACCAGCAGCGGGAAGTCCGTGTCGTCGGCCAGCGCCGCTGCTGCGGCGGCCAGTTCACGCTGCTGGTTCGGCGAGGTGGTGCGGTAGCACACCATTGCGCTGAACACCGCCTGCCAGTCGGCTGTCCCGAGGCTGTCGCCGAGCGCGTCGCCCGGCACCAGGTCGACCTCGTTGCCGTCGGGGTCGGTGTGGCAGACGCCGTACGGTCCGGATGCGTCACCGAGGCTCGCTCGCTCGACCGCCGCGGCCGGCCGCACCACGTCGAGGTGGATGCGGTTTCGCAACGGTCGGAGCTCGGTCGACTGCCGGATCCGTATCGCGGGGTCGCGCCGCAACGGATCCGCCAAACCGCCGTCCTCCCCAGGCGCGTAATCGAGCACGCGCTGCCAGAACCCCCTCACCTCAGTCGGGTTAGCGGACTCGAACACGACGCTCAACTGCTGCAACCCGGCAGGGTTGGCGGCCAGCCCGAGACCCCGCGCCGCAGCCGACACCGCCTCGGCGTGCTCGTCTGAGTCGAGGCGCACCCGCATGCCTGTCGCACGCAAGTCGACCACGATCTCGGCCGACAGCTCCACGATTCGGCCGGCCAGTGCAGACCCCTCGATCAGCGACGGCGCGGCAAACCATGCCGTCGCAACACCATCAATCACCCGCCAATCCGTACCGATCTCTGCCATGCCCGGCACAGTAGTGACCACTCCGAACGATCTCCTTCCGGCGAGTGGTGATGTCCCGGCCGGGGCATTGAGGTACGCCGTTGATCATCCCCGGGGGTGGGTGGACGCTCGCATGAGCCCCGCGTCGAGATGCGGCGCCGAGGCCGCCACGCTTCGGCTACGGCAGGTAGCGGCGACGCAGCACCGCACCAGCCTTGGGTGCCAGCACCTTGGCCGGGAGCAGGTCCTCGATCGTTGCCGACCTGAATGTCGCGTCGGCCAGCAGACCCCGGTACTGGTCGTTGGCCCGGGCGATGTCCGTGTTGCCCTCTCGGCATGAAGGTGTGTGGCCTACCGTGGCCGGTAGATGTCTGCCCGATGGTCGATGTAGCTGACTCGAACCGTGTGGCTGTCGTGGTTGATCTCGTAGACGATGCGGTAGGCCCCGACTCTTGATGAGTGAAGTCCGGCGAGATCACCTCGTAGCGCTTTGCCTACCCGGTGTGGGTTCTCGAGCAGAGGACCGACGAGGTAGTCGAGGACGGCAAGGGTGGTCTTGTCGGGAAGTCGATCTAGGGCTCGCCTTGCAGGGGCGGCGACCACCAGTTCCCAAGGCGTTTCGGTCACGCTGTCTTGGAGCGGAGCCGGGTACGTAGCGCCTCGATCTCGTCCTTGGTGGCAACGTCACCGCTGGCTATTGCTGCCCGACCTTGCTCGATCTCACGCATCGCTGCTGGGTCAGAGAGGATTGCCAACGTCTCTTCGATGGCCTCCAAATCGTCTGTGCTGAGCAGTACAGCAACAGGACGCCCGTTTCGGGTAACGGTGACTCGCTCTTGAGTGGCGACGATCTCGTCGACGACTTCCGACAGCTTGGCCTTGACTTCAGTCAGCGGAAGCGTTCTTGACATGACCATAATTGTAGTCTGAACGCGGCCATGGTCAATGGCACTCAGACACGTCGGTGGCGTCCTCGTCGATCTCGTCGGGGAGCGTGTGGATGGTCTCGGAGGGGTCGATCCGGTGCAATAGGCCAGATCCAGGACGCACCGGTGATCGGCGGATCGGTGAGGAACTCGCGGAGGGCCAGGACGAGGTTCCCGGGATAGGCGACGGTTGCCCGGTTGAACCGTCTCGGGCTGGTGAAGATCAAACCGGTGTGTGCCCTGCCCGTGCCGGCCCACAGCGCGGCGAGCGGCATGACGTCCGCCACGTTCTCGGTGACGGGGGCACGTTCGTGCCTTGTGGCGTAGGTCAGAAGATCGTCATCCGACATGCCGCGAAGTCCCGCCTCAGCGGCGACCGCAGGTCCCGGCCCCATCCCCATCTGTTGCGTGAAGCGCTCCCTTCCGCGGAATGTGCGATATCCTCTGCGCACCGCCTCATGGGAGCTTCATGGCCGACGGCCGCGATCTTGGAACCATCATCAACGAACGGCGTCTTGCGCTCGGCTACTCGCTCGGCCAGCTCGCCAACCGTGTCGGGACAACCGCAAGCAAGGTGCGCTCATGGGAGCGTGGCGCCGCAACGCCCGACGAGGAGACGGTGGCGAGACTTGCTGCCGAGCTGAATCTCGACGCCGGGGACTTGAAGGCCGCGCTGCCATCTCCACCCGCCGCCAAGGCCGCGCCCGAGGAAGAGGATGACGACGCCACGGCCGCCGTCGCCGCACCGGTCTTCTCTGACGCCGGAGACACGATGGCCGCCGCCGTGGACGACGAGTCCACGCCACCACCCGCCTCCGCATCGAGCGGCGAGAGTCAACCGGAACCGGCACCGGAGCTCGAACCCGAGCCGGTGAAGGCGCAAGACCCGGCCGTGCCCGAAAGCCAGGCCGACCCGGTCGAAGACCCCGCCGATCACGCCGCAGCGGCCGACACCACCGCCGATCCCCGCCGGCAGGCGGAGGAGCCGACGGCAGTCGTTGCCGCATTCGACCCGGTCGAGGACGTCGACGCAGGTGACGCCGGCGAAGCGCAGGCAGCTGATCTCGACGAACCCGAGGCAGAAACCCGAGCAGCGGAACCCGCCGCTGCGCCGCGGATGGCCGATCTCCCCACGGAGGCCGTACCGGTGATCGTCGCCGCCGGGGCCGCTCCGGCCGGTGTCGGCACGGCACTCGCCGCACCACCGCCTCCCGCCCGCTCGCCCGCACCCGTGGCTGCTGCAACCGCCATGGCGGCGCCGAACGGCGGATTCCTGGCTCCGGTCGAGCAGTTCTTCAACACGGTGTTCGACCCGAAGAAGCGCTATCTCTTCTGGATTCGCACTGCGCTCACCGTGATCGTGTTCCTGGTGTTCCTGCGAGTGCTCGCCTGGGCCGTACCGGCGTTCTTCGATGCGCTCAAGCAGATCCTGGACACCATCGAGTCCACGCCGGCGGAGGTCGAGCCCGGCACCGTCATCGAGGGCCTCACCGGCTGATCACAGCGCCTTGACGAGGAGCCCTACGGCCGCAGTCGTGGAGACGACGAGGATGCTGCGCCTGACGAACGTCGCCCCGATCTTGCTCGACAAGGGGACGCTGACCGCATAACCCAGTGCCAGCGCCGGGAAGATGATGGCGGCTACCTTCACATCGTCTGCGGTGATCAGCCCGGCGAGCAGGCGCACAGAGATCGTCAAGACCAGGCCGACGGTGAACACAAATGCGAGGCTGGCGCGGATGGTGGCTGGACCGCGGTCGTGGAACAAGAGCGCCATCGGTGGCCCGCCCATCGACGCCACCATGCTCGAGACGCCTGCGAACGTTCCCACGAGGAGGTCGGTGGTACGGCCGCGGGTGACGGTGACATCACGGGCACGGATCGCCACGCCCGCCAGCACGAGTGCGGCGATGAGCACATCCAGCGACCTTTGCGTGGCCACGAGCACCAGCGTCACACCGATGGCTGCTCCGGGCAGTCGACCGATGAGGACCCACGTGACCCCGGCGAGGTCGGCATGACGCCGTTCCCTGAGTCCCATGAACAAGGTCAGGGGAAGCACCACCAAGAGTTGGGGAACCGGCGCCAGCGTCGGATTGATGAGCGACAGCAGCGGCACAGATACCACCGCAAAACCGATCCCAACCATTCCCTGGGCGAGCGCCGCAGCGAACGTGACGACGAGCGCGGCGATCACGTCGAGCGTAGAGAGGTCCACGGGTCTTCAGCTCGCCATCGCTGGAGGCGTCGTCGCCGGGACACCCGCTGCAGAGCAAGCCAGGCCGTGCCGTCTGCGAGCGCGACTGCGCGGCCGGCGCAGCGCACAATCCTGCCTTGGCGTTTCCGTGGTGGACACTGGTGCCGGCCTTCCTGCGACGAGTCCACGAGTATGGCAGTGCGGCGCTGTGCGCCTGCACGAAACAGGCACCGTCCGGAGCGGCCGACTGATGCGGACTACGGGAGCCGTGCAGCTAGCGTCTCGGCTATGGCACGAGTACTCGGCATCTTCGTCGCGGCTGCGCTCGCCCTCGCTGCCTGCGGCAGCTCCGATGCCACGTTCCCCGACGAAGCCTTTGCGATCCGTGCCTCTTCGGACCTCGGCGTCGGTCCCGACCGTCTCTTGTTGGGTATAGGGGACGACACCGGCGCCAGGCTCGGATCGCCGGATGACAACGTCACGATTGCGGTCCACCCGGAATCTGATCCCGCTGCGGTTCAAGAGGCGCCCGGAGTGTGGACGTGGATCGTCCCAGACGGTGTTGGGTTGTACCGCGCCGCATTCGACTTCGACAGTGCCGGCATCTGGGTGGCCACGGTTTCCCCTGCGGCCGGGGACCCGCTCGAGCCTGTCCTGTTCCAGGTGCAAGACGACCCCTTTGCCCCGGGGATCGGCGAGACGGCACCCGTCGCTCCGACCCCGACGCTGTCCGACATGACGATCGAGGAGCTGACCACGGACCCGGAGCCCGAGCTTTCGTTCTATGAGATGTCGCTCGAGGAGGCTGTGGCGTCAGGCCGGCCGACGGTCTTGGTGTTCTCAACGCCGGCCTATTGCCAGACGGCGGCGTGCGGTCCGTTGCTCGAGACGGTGAAGGACGTCGCTCCTCTCCACCCCGACGTCAACTTCATCCACGTCGAGGTGTACACCGGTCTGACCGACCAGGACTTTGCGCCTGACGCCGCCCACGTCGCACCCGCTGCCGGAGAGGAGTGGTACTCGTTGCCTTCGGAGCCGTGGGTTTTCGTCATCAACGAGGCCGGGATGGTCACCGGGCGTTTTGAAGGTGTGATGGACGCAAGCGAACTCGAGGCGATCCTGCCATGATTTCACCTGCCGGATGTCGCTCGGTACGATGCCGCTCGCATACGGAACTGTCCGGACGGACGTGGGAGTCGACGGCAACGTGACACGGAAACCCGAGGGGTCGGAGCTGCGGCAGCGCCGCAATCGCCGGGTGCTCAGACGCCCCTTTGTGGCCGTTGCGCTCATCGTGCTTGCGCTGTCCGCCTGCTCCGGATCGGGACCGCAGTCGTCGCTCGAGCCGCAGGGGCCGATTGCCCAGGACATCGATGGCCTCTGGGAGCTCGTGCTCATCCTGGCGACGATCGTGTTCGTTCTCGTCATGATCGCTTTTGTGGCAAGCATCATTCGCTTCAGGGAACGGAAGAACGACACCCACGAGCCGGTACAGGTGCACGGCAACACCCGGCTCGAGATCGTGTGGACCATCATTCCTGCAGTGATCCTCGCCGTGCTGGCCGTGCCGTCGGTCGAGGGCATCTTCGACCTGCGCACCGCTCCCGAAGGTCCTGAAGTCGTCAATGTCGAAGTGACGGGACATCAATGGTGGTGGGAATTCGTCTATCCCGACATCATCGGCGAAGACGGCCGCCCCCTCATCACCGCCAACGAACTCCATGTCCCGGCGGGAACACCGGTCAGCCTCACCATGACGTCATCGGACGTCATCCACAGCTTCTGGGTGCCGCCGCTCAACGGCAAGCGTGACGTCGTGCCCGGCCGTATCACGCGGCTGACGCTGAACGCCGATCCCGATGCGGTGAACCAAGACACGGGATTCGGGCCCGGTGTCATTCTCGGCCAGTGCGCAGAGTTCTGCGGCCTCGCCCATGCGGACATGCGGCTGCGTGTGTTTGTCGAGACCCCCAGCGGCTTCGACGAATGGGCGGCCGGCCAGTTGGCGCCCTCTGCCGTGCCTGCGGCCGGTGCAGCCGCCGCCGGGTACGAGACCTTCAATCAGGTCTGCACCGCATGCCATCAGGCAACCGTGATGCAACCAGACGGCACCGTCGAGACCATCGGTCTCGAGAACACGCTCACTGCAAGGGGCGAAGAGTTCCGCGACTCGTTTGGTCCGAACCTCACCCACTTCGGGAGTCGGACCACGTTCGGCGGGGCCAGTTTTGCCAACGATCCGGCGCACCTCGCCGTGTGGCTGAACAACCCGTCCGACCTGAAGCCCATGCTGCCTGACCGTAACGACGTGGCGAACAAAGTGATTCTCGGCATGCCAAACTTCGGCCTGTCCGAAGAAGAGGTTGCCAATCTGCTCGAGTTGCTCCAGGGGTGGGACTGATGGTTGTCGTGAACGCTGAATCCCCGGGAGGTGGGCCCACATGGCAGTGACGACAGAGCGCGCCGAGCTGACCTACACCGGAGAACGTGGCGCCTGGGCGTGGATCACGACTGCGGACCACAAGCGCATCGGTTTGTTGTATGGCGTCACCGCGTTCGTCTTCTTCTTCGTCGGTGGCCTCGAGGCACTGTTCGTGCGTCTCCAGCTCGCCGGCCCCAACGGCGAGGTACTGAGCGCAAACGCGTACAACCAGTTGTTCACCATGCACGGTCTCACGATGGTCTTCCTCGTGGTCATGCCGATTGCGGCTGCCTTCACGAACTACTTCCTGCCGATCATGATCGGGGCCCGTGACGTCGCCTTTCCCCGGCTCAATGCGTTCTCCTACTGGCTCTTCCTGCTCAGCGGGATCATGATCTACACCTCTTTCCTCGTGGGTGGAGCCCCCGACGGAGCCTGGGTGGGGTACGCCCCACTGTCCACTCAGCTCACCGAGGTGGTTCGCATGGACTACTGGGCAATCGGGCTCAACCTCCTGGGCGTGGCCTCCATCGCTTCTTCTGCCAACTTCATCGCCACGATCTTCACCATGCGTGCGCCCGGCATGACCCTGTTGCGGATGCCTGTCTTCGTGTGGATGTCCCTCGTGGTGGCTTTCCTGCTGATCTTCTCGCTGCCTGCCGTCAGCATCGGCCTGTTCCAGCTCTTCCTCGACCGCAACTTCGGGGCGCTGTTCTACGCCGGCGCTGCGGGAGGTGATCCGTTGCTGTGGCAGCACCTCTTCTGGCTGTTCGGCCACCCGGAGGTCTACGTGTTGATCCTGCCGGCGATGGGCATCGTCTCCGAGATCCTGCCGGTCTTCAGCCGCAAGCCCCTGTTTGGCTACGAGTTCGTCGTGTTCTCCGGCGCCGCGATCGGCTTCGTTGGGTTCGGCGTCTGGTCGCACCACATGTTCACGTCGGGCATGGGCCCCATCGCAGAGGCTGGCTTCAGCGTCGCCACCATGATCATCGCCGTCCCGACAGGAGTGAAGATCTTCAACTGGATCGGCACGACATGGGGCGGCAGGTTACGGATGGCCACGCCCATGTTGTTCTCGCTCGGCTTCATTGCGATGTTCGTCATCGGTGGTCTTTCCGGGGTGACCCACGCAGTGGTGCCCGCCGACACGCAGCAACACGACAGCTACTACGTCGTCGCCCACTTCCATTACGTGCTGTTCGGGGGTGCGATCTTCGGCTACGTCGCAGGCGTCTACTACTGGTTCGGCAAGTGGACCGGGCGGATGCTCGACGAGACCATCGGAAAATGGCACTTCTGGCTCATGCTGATCGGCTTCAACCTGACTTTCGCCCCGATGCACATCCTCGGTCTCAACGGGATGCCGAGGCGTACCTACCGCTACGCCGAGGGGCTCGGCTGGGACATGTGGAACCTCATGTCAACCGTGGGCTCCGTGATCATCGGGATCTCGATGTTGCTCTTCCTCTACAACATCATCAAGTCCCGCAAGAGCGGGGCAATTGCCGGCGACGACCCTTGGGACGGCCGCACGCTCGAGTGGACCATCACGTCTCCTCCACCGGTACACAATTTCGATGAGGTGCCGCACGTCGAATCCCTCGACGACTTCTGGCACAAGAAGTACGCCGAGGACGAGGAAGGGCGCGCCGTCAAGATGCCGGCCGTGTCGGGCGGCACGCTGCTCGAGACGGGCGGGCCGGGCGACGAGGACGAGCACCACGAAGAGATCCACATGCCCTCACCGTCGTTCTATCCCGCGCTGTCCTCGCTCGGTCTGGTCATCACCGGATACGGGCTGATCTACTTGTCGTGGGGCTGGGCGGCTATCGCCGTCGGTGGGATGATCACGCTGTGGGGTCTGTTCGGCTGGTCGCTCGAGCCGATCACCAGAGAGCACTACGTACCCGTGAAGACGGCGGGAGGCGAACACTGATGTCCGCCAACCCTGTCGCCGAAACGGTGCCGTCCCTCCCGCACGACGGCGAGCCCGACCTCCAGGTGGTGCGCAAGACGGCCATGTGGGTGTTCCTCGGCTCTGAGTGCATCTTCTTCGGCTCGATGATTGCCACCTTCCTGCTGTACCGCACGACGACCCTGGACGGGCCTGGAGCCGAGCTCTTCAACGTCCCTTTCACGTCCGCCTCGTCATTTGTGCTGCTCATGAGTTCGCTCACGATGGTGCTTGCCCACAATTCCTTCGACCAAGGGGATAGCCGGCAGGCTCGGGTGTGGCTCGGCGCCACCGCGCTCCTCGGATCGACGTTCCTGGCCGGCCAGATCTTCGAGTTCACCGAATTCGTCCACGAGGGGCTGACGATGAGCTCCAGCCCGTTCGGCTCGTCGTTCTACATGCTCACCGGTTTCCACGGTGTACACGTGGCCGTCGGGGTCATGCTGCTGACCGCCATGTTCATCCTGTCGCTCAACGGCAGGCTTCACAGAGACCGCGGCCTGAACGTCGAGCTGATCGCCCTCTACTGGCACTTCGTCGACATCGTCTGGATCGTGATCTTCACGGTTGTCTATCTCCTCCAGGTTCTCTGAACGATGTCTGAAACCGCTGCTCACCCAACTCCAAAGACCTACTGGATCATTGCGCTCGCCCTGGCGATCGTCACGGCCGTCGAGATCGGGATCGCCTACATCGAGCAGGCGAAAGGGTTCGTGGCTCCGATGCTCATCGTCCTCGGCGCGATCAAATTTGGAGTGGTAGTCGCATTCTTCATGCATCTGAAGTTCGAGAAACCCCTCACCCGCAGCCTGTTCCTCGTCGGCGTGTTCGGCGCCATCGTGCTGTTCGTGGTGGTGCTGGCGACGTTCCGGGCGCTGTGAAGCCACGATGACGATGCTGGCGGTGTCTGAGGGGGCTGTAGCAACTTCCTTCAGCGACGTCGCCGCGTTTCACGTTCATCTTGATGTGCTCGGCATCGTGGTCGCCCTTGCCGTTGGCTACGAATACGCGGTGCGGCGACTGGCGGCCGACTACGCACCTCGGGGTGAGCCCGCCGTCACGACGCGGCAGCGGATCCTCTTCTATTCCGGTCTGGCGACGCTTCTGATCGTGTCGACGTGGCCGCTGCACGACATCGGCGAGTCGAGCCTCTTCATCTTCCACATGATCGAGCATCTCGGGATCTCGCTGATCGTGCCGCCACTCCTGCTGTACGGCACGCCGTGGTGGGTGACGCGGATGCTCGTCCTGCCGATTCTCCCTGTGATGCGGATCCTGACGAAGCCGCTCGTCGCCCTGTTTCTCTTCAACGCCACGCTGGGCCTCATCCACGTTCCCGGCATCCTGACGCTGATGCTGGAATCCGAGCTGTTCCACTTCGCCGCCCACTTGGTTCTCTTCCTCACCGCCATCCTCATGTGGTGGCCGGTCGTGGGCCCCATCCCCGATCTGCCGAGGCTGCAGCCATTCCAGAGGATGGGCTATTTGTTCCTCCAGTCGCTGGTTCCCACGGTCCCGGCATCCTTCCTCACGCTGGGAGAGAACCCGCTCTATCCGATCTACGAGACCTTTCCCCGGCTGTGGGGGCTCAGTGCCTACAACGACCAGGTGATCGCTGGTCTCGTCATGAAACTCGGCGGCGGGTTGTTGCTGTGGGGGTTCATCGCCGGTGTGTTCTTCAGCTGGTGGGCCGAGGAGCAGCGGTACGCCAACCCAGTCCGCACCGTCACCAAGATCTGATGCCACGGACGCGACGGCGCCTGTGGGCCGTCGTGGTCGTAGGCGTCGCAATCCTGAGTGGATGTGGTGGTGCAGGCGAAACAGGGATCGCAACGGGCGTCGTGATCGATCTCGAAGGGGATCTGACCACCGTGTCGTCGTTTGTGCTTCGTCTCCCAGACGGCTCAGACCAGGAGGTCGTGCCTGCCCCGGGAATCCGCTTCCACGGCAACTCGGCAATCAGCCATCTCCGAGATCACTTGCGAAGTGGGGAACCAGTGCGCATCGAGTACGAGGTGCTGGACGATGGTTCCTGGGTCGCAGGGGTCGTCGAAGATGCGTCAGCCAGCGAGGGATGATTCAGCCGGCCGAGACGTCCCGGTCCCGATCCCATGGCCGGTAGGCGAGCAGCGCCGCTCCACCGAGCACCAAGGCGCCCGCCGCGCTGAAGATGACCACGGCCATGGTGGCCGTTGCCTCCAGCAGGATCTGAGCGAGCCCAACGGCGAACACGCCCCCGATCACGACGGCCATGATGGGGAGCCCGACCGCACGTGTCATCGCTCCCATCAGGTCGCGGACGCCGCTCGGCCAGGCAATGCCGCCAAGTCCCAGCATGTCGGGTCGGGCCAAGCGATCGACGATGAAGGCGGTCACAGCTCCTGCCACGGCCCCGGAGCACAGTGCGATCAGGACGAGTTGGGACACCGATACGACAACGATCCCAGCCGTGATGTCGGCGAACAACCCCAGCCCGGCACGAAACGCCGAATACGCCGCGATGCCGGAGACAAACCCGGCTATGGGCAAAAGCCAGCGGAGCGGGAACTTCGGCGCGTCGGGCTCGCTTTCCCTGCCGACCGCGTAGGTGATGCCTGCGATAGCGAGGCCACCAAGAACGCCTGCGAGGAGCACCAGCATGTACATCCCGCCGCTCGATGCGACAAAATCGATCGACGCTCGCGGGCTGCCCTCGGCGACCGGTGTGGCTACGGCGGAGGCAAGAGCGAACCGCCCGCCCAGCAGGGCGACAGCGATCAGACCGAGGAACCCTCCGGCGACGGCACCGTACAGCACGGCTCGAAAGCGGCTCTTTGTCGACACACAACGCTCCTCGTCCAGCCTGACGAACCCGGATCATAGCGAGCGCAGCCGAGATCAGGTCCCTCGTAGGGCCGAGGTCGAAGCGGGGGTACCAACTACCAAGCACCAAGTACCAAGTACCTCGTCTCAGAACCGTCCGCAGGCGTCTGGGGCGTAGATCCCCTGGACGGTGTCGTCGGTCGTGAGGGGCCCCCACAGGAGCAACGCCCCCGTGTTGGTGCTGTAGAGCTCCCAGAGCGCTCCCTTGTCGGGGTCCTCGACCTGGCGGATGTCAAACCCGTCGTACACCTGTTCCAGTTGCCGGTACGACGCACCTGCCTGCAGCCCGCTGAGCGTCTGCAGATTGGCTGCTTCACTCGAGAACCCGCCAAATGCAAAGTCGAGCCGGTACCCGGCAAACGTCTCGGTCCCGTCTGGATCGACGACGACGATCGCCGCAAAAGGTCCCCACGCCGCAACACGTTCGGTGTCCCCCTCGCAGACACCCCACTCGCCAACCGAGAGCTGTGGCCCCGTGTCGGAGTCGGGGTCTCCCAAACTCGATACCAGCCGGCCGAGGGCATCGGCGGCGGGTTCACCGAACTTGATGTCACCAACGCCGTCAACGGCGAGCGTCAGATCCTCGATGGCGATCGGGGCGCCGACGGGGAGATATGGGGCCGCCACGATGCCCGGGTCGCCACCGGTTCCCGCATCCGTGCCCGACGTGTCACCCGTGTCATCGGTCGGTGCGGCTGTGCTGCTCTCCGTCGCACCGTCACTCGTCTCCGCAGTGGCCGACGATGCTTCTTCGCTGCCAGCCACGACGGGGTCATCCGAATCGTTCCCGAGCAGCTGGAACAACGCGATGCTCACTACTACGAGCAGAAGGCCAAGGACGAGCCCGGTGAGGAGCGGAGAACGTGGTGCGATGGCAGGGGGAGTCCTCGGATCCTCGAGTGACGGCAGCGGCTCGCTACCCGTGAGCCCTGCGAGTTCCTCGTACGGCTGGATCCCAGAGAAAGGGTCATTGTCGCTTCGGTCGGTCACCTTCACTCCTGGCTGTGCGGCTCTTGGCGCCGGGCCGCACGATGATCGCGTATCTTACGAGGCCCGGGGGATAGGCGGCGGTTTCTCGGCGTGGGACCGCACGTGCGTTTGGCGAGGTTCGTCGATCGATCAACTCTGAGGAGCGCCCTGCCCAGTTCGGTCTGTGGATGCACTTTCACGGTCGGCGGCGAGGTCGGGGTACCCGTCCGCGAGAACCTGATCGAACGACGCGGTGGGGACCAGGATCGAGGCCCCCGACGAGGTGCGATCGCTGGCGACCGGGATGCTCAGGCTGACCACGGTCGTCGGATCGATGTCGCGAAGGCCCCAGGCGAGGCTGATGGCGTCGGTGAGCCCGAGTTGATTGTCCAGCGTGAATGCGTCCGTGAGCGAGCGGACGGTGCCCGTCAGGTCGCTCGGGGAATCGAAGGTCCTCAGCTTCGAGAACATCTCGAGCAGCACTTCCTGTTGCCGCTCGTTGCGGGTGATGTCGCTGACGTTGGCCATCGTTCGCCACCGCCCGTCGACCAGCTCCTGGGTACGACGCGACCGGACCCAGGACAGCGCCTGCGCTCCGGTTGCCTGGGTGCAACCGGCAGGCAAATCGAGATCGGACTTGCTGTCGCGCACGGCATGTTCGACGCAGATTTGGATGCCGCCCACTTCGTCGATGATCTGTTCGAAGCCGTCGAAGGTGAAGAGTGCGAAGTGGTCGATGGGGATCCCGGTGAAGTCGGTGACGGCCAACGCCAGCAGTGTCGGCCCGTTGACGTCGTCGCCGCAGCCGTTCAAGTTTGCGTTGAGCTTCGTGTAACTCTGGGTGCACCGATTCGGCAGGTACAGGTCACGGGGAAGGGAAACCAGCATCGGCTCCGAGCCGTCTCCCGGCAGGACGGCGAGCATGATCACATCCGCCAAGCCGCCGGACAGGTCGCTTCCGATGATCAGCATTGACAGGTAGTCGCCTTCGGCGGCAGGAACGGCCGTGACCACAGATGCCGTCTCCGGATCAACCTCGGCGTCGACGATGCCCTCGGTGGGAAGCAACAGGAGGTCGTTGGCGTCTGCAGTGTCGAAACCCTCCCGTCCGACGCCTGCCCACGAGTCCCACAGCTGCAGGCCGTTCCACCCTGTGTAGGCGAGCAGTACGAGCACTGCCGTCGCCACGCCGCGCTTGAGGCTGCGGAGGATCGGGTGTTGATCGATCGACTTCGGGCTCGGCGCGGCTTCATTGATGAGGAACCCAACGGCCGGCGCACCGACCCGATCGGCGCGGTCGCACGCCGATTCGAGTGCCACGCGGTCGGCGGCTTTGGGGAGCACCAGGAGCGTGCCGTCGGCAACGGCTCCGAGGGCGCTGGTTGCGGCTCCGTTGGTGGGTGCCGTGTCGATCAGTACGAGGTCCGCCGCCGTCGTGACGTCCTCGATGGCGCCGGCCAGCGCAATCCGGTCGATGCTGCCGTTGATGGTGGCGCCACCCGAGGGGACGAAGGGGAGGCGGCTCGTGCCGTCGATGGACCACAAGCGAGCTGCGTCGCGCAGAGTGGCGTCGCCTGACGCGATGTCGGACAGGCCCGGACTGGTGCCGGTTCGGCCAAACCGGCTCAGGTTGCCGCGGCCCACATCACCGTCGATGAGCAGGGTGCGCCGCCCCGCCTTGGTTGCGGCGACGGCGAGGTTCAGTGCAGCAGAAGTCGCGCCTTGGCCGGCCTCGATCCCTGCCACGAGCAGGACCCGTCCAGGGGTGGCGGCCTCGAGCCGGCTCGCCGCTCGCTGGTAGGCGGCTGCGGCGGAGCTCGACGGGTGGGTGAGCGTTGGCGCCGGGCCATCGATCGAGTCCGGGATGGATCCGACCTGGGGCAGGTCGACCAGCTTCTCGACAGGGCGCAGGCCGGCGAACTGGTTCCATATCAGCCACACGATCGCCGAGACGAGGCCCCCGACCGCAGCTGCGATCACGGCGCCCCGGTTGCTGTCCCACACCTGGAGCGCCAGCGCGAACGCCACCAGGCCGGCGGCGACGGCGGCGATGTTTTGGGGTGCGAAGAAACGGCGAAAGAAGCCGTTCTTGTGGGACTGATCCCTCACTACGTCATCCTCGGGGGTTGCGGCGATGACCGGGCTGGGCTCATGTTACGGTGCCCTGGCCTGAGCCATGTTACGGCGTGCGCATCAGCCCGTTGGTGTCGGGCCTGAATCGCACGGTTGGGGAGAATAGATCCCCTCGATGATCCCTTCCGGGTCGGTCGAGGATACCGGGCCCCACAGCAGCGTCGCGTTGTCTGACGTCCGCTGCAGGATGAAGTGTGTGGTGCCGTCGATCTCCTCGTACGACACGAGGAAGGTGGCATAGGTCGTCTCCAGGTCCTCGACCGTGTCCCCTACCTGAAGTCCCGACAGCGTCTCCAGGCCGGTCGCGGGGTGAGCTTCGCTCCCTGAGTCGACCCTGTAGCCCTCGAACACCGAGAGATCTTCGACCCCGAGGAAGATGCCTGTGAGGGGTCCCCACGACGCAAAGAAGCCCGCATCACCATCGCACAGGCCGAGTGATGTATCCGCCGGGCCCCGCTCGTCCGGTTGCCCGAACGTGGCCACCAGCCGGCCGAGGGCGTCATCGTCACCAAAGTCGAGCGGTCCGAGCGCAAAGCCGCCAAGACCCAGATCCCCGATCGGGATCGGGTCTCCGATCGGCTCGATCGGGGCAAGGCTGGTTGTCGTCGTTGTCGAGGTGGTTGTCGACGTGCTGGTCGTCGGGCCGGCGGTGGTGGCGGTCGAGTCGTCGACCACGGTGGTCGACACGTCCGTGCCAGCAGGTGCGGCAACGTCGGCGGGGGTTCCGTCGTCGCGAGTGATCCATGCCAGCACCACGAACCACGCCGCGATGATGCCCACGATGATCAACCCAACGATCAGTCGCTGTGACATGTTGCTGCCGCTTCCTGAGCCACCTCCTGGTTCTTCAGGGGCTGCGAAGAAGTCCGACTCGTCCGGGTGCTCGCCGGGGAAGGAGCCCGATGGGCTTGGGCTCACCGGAGTTGTCACCGCCGGTGCTGCCGTGGCGGCCGCGATGTCGGCGGCTGCGTCGGGATCGGAGCCGGCAAAAGCCGACCACGCATCCTCATCGTCGAGCATGTCATCAGATGCGGCGCTTGGATCCACGTCGCCGATGCCGGCGTCGTCGAAGATGTTGTCGATCTCGTCCTGTGGGCCGCTGTCGCGAGCAACGGCTGCCGCGCCGGCGAGCGCCCCTCCGGCGAAAACATCGTCGTGGTCCACATCGGGCACCTCTGCCATGGGGTCGGTCATCGGTGGTTCGGCGATCGGCGGTGTGACGGGCGGCACGATGGGGTCGGGATCGGCGGCCACGATGGCGGGGATCTCGATCGAATCGGCATGATCGATCGCATCGGCATTGTCTACGGGGCCGGCATTGTCTACGGGGCCGGCATCGTCTACTGCTTCGGCAGGAGGGGCCGGCTCGTCGGCCGGGTGCTCGCCGGGGTCGGCGAAGGTCTCGTCCACGGGCGTCTCGGGAGGTGGAGGAGCTGCTGGGATCGGCGCCGGATCGGCGTCGACCCAGGTCATCGGGGGTGGTGCGGCGGCGGTGGGGGCGGCAGCCTCCGCAACGGTCTCTTCGGCCGTTGCGGTTTCCTCACCGGACGCAACGTCCACCAGGTCACGGTCGCCGGTCCCGTCTGCCTCTTCGCCATCGGTGACGCCCTCCTCTTCGAACGTCGACGAGACGATCGCAGCCATCGCAGCGCTGCCGACCTCCCAGCCGGTTGCGGTGTCACCCGCGTCGGTGCGAGACGGCTGTGCAGTCGGGGGCGGCGGTCCGGTGGGAGGTTGATCATTCGGCTCGGTGTCGGCACCTGCCTCCACGGTCGGCTCGGCCGCTGCGGCGGTGTCGTCCTGCGGGACCGCAGGGGTGGCGGCATGCGCATCGATCCAGCCTCTCCCGCAGGAGGGGCAGGTTTCGGCGGCGAGGGGTCGGTCTTTCCCGCAGAAGATGCACGGCGTAGAGAAGGTATCCATGGAGCTGTCGTAGCTTACGTCCGCTCAGGGACAACTCATGCTCTTTCCCCGCGGGCTCTCAGAGCAGCGGGCGAAGTTCGGCAGGCGAATCGACGGGAAGTGCGCAAACGAAGTCCCTGCACACATACGCCGTGGCCCCGGCTTCGCCTGAGGGGCGGCCCGACAACAAGGGGACGGCGGTGGCCGTTCCCTCGCCGACGGCGAGGACGCAACCGGGTCGAAAGCGTTCCCAGACGACCTCTACCAGTTCACGCCTGGCTTCTGGCCGACCGACAATGGCGACTTCTTTGGGGCCTACCAGGCCGGCGGCCAGCACTGCTGCGAGGTACCCCACGGCGGACGGGTGCTGTTCGAGCAGGCGGCCGGCGGCGATGTAGACCCCGTCGAGGAGGCCACGGAACGAGGCATCTCCTGTGTACGCGGCTGCCATCTGAAGCGCTTCCGCCATGAGGGTGTTGTCCGAAGGCGTGGGATTGTCCATCAGGTTCTTCGGTCGCGTGATGAGCTCTTCTGCGTCTTGCCCTGTTGCGAAGAACCCGCCGGCGGGATCGGAGAAGAGGTCGATGGCCTCGCCGACCAGACGGTGTGCCTCCGAGAACCACCGTTGGTCGCCCGTGACCGCAAACAGCGTGAAGAGGCCTACCGCGAGGGCGCCGTAGTCGTCGCAGAACGCGGCGGGCCCGAGGACGCCCCTGCGCCAGGTCCGGACAAGGCGCCCGTCGTCTCTGCGGAGCCGGGTGGTGGCGAACTGGGCGAGCTGCTCAGCCACTTCGACATACTCGGCCGATCCCAGCACCGCTCCGGCCTCGGCGAAGGCTCTGAGTGCCAGACCGTTCCACGCGGTGACGATCTTGTCGTCCGTGGCAGGCCTGATCCGGTCCGACCTGGCCTTGCGCAGCGTCCCGGCAGCGGCGTTCAACCGCTCCTCGACGTCGCCGGGCGTCATGCCGAAGCGTTGTGCCAGCACCTCCACGGTCTCGGCACGTCTCAGCACCGTTCTTGCGCCGTCGAAGTTGCCCTCTGGGCTCGCTCCGAACGCCGCCGCCACCAACGGCAGGTCGGGGCCGAGCAGCGCATTCAGCTCGTCCCAGGTCCACACGTAGTAGGTGCCCTCTTCGCCCTCCGAGTCGGCGTCCTCCCCGCTGTAGAAGCCGCCCGCCGGGTCCCTCGAGTCGTGCAGCAGGTACGCAAGGGTTTCCTCGGCAACTTCGCGGTACCGCTCGATGCCGGTCTCCTGCCACCCCCTCAGGTAGAGCCGTGCGAGTAAGGCATTGTCGTAGAGCATCTTCTCGAAATGCGGAACGAGCCATTGCCGATCGACGCTGTAGCGGCTGAAGCCACCGCCGAGCTGGTCGTAGATCCCTCCGGCAGCCATGCGATCCAGGGTCGTGGTGATCATTCCCCTCACCTGATCCTCATGGTCGGGAGTCAGCTCGAGCGACCAGGCTCTGAGAAGCAACTCGAGGTTCGGCGCTTGCGGGAACTTGGGGGCCCCGCCGAAGCCACCGTGATCCCAGTCGAATTGCCCGATGAGGTCGACAACGGCTTTCCGTATCACCTCCGCTCCCGGGGCCGTGTCGCCTGGAGGTATCCCGGAGCGAACCGCCGCCACGAGACGTGAAGCCTGACTCTCCAGCTCGGCTCGCTGCGTTGCCCATGCGTCGACGACGCTCTGCATGATGCGGCCAAACGATGGGTGGTGACCCTGCGACTCCTTCGGGAAGTACGTCCCCGCAAAGAACGGCTCGCCTGCGGGAGTCAGGAAGACGGTCATCGGCCAGCCTCCTCGGCCCGACATGGCTTGCACGGCATCCATGTAGATCCGGTCGACGTCCGGCCGCTCTTCACGATCGACCTTCACGTTGACGAAGTGCTCGTTCATGTAGGCCGCGGTGCTGTCGTCCTCGAACGACTCGTGGGCCATCACATGGCACCAATGGCACGTGGCGTAGCCGACGGAGAGCAGGATTGGGCGGTCGAGTGTCTGGGCGGCGGCGAAGGCGTCTTCCCCCCACTCGTACCAGTCGACCGGGTTGTCCTGATGCTGCAACAGATACGGGCTGGCCGAGGAGGCGAGACGATTGGGCATCGCCGCACCGTAGCGTGTGTCGATTGGCTGGGAGACCGCCGCACGACCGGGAATACCGGCGCCAGACCCGCGGTTGACCAAGGGTTGCGGCGATTCCCACGAGAAAAGGGCTTCACAAAGCTCTCGTTGTATGTGATATTGAGGCAGGTCCGACCTTGTGATTTCGTTCACATTCTCCCCCTTCGGGCCAGACCAGGGACTGTTCTAGGGGTTTCGGAGGACTTCTTTTTATGGCGGCGAGCAAAGCGCGTGACAAGGTCATGGACCGAGCGGTCCGTGAGCGTCAGGAAGCGAAAGAGCGAATCGAACGAGACACCCTGTCTCGGTCCCGACGCGATCGCGACCGCAACAAGCTCACCGACGAGCGTGGCCGGCTGACCACCGATCTCGTCAGCCAGTATCTCACCGCCATCGGCGAGTATGAGCTGCTCACTGCTGAGAAGGAAGTCGACTACGCCCAGAAGATCGAAGCGGGTCAGGACGCCGGCGAGAAGCTCGAGAAGAAGCAGTTCAAGGGCAAGGCCGAAGAGATGGCGCTGCGCCGTCGGGTCCGTCACGGCCGTGAGGCCAAAGATGCGTTCCTCACTGCCAACCTCCGCCTCGTCGTCGCCAACGCTCGGCGCTACGCCAACACGTCCGGCATCGACTTTCTCGACCTGATCCAAGAGGGCAACCTGGGCCTCATCCGTGCCGTCGAGAAGTTCGACTGGCGCAAGGGCTTCAAGTTCTCCACCTACGCAACATGGTGGATCCGGCAGGCCATCACGCGCGCCATCGCCGACAAGTCTCGGACGGTGCGGATACCTGTACATCTCCACGACACCCTTGCGGCCGTTCGTGCCGCCCAGGCCAGCCTCAAGGCCGAGCTCGGTCGCGAGCCCAAGCCCGAAGAGATCGCCGAGGAGGCCGGTGTCAACGTCGACAAGGTCGAGCTCGCCCTCGGTGTCGCCGACACCGTCTCGCTCGAGCAGCCGGTCGGGGAAGACGGCGCCCAACTGGGTGACTTCATCGAGGACGAAGATGCCATCGACCCCGTGAGGGTCACCGAAGAACTCGACATTGCGAACAGCCTGCGCAAGTCCATCGAGCGTCTACCGGTCCGCGAAGGCCGCATCCTGGCGCTGCGCTACGGCTTCTACGACGGCGTGCCCCGTACTCTCGAAGAGATCGGCGAGGAGTTCAACCTCACCCGAGAGCGCATCCGCCAGCTCGAAAAGCTGGCGCTGTGCCGCCTTCGCCACCCTTCCTTTGGGATTCGGGAGCAAGACCTGCTCTGAGGCCGGATCCGCAACGGTCCTTGTGGCCCGTTTGCCGAGTCCGTCCTGCCAGCGACGAAGGCCGAGCAGCGTTGTAGGCTCGACGCTGAACATGGAGGATGGTTCGCCATGCAACTGTCGGCATTGGTCAGCGGCGCCGCCGAGGTCATTGGTTCGGAGGTCAGTCTCATAGAGGCTGCTGAACGTATGGTCGAGCAATCCGTTGACGCCTTGGCCGTTGTCTCGGGTCGCAACGTTGTGGGCCTCTTCACCCAGCACGACCTCACCGAGGCGGTTGCCGACGGTGCGGATCTCGAGGACCCGGTCATCGACTGGATGACGGAGGCTCCCGACGTCTTTCCTCCCGACATGGCAGTCAACGAGGCGGTCGCATGGCTGCTCGAAACCGGCTACCGGCACCTGCCCGTCATGGGCGACGGCGAACTCCTCGGCATCGTCGGCATTCGCGATCTCATGTGGTCCCTCGCCCAAGACTGAGGAACGACCAACTCAGGCCGTGGGGATCCACACCAAGGTCAGGTCCTCGATGTGGATGTCGGTCTTCTCGAGTGGCACCTCGATGGTTTCGATGTCGGCGCCGACTTCTTCCCACTCGTCGTTGATCGCCTCGAGTTCCTCGACCATCTCGGCCTCGAGCGCAGCCATCTCCTCCCACTCGGTGACCGCCTTGTCCTGAGCACTGCGGAGACGCTGTTCCTTGTTTCGCGTCTGCTGACGGCGGCGAGCCGATCCGGTGACGGACCGGGTCGACTTCTTCCCCGTGAGGATTCCAATGAGCGCACCGGCGCCTTCGAGCAGCTCGCTCTGTTGTGCTCCGCCCACGTCGACCTCGAGTTCTGCGACCCGCCGCTCGGCTGCTTCGTACTGCTTCTTGGCGGTACGGATCCGAGCCTCGTACTTGGTGCGGAGCTTGGCGACCTGCTCGTCGGCACGGTCCTCAGCTGCGGCATCGCACCGGGCGGCGAAGTCTTCCTGACTCTCGCCGGCTCGCGAGTAGAGCTCGAGCTTGGTGTTCTTCTGGATGGCGAGCTTCCTGGTTCGGTACAGGTGCTCCTTGAGCGAGGTTGCCGCCGAGGCGAAGAAGGTCTTGGTGTCGATGGGTTCTGTCGGGAGCTCGTACACCGCACCCTCAGGGCCGGCAGGACCGAAGTCACGGTCGTCGTAGTCGACGTGCACGAGCGCATCCGTGTCGAACCCGTCGCCAATGGGCGCGATCGCTTCCCATTCCTCGGCGTGGTCGAGGCCGGCAGCACGATCGTCGTAGATCAACTGGACTCTCGCCGCCAGCGCTGCCACGAGGCGGGCGCCGTCCTCGTCGCCGCCAGCGTCATTCAGCCAAGGGGCACCTGGTTGAACGTGCAGGACCGCCACGCCTTCGGCGACATGCGGCATCACGGGGGTCTCATCGGCGGCGAGATCTGGCGCCGGCGCCTTGGGTGCGGACACGGCGTCCCCCTGAGTGGGCTGTGGCGGGGCATCGGGCGCCGCACCGGGGCGGCCACCCTGAAGCTCTGCAACCTGATCTCTGGTGAGCGGGCCCGCCAGGTACGAAAGTGCCCAGCGGGTGGTGAACTGCACAGGCTCGGCGTCACGGGTGTTGTGCAGGAGAAACTGGCGCTTGCCCAGTCCGGAGATGGTGGCGTCGAGGGCGCTGACATCCGTGTCACCTCTCGCCGATTGCAGGGCCTCGAGGATGCGCGCCTTGTCACGCTCGGTCTGGAGCCGCCCTACACACCAGGTCCCGGCGTTGGACATCGCCTTGTAATCGAGATCGACAGGGTTCTGCGTCGACAGGAGCATTCCCACACCAAAGGCACGCGCCTGCTTGAGGATCGTGAGGATGGGCTTTTTTGCCGGCGGCTCTGCGGTGGGCGGCACAAAGCCGAACACCTCGTCCATGTAGACCATCGCCCGCAGATCCCCGCTCCCCGGCTGGGTGCGCATCCACGTGACGACCTTGGAGAGGATCAGCGTGACGATGAACTGGCGCTCCTCGTCGGAGAGATGGGCCAGGTAGATGATGGCGGCCTGCGGCTTGCCCTGCTCGTCCCAGAGCAGTTTGCCGGCGTCGAGGGGGGCACCGCTCACCCACTCGGCAAACGATGGCGACGCCAGCAACCCGTTGAGCTGCATCGCCAGCGCCATCCTCTCCTTCTCCGGGTAGAACGCATCGAGCTCGAAGACGCCCAGCTTGCGCAGCGGAGGGCGCTGGATGTGGGCAAGGAGCGTCGCCAGATCCAGGTCCTTGCCTTGGCGCCACGCATGCTCGATCAGGCTGGCGATGAGGATGTGCTCCTTGGAGGAGATGGGGTCGGCATCGAGGCCGAGCAGGCCGAGCAGGCCGGAGGCAAAACCTTCGATCTCGTCCCGCAGGTGCTCCGCGTCGGTGTCCCAGTCCATGCCGGGGTTGCGCAGCGAGCCGACGATGTTGATCGGAACTCCCGCACTGGAGCCTGGGGTGTAGATCGTAAATCCTGTTCGCTCGTGCAACTCAGCGATCCGGGAGCCGTCCTGGCCCCATGAAGCCAGCCCGCTCTTCCACAGCTCGGCCTTTTCGCCTGCCAGCTCTGCAGTGGTCTTACCCGCCTTCCGGGCCTCGGCGGGGTCGACCCACGGCTCAAAGTCTGCAGGTAGCAAATCGGGGAAGGTGAGGAGCAGGTTCGTCATGTCCCCTTTGGGATCGAGGATCAATGTGGGAATCCCCTGGAGGAGCGCCTCCTCCAGGTAGATGATGCCGAGGCCGGTCTTGCCCGAGCCCGTCATACCCACGATCACCCCGTGGGTCGTGAGGTCGCTGGGGTCGTAGTCGACGAGGTGGTCGGTTCGGTCGCCGCTCGACGGGTCGACTGCGGCTCCGAGAAACAGACCTTCCGTGGTCACATTTCCTCCTGGCTGGGACTCCGGAGAGTGTAGGGAACGCTTCAAAGGACACGCCGTGGCCCGGCATGCGCCGGTCGTCCCAAGTCTCACGACACTTCGGTGAGCAGTGTCTAGGCTCCGCACATGGAAGCGATACCCAGCCCGCAGCACATGAGGGCGTGGCGGTCCAGCCTGACGGCGCATTCTCGGATCGTGGCCCGTATGTCTGACGACCTCGTGCGCGAGGCGCGGCTTCCCTTGCCCTGGTACGAGGTGCTGCTGTTGGTGAAGGAGAGCGCAACAGGGCAGCTACGGATGCACGAGCTCGCCGACTCCCGGTTGTTGAGCCGAAGCGCGGCGACACGGCTCGTCGATCGGATCGAGCGGGCGGGGCTCGTCACGAGGATCGCCGCAGAAGAGGATCGGCGGGGAACCTTCGTGGAGCTGACCGACGACGGTCTCGCTACATTGCGGGCCGCGGCACCCATCCACCTGCGCGGCATCCAGGACTACTTCGCCGCCCAACTCAGCGACGACGAGGCCGTCATGGTGGACGGCGTGATGCGTCGCATGGTCGAGGCACTCGCCAACTGAACTTCAGGCGCCCGTTGCGCGTCCGGCCATCACGACGTCAGCGTGCGCGCCCGAATCCAAGTCTCTCGATCACGAGAGCGGCGGCCTCGTCAACCGTCTCGACGCACGTCACGAGCGACCCGTCGGTGTCGAGGCGGCTCGTCACCATCGCCACGAGCTCGCGCCACGTAGCGCCAACGGCGACGATGGGCGCTGGCACCGATCGGTTGTATCGGGCCACGAACGCGACGTTCCACGCGACGAGCAACTCGGTGAAGGTCCCGATGCTCCCGGGAAGTGCGATTGCGCCGTCGGCGATGTCCACCATGTGGCGGATACGGTCGGTGAGTGATTGCGCGCGGTGCTCGGTCGAGATGTACGGGTTGGGGCCGGCTCGGTCGGGAAAGACCAATGGAGCGGTAATACCCACGACGTGCCCTGAGGCTGCCGCTGCGCCCTCGGCCGCGGCCTCCATCACTCCACCGTATCCACCGGTTGCGACCACGAGACCTGCAGCGGCCAGCAGACCGCCGCACCGTTCTGCTGCCACCCAGTTCGGCGATCCCGCAACGGTGCTCGAATCTCCGAAGATCGCCACGGTTGTCCGGGTCGCCACCCAAGCCCTCCGTTGTTGTTCGCGGTCACGACGCTACCGGAGCGGCCCGTGAGTGGAGCCACAGACGCGTTTCGCCCCCTCCACGAGGTGGAGGGGGCGAAACATAGGGTGGGTCATTGCGGCTTGTCTGTCCACCCGTTCAAACGCTGCCGGGCTCGGATTCGTTCCAGGCCTCACTCGGGTCGGTGCACGTCAGTCGCACATCTTCTGCGGTGGCGTCCACGGCCCTGACGTGGCCGGCGATTTCATAGCGGAGCTGATCGTCCGGGCAGTCCTCGAGCTCCGGCCTATCTCGTTTCCACACGCGCAGCCGCACGTGAAGGGGCACCAGGTCGGCCCCGCCGATCTTGTCGACCCCGAGTTCTGCAGCCTCTTCGCGCACCAGATCTTCAATGGTCGGCAGCTCAGGATCGGGCGGCAAGGTGGCGAGGATCTGCCGCTGCCGCTTGTTCGGCCGGAAGCCTCGCGCGGAGTCGGGCTCATCGGTTCTCCGCGTCGAGCGGGCGGCCCACCCGAGCAGGAAACCGACGGTGAGGCCGATCGCGAGCGGGACCAGGAGCTCCACGGTTCAGGCCTTCGCGCTGCGCACCACGACGGCAACCAACATTTCGTCGCCAACGTTGTGGATGGCGAGGGCTCGTTCGGCCGGTACCTCGATGACGTCGCCGGTAGCCATCCGGGTGGCGCCGGTCGATCCTTCACCGCTCACGACGACCCAGGTCCCAGGATCGAGGTCGACGGAAGCTCCTGGGGCCACGTCGAACCGGTCGACGGCCGCGGAGCCGTACGCAATCAGACGGGACGATGACCCCCAGGTGTGGCGGTGCGACGGAGATGATGTCGCTTGGGGGTGGCCTCGTTTGGCCAGCTTCTCCACCAGCTTTTTGAGATCGTCACTCCCGCCGCGGCCCGTGACGAGGACGGCATCCTCTGTGGCAACGATCACGACGTCGCCGATCCCCGTCGCCGCAACCAATGGGCCCTCGGATCGCACGTAGCTGTTGGTGACACGCTCGATGACGACGTTTCCCGCGGTGACGTTGCCGTCCCCGTCTGCCACGCCTGCGGCGTGGAGCGAGTCCCACGTGCCGAGGTCGCTCCACCCCGCATCGAGCGGTACAACGACCGCATGATCCGTGTGCTCCATGACGGCGTAGTCGATCGAGATCGCCGGCGCCTCGCCGAATGCCGCGGCGTCGAGCAGCAGGCTGCCATCCGGAGCCGTGACTGCGTTGGTGACCGCACGGCGGGTCGCCGCCAGGACTTCGGGCGTATAGCGGTCCAGCTCATCGCAGAACTGTGACGCGGTGAACATGAACATGCCGCTGTTCCAGAGGTACTCGCCCGAAGCGAGAAACGTCTCTGCCGTGGTGCGATCCGGCTTCTCCACAAAGCGCTCGACGGGGCGCACATCGCCCCCTCTGGCTGCCTTGATGTAGCCGTAGCCGGTAGCCGGGTACGTGGCGACGATGCCGAAGGTGACGAGCTTGCCATCCTTCGCCGAAGCGGCACCGACCAGCACGGCTCTGCGGAACGCTTCCTCGTCGAGAATCAGATGATCGGCGGGCATGACGAGGAGGAGGGGATCGGCGCCCTGGTACGTCAGCGCCCCCGCCGCCACCGCAGGTGCAGTGTTGCGCCCTACCGGTTCAACGACCACCCGACCGTCGGTGTGGCCTGCGGCGATGAGATCGCGTTGGACGTCTTGGACATGAGCCGCGTTGCACACGACGATCGGTGGGGTCGATCCTTCAATGCCGTCGAGGCGCGCGATGGTCGACAGCAACATGGTGCGTTCGTCGACGAGTGGAATGAGCTGTTTGGGTGTGTCCGGCCGCGAGAGCGGCCAGAGCCGCACCCCGACCCCCCCGGAGAGAATCAATGGAACAAGCGCTGGTGTCGTCACGCCGAGCAATGTAACCGAAGCGCGTGGGGCTCCATCTCGCTCGTGGCTACGCTCCGGTCCCATGTTGGACATCTCCACTGTTCGCAGCCGGTTTCCTGCCCTGTCCCGAACCCTCGGCGATCGGCCCGTCATCTACGCAGATGGTCCCGGCGGCACCCAAGTCCCCGACTCGGTCATCGCCGCGATGACGGACTTCCTCGCTCGGGGCGGCTCCAACCTCGGTGGGCCCTTTGTCACGAGCGAAGAAACCGATGCAACGGTCCATGCCGCCAGAACGGCGATCGCCGATCTGTTCAATGCATCACGGCCGGAAGAGATCTCGTTCGGTCAGAACATGACATCGATCACTTTGTCGCTCGGCAGGGCCCTTGCGCACACGTGGCAGCCGGGCGACGAGATCCTGTGCACGCGGCTCGACCACGATGCCAACGTCTCGTCGTGGATGGCGGCAGCATCGGAGGCGGGCGCGGTCGTCGGGCTCGTCGACTTCGATGTCCGCGACGGGACCCTGGACCCGCAGCGTGTCGCCGCAGCCATCACACCGCGGACTCGTCTGGTTGCAATCACGCACGCGTCAAACGCGATCGGGACGGTGGTGGACGTGGCCGCGATCACGAAGATCGCCCACGACTTCGGGGCGCTGGTGTTCGTTGATGCAGTCCACTACACGCCGCATCGGGCCGTGGATGTCCAAGCGCTCGGCTGCGATTTCTTGGCGGCGTCGGCGTACAAGTTTTTTGGTCCCCACACGGGTGCGCTGTACGCGCGTCTCGATCTTTCTGCCCACTTGGATGCGGTGAAGATCCGGCCGGCGCCTGAGGAGCCCCCGGGGAAGTGGGAGTCCGGCACGCAGAGCTTCGAGAGTCTTGCCGGTGTGACGGCGGCGGTCGACTACATCGCCGAGCTTGGCCACGGGTCGACGCGACGTGCTCGCGTGGTCGGCGCCATGGAAGAGATCGCCGAGCATGAACGGGCGCTCTCCGCCCAGTTCCTCGGAGCGGTCACGGCGTTGGACCGCGTGCGGGTATACGGCCTGCCGACACCCGACGGCCGCACCCCCACCTTTGCCGTGGCAGTCGATGGCCTGACGCCGCGGGAAGTGGCGACGGCGTTGGGGAGGCAGGGCATCTTCGTCTGGGACGGCCACTACTACGCACTCGAAGTCATGCGGCACCTCGGCGTCTTGGACAGCGGTGGCCTCGTCCGTATCGGCTTTGTGCACTACAACACGATGGATGAGGTCGGGCAGACGGTTGCGGCCCTGGCAGAGCTCGTCTCGTAACGCTGCGGTGTCCGTCAGGCGTTCTCCGCCGCCGGTTCGAGCAGGTAGGCGAGCTCGACCCGTGCGTCGTGGGAGCCGAACGCCGTGATGGTATCGCCGGTGCGGATCACGGTCTCGCCATGGGGAATGAGGACCGACCCTCCTCTGCGGACGGACACGAGGGTCGCTCCCTTGGGCCAGGCGATCTCCCTCACCTTGTGCCCGTGCGCTCCCGACGACGCCGGTACGGGCAACTCGAAGAAGGCGGCGTCCGGCTGGATGCGGGTTTTCAGCCGCTCCCGATACAGCGACCGGTCGGTTGTCTCGCCCAGCGCCAGGTGATAGCCCCGAACCACGCTCTCGCGGCGGAACATCCCCAGGTACTTTCCTGCGGATTCGTCGGAGACGACTGGGAGTCGCCCTATCCCGAGGGAGGCCATCCGCGCCAGGGCGGCAGACACCGGCATCTTCGGCGACACGGTCGCTGGGTTGCGGGTCATGGCGTCCGCGAGGGGCGTGTCGGGATCGAGGCCCTCGAGGTCCGTGACCGTTGCGATGCCGACGAGACGCTGGTGATCAACTACAGGCAAGCCGTGATGGTGGCCTTCGTCGAGGGTTTCGACGGCTTCGCCGACGGTCATCGTGCGGCTCAGGACCAAGCGGGGCAAGGTCATGACCTGTGCGACCGTGACGGTATCGAGGAGATCGATGTCCTCGGTTTGGGCGAGATGGATGCCCTTCCTCCGCAGCGGGATGGTGTAGACGCTGTCGGGGTAGAAGCGTTCGCTGAGGAAGGTCGCAAGCGCAGCCGTCAGCATCAGCGGCAATACGAGGTTGTAGTCGCCTGTGATCTCGAACACGATGAGGATCGCGGTGAGGGGTGCCCGTCCCGTGGCTGCGAAGGTGGCTGCCGTGCCGACGACCGCAAACGCACCGATGTTCAGCACCGAGACGCCCCAAACCGGCTGCAGTGCCATCGCAAAGGCCGCCCCGAGGCTGCCACCGATCACGAGGCTCGGCATCATCGTGCCCCCAGAGCCGCCGCCCGCTCTGGTGAATGCCGTGGCAAACATCTTGAGGAACGCTATGGCAATCAACGTGCCCCAGATGTCTGGAGCCTCCGTGCCGAGTCGGAGCACCGTCGTCAAGTAGGCCTGGCCGGAGCCGAAGAGCGCCGGCCGGAGGACGATGAGCGTTGCGACGCCGATGCCGGACAGAAGCGCAAACGGCCAGCCGGGGTATCGCTCACCCATCGTTTCGGTCTTCTCGATGATCTGAAGGAACAAGACGGCCGCCCCTGCCGCCAGCAACCCCAGCACGGCATACAGGACGAGTTCGGCAGGGTGGGCGACTTGGTGCGAAGGGGCGGACAGGATTCGCTCTGCGCCGACGAGCTCGCTCGTGGTCACGGCGGCCGCGACCGAGGCGACGACGACTGCGTTCAGGTGGCGGATCGCGAAGTTGCCGAGGATCACCTCGAGGGCGAACAACATCCCGGCAATTGGGGCGTTGAAAGAGGCTCCGATCCCGGCGGCGGCACCGGCCGCCACGAGCCCTCGGATCTGGTCTTCGCCAAATCGGGTGTACCGGGCGAGCGAGGAGCCAATCGTTGCACCGATCTGGACCGACGGGCCTTCTCGCCCGGCAGAGCCTCCTGAACCCAGGGTCACCGCAGTGGCGACGATCTTTGCGCCGATGGTCCGGGTCGCGAGATAGCCGCTGCGAAGGGAGAGTCCGACCATCGTTTCGGTCACACCACCGCTGGCGACTCCGGGGCCCCATACGCGGTTGATACCCCAGGCGACGAGGATGCCGATCGGGACGGTGACCATGGGAATCCACCGGCCCAGCCCGCCGGGCGTGTCGAGCCGCGCCACGAGCCATGCGACGCCGCTGATACCCCACACGAGCAGGGCGGCTGCGATCCCGACGAGGACGCCGACGAAGAGTGCCGCGGTCATGAACGCGGCTGCCCCGCGAGATTCAACGATCCTGATCAGGAATCTGCGAATAGCGGCCCACATCTGCCGGAAGTTAGCGCTGGAGACGCCCTCGCCGGTGCGCAGCGGTGGTTGAGACCGGGGGAGGGAGATCCGGCAACCTCCAGCCAAGGAGCTCCCTCCCCACGGTCACCTTGCGATCAGGTCACGGCCCCGACCCGATCGACACGATCGTGCGGCGCGCACGGAGGCGGCTGCGCTCCTGAGTCGACGTGACGAACTCGCGGGCGACCAATCTCTGGTCGTTGCGTGGGTCCACCAATCCACCGTGGTTCCTCCCGTCCTAGGAACACAGCCATACCGGGCTGCTCGAGCCCTTCAGTTCCACCATAACCGGCGTCGGAGGCCGGATACCAGCATTTCTGCCGCGATCCCCAATGTCGTCCCGGACGGTGTCTTCTACGAGGAGGGAGCGGAGCGACCGTACGGAGTGCGGGGCCGCCAGGCCGAGGCGGCACGGAGTACGTCCCGAAACCCAGAACCGAATGAGGGATCTCAGGTCAGCCGGCGTGCTGGCTTCAGCCCGCACGGTGCCTGCAGGCCCACGCTCGCGCTGGACGACATACCACTACCGTCGTCCCATGGACGGGACCTACACCGTGAGCCAGCTCAGCGACGCGGTTGCGCGCCTCGTAGCCCGCGCCTTTCCCGACGAGCTGTGGGTCGAGGGCGAGATCAGGAACCTATCCCGGTCGCGTAACGGCCACGTGTACTTCACTCTTGTTGACCCTGGCGTCGACCTCGATGTGGCTCCGTCGCTGCCGGTGACGCTCTTTGCCTCTGATCGTGACGCGGTCAACCGGGTGCTGATGAGGAGCGGTGCGATGCGCATGACCGACGGGGTGCATGTGCGCATCCGGGGCCGCCTCAACCACTACGCCGCACGGGGCTCGATCCAGCTGCGCATGACGTGGATCGACACCGACTTCACGGTGGGCAGGTTGGCCGCGGAACGACGGGAGTTGCTGAACAAGCTCGGCGCTGCGGGTCTCCTGGACCGCAACTCATCCCGGCCGGTCCCGACGGTCCCGCTACGGATTGGGCTGATCACCAGCATCGGCAGCGCGGCCCACGCCGACTTCGTGACGGAGCTGGAGCGAACGGGTCACGCCTACCGGCTGCTGGTAGTAGACACCCCGGTGCAAGGCATTGACGCACCGGAGCTGATCGCAGCCGCTTTGCGTCGATTGGCTTCCACTGGGGCGGAGGTCGTGGCTGTCGTCAGGGGCGGCGGTGCGCAAACGGATCTTGCAGCGTTTGACGCCGAGGTGGTCGCCACGGCCATCGCACATGCCCCGTTTCCGGTCTTCACGGGCATCGGGCACGAGATCGACATGACGGTTGCCGATCACGTTGCGGCGCAGAACTTCAAGACCCCCACGGCTTGCGCTCACGCCGTCGCCGCGATCGTGCATACCTTCGATCGGCGGCTCAGCGAGATGGAACGGTCCGTGGCGACCGCCGGGCTCACCGGCGCCCACCAGGCGCAACGCAGGCTTGAACGTACCCATGTGCGGCTTGCGGCAACGACTCGCATCCAGCTCATGCGCCACGGGGAGGGCCTGGGTCGGCGGACGGCCCAGCTCGAACAGCAGGCGGGACGCGCCGTGGTCTTCGCCGAGCGCCGTATCGGTCGGTTGCGCGACCGGAGCCGGTCGGCCGTTGCGGCGGTCATTGCGGGCCACGGGCAGGCAGTTGAGGACACTGTGCGGCGGCTGCGGGCTTCCGTACCCCGGGCGGTGGCCGAACAAGAACGTGTCGTCAATGGGCTGGACGCACTGCGGCGCGTTCACGAACCCGAGCGGATGCTGGCACGCGGCTGGTCCGTCACCTATGGCGGACATGCGAGACTGGTGCGGAGCCCGCTGGACGTCGCCACAGGGGAAACCCTCCGCACCCAGACCGCAGGCGGCGCCATCTGGAGCACGGTTGGTGACACGACGGTTGTGGACGAAGGCACGGTTGCCGACGAAACAGAAACGAGGGAGTCCGAGTGACGGAGACCATTGGTTACGGCGACGCCATGCGTGAGCTCGAGGTCATCCTCGACGAGATCGAACGCGAGGACGTCGACGTTGACCTGCTCTCGAAGAAGGTCAAGCGTGCGGCCGAGCTGATCCGGGTGTGTCGCAGCAAGATCCACGCCACTCGCATCGAAGTCGAGGAGATCGTCGCCGGTCTCGATCCTGCCGAAACCGAAGCTGACGAGGAGGTCCAGGATGACTGAGCACACGACGGCCCGCACGGGCTTCTTCCCCATCGTGGCCGGCGACGAGATCACGATGACGCAAGCAGGGAGCTCGGCGTTGTTCGCCGGCGGGGACGTCCGGATGGCACAAGCAGGCGCCAACTTCTTGATCGCTGGTGGGGGTGCCTCGATCGAGGAAGGCGGCGCAGTCGGGCTCGCCGCATTTGGTGACGTTGACATCCATCGAGGCGGCGCCGCAGTGCTGGCTGCGACGGGCTCGGTGAAGGTAACGGACGGGTTCGTCGGCCTTGCCATCGGGCGTCGGGTCGCGCTGGAGAACTCCAAGGTGGTCCTTGGGCCGCTACAGGCGGCCATGGCGGGTGCGGGGTTCGGCCTCGTGGTGGCAGCCGTCCGATTGCTCACGGGACGGCGGGGGTGATCTCGCAGCCCGCATCGCCCCCGTTGCCGACGCCGCGGCGCGGAGTGGAGCTGCGTCCGTGGCGAGCGGACGATGCGGCCTGGTACATCGCGGCGCGGGACGATGCGGTGTTCGCCATGACCCGAGAACAACGTGATCTCAGCGTCGAGGCCTTCCAAGCCGCGATCGGCCCATCGCCGGAACGAACCACAGCGCTGGCCATCGAGTCGGATGGCGAGACGGCAGGGAGCCTTCGTGTCGCCCGGTCCGGTGAGGCGGCAGAGATTTCGTACTGGGTCGCCGCCCCAGTCAGGGGGCGGGGCGTGGCGACGACGGCATTGATGATGGGCTCGGATTGGGCCGCCGCGCTCCCGGGCGTGCGCAGGCTCGAACTCGTCATCCATCCCGACAACATCCCGTCGCAACGGGTGGCGGTCAAGGCAGGCTATGCGTCTGCCGGCAGAGTGCCGGCTCCCCACGCCTGCTGCTCCGACGATGGCTTGGTCGATCTCTACGTGCGGCTGGTTGTCGCATGAGCCGGCCCGAGCGGGGCATCTTCGTCAACCGGACGCTGAACCTTCGGTCCATCAAGGCCATCGGGTACGACATGGACTACACGCTCGTGCACTACCGGGTCGAGGAATGGGAGCAGCTCGCCTACGACCACGCCAAGGCGATTCTCAGTGCCATGGGATGGCCGGTGGCACACCTCGTTTTTGATCCCACGTCGGTGATCCGGGGGCTCGCATTGGATCTCGCCAACGGGAACCTCCTCAAGGCGACGCGCTTTGGCTACGTCATCCGTGCCGCCCATGGCACCCAGCTCCTGGAATACGACGAGATGCGACGCGCCTACGCAGGCATCACGGTCGATCTGAGCGATCCGCGCTTCGTCTTCCTGAACACGCTCTTCTCGCTCTCGGAAGCCGCCCTGTTCGGTCAACTCGTCGATCTCTTCGACGAGGGTCTGGTCCCGTCGGCGACGGGCTACGCCGGGCTCTATCGGGTGGTGCGCGACTCCGTCGATGAGGCGCACTCGGTTGGCGTGCTGAAACGTGAGATCGCCGCCGACCCCGATCGTTTTGTCGAACCTGATCCCGAGTTGGTGCCGACGCTCCTCGACCAGATGCATGCGGGAAAGCGGCTCATGCTGATCACGAACTCCGAATGGGCCTACACGCAACAGATGATGGCGCACGCTGTGGACCCGTACCTGCCATCGGGCATGACATGGCGTGACGTCTTTGACGCCGTGATCGTCTCTGCGGTGAAGCCGGCGTTCTTCACGCTGCGCAAGCCGCTGTACAAAGTCGTGCACGAGGACGTGGGTTTGCTGCAACCGCACGTCGGTGCCATCGAGCGAGGGAACGCCTTCTACGGCGGCTGCGCCCTCCAGGTCGAGGAGAGCCTTGGCCTGACCGGCGACGAGATCCTCTATGTGGGCGATCACCTGTTCGGGGATGTGCACGTATCGAAGGACGAGCTGCGGTGGCGCACGGCGTTGATCCTGCGGGAGATGGAGAGCGAGGTCGCCGCACAGCGAGAGTTCGCCTCGAGGCAACGGGAGTTGGAGACGTTGATGGCGCAGAAGTCGGCGCTGGAGGATGAGCTTGCCCTGCGCCGCCTCGACGATCAGCGGTCGCGGGTCGGGTACGCCGAGCCGCTCTCGGGCGACAGCGTTCGGTCGTCCGAGGTGATCCGGAGCGCACTCACCGGACTGGATGACCGCATCTCGCCGCTGGCCGTTGCCGCAGGGCGGCTGCGCAACGACCGGTGGGGCCCGCTGCTCCGGGCCGGCATCGACAAGAGCCTGTTCGCCCGCCAAGTAGAGCGGTACGCCGACGTCTACACGTCGCGAGTCTCCAACTTCCTCGAACCGGGGCCGTTTGCGATCCTCCGAGCCGGCCGGCTCTCGCTGCCGCACGATTGATCAGGGACCCAGCGGGACACTTGGCGGGAACCAACGCGGCCGCTGCGGTGTAAGACTCCTGACCGCACGTCTCGAGAGGATGAAGCTGGACGAGAGCGCCTTGATCGTCAGCGCCCAGGCCGGGGATGTTGCCGCCTTTGGTGAGCTTGTCCGGCTGCATCGCGACGTCGCCTTCCGCGTGGCGTGGAGCATCGCACCCGATCAGGCTGAGGAGGCGCTTCAGGATGGCTGCATCAAGGCGTTCAGGGCGCTCGACCGATTCCGGCCTGGGGCACCGTGGCGACCGTGGTTCATCCGCATCGTCGCCAACGAGGCCAAGAACCGCGCCCGCGCTGCATCGCGCCGCTTGCGCCTTGCCAGACGATCGTGGGATCCGACGCTCGCCGGGTCGGCAGCATCTGCAGAAGACGAGGTCGTTGGGCACGCCGAGGCGGAGCGGGCGATCGCGGCGTTTCGCGAACTCGACGAACTGCACCGTGCGGTCGTCGTCTGCCGCATCTTCCTCGAGCTGTCTGTGGCAGAGACGGCGAGTGCGCTCGACATCCCTGAGGGAACCGTGAAGTCGCGCCTGGCGAGGGCGCTGGATCGTTTGGAGGCCATGTTGTGAGCAGGATCGAGTCCACCCTGGCGGCGCTCGAAGTCGATTGGCCGGAGACCCCGGACGTGTGGCCGCAGATCGAGTCGCGGCTCGTCGCCCCGCAGAAGCCGTGGTGGCGACCCGTCGCGGTGGCGGTCGCTGTGACGATCGCCGCGGTATCGCTCGGCGCCGCCCTGCTCGCTGCCGTGCCCGCCATCGCCGATCGGCTGGGGATCGGTGCGGTCGAGATCGAGGCAGCTCCGGTCGACGCAGCGACAAGCAGGCTGCAGCTCGGCGAACAGGTGGAAGGGACGGCAGGGGTGCCGGTGCCTGCTGAGCTGGGCACTCCTGATGCCGCGTTCGTCGCCGACGGGATCGGGTGGCTGGTCTATGCCCCTCGCCGCGACCTACCGGAGGTGCTCGAGAGCGGCGTCGGTGCTCTGGTGGCCCGGATCGACGGCGAGGCGGCGCTGGAGAAGGTCATCGACACCGCAACGACGGAGCGTCGCGACGTCACGGTTGGCGGGGCATCCGGGATCTGGCTCGAGGGTGGCGCCCACGAGGTGTATGTCTTCGGACGAGACGGCGACGCCGGGATCGTCGAGGGCCGGCTGGCGGGCAACACGCTCATCTGGGTCGAGGGTGACGTCACCTATCGCCTGGAACTGGCATTGCCGCTGGACGACGCGCTGCGGATCGCCGAGTCGATGGAACCCTGAGCCCGTCTGCGGTGTAGGGCGGGCAACGGAAGGAGGTCCGTCATGCGTCGCATCCTGCTCGCAATGGTGACCCTGATCTTTGTTGTTGCTTCCGCCCTACCCGCCGCTGCCGGCGGGTGGGCTGTCACCACGATCGTCGAGATGCCGGAGCGGTTTGTCCCCGGGCAGAATCACGACGTCGTGTTCGAGATCCGTCAGCACGGTACGACCCTGGTCACCGACATGGACGGCGTGGCGATCGTCCTCAGCCGGCTCGGTGGCGAGGAGCTTCTGACCTTTGAGGCGGTCAACCGTGGCACGCAGTGGGTCGCCAAGGTGCGTTCGCCTGCCGAGGGCTCATGGACATGGGCGGTGCAGCCCGGCTGGTTCGCCACATACGATCTCGGCACATTCCCCCTGGCCACCCCGCCGGGTGGCATTGTGCCGGACGCCGCCAGGCTCGGTGCCGGTGCTGCCGTCGCAGCACTGGGGATGCTCCTGCTCCTGCTTCTGCGCCGTCGCAGCCCCCAGCTCGCGGCCGTATGACCCGCGTCTTCGCCATCGTCCTCGTCGTCCTGGGCGCCGTCGTCATGGCGACGGCGTTCGGTGCCGGCCCGGCAGGCGCTGTCCGGGCGGCTGACGGTGCAGCGCTCTTCGTGACCAAGGGATGTGCGGCGTGCCATTCCGCCCCTGGAATCGTCGCCATGATCGAGATCGGCCCCAACCTCTCGTCCGCTCCACCGTCGCGTGAATACCTGCGCAGGAGCATCATCGATCCGGCAGCAGACGTTGCGCCCCGATACCGCCAAGACGGCGGCGCCTACGCCGGAATGCCCGACCTCGGGCTGTCGGAGCCGGAGGTCGACGAACTGGTGGAGCTCTTGCTCGGCGAGGCGTGAATCCAGCAAGGGGCAGGTGACTAGCCTCGCTTTGTGATTCCCAGCACCCTCGAAGAAGTGGAGGCGGCGCTCGCCGCCCAGCACTACGTGGCGGACAGGTCGCTCGTTGTGGCCGTCCACCTGGCGCTTCAGCTTGGCCGGCCGCTCTTCCTCGAGGGAGAAGCGGGTGTCGGCAAGACCGAGGTCGCCAAGGCGCTGGCCGCGATCCTCGGCGAAGACCTCATCCGTCTGCAGTGCTACGAAGGCCTGGACGTGTCCCACGCGCTGTACGAGTGGGACTATGCCCGCCAGATGCTCGCCATCCGACTCATCGAGGCGAAAGGCGACGGCAGTCATCCCGACGTGCAGGACATCATGTCTCGGGACTACTTGGTGGCGCGTCCGCTGTTGCAGGCGATCGAACGTGGCGCAAGGGGCGAGCACACGGTGCTGTTGATCGACGAGCTGGATCGCGCCGACGAGGAGTTCGAGGCGTACCTGTTGGAGCTGCTGTCGGACTTTCAGGTCACCATCCCTGAGGTCGAAACGGTCAGAGCGACCACCCCCCCTGTCGTGATCATCACCTCGAATCGGACCCGGGAGATCCACGACGCCCTGAAGCGGCGCTGCATCTACCACTGGATCGACTACCCGGACTACGCGCGCGAGGTGGCGATTCTGCGCGAGAGGACCCCGGACCTGCCCGATCGGCTTGCGGCGCAGCTCGCCGCCACGATGGGACGGTTGCGGGATCTCGACCTGTTCAAACCGCCCGGCGTCGCCGAGACTCTGGACTGGGCGGCGGCGTTGACGGTGTTGGGGAAAGAGGAGCTGACCGCCCCGGACATGGATGACACGCTCGGCGTCGTGCTGAAGTACCAAGAAGACATCGCACGGGTGCGCCACCTCGGTGTCGAGGGGTTACTCGGCTCGGCAGCGAGCTGACATGGCGGCCGCCACGGCAGGCGGGCATGCCTTTGCGGTCAACCTGGTCCATTTCGTCCGCTACCTGAGGCGCCTCGGGGTTCCGGTCGGTCCTGGCGCATCACAGGAGCTCGCGGCGGCGATCCAGGCAGTGGGTCTCGACGACCGCACCGATCTGTACCTTGCGCTGCGGGCATGCGTCATCACCCGGCCCAGCCAGGGGACCCTGTTCGACGAGGCGTTCGATCTGTTCTTTGGCTCAGGGCGCGGCGGTTCATCCGAGCTCCAACTCGCCAGCGAGAACCGCAGCCCGGATCGCACGACCGCCCGTGCCCAGGCCCCTGTTCTCTCTCACGAGACCGGCGCCGGCCCCGAGAGCGAGGTCGAGCAGATGAACGAAATCGCAGGTGGCTCGTATGCAGAGCGGCTCAGCCACCGCGACTTCGGGGATCTGAGTCAGGCCGAGCTGGAGCAGGTGCGACGGCTGATCGACAAGATGAACTGGAAGCCGGCCGACACGGCTTCACGGCGGTGGGGACCGAGCAGCGCCGGCAGCCGGCCCGACCTGCGTCGCACCCTTCGTCACCTGACGGGTCCCCGAGGCGATCTTGTCCCCCTGGCTCTTGCGGAGCGGAAGACGCGCAAGCGCCCGCTTGCGGTCATCGCCGACATCAGCGGCTCGATGGAGCGGTACACGGAGCTGTTCCTGTACTTCATCCACGCCGCACAAGGCAGGCTCGGCAGGGTCGAGTCCTTCGTGTTCGCCACCCGGCTGAGCCGGATCACCCGCGAGATGCGGCTGCGGCAGCCCGACCAGGCGCTCAAACACGTGGGCAGGGTCGTTGCGGACTGGTCCGGCGGAACCCGGATCGGCGAGGCGTTGGGCGAGTTCAATGAGCAGTGGAGCCGCCGGGTCACGCGGGGCGGTTCGATTGCGCTCATCATCTCGGACGGGTGGGACACCGGCGATCCGGAATTGCTCGACCGTGAGATGAGCCGCCTGGCGCGCTCGGTGCATCGCGTGATCTGGCTCAACCCGCTTGCGGGCCGGGCGGGGTTCGCTCCTGAAACGCGGGGGATGCGGACCGTGCTTCCCTACGTCGACGACTTTCTCGCCGCAGGCAACGTCTCCGATCTCAGAGCCGTCATCCGCCTTCTAGAGTCCATCCCGTCGAGAAGAGGCGCACGACTATGACCAATGAGCTCGAGATCTACGACAAGTGGACGTCCGAGGGCAAGGACGTGGCCGTTGCCACCGTGGTGCGCGTCAAAGGCTCTGCCCCCCGCGCGGAAGGGGCCAAGTTCCTCGTGTCGTCTGCAGGCGACATGGAGGGCAGCGTCAGCGGCGGGTGTGTCGAGAACGATGTTGCACTCCACGCGCAGCGAGTCATGGAGACCGGGGAGCCGGCCCTCGTGACGTACGGCATCGCCGACGAGGATGCGTTCGAGGTCGGCCTCACGTGTGGCGGCACGATCCAGGTCTTCATCGAGAAGTGGTGAAAGAGATCCTGACCGCCATCCGCCGGCTCCAAGACGGGGAGCGGCTTGGAGCCGTCACCACGGTGGTCGCCGGCCCGGATGTGGGGACCAAGGCCGTCATCGCCGCAAACGCAGGCTACGTCGCAGGGATCCTGCCGGACGCCCTTGCCGCGGACGTTCTCGCCGATGCCGGCCAGCTCATGGAGCACGAGCAGAGCCGGACGCTGGAATATGGCGAACGTGAGGTCTTCATCGAGACGCTGGCGCCGCAACCGCAGCTGCTCGTGTTCGGTGCCGGGCACATCGGCCAGTCGCTCGCCCGCATGGCTCCCGAGCTGGGCTTCAGGGTGATCGTCGCCGATGCTCGCAAGGCCTGGGCGACGCCGGAGCGGTTCCCTACGGTCGACCGGCTCGTGGTTGCGTGGCCTGACGCAGTGTTCGAAGAGGTCGAGCTCGACCAGCGAACGTACGTTGTGTTGCTGAGCCACGACGCCCGCTTCGAGGATCCGGTGCTCGGCGCGGTGCGCCGGGCCCCCGTCCGATACCTCGGCGCGCTCGGCAGCCGCCGCACCTCGCGAAACCGGGCCGAGCGGCTCGCAGCCGAAGGCTGGACCGAGGCTGAGATCGGCCGCATCCATGCCCCCATCGGTATTGACATCGGCGCCGAGCAGCCGTCTGAAGTGGCGGTTTCGATCCTCGCCGAGATGGTGCAGGTGCGGTACGGGGTCGGCACCGGTCTTTCCCTCCACGGCGTGGAGGGACGCATTCACGCCCAGCGCGGCGCCGAAGACGGCACTGTCTAGCTCGCGCCTTCCCGCCCGTCGGGTGCAGCGGTCCGCACGTGTCGCATTGCGTCTGTAGGTTGTGGAGGAGTCTGCGATCAAGGGAGAGAGTGATGCGACGGGCGTTTGTACTGCTCGCCACGCTTGTGATGATGGTGGGTCTTGCGGTGCCGGCCGGTGCCGATGACTCCGAGGGGATCGAGTTCATCGGGGAGACCACTTTCCCGACCGGGTACCTGTTCGAGGGCGTCGAGGTCGGCGGGCTCTCCGGTCTCGCATGGGATCAGCCCAAGGGGGTGTACTACGCCTTGTCAGATGACCGCAGCCAGATCGCACCTGCCCGCTTCTACACCGTTGCGATCGACGTGAGCGACGGGTCGCTCGATGACGGTGACGTGACCTTCCTCGCCCAGACGTCGCTTCTCGACCGCTCTGGCCAGCCCTATGCGGAGCTCTCGCTCGACCCTGAAGGCATTGCGCTGTCCCGGACCCGCACGCTCTATGTCTCCTCGGAGGGTGACACCGCGGTTCTGCAAGCTCCGTTCGTCAACGAGTATTCGATCGACGGCGCTCTGCTGGACGAGCTGTTCGTCCCGCCTGCGTACGTGCCCACGGCCGACGGGTCGGCCGGCATCCGTCAGAATGCGGCCTTCGAGTCGCTGACGGTCTCGCCGGACGGGCTTCGGCTCACCACGGCGACGGAGGCGGCGCTGTTCCAGGATGGCCCGGCAGCCGACCTGGTGACAGGCAGCCCGTCCAGGGTCGTCGTGTACGACACCCGCACCGGACGGCCCACCTCCGAGTACATCTACGAGAACGAGCGGGTCACCGACGAGCCGATCCCTGCGGATTCCTTCAAGGTGAACGGTCTCGTCGAGCTGCTGGCCCTCGACAACCGCGGGTCCTACCTCGCCCTGGAGCGATCATTCTCCGTCGGCGTCGGGAACAACGTTCGGCTCTATCACATCACCACGCGGCGAGCGGACAGCGTGTGGCGGCTCTTCTCCATCGAGGGGCTGGACCCGCGGCCGGTAACCAAGGATCTGGTGCTCGATCTGACGGACCTCGGCATCACGCTCGACAACCTCGAGGGCATGGCCCTTGCCCCGCCGCTGGCCGACGGGCGCACCCCGTTGATCATCGTTTCCGACAACAATTTCAACCCCAGCGGGGCGTTCACCCAATTCCTGGCCTTCGCCTTGAATCTGTAGCCGCCTCCGCGTTTCAGAACGCGGCTTGGATGAGCCACAGGGCCGCCATGCCGACGACGATCGTCCATGCCACGGACTTGGTGCGCAGCGCGACGAGGAGCGCTACGGCGCCTGCGGCGAACTTCGGGTTGGCGGTCGTCACATCCACGACGCCGCCTGGGCTGATGACCGCAGGGGCAACGATGGCGGCGAGTACCGCAGGCGCGACGTAGCGAAGCGGCGACTGGAGCCACTCGGGCACGCCGGACCGCCCGAACGCGGCCACGAACGACAGCCGGGTGAGATACGTGCCGACGCCGATGGCCATGATGATCAGCAGGTAGGTGCTCACTTCGTGTCCATCCGCTCCACGAGGACACCCGCAGCGACACCGAGGAGAGCCGCCACGATGAGGCCGAGGCGGTACGGGATGTTGCGACCGAGCACTGCGGCAACCGCCCCAACCGTCGCTGCCGCCACGCCGGGACGTTTCGCCAGGGACGGGATCATCAAGACCATGAAAACGAGGGGAATGGCGAACTCGAGCGACCAGGATTCGGGTATCTGCGCCCCGAGGATGGTTCCGGCAGCCGTCGTGATCTGCCAGGGGAGCCACAGACCGATTGCCGCACCGAAGTAGAACCACCGCTTGTAGATCGGATCGTCCACGGTGTCGTACCGCACGATGGACACGGCGAAAGCTTGATCGGTCATCAGGTAGGGCATTCCAAAGCGCCATGGCGTCGGGAACTCGCGGAAGTGGTTCGCAAGCGCCGCGGAGTACATCAGGTGCCGGGCGTTGACTACGAGTGCGGTTGCGATGATGACCGCTGACGCTGTTCCCGCATTGGCGAGCTCGATCGTGACCAGTTGAGCGGCGCCGGCGAAGATGATGAAAGAGGTCGACCAGGCCAACCCGGCACCCATGACGGAGGCCCCCGCCGCAACCCCGAGGATGAGACCGAACGGGACAACACCGACGAGCAAGGGGGCAATCCCGCGCATCCCGTCCACGAAGGCGGCACGCGAGACGGCGTCGCTCGGTTGTGTCGATCCCAAGTCATCCTCCGGACGGCGGGTCAGGCTACCGAGTCGGGTAGAGGCCAAGACCGGTCGCCCGTAGCATGGGTTGGAAGGGCAACATTGGATGGCGCATGACCAAGCCCGCAGACACCGCTGCCATGAGATCATCCGAGCGCAAGACTGCGGAAATGCCGCGGCGGCGTTCCGGCATGACGATCCCGCCACCGGGGGATCAGTCCCAGGCAAAATCGCGGCCTACCAGCGTTGCCAGCCGCTCGTTGTGGGGCGCAAAGTGGGTGCGGAGGCGCGCCAAGACCTCCTCGTCCTCTCCGCGAGATGCCGTGCCGTGCACCTTGCTGAAGTTGCCGGGCGACCAGTCCGAGATGCCGATGAACCGTGTGATCCGACGCCACGCCTCCGCAGGCTCGGCGTAGTAGTCCTCGGACCGAACGATGAGGAACCGGTTGCGGTCGATCGCCTCGAACCACCTCCCGAGTTGGTCGGCGTAGTGCCCCCGGGCCGCATACGAGTAGCGGAACCAGTCCACAGCGGCGTAGTTGGGTTCCTCGAGCATCCGCTCCCATTCGGGAGCGAGACGGCGCTCCTCGGCATCGAGGGCATCGGCGAATGACAGCGTCTCGTGGTCGAGGCGTCGCATGAGCTTCCAGTGGCTGTGGGCTCGCTCGACGGGGTTGCGGAGAAGCACGATGAACCGCGTTTCGGGCAGCTCTGCCGCGGCCCACCCGGCGGCGTGGGGGTGAGCGAGGTAGTTCGGAGTCGCCTCTCCGCTCACCGTCACCCTGCTGCCGTCACCTCCGGCAGACCGCTCCCGTGCGGTGGGGAAGTGGGCCCGATACCAACGTTCTCCTGACCCATGGTGATAGTCGAAGTAGTGAATCTCCTTCGTCACCGGCGGCAGCACTTGGGGATGGGCCCTGAGATCGCGGAACAGGCTCGTGGTTCCCGCTCGCATCGTGCCGATCAGCACGAAGTCCGGCGCGGGCCTGCTCCCGGCAGTCCACCGTCCCCACGCCAGCCGGGCGTCCGTCGTCCCGCGGTCGAGTATGCGTTTCGGCAGCGATGTCATCACCGCCACCGTAGCGCCGCCACCGCCGCGCACGGCCTCCGGTGTGAGCGGCTCCCGAGGGGTAGAGTCGTCGTCTCACGGTGTCGGGAGGACGGGTGAAGATCACAGAAGTCATCGAGGTCGGTCGCAACATCGATCAGGTGTGGGCGCTCTTCGAGGACGTGCCCGAGCTCGCCCGATGCCTCCCTGGGGCAGAGCTGACGGAGGACAAGGGCGGCGGGGTGTATGCGGGCAGCGTGGGCACCAAGCTCGGCCCCATGACCGCAACCTTCGAGGGCGAGGCGACCGTCACCTCCGACGAGACGACGCGTACCGGCAGCGTCAAGGGCAAGGGCATGGACAAGCGCGGCGGCAGCGTCGGCCAGGTCAAGATGGATTACTCCATGGAGCCCACAGACGTCGGTACCCGAATCACCGTGGACGCCGACGTGATCCTCTCAGGAGCGGCAGCTCAATTCGGCCGCACAGGTTTGATCAAGGAGATGTCGAGCCGGCTCATCGCCGAGTTCGTGGCGTGCGTCGAGGCAAAGCTCGCCGCGGAGACCCAGGAGGAAGCCGCCGAGGTGCAGGCCGCCGAGGTCAAAGGTGTGTCGCTGTTCTTCTCCAGCCTGATCGCGATGATCGTCGGGTTCTTCAAGAAGCTCGTCGGGCGCGGCTCGCCGACTGAGTGAAATCCCTCGCGACGCGGGCCTTCATCTGGATCGGTTGCGTCGCCTTGGCCGCAAGTCTTGGAGCATGCGGCGCCGGCTCGGCCAACGTCGAGACGACTACCACTTCGCCTCCCGCAGCGGAGACGTCACGGCCGGCGCCGACCGGCGAACCTGGACCGGACGCTGCCTCTATGGCTGCTGCAGCAGCAGCCCTGTGCCCCATCATGTGGGAGTGGGTGCAGCAGGTCGGGGCGGCGTTCAATGACGCGGCGGCGGACGTTGCGGAGCTGCCTGAACCGGAGCAACGGCGGAGTCGATGGTTCGAGGGTCTGGACAGAATGGTGGCGCTCGACGAACAGCTCCTCGCCGACGTCCGCCCGCTTGCAGACGATGAGGTGCTCGCTCCGCTGGTGGTCGACATCGATGGAGGGGTGGAAGCCTCGCTGCGTGAGATCGACGACATCCGGGCGTTGTTCATGGAAGCCCCCGAGATCGACGAGCAGCGCCACCAGGCCCGAACTTCGCAGATCATCGTCCGCGTCGAGAAGGTCATCGATGTGGCCAAACCCGAGCTTGCCGACCACGACACCGACGGCACCCTGATCGCCGCGTTTGCCCAGGTACCGAGCTGCAGACATTCGTTGAAGGACGTTCCCGACTTGGACGCCCAATCGGGCGATTGAACGCTGCTCTCCGGCATCCTGCGTCCCACTTTCCCCGACATCGGCTGCCGCGGCTTGCTAGCTTCACGGGAGGTCCCGTTCCCAAGCGAAAAGGGGTGTGATGGAGCTCTCGATGACCGTCAACGGGAAAGCGGTGTCGGGCGATGTGGAACCACGCACGTTGCTCGTCCACTTCCTCAGGGAGGATCTCCTCCTCACCGGCACGCACATCGGGTGCGAATCCGGCTACTGCGGGGCCTGTACGGTCCACGTCGACGGTGTGCCGACGAAGTCGTGCATGGTGCTGGCCGTCCAAGCCGACGGCGCAGACGTCACCACGATCGAAGGGCTCTCGACCGGCGATGACCTCCACCCGGTCCAGGAAGGCTTCTGGGAGCGCCATGGCTTGCAGTGCGGCTACTGCACCCCGGGCATGATCATGAGTGCCGCAAGCATCCTCGCCGAGAACGACAGCCCATCCGAGGCGGAGATACGGCACGGGCTCGAAGGCAATCTCTGCCGGTGCACCGGATACCACAACATCGTCAAGTCCGTCGAGTACGCCGCCGCCAAGATGCGTGGCGAGACACCACCGGCGGCCGAGTGGGAGGCGCAGTCATGACCTCGACCACCAGCGCACTCGGCGGGGTCGTCCGCCGCAAGGAAGATCCCGCGCTGATTCGCGGTCGCGGCAAGTACGTCGACGACATCAAGCGTGCAGGCGAGCTGAGTGTCGTTTTTGTCCGCAGCCCCTTCGCCCACGCCCGCATCAACTCGGTCGATGCGGCTGCGGCCACGGCAATGCCCGGGGTGCGTGCGGTCTACACCTTCGACGACGTGCGACACATCAGCCCGCTGCTGGCCCAGGCGCCGATCGGGAAGCTGCGGCCACTGCTCGCCGACGGTGTCGTCAAGCATGCCGGTGAGGCGGTGGCGATGGTCGTCGCCGACAACCGCTACCTGGCGCAAGACGCCGCCGATGCGGTGATCGTCGACTACGACCCGTTGCCCGCAGTGATCGACGTCAAGGAGTCTCGAGCAGACGCCGTCAAGGTCCACGACGATCTGGACTCCAACGTCCTCGTCACCTGGACCGGTCCCTTCGGTGCGGAACCCGAGCAGCAAGCCGAGATCAAGGCCGGCATCGAGGCCGCCAAGCAACGTGATGACACCGTCGTGGTCTCGATGGAGATGACCAATCAGCGCTTGATCCCCGTGGCCATCGAGGCAAGGGCAATCGTCGCCGAATACGGTGCCGGGTACGACCGGCTGACCGTGTGGAGCTCAACGCAGATCCCGCACGCTTTGGCGGGGGCGCTCGCCAAGGTCTTCGGGCTCGCTTCGAACCAGGTGCGCGTGATCGCCCCTGAGGTTGGAGGCGGGTTTGGGCTCAAGCTGAGCGTGTACGCCGAGGACTTCCTCGTTGCGTTTGCGTCGCAACAGCTCGAACGGCCGGTTCGCTGGACCGAGACCCGCCGCGAGGCGGCAACCGCCAGTATCCAGGGCCGCGGGTGGATCGGCACCGCCACGATGGTCGGCACCGCTGACGGTGAGATTCTCGGGTACGAGTTCGACGGCATCGCCGACATGGGGGCCTACACGCAGAACTACACGGTGGCCATCCCGCTGCTGGGGCTGTTCGTGGGCTCCGGTCAGTACAAGATGCCGACGCATTGGAGCATCGACTGCGTCGTGACCCATACGGCCACGACGGATGCCTACCGGGGCGCTGGACGTCCCGAGGCGGTGTACTACATCGAGCGCATCATGGATGCGTTTGCGCGGGAGATCGGCATGGACCCTGCCGAGGTACGCAAGAAGAACTTCATCCCCAAGGACGCCTTCCCTGGCGCCGTCTCGCCCGCAGGGTTTGCGATGGACACGGGTGACTACGAGATGAACCTCGATGCTCTGCTCGAAATGGCGCACTACGCCGATATGCGAGCGGAGCAGGAAGCGGCCAGGGCTGAGGGACGCCTTGTCGGGATCGGGCTCTCCACGTACGTCGAAGCATGCGGCTTTGCCCCCGCGGCCCTCGCCGACCTCGGCTTCTCGTGGTCCGAATACGGTCTGCCATCTGCGTTCAACGGTTCAGGCCTGGTTCGAGTGAATCCCGACGGCACGGCCACGGTGTCGATAGGCACCGGCCCTTCAGGGCAGGGGCATCAGACAACGTGGGCCCAGATCGTCAGCGAGCGTCTCGGCATCCCCATCGACAAGATCCAGGTGCACCACGGTGACACGCGCGAGTCACCGATGGGGGTGGGGACGTTCGGCTCCCGGTCCCTCGCAGTGGACGGGACGGCCACCTACGACGCAGCTGAACGGGTCAGGGTCAAGGCCGCCAAGCTGGCAGCCCACTTGCTCGAGGCGAATCCCGAGGACATCGTGTTCGCCGATGGCGGGGCGCGGGTCAAAGGATCCCCTGGCTACGAGAGCCACGTCGAGTGGCCCGAGATCGCCAAGCTGGCGTACATGCCGCACATCGCACCCGAAGGCGTCGAACCTGCGCTGGAGGCCCACGTGATCTTCAGCCCGGGCAACGCCACATGGCCGTTTGGGTCGCACTTGGCCTTGGTCGAGGTCGAGCGGGACACCGGCGACGTCACGATCCTTCGCTATCTGGCGATGGACGACTGTGGCAACGTGATCAACCCGATGATCGTTGACGGCCAGCTCCACGGAGGACTGGCACAGGGCATCGGGCAAGCCATGTTCGAGGAGGCGATCTACGACGAAACGGGCAATCTGCTGACCGGGTCGCTGGTGGACTACCCGCTGCCGACGGCAGGCGATCTTCCATCATTCGAGCTTGGCCGTACCGTGACACCCACCGATGTGAACCCTATGGGTGTCAAGGGGATCGGCGAGGCCGGCACCATCGGATCGGCGCAGACGATCGTCAACGCCGTTGTCGACGCCCTTGCCCCGTTGGGGGTCAGGAACGTCGACATGCCCTTACGCCCACGGAAAGTGTGGCAGGCCATTCAGGACGCACAGGCGTAAAGGAGGTAACGATGTATCCACGTGAGTTCGACTACGTTGCCCCCGCATCGCTCGACGAGGCGCTCGACGCGCTTGCGGCCAATCCCGGCGCCAAAGTGATGGCCGGCGGTATGAGCCTGATGCCCATGATGAAGATGCGGCTGTTCTCGCCCGAGATGGTGGTCGACATCGGCCGCATCCCAGGATTGAGCGAGATCGCCGACAAGGGCGATCATCTGTCCATCGGTGCGCTGGTGCGGCACGGCCAGACGGCCGCACACGCGCTGGTCAACGAGCACGCCGCCGCCTTGGCGGAGGCGGCCAGCTACACCGGAGACATGCAGGTGCGGCACCGGGGGACGACGTGCGGCTCGTTGGCGCACGCCGACATCGCCGCCGATCAGCCCGCTGCCGCGCTCGCCCTAGGTGCCACGATGGTGGCGGCATCGAAGAACGGTACGCGCGAGATCGCAGCGGCCGATTTCTTCGTCGACACGCTGACGTCGGCCCTCAACGGTGATGAGATCCTCGTCGAAGTGCGCATCCCGAAGGCCGGAGGCGGCTCTGTCTACGACAAGTTGGGCCGTCGCGGCGGTCACAGCGACTACGCCGTGGCTGGTGCCGCCGCGTGGGTCAAGAAGTCCAACGGCACGGTCGAGGACGCTCGGGTCGCCCTCACCGGTGTCGGCACGAAGCCGACCCTCGCCGCCGGGGCCGCAGAGGCGATCATCGGTACCGACGGGGGCGCATCTGCGATCGCAACGGCCTCAGTGCGGGCTACGGAAGGCGTCACGGTGCTCGAGGACCTCTACGGGTCTGAGGAGTACAAGGCGCACCTCGCCAAGGTCTATGTGGCACGAGCGTTGGAGGAGGCCATCGCTCGGGCCTGACCGCGGAGGGGAGGGAGACGATGCAGCGCCACCGCCTCGTGGCGCTGCATCCGCGTTGGTGAGATTGCGGCATAGGCGTGGTGGGCTCGCCCGCCGCGATGCGCCTGTCTCCCCACACGGCGAGCCAGCGTGATGTCGGCTGCAGACTGCACAGCACTTCACCGTGGCTTAGCGTTCGGCGGCAGTTCCGTTGAGGGTGGTTCCCGCACAGTGTGGATGTACACAAGAGGAGGTACATCCCGATGATTGCTCGAACCACCATTGCGATGATCGCAATGGCGATCGTCATGTCCATAGGTGTCGCATGGGCTGCGTCCGCACCCAACGATGCAGCAGACGCCGCCGCCACGGACAGCACCGTGGTGGAGTCTTCCACGACCAGCCCCATGCCGGGAGACGGCGAGGCCGTCACGGTCGCCGCTGCCGAGGCAGGCTCGGTCACCTACTCCCAGGCTGGAGGTGAGTTGATCGTCGTCGAGGTCGTTGCCAATGACGGCTGGTCGGCAGAAACCGAAACCGCTCGAGGTCCGGAGATCGAGGTCAAATTCGAAGACGGCACGACCCGAGTCGACTTCAACGCCGAGCTCGAGGACGGCCAAGTGAAGGTCAGAGTGCGCTCCCGGCTGATCGCAGGCGACGGCAGCGGTGGCGACGACTCGGGGACGTCGACGACGGTGCCGGGGGACGATGACGCCGTGACGTCGACGACCGTTCCTGGGGATGACGACGGTGTGGTCACTTCCACGACCGTCCCGGGCGATGACGATGACGATGATTCGGTGACGTCGACGACGATGCCGGATGATGATGATGATGACGATGATTCGGTGACGTCGACGACGATGCCGGATGATGATGATGACGATGATTCGGTGACGTCGACGACGATGCCGGATGATGATGATGACGATGATTCGGTGACGTCGACGACGATGCCGGACGACGACGACGACGATGACGATGACGATGACGATGACGATGACGATGACGACGATGACGATGACGATGACGATGACGATGACGATGATGACGACGACGACAGCAACCAAGGCTGACGCACGGTCAGTCGAATGAGCCCTCGGGGTGAGGGGAGCCGGCTAACCCCGGAACTCGATCACCACACGGGCTCCACCGAGGGGGCTCGCTCCAATGGAGAGCGAGCCCCCCGTTGATTCTGCGGTGCGGCGTGCGATGTCGAGGCCGAGGCCCGTGGAACCGCCGCCGCTCCGCCCCCGCTCCACCGCATCGCCACCGAAGCCGGGCCCGCCATCATCAACGATCAGCCGGGCACCCTCAGGCGACGCCTCGCAGATCACCGCATAGGCCACGCCTTCCTCGGTGTGCGCAAACACGTTGCCGACCAGGGCATCGATCACCGCTTCGAGGTCGTGTTTCGAGACCTTCACTGCCGGGCCGCCGTTCGGTGGGGTGCCTACCGAGGTCTCGCGAGCCTGCTCCTCGGCAAGCGCGTCCCAGAAGTCCATCCGCTCGGCGACAACCGCGGTCAGATCCGTGACCTCGCCGAGGTCGGGACGGCCAGGCCTGCGCACCGTGTGGATGACGAAGTCGATCGATCGCTGCAGCTCGGCAACGTCATCCAGCAGGCGTTCCTGATCCGGTCCAGGGGGCAGCCGCTCAACGTCGAGGCCGATGGCGGCGAGTGGTGTCCGGAGCCGGTGCGACAAATCCGCGGCGGTCTCCCGCTCGGTTTCCAGGAGGGTCGACACCTGCTCGGCGAGGCGGTTGAACTCGGCGCCCACTTCCCGGATCTCTGGCGGACCGGCAGGCTCGACCCGCGTGCTCAGATCACCCCGCCCGAGCCGTTCCGCGGCGTTCGACAGGTCTTCGACGGGTCGGACGATGCTCCGCGCCAGACCTGCCGCGATGACCGCGGAGATGCCGATCAGCACCACCGCGAGGACCCCAAGCAGCAGCCAGGCGCGGTCGACACCTCTCGTGAGATTCTCCGACTCCACGAGGATCCGCACGACCGCAATGTCGTTGTCGGCGAACGCAGGCACGTACACGGCTTCGCCACCGTCGAGGGCCACTCGGCCGGCGGTTCCTGAGAAGAAGCGGGTGAGATCCTCCCCGTCCGGTACCGGCGACCCGATCACGGTCAGCGGTCCGCTGGGGCCCTCCTGGCGGAGGATGACCGAAAGATCGTTGCTGTTGATCTCGCCCGAGTCGGCGATGAGGCGGATCGCATCCGGGTCACCTCGGTTGGCCGCAACGAACACGGCGATCAGTTGAGCGTCGCGTTCGGCGCCGGCGAGTGCGCGGTCCCGAGCCAGCTCACGCACGAGCACGCCGAGGGGGACGACGAAAGCAATGACGATCAGGCTCGCAACGGCGAGCGCGACGAGGCCCAGTCGACGTCTCACGCGCTGGGATCGACCAGCTTGACCCCGACCCCTCGCTTGGTGTGGATGTACACGGGCTCGGCAGCTGACTCGCCGAGCTTGCGACGCAGCCACGAGAGGTGGACATCCACCGTCTTGTCGGCGCCGCCGTACGGCTGGCGCCAGACCTCCGCCATCAGCGTCCGCTTGGGGACCATGACGCCCGGTCGTGCCGCCAGGAACGCCAGTAGCTCGAACTCCTTCGATGTCAGATCGAGCGGTGCCCCTGCGAGCCGGGCGTCGTGGGCGGCCAGGTCGATTTCGAGGGCGCCGACCACCAACTCGTTCGGCTCGTCCGAGGCCCCACCGCGGCGCAACACGGCACGGATGCGGGCGCCCAGATGCGCAGCAGAGAACGGTTTGATCACGTAGTCGTCCGCACCGAGGTCGAGGAGCTTCACGATCCCCGCCTCGTCATCCTGCGCCGTGGCGATGATGACCGGCACGGCGCTGACCGCACGGATCATCTTCAGTACCTCCCCTCCGGGTAGATCGGGAAGCCCCAGATCCAGCACCACGACATCCGGGGAGGCCTCCACCGCTTCCTGGACGCCGGCCATGCCGGTCGGGGCAGAACGCAGCTCGTGGCCCATGTCCGCCAGCGACGCCGCCAGCGACTGCCTGATTCTCTGGTCGTCCTCGATGAGGAGCACGGATGCCATGCCGCGACGTTACTGCGACTTGGCGATGATCGAGCGCGACATACGACTGGCTTGGCGCTCATTTATCCGTTGGTTAGCTCAGGCAGCGAGCAGTCGTGGCAGGCTGTTGCCATGGTCAGGCGGATCTCCGTGATTGTCGTATGGGTGCTCGCCACGATGGTGGCGACTGCCGTCGCGCTCGCCGCGGTCGGGAGCGTTGCGGGACAGGTCATCGATTCGCCTGCTTCGCCGCTGCTGGAGGCGACGACCACATCTCTTGTGGCTGCTGCCGCGTCGTCGACCTCCACGAGCGGCGTGCCCATCGAGATCGAAGCCGTGGACCCGATCTCCATTCCCACGACCTCTTCGCCTGCCGTCGATGACACGTCCACGAGTGCAGCGCCGTCGACGACGTCTGCTCCGGTATCGACCACGCAGGCTCCCGGTGGCGGCGGCACGTCAACGACGGTGCCGCCCGACGACGGCACGACGACGACCACGGTCCCCGACGATGACGATGACCATGAGTCATCGACGTCCACGACGCAGGCCCCTGCTGCCTCGCAGACGGCCACCTATCAGCTCATCGGCGGTTGGGTCAGGATCACGTACGGCTCGGGTTCGGTCACGCTCGACGGAGCCGGGCCGAATTCAGGGTTCACGATGAGCATCGACAGCTCCGGCCCTGGGGAGGTCGACGTGGACTTCCGCAACGATGACCACCGCTCCGAATTCAAGGCGGAGTGGGAGGGCGGCGAGCTGAAGGTCGACATCGACGAGGAGGCCGAGGACGACTGACGGCGGCGTTGCGTTGGATCCACCGATTCAGGGAGGCGGTCGCCCGGTCGTGGTTCCCGGTTCAAGTGATGCGCCATTTCGCGTTCACTGCGCGTGACGGTATTGACCGGGTGTGACGGTTGTGATGCGGCTGCAGCCTGCGCCGGCACCGGTTGCCGGTCGACCCAGCCGCGAACGGTGGATTCAGGCCTTGCGGTCGGTCAGTTCCAGTCCGGGATGGTCATGCCCGTCAACACGCTGAGCCCTGCGTTGGCCTTTTCGAACTCCGAGGCGAGCTGCTCACGGATGGCAGGCGGCATCTCCGGGTACGCCCTCTTCGGTTCCTGGTTGAGCCTTCCGATGAGGTTGCGGAGGCGGCGGGGGAGCGGCTTGGTGAGTTCGCGTACCTTCGGTGAGCGAAACGCCGTGTAGGCGTTCACCGGTTCACCGAGGTTCAACGGCCGGAAGGCGTCGTCGATACCCAGGAAGAGACACGTCCTGGCGAAGACTTCGGAAGGGTGCCGGTTCAGATCGTCAAACGTTGCGATCTGCACCCGATCCGGGTCGATGTGCGAGAAGAGCCGCTCGATCTGTTCGGTGTACCGCCCACGATCGACGTACGAGAACCGCCGCCGCTGCTCCGCGCCCGCAACGATTCGTTCCGGCTCGGCATTGACGGCGCCGGCAAAACTCAGCTCTTCGATCCCCCTGCTCTGGTTGTGCCAGTAGTGGGAGTAGGCCCTGTCGATGGGATTGCGAAGCGTGATGAGGATCTTCACGTCCGGCAAGGTCGCCGCGATCCGTCCGATCGCCTCGGGGTGGTAGAGGTAGTCCGGCGTGGCTTCGCCGATGGCCATTTCACGGTTGACGTGGTCGAAGTGCCGGCCGTACCAGTCCAAGCCCTTGTCGAAGTGCATGTCGAAGAAGTGCACCTCTTTGGGCGTCGAAACGGCGACCTCAGGATGCTCGCGCAAATACGCGTTCAAGGATGTCGTCCCTGAACGCATCGCGCCGGCGATGATGAAGGTTGGTAGATGCACGTGCGGCCATTCCCCGAGTCCGCCGCCATCGTATGTCACCCGCTGCCGTCACGGAGTAGGTCGCCCGGACCTTTGTCGCGACATCCCTTCAGGGGTCGCGAGAAAAGTCCGGGCGATACGCTCATGCCAGGGCGATGTCGAGGACCTCGCGGACGTCGGCGGGAGTGTGGAAGGTCATGTCCGCACGGATCTCGTCCGGCACGTCGTCGAGATCGTTGGCGTTCTTTGCCGGCACGATCACCTCGCGCAGACCTGCCCGGTGGGCGGCAAGCACCTTCTGTTTCACGCCGCCGATCGGAAGCACCCGACCCTGGAGTGTCACCTCACCGGTCATCCCGATCGGGTCCCGCACCGTCCTCCCGGTGAGGAGGCTGACGAGAGCCGTCGTCATCGTCACCCCGGCCGAAGGACCGTCCTTCGGGATCGCCCCTGCGGGGACGTGGAGATGGAACCGCCGCTGCAGCTGCTCCGCATCGACGTCGAGCTCGGCTGCGTGGGCACGGACGTACGACAGCGCAATCTGTGCCGACTCTTTCATGACGTCACCAAGTTGACCGGTGATCGTGAGGCCTGGTTCACCGTCCATCACCGAGGCCTCGATGAACAGGACATCGCCGCCTGCGCCGGTCACGGCGAGCCCGGTGGCGACGCCGGGAACCGCGGTGCGATCCTTGGCCTCATCGTGGTGGACCGTGGGCTTGCCGAGAAGGCTCGAGAGGTCGTCGACGTCAACGGTGATGGGAGGAGCCTCGTCCTCGGTGGCGATCTTGGTCACCACCTTGCGGACTGCCTTACCGAGCTGGCGTTCGAGGCCGCGGACCCCCGCTTCCCTGGTGTAGCCGTCGATGACCGCGGCGAGGGCTTCGTCGGTGATGACGACTTCCTCGGCGGTGAGCCCCGACTGCTCGATCTGGCGCGACAGGAGATGATCCCGGGCGATGGCCAGCTTCTCGTTGTCCGTGTAGCCGTCGATGCGGATGAGTTCGGTCCGGTCCAGCAGCGGCGCGGGGATCGTGTCGATGAGGTTGGCCGTTGCGACGAACATCACGTCCGACAGGTCGAGATCGACCTCGAGATAGTTGTCACGGAACGTGTGGTTCTGCTCGGGGTCGAGTACTTCGAGAAGGGCCGAGGACGGATCGCCCCTCCAGTCGCTGCCCACCTTGTCCATCTCGTCGAGCAGGAAGACGGGGTTCATGGTCTCCGCCTCGATGAGGGCGCGGGCGATCCGGCCTGGCCTGGCACCCACGTAGGTGCGGCGATGGCCGCGTATCTCCGCCTCATCCCGCAGCCCGCCCAGCGCAACGCGGACGAACTTGCGGCCAAGCGCCCGGGCGACCGACTCGCCAAGGGAGGTCTTGCCGACCCCCGGCGGGCCCACCAGCAACAAGATGGCTCCACCGCGGCGCCCCCCGTCGGTGGCGGTGAGGCCGCGCTCGGTGCGGAGCTTCCGCACTGCAAGGTGTTCGATGATGCGGTCTTTGACGTCTTCGAGGCCCGTGTGATCCGCATCGAGGACCTGGCGGGCCGGGGCGAGCTCGAGCATGTCCTCGGTGCGCACGTTCCACGGGATGTCGAAGATCGTGTCGAGCCAGGTGCGGATCCAGCTGTGCTCGGGGCTCTGCTCGTTCATGCGCTCCAGCCGGTCGATCTCGCGCTCCACGGCTTCGGTCACATGTTCCGGCATCTCGGCGTCGGCGAGCTTGTGCCGGTACTCACTGATGAGGTCGCCGTCGGAGTCGCCCAGCTCAGACCTGATCGATTCCATCTGCTGGCGGAGCAAGTACTCCCGCTGGCTCTTGTCGATGCGCTCGGTAGCGTCGTCGCGAATCTTCTGACGAAGGCTCACGTCTGCGAGGGTCTCGTTCATCCACGCCAGGACCTTCTCCAGGCGCTCGCGGACGTCGATGGTCTCCAGCACTTCGATCTTCTGGGTGAGACTGAGGTCGGGGGAGTACACGGCGAGATCGGCGAGTTGGCCAGGGTCGTCGATGTCGAGGATCCGGTCGGCGACCCGGCCGATCCCGCGGAGCTGCATGATCTCTGAGACGACGGCGCGAAACTCGGTCTTCAGGTCCTCCAGACCGGATGTCTCTTCGTCGACCGGTTCGGCGTCGACCCAGAGCACGTCGTCGTCGGCCGGACGCCCCGCCCCGATCCTGGCGCGGCTGATCCCGGCGATGAGCGCAGCGGTCCCCCCGTCCTGCGTGACCTCCTGGATCGAGGCGATGGTGCCGACGGACGCATAGCCCTCGTCGGTCTTGGGAACGAGGAGCAGGCGCCCTCCTGTGCTTTCGGCTGCCGCCACCGCTCTGCGGGCTTCGGCGGATTCGACGGCGACGGTGACGACCATGTGGGGGAAGACCACCCCATTTCGCAGGGGGAGCACCGGCAAGCTGAGTGTGCTGAGTTCGGCCACGTGGGTCCTTTCAGAACGGAAATCTGGTGATGTAATGCTGTAATACTAGCGAGGTATTCCCGGTAGCTGGTCAAATCTGAGTATTCGATGCTCAAGTTATACGATGGCTGTGGCGGCATATCGTTGGGGGACGGCCGAGCCTCCACCGGCCGCCACCTCACCCTCCGGTTCCTCGGCGGAGGCTCGGAGGGGGCACAACCGTGACCGCACCGCCACGACCCGTCAGGGAGGCTCGCCGCCGGTGTCCCCCCGCCGGGCTACGATTTCCGTCTGCACCCACTGCCCGCGGAGGCCCTCATGACCCGTTCGTTCGCCATCACCTACGACTATCTGTGCCCGTTCGCCCGCATCGCAAACGAAGCCGTGGTGGAGGCGTTGGCCGACGGCGCCGCATGGGACGTCGACTTCCGGCCCTTCTCGCTCGCCCAGTCGCACGTCGAGGAAGGTGAGGCCGCCGTTTGGGATCGACCTGCGGGAGACCCGGGCAGCAGAGGCGTCGTCGCACTTCAATGGTCGGTGGCGATCAAAGAGCTCTTCCCCGAGCAGTTCCTCGCTTTCCACGTTGCACTGTTCGACGCCCGTCACAGTCGGGCGGCAGATGTCGACGACGATGCGTTGCTTCGCGAGCTCGCAGCGGGAGCGGGCATCGATGCCGAAACGGTGGCGCGGCGGGTTGCGGAGGGTGCTCCGATGAAGCAGCTGGCTGCAGAGCACGACGAGTTGGTCGACCGCTGGGAAGTGTTCGGCGTTCCCACGTTCATCGACGGCGACGAGGCCGTCTTCGTCCGGCTGATGGAGCGGTATCGGCGCAGCGACGTCGAGAAGGTGCTGGACATGCTCGAGTGGACTCGGCTCAACGAGTTCAAGCGGACCCGCATCCCCCGCTGACCACCGGGCCGGTACGCTGGTTTGGTGCGCAACGACCCGGTGCTTGCGGCGTCTGAGATGCGCAGGCTGACCATAGGGAAACGCAATTCCCAGGATCCCTCGTGGTTTGAGTTTGGCGACGTCACGCTGGAGCCGGATGGGGTGGTGCGCCGCCTCGCTCCGCTGCTCACCGCCGAGCGCATCGCCCGCATCGAGGAAGTCCTCGACGCCCGCACCCGGTCGCTGACGGTCGTCGTGGAAGGCATGGTGGACACGGGCAACGTCGCCGCCGTGTTGCGCACGGCCGAGGGTTTTGGCGTCCAAGAGGTCCACACCATCGACACGGCCGCCGGCTACAAGCATTCGAAGCGGACGAGCCGGGGTGCCGAGAAGTGGCTGGATCGCTGGCGGTGGAAGTCGCCGGATGAGTGTGTCGCGTGGTTGCGCCACAACGGCTTCAGGATCGTGGCGGGCCACCTCGACCCGGCAGCGGTACCCATCTCCGAAGTCGACTTCTCGCTCCCCACCGCGCTCGTCTTCGGCAACGAGTTCAGTGGGCTCTCCGACGGCATGGTCGCTCTTGCGGATACCACGGCGATGATCCCCATCGACGGATTCATCCAGAGCTACAACATCTCCGTGGCTGCCGCCCTGTGTCTCTCCCACGCCCGCCGGGATCGGATCGCGCGCTTGGGATCTGCAGGCGATCTCTCGAGCACCGACCGACGCACCCTGCGTGCGGTGTGGTACCTCAAGACCGTGCCGCACTCGGCCAAGGTCATCGAGCGCATCCTTGCCGACGAGGCCAACGCTGCGGACCGGTAGCCTCGGTTGCCCATGACACGCACCATCCCCGACACGCCGTCGATCGATGGGCTCGAAGCCAAGTGGCGTGACGCCTGGGAGCGCGACGGCATCTATCGCTTCCGGCCGGACGTCGTGCGCAACAGCGTGTACTCGATCGACACTCCGCCACCGACGGTCAGCGGTTCGCTCCACATCGGCCACGTGTTCTCCTACACCCACACCGACACCGTTGCCCGCTACAAACGGATGGCAGGCCACGAGGTGTTCTATCCGATGGGCTGGGACGACAACGGCCTTCCGACCGAGCGGCGCGTGCAGAACTACTACGGCGTCCGCTGCGATCCGGCCCTGCCCCATGACCCGGGTTTTGTGGCTCCCGCAACGCCCTTTGATCCACCGCGGCCGATCAGCCGGCGCAACTTCGTCGATCTGTGTCTTGGGCTGACCGCCGTCGACGAGCAGGCATTCGAGAATCTGTGGAAGCAACTCGGTCTGTCGATCGACTGGTCCATGACCTACACCACCATCGGCGAAGAATCGCGGCGCATCTCCCAGCTCGCCTTCTTGCGCAATCTGGGGCGCGGGGAGGCGTACGTCGCCGATGCGCCGGTGCTGTGGGACATCGACTTCAGGACCGCCGTTGCCCAGGCTGAGCTCGAAGACCGGGAACGCGCCGGGGCGTATCACCGTATCGCCTTTCACCGCCGCGACGGGGAGGCGATCTACGTGGAGACCACCCGGCCGGAGTTGATCCCGTCGTGCGTGGCGCTCGTCCATCACCCCGACGACGAGCGGTATGCGGAGATGACCGGCACGACGGCCCGGACTCCGCTGTTCGGCGTCGAGGTCCCGGTGCTGTCGCACGAGCTCGCCGAACCGGACAAGGGCACCGGCATCGCAATGATCTGCACCTTCGGTGACACCACAGACGTCACGTGGTGGCGCGAGCTGGAGCTGCCGTCCCGGGCGGTGATCCAACGGAACGGGCGATTTGTAGAGGACACGCCGGCGTGGATCCCCGACGGAACGGCATTCGGGGAACTCGCCGGCAAGACGGTGAACCAGGCGCGGCGCCGTATCGTCGACATGCTGACCGAGAGCGGCGACCTCGACGGCGAGCCCCGAGTCATCACCCACGCCGTGAAGTTCTATGAGAAGGGCGAGCGGCCCCTCGAAATCGTCTCGAGCCGGCAGTGGTACATCCGCAACGGTGGCAGAGACGAGCAGCTGCGTGCCCAGCTGCTGGAGCGGGGCTTGGAGCTCGAATGGATTCCCGAGTTCATGCGGGTGCGCTACGAGCACTGGGTGGAGGGGTTGGCCGGCGACTGGCTGATCTCGCGGCAGCGATACTTCGGGGTGCCGATCCCGCTCTGGTATCCCCTGGATCAGCAGGGCGAGCCGGACTATGCAGCGCCGATCCCGGCCGATGAGGCGGCCCTCCCCGTGGACCCGGCGAGTGAGCCGGCCCCCGGCTACCGCAACGAGCAGCGTGGGCAGCCCGGCGGGTTTGTTGCCGATCCCGACGTGATGGACACGTGGGCAACCTCGTCGTTGTCGCCGCTCATCGTCACCGGCTGGGAACGCGATGCTGATCTGTTTGCGCGCACCTACCCGATGGATCTGCGACCGCAGTCTCACGACATCATCCGCACCTGGCTCTTCGCCACGCTGACGCGAGCTCACCTCGAGTTGGATGGGCTGCCCTGGTCTCACGTCGCGATCTCTGGCTGGATCATGGACCCAGACCGCAAGAAGATGTCGAAGTCCAAAGGCAACGCAGTCACCCCGATGGACCTCTTGGACGAGTACGGCTCCGACGGCGTCCGCTACTGGGCGGCGAGCGGCCGGCCCGGCACCGACACGCTGTTCGACCCGGCTCAGATGAAGGTCGGTCGCCGGCTCGCCATCAAGCTGCTCAACGCATCCCGGTTCGTGCTCGGGTTCGGCGAGAGTGCCGGGGAGATCACCGAACCGCTGGACCTCTCGATGCTTGCGTCATTGCGCCGGGTGGTGACGGAGGCTACTGCGGCCTTCGAGGCCTACGACTACGCCAGGGCGCTCGAGCGCACAGAGGCATCGTTCTGGTCGTGGACCGACGACTACCTCGAGCTGGTGAAGGTGCGGGCCTACGGCGAAAGCCCCGGAGCGAACTCGGCCCGGTCGGCGCTGGAGCTCTCGCTGTCGGTCTACCTCCGCCTTTTTGCTCCGGTCCTTCCTTTCGTCACCGAGGAAGTCTGGTCGTGGTGGCGCGACGGTTCGATCCATCGCAGCGCATGGCCAACCGTGGAGGAGCTGCCGGGGATCGGCGATCCGGGTGTCCTCGAGGCCGTGGCGGAGGTGCTCGGAGAGGTCCGCCGCGCCAAGTCGGAAGCCAAGCGGTCTATGAGGTCGGAGGTCACGGCTGTGTCGATCGCCGGCAGTGCCGAGCGGCTGGCGGCAGTCCGAGCCGGGGCCGAAGACCTCACGGCCGCCGCAAATGCCGGATCGCTGGAGTTCGTGGACGCGGCCCCTGCGATTGTCGTAGAGCTTGCTTCCGAGTGAGGTGTTGTGGCGGGGTGCGGGTCGATGGACTTCGCCCCCCAACGCACGGCGTTGCTTCCATCGCGACCCTGATCCGCGCATCGCGGCCCAACTAGGACACTGCTGGTCAACGTCAGTTCGAGCTCGTGACCGAGGTCGTGACCAGGCACCGTGGCGGACCCGCGAGCCCTCGCGACGATTTGATCAGCAGTCTCCTGGGACACTGCTGATCAACGTCAGTTCGAGCTCGTGACCGAGGTCGTGACCAGGCACCGTGGCGGACCCGCGAGCCCTCACGACGATTTGATCAGCAGTCTCCTAGGGTGTGGCGATGACTGAGAGCCCGGCGAACACGCCAGCGCAGGCGACACCGCCCAGCCGGAAGAAGCAGGTGATCGCCGGCCTCGTGACGTTGGTCACGCTTGTGATTGTCTTCGGGAGGATCCTGCCGCAGCTCGCCGACTACGGGTCGGCTTGGGAGGCCATCCAGGACATGCCGGCGCTTGCGCTCGTCCTGCTGGTCGTGGCGACGATTGGCAACATCATCGTGTACGTCTGGCCATATCAAGCTGCCTTGCCCGGTATCAGCTACGGCCCGGCATTCGTCGTGCGGCAGACATCGTTCGCCATCAGCAATGGCGTTCCGGCCGGCGGGGCGTTCGGGATCGGCGTGCAATACACCATGCTCGGCGATTACGGCTTTGGGGCAGGCCCTGCTGCGGCTGCGATCGGGATCACAAGTGTGTGGAACTCACTGGTCACGTTGGCGCTCCCCGTGCTGGCAGTCATCGGCTTGGTGATCACAGGCGACCCTCAGGGATGGGTCATCTCGGCCGCAGCGATTGGGCTCGTTGTCGTCGGCGTGATTGTCGGTCTCCTCGTTGTCGTCTTCAGGAGTGAATCTGCCGCGATTCGCCTTGGGGACTTTGGCGATCGGCTCGTGACGCGGACCGGACGGCTCTTCAAGAAGGACCTGACGCTCAACATCGGCAACGCCCTGCTGGATTTCCGGCGGTCGACCATCGACGTTGTGGAGCAACGTGCAGTGGCTATCACCCTGACCAACGTGTTCCAGCAACTCGTCCAGTTCTTCATCCTGTTCCTGGCGTTGCGAGGGATCCAGTCGGACGCCGCGATGCAGACGACGCTGGTCGAGACGTTGGTGGCGTACTCCGTTGGTCGGTTGGGGAGTTTCATCCCGTTGACCCCCGGCGGTCTCGGCACCGTCGATGCGCTGATCACGGCCATCCTCGTCGGATTCGGCGCCGTAGAGTCCGACGCGCTTGCCGCAACCCTTCTGTGGCGAGCATCCACCTTCTTCCCCCAGATCTTCCTCGGGATCGGAACCTTCCTCTACTGGCGCCACCGCAAGACAAAGTCGCTGGCCGCCTGAGGAGTTGTTCCCCAATCCGTGGACGCCGTCGTCGGCCTTGCGGCGTTCAGGCCGTTCGGGTCGCAGCGAGCTGCAGCGGGCTTGCAGTCGCCGAGTGGCACAATGCTGCCGTGTTTCCTTTCCTGCCCGGTCCTCTGCTGTTCGACCAGATCGGCGAGACCGATTGTGAGGCGATCGGTGACGGCTGGCTCGCCCAGCCTGCCAACGCGATCTCGAGCGGCGCCTACGTCCTGTTTGGTGCCTGGATCCTGGTCCACGCGTTCCGCAACCCCGCTGGAGAGCGCGCCACCCAGCTGACCTACGGGGCCGTCCTGGCTGCCGTCGGGATCGGGAGCATTGCGTTCCACGGGCCGATGCCTGCGGGGGCACGTCTGCTTCACGACCTGACCATCGCCGCGGTCTTTGCGCTGATTGCAGCCAGGGGCGTCGGCACTCTGCGGCGGTGGGGGGAGACGAAGGTCCTTGGGCTGTTCGCCGGCATGACGACACTGATCGGTGTTGCGATGGCCATCAGCCCAGAAGGCGGAATCGCCGTCGCTGCGATCGTCGGTGTAGCTGCGTTGGGACTCGAAATCTACTTGTACCGGTCGGGTCGCCGCCAGCGTTTCTCCTCCACCCTGGTGCGCTGGCTGGCTGGAATCGTGGCCCTGCTCCTGGCGGGTGCCTTGATCAACGTGCTGGGTCGGACGGGTGGTCCACTCTGCGACCCGGACAGCGTGTGGCAGGGCCACGCTGCCTGGCACGTACTCACCGCCGCCGCCTTCGGGCTCTACGGCTACCGATCGTTTCTCACCGAGCGGTCCGTCTGATCGGAGCGCCGTGGACGTCCGCACTCGCGCGCTCGGTATGCGACCATGCCAGCTCCTGAGCGTGGTCGAGTGGAGCGCATGACCCAACCGACGTCCCATTCTTCGCCACGTCCGCGAGCTTTCCAGCGGCTCATTGCGAGAGGCGCTCGCCTGCTGGCACGCGGCATCTACCGGTCCGTCGAGGTCGACAATCCCGAGTCCGGGTGGAGCTGGCACAGCGCCATCCTCGTCGCCAATCACCCAACCGGCTTCTCCGATCCTGCCCTTCTCCTCGGGTTGCTGGAGCGCAGCCCGCGGTTTCTGGCCAAAGCGACGCTGTGGAACAACGGGGCCGCCGGATGGTTCCTCGATCACCTCGGTGCCATCCCGGTGTATCGCGCCGAGGACGGTTCGACGGACCGCAACGCCGAGATGTTTCGTGCTGCCTTTGAAGCGCTGCGACAAGGCCATTTGATCGCTCTGTTCCCCGAAGGGGGAGTGAGCGACACTCCCGCCATCCGCCCGATCAAGACGGGTGCCGCCCGCCTCGCCCTCGGCGCCCAGGCAGCCGGTGTCACGGGCCTACGGGTCGTACCGGTCGGCATCCATTTCGAGGACAAAGCGGCACTGCGCAGCCGGGCGTTCGTGCAAGTAGGTGACGTGCTCGATCTCGACACGGAGGTGCCGCCGCCTGCGGTTGGTGCCGACTCGAGAGACCCGGTGGATCGACTGACCGACGAGATCGAGGTGCGGCTGCGGGCGGCTGCTCCCGACTACGACACCGACGAGGAAGCGCGCGATCTTGCATACGCTGCGGAGATTGCCCTGGGCGAGCCTGGACCAAACCGGGTGTCATTTGCAGACCGGCAGCAGGCGGCCGCCCGGCTGGCACGAGCCGAGCCCGCGGTGCGTTCGGGCGCTCTCGATGCTGCATATCGCTACCGCGCCGCTGCGCAGCGTGTTGGTGTCGATGACCGTGACGTCTTGCTGGCCCAAGGCGGGGCGAAGCTCCGTCGCAGGCTGGCCGGGCTGCTGGTGATGCTGATCGTCCTGGCGCCGTTTGCCCTCGTGGGCGTCGTGATGAACATCGTTCCCGTCGGAGGGCTGCTGGTCGCCATGCGGCACAGCCACGACGCAATGACCGCAGCCACGGTGCGGATGGTGGCAGCCGTGGGTGCGTTCCTGATCGTGTGGCTGGTCTGGGCCGGATTGGCGTGGAGCGTTTGGGACTGGAGGATGGGTCTGGTGGCGATCATCGCAGCGCCCGTCTACGGCGCCGTCGCCCTCTTCACCATCGACCGAGCCGTCAGCTGGTGGCGCGACTGGACAGGGCTGCGCAGAGCCGGTCAGGTCGGCGGCAGGCTCGATGCGTTGCTTGCCGAGCGCGCCACGCTGGTCTCGACCCTCGAGGCGGCGATGGTATGACCGGACCGTGGGCATGGATCGTGCTCGTGCTTGCCCTTGTCCCCGTAGTGGCGATCATGATCTGGGCGCTTGCCGACTTGGCGCGCCGCCCGGATGTCGCCGCTCGCCGCAAGGCCCTGTGGATGATTGTGGTTGTGGCGCTCCCGTTGGTGGGTGCCGTCCTCTACCTGGTATTCCGCCCGGCCCGCCGCGCCGACCTTCGCGGTTTTGGAGGCCCGAACCGCCCGCCCGGCGGTCGGGGGTGACGGGGTAGACCCATCAACGGTGCAATCCAATGACGATGGTCGTAGGTGTGTTCGGTGTGGCGGAGTGGCCGGAGTGAGCCGGCGGGGGTGGTCCAAGTGGTAGTCCTCCCAACCTTCGACGACGGCAGAGAGGTAGTAGCCGGCCGAGTCTCGGAAGCGGAGGCCCCCCGATCGACAGCATCACCGAGAGCGGTGTTCATCTGAGGTTGAGACGCTCTGTCGGTTGGCCTGTGAGTCCGGCGATGAGCTCGAAGTCCTTGTCGTGGTGTATCACGGTGAGTTGGGCCAGCTCTGCGGTGGCGGCGATGAGCAGATCTGGAATCGATGGGGCTCGATGCTCACCGCGATTGGCAAGGGCATGCTGCACTTGCACGGCCCGGTCTTCGATCCGTGGTGTCAGGTACTCGACCGGCATCGACGCCAAGGGGGGTTCCGAGAAACTGTTGTGCAGGTCTTGGGCTGAGCGTGCCGAGAAGCCGATCTCGAGGCGGGTCAGGGTCGAGATGCGCACCAAGCCTCGTTCGATACGAGCCGCCCAATGGGCAGCGTCGGAGCTCGTGGCGAGACGGACCAGGGCCGACTTGTCGATCAGCCAGCCGTCGGTCACGACCAGGCTCGACCCATCACGTCGGGATCGTCGAGGTCGCCGAAACGCTCCGCAAGGAGTTGCAGCGACCGCACGGTCACCTCACCGGTGTCCGATTGGCTCTCGCGGGTCAATGCTCGCCTGAGATACTCGGTCCGGGACAGACCGGCCCGTTGCGCTTTGGAATCGATCGCTGCGACGACATCGTCAGGGACTTCTCGTATCAGGATGTCAGCCATCCATACCTCCATGATATCTCATGATATCACATGAGGGTCCAAGAAGTGAGCGGCATGGCTGTCGTCGCTGGTTGATAGGCAGTCTTGATGCGCCGGGAACAACGCCGACACCAATGTACCTGGCTCTACCGACAGCAGGAGAGCGGTGCATATTCGAAGTTGTGCACCACAGAGCTCCCCGCGGGGCTGCTCGACGTGAGCTTGACGGATGGTGCTGGTGGTGGGGGGGGGCATCACTGGAGCGGGTCCTTGGTCGGAACGGAGCGGGCTGTCCGCGGGTAGTCTGATCGCGTGACGTTCAACAGGATCAGTGTCGACCCAGATCGGATGGGAGGAGTGCCGTGTGTGCGCGACCTCCGCTTTCCCGTCGCCACCGTTGTTGCCATGGTCGCCGACGGAATGAGCGTTGACGAGATCCTCGCCGAGCACCCTGACCTCGAGGCTGAGGATATCGCCGAGTGCTTGCGCTATGCGGCACTCGCTGTCCAAGAGCGTGAGCTTCCGCTTCGTCAGCCGGCGTGAGGTTCCTGCTCGACGAGAACCAGTCGCCGCGTCTTGCAGATCACCTGGTGGAGGCAGGGCACGACGTCATCCATGTCCGGGACCTGCGACATGCGGACGTCGCCCGATGCCAACATCCTCGGAGGTGGCTCGGGAGGATGATCGGGTTGTCGTGTCCGCAGACGTCGACTTCGGGGAACTGTTGGCGCGATCGAATGCGGACCGACCGTCGATCCTGCTGTTTCGACGGCAGCAGCAACGACGAGCCCGCCAGCTCGCTGCATTGATCCTCGCCAACCTCGATGACGTGGCTGAGGATCTGGAGTCCGGGGCAGTGGTGGTCTTCGACGCCGACCGCATCCGGGTTCGACGACTCCCGTTCCAGCCGGACTGAGCCGCTGAGCACGGTCGGTTGGCCGCTAGCGCTCGAATACCGGAGCGCTGGTGGATCGACGAGTACTGATCAATGGTGAACGGTTGACGCAGGCTTGGGCCAGCGTCGCCAACAATGCGGGACGTGAACCCCGAGCACCCGTCAACGGGCACACACGCATACTCACAGTTGGGTCTTGCACCGTTGCTGGCGCTACCCGGTGACGCGGCGCTATTCGGCGAGAAGGCTGAGGGCGATGGCTTCCGCCAAGACGCCACAACGGAAGTCGTTGAGGTCCAGGCTCTCGTTGGGGCCATGCGGACGGCTGGTGGGGTCGGCGACTCCGGTGAGGAGGATTGCCGCTTCGGGGAACGCTTCCTGGAACGCGGCGACAAACGGGATGGAACCCCCGACGCCCATCTCCACCGTGTCCGTGCCCCAAGCCTCGCGGAACGCAGCCCGATAGGCGTCGTAGGCGCGCCCGTCGGTGTCGAGGGCGATCGGGTCGCCTGCCGCTCCTGGGGTGACGGTCACTTCGGCGCCCCAGGGAACGTTTGCTTCGAGATGTGCGACGAGGGCGTCCATCGCGCGGGCCGGATCGTCGCCGGGAGCCAGCCGGACGCTCACCTTGGCGCGGGCGGACGGCAGGAGTTGGTTGATGGCCTCCCTGACCGGCGGGGCGTCGATCGCCAGGATCGAGGCGCTGGGCATCGTCCAGGTGCGGCCCGTCACCGAGCCTTCGCCGATGAGCTGGGTGCCTGGCAGCGCACCTGCCTGGCTGCGCAGCTCTTCCTCCGTGAGGTCGAGCGGGTCTGCGTCGTTGCCCACGAGACCAGGGATCGCGACGTTCCCGTTCTCGTCGTGCAGCGTCGCCAATGTTCGGCACAGCACCGTCAGCGCATCAGGGAGCGCACCGCCGAACTGGCCGCTGTGCACGCCGTGCTCCAGCGTGCGCACCTCGACAACGCAGTCGACGAGGCCACGGAGTGACGTGGTGAGTGCCGGCGTTCCGACGCGCCAGTTGCCTGAGTCGGCGATGACGATGACGTCGGCGGCCAGCAGTTCGCGGTACTTGTCGAGGAACGCCTCGAGGTTGTGGGAACCGATTTCCTCCTCGCCCTCGATGAACAGCTTCACGCCCACCGGCGGGGTGCCGCCGTGGGCGCGGACGGCGCCGAGGTGCACTGCGATGCCGGCCTTGTCGTCCGCGGCACCCCGGCCGTAGAGGCGGCCGTCTCGCTCGGTCGGTTCGAAGGCAGGTGTCGTCCAGATCTCGTCCGGCCCGGGGGGTTGGACGTCGTGGTGGGCGTAGAGGAGGACGGTCGGCGCACCGGCGGGGGCGGGGACTTCGCCGAAGACGGCCGGGTGGGCGCCGTCGACCTCGAGGATCCGGGTGGTGCCGAGCCCCGCGGCCCGCATCAGATCCTCGACCGCATGAGCGCAACGCCGCACCTCTTCCGGGTCGAACCCATCGGCGCTGACCGAGGGGATACGGACGAGCCTCTCGAGGTCGGTGCGAAGCAAAGGAAGAAGCTCTTCAACGGCGGAGGTGAGTTCGGTGTGCATGATTCGAGGCTACTGCGTAGCCGAGTGCCTCCAGAAAGAATCGAGCCGCCCCGACTGGTATTTTTGGTTCACCGATCTGAAGGAGCCTTTCCCGATGACACACGCTGATCTGGAACCGGGTTTGAGCGGGTCTGCACACCTCGTGGTGACCGAGGACGATACGGCGGAAGCCTTGCTGTCGGGAGACGTTCCCGTCCTTGCGACGCCGCGGATCGTTGCGCTGGCCGAGGAGGCGACCTGTGCGGCGGTCGCTCGAGCGCTTGGGCCCGGGGAAACCACGCTTGGGGTGCGCATCGAGCTCGACCACTCGAAGGCGACGGTTGTCGGGGATTCGGCGACCGCCGATGCTTTGCTGAGTGACGTGGACGGCCGCCGCCTCGTCTTCGAGGTGGTGGTGCGCGACGGCTCGGGGCAGATCGCCTCGGGCACAATCGAACGCGTGGTGGTCGATCGCGAACGCTTCCTGTCCGGTCTGCCATGAGGGGCCGGAAGCCGCCCGTCTCTACCCTCTCTCGGGTCACGCCGAAAAGGAGCCGATGATGGAGAAACAGTACGCAGAGGTCAACGGGTTGCGGATGGCCTACGTCGAGGTCGGCGTGGGCGATCCCATCGTCTTCCTTCACGGCAACCCGACGTCGTCGTACCTGTGGCGCGACGTGATGCCCCACGTCGTCCATCTCGGGAGGTGTATCGCCCCCGACCTGATCGGGATGGGAGACTCGGACAGACTGCACGACAGCGGTCCCGGCAGCTACCGGTTCGTCGAGCACCGTCGCTACCTCGACGAGTTGCTCGACACTCTCGGCGTCAACGAGAACGTCACGTTTGTCGTCCATGACTGGGGCTCTGCGCTTGGCTTCGACTGGGCCAACCGTCACCCAGACGCGGTGAAGGGGATCGTCTACATGGAGGCGATCGTGCGGCCGGTCGAATGGGAGGAGTGGCCTGAGGCTGCAGCGCCGATCTTCCGGGCGATGCGTTCAGAAGCCGGCGAGGAGATCGTGCTGACAAAGAACGTCTTCGTCGAGCGAGTACTCCCCTCGTCGATCATCCGTGAGCTGGCGGACGAAGAGATGGCCGAATACCGGCGGCCGTACCTCGAGCCCGGCGAGTCGCGGCGGCCAACGCTGACCTGGCCGGGAGAGATCCCCCTGGCGGGGGAGCCCGCCGACGTCGCCGAGATCGTCGCGGCGTACGGCGACTTCATGGCTCAGAACGAGATTCCAAAGCTGTTTGTGAACGCGGATCCGGGCACGATCCTGACCGGGCCCCAGCGCGAGTTCTGCCGCTCCTGGCCGAACCAGACCGAGGTGACGGTTCCAGGGCTCCACTTCATCCAGGAAGACTCGGGTGACGCCATCGGCAGGGCCATCGCCTCCTGGTATCCGGGCGTCTGACCGAGATGCACCGGCCGGGGCGGCCGAACTACCCTTCGGCAGGCAAGGGGACTGGGAACCGGGAGGGAGCACCATGCTGACGAATGCCATTCGAGCCGCACGGCTCGATGTCGACTTCTACAACACGGTCGAGAACGACGCAAGCTTCACCCAGCAGGCGGGCATGCTCGTGGCGCTCGTCGGGTTGCTCACCGGTCTCGGCAACTCCTTCGTGCTCAAGGGCTTCTTCCTGCCCATCATCTGGGGCGTCATCGGTGCGCTCATCGGATGGGTGGTCTGGTCGTTCATCACCGATTTTGTCGGCCGGACGTTCTTCGGCGGCGAGTCGGATCTTGGCCAGATGATGCGGGTGCTCGGCTACGCCCAGGCGCCCCTCGCCCTCGGCATCATTCCCTTCCTCTCCTTCATCGGTGTGGTGTGGGCGCTGGTGGCGGCCGTCGTCGCCATCCGTGAAGGCCAGGACTTCACCACGGGCAAGGCCATCGGCACCGTCATCATCGGCTGGATCGCCTACGCCGTAGCGATGAGCATCGTCTACGCCATCTTCTGATCCGCCGCGCCACGTCGAGCGGAACTCGTCACCGCATCGTCCATTCGTCGGTCCAGAGAGCGAGACTGCGGTTGGTGACGGCTGGGCCCCACGTCCCGGCCGCGTACGGATGGATGGGGACGTCGGTCATGTGCAGGATGGGATCCCAGAGCCTCCAGCTCGCTTCTACCTCGTCGCTTCGGACGAACAGCGTCTGGTCGCCGGTCATGACGTCGTAGATGAGCGTCTGATACGCATGAGGGATGCGGACGAACTCCTTCTCGTAGTCGAAGTACATCTCCTTGGAGACCACGTCGGTAACGCCTGGTGACTTGACCTCAAAACGGATCTCAAACCCCTCGTCCGGCTGAAGGGTGAGCACGATGACGTTGGGTTGGATCGTGCACTCGTCGGCTTCGCCGTGGAAGAGGCACAGCGGTGGCGGTTTGTAGGTCACCGCTATCTGCGTCGTCCTCGCCGGGAGTCGTTTGCCGGTGCGGAGATAGAAGGGCACCCCCTGCCATCGCCAGCTGTGGATGGCAACCTTCACGCCGGCAAACGTTGGAGTCGTCGAATCGGGCGCCACGCCTTCTTCTTCGAGGTATCCAGGCACCGGGTCGCCATCAATGGTGCCCGCGGTGTACCGCCCGTACACGACGTACTCAGGGTCGATGCGGTGAATCGACTCCAACACCTGCACCTTCTCGTTGCGGATCGCATCGGCGGAGAATCGGCTCGGCGCCTCCATCGCCACCAGCGTCATGAGCTGGGTCAGGTGGTTCTGCACCATGTCGCGGAGCACCCCCGCAGACTCGTAGTACCCGGCCCGCGAGCCGACCCCGAGATCCTCCGCCACTGTGATCTCGACGGCCTCGAGCCGGTCGCGGTTCCAGGTGGTCTCGAACAGCGGGTTGGCGAAGCGGAAGGTGAGGAGATTCTGGACCGTTTCCTTCCCCAGGTAGTGGTCGATCCGATACACCTGGGATTCATCGAAATGGCGATGAACGAGGTAGTTCAGTTCCCTGGCCGAGGCGAGGTCCTTGCCAAACGGCTTTTCGATCACCAACCGGGTCCAGCCGCTGGATGTGTTCAGGTCGGCGCGTCCGAGGTTGTCGATCACACCTGGGAAGGCCGCAGGCGGGAGCGCCAGGTAGAACGCCCGGTTGCCCGGCAGACCCAGATCCGATTCGATCCCGGCGATCCGAGCCCTGAGCGCGGAGTAGTCGTTCTCGTCTCTTGCCAACGGTTCGTAGAAGATGCGTTCGCGGCACCACGCTCGGGCATCACGATCGTCCAGCCCAGCGGCGTCGAGCGACTCCTCCGCCAACGTGCGGAACTCATCGTCGCTCATCTCAGTCGGCGACACGCCGAGGATCGCCGCACGGTCTGCAACCCCGTTCTCGGTGACGATGCGGTACAGGGAGGGCAGCAGCTTGCGGTAGGTGAGATCTCCGGTGGCGCCGAAGATGATGAAGACGTGGCGATCGCAGAGTTCGGTCACCGCTCAGTCCTCTTGTTTGACGGCGTGGCCGCCAAATTGGTTGCGCATCGCGGAAAGCAGCCTGTCGGAGTATTCGAGCTCGTCTCGCGAACCGATGCGGCGCATCAACGAAAGCCCGATGATGGGGGTCGAGACGTTGAGGTCGATGGCTTCGAACACCGTCCACCGGCCTTCGCCGGAGTCCGGCACGTACGGGGCGATGCCATCCATCGCGGGATTCTCCGAGAGGGCGTCAACGGTCAGATCCAGCAGCCACGATCGCACAACGCTGCCGTGCTGCCAGATCCGGGCAACCTGCTCGAGGTCGAGACCAAAATCGTCCTTCTTCTCGAGGATGGCGAATCCTTCTGCGTACGCCTGCATCAGCCCGTACTCGATACCGTTGTGAATCATCTTCGTGAAGTGGCCCGAACCTGCCGGTCCGACGCGACCCCAGCCGCGGTCGGGGGCCGGTGCCAACGCCTCGAAGATGGGGCGGAGTCGCTCGATCGGTTCCTCATCGCCGCCGACCATCATGGAGTAGCCCTCGGTGATTCCCCATATCCCACCGCTCGTTCCCACATCGATGAAGTGGTGGCCGTCTGCCCGGCAGTGGCGGTAGCGGCGGATCGTGTCTTTGTACAGCGAATTGCCGCCGTCGATCATGATGTCGCCTTCGACCATGTGGGGGTTCAGCGCCGTGATGGTGGCGTCCACCGGGGCACCGTGGGGCACCATGATCCACACCGCTTTGCGGCCGTCGAGCTTGGAGGCGAGGTCATCGACCGACGCTGCGCCGGTCCCGCCGGTGGCGACGAGGTCGGCTACCGCCGCCGGGTCGAGGTCGAAGCCGACGACGTCGTGGCCGGCCTTGATGAGGCGCTCGCTCATGTTGGCGCCCATGCGGCCGAGACCGATCATTCCGAGTTGCATGTCATCTCCTCGAGGGGTCGGGCGAGGGAGCCCAACCTACTGGACCGGAGTCGCCGGCCGGGGCAACGGGCGTGGCTCCAATCTCGAAGCGGGACCGTCGTGGTGGCAACGGTCGGCAGGTGCGGCAAAAGGACGTCCTGCTCTATCGAGATGCTGCCGGCTTCTGTAGGCCGTTGGGTAGGCAACCGCTGTCAGGGTCCAGTAAGGGGGAGAACATGCAGGTTCTCGAACGCGCTGGGCGGCGAAGCTACGGAGTGCGTATAGCGGAGCGCTCGCTGGTTGCCATCGTTGTGGTGTGCGTGCTGGCTGCTTCAGCCCTGCTGGTGGATCATGACTCACCCGCAAGAGCGGCCGCGGCCGAGCCGGCGGTCCTGGTCCATCCTGAGGGAGCTGCGGGGGACTCGTTTGGGTGGGACGTCGACACGGATGGGAGCAGAGTGGTGGTCGGAGCGCCGTACCACGACGAGTTGTCGCCGTACGTATTCAAAGACATCGGATCCATGAGCGCGTACTCGGGCGCATCGTGGGATCACGAGACCACGGTCTCCTGCACGAACACAAATCCGCTGGGCGAGATGTATGCACGCTGGTTCTGCGGCTACTCCGTTGCGGTCGAGGGCGACACCACGTTGATGGGTGCACCTCAGATGCCCAACGACCCGCTTGGAGAGTTGAAGGTCTACGGCGGCGTGGTGGAAACAGACTGGTCCGGCGCTGATCTGGTTCATCAGTTCACGTACGGCTACCAATCGACCAGCTTCTACGGCGCTGCAGTGGATATTGCGCAGGGCCAGCGGCTCCTGGGTGCGCCGTGGACGCGCTACTGGGTCGATGACGAACCCGTCGAGATGGTCGGCGAAGCGCGGATAGTCGGCTCCGACTGGCTCGAAGCACCGGCTCCAACGGAGGGGCTCGAGTTCGGCTGGTCGGTCGGCATCGACGACGACCTGGCCGTGGTGGCATCGAAGGGTGCCGTTTACGTCTTCCGCGACGCTGGTGGCTGGGTCGTGGTCCAGGAGCTTCCGCACCCAACCGACGAGTGGCTTGCGGTGGCGCTCGATGATGGCGTCCTCGTGGTCGGGAGCAGGCTCGAGTCGAGTCCCCGCGGCGGGACCGGCATCGCCGTCGTCTACGAGTGGGATGGATCAGCCTTCGCCGAGGTGCAGACCCTATGGGCGGACGATGGAGCCGAAGGGGATTGGTTCGGGCGCGCCGTGGCGATCGACGGGGAGCGGATCGCCGTCGGGGCTCCGGACCATGGCGCAGGTGCCGCGTATGTGTATGCGTCCGATGGTGCCTCGTGGCAGCTCGAGGAGAAGCTGACCGCACCGATTGGTGAGGCCGGCGATTGGTTCGGCTGGAGCGTGGCCGTCCACGGAACGGTCATCGCCGTCGGCGCTCCCCATGACGACAACGCCGCGGGCAACGATGCGGGAGCGGCCTACGTCTTCGACCTCGACGCGGCCTCCCCGCCGCCGCCGACAACGACAACCCTCCCACCGGGAGATCACGACGGGACCTTCATCGATGACGACGATTCGATCTTCGAAGCCGACATCGAGTGGCTGGCGGCGTCGGGAATCACGAAAGGGTGCAATCCTCCCGAAAACACGATGTACTGCCCGGATCGTGCGGTGACGCGGGGTCAGATGGCAGCGTTCTTGGTGCGAGCGATGGGGTATCTGGACGACGGTGGTGGTGGCTTGTTCGTGGACACGGTCGGTTCGGTGTTTGCGGCTGATATCGACAAGCTGGCGACGGCTGGGGTCACCAAGGGCTGCAACCCTCCGGCGAATGATCGCTATTGCCCGGATCGTGCGGTGACGCGGGGTCAGATGGCAGCGTTCTTGGTGCGGGCGATGGGGTATCTGGACGACGGTGGTGGTGGCTTGTTCGTGGACACGGTCGGTTCGGTGTTTGTGGCTGATATCGACAAGCTGGCGACGGCTGGGGTCACCAAGGGCTGCAACCCTCCGGCGAATGATCGCTATTGCCCGGATCGTGCGGTGACGCGGGGCCAGATGGCAGCGTTCTTGCACCGTGCGATGGGCTGACGGTCAGGCGAACCGGCACCGGCGGCCGATCATGGTCAGATTCGGGCGAGGGCGCAGAGAGCGGGTTAGCGGGCCCTGGCGATATGCGCGGTGGCAGCGACCATGAGCTCGCGAACCGCATCTTTGTCGTGGCCATTGTGCGAGCGACCGTATTGGGCGGCAAGGGCGGCCTTGACCAGTTCGTCGTAGCCGATGCGGCCCAACGCCCAGTCACCACCTGCGAGCTTTGATCCCAACTCACCCTCGTCGGCAAACATCCACGCCCGGCACGCATTGAGCACCGGGCTGCGGAAGCCCGCTTCGGCGTCATGGATGAGCCACCACTCCAACTCGTCGGAGCAGGCATTGAGGATCATCTCCCGCGAGATGGGCCCGAACATGAATTGTGGCGCAGGTCCTGCAATGTAGGTCTCGGTCTGGCGGACAACCGCCGCAGCCAGGCGAGGTGTCGGAGCTCCCACCTCGTCGAAGGCCACCTGCGGTTCCCAGCGACGAGTGGCGTACAGCCCGACGGTCAGCAGCGAGCGTGGCAAGTCGGGAGGGTTCTTGGCGTCGTGACTGGTCACGAGGACCAAGTCGAGCCCACGGCCGGGCAGCCCGATGGACTCCCGCGGCTTGAGGCGCGTCACGATCTCCTGGCAATCGGAGCGCGAGAGTTTCTCGCTGACGACAGCGATCAAATCCACATCGCTCACTCCCGCGACATAGTCCCCAAATGCCAATGACCCGAACGGATAGATGCCCACCAGGCGGCCTCGGACGACATCCGACAGCGTCCGTCGCACCAAATCCACCACGTGGGCAACGCCCGGGTCCCTCCTTTGTGGAAAGCCCATACCGGGAGTATGACGGATGGGGGCCGAAATGTAGACGGTCGATCGACTCATTCTGTCGACGTCCGTCCTTGTCTGGCGATGTATGGCGTTACAGAGCGGTTGTGCCTACAGCGGATGCCGACGTCGCGACGAAATCACGCCCGTGTCGAACCCCCCGAGGTGCAGCTTGCCGCTGAATCGGGCGTGCTCGATCTTCAGGCAGCGGTCCTGCACCACTTCGAGCCCGGCGTTGCGGGCACGTTGTGCCGCTTCGTCGTGGCGAAGACCGAGTTGGAACCACACGACCCTGGCGCCGACCTCGATGGCTTCTTCGACCACGGCCGGTATGGCGTCCTCCCGCCGGAAGATATCCACGATGTCGGGGACCTCCGGCAGATCGTGCAGTGCGGGATAGCAGCGGAGACCAAGCACCTCGCCGTATGCCGGGTTCACGGGGTAGGTCGCAAGCGGCGTCCTGACGAGGTACGTCGCAACGAAGTTGGACGAACGGATCGGGTTTGCCGACACGCCAACAAGGGCCACCGAACGTGCCTCCCGGATGATTCTGAGCCGCTCCCGGGCGGTTGCGTCTGGGAAGGTGCTCGTCATCACGTTCCTTCCAGGGCGCTCACTGAGAACCGCCTGCCAGGGCATTGCCCAGGTCCCACAGGATGTCATCGACGTCTTCGAGCCCGACGGAGATCCGGATCATGTCGTCGCCGACCCCCGAGGCGCGCCGTTCTGCAACGGGTACCTGCTGGTGGGTGGTCGACGCAGGGTGGATGACGAGAGTCTTGGCATCACCGACATTGGCGAGATGGGACGCGAGTTCGACGTTCTCGATGAACCGGACCCCGGCATCGAACCCGCCCTTCAGGCCGAAGGTGAACACCGCGCCCGGCCCTCCAGGCACGTACTTGTGTGCAAGCGGTGTCCACGGGTTGTCGTCGAAGATCGGGAAGTTGACCCAGGCCACGGCTGGGTGGTCGCGAAGGAACGAAGCCACCTGCCTGGCGTTGTCGGCGTGGCGTTGCATCCGCAGCGGCAGTGTCTCGAGACCGATCAGCAGGAGAAACGAGTTGAAGGGTGACAGCGCCGCCCCGACATCTCGCAGCAGCTCGACGCGGGCGCGAGTCAGGTATCCGTACTCCCGGAAGTTCTCCCAGAACTGGAGGTCGTGGTACGCGGGAGAAGGCTCGACCAGCAGCGGGAACCTGCCGTTGTCGTAGGGGAACGTCCCCGCCTCGACGATGACACCTGCGATCACGACGCCGTGCCCGCCGATGAACTTGGTGGCCGAGTGCACGACGATGTCGGCGCCGTGTTCGATCGGCCGGCACAGGTACGGCGTAGCGAAGGTGTTGTCCACCACCAGGGGGATGCCGTGCTCGTGGGCGAGGGCGGCGTAGATCTCGATGTCGAGGATGTCGGCTTTGGGGTTGCCGATGGTCTCGCCGTAGAGCAGCTTGGTCCGGTCGGTGATCGCCGCAGCGACGGCGTGTGGGTCGGCGAAGTCCACGAACGTCACGTCGATGCCCATGCGGCGCAACGTGACGTCGAACTGGGTGTACGTCCCGCCGTACAGCGAGGTCGACGCCACCACCTCGTCGCCTTGCTGGGCGATCGTCAGCACGGCGATGAGCTGGGCGGCTTGCCCCGAAGCCGTGGCGACGGCGCCCAGGCCGCCCTCGAGCGACGCCATCCGCTCCTCGAACGCGGCCGTGGTCGGGTTTCCGATCCGGGTGTAGATGTTCCCGTACGTCTGAAGTGCGAACAGGTCGGCAGCCTGCTGCGCATCCTCGAACACAAACGACGTGGTGGCGTAGATCGGCATCGCCCGCGCTCCGGTCTCTGGGTCGGGGCGCTGCCCCGCATGTATCGAGCGGGTGGTGAAGCCGAACCGGTGGGCTTCATCGGTCATGTCATGCTCCGGTCTGCATCGGGTCGGTTCCATGATGGTCGCGCATGCGGTGGCGGTGCGCTGCGGTCCCCTCTTGCCTGGCGCACGGGCAAGCAGGAGGGGACCGCCGCACCGGTCCTATGCCAGCTCGATGGAGACCGGCACCGCCGCCTGGAGGGTGTGCCCAACGGGCGAGGTGCCCACCACTGCAGAGTGCAGCTCCGCGATCTCCGCAGCCGTCGCATCCGCATCCAGGTGCACCTTGACCGTCACCGCGTCGTAGCCCGCATGACCGGGGCGCAGCCCGAGGAACGTGTGCAGGTCGAGATCGCCCTCCAACTCGATACGCAGGTCGTTGATCTCGATGCCGCGGCCCGATGCGTTGGCGGCGTAGCCGACGGCGAGGCAGTTGCCCAAGGCTCCGAGCAGTTGCTCAACCGGGTTGGGTGCGGTGTCGCTGCCACCGAGTGCGGCAGGCTCGTCCGACTGGACGGGAGCGAAGTCCCGGATCTGGACCTCGGACTGGAACGCACCCTTCCAGGTGACGGCCGCCCTCCAGACGGTGGCGCCCTTCTCGGGCTCGGCGTTGATGGCTTCGGCCAGGCCTGCGACGGTGCGCAGGTCCACGTCGTTGAGTGGCTTGGTTGCTTCGAGCGTCATGGGATGTGTCCTCTCGCGTTGGCGCTGGACGCGCCGTGTTGGATGTGATGGGCAAGAACGCCGCAGTGGATGCTCTCGGGTGGTGGCGTTCGCTCAGCGCAGAGTTGCTGCGCCCGGGCGGAACACCCGAGAGCGCAGACACATCTTCATGGACGGTGCTGCATGCACCGGAGATCGGGTAGCGGAAAGCTCCATCGACGCGGCTCCTCTCAATCGCTTGCTCTGTCGCGCTCTACGAGCGCCGCAAGCGGGGAACCCGCTGTCGGCATCTCATCGATCAGGCATTGGCACCCGTCTTCGGGTTGCCGCGGCTTCGCAGGGCCTGTCCCTCCACCGCTCTAGATGAGCGCGTTGTTGGTGCGGGAGTAGAGCACGGCACGGGGGACACGTCAAGGGTCATGTCGGGTGCCCGGCTATCGGCAGCTGATCGGCGGTGGCTGCAGAATTGGTCGTTCACCGGCGGTACCCTCACGGACATGACACTCAAGCCCATTGACCTCGCCAACTTCGACACGTCCGTTGCATCCGTCTGACGACTTCTACCGCTACACCAACGGCGGATGGATGGACGCCAACCCCGTGCCCCCCGAGTACTCCCGGTGGGGCTCCTTCAACGAGGTGACCGAGCGCAACGAGCAGCTCCTCAAAAGCCTCATGGAGGCAGCAGCAGACGCCAAGCACGCACCCGGGACACCGGAGCAGATGGTTGGCGACTTCTACGCCAGCGGTATGGACGAGGAGCAGATCGCGACGCTGGTATCACGCCGCTGCAACCGTGGCTGGAGCGCATCGAGACTGCCGAATCCATCGCTGACCTTCGCGAGCTGGCCGCGATGTTCCATCCGAGCGGGATACGCTTCGTGTTCGGGATCGGTGTCTCGCCCGACTTCGACGACCCGGACAGCTATCTGCTGTACGTGGGCCAGGGTGGGCTCGGGCTCCCCGAGCGTGATTACTACCTCAGGGATGACGAGCGGTCGGTCACACTGCGCACGCAGTACGAGACCCATGTGGCCGCTCAGCTCCGCAATCTGGGGCAGAGCGACGCGTCGGCAGCAGCCGATGCGGCGGCGATCCTTGCGTTCGAGACCGCCCTCGCTGAGCCTTCGTACACCGCCGAACAGCAGCGAGACATCGACCTCATCGTCAACCGCCACGAGGTGACGCAGCTCCCGGACGTGATGCCAGGCTTCGACCTCACCGCGTACCTCGACACCGTCGGCGCCGGCTCGGTGACGGAACTGAACATCGACAACCCAGGATTCTTCAAGGCTGCAGCCGAGCTCCTCGAGCAGACGCCGATCGAGACGCTCCGCGCCTATGCACGGTGGCACCTCGTGCGATCGGTGGCATCGTCGCTGACGCCCGTCTTCGCCGACGAGTCGTTCGATTTCTACGGTCGCAAGCTGGGTGGTCAGCAGGAGCAGAAGCCCCGGTGGAAGCGGGTGCTGGCGATGGCGACCGGCGATATCGGCGAACAGGTCGCTCAGCTCTACGTCGCCGAGGCGTTCCCTCCTGAAGCGAAGGCGCGGGCCGAGGAGCTCGTCGACAATCTCCTGGAGGCGATGACGGAGTCGCTGCACCAGCGGGACTGGATGGGCGAGGAGACCCGTCGGGAGGCACTCGCCAAGGTCGCCGGGTTCACCTACAAGATCGGATATCCCGACGAGTGGCGCGACTACACAGGGCTCATCATCGATCGGGGCCCTCTGGTCGAGAACCGGTTGCGTGCCGCCGCCTTCGAATTCGAGCGGGATCTCGGCCGGCTGGGCAAACCGGTAGACCCTCACGAGTGGGAGATGCCGCCCCATGTCGTCAACGCGTACTACCACCCGTTGCGCAACGAGATCGTCTTCCCCGCCGGGATCCTCCAGCCTCCGTTCTTCTACGCCGATGCCGACGATGCCGTCAATTACGGCGGCATCGGCACCGTCATCGGCCACGAGATAACTCATGGTTTCGACGATATGGGCAGTCGGTTTGACGCCACCGGCCAGCTCAGGGACTGGTGGAGCGAGGCGGATCGTGCCGAGTTCATGCGCCGTGCCGAAGTGGTGGTCGAGCAGTACAACGCCTATCAGGTGTTCGCCGACCTCAACGTCAACGGCAAGCTGACGCTGGGTGAGAACATTGCCGACCTCGGTGGCGTGACCCTGGCGTATGCCGCTTTGCTGCGCGCCCTTCCAGGACCTGACGTCGAGGAGATCGACGGCTTCACCCCCGCCCAGCGGTTCTTCCTGTCGTGGGGCACCATCTGGCGGCAAACCACCACAGACGAATGGCTCCGTCTCATCGTCCAGACGGATCCTCATTCACCGGGACACTTCCGTTGCAACGGGCCGCTGTCGAACTTCCCGCCCTTCGCCGCGGCCTTCGGCATCCCAGGAGATGCCCCCATGATGCGCGGTGCAGAAGCCCGAATAGAGATCTGGTAACCCCGCCACGGGCACGCTTTCCGCTCCCCCTCTTCTTTCCCTGATTGGGAAGGGAGGATGACACCGGGTCCAGCCGCCAGGCCGGGGGGCGGGTCTCAGGTTCCGCCGTCGGGTGGTTGGGCTTGTCACCCCGCCGCATCGCGATCGCGGGGAATTCGTGTACGGCCGCTGGAACTTGCATACGAAGGTCGCGCCTCCAGCTCTTCGAGGATCAGACCGAGTATGTCTTCCAGCCGCTCGTACACGTCTTCGTTGCCGATCCGTACGACTTTGATCCCTGCGGAGTTGAGCAGTCGGTCGCGCCTGGCGTCTCTGCCTGGAGAGTGGGTCGGTCCGTCGATCTCGAGCGCCAGTCGTTTTTCGGCGCAGTAGAAGTCGAGGATGAACCGCCCCACGGGATGCTGGCGCCGGAACTTGTATCCGAAGAGGCGTCGTGCGCGCAAGGAACTCCACATCAGACCTCCGCATCTACGAGGTTGCGGCGGAAGTGCTGGGATCGAAGGAGGAGCCAATCGTGTTCGACCATAGGTTCCACGATGGCGCCTGGGTGTGACAGGTCTGCGGTGAGCTGAGGCCGAGACCCTCCCCGCCTCCGCCAAGCTCCGGCGTCCCTCCCGTGCTTCCCCTCCCTCGTAGGGAGGGGTCCGGCATCCCTACCCTCCCGTGCTTCCCCTCCCTCGTAGGGAGGGGTCCGGCCGCCAGGCCGGGGGGAGGGTTTCGAGCCTGTGAACCACTCGACGGTGGTGGGTCGCTCTACGCGCTCGAGCAGCCGGAAGGTGCGCTACGACCCGGCTTCGGTCATGTAGGCGGCGATTGTGGGGAGGCCGGTGAGTTTGTCGTAGAAGAAGTCGTTGACGATGCGCGTCAGGTCGGCCCTGGCGGCTTCGGCGGCGACCGTTTGCGTGTCGGCATTTTCGCCCTCGGCGCCGTCTGTGATGGTGGCGCGGAGCCCGAGGAGATTGCGCACGATCTCGAGCTCGGCCTCCCCGTCGAGGGTCGCCACCACGGACAGGATGAGACCGTCCAGCTGAGCCAGCAGAGTCTCCTTCGTGATGGCGGTGCCGGGCTGCGAGGCCTCGTCGAGGGTTCGCACGACTGCCCCCACTTGATACAGCACGGCGGTCGGCTCGTCGAACAGCTCGCGGAGGTAGGCCGCTTCCTCGTAACTGCCGTTGAGCCGGAAGATGTTGTACATCCGCTTGGCGGCCTTGCCGTAGTTCTTGGGGTCCTTGGCGACGTACTTGTGGACTTCTTTTTCGAGCGCAGCGACGTATCCGTCGAGGGCGTCGCTCGACAGGTTGCTGACGAGCTTGGTGAACAGCGGTACCGCATCCGCTTCGAGGTAGACCTCCTGGAAGTAGGGGTCGAGGTAGCCGTCGAGGGGCACGATGGATCCGTCCGGCGCTTCCCACGTGACATCGAGCATGTTGCTGGCGTTGGCGACCTGGCCGCGCACGGGGTCGGCAACAACCCAGTCGAGCTTGCACCAACCCGGGTCGTCACAGGCCGCCTCCCACGAGATTTCGACGGTGTCGCCGTCGGGGGAGACCGCAAAGAAGCGCTGATTCTCGATGTCGCCAGGTGTCCAAGCGATAGGCGTGCCCTTGCGACAAAGGCGTTCGTTGCGCGTCACATCGGCGGGGTAGTTGCCGAACTTCACTTCGATGAGCCTGTAGGTGTCGCCCTCCATCTTTGCGAGCGCCTTGTTCCTGACCACTTGACCGAGCCGGCGGCAGGCCGCCTCCCTGGTGTCGGCTTTGATGTTGACCCGCTCGAAGTAGTCACAGTCGCCTGGGTACGTCTGCACCTTCGATTGCGCTGCAGAGCCGGATAGCGCCAATGCGGTTTCGACGTCTTCGGTGTTGTCCAGCCCGACCAACTCACCGACCTTGCGGAAGTAGCCGAGGTCTTCGGCGCTGAAGTCGAGCATCGTGACACGATGGCCGAACACGCCGGAATCGATGTCGACCACGACATCCGCGCTCTCCTTGGCGAGCGCCACTGCAGTGAGCCATTGCAGCGCTTCCACTTCGTTCAGCTCGACTCCGAGCCGCTGTGCCGACGAAGACGATGCGGTCCAGATCGGACTGTGCCCCTGCGCTGTCGTTCATCACACCACCCCTTGTGGAGGCGAACCTACTCGGTCACGGTGTGGTTGCGCTCGTCGAGCTCGGTGAGGATTGCACGAAAGACCTCCGCCTGGAGGACGGCATCGTGGAGCGCATGGTGCGGGAGGTCCGCCTCGAGGCCGTATCGCGCCGCCATGTCACGCATCGAGGTCCGTGCCCATGACGACCCTGCGACGCCCATGAAGAGCGCCTTCATGTCGAGGGCGCTGTGTCCGAAAGGGTTGCTGCCGACGAATCGATACAGGTAGTCGGTGACGAACATCCAATCGAACGGGGCGTTGAGGGCAACGAAGGTCGGTCGTTCCCCAGCCCCACACTCCTCGGCCCACCCGGCAAAGCGTGCCATCGCATCTGCCGGCGGCTGGCCCTCGCGGGCGAGCCTGGTGAGCGAGAGGCCGCTGACGGCGAGTGCCTCTCCGTCGACGCGGTCGGTGAGGGGTTTCAACTCGACGTAGAACGTGCGTTCCGGGTTCTCGACCAGACACGCACCGATGGCGAGAAGCGAGTAGTCATGGGGTGAAGGCCCCGCCGTTTCGACATCCACCGATATGTACCGCTGCTGCACGGCATCAACCTAGATGGAGCACGCGACACAAGCAGATCGCGACGTGTCGATGCGGCGTCGGACGATGCCTGGGAGACGCAGCATCGGGGGCTACTCTGACCGGCTCAGAGAACGAGGAGGACCGATGACCGACGATCGAACACCTGACGACCCAGCGGATATGCCGGATGGGGCCGATGCCGGTGCGCGATGCCGGTGCTGGCGATGCCGGTGCTGGCGATGCCGGTGCTGGCGATGCCGGTGCGGGCGACGCAGCTCCACCTCCGCCTCCGCCTCCGCCTCCGCCCCCACCTCCGCCTCCGGGAGCGGCCGCAGCAGGTGCGGGTGCCGCTCCTGCCGCCAAGGGTACGAGCGGCTGGCTCATCGCCGGTTGGGTCGCCGCCGGTCTTGCCGCCATCGCCCTCGTCGTGGTGTTGATCAACAACAACGGCGACGACGAGACGGTGGCCGTGGACACCACCACGTCATCCTCAGTTGCCGAGACGACGACAACGGCTGGAGAGACGACGACGACCGCGGCCGGAGAGACCACGACCACGGGCGCCGAGACCACCACCACGGTGGCTGAGACCACGACCACGGTGGCTGAGACCACGACCACAGCCGCTGGGGGTATTGGCGGCGAATGTGCGATCGAGAACCTCAACCTCCTCCAGGCAGGGGTGTTGACGGTGGCAACCGGTGATCCGGCCTTCCCGCCGTGGGTTGGTGACGATGACAACTTCGATGATCCCGAGTCCAAGACCGGGTTCGAGGCGGCGCTCGTGTATGAGCTCGCCGCCACTCTCGGTTTCGAAGACGGCGACGTCACCTGGGTCCGTACCGGGTTCGACGAGGCCATTGCGCCGGGTCCGAAGAACTTCGACTTCAACCTGCAGCAGTACTCGATCGATGAGACCCGCGACCAGGTGGTCGACTTCTCGGACCCGTATTACGTCACGAGGCAGTCGCTGATCGCCCTCGCCGGGTCTCCGGTCATCGGCGCCACCACGCTGGCTGATCTCGTCGACGCCAACCTGGGCGCCCAGATCGGCACGACGAGCCTCAACTACATCGAGGATGTGATCCAGCCCAACAACCAGGCGTCCGTGTACGACACCAACGTCGATGCGATTTCGGCATTGATCGCGGGACAGATCGACGGCATCGTGGTTGATCTACCCACCGCGTACTTCATGACGGCGGTACAGATTCCCGAGCAAGGTGCCGAGGGGATCATCGTTGCGCAGTTTGCGACGCCGGCCCAGGAACCCGACGAGTTCGGGCTGCTGTTTGCGGACGGCAATCCGCTGGTCGACTGCATCAACCAGGCCCTGACCATCCTCCGGGACGACGGGGTGCTGGATGCGCTCGAGGCGCAGTGGCTCGCCCAAGGCGGCAACATCCCCACCATCACCGAGTAAGGGACGGGCGGGTCACCGCACGTGAGCGACTCACCAATCGATCAGGTGGAGCGCCGGGGACCACAGTCATTGTGGCCCCGGCGCCCGCGACGGACGCAAGAAGAGGGCGCCCGCAGCGCACTGATCGCCGCGGCGTCGACCGTGATCGTCTTCAGCCTGATCCTCTGGGTGGTGCTGACGTCGGAAGCCTGGCCCGCCGTGCAACGCCAGTTCTTCAGCTGGTTCCACTTCACCGAGAGCTTCCCGGCGGTCCTCGCGGGCTTCTGGCTCGACATCCAGATGTTTCTCGTAGCCGAGGTGTTGATCCTCGTATTCGGTCTCATCGTGGCGATGATCCGGGCGCTGCGAGGACCTGCGTTCTTGCCGCTGCGTGCGATCGTCGTTGCCTACATCGACCTGATCCGCGGCGTGCCGGTGCTGCTGCTGATCCTGCTCATGGGTTTTGGTGTCCCGGCGCTGCAGCTTGGTGGGGTGCCCAACAGCCGTCTGTTTTGGGGCATCGCCGCCCTGGTCATCAGCTATTCGGCATACACCGCCGAGGTCTACAGGGCGGGAATCGAGTCGGTGCACGAGAGTCAGCGGATGTCGGCGCGGTCGATCGGCCTCACCCAAGGCCAGGCGCTGCGGTTCGTGCTCGTCCCGCAGGCGGTCCGCAACGTGATCCCTGCGCTCCTGAATGGGTTCATCAGCTTGCAGAAGGACGTTGCCCTGGTGTTCGTGCTCGGCGTGCGGGAGGCATTACGAGAGGCAGACATCTACAACGCACGTACGTTCAACTACACGAGCTACATCGCCGCTGCGATCCTGTTCCTTGCGGTGAGTGTGCCGGTCGCCCGTTTCACCGACTGGTACACGGAACGCGACCGGCGACGCAAGCAGGCGATGAGTTCATGACGGACCGCCCGATCAAGCTTTCGATCCGCAACGTTCAGAAGGCGTTCGAGGAAAAGGTGGTGCTGCGCGACGTCGATCTCGATGTCGGTGTCCACGAAGTGGTGTGTCTGATTGGCTCCTCAGGGTCGGGTAAGTCGACGCTGCTCAAGTGCATCAACCTGCTGGTCCCCATCGACGAGGGCCAGATCTACCTCGACGGCGTCGACATCACGTCCTCGGCGGTGAACCCCAATACGGTGCGGCAAACCATGGGCATTGTGTTCCAGGCCTTCAACCTCTTTCCCCACATGCGCGTGATCGACAACGTCACGCTCGGCCCCCGCAAGGTGCACGGCGTCGGTCGCGTGGAGGCGGAGGCCAGAGCGCGCGACCTTCTCGACCGGTTTGGCCTCTTGGAGAAGGCCGAGGAGTATCCGGACCGCCTCTCCGGAGGCCAGCAGCAACGGGTGGCGATCGTGCGGTCGCTCGCCGCCGACCCGGAGCTCATGCTCCTGGACGAGGTGACGTCGGCCCTCGACCCCGAGCTGGTCGCCGAGGTGCTCAACGTGATCCGCGGGCTCAAGAATGAAGGAATGACGATGGTGATCGCCACGCACGAGATGGGGTTCGCTCGGGACGTCGCCGACACCGTGTGCTTCCTCGACGATGGCGTGATCCTGGAGAAGGGCAATCCCCAGCAGCTCTTTGGCGCCCCCCAACAACCCCGCACGGCCCAGTTCCTCCAACGTATCGTCGAAGCCGGCCGGTTGTAGCCGGGCAGGGCGTAGGACCTTTGCCCCTAGCGATCGCAACGAACGTCTGTTCTCGTGGGGACACTAGGGGGTGTTGGTGGGCGAAACGCCACGCCAGGAAAGCGGTTCGACTGATCGGGTCGGGTTTGCGGCGTTTGCTCCTACCCCCTGTTCTCACTTGTCGGGTGGGATGTGCGCGCGCAAGGACGACGCAGTTGCAATGAGACGTCCTCGCGGTGTGGTCCGTGCCCGTGATCACCCGGAGGGACCCGCATGGCCACGTCCACACGTTCACGTTACTTCACGATCCTCTCGGCGGTAGCACTTCTCTTCACCATGCTGACGCCGCTGGCGGCGGTGGCCCAGGACCCGCCGGAGGGGAGCTGGGACTTCGTGACCTCGGTACCCGGCTCCGACGAAGGGCGGATTGCCACGAGCGTATGGACGGGCGAGCACGACGTCGTCTACGCACTGACGCGAACGGGCGCAACCCCGTACGACATGCAGGTGCAGCGGTTCGATCACGGAAGCTGGCACCTCGAGCTCGATATGCCGGGCTACTGGGGACCTTCCTCTTCGGCACCGCGCCGGACGACATCTACGTCTCCGGCTACACCTGTCTCCAGCCGGACGACTCGTGGACGTGCCCGAGCGGCGGCGCCGACGACGTCGCCGTCTACCACTACGACGGCGTCGACTGGACGCTGCAGTCCGCTCCCCGCCGAGGTCGACGGCCTGATCGTCCGATCCATCGCCGGAGTCCCGGCGAGGTGCAGATCGGCGTCAACCCCTACGTCGTTCGCGACCCGGGCACCGGGTGGGCGATCGTCTACGACGCCGGCACCGGCATCTCCGTCGGGCCGAGCGACATGACTTTGTGGCTCCCGACGAGGGCTACATGGCGAGCTGCTGGGGTCATGCTGGTGGGATGGCGTGACGTGGACCAAGAAGGTCGAGTTCGACTTCTGCGACCTCGCCGACAGTGGGGCGCCCGCTCCGACGGAGGCGACCTGAATCTCTGGGTGACGGGCAACAACAACTTCCAGAACGGCTCGGGATCTGGGGCTACGACGAGGCAGCGCAGAGCTTCGGCGCCAAGTACTCACCCGAGTTCGCCGACCCGGCGCCGCTGGACCACGGCCCAGACGGTCGGTTCGGGCAGCGGGCTGTGGGGAGCGGAGCCGACGACGTGCAGGGTCAGCAATGGGGCATCGGCATCGGCGTCTCGGTAGAAATCGATGATCCCACCAATGGGGTCGGAGTCGACTGGAGTGATAGTGGGACCACCGTCCCGACCCCGTGGAACCCGAAGACAGGATTCGTCGAGTTCGATCCTGGTGCGTACGACTTCGACGTTGCTACCGGCCACGAGATCACCATGACCGACGGGCTGACCACGAAGGTGCACATCGTGGCTCCGCTGCAGGTCACAGAGGTCGACGTCGATGCCGACCGTCTCCACGGGACCGCCTCTGGCGATGCAATGCTGAATGTCTGGGTCAACATCCCCGACGGCTCCAACCGTGTCGTCACGGCTGCTCCTGATGGCACGTGGACCGCGGACTTCTCTGTGGCGTGGGAGGGTTGGGACCCGTTCGACATCGGACTCGGCGACGCCGTTGATGTAATCGAGTGCGACGACGACGGGGACACGACCCGGGCGTAGGCTCGGGTCCGCAACCCACAGTTCTCGGTGGAGACCCCAAATCAGATCTGGTCGCACGGGGACGGGTGGATCGCCGGTCGCACCGTGACCATCACGGTCAACGACGGCGTTTCCGACGTCTACTCGACGACCGCCCCGGTCGTGGCCTGGGGGCCAAGCCCGTGGGAGGTCGGCTGGAACGTCGACACCGGCGGCTTCGAGATCCTGCCGGGTCACGTCGTCACGGTCGACGACGGAGACGACATCGTGCGGACGCTCGATGTCGTGGCCCTCGAGGTGACCGACGTCGACGAGGACACCGACACGATCACCGGGATGGCACCGGCCAACGCATGGGTCAACGGCAACGCCGGCAACGAGTTCGAGAACGCCAACCGGAACGTGTTCAGACCGACGCCGGTGGCAACTTCTCCATCGACTTCGGCACCCCGGGCGTCGAGGACTGGGAGCAGGACACGATCGACCTTCGGCCCGGCATCGGCGGCTCGGTGCAGGTCTTCGAGGACGACGGCGACTCCACCCATCGCGGCTGGCGCGTCGCCGATCCACACTTCGGCGTGGACGTGGTCCACGAGGAGCTGTGGGCCAACGACTGGCCGATTGGAGCAACGCTGAACTTCCAGGTGTTCGAGCCCGACGACCTGGTCAACCCGGTGTGGGACGACTCGATGACGGTTGTCGACACCACTTGGGGACAAACAGAAGCCGGCTACCGGTTCTGGGGCGACTTCGACGTCCACGGCGGGCAGCTCATCACGATCACCGACGGCTCGCTCACGAGGGAGCTGATCGTCAGCACGCTCGTGGTGACCAACGTCGATCCGGACACGGAGACCTATACAGGAACGGTCGAGGACGTCGACTACGACAAGACCCACGAGGTGTGCGCCTGGGCGCGCGACCTGATCGACGGCCAGCAGGGCGTCGAGCTGTGCACAATCCCGGATGGCGACCGCAATTGGACCATCGACTTCACCGGCGTGGGCGAGATCATCCCCGGCGATCACACCGGGGCCTATCAGAACGATCCCGATGGCGATCAGACGAGCTATGCCTGGTTCGTACCTCCGTGGATCTACGTGGAGATCGGTGACGACACCAACCCCGACTTCCCGGACCGGATCCACCTGGATCAATGGGACTTCCCGGTTGAAGTCACCAACGGCACGGACACGATCACTGCGACGGATACCGACAACGACGGCTGGGACGTCGTGGAGTTCGACGTCACGCCTGGTGAGACGATCACCGCCACCGGCAACGACGGTCGGGTCAAGAATGTCTACCTCGAAGAGCTCTCCGTCGACACGGTGACCTTGTGGAACGAGGATCCCCCGAGCACGGTCTACGGCAGCACGACCGCCACCTACGACGGCAACGTCCAGGTGACGGCATCTGCGGACTACGGCTGGTGGACTGAGCGCTGGGTCGATGCGAACGCCGGTGCCTACGAAGCCGACTTCGCCAATCCGGGCAACGGATGGCGGGAACAGGAGCTTGGCTACTTCGGGCAGGGCGGCGCCGACGACGTTTACAGCGGTGGTGAGATCCGTTCGCACATCTGGGACGCGGACAACGACCAGGTCCAGGCGGTCTGGCACGCCACCAACCCGCGCATCATCATCGTTCGGGGCAACGACCGCATCGAAGCGATCGACTTCCCGAAGGATGAGCCGCTGACGATCGAGCTGGACGATCCTGCCTTTGAGGGGATCGAGTTCAGCGAGACCGGAATTCCAGCGGCCAATCCCGACAAGCCATGGGAGACCCTGCTCGTCTTCGAGTTGGGCGACTACACGGTGCCGGACGTGGCGACGGTGACGGCAAGCGACTCGACCGGGACGCCGTTGGTCACCACCGAGGTGATCCCGTTCTCGATCGACTTCGTCGATCCCGACAACGACACGATCACCGGCACGGCGGCCGAGGGCTCCGAAGTCCTCGTGCAGGCCGACGGCAACTGGCGCTACCCGATCGCCGATGCGACGGACACGTGGGTCGCCGATTTCTCGCAGCCGGGCACCCAGCCCGGCGAGGAGAACCCGGTCGACATCGGACCCGGCAGCTCCGGCGGGGCGACGCTGATCGCCGAAGGCGGTAGCGCCACGACCGTGCTGTGGTCGCTCTCCAACGCCGCGTTCTCTGTCGATCCCGACGGAGAGCACGTCTGGGGTTGGGAGTTTGCGTCCGACGCATCCGTCACGATCACGATCGACGGCACCGGGCACGGGCCGTTCGGCACGGACGGGGGTGGCAGCTTCGACGTCTACTTCGATCCGGCAACGGTCGACGTCGCCGAAGGCACTGAGGTCGTCGTCTCGGATGGCGAGACCGACAAGCTTCATGTCGTGACAGCACTGGGCATCACCGGCGTCGACGAAGCGCTGGATCAGGTGTCCGGCACCGCCGAGGCGGGCACGGATGTGCACGTCTGGGTGAACGAGACCGGCGCGAATCTGGACGTCACGGCAACCGACGGCACTTGGCTCGCCGACTTCGGCGGCCAGGCGGATCTCGGCCCCGGAAGCAACGGCGGCGCCCAGCAGAGTGACGACGACGGCGACTCCACTCACCTCGGGTGGCTGATCTTCAACCCGACCGTGAACGTCGATCCGAGCGGTGACGGCGTGTGGGGCGAGCAGTGGCTGCCCAACGACGTCGTGACGATATTCGTCAACGACGGCGAGCACTCGACGCTTTCGACCGACGATGGCGGCAACTTCGGCGAAGGTTGGGATCCGCAGGGTCTCGACATCGTCGCCGGTGACAAGGTCGAAGCCGTCCAAGGGGGCGTGACGAAGACCCACTTCGTCACCACCCTGGCGATCACCGGGATCGACATCGACACCGAGATCATGACCGGTACCGCCGCCGGTCCCTTCGACATTTGGGTGCATGACACCAAGCGATGGTGCAGTGACGATCTTCATCAACGATGTGGAGCACTCGACGCTGTCCACCGACGAGTGGGGCAACTTCGGTGAGGGTTGGGACCCGCAGGGTCTCGACATCGTCGCTGGTGACAAGGTCGATGTCACCCAAGGCGACGTCACCAAGACCCACTACGTCACCAGCCTGGCGATCACGGGGACCGACGTCGACACCGAGATCATGACCGGTACCGCCGACGGACCCTTCGACATCGACATCGACACCGAGATCATGACCGGTACCGCCGCCGGTCCCTTCGACATTTGGGTGCATGACACCGACGCGTGGCGCCACGTCGACCACGATGGTGTGGGTGAGTGGTCGGTGAACTGGAGCATGCCGGGCCCAAACGAGGGCGAGGAAGGCACCGCCGACCTCGAACCCGGTGTCAACGGAAACTCCAACGAATGTGACCTCGACGGCGACTGCACCTGGGCAGACTGGAACGTCGCCAACCCGTCGTTCTCGGTAGAAGCGCCGCATCAGGTGTGGTCACATGGTGACGGTTGGGTCGAGGGTCGCACGGTGACCTTGGTCGTCGACGACGACGTAGACGATCTCAATGGCATCCTCTATACCGATACCGTGCTGGTCGAGCGGTGGGGGCCGGAGCCGTGGGAGGTCGGCTGGGGCTTCGACCTGTCCGATGTCTTCGAGATCGAACCCGCCCACTATGTGACAGTCGATGACGGTGTCGAGATCGAGAAGTCCCTCTCCGTCGAGGACGTGACAATCACGTCGATCGACGAGGACAACGACACGGTCACAGGCACGGCGCCGCCGCTGAGCCGGGTCGAGGTGAATGCCGAGACCGACGGCTACGGGGCGCAGCGTTCGGTGGAAGCGGACGTAGGTGGCGACTGGAGCGCAGACTTCAGCGTTGCCGGCGACGAGGGCCACGAGCAGGATCTCTTCGACATCGGCCTCGGTACGTGGGGTTCCGCGCAAGTGTTCGATGAGGACGGCGACTCCACGCACCGCGGGTGGAACATCGAAGAGCCGCCTGTTCCTGCGTTCTCAGTCGAGACACCGTGGTACGTCTGGTCCAATGGCGAGGGGTGGGTCGAGGGCCGCACCATCGCGCTGATGGTCGACGACAACGACGATCCGACCGACGGGATTCTCTACAACGACTCGACGCTCGTGGAGCGGTGGGGTCCGGAGCCCTGGGAGGTTGGCTGGAGCTTCGCGCTCGAAGACGTCTTCGAGATCCTGCCTGGCCACTACGTGTCGGTCTACGACGGTGTCGAGGTCGACAAGACGCTGTTGGTCGAAGATTTGGAGATCACGGGCATCGATGAAGACGCCGACACGATCACGGGCATTGCTCCGGCGATGGCCCGGATCCTCCTGAACGCCGGCAACGACGAATACCAGGTCTACCGGACGGTCGAGGCCGACGAGAACGGCGACTGGTTCGTCGACTTCAGCGTCCCCGGCGACGCTGAGGGCGAACAGGACGTCTTCGACATCACCGTCAACACCGGTGGGTCGGCTGAGGTCCCCGACGAAGACGGCGATTCGACCCATCGCGGCTGGTATGTCGAAGCGCCGCCGCAACCGAACTTCTTCGTGCGGCCGAACGGCGACGAGATCTGGGGCAGCGAGTGGTTTGGCGGTCCTGAGGTGACGGTCACCATCGACGATGATGACGACCCGGCCGAGGTGCTCTTCGAGGTCGTTCTCGAAACCGGAGACGGCGAGTTCTACGAGGGCATCGCATACGACATCGTGCCCGGCCACTACGTGGTCGTGACCGACGGCGTGTTCGCGAAATCGCACTGGGTGACCCCGCTCACCGTGACAGGCGTCGACGCCGACGCGGACATGGTGCACGGCACGACTGGGGCCGGAGCCGAGGTGTTCGTTGGTTCGGACAACGGCTCGTATCGGGTCGTCACCGCCGACGAGAACGGCAACTGGACGGCTGACTTCTCCGTGCCGTGGGAGGACCAGGGCGTCCTCGATATCGTCTACGGCACCGGCGGATACGCCGAAGAGAGCGACGACGACGGCGACGCCACGCATGCCGGATGGCAGGCGACAGCAAGCTCGGCAACCGTCGAGGGTCACGTCTATCTGGACGGGGCTCCGCTGCCCGACGTCGAGGTGTGGAGCTCATCCGACGAGGTCTTCACCTGCACCGACGCCGAGGGCTACTTCGTGTTCGAAGATCTCTCACCGGTCGGCGACGTGCTCGTCGCCACCGGACCGTCCTACAGCGACGCCGGCTGCGCCAACACGGCGTTCGTCGATCCCGACGGCATGCCGTTGTTGGTCGCCGGAGAAGGTGGACTCGACCTCACGGACGGCTACGAGTACCTCGAATTCAACGTCGAGTACGCCGCAGCCATCCAGTACGTGAGGGTCGAGGACATCACCGGCGGCAGCGCCACACCGGTCAACGACGTCGTGATCCATGCGTTCGACCGCAACGACGAGGAGTTCATCGCCGTGTTCGGACACGATCCCGACCCGGCCGACTACCAGGCGATTCTCGACACCGGCATCGGTGAGATCCCGTGGATCGACTGGACGGGAGCGGCCCTCGACCACGAGGACGGCCTTGCCGAGGTGAGGTATCGGTACATCACCGACGTGCTCATCTTGGCGGAGCTGGATCCGATCCAGGGCGCCACAGAGCAATGCCGACGAGTTCGTCGAGAACAACGACGGCATCGTGGAGGGACCCGAGGTGGTCTTCCAGATCGGCGAAGCCGGACCCGTCGTCACAGTCGACAGCCTCGTGCTGAACGAGGGCGATGGGGCAAGCCGTGTGCTGATCACGTTCCGGCTGAGCGAGCCGGTCTCTGAGCGGGTCACGGTCGAGTGGACGACGGCAGACGGCAGCGCGCTTGCGGGCGAGGACTACCTCGCCGCATCCGGCGTCGTCACGTTCCGGCCGGGCAGAACGGAGGTGTGGCGGAGGATTCAAGTACTCGGTGATACGGATCTCGAAGACGACGAGTCGTTCCAGATCGTGCTGCTGAGTGCCGACGGCGCCGCAGCAGGCGATCCGGGGACGATCACCCTCATCAACGACGACGAGCCGGCGCCGCCGGGGCCGGAGCTCTCGGTGGCCGACACCGAAGTCCTCGAAGGTGATCGAGGGGCCACGCGAGTCGCCGTCACCTTCACGTTGACGGATCCGGCGCCGAGCCTCGTGTCGTTCACGGCAACGACGGTGGGCGACACGGCAATGGCCGGTGATCGACTACAGCGAGGTCGTGCGGACCGTGCGCATCAGGGCCGGGAACACCTCGGCGACGATGTACGTCAAGGTGATCGGCGACACGATTCCCGAAGCCGACGAGACCTTCACGGTGGAGATCTCGGACGTCACAGGAGCGGAAGTCGCCGACGCTTCCGGGACGGTGACGATCCTCAACGACGACTGAACACCCAGGGGGCGGGTCCCACCGATCCGCCCCCGCCGGCCGCTTCCCTCTAGCCCAAGTGCCGGGTACCAAGTACCAGGTACCAGGCACGAAGTACCAAGTACCAAGTACGCGACGCTCAGCTGTCGTCGGTGGGCGGACGTTCGTCTGGGGGGATTCCGTCGTCCGGCGGTGCGAGGAGCAGCTCAACGACCGAATCTCTGAGGACCTCCGTGCCGGCTGGCGGGCTTGTACGCGCGACGGCTCCGGCCGGCGTGTCGCCTGCCTCACCCCGTTCGAGGAATTCGCCACGGAACGCGAGCCCAGCATCCTGAAGAACGGCGCCGGCGTCGTCTTCGGCAAGCCCCACGACGTTGGGGACGGTGACGGAGCCAGGCGGGGTGTCCCACAACCCTGCCGCGGCAAACGATGCGACGACGACGGCGAGGGTGGCAATCGCCGCCCCGATGACGAGCGGCAGCCGGGACTTCAACGAAGGGGCAGGCGTGCGATGGGCCGCCCGTTGCGGTAGCGGAACGGGCTCCGCTGCCGCCGCCGGCCGCAGTTCGTGGGTGGGTTCGGCGGTCGGTGGTCGATCCTCGATGGCTACATCAAAAACTCGGCCATCGGCGGAACGGGAGTACAGGACAGGGATGCCCCACTCGATGTCGTTGTCGGCGCCGAAGATCACCTTGCGAGCCCGCGCCAGTGATTCGTCGACCGGCGTTCCCGCGGCGACCGCCGAGTAGAACGTGCTGGCAAATTGGATCGCAGCACGGTCCGTGATGACGAATTGCATCGCGACGACGGCAGGGATGCCCTGGCGCACGAGAGATTGCGCTATGCCGGCGAACGGGTCCTCCGCAGAGGTGCGGGCCCCTTCGCACGCATTGATTGTCACCAGCCGCATTGTGTGGTGATCGTGGAGAAGTGTTCCCAGATACTCGCCGGACACTGGATGCGCAGAGCCGTCGGCTTTCTCGAAGAGCAGCCGCCCGTCGCGGGTCGCATCGTCGAAGGTCCCGTGCCCCAGGAAGTGGAGGACATTGAAGTCGGACTCCCACAGCGTCCGCTGCAAGGCCTGGATCGTCGGCTCATGGAGCAAGCGCAACTCGAGGAGCCCGGATCGTTCGACCCCACCCAACGCCGACTGCAAACGTGCCCATTCACCCTCGAGGTCGAGGGCCGGCAGCTCTCGCGGGCTCGCCACGACGACCAGAAGGCGCAGCGGAGGTGTCATCATCAGGGTCGCCGGCCGATGGGTCAGGTCGATGTACCGCACCACCGGCGTGTCCGTCGACAACACGAGGAATCGTCCAAGGCCGGCGCTGTAGAGGTACTCCCACGGCAGGTTGTCGAGTCGCCCGCCGTGGCCCAAGTGGACCCGAATCCTGAGACCGCTGTTTGGTCATTGCGGCGGCGTCGAGACTGCGCCGGAAGCATGTCCGTACGTCGCCGGCGAACACCGCATCGTAGAGCCGCTGTCCATAGGCTTTGATGGCGTCGAGCTGCGGCGAGCTGCGACTCGGCCAGGCGGCGGAGGCCGCCCGGGCGCGCAAAACGACATTCTCGAATTCCAGGTGGGTGAAGGGCAGCTCGAACGTCGCGCTGGCCTCACCCGAGGGCGAGTTGGTGACCATCGCCCGATACTGTCCATCGGCTTCTTCGACACGAAGATCAAAATCGAGATACCCGGTCGGCATCGCGCCTCCGCAGCGGCGTCACCTCAATGATGCGACAACCCCGAGCCGGCAAGTAGAGCCGCTCGTCCCGCTCGATGGTCAGCCGTCGGTCGCTGGGCTTTCGGCGGGGGGCTTCACCGCAGCACGGATCCGCGCCACCAAGGCGTCGAGGCGGTCCATGTCCTGGGTCATCTCATCGACCGCACCCGCCGCAGGCTCCTGATCGACCCTGCGGCGGACTCTGTCGAACAGCCCGGAGGCTTCCCGATACGTCGCAGTCACATCCCGATCGCCCAACAAGTCGACGGGAGTCGACAGGTCGAGAATGGGATCGGCGAGCCCGTCGGCTCGGGTCTTGAGTGCCTCCCACTCGCGTGCCAGCGCCTTTTGTTTGCGTTCGCTCGACGAGCGACGCTCGACCATGCGGCCTACAACACCCACCACCACGAGGATCAGCAGGCCGGCGCCGATCAGCAGGGGCCAGTTGGTCGACGATTCCTCGGCAGGCTCGACGGTGATGGCACCCACGAATGCCGCCACACCGGCCGTCACGTCGAGTCCCGACAAATCGTCGCTCGCAGCGTCGATGGCGTCGTCCAGCTGTCCTTGTGACAACTCGCTGCTCGATATGCCGTACTGGGCGGGCGTGAAGACCATCACGGTCCCGGTGCGGACGGCGCCGAGTTCGTTGGCAAAACCGACCGCATCCACTGTGTCGTCGCTGAGGACGACGACGCTCAGCTCCACTCCATTGGTCCGTGCTTCAACGACCTGCTGGCGCAGCGCAATGGCGTCGGCGGTGGCCCCGGCTTCCACGTAGACCCCTTCTACAAGCGCATCTGCGGCCTCGTCGGGGGTCGCCGCATTGGCCGGAGACGCGATGAGCAGGACGACGAAAGCCGCCCCCAAGACGGGCAGCCAGCTTCGGGTGGTGCTCATGCCGACCTTTCTTCGCTCCGTCGGCGATGCTACAACGGTCACGACCCTGAGAGGGGAGACAGGTGCACAAGCGAAGGGTTGCGGCGCCCGATGGCGTGAAATGGATCGTGGGTAGACGGTGGCTGCTCGATCGGCCGCGCTATATCGGCTTCCGTTTCGGCCGGCCGAAGGAGGAACCGCCGTTCGAGGCGGCAGAAGCGGCTTCACCGGCGCCACGCCTCGTCGAGCGCAAACCGGCCCCTACCCAGCAGCCGACCCCGCCGCCGGTCCGCTACCGGAACAGGACCCCGTCTGGGGTCGGTTTCCCTCGCGTGGTCTACGGCGGGTCCGGCTCACGATCGCGCACCCGTGGATCCGGCGGTCTCGGCGGGCTCCTTCGATCGTCTGGTGGCGGGAGCCGGAGCCGATCGTCTGGTGGCGGCGGCCGCAGCCGATCGTCGGGAGGTGGGCGGCGTGGCGGTGGCGGTGGCGCGGGTGCGGCCGGAGGCATCCTCGCCGCACTGGTGCAGTTCCTGAAGTACGTCCTGGTCGCGGCGGCCATCGTGGTGGCGGCACTCATCGTGGTGTTTGTGCTGCTGCCGAGCCTGCTCTTCCTCGCCCACTACGCCGCCTTCTGGCTCATCGTTGGTGGAACCATTGTGTATAGGGCCATGACGGGCCGCCCCTGGATCGTTGAGATGGAAGAAGCGGATGGATTCCGGGTGCGGGCGTGGCGGGTGGTCGGCTGGCGGCAGTCGAAGCGAGTCATCGATCAGGTGGCCGACGCGTTGTTGCGCGGGGTCGAGCCCGTGGCCGACGGAGCTGAGGACGTTGAGATTGTCAACCTTGCCGAAGCGAGCTGATGGGCAAGGCGCGCGATGCTTCTAGATTCGGTGCCCCTGTGACGAGGAGTAGGCATGGAACTCCAAATTGACTCCACGGTTCAACTCAACGACGGTGTCGAGATACCGCGGCTCGGGCTCGGCGTGTTCAAGAGTGAACCCGGCCGGGAGACCGAGGATGCGGTGCGTTGGGCGATCCAGGCCGGCTACCGGCACATTGACACGGCTGCGCTGTACGCCAACGAGGCGAGCGTGGGGGCAGGGATGCGGTCCAGCGGTGTCGACCGCTCCGAAGTGTTTGTCACGACGAAGGTCTGGAACACAGATCACGGCTACGACAAGACCTTGCGTGCCTTCGACGCCAGCCTGAGTGAGCTCGGGTTCGATTACGTCGACCTCTACTTGGTGCATTGGCCGGTGCCGGCCGGTGGCCTCGCCGCCGACACGTGGCGGGCCCTCGAGACCATGCGCGCCGAGGGGCGGAGCCGCTCCATCGGGGTCAGCAACTTCGAGCCGCACCATCTCGACCAGCTCGCCGAGACCTCCGATGTCGTGCCGTCCGTCAACCAGGTCGAGCTCCATCCCTATCTCCAGCAGAAGGACCTCCAGGCCTACTGCCGGGATCACGGCATTCGCCTCGAGGCATGGAGCCCGCTGGCAAAAGGAGAGGTCGTCAAGGATCCGGTGCTGAGAGCCATCGGTGATCGTTACGGCAAAGATCCTGTGCAGGTGACGGTCCGCTGGATGTTGCAGAAGGGCATCGTCACCATCCCGAAGTCCGTACGGCAGCACCGGATCGTCTCCAATGCCGAGGTGTACGACTTCGCACTGGACGAGGCCGAGATGGCTCGCATAGAGACCCTCGACCGCAACCGCCGCACCGGACCGCACCCCGATCGGTTCTGAGCGCCGGGTCAGGGTGTGTTTCATCCCTCTCTCAGTTGCCGTTCAGGTTGCCCTCAGACCGTGACGCAATGCTGTCTAGCGACCGGCTCGAAATATCGTGTGTCCTCGGAGGTCCCCAGCATGAACCGAACTGCCGCCCTGCTCGTCGCCCTGGCGCTCGTCTTCGCTGCCTGCGGCGGATCGGATGAAGCGACGTCCGAGGTGGCAAGCCTGAGCGATGCGAGCACGACCGCCGCACCCGACAGCGCCGATGCGGGACCTGTCGATCAGGAGGCGGCCGCGATCGCGCTCACCGAGTGTCTGCGCGAGCAGGGGCTCGACATCGGCGACCCGACCGTCGACGCCGATGGGAACGTTCAGCTGGGCCGGCCGGACGACCTCGCCGAAGCTGAAGGGGTTCGCGGCCAGTTCCGCGCCGCGTTCGAGCAATGCCAGGACGCCCTGGGAGGGCTCACGTTGGGTTTCGGCCGCAGCGATCGGACGGAAATCGAAGACACCCTGATCGAGTATGCCGCATGCATGCGGGAGAACGGGTACGACATGCCCGACCCGGACTTCTCGAACCTCGGTGCCGACGGCGAGGATGGCGAGGGCGACGGGGGCGGTCCCGGTGCGGGTGGTGGTCCTCTCGGCGCCATCGACCAGGATGACCCCGAGTTCGTTGCAGCGCAGGAGGTCTGTGGAGAGCTGCTCGCCGGATTCGGTCCCGGTCGTGGCCCCGGCTTGGGCGGCGGTCCCGGCGGCGGGGGCAACGATGGCTGAGCGCGCGATCATTGCAGGGACAGAGGAGGCACCCGTGGTCGTTGAAGACACAACCGGCACCGTCGTGGTTGCACCGCGCCGGCGGCGGCGCTGGCCTTGGGTGCTTGGTCTTGTTCTGGCTGCGGGGTTGATCGCCGGATGGGCTCTCAGCCGCGACGACGCGCCCGCGGAAGACGCCGAGCCCGTTGCCCAGGTGAACACGGGTGAGGTCGTGCAGACCGATCTCGTGGAGCTCACGACCTACCCGGGCACCCTCGGTCGGGTGGCCGGTGATCCGGTGACGTCGGCATTTGCCGGCACGGTGACGAGTGCGAGCGCAGCGGGCCAGACGGTGGGTCAGGGTGGCGTGCTGTTCCGCATCGACGGCGACCCTGTCGTGTTGATGCTGGGGGCAACCCCGGCGTATCGCTCCATTGCCTCCAGCGCAGGGACGGTGTCCGTCTTCAGCACGACGAGCGGCACGATCACGTCGATCGTGGAAGACGGCGACACCTTGGAGCTCGGCGACGTGGTCTACACCATCGGAGATCAGCCCGCGTTCGTCCTGTACGGCGAGGTCCCTGTATGGCGGACGCTCCGTGACGGCATCGACGACGGTCCCGATGTGCAACAGCTCGAACAGTCCCTGGTCGATCTGGGCTACGACCCGGACGGTGATGCGACGGTCGACGAGGAGTTCACGGCCAACACCACAGCAATGGTCGAGCGCTGGCAGGAGGACGTCGGCATCGAGGAAGATGGAGATGTTGATCTTGGCGAAGTCGTGTTCCTGCAGGGACCGAGCGAGGTGGTGGCCGTTCCTGCCCTGGTTGGGCAACCGATCGGCGTTGGTCAGGCGATCCTCGAAGTCGGTGACGGTGTGCCGCCGACAGGTGACGACGTCGCCCAGCTCGAGCAGAACCTGACCGATCTCGGCTTCGACCCGGGAGCCGTTGACGGGACCTACACGAACGAGACGCGGCAAGCGGTCATTGCCTGGCAGGCGTCGATCGGCGCTGATGAGGATGGCATCGTCGACCTCGGCGAGGTGGTATTCCTGCCGTCCGCGATTCGCATCAGCGATCAGCTCGCCACGGTCGGCTCTGCAGTGGGCCCGGGTACGCCGGTGCTAGCGGCAACGGGCAGCGACATCAAGGTGACGGTCGACCTTCCTGCCGCGGACCAAGGCCTGATCGCCGAAGGAGACACCGTCACCATCGAGCTACCAGACAATTCTCGCACAGAGGGCACGGTGGAGTTCGTCGACACCGTGGCCACGGTGAGTCAGGCGGGTGAGGCGGTCTTCGAAGTGACCATCGTCCTCGTCGATCCCGCCGCCGCCAACGGACTCGACGAAGCACCCGTGGACGTCGACGTGATCACCGACCGCGTCGACGGTGCGCTCGCCGTGCCAGTGACCGCACTGGTTGCTCTGGCGGAGGGTGGGTATGCGGTTGAGGTGGTCGAGGTGTCCGGCACTACCCGCTTGGTGTCGGTCGACCCCGGCTTCTACGCCGATGGATTGGTTGAGATCACAGGGGCATCGCTGTCTGTGGGTGATGCGGTCGTGCTGCCGTGACGGCAACGCTCACCGAGTCGGTGGCGGACCTCGGCGGTGGCGATGTCGTTCTCTCCATGCGCGACGTCGTCAAGGAGTACCCGACGACACCGCCGGTGAGGGCCCTCGCCGGTGTCAGCTTCACGGTCAACCGCGGCGAGCTGGTGTCGGTGGTAGGACCCTCCGGATCGGGCAAGTCGACCCTCCTCCACATCATGGGAACCCTCGACCTGCCCACGTCTGGAGAAGTCAGCGTCGCCGGGTACCGAGTGTCCGATCTGGGCGACCGCGATCTGTCGGCGCTGCGAGCCCACCACATTGGGTTCGTGTTTCAGCAGTTCTATCTCCTGAGCGGCTACACCGCGCTCGACAACGTCGCCGACGGCCTGCTCTACACCGGATTGTCCCTGAGCGATCGCCGGTCCTTGGCGTATACCGCACTCGACCGGGTCGGTCTCGGCCACCGCCTCGACCATGTCGCCACCAAGCTCTCGGGCGGGGAGCGGCAACGGGTAGCGATCGCCAGGGCCCTCGTCGGCGAGCCGGACATCGTGCTCGCCGACGAGCCCACCGGCAACCTCGACTCCAAGACCAGCGACTCGATCGTCGAGCTCATCGAAGAGCTCAGCGAGGATGGCGCCACCATCGTGGTGATCACCCACAACCATGAGATCGCTGCCCATTTCCCGAGGACGATCTCGATCCGCGACGGGCTGATCGAGAGCGACCACACCCGCTCATGACCACCCGAACGAAGCTGCAGCGTTCAGCACTCCATCCCGCCGACATCGCACGGGTCGCCAGCGTCGGCCTGCGCACTCGCAAGCTCCGCGCCGCGCTCTCGGCGTTGGGCATCATGATCGGTATCGCCGCCATGGTGGGCGTGCTTGGACTGTCCGAGTCCTCGAAATCCGACCTCCTGGCGCAACTCGATCGCTTGGGCACCAACCTTGTCACTGTGCAGGCGGGACAGGGTTTTGGCCGCGGCAGCGGCGAGCTGCCGGAAGAGGCTACGGCGATGATCGCCCGGATCGGCCCTGTGGAGACGACCAGCGCGGTGAGCACCGTCGACGGTGCCAACGTCTATCGAACCGATCTGGTCCCCGATTCGCAGTCAGGGGGAATCACGGTCCAAGCCGTCGACCTCAACCTCTTGGAGACGCTGAGTGGATCGGTAGCAGACGGCCGTTTTCTGGACGAGGCGAGTGCAGTCTTCCCTACCGCCGTGCTCGGATCCGTGGCAGCCGAGAGGCTCGGCATATCCGACGTGACCGGTGATCAGCTCGTCTGGTTGGGCGGCCAGTGGTTCACCGTCGTCGGAGTGCTCGATGAGTTCGAGTTGAGCCCCGACCTCGACAGGGCTGCCCTCGTCGGCATGGCTGCTGCTGAGACCTTTCTCGACGACGACAACGTTCCGACGTCGATCTACGTCAGAACCGACCCCGATCAGGTGGACGATGTCATGAACGTCATGGCGGCAACCGCCAACCCGGAGACGCCGGAAGAGGTCGAGGTCGAGCGGCCCTCCGACGCGCTCGAGGCCCGCGAGGCCGCAGATGATGCCTTCACTGCGTTGTTCCTCGGCCTCGGTGCGGTTGCGCTGTTGGTGGGCGGCGTCGGTATCGCCAACGTCATGGTCATCTCCGTGTTGGAGCGGCGCTCGGAGATCGGTCTGCGCCGAGCGCTCGGTGCAACCAAACGTCATGTCGCTCTTCAGTTCCTCGGGGAAGCGTTGCTGCTCGCTGCGATTGGCGGCGTGGGCGGGGTCGCTCTCGGCGCCGCGGTGACGAGCGGGTATGCGAGGTTCAAGGGTTGGGACACGCTCATTCCCCCCATCGCCATGATCGGCGGGCTGGTGGCCGCTCTGGTGATCGGTGCGATCGCCGGCCTGTATCCCGCGATCCGCGCCGCCCGCATGTCACCAACGGACGCACTGCGCACTGGGTAGAGGCGAGGTCACGCGATCCCTTGTGTGGCAACGGTTTCTGTCACACCCGGGATGTACGTTGTCGTCATGTTGTCCATCGACGAATCCGTGTCGATAGATCGTCTGGAGCAGGAGAGCATTGCCTGTGAACGGCTGATCGGCCGGCTCCGCGCCCACCAACTCGGGTTGCTGCGCCGTCTCGACGAAGCCCAGGTCATGCAGCTGGACGGCTCCAGGTCGATGGTCGACTGGACTGCCGCCCGCCTCGACGTGAGCCGGGACACGGCTCGAACGCTCATCCAAGCAGTGAAGCTCACAGCCGAGTGCCCAGAGGATCTGGAACAGCTCTCGGTGGGAGATGTGTCATTCGATCGTGCGATCGCTACTGCCCGCCTGCGTACCACGGGTGCGGACGCCATGACGATCGACGACAGCTCCGGTTTTGACGTTGCAGGTGTCCATCGACTGGCCGCGCGGCGCCGGCGCCTCTCTCCGACCGACGAAAAAGCAGCGTTCCTCGACCGGCATCTGGTGACCCAGACCTCGCTCGATGGTCGGGAGGGCCGGGGCTGGTTCCGGCTGCCCGGCTTCGAGCTCAGCATCCTGGAGAAGGCCATCGACGAACGTGCCGACCAGTTCCGCGACCTTCCCGGCCCGTCGTCTCCGGCGCAAGCCAGGCGGGCGGATGCATTGGTATCGATCGCCCAGGACACGCTCGACCCGGCCCACAGTGGACAGACCCGGCACAACTCGCGGGATCCGCTGGTCACCGTTCTTGTTGATGCCACGCTCGCCGCAGACACGCGCGGCGAGGCAGGGTCAGAGGTGGAGTTTGGACCGAAGGTTGGCCCTGCCACGTTGGAACGCATTCTCTGCGGCGGGCGGGTGCAACTCGTGGGTATCGACAGGGGCCGCCCGGTGGTGACGTCGGATGCGACGCACGGGATTCCCCCTGCCGTCCGCCGCTACGTCATCTGGCGCGATGGCGCTTGCACGATCGACGGCTGTTCCAGCCGGTACCGGCTAGAGCCGCATCATGTGCGGCGCCGCCACCACGGCGGTGACCATGATCAGGACAACCTGGCGACCCTCTGCTGGTACCACCACCACGTCAAGATCCACGGTGAGGGCTACACCCTCGACCCGGCCACGCCGCCACAACGACGCCGGCTCCGCCCACCACCTCGCGGCGCCGATCCGCCGCTTCGCTGACCCTGGCCCATCCCGCACACGAACAGCCGACGACAATCTCACCGGCTGCCGGCTCCAATTGCCGGCTGCCGACTGCCGCCCGCCTGGCGCGTCCGCAGAGCCACAAGTCCGGGTGAGGAATGACCGGGATAGACTTCACGCCCGTGACGTGGGCCATTGAAGGCAAAGAGGTGCTCATCACCGGTGGGAACTCCGGGATCGGCAAGGCAACCGCCACCGAGCTTGCGCGTCGCGGAGCCCATGTGATGATCACGGCTCGAGACCCTGCCAAAGGTGCGTCCGCGGCCGCCGAGATACGGGGCGCCGCCGGAGCAGAGGTCGCCGTGGGCGACCTCGACTTGTCCCGACTCGACTCTGTGAGGGCATTCGCCGACGACTACCTCGACACCCACGACCGGCTCGATGTGCTGATCAACAACGCAGGCGTGATGGCCGGGAAACGTCAGGAGACCCCCGACGGGTTCGAGTGGACGTTCGGCGTCAATCACCTCGGGCCCTTTCTCCTCACCAATCTCTTGACCGACCTCCTCGTGGCCAGCGCCCCATCCCGGATCATCACCGTCAGCTCTGAGATCCACCGCAGACACGACGACGGCTTGGACTTCCCCGACCTCCAGATGACGAATGGCTACTCGTCGTCCAACGCGTACGGCGCGTCCAAGCTGGCGAACGTGCTCTTCACCGTGGAACTGGATCGCAGGCTTCGGGACACTGGCGTGACTGCCAGGGCGCTGCACCCTGGCGTCGTCGCAACCTCGTTCGGGAAGAGCCAGGAAAGCCGGTGGTCGATGGGGCTTCTCATGACGGTGCTGAAACCTGTGCTGCAAAAACCCGACAAGGGAGCGCGTACCTCGGTGTTTCTCGCCACCGCGGACGACACCGTGCTCGGGACAAGCCTCTATTGGTCCGATGAGAGGCCCAAGGAACTGATTCCGGCTGCGGTCGATCCCGATGCCGCTGCACGTCTGTGGGACGAGAGCGCACGCCTCGTCGGGCTGACGCAGTAGCAGAGCCCGACGCAGCGGCCGTTAGCCGGCAGGCAGGGCCAAATGCACCTGCCGCTCACCCGCACCGAGTCGGACGATGGATGGAGGTCCCCACCGGTTCAGAGGGGAGGCGGCAGTCCATGACCGCGCACTTGGGCCCATCGCTCCACGACAGAGCGGCTCTGAGCACATCGCCGTTCTGGTCGAGACGCCGCGGGGTAGCGGCGCTCCTTGCCCTTGGCGGATGTTTCATGCTGGGGCGAACGGTCATGTTGATCGCTGGCGGCGCATTGACCACATACCAGCCGTGGGCTGCCGCCTTGTTGACGCTGGAGTTCCTGGTGGACGGCGTCGCCGTCGCGCTCTTGGTGCGTTGGCTTGTCACGGGTGATGAGCAGCACCAGGCACCGGCGCTGCGTGGCGTTGCCGCCGTGATCTTGGTCCACGCGGTCCGCGTGCTCGTGTTCGTGCTCGGCCGCACCGGGCCGTGGGTTGATTTCGACGTGCGACCAGGCCACCGCATCAGTCATGGCGAGACGTGGAGCTGGGCGGGTGTGTGGTTCGCCGGCATCATGGCGCTCTCAAGCGTCGTCGTTCTCGTCATCGTGGCGCGACACCGTCGGCGTTCGCTGCGGAGCAACGCCAGCCAGGTTCAACCACGACGGCTCTGATTCGGATCCACCGATCCTCGGAAGCGGTCGCCCGGTGGCGGCTCCGGGCACATGCTCAGCTCCGGTTCCGCACGACCCCCACACCCCTTGAACCTCCGTGGGAGCCTCCATAGGGTGACGAAATGGGTCTCTGCCGCGTCGATACCGACCGGCTACGGGCACTCGCTTCTCGGCTCGGAGCACAGGCGGTGGCGCTGCATGGTGCGGTGCCCGCAGTCGGTGTCCTCACCCAGCACGGCTATCGGGACGCGTCCTCAGATGTCGCCCAGCGAATGGTGGGCGCGGACGGCTGGATCGAAATCTGGCGCAAGAGCCTGCTGGAACGGGCGGACCTCATCGACACCGACCGCCGGTTCTTCACGACCCCCTCGGTCACCACGACTGAGCACCTGCGACGCACGACGAGCGGTGCGGCCCTCGCCGCCCACCTTGGGGCGCCGGCGATCATTGCCCCCACGCTGGCAGGCGAAGTAGATGGTGCCGCGATGGCCCTGCTACGTCTGGTCAACCGCGACGCCGGGCCGGAAGAGATCGAGGCGTTCTTCCTCGCCATGCCGCAGCCGACGGCGATCCGCCTTGCGGCCGAGCACGCAGATCTCGTCGGCAATCTCGGCGGGGCGCCGCTCTCGCTACGCATCCTCGCCAATGGGCTGCGCCTCACCAGAACGCTGGCAACGGCACAACGACCGGACGAAGTCGATGCGCTGCGGCAACTCGCCGAGCTGCAGCCGAAGCTCATCGTGTTCGATTGGCCTGCAGGGAGAATCGCCGAGTGGATCGGGCCCGTCGGGGCACAGCATGTTGCGGTCCTCGTGCCGGGCACAGGCGCAAGCGTGTGGTCCTATGGCGACCTGCATACGCAGGCGCGTCGCATGGTCGAAGCTGATCCCACCGATGGCGACCTGGCCCTCATTGCTGCGCTGGTGCACACGTCGCCGCCGACGCTCGCCCACGCCGCATTGGGAGGATACGCGGATCGAGGCGGCGGAGACGTGGAACGGTTCCTCGCAGGGCTGGACCTCAGTGACCGCCACGTCACGTTGATCGGCCATTCCTACGGATCGACGGTTCTCGGTGCTGCCCTTCACGCCGGAGTCGTCGCTGCGCTCCCCAAGGATGCCGATGTGGTCTTCCTGGGATCTCCTGGGGTGCGATACGACCGGGTGAGCGACGTTCCCGTGCCCGCGGATCACGTGTGGGTTGGTCTCATTCCCGGCGACGAGATCGTGCTCGCCGTCCACCCCCGTGCGCTTCCAGAGGTCGCCCGCTGCAACGCCGGAATCGCCTTGCCGATGCAGGCGTGTGACGTGGATGAATGGCTCATCCACGGGCGGAACCCGGCGCATCCGGCCTTCGGTGCCCAGGTGTTCGCTGCCGATCCGGCCGGCGGCACGCGGATCGAGCACACCGCGTACTTCTCCCTCGACGCTCAGGGACCGAGCGTGGTGCTCGCCAACATCCTCAGGATCGCCACCGGCAGCTACGGTGACGTGGATTTGACGCGGCGCCATGGCCCCGTCGAGCGCCTCTCACCAAATCCTTAGAGTGATCTCAGCTCAATCCGAGGGGCAGGGCCGATCATCGACTTCGAGATGGAAACCAACCTCATGACCCAAGTCGAAACCTCACGAGTCCTCCTGGTCGAGGACGACCGCAGCGTCCGCGAGGCCGTGGAGCGCGCCCTTCGGTTTGAGGGCTACGAGGTGGTGACGGCGCGCGACGGTTCGGAAGCACTCTCGGCCGTGATGAACGACAGACCGGACGTCATCATCCTGGATGTGATGATGCCCCACATCGACGGTCTGGAAGCGTGTCGCCGGATCAGAGCGCGGGGCGACAGCACGCCCATCCTCATGTTGACGGCCCGCGAGTCGGTCTCCGATCGGGTCGCAGGACTCGACGCCGGCGCCGACGACTACCTCGTCAAGCCGTTTGCCCTCGAGGAGCTGTTGGCCCGGCTACGGGCGTTGCTTCGCAGAGCGCACGGCGCAAGCACGGAGACGTACGTGGTCGGCGATCTGGTCATGAACGCTGCGACCCGTGAGGTGCGGCGCGGAGGCCAGCCCATCGATCTCACCAAGACGGAGTTCGATCTTCTCGAGCTGCTCATGCAGAACCCAGGCATCGTGCTCAACCGTTCGGTGATCTACGAGCGGATCTGGGGCTACGACTTCGAGACATCGTCGAATTCCCTCGATGTCTACATCGGCTACCTGCGTCGGAAGACCGAGCCGGGCAGCATGCCTCGCGTCATCCACACCATCCGCGGTGTGGGATACGTCATCCGAGAGCCCTGAGCCGGTTGAGCCGAGGAGGCACGGCGTGAGACTCCGCACCCGCATGGCGTTGATCTCGGCAACGGCAGTCGCCGTCGTCGTCATCGTCGCCGTGGTGCTCGCCCAGCAAGTAGCACGCAGGGAGCTGATGGGCGAGATCGACCAAAGCCTCGTCGATCGTGTCGACGCCATCGGCAGCGCATTGGGTCAAGGCCAGGACGCCGACGATTTCGGCGAAGCAGTGGCCGGGCGGGCGGGTCGCTTCCGCCGCGTCGGACCGGAGGACATCTTTGGTCGCGGAGGTAGCGGCTTTGACGCCGTGTTCTATCAGGTGGTCTTCGCAGACGGGCGTGTTCGGGCACCGACGGACCAGCCGGTCGAGCTTCCGGTCGAACCCATCGACCTCGCCCTCGCCGGACAGCCCAGCGCATCGATCATCAGGACGGTGGGGGATGGAGACGATCGTGTCCGCATGATCACCGCATCGGTCCCAGGCGCGGCGATTCAGTTCGGGCGCTCGCTGCAGGAGGTCGACGAAACACTTGCCGGCGTGACTGGGACGCTCACGCTCGCCGGCCTTGTCGGCGTGGCGCTTGCGGGCCTCCTTGGGCTTGTCGTCGCCCGCAGCGCATTGCGCCCAGTCGACGACCTGACCAAGACCGTCGAGCACGTGGCCAAGACCCGCGAGTTGGCGGCGCGCATCGATGTCGAGCGAGATGACGAGATCGGTCGCCTCGCTCGGAGTTTCAACGGCATGCTGGAGGCCCTCGAGGAGTCTCAGGTCCAACAGCAGCAACTGGTCCGCGACGCCGGTCATGAGCTGCGCACGCCGCTGACAGCATTGCGCACGAACATCGAGCTGCTGGCCAGGGCCGAGACCCTGGATGATCACGAGCGCCGCGAGGTCCTCGATGCCGCGGCGTTCGAGTTGCGGGAGCTGTCTGACCTGTCGGCCGAGCTCGTCGACCTCGCGGCCGACCCGACCGTCGTCACCGAGCCTCGGCAGACGGAGCGCATCGACGATCTGATCGACCGGGTCGCCGAGCGTTTTCGGTGGCGCACCGGACGGCCCATCAACGTCCAGGCGGAACCCTTCAGCGCCGAGGTCGGCATCACCGCTCTAGAACGGGCCGTGTCGAACCTCGTCGACAACGCCCACAAGTGGAGCCCCGAAGGAGCACCGATCACCATCGAGGCGAGGGTGGACCGAATAGCCGTCACCGATCAGGGCTCCGGCATCCGCGAAGAGGACAAGAAGCGCATCTTCGACCGCTTCTATCGCGCAGACACTGCACGGACCACTCCGGGGTCGGGGCTTGGCCTCGCCATCGTGAAGAAGGTGGTCGAAGAGTTGGGTGGTGACGTCTTCGTCGAGTCGAGTGACGGCATGGGCGCTACCGTCGGCTTCACCTTGCCGGCAGAGATCATTCGAGAAGCCTGAGCAGCCGCCTGCAGTTCTCAGCCGATTCTCAGATTCAGCTCACGCATCTCTCACCGGCCCGACTCAAGATGAGGGCCGGAATGAACAGGTTGCGGGAAAAGGGGTCAACCGATGGGAAAGCTACTTGCAGTGCTCGTTGGGATGACGATGCTGATCGGCGGCGCCGTTGCACTGGCGCTGATCACGGCGTCGGATACCGCGGTTGCAGAGGACGCCCCGGTTGCCACTGCGGCCACCACCGAATTTGGTGCCAGCGTCGATGACGCCGCAGAAGTCGATGATGAGGCCGTCGAAGAAGTGCAAGTCGATCGGGCTGACCGAGCCCGCCCCAGCCGCGGCGACGTCCTCGGTGGTGTTCTTGATGACCTCGTGGCCGACGGCACGATCACACAGGACCAGGCCGATCAGATTGCCGCAACGGTCGCCGAGCGCGCCACAGCACTACGTGAAGAGCTCCGGGCACAGCGCGGCGAGGGAGCGGCTGACTCCCGTGGGCTGCGTTTCCTCGGCGGAGCTGCCGATCTCCTCGATGATGGCGTGATCGACGCCGACGAACTGGCGTCGCTCGGTGTAGACCATCCGCTCAATGATCCCGAGGGCCCTGCTGCTCAGTATCTCGACGACGGGCAACTCACCGCGGACGAACTCACTGAGTTGGCTGCCGAACTGCGCGGCAACTTCGGAGACGGCTCCCGCACCGCCCCCGGCAACTGATCACGCCCGCGACCTCGTGGATCATCCTGTGCGGCTCGCCTTCTGCTTGGAGTAGCCCTCGGTCGGTGCGCACCCATGACGGCGGACCGATCCGTGATGCAGCTACTACTCGAGTTCGTAATCGATCTGGAGTTCCTTCTTTCGGTAGGTGATGGCATCGATTCCGCGTGCCCCGAGCGACACGCCGTGCTGGATCAACAGCCATGCCGACGCGCTGCCGTTCGGGCTTCCGAGCAGGGCCCAGAAGTCTTCATCTCCCTCACGAACCGTAAACGCGCCGCCATCGAGCATCGCCTGGTCGCCTTGGTCGCACCAGAAGATCGTGTCGTTTGTCCGCTTGTTGATGATGGTCGTGCGGGCGATCCGCGCGAGGTTGCCCCGCTTGTCGGCCTTTTGCATGCCCGCTTCAGCAAGTGCCTGTTTGTACTGGAACCAGATGATCTCGGAGTTCTGCAGTGCAGGCGTCGGAACGTGCGTCTGGGCAGGCTGGCCGGCAATGAACGCGCCGCTTGGGCCCCATCGAGAGGGAACCCCGGGCCGGTCGGAGATGGTGCGATTGCGATCGTCATCCCGCATGTTGTACCCCGCCTCGAACGTCCTTGTCGTCGGGTCGTAGTAGTTGGAGTAGTCCGCGGGATACGGGTCTCCGAAAGTGGCGTCGGTGGGTTTGCCCGCGCCACGACCAGTGGCGATTTTCACTCGCCGGTCCGCAAGCTGGGCCTTTCTCGTTCGATATTCGCCCGCGGCAATGCTCGCACCAGTGCCCTTGTCGTCCTGCCGTGTCTCGGCGACGACGGCAACCCTCCACATCTCATAGGCGTTCTTGATCTTCTCGCCGCTGGCGCGGCTTTGCTCGTAGTGCGTCTCGGTCTCCTGCAGATCGGCCCCGGTGCTTGTTTCCTGGAGGTATTGGCCGATACGCCCGGCGTTGGCGCGTTTGCGTTGCACACGCTCGGCGATGCGACTGAGTCGCCTGTTTCCTGCACCCGCATGCCGATCGGTGAACTCGAGCGGTACCGGGCGCGGGTTGGGCGAGCGGAGACGGGTGGGGCTCTCGCGCGGCCGTGGTTCGGCTTGCGACCTGTGTCTCACCCGACCCTCCTCGGTGCCGGCGTCTTGGGGCCCTCCTCGAATGTATGGGCCGAGTGCGTGTGGTTCAAGCTTGGCGAGCCGACTGCACAATGGTCTGCCCTTTCAGGCACGACCCGGTGCTCGCTCACATACTCGACAGCGCGTGCATCGTGGGTCGTAGGATTGCGTAGAGGTTGCGATAGAGGTCGTGCATCGTGTCGTATGTCGCCACGGCGGGGCCTGGGGTCGTCGTGTCGACTACCTCGACCCATTCTGCGGCAGCCTCGGCAGCGTCCGGGCGGATCCCTGCGCCTACCGCGGCCAGGATGGCGGCTCCGTAGGCTGCCCCTTCTGTGGTGTTGACGGTCGCCACGTCGGCGGCCAGCACGTCCGCCACGATCTGGCGCCACACCGGGCTCTGGGCACCGCCTCCACTGATGCGGATCTGGGTCGGGCGGGGCACTCCCGCGTTTTCCATGACGTCGACGACGTCGCGAAGGCTGAACGCCACGCCTTCCATGACGGCGCGAACCAGATGTGCCAAGCGATGTCGGACCGTGAGACCCACGAATGCACCTCGCGCCAGCGGGTCCGGGTGCGGCGTGCGTTCCCCCGACAGGTAGGGGAGGAACAACAGGCCGTCGCTGCCCGCGGGGACACCGGCAGCACCCACCGAGAGCTCGGCGAAGCCCGTATCGGGGGCGGCGGTCTCCCTGAGCCAGGCGAGGGAGCCGGCTGCAGCGAGGGTGACACCCATCAGATGCCACCGTCCCGGCACCGCATGCGGGAACGCGTGCACCGCCCCTGCGGCGTCGATGGCGGGGCGGTCGGTCGCCGCAAACACCACCCCTGACGTGCCCAGCGACGCGGTGACGACACCGGGTTCGACGGCGCCGGTCCCGACCGCATTGGCGGCCTGGTCGCCTCCACCGGCGACCACCGGGGTCCCGGCCGTCAGACCGGTGAGGGCGGCTGCCGCCTCGGTGACGCGGCCTGTGATGGCGGGCCCTTCGAACGTGGGCGGCAGCCATTCGGGCGGGATGTCCAGCAACTCGAGGATCTCCGGCGACCAGGTACGGGCCGCAAGGTCAAACAGGATCGTGCCGCCACCCCCGGCTTTGTCCATCGCATATTCATCGGTGAGCCGCAGCCGGACGTAGTCCTTCGGCAACAACACGTGGGCAACCCGCGCAAGGACCTCAGGCTCGTGGTTGGCAACCCACAGGATCTTCGGAGCGGTGAACCCGGTGAGGGCATCGTTACCGGTGATGGAGATCAACCGCTCGCGGCCGACACGCTCGCGAATCTCGTCGCATTCCGCGCCCGTGCGCTGGTCGTTCCACAGGATGGCTTGGCGGAGGGGCATGCCGGATTCATCGAGGAGCACCAGGCCGTGCATTTGTCCGGTGAGCCCAACAGCGACGACCTCGGGACCGGTCACCCCGCTGCCGGTGAGCACCTCCCGAATCGCTTGCTGGGTGGCGGTCCACCACAGGTCCGGGTCTTGCTCGCTCCACAGCGGGTGCGGCGCCTCGGCGTCGTATGTGGAGCTGGCGACGCCCACAACCGTGCCGTCGTCGCGAACGAGCACCGCCTTGGTTGCCGTTGTCGAGCTGTCGATGCCAATGACGTAAGCAGTGGTCATTTCTCCTCCAAAGGCGACGACTCCAAAAGGGATGAGGGAGCGTCGAGGTTGAGGTCGCCTGCGATCACCGCGAGGGGAATGTCGGCCGGGACCGAGTGGATCTCCCAGACCTCACGGTGCCGGACGATTGCTCCCGGCGCAAGGTGAGCCAGGGCGCCAAGCGTCTCCAACTCCAGGAATGCGTCGTTGCAGTAGCACTGACCGGAGGCTCCCAGATCGGTGAGGATGGCGCCGGCTGGGTGTACGGCGCGCTTGACGAAGAGTTGGTCGGCGAGGCGATAGGCCAGCCAGCCGCGACGAAGTGCGGTGCCGATCTTCAGCGGGTCGGAGCGGGTTGCGACAACCTCGATGTGCCTATCGGCGATCGATAGCAGCGGGTCATCCCAGCGTGTGTACGGCCACACGACGAGCGAGCGATCCGGCTGAAACTCATCGGAATCGCGGCTGCCCAGCGGGATCATCGCCACACCCCCGACTGCGAGCTGCGTGATGGCCCATGGTGCGGCTTCGTGGACGGCGCCGCTGGTGTTGCGCAACAGGTGATCGACGATCACGCCGTCCTCGACAACCTGCAACATGATCGATTTCTCCCACCCGGCGGTGTCTGCAGGTGCCACGATCTGCGCGGTGCCTGCGACGTCATCGACGTCGATCGAGACCGGGTCATCGTCGGCGGCGTACGTCACGGCAGGCACTTCGGGGGCAACCCACAGCCGGTGACCGCCATAGAAGTTGAAGGCCGGCCCGCCGTCCACCACAAGGGTCAGCGCCGGTAGCGAAGCGAAGAGCTGGAGCCCGTCGACCTTGCGGAAGCCCAGGATGCGAGGGCCGGCCGACAGCGCCACCACCAACTCAAAGCCGTTGTGGACGATCTGCATGGCGTCGACGCCGTTGTGGGTGATCGGACGGTGCTGCACGGGCGGTGGCGCTCCAGAGGGCTCGTGGCGACGATAGAGCGGGAGGCCCCGAGGCGGCGAGCCGGTGGTTGGGATACCGTGCGTCCGATGGAGATGCGCACCGCGATGGAAGAGGCGTTCTGTGCCGGAGTGCGCGCCATCGATCCGCGGCGGGCGACCGCAGCGGCGGCTCGTGCGCTGGCGCTCGATCGACGACCGGTGACGGTGCTGGCGCTCGGCAAAGCTGCGGTGGGCATGGCATGGGGCCTCGCCGATACCGTCACCGGCCCACTGACGGGAGTTGTGGTGGCGCCAGAAGCGAGTGAAGTCCCGCATGGTCTGAGCCTGGTGGTGGGTGAGCACCCGATCCCTGGCCCAGGAAGCATCGCCGCCGGGGCGGCACTGCTTGATGCGGCGTCCGCCGCACCGAAGGGTGGAATCGTCGTCGCCCTCATCTCAGGGGGTGGGTCGGCGCTGGCCGAAGTACCCCGCGCCGGGGTCACTCTCGAGGATCTGCAGTCGACCACGGATCTCCTGTTGCGGTCGGGTGCGCCGATCGGCGACCTCAATGCCGTGCGCGTCGCGTTGTCGCAGCTCAAAGGTGGCGGTCTCGCCGCGGCAACGCCCGGTCCGGTCGTGACGTTCGCCATTTCGGACGTGGTGGGTGATGTCCCGGCCATCATCGCCTCAGGCCCGACGGTTGCGGAACGACTCGACCCCGCACCCGAGGTGCTCACGCGCTGGGGCGTGTCGGACCTGGTACCGCGTTCTGTGCTCCAGGCGGTCGAGGGGCCCGACGATACGCCCCGCCGGTCGGGATCGACGTTCGCCGTGGTTGCATCGCGCCGGCAAGCCGCTGCGGCCGCAGCAACCTCTCTCACCGAGCGCGGGATCGACGCGGAGGTCCTTGACACCGAGGTCACCGGAGAAGCGGCGGCGGTGGCTCGCCGGCTTGTCGCCATGCAGAGACCGGCCGGGGTCAGGGTGTATGCGGGGGAGACCACTGTGACGGTTACAGGGACAGGCAGGGGTGGCAGGAACCACGAAGCTGCGCTGGCCGCCGCCATCGCCCTCGAGGGCGACAGCCATGTCGTGTTCCTGGCAGCCGGTACCGACGGTGTCGACGGTATGGCGAACGGAGCCGGTGCGATCGTCGACGGCACGACGGCGGCAGCCGCACGAGGGGTGGGGCTCGATCCCTCCGACTATCTGGCGCGCAACGACTCTGGAAGGTTCTTCGACATCGTGCCCGGCCGAATCGTGACCGGGCCCACCGGAACCAACGTCGGCGATCTGTGGATGGTGGGAAGGGTCTGAGCACCATGCTCAGAGCTTGGCGGCCGCCATCCCTGCGATGTGCTCACCTATCGCCAGCGAGGCGGTTGCTGCGGGCGAAGGAGCGTTCAGCACGTGGACGGCGTGGGGTGTCTCCACGATCGCAAAATCGTGAAGGAGCGAGCCGTCGGGGCGAATCGCCTGCGCTCGTATACCCGACCGGTAGGCGCCGAGGTCGTTCTTGCCGAGCGCAGGGATGAGCCGATTGGCGTCCTTGACGAATGCGCCCTTTGCGGCGGACCGCCACATCTCGGCTGCTCCAGTCTTCCAGTACTCCTTGGCCAGCTTGTGCAGACCGCGATAGCGCAGGGACTCGCCGAGGTCGTGGAGGTTCATGTCGGATCGGCGATATCCCTCCCGAGCCATCGCCAGCACGGCGTTGGGCCCCACCTCGACTCGGTCGTTCACATCCCGGGTGAAGTGCACACCGAGAAACGGGAATCGGGGGTCGGGGACCGGGTACACCAAGCCCCTCACGAGGTCGGAGCGGTCGGGGATCACCTCGAAGTACTCGCCGCGGAACGGCACGATGCGCAGCTCAGGGTCCAGACCCATCATCCGGGCGACCCGATCGACCTGCAGTCCTGCGCAGTTGACGACGACCCCGGCATCCAGCCAGCCCGCCGGAGACTCGATGCGATGCCGATCGTCGCGAACCCCGATGTGGGTCACCTCGAAGCCGGTGCGAACGTCGGCGCCGGCATCGGTCGCCAGCTGGGCGTAGGCGGCAGCGACGACCGAGAAGTCAACCACGGAGGTCTCCGGGACCCAGAGTCCCGCGACTCCCGCCACGTTCGGCTCCTTGGCGGCGATGCCGTCGGGGGAGAGGCGTTGGGTCGGGACGCCGTTGGCCGATGCTCGTCGCTCCAGTTCGGCCAGTGCATCGAGCTGGTCTTCGTCGGAAGCGACGACGACCTTGCCGCAGCGCTTCAGGGGGATGCCGTAGCCCTGACAGAAGTCGACCAGCCGCCGCCCGCCTTGGACGCACAGCCGGGCCTTCAAGGACCCAGGTGTGTAGTAGAGCCCTGCGTGGATGACGCCGCTGTTGCGGCTGGTCTGGTGCGAGCCGAGGGCGGTCTCCTTCTCCAGCACCACCACAGAGCCGTCGGGGTGATCCCGGGTCAGGGCCAACGCCGTGGCGAGCCCCACGATGCCGCCGCCGATGATCGCGATGTCGTACTGCATCAGCCCATGATCGCCGTTCAGAACGCCGTCGCGATCGTCGCTTTCAGATCGAGGTGCTCGGCGAGGCCGTGTGGTTCGGCTTTCAGGACGTGGCGGCTACTTGTTGGGCCCTCGGCCGTTGCCGTTGTTGCTGCCGCTCTTCTTGGGCTTCTTGTCCTTGTCGTTGTTGGCGTGGTCGGGCGGACCGTGGTCGCCGTCGTCGTCCCCGTCGAGGTCATCTGAGTTCTCGTTGTCCCCGTCGAGATCGTCGGACATGACGTCATCGTCCTCTTCACCATCGACATCGCCGACCCGGATGTGCTGGTCACCCTTGCCGAGGTCGGATCCCGCCATCTGCTTGATCAGCTGGCCGAAGGGCACGCCGAGTTCTGACTTGTCGAAGGCTGTCTTCAATGCGTGCACGAAATTCGAGACGACCTGGCCGTGGTTCACCTGTCCGTTGGGTCCCGTGACGTCCACGAAGGTGCAGCGCTCCGGGGCCTCCCACGCTCCGTCGGAGGCAGTGACGACGAGATCGCCGGTATCGGGATCGATGCTGGATCCGAGCGTCACACCATCTGGAGCCGCACAATCGATGGGCTCGGGGATGTCGGCGGCGCGGAGCGCAAACGCCAGCAATCGCGACATCTCGTTGTAATCAAAATCGACGAAGACCTCTTGGCGCGTCTCCTCGAGAGCGCCGTCATCGCTGTCAGCATCGTCGAATGCAAGCGCTGCAGTCGGGACCACCGCCGTGGCGACGGCAACCAGCACTATGAGGGCGCGTCTACTGATGCGAACACCCATGTCGATACCACTCCCCTTGTGAGCTCGTTGTGCGAGGCTAGCGCGGAACGAAGATCGCGCCACCGGGCGGGAGACCCATGGTCGGTCGAGTACGACGACGGGATGTGTAGGTGATCATTCGGCGACGCCGAGCTCGCCGACCATGCGTGATGGTTTGATGCGAACGACCAGCTCGCCGGGGACGGCGTTCCGCCGCCCGAAGGAAGCGGCCAGGTCGTCGCCGACGTACCGGCGGCAGGTCTCCGTTGCCCAGTGCAGCAATTGATCGGGGTCTTCGTCGAAGGCGACGGTGCCGTCGATCCGTGCCCAGGCAAAGGGCATCGCCTCATCGTCGACGAGGAGTGATACCCGAGGGTCACGACGCATGTTGCGGGCTTTGAGCGAGCCCCCATCAGTCAGGAAGACCACGTCTCCGTCGGCGTCGAACGCAAACCAGATCGGCACCACATGTGGGGAACCGTCGGCCCGCACCGTTGCGAGTTTCCCCGTTCGCGACCCGGTGCCCATGAAGGCGCGGATGTCGGCGGCGTCCATCTTGCGGCCCATCAGGGAAACACCCACGTCTGGATGTCCGCGGTGACCGGCGGGAAGAGGACCTCGATCAGGTCGCGCTGCTCACCGAGCAGGACGTCGCCGTGGAGCCCCGCCAGCGCAGATCCGCCGTGGGGGCCGAGCACCAGATCGGGGAACAGGTCCTGGGGCACTCCCGAAGCACCCGCACTCACCGGGTAGGGCACAGCCCCGCCATCCTCGAACTCCGACGGGAGCCCGTTCTCGAACCCGCAGGTGACCGAGTTGCGGTATTGGGAAAGCGTCAGTCTGCCGGAGAAGCCGGCCAGCGACGAGCGGGCGAGTCGCGCCGCCAATTCCGGGCGGATACCATCGAGGAACGCCCGGATGCTGTCGATCCGCACGTAGTACCACCCGAGTTCGTCGTTGGGTGCTCCGATGGCGCTGAGCATCGATGTCAGCAGTGACGCTGGGCGGTGCATGACCGTCACTTCGGGCTGCGTCGCTCTGGCATGTGCGATGAGGGCATGGAGCGCGCCCCTGGTCGGCGCCACGACGTCTCCGAGGTAGGCGGTATCGCCATCGTCGTAGATGCGGCCGACGGCGACCTGTCCCTTGTGGGTCCCGGTGACGACCTCGTAGTTGGGCGAGTCGATGAGCCATTGCCACAGTTGGGTGCTGTGGGTGAGGGCGACTGCCGCCTCATCTTGGATCGTGCGTTGTGCTGCCTCGATGGTCGGGATGTCGGTGCTGGATGCACTACGCATGTCCCACCCCGCCACCAGGCTGAGGGCGAAGTCGGCGGGAACCTCCTGGTAGGGCGGCTGCCGCACTGCATAGCTGTAGCCGAACTGCCGGTAGAAGTTGGGGATGCCGACGATGAACTGGGCCAGATGGCCTGCGGCTCCGCTCCGCCGGTGGGCCTCCGCCATCTGAGCGGCGATGAGGCCACGGCCCCGTGCCGCCTCTGATGTGGCTACGAACTCGATCTGACCCGCAGGGAGGATCGCCTCGCCGATGCGGAGGTCGCCGTCGAAGAGCGCAAGCGTCGACTCCACCTTGCCGTCGGCGACGCCGACCAGCCATCGATCCCCGTCGAAACGGTCGTCTTCGAGGACGAGGCGTGCCTCGGCGGCGTCCTCGGGGTCCAGCGCCTCGCCGATGATGTCGCAGATCCGATCGATGTCGTCGGCGTGGGCGCTGCGGACTTCTGTGGACATGGCAGGGAAGGCTACCTGCACCGTGGTTGGGCCCGGCCGCCGCGGTGGGGAAGGGCCGTCAGGCGGGATTGAGGAGCAGGCTCTGGACGGCGCGTCCGACCGGACCGGCACGGTCGAACAACTCGGCATCGGCGACGCCCGTGCCGTCGCCCTGCCAGTGCGACTCTGCTTTGGAGAGAAACCACTCGCCCTCCGGCTCCCGGTGCAGCGCGACGGTGAGGTCCGGATTGACGAAATCGATCTCGTCCAGGTAGGTGTTGTAGCTGATGCCATTCCCCGAGTCGGCCAGTGGGCAGATCCGTTGGAAGCCCGAACCCTCCTCGTCCGCCAGGATCGGGACCAACGACCTCAGCCACATCCAGGTGCGGCCTCCAGTGCCCAGCGAGTGGGTCGGGTCGTAGCGAACGTCGAACGACTCGCCGATCCACTGCTCATCATGCTTCGCCTGGTGAATCGGGAACCCGGCCGGAACGCTGTCGACGAAGTCCGGCACCGCGGCGGGAATCGTTGCTACTTCGATCGAGTCGAGGCGGCGGAGATGCATGGCGTAGGTGCGAGCAAGCACCCGATCGTTGTCGAAGATCTCCGCTTCGGACAGCGTGACCGATCTCCCGGGTCGCCGCACTTCGGCTTGGACGCGAAAGCCGCTCATCGGGATGGGTCGCATGATCTCGACCGTGATGCGGGCGAGCCGTTGATGGGGAACCAGGCGCTCCAGCGCACGAACCAGCAACGCGGTCGGCGGTCCGGCATGGCATGCATGCACGTCCCACGGGCCTCTGCAGAACCCCGTGGGTTGGAACCAAGAGCCGTCTGGCGTCGTGAAATACGCATCGCTCACGGGGGGGAGCTCTCCCTCTGCTCTGCCGATCAGCCGCCGGTCAAGCGAGCCTTGATCTCCTTGCACGTCGGACACACCGGGTAGCGGCTCGGATCCCGATTCGGAATCCACTTCTTGCCGCACAGAGCGACGACGGGCACCCCGTCCACGTTGCTGCGGACGATGTCCGCCTTCCGGACGTAGTGAGCAAATCGATCGTGGTCTCCATCATCGGTGAGCTGGCGTTTGGTCTCTTCCTTGGTGATCGTTTCTTTCACGATGGGGATTGTGCCACGGCGGGGCACGCCGGTCGCCGGGTTTCGTCAAGCGATGCTCCGGACCAAGCGTCGGCGTGCCACCCGCGCGAACGTTTCTGGTCACGGCACTAGGTGCCATGGCTCTGCTTCAGTCGATGTGCAACCCGCCGATGTACACGTCGGTTACCCCTGTCTCACCGAAGGGAATGCCGAAGCCGTCGCCTGAGCCGTGCAGATCAGCGTATTGGTCGGTGCTCCCAACGATTCTCCATCTGAAGTTGTCGCCCTTTTGATCGATCCGCACCTGCAAGCCCAGCGTCTGCCCGGTATCCCCAATCTTGTTGATGCGTCTTGAGCAACGAACCGCGATACTGATGGTGGCGAGGTAGGACATCGCCGGGCCAGTGGGAATCTCGAGCTGTAGGTTGCGCAGGGGCGTGCTCCGTCACGGCTTTGCCGTGCTTGCCCGGCCGTACGTGAGGATGCGACGTGGGCAGCTACAGAGACCGAGTGATCCCGGCGATCGTGGTGACGCTGTTCGTCGTCGGGATCGGATTCTTCTTGTCGCAGGGGATGAGAAACCTGGGCCAACAAGACGACCAGCCTGATACCGTTGCGGGCGACGCCGGGCGGGCCGAGGACGCGGTCCCACAGGCAGCGGACAGCGGCTCCGTCGCCGGTAGCGACGGGACCAAGCTCGGAGCCGCGCCGGAGCCTCGCGCCGCGGTGTCCGTCCTCGTAGCTGAGCTTGCCGATGGACAGTTCCATCTTTCGGGTGTCGTTCCGGACCAAGCGACAGCGGATCGGCTCGTTGCGGCGGCATTCGTTGCCTACGGTCCTGCGGTCACCACCGATCTTCGGGTGGCTGCCAACGTCGCCCCGGCGCCCTGGCTCGCGTCGGCTGATCAGGGTTTGACCTTGCTTCCCATGATCACCGAGGGGAGCATTCGGGCCGAGGGCGAGCGAGTCGAAGTCACCGGCTTGTCACCCAACCAGCAGTATCTGACCGCCTTCGAGCAGGCTGTCGCGGCCACGTACGGTGTCGCCGAAGTCGCCTCAGCCGTCGAGATCACGAACCTGACGGCGCCCCGTTTCAACGCACGTCGCCAACATGGCACGCTCGTCCTGGCCGGTGAGCTGCCCAACGATCAGCTCCGCCAGTACATCGCAGGCGGTGCCGCCGCCGTGTACGGCGTGGAGGCTGTTGACGATCAGACCACGACCGGCGATGGCCTGTATGTCTCCTATTGGATGTACACGATGCCGGGGGTGTTTGAGCTCCTCGCGGCATTCCCGGACTATGAGATCAACGTCGAGAACGGCATCACGACGGGGTCGCTCAACGACGGTGCCAACTTCGCCACCGGCAGCGCCGAGCTCGATCAGCCAACGAAGGCTGTTCTTGACGTTGCCGTGGCCATCCTTGCCAGGGATCAGTCTCTGGGGATGTTGGTGGAGGGTCATACGGACTCGGTGGGGTCGCAGGCGATGAATCAGCGCCTCAGCGAGGCGAGGGCGGCGTCGGCCGTCGAGTATCTGGTGGCAGCGGGTGTCGATGCTGCCCGGCTGACGAGTGTCGGCTACGGCGAAGACCTCCCGATCGCCACGAACGACACGGCGGCAGGTCGGGCCTCCAATCGCCGGGTCGTCTTCGCCTTCGAGCAGAGGTCCCTTTTCGACGGCTGACGGGGCATTCCGGCTCGATCTGCCCTCGCGTCGCGGCTGGTCGAAATCCGGTGCATCTCTGCCGCTCGACCGGCAGCCAGGAGTGGTCATCCGGCCCAGATGAATGCACAGGTGAGGGTTGTGGATCTGCAACCCTCGACCAGCGGTTGAGTGATCGTTCCCAAGGGGAGCCGGAAGCGAGGGTGAGAAGCCGGATGACGTCGTTTCCTGAGACCCTGCTGGCCCGACTGTGCGCGAGATGGCCTTCTTTTTTTGAGAGTTGATCTCCCGTTGATCGCTAGGTCGAGCGGCCTAGGTATATGGTCATGGGTGAATAGGTACTGGGCTCGGGTGGATACGACTCCGCGTCTCGGTATCGCCGCAATTGCGGCAGGGGAGTAAACGGGGGGCCAATTTCTTGGCCGGGAACGTAGGGAGCAAGTAATGGGTAGTGGGATCCGTTCTTCGCGCGCGACAGTCGCAACCGCAAGACCTTGGCAGTGTTTGCAGCCTTCTCGCTGCTCATGACGATGCTGGTACAAGGCGGCTTCGGTGCCTCGCCACTCGCACCGGCTAATGCTGCCGGGGGCGCCTACACACTCAACTTCTCGGCCGCAGACCCCAGCATCTACCTGCCGCCCATTCCCTTTCCTGGCCTCGTAGCACCAATCGGCAGCGGCGATGGTGACCCGATCATCCCCCTCGCGGAGTTCAACGACGGGGCGGTCGATGTCAAGGTGGAGAGCCTGGCCCCGCAAGACATGGCGCTGGGCCAGATCGTCCCCTTCGAAACCAAGATCTCTGTGTCGGGGGATACGACGCCGGAGAACGGCGTCATCACTTTCGTGAGCGGATGGAACACGCTCACCACCAACGGTGACGACTTCGGGTACGACGCCCGCGTCGACGATGTCGGTTACGGCGTCATCGCCGCGTTCATCGACACCGGTGACGGTGCGTATACCGACACCGGCACACCTGCCACGGTCGACGGCTTCACCTGGAGCCTCATCAACGACGAGATCGTCGGCATCTTCACGATCAGTGGTTTGGACGACGGGGACGAGGTCGTTCTCGAGACCTGGCTCGTGCTCGACGACACCATCCAGGCAGGCACCGGCGGCAACGTGCAGTCGCGCCTCATCGATGCGGCCACCGGTCCCGACCAGTCGATCACGGTCGCCAACAGCGGTGCGATCACGCTCGACAACGGCGACTCGATCAGCACGGGCAACCAGACCGTGCCCCTTCTCAAGCCAAGTGACTTCTTCACGGCCGACGTGGATCTCGCCATCGTCAAGAGCGACTCCCCGGATCCCATCGTTCAGGGAGATCAGCTCACCTACACGCTGACGGTCACGAACGCGCTCGGCTCGGCCGTGGCCAACTCGGTGGCGGTGACGGACACGCTCGACCCCAACACGACCTTCGTCTCCGCCACCTCTGCCGGAGCGACCTGCTCCGAGGCGGCCGGCGTGGTCACGTGCGACATCGGACCCATGGCGCCCGGCGACACGGTCGACATCACGATCGTCGTCGATGTGTCGGCAACGGCGCCCACTGCGGGCACCGTCCAGAGCGGGCTATGCGCTGTCGGCGACTCGGGCGTCGACCTGTGCAACGTGGCCAGCGTCAGCACGATCTCAGACGATACGAACCCAGCCAACGACACCGCCACCGAGCCGACGGACGTGCTGCCGGCCAACGTGGCGCCCGACATCACGGTCGACAAGACTGCCAACCCGACGACGGTCGACGAGCCCGGTGGACTCGTCACGTTCACGGTGGTCGTCACCAACAACGCCGCTGCCGGTGTTGGCGATGCGACCCTCGACTCGCTCGTCGACGACATTCACGGCGACCTGAATGGTCAGGGTGACTGCTCCGTGCCTCAGCCGCTGGCTGGTGGCGGCGGCACATATACCTGCTCGTTCACCGCAACGGTGTCCGGCAACGCCGGAGACTCCGAGACCGACATCGTTACTGCCGTTGCGAGCAACGGTGGTGGGAGCGACACCGCATCAGACGACGCAATCGTCACCATCGTCGACGTGCCTTCGGCCATCGAGGTCGTGAAGACGGCGACGCCCGACAATCTGGATGAGCCGGGTGGTTCGGTCACGTACGACTTCGTCGTCAACAACCTCAGCGCAGTCGACGATGTGACGATCGACACGCTCGATGATTCGATTTATGGCGACCTGAATGGTCAGGGTGATTGTTCGGTGCCGCAGACGATCGCCGCCGGCGGCTCCTATTCGTGTTCGATCACCGTCAACGTGTCGGGCATGGCCGGCGACACCATCACCAACGTGGTGACCGCCTCGGGTATCGACGATGATGGCAACGCGGTCACCGACGACGACGACGCCGTGGTGACCATCAACGATGTGCCTTCGGCCATCGAGGTCGTGAAGACGGCGACGCCGGACAATGTGGATGAGCCGGGTGGCTCGGTCACCTACGACTTCGTTGTCAACAACACGTCTGCGGTCGACAGCGTCACGATCGACAGTCTGACCGATTCGATCTACGGCGATCTGAACGGTCAGGGTGACTGCTCGGTACCGCAGACGATCGCGGCCGGTGGGTCGTATTCGTGCTCGATCACGGTCGACGTGTCCGGCATGGCAGGTGATGTGATCAACAATGTGTTGACCGTGACCGGTACCGACGATGACGGCAACCCGGTGGGTGGCACGGATGACGCCGACGTCACGATCAATGACGTCCCGTCATCCATCGAAGTGATCAAGACTGCCAACCCGACCTCGGTGGATGAGCCCGGTGACGACGTGACGTTCACGTTCACAGTGAACAACACCTCTGCCACCGATTCGGTGACGATCGATTCGCTGATCGATTCGATCTATGGCGATCTGAGTGGTCTGGGTGACTGTTCGGTGCCGCAGACGATCGCGGCCGGTGGGTCGTACAGCTGCTCGATCACGCAGTTCGTCGCCGGCGACCCGGGCGACGTGATCACCAACGTGTTGACCGTGGCTGGGACCGACGACGACGGCAACCCGGCGGGCGGCACCGATGACGCCGACGTCACGATCACGGACGTGCCGTCGAGCATCGAGGTGATCAAGACGGCGAACCCGACGTCGGTTGCGGAGCCGGGTGGTGACGTGACCTACACGTTCACGGTGAACAACACCTCGGCGGTCGACGCGGTGACGATCAGCTCGCTGACGGACTCGATCTATGGGGATCTGAATGGTCAGGGTGACTGTTCGGTGCCGCAGACGATCGCGGCCGGTGGTTCCTATTCGTGTTCGATCACCAAGACGGTGTCGGGCAACGCAGACGATGTGATCACCAACGTGCTCACCGTGGCCGGTACCGATGATGACGGCAACCCGGTGGGTGGCACCGATGACGCAACCGTCACGATCACGGACGTGCCGTCGAGCATCGAGGTGATCAAGACGGCGAACCCGACGTCGGTTGCGGAGCCGGGTGGTGACGTGACCTACACGTTCACGGTGAACAACACCTCGGCGGTCGACGCGGTGACGATCAGCTCGCTGACGGACTCGATCTATGGGGATCTGAATGGTCAGGGTGACTGTTCGGTGCCGCAGACGATCGCGGCCGGTGGTTCCTATTCGTGTTCGATCACCAAGACGGTGTCGGGCAACGCAGACGATGTGATCACCAACGTGCTCACCGTGGCCGGTACCGATGATGACGGCAACCCGGTGGGTGGCACCGATGACGCAACCGTCACGATCACGGACGTGCCGTCGAGCATTCTCCTCACGAAGACAGTCACTCCGGAAGTGGTCGACGAGCCGGGCGGTGCGGTGACCTACAGCATCGTCGTGCAGAACACGTCGCTCGTGGATACGGTGACGATCAATACGATCAGTGACCCGACCCTCGGCGACATCACGGCGTTCTGCGACGACTTGCCAGCAGTGCTGCTGCCGGGGGAGACGGTGTCGTGCACCGTGCCGGACTTCGTGTCCGGCAACGCCGGTGATGTGGTGTCGAACACCGCCACTGCGAACGGCGTGGACGACGACGGCGATCCCGTTTCTGACGACGACGATGCGACCGTGACGATCGACGACGTTCCGTCGAGCATCCTCACGACCAAGACGGCCAACCCGACGAGTGTGCCGGAGACGGGCGGTGATGTGACCTTCACGATCACGGTGGAGAACACTTCCGCCGTCGACACCGTCACGATCAACTCCGTCGTGGACACCGTCTTCGGCGACGTGAGCGCCTCGTGTGTTCCTGCGTTGCCAGCGAATCTGGCTCCCGGAGAGTCAGTGACGTGCGCGTTCACCGAGTTCCTCTCGGGTGACGCTGGCGAGATTCACACGAACGTCGCTACAGCCTCGGGTGAAGACGACGACGGAAACCCCGTCGAAGATGAGGACGACGAGGACGTGCCGTTCGAGGACGTCCTTCCCGATATCAGCATCGTGAAGTCGGCTGATCCGACGTCGGTGCCGGAGACGGGCGGGGACGTGACGTTCACGTTCTTGGTGACGAACAACTCTTTGGAAGACGCCACACTGGACTCGCTCGTGGACTCCGACTTCGGTGATCTGAACGGCCAGGGCGATTGTTCGGTGCCGCAGCCGCTGGCCGGCAGCGGTGGCACGTACACCTGCTCGATCACGGTGTTCTTGTCCGGCGATGCTTCGGGTCCGGCGCACAACAACGTGGTGACCGCCACGGCGTCTGACGACGACGGCAACACTGACGAGGCTACCGACGACGAGACCGTCCCGTTCGAGGACGTGTTGCCGGATATCAGCATCGTCAAGACGGCTGATCCGACGTCGGTGCCGGAGACGGGCGCCGATGTCGAGTTCACGATCGTGGTGACCAACAACTCGTTGGAGGACGCAACGATCGAGTCGCTGGTCGATAGTGACTTCGATCTGGCCGCCAATTGCGCTGATGCCGCTGGCACGGTGTTGGCGAGCGGAGCGACCTATACGTGTGTGTTCACGGAGTTCATCTCGGGTGACTTCTCGGGTCCGGCTCACGAGAACACGGCAACGGTGGTTGCCAGCGACAACGACGGCAACACCGACACCGAGTCCGACGACGAGACCGTCGTCTTCGAGGACGTGTTGCCCGACATCACTGTCGAGAAGACCGCCGATCCGACGACCGTGCCCGAAACCGGCGGCAACGTGTTGTTCACCTTCCAGGTGACGAACAACAGCGCCGAGGACGCATCGCTCACCGGCATGGTGGACACGGTCTACGGCGACCTGGATGGACAAGGTGACTGCGTGTTCCCGCAGGCGCTGGCCGCCAACGGTGGATCCTTCACCTGTTCCTTCGTTGCCTTCGTGTCCGGTGATGCATCCGGGCCGGCGCACAACAACGTGGTGACGGCCACGGCCGAGGACGACGACGGCAACGTGGCAACCGACGACGACGACGCAACCGTCACGTTCGACGACGTGTTGCCGGATGTGTCGATCACGAAGACGGCGGATCCGACGAGCGTTCCGGAGACGGGCGCCGATGTCGAGTTCACGATCGTGGTGACCAACAACTCGTTGGAGGACGCAACGATCGACTCGCTGGTCGACTCGGACTTCGATCTGGCCGTGCATTGTGCGGATGCGGTCGGGACGGTGTTGGCGAGCGGAGCGACCTACACGTGTGTGTTCACGGAGTTCATCTCGGGTGACTTCTCGGGTCCGGCTCACGAGAACACGGCAACGGTGGTTGCCAGCGACAACGACGGCAACACCGACACCGAGTCCGATGACGAGACCGTCACGTTCGATGATGTGTTGCCGGATGTGTCGATCACGAAGACGGCGGATCCGACGAGCGTTCCGGAGACGGGCGCCGATGTCGAGTTCACGATCGTGGTGACCAACAACTCGTTGGAGGATGCAACGATCGACTCGCTGGTCGACTCGGACTTCGATCTGGGCGCCAACTGCGCTGATGCCGTTGGCACGGTGTTGGCGAGCGGGGCGACCTATACGTGCGTGTTCACGGAGTCCATCTCGGGTGACTTCTCGGGTCCGGATCACGAGAACACGGCAACGGTGGTTGCTTCCGACAACGATGGGAACAGCGACACCGAGTCCGACGACGAGACCGTCGTCTTCACGGACGTGCTGCCCGACGTGTCGATCACGAAGACGGCCGATCCGACCTCGGTCGACGAGCCGGGTGCCACGGTGACGTTCACCCTCGTGGTGACCAACAACTCGCTGGAGGAAGTCGACATCGACTCGCTGACCGACAGCGACTACAACGACGATCTGGCCGCCTCCTGCCCGGAGGCCACGGACATCAACCTGCAGTTCAACCAGAGCTACACGTGCGTGTTCACTGCCTTCGTTGCGGGCAATGCAGCCGATGGTGACCATGTCAACACGGCCACGGTGGTCGTGTCCGACAACGATGGCAATACCGCCAGCGATGATGACGACGAAACCGTGGTCATCGCCGATGTCGCTCCGGTGATCGACGTGTTCAAGACGCCGAACCAGGATCAGGTGTTCGCACCAGGCGAGGACGTGCTGTTCACGATTCGTGTCGAGAACAACAGCGTCTCGACAGATCCGGTGACGATCACGAGTCTGGTCGACGACGTGTTCGGTGATGTGAGCGCCGAGTGCATCTTGCCCCAGACCATTGGGGCGGGCGGCGCATTCGAGTGCGACATCACGAGGACGATCGCCGCCGATCACACCAACACCGTCACGGCGACTGCGGTCGACGATGAGGGCACGGAGGTGACCGACTCGGCCAGCGCAAGCGTCGACGTGATCAACCCAGCCATCTCCATCGAGAAGAACACGGGTCCGGCCGACGCAGACTTGCCGCCGGGACCGGAGATTCTCGTTGGTGGGACCGTGAACTGGTTCTACCAGGTGACGAACGTCGGCGACGTGCCGCTGTCCAACCTGGTCGTCACCGACGATCAAGGCGTAGTCGTCAACTGTGCTACCGACACTCTTCCCGCTGGGGCGAGCACGGTCTGTGAGGGCACAGGAACGTCCGTGGCCGGGCAGTACGCCAACATCGGTACGGCCACGGCGACTCACACGGACGTGGACGGCGATACGGCGACTCGTTCCGACGACGACCCGAGCCACTACTTCGGGGCCGCTCCGTCGGTGGACATCGTCAAGACGTTCACGGATGACAGCGTCATCGCCGGTGGTGCTGGGAGCTCGTTCACGCTCGTCGTGACGAACGACGGCAACGTCGATCTCGATGACGTGTCCGTGTTCGACGACGTCGATGACCGACTCACGGTCACGGGCGTCTCGGGCACGGCCGGAGCCGACGCCGACAGTGACATCGACGCACAGACCGTCGAATGGCTGATCTCCAGCCTCGGCGCTGGCGACTCCGTCACGATCACGGTGGACTTCACCGTGGCGTCGAATGTCGAAGAGGCGAACGGTGCCGGCGGGCTCAACGATGCGCCGGCCGTGAGCAACACCGGCGTCGTCTCCGACACCTACAACGACGATGTCGACAACTCGACGGACATCGGCGACGAGGACAGCGACACCATTGACATCCTGGTCGACATCAACCTGTCGATCGTCAAAACGTTCGATCCGACCAGCGTGCCGCAAGGTACCGCGCAGTCGTTCACCATCGAGGTGAGCAACGCAGGTCCGTCGGATGCGGTCGACGTGTCGGTGACGGACAGCGTCAACACCTCGCTCGAAGTGACCGGTGTGAGCACGAGCAGCGGCGACTGCTCGGCGACCGTCGGCCAGGAACTGGACTGCACGGTCCAGATCCCAGCGGGTCAGTCCGTCACGATCACGGTCGACTACCTGGTGGCGCCGTTCCTCGACGAGGATCCGCTGTTCGGTGGCGCCGGTGGAGACGAGTTCCGATTCGTGTTCGTGAACGGGAGCATCCTCGAGGGCTCGACGGCAACCGGCGAGGTCTACCTCGACGGCGTCGACGTCTCGGACAATGCGACGTTCGTGAGCAGCGTCACGCGGAACGACATCTTCATCGATCCGGATGGGGACGGTCCCGATCCGGCCTTCGAGATGCACCTGTCGTGCTCAGATCCCTTCACGGGTGGTTGGGGTCAGTCGGCCGGTCCGGTCGAAGGCGTGGATGTCAACTGGCAGATCGCGTTCTTCTCGATCGCTCGGTACAACAACAACGGGTTCATCAAGAACTGCGGCAACGTGGTGAACCCGTTCGACGTGCCCAACACGGCGACGGCGACGGGCGAGGACTCGTTCGGGACCGAGACGGTGTCCGATGACGCCACCGTGACGATCACGCCGGGGATCACCATCGACAAGCTGCAGACCAACGGGAAGCGGCTGACGGTGCGGCTCACGAACTTCACGGGTGAGGACAAGGTCATCGAGGACATCTCGATCGAGTGGCCGGACAGCAACGGCAACCTGACCAAGATCCGTCTCGACGATGTGACGACGTGGACGGGCGCCGAGGCACCGCCGGACGCGTTGCTCGACGCAACCGATTCGGGCTGGAGCGGCGGCACCTTGATGACCGGCGAAGCGATCCTGCGGTTCGACTTCAAAAACAAGGTCGACAAGGACGGCCCGTACGTCATTCGGGTCAACTTCACTGACGGCACGTTCCTGGACATCAACATATAGCCGGGATCAAGGGCCCGGACTTCGGTCCGGGCCCTTGGGGTTTTGCGGCACCGATCCTGCGTACCGGGATCGGGACCGGCACCCTCCAAGAAAAGCCATCGCCCCCCGATGAGCGGAGGGTGCGTTGAGGGGCTGGGCTTCGGCCCGGCCCCTCAACCATGCAACCCGGCCGCGAAACTGGGAGGCGCTCCTGTTGGTCGTAGCCACAAGTAGCCTGAACCGGCAGGAGCGAATCGCCAGGCCCGGTGAAGCCTCGAAGCTCCTTCGGGGCAATGCAGAACGAACGGTAGGTAGCGAGTGACCGACAACGCAGCAAAGCCAAGTGGGTCCGACGAAAGAGCCCCCGTAGATCAACGCGGTCGTTCGACGGCTGCCCGATGGATCGCCCTCGGCATCGGCTTGTTGCTCGTCGTGCAGGTGGCGCTCTTGGTCACCCTTCTCCGCACCAACTCGGCGGTCACGGCCCTCCGCGATGACGTGCCACGGCGTCTGAGATCGAGCAGGCCGGGTATGCGGCCTCGGATTGGGGTGGCGATTGTGCCGCCGATGGCTCGGTGACGTTGGCCGTGGGCGACGACAAGACGTGCACGATCACCAACGACGACATTGCGCCGAAGCTGACACTGGTCAAGATCGTCGACAACGGCGCCAACCCGGGTGGCACTGCGGTTCCGACCGACTGGACGCTGACGGCGACCGGACCGACCGGATTCTCCGGTCTGACCGGCGTCATGAGTGACGCCACCTTCGTGGCGGGCAGCTATGACCTGTCTGAGACGGGACCTGCCGGCTACGTCGCCAGCGACTGGGTGTGCGTAGGTGGCACCCAGAACGCTGACACCATCACCCTTGGCCTCGGCCAAGAGGCCACGTGCACCATCACCAATACGGCGAAGGGCATGGTCACGGTCATCAAGACGTCGTCTGGCGTGCCGGCTGCAGGCTTCACGTTTGAGATCCGCGAAGGCGCATCACCGACAGAAGAGGGCGTGGTGCTTGCGTCTGACACCACTGACGCGGATGGCATCGCTGATTTTGGTGGTCTCAAGCTCGAGGCAGGCACCTACCAGCTCTGCGAAACCGGGATGATGCCGGGGTGGTCGAACACCATCGACGGCTTCACTCCGGCCGGAGCCGTGCCTGAAGGCGGAGACAACAGCACCGAATGTGTCGAGTTCACGCTCGATATCGGCGAGACCGAGGTGTTCACGGTCGACAACGTGCCACCTCCGGGTGGCGACGCCCGGACCATCGGTTTCTGGAAGAACTGGACGTCATGCGACGGCAACGGCAATCAGGATGCGGTGCTCGACGACAACCTCCCAGTGAGCGGCTATCTCGGCGGCATCGTTGGGACGAGTTGTGAAGTGGCCGTCGACTTGCTCGACAAGCGAGATATCGCCGACCCGGACGTGGTGAATGACGGCAAGAAGATGGCCGGCGACGCTGCCTACGGGTTGGCTGCTCAGCTCCTCGCTGCGCAGCTCAACGTGAATGCCGACGCCGGGACCTGCCAGGATGCCCTGGACGCCATCGCCGCAGGCGATGCGTTGCTCGAGCTCATCGACTTTGATGGCACGGGCGGCTATCTCAAGGGCGGCAAGAATGCCGCTCTCAGGGCTGAGGCGACTGAGCTGGCGGGCATCTTGGACGATTACAACAACAACATGCTGTGCACCCCGTGAGGTGACATGGCGACTCGACACGAGGGCCTGGCCGGTATGGCCGGGCCCTCGTCGTATCGCCATCGGCACGATCTCCGTTCAGATCTAGGCGAGGTCGAGTTCGTGAACCACCGGGAGATTCGATGAACCCAGGGACCAATGCCCGGCCGCACCTCCTGGTGATCTCGGCAATCACCGTCGCGATTCTCGCCTCGTGTGGGAACGGCAACGAGTCGGTAAGCGGGGCTTCCGTCGTTCCCTCAGCCACGGAAGCCGCTGCCACGTCGGACGCACCTGAGTCCACGATGACGGCGATCGCTGCAAGGCCATCGGACCCAGTCGTGGAGTACTACGCGGCGCTCAACGCCGAGGACGTGGATCGGATAGGCCATGTGTGGCCCACCGGGAACGACGAGTTCTTCGAGATGGTCACTGGAGCCTTCCACGGAAAGGTCTCTGCCACGTGCAGTCCCGGGCAAGCCGTCGACACCGACGTGGAATGCATCGAGGAGTGGGGCCGTCACGACTTCTACACACCGGCGGGCATCACCCCCGAATTGACGGTCATCTTCACGATCCAGGGCGGACACATCGTTGCCCGTGACGTTGTCGGCGTCCCGACGGCAGTCGATGATTACGAGGCGGCCGTCGGCGCGTGGCTCGAGACTTCGCACCCGGATGTCTTCGCAGGGTCCTACGCCGGAAGCAGCGAAGCGCCTTTCGGCACCACAGAGGATGCGCTGGCGGTGATCGCTCTGCTGCCTGAATTCTTCGCGCAGTCGGACACGTACCCGCTGGATGGGTCGTCCTGAATCGCCCCCAGTTGTCTCTCTTCTAGAGGTTGTTGACACGGGGAGAGCCTCCCGGCCCGGCACTCCGGTACGCGGAGACGATGATCGAACCCACGATCCTGCTCTCGGCCGGACACTGCCCGAACGGGTTCCGCGACTTCGAGTTCTCCGGCATGAGATTCTTCTACGAGTCCGACGTCGACAACGGCGACAACAACTATCCATTTGCAGGTCCGAACAGCATCGAGGCGCTCGACTGGGCGGCCCATCCCGACCACGAGACCGCACCGTTCTTCGTCAACGACGTCAACGACGTCGGCGTCGTCCAGCTTGCGTCCGCGGTACCGGGGGCTTCGGAAGATGACTTCGGTGTCCTTCCTGACGTCGATCAACTCGACGTCCTCACGACACGCCGCGGGCTCCAGGACAGGACCTTCATCGCCGTCCGCTACGGGCTGCAACACATCAATCCGGTATTCGTGCAGGCAGACCGGGTCCGCATGATCGCCCACCCCCGGTTGATTCAAATCAATACGCCGGGCTTCACGGGCGACTTCTCGCTCTTGTTGTCGAACAACCATTCGACCGGTGGCACGTGCTTCGGTGATTCCGGAGGACCCAACTTCCTCGGCGACAGCCAGGTGATTGCACGAGTGACCTCCTTCGGACTCAACGGCAACTGCGCCGGCACGGGCGGAGTGTTCCGGATGGACCGTCAGAACGTCCTCGACTTCGTCAACGAATTCGTCGACACACACACCTAGGCAAGAGTCGCACAAGATCGAGCGAGGGCCCGCTGCCGCAGCCGGCCCTCGCTCGCGTCAGGTGTCCAGGCGGTAGCCGCAACGGGGCACGGTCACGATCAAGGCCGGATTCTTAGGATCCGTTTCGACCTTCTTCCGCAATCTGTAGATGTGTTCGGTCACGGTCTTGACGCTTTGCCACCCTGGTTGTGATCCCCATACTGCGCCGAGCAACTGTTGGCTGGTGAACACAACGCCGGGGGATGCCGCCATGTAGGACAGCAAGTCGAATTCGCGTCCGCGAAGTTCGACGATGCGGCCTTCGATCCGGACGGTCCGGTGGTCTGCGTCCAACTCGAGAACTCCGGTAGGCGACTTGTTGCGTCGCACCTGCGCACCTGCGCTGCGAAGCCGCACGCGGGCGATCAGCTCACGTTCGGAGGCGGGCCAATTCATGCAATCGTCCGCACCGAGCTCCAGGCACGCTCCTGCAAGATCGGAGTCGCCGTCGGTGAGAAGGAGGACGGGGACGTCTGCATGGCGGCGGACGTGACTCAGCGTGTCCATCGGTGTCGCCCGGTTGCTACGCACGTCCGCGATGACGAGGCTCACGGCTTCGCGCTTCACGACGCGTGCAGCGTCGATACCGCTGGATACCAAACGGACGAGGATGTCCTCCTCCTTGTGCAACGCCGCCATCAATCGAGCAGCAACCTCGGTGTCAGTTGAATACACCAACACGAAGTGTTCGCTTGACAATTCTCATCACCCCCGGCCGGGCCCTCCGCTTGGCACTCCACCCGGCCCATGCGCCTCCACGCGCGCAGGGCGGAAATCCGGCCTCTTGCCAAGCAACCCGGCAGTGTCCCTACAGCCTGTATTCCTCTTGGACACATCATACTTGAAGAAGTTGCCACATTTCCCAGCAGCGTAGGTCCTGCGGAATCGGCGGCCGTCTCCCGTCCCTTGGGTCGCTCAGCCCACGGACTCCGGCTGCAGTTCCGACTGCACCCCGGCCACCGCTGGAATGCCGGCCGCGGCGCATGTTGACTCGACTCCTGCCTTGCTGCCCGCGATGAGATCGGCCGGTTCGCCGAGTCGCCGGATTCCCCACGTCAGCGGCACGACAACGGCGGTGGCGATCCCGCCGGCGATATAGCCGGCGCTGATGGACTGCTGCTGGGAGACCGCACCGAGACCCACCTGGCCTGCGACACCCCCGACGCTCCCCACCATCGAATCGAACGAGGCGACGGTCGCGCGCCGGTCGCTCGGCACTACTTGGTGAAGATACGCCTGGCGTACGGGGCTGGTGACACCGAGTGCGGCAGTGACGAGGAGGAACAGTCCGACCGCGACCCAGAAGTTGTTCGCCAGACCGACACCGACGGATGCCACCGTCGATACGCCTGCTGCCCACGTCAACAATGTGGTGCGCCGGCCACAGAAGCGGGTGAACCACTCCACGAGCGCATTGCCGGCCATCGTCGAGACTGCGATCAGAGCACTGACGACACCGGCGACCCAGACGGCGTCGCGTCCAAGCAGCTCGAGGAAGTACGGCTGCCATGCATAGAAGCCCCACATCATGAAACCCGACTGGACGGCCCCTGCCAGCATCAACAGCCGGAGGCCGGTGTTGGACCAGCCGAAGCTGATGCCGGCCCGCCCCTGCTCGAGCAGGGCCGCCCTGACGCCGCTGGGCGGGATCGGCTGCGGCTCGTAGCCGACATCGTGCATGGTCCGCCACGCGATGAGGAAGAGGGCAGCGAGGAGGAGGCTGCGGAGCACGTAAGGCAGGGCCAGGTCGAAGCCGCCCAGGATGCCACCGCCGACGGTTCCGATCAGCATCGATGCTCCCGAGATGAATTGGTTCCGCGCAAAGACGCGATCCAGGTTTCCGGTGAAGCCCACCGCGTTCAACGCATCGACGAGCCAGGCGTCGACCGCCCCTGAGTAGAAGGTGAAGCCGAGCCCGAGGAAGACGGAGATGATCGCAAACACGAGAACGCCTGCCTCCGCCTGCGCCGCTGCCATGTAGCCCAATGTGGTCACGAAGAGCACGGCGATCGACCAGAGGAACGACGTGCGCCTGCCTTTGGTGTCGGCGACGACGCCGGTGGGAATCTCGAAGATCACCATGCCGGCTGAGAAGGCGGCGTTGGCGATGAACACTTCGAAGATGCTCAGCCCTGCATCGAGCAGGAACAGGGTGTTGACACCCCAGATGATCGATGCGGCGAGGGTGTAGAGCGCGCCGATGCGGTAGTACGTCCCAAGGATTCGTTGCGCCGTCATCCAGCGGGACCGCGGCCACCGGAAAGCGGATCGCGGCGGAGCCGTTCGAACAAGCCCTGATCCGTCTCGAACGCCAGCGGCGGCAGGTCGTCGAGGGGGAAGAACTGAGCGTCATCGGCATCGTCACCTGCGCACAACGTTCCGCCGGTCACGCTGCCCGCAAACCACACGCCGACGGTCAGCTTGTGAGGATCGTGGAAGTTCGATGCGACGTGGACCACTTCGCCGATCTTCGCGACCAGACCGGTCTCCTCCCGGAGTTCCCGAGCCGCCGCATCGCGGACGTCTTCGCCGTAGGTCACGAAGCCGGCCGGCACCGACCACAGGCCTGAGCGCGTCGCATGGGGCCCGCGTCTGACGAGCAAGACACGTCCCTCGCCGTCCCACACGATCACCGCTGCCCCGACACCAGGGTTGCGCCAGTGGACGAACTCGCACTGGGGGCAGCGCATGCGCGGGGCGTCGCCCAGCTCGACCTCTTCGAGCTCAGTCGTGCAGTGCGGGCAGTACGTGTACTCACCCGGCCATGCGTGCTGGTGGTTGCGAGGCACGTCTCCGAGTCTTGCAGACAGCGACGCGCCAGGCCTCGTCCGGTGGCGCTCTCGCCCAAGGAGGTGCCCGGATTGCCCATGGTGGTGCCCGGAAACTTCAGATCCGCGAATTGGATCGTTCCACTGAGGCGAAATGAGCCGGGCGACCCATGTCGGGGGTATTCCGGCATTGTCAGACTCCTGACCATTGAAGGGGAAGTGTCTGATGACCTGTCGTCAGACCGTACGGGGGAATGAACACATGATTGCTCATGTCAATCGGTTGGATGGCCACTTGGTGGGTGGCTCGACTCTGCACCGCATCGCGGTTGCACTCTTGGCGTTGGTGACGGCACTCGCCGTCCTGGTGCTGGCGCCTGTCGAGGCGCAAGCCGCTGAGGACGTGACGTTGTTGTCCGCGGACGACTTCGTCTACGGGACCTACGTCATCGACAAACCGGGCACGTACCAGCTCACCGAGGACATCAGCTTCAACCCGAACTCGCCGGCGACGTTGAACGCAGCGATCGCCAGCGGAGCGCTTCCCGCCGGTCTCGCCGCCGCGATGGGCCTCTCGTCTCCCGTTGACGCCTACAGCGCCGGTTTCCCGCTCTTCACCCAGTTCCTCCCTGGCGGGGCAACTGACTTCGCTCCTGGCGGACCGCTCGATGCCCGCTATGACCCTGCGGCCTACGGCGTCGGATTCTTCGCCGCGATCGCCATCACAGCCGACGGCGTCACCCTCGACCTGAACGGGCACACGATCGAGCAGAGCAAAGAGCATGCGCTGCTGCAGCGGTTCTTCGCTGTGATCGAGCTGGCGGATCAGCCATTTGTCCCCGGCCAGGGCCCTGCCGGTTTTGGTGACGGAATCGACTCTGCGACCAACGTCACCATCATGAACGGCACGATCGGGCGCAGCTCTCACCATGGCATCCACGGCAACGGCAACGAGAACGTGACCATCTCGGATGTCGATTTTCGCGGCTACGAGGTCGGTGCCGTTGCCCTGAATGGTGTTGACGGGCTGACGGTGACCAATGTCGACGCCGTCAACAGGAAGGACGTCCCGGTCCTGGGCACGTTCTCCTCGGCCCAGTTCATCAAGCAGTACATCAACGAGCTTGCTCACAACGGCTCGACGACCACCCTCGAGGTCGATGGCACCGTGCTCGGTGTCGACGATATCCGGGCTGCGCTGGTCGAGGCGATCAACAACACACATCACGATCTGATCGTCGCCCCCAACGTGGTCGACGGACGCCCCCAGATCGACAGTGACGCCCATCCCGACGAGTACGGCCTGTTCCACAACAAGCACGGGATCGTGGATGGCAACTCGTATTCGTTCCTCGTGAACCCCTTTGGTGTGGCGGTCAACGGCTTCCCCTTGTCTCCAGACGGGGTCAGCTCGATTCCGTCCGAGAACGTGGTGTTCACCAACGTTCACGTCCAGAACCAGCGGGCGTTCATCAACGAGGTGCCTGCCGTCAGTGTTGGCGGCGTGGCCGCCATCGATCCGGTGGGCGCCGTGTTCCAGACTCGCAACCTGAACCCGCTCACTGGTGCGCCGGTCACCATCTCGTCTACGGACGATGCGGTGGCGACGTACACAGGCAACGTCGTTGCCAACGCCCAGGCATTCGTCGCCAAGGCCAAGCTCAACGGTGAGTTCGCAACGTCGATGCTCGACGTGTCCCGGGCCAACATCCCGGCGAGCGTGCTCGACTGGGTCGAGGGCGCCGCAGGCTCCGAGACCATGGCCGATGCCGGGATCACGTACGCATGCAACGGCGACTCGATGTTCCACGTCAACAAGGGTGTCATCGCCTTCAAGATGGACGGGGCCAACAACGTGCGCATGGTCAACACCAGCGTCTCCGGCCTGGAGAACCTGGGTGAGGCGGGCTCGGGCCTGTGTGGCGACTACCTGCACGGCTTCTCGCATCCCGCAGCCACGCTGCAGGGATACGGCGGCGCCGTCGCCAGGGGCTACACGTTCGCCGGCTCGCACAACGTCGTGGTGTCGAACAGCTCGGTGCAGGGCTTGCGCTCGATGGCAGGCTCGGCGTTCGGATACGACATCCTGACCGACAGCGGCACCGTGCGTCTGGTCAACACGACGGTTAGCGGTGTCGACGCCGGGTGGGGCGGACCCATCCCGGCCGACAGCCCGACCAAGGAAGCCAAGGTCTACGGCTACTACGTCGCCGAAGACGTGACCAGGGCCTCCATCATCCGTGGCTGCATGACGAACGCCGTCGGCCTCTACGGAAGTGTCGCCATCGACGATGCCAGCGGCACCGCCCGCATCGTCGGCACCTGCAGACAGCGCTGACGCAACTCGACTCAAACTGCGCCCGGTCACGGCTCTCCGTGGCCGGGCGCCTTTGCATCGTAGGGTGGCGTCCACTGCGCTCGAGTTGGGTTGCCGTTGGGTTGCAGTCGTGTGTTCGTTCTCGATGCAATCATGGGAGTACGGAACCGGCTCATTTTGGCGGGATCAGGCTTGGCTAAGGACTTTCGGTGGCTTGCTGCACCTGGTGTCTGCGCGCACCATCGGAGATGCGCGGCACCGTTCTATCGATTGGGGACATCGATGCGGTCTTCCCGGCGGCGGCCATGCCTTTCGTTCTTTGCCGGTGGTGAGGAGGTGATTGGGCCCTAGCGGTGCGTGCGCACACCAGGGAGGCGTCCCGATTGTGTTCGTGATGAGAGGAGTCATGTGATGAAGATCGAGGACTACGGCACCTACACGATCAGGAGCACCGTGGGCAAGGAAGGGGGCTACGTGCACATTCCGTGGTCTGTACGCGTTCCGGCCCTAACGGCGATCTGGGGGCCTGCCGACATCGCGCCAACGATGGGCGGGTGCGAGTTCATGTTCATCGAAGCGGATGATGATCCAACGTATTACATCGTGAACCGTCGCAGCGGTCTTTGCTTGAGAATGGTCGACGCCGAGAACAACGCGCCCCTTTGGCAAGCCGCCTATGACCCTGCACGGGATTCGGCGTTTCGTTTTGCCGTGGAGCCTGTTGGCGAAGACATCCAGCTGGTGAACTGCTTCCGTGGCCAGGTGGTCATGATCCTGAGCGGCAAACCGGTTCACGCCGCGGCTCTGGTTGGGTGGGATCCGCGGACAGCAGAAGCTGCCATCGAGACGTGGAAGCACAACCGGTTCGAGCTCACACAGGTGGCAACGTATCCAGTGGCGATCGAAGAGCCGGCTCCGGATCCGTGGAGTGTCCGCCTGGCGAAACGGCCCGCACGGGTGAAGTCGCTGGGTGTGCGGTGTGAGGGCGGCGACGAAACGCCCGTTGCGAAGGACATCGTGCCGTTCTTCATGGTGAACGACCCGGCCTACTCGATCACGCGGCAGGTCGACGACAGCCCGTACTACCAGTTCGTGCACTCCATCCGGTGGACCATGATCCGGGACAGAGTATTCGACGGACGCACCAAACTCACCACGACCGAGACATCTTCCTTCGGAATGAGCCATCAGGTTGCGACATCGCTCGAACACACCATGAAGACCGTCAAGCAGACCAGCTTCGAAGCGGGCATCGACCCCGAGATCGAGGCCAAGGGAGTGAAGGCCAAGGGCATCAGTGCCAAATTCGGCGTTTCGAAGACGGCCAGTCGCGAAACCCGGGTTGCGATAGACACGTTCACAGCGACCCACGCCGACAGGTCCACGAAGGAAGAGGTCGAGTATCCAGCTTTGGGATATCGCTACCGGATCGTGACGTGGAGACCCATGGACGTGTTCGAGTTGCAGCGAGCAGACGGTCAGCTTGTTGACTCGTGGACGTCGATCAGGGGTGACGAGGAGTACGTCGACTTCTTCCCCGACAAGGCCCCGGCCACGACCGGGACGACCAAGACGCCAACGAGGCCCAAGAGGAAGGCCTCAACCGGATAGGCGAAGTCGGATCGGGTGCAGGCAACGCGCAAGCAACCGGTCGGCGAATCCAAAGCCGTGCACCGCACTGATACGCCTCCTCTGCGATGCGAGCCACCTACGGGGATGGCTCGCGCTTGGGTCGCCGCGGCCCGCAATGCCCCTTGCGTCGCGTGTGGTGGCAGGTCGGCTCGTGAGCGGAGACCCTACGCCAGGTGTCCGCCTGGCAGGCTGACGCAAACCGCAACCGTGGGCCAGGCCAACTACCGAGACCGGTCCCGATCGAGACATCGAGGTTGGTCCGCCAGGCCCAGCGCCTGCGCGGATCAGCCCTGAGATCGATCGAACAGTGAGGGTTGTCGCCCTGGGCCCTCGCGCTATCGGCCGCCTGGGACTCCCGTGTGGTGCGTAATTGGCATTATGTGCCAGGTGGTGTTGCGGTGCGGATGGATGCTCTCAGGTCTTTCATGAGCAGGTAGAGGTGGTGGGGGTTGCCGGGGAGGGGGGTGAAGCCGAAGCGTTGGTAGAAGTTGGCGGCGGTGTCATCTTTGGCGTGGACGATCACGGCTCGTCCTCCGATCTCGTCGGCAGCTGCGGCGCAGCGACCTAAGGCGTCGCGCAACAGGGCAGCGCCGAGCCCGGTGCCGTGTTCGGTGTGGTCGAGGCCGAGTCGAGCCAACAGGAACACGGGGATGGGTCGGTGGCGGGGGAGTCCCGCTTTGAGGCGTTGCGCAGCCTCGTCGGGTTCGATGACGTGGGGGGCCAGGGTGTAAAAGCCGACGATGTGGGATCCCCGTGCGAGGACGTAGGTGACGGAGGCGCCGGCGCGCTGATCCGACAAGGCGAACCGGACCAGCCATTCGTTGAGGGCGTCGACGCCGCAATTGAACCGGGAGAGGTCGTCGTCCGCTGTCAGTCGCCGCACCGGGTGCAGCGCCTGTGGGTTCACGACGACGGGATCAGGTCCGGGCGTGAGAACAGGTCAATGAGCTCGGGCACCGCGGTGGGGGCGGCGTCAAGGGAGTCAACAAAGCGCGTGAACTCGTCTGCGGGGAGAGTGATCCGCTGGTGTTCAGCGATCACCGACTCGGCTCGCTGCACGGCGCTTTCTTCGACGAACGCGGTTTTCGATATGCCCAGCATGGTGGCGGCTTCTCTCACTAGGGCATCGCTGCTGGCCTTGACGCGGAAGTTCCATCGGTTGTCGCGTGGTGGAGCTGTCATCGTTGACCTTGATCTATGAGTCTGCGTACGCACATTGTACAGACTTCTTGGCGTGCTGTGACGGGCTCACCGGGTTCCCCGAGGCGATCGCAGCGACCTGGCCGGCAGCGACTGTCCAGACGTGTGTCGTGCATCTGATCAGGGCCGCTCAGGCGGGTGCTGAAAACCAAGTTCACGTATGACGAGTTGGATCGGGTGGCCACCCAAACCGTCGTGGTGCGGGTCACCGGTGGACCGGATGAGGAGCATGTGACCCGGTTCGGGTATGACGACCTCGGCAACCAATCCTATGTCCAAGAGCCGTCGGGGGCGGTGACGAGGTCGGTGGATAACCGGGCGTCGGAGCTGATCGAGGTCACCGCAGCTCAGCGTTGGATCCTGTTCCGTTGGTGTACCTACCCGATCGCGGTCACTTGGGGCGGCGTCTTCCAATAGGATCGCAGCTACACGTGCGCTGCCGGCCGTTGCTCCGGACAGCAGCGCAACTGCACGGCGAGCCAACGGAGGCACGAGTGTTCGACTATGCGCAGGCGGCGGTTGAAGGAGCTCTTGCAGCAGGTGCGGCGTATGCCGACGCCCGGGTGGTGATTGCCACCCAAGAGAGCATCGACGTCCTCAACCAGTCGGTCGAGTCGATGGATCTCACCGAAACCGCAGGGGTGGGCGTCCGCGCTCTGATCGGGTCGTCCTGGGGGTTCTATGCCACGGCCGATCTCACGGATGCTGCCGCCCGGGACGCCGGAGCGCTGGCAGCTGCAATCGCCGAGGCGTCGGCGACCGTGCCGGGGCCGCCGATCGATCTTGCCGACGTGCCGGTGGTCGAGGACAGCTACACCACACCGCACGAGGAGAATCCGCTCGAGGTACCGCTGGGCGAGAAAGTGAGCCTCCTCGTGGACGTCACGGCAACGATGCAGGCCGTCGAAGGCGTGGCGCTGGCACGGGGCAACCTGACCTCGTGGGTCACCGACAAGTGGTTCGTCAGCTCGCAGGGCAGCCGGATTCATCAGCGGATCGTCGAAGCCGGTGGTGGCTACGACGCCACCGTGCTCGGCGAACACGAGACACAACGCAGGTCGTACCCCCAGTCGTTCGGCCAGTTCGAGACGGGAGGCTTCGAGACGGTGCGCCGGTGGGACTACGCCGGCAACGCCCAGCGGATCGCAGAAGAGGCGGCGGCGCTGCTGTCGGCGCCGGCCGTCGAGGAAGGCGAGAAGGAGGTGATTCTGGAAGGCTCGCAGCTCGGGCTCCAGATTCACGAGTCCGTCGGCCACGCCATCGAGCTCGACAGGATCCTCGGCTGGGAAGCGGCCTTTGCAGGGACTTCGCACCTCGAGCTGCCGAAACTCGGATCGCATCGCTACGGCTCCGATCTCATGAACATCACCGCAGACGCAACGCTCCCCGGCGCTCTCGGCAGCTTCGGCTACGACGATGAGGGCACACCGTCGCAGTGTGTCGACATCGTCAAGAACGGCACCTGGGTGGGCGTGCTGTCCGGTCGCGATTCCGCGGCGATCGCCGGCCTGCCCCCCGGCGGAATGATGCGCGGCGATGGCTTCAACCGGCTCCCCATGGTGCGGATGACCAACGTGGGGTTGCTGGCGGGTGACTCCTCGCTCGATGAGATCATCGCCGAGACCAAGGACGGCATCTACATGAGCACCAACCGCTCCTGGTCGATCGACGACAAACGTCTCAACTTCCAGTTCGGCTGCGAGATCGGGTGGGAGGTCAAGAACGGCAAGCTGGGCCGCATGGTGAAGAACCCCACCTACACCGGGATCACCCCGCAGTTCTGGGGGACGCTCGACATGCTGGCGGGCGGTGATGAGTGGGTTCACTGGGGCACACCCAATTGCGGGAAAGGACAGCCGATGCAAGTCGGCCACACCGGCCATTCGGCCGCACCCGCCCGCTTCTCCCGGGTTCGGGTGGGGGTGACGGCATGACCGATCGCATGCAGCTCGCAGAGTGGGTCCTCGAACGTGTCGGAGACCGTGCAGACGCCGACGTCCGCATCACCGGGGGTACGTCGTCCCTCACCCGGTTTGCGAACTCGTTCATCCACCAGAACGTCGGGGAGGAGGGCGACACGGTCACGTTGCGGGTGGCGATGGATGGGCGGGTCGTCTCAGGAACCACGACGTACCTTGCCCAGGAGGCGCTGGGCCGGTTCATCGACGACACGATCGATCGATGTGCACTGCAACCTGTCGATGACACGTGGCCGGGGCTGTCTTCCCCGGCAGACACACCGCCGATCGATCACTACGACGCGGCCACCGCATATGCGACCCCGGCGCAGCGCGCAGAGCGGGTTGCGGAGTTCGTTGCGCGGGGTGCCGGCATGCGTGCGGCCGGCTACTGCCAGACCAATGGGACGGAGATCGCGTTCGCCAACAGCAACGGCGTCCGTCACGAGGGCCGCTACACCCAGGCGATCCTCGATGGCATCCATCAGACCGATACCTCCGCAGGCTCAGGACACTCCGCCTCGGTACGTCTGGGCGACATCGATGCGGCTGCCGTCGGAGCGCTTGCCGCCCAACGGGCCACCGACAGCGTGGAGACCTACGACATCAAGCCGGGGGAGTACGAGGTCGTGCTGTCCCCTGAGTGCATGGCGAGTATCGGGATCTTCCTTGCCTTCTACGGGTTCAACGGCAAGGCGCACCTCGAAGGCCAGTCGTTCGTCGACATCGGGCAGCGTCAGTTCGACGGGGCCTTCACCATGGTGGATGACATCACCGACCCCAGCGCCATGGGGGTGGGCTTCGACACCGAGGGCACCCCGCGGCGCCGCGTCGAGCTGGTGAACAACGGGGTCAGTGTTGCCGTCGCCCACGACCGCCGCACCGCAGCGCGGGCGGGGGCAACGTCAACGGGCCACGCGGTCCCGGGCTCCGAGACGTACGGCCCGATCGCCAGCACGTTGTTCATCACCGGAGCAAGCTCTTCGGTCGACGACCTGATCGGAGCCGTTGATCGGGGGTTGTATGTGGCGACGTTCAACTACTGCAGGGTCCTCGATCCCAAGTCGATGGCCGTCACGGGGTTGACGCGCAACGGCACGTTCATGATCGAGAACGGCCGGATCACGGGTGCAGTCAGCGGCCTTCGCTTCACCCAGTCGTTTACGGCAGCGCTCGGCGATGGCCGCATTCTGGGGATCGGTGATGACGCCCGCTGGGCCGATTCGGAGTTTGGGCCTGGGATCGTGCACACCCCGAGCATGAGGCTGGCCGGCTGGAACTTCACTGGTGGCGTCGACGGGTGAAACTGTTCGAATGGATGCGGCGCCCGCGCCTGGTCTCGGTTCTGGAACTGGCCGACCGCGACGCCGTGGAGGAGGCGTGGGCTCGCCTGCAGGATGCAGGCATCCCAGCCTTCGTCGACGGCGATCCTGGGCTGCTGGGCGGAGCGGTCGTGACCCGGTTGTTGGTCGAGGCTACGCACGTCGACCAATCCCAGCGTCTCATCGCTGATATCGTTCGTGGCGAGCAACAAGGCGGTTCCCATGGGTGAAATGACCTTCGACGAAGCACTCCGTGCGCTGCAGGATGTGAGGAGGCAGATCGACGAGGTCCGTGGGGATCCCGAACGTACCGACGAACTGGCCAAGCTCACCGAGGAGCGGATCCGGCTGCGTGAGATCCTGGAAGTGCACCGCAGGGCCAATCCCGCCGCGGAGATCGCCATCCTCCGCCACGAACTGGACGGCCTCGAGCGTCTCCTCGACGCACCGCTGCCCGATCTGGGGCTGGCGCTCCCGATGACGGCCAAGGACGGCCAGGGAGGCGCCGGCAATGTCGGCATGGACTACATCACGCCGAACACTGCCCTCAAGAACGAAGGGGCAGCGGGCTACCGGAGCTTCAACGATGCGCTGCAGCGCATCGAGGACATCAAACAACGCCTGATCGAGCTGGGCGCCAAGGAGTCCTGAGCGGCCGGCGACGGCCGTCATCGAAGGCACCAGCGAGAGAGCCGGGCCCGTGGCCCGGCTCTCGTCGTCGCCACGACGGCCCGTCAGCTCACGGGCACGCCACGTGGTCGTCGCCGCCAACGGAACCGGCGTTCTCCGGCATGTCTTCGATCTGGACCAGACCGAGCTCGCGATCGCCCGAACTGCCGATCGTCGCCGCATCGACCGCACCGCGGCCGGCGGCGAGTTCGGCGAAGTACACCCGCATCGATGGCGACGCCGTCCTGAGGAACGTCCCTGCACCGTCGCCGCTTTCGCACGAGAGGTAGCGGTTGTAGGCCCCGGCCCAGTCGACGAGGCGATCTGCCGGCTGCGGACCGTCCCGCTTGACATCGGCTTGGAGCTCGTCCGAGTTCCAGCCGCCGTACGCCACGTCGAGACCGCTCAGCGCATCGCTCGATGGCGCAACCTCGAACCAGATGGCCGGATCGGGACCGAGGACCTCACCGCCGTTGTCGGTGCTGAAGTCTCGCGGCAACACGTCATGCGCATCCTCGTCGTGGCCGCCGAACAGCTCGTCGTCGCCGGGACCGCCCCAGATCGCATCATTGCCGTCACCACCAAACACGTAGTCGACACCGGCTCCTCCGTTGGCGAGGTCGTTGCCCGACCCGCCATGGATGGAGTCGGTACCACCGTCTCCGAACAGCACATCGTCTCCCTCGGCGCCGAACTGGGTCGGATCCGTGTCGTCGCCCTCGTCGACGTAGTCGGCATCGTGCTGCAGGTACAGGTCGACCTGGTACGTCAACGTACCTCGGACTCGGATTGTCGCTTCCAGGAATGGACCTTGTGGGGCGATGGTCTCTTCTGCGTCGCCGTCTTCGAGCACGACCGTCACCGATCCGAGGTCGCCGATGAGTACGTCTTCACCGTCGCCGCCGTGGAGTTCGTCGCCTTCGATGGCAATCCCCGCAAACGTCCGCGTCGTGTCGAGCTGCCCGTGCAACTCATCATGACCGTCGCCACCGTTGAGGAGGTCGGCGCCGAACGTGCCGTCGGGATCGACGTCGGTCGACGCTTGGACGTTCCGGACCTGGATGTCGTCGTAGCCCGTTCCCTGCGGCCCGAAGAGGAAACCGAGGGTTTCCCCAGGTCGGTCGATGCGACCGTTGTCGCCGAGGGCCACGTCGGCGTCGCCGCCGCCGTCGATCGCGTCGTTCCCGTCAAGCAGGCCTTCGGCTCCGCTGCGCCAGTTGCGGTCGGCATCGATGACTCCGTCGAACGACGACCCGCCGCCGATCAAGTCGTCTTGATCGTCCCCGCCGGAGATGGTGTCTTCGCCGTCGTTGCCTTCAATGACGTCGTCGCCACCGTCGCCGGACAGGTCGTCGTCACCTTGCTGACCGTAGATGGCGTCGGCGCCGCCGCCGCCGGTGATCGTGTCGTCTCCGCCGCTGCCGGCGGGTGCCGCCGTCACCGTCGTTGCTACGTCGCGCAGGGTGAGCACCCCCAAGGCGTCCGGGGTTGCGTTGTCGCCGGCGATGACGTCTGCTCCTGCATCGCCGTCGATCGTGTCGCTCCCGTCGTTGAGGCCGACACCGGCCAAGTTCCAGTCCCGATCAGCGTCTATGACGCCGTCCAGGGCGGAGCCGCCGCCGGTGAGGTCGTCTTGGCCGTCGCCGCCTGAGATGGTGTCCTCGCCGTCATTGCCTTCGATCGTGTCGTCGCCGCCGTTGCCGGAGAGGTCGTCATCACCCTGCTGACCGTAGATGGCGTCATTGTCGGCGCCGCCGGTCACGTTGTCGGCGCCGCCACTCCCGGCGACCGCCGCCGTCGTTGTCGTGGCCAGGTCACGCAGCATCAGCACCCCGGCGGTGTTCGTGACGGCGTTGTCGCCTGCGATGATGTCGTCCCCACCGCCGCCCTGGATCGTGTCGCCGCCATCCGGCAGGCCCGCCTCGGTGTGGCCGCCGACCAGCAGGTCTGCGTCTGCGCCGCCGTCGATGCTGTCGCCGTCGCTGCCACCAAAGGCTACGTCTTCTCCATCGCCGGTGGCGATCGTGTCGACACCTCCGCCCGAATCGCCAGACGTCACGATGTCGATCGGGCTCGTGCCTCCGTCGGTCGTGTCACCCGGTCCGCCGTTCCCGACGATGGTTCCATCGTCGAACGTAGCGACGGTGCCGAGATCGCCGAGCACCGTGTCGTGACCGGAGCCGGTGGTGATGCCATCGCCGCCGAGGCCGCCGACCACGATCAGGTCGATGGTCGCAGCAGCAGCGTTGGCGGTGTCGTCGCCCTCCTCGAGGTTCAGCACGAATGGACCGTCGGTGTCGTCGAGCGTGACCGTCACGTCGTCGGCACCGTCACCGGTGTTCATGACCGTGAGTGTTCGAGTTCCGCCTGTTGTCGACAGGGCGGTCCCGGTCACGGCGATGGTGTCATCGAACTCCGAGGTCCAAATGGTGATGCCGCCGCCAAACTCGCCGCCCCCTGCATCGTGGTTGATCTGTGCCGGAGCCAGTCCCGTCAACGACGCGCCGTCGTACCCGACGCCGGGGTCCCCGCTCATCGCCTCGCGATCGCTGATCATGAGCAAGTTGTTCGTCCCGCCACCGGCGTGGACGAACAGTTCGCTCACGACGGCGTCGAGGTCGCCACCGAGATGATCCGTCTCCGTGGAGATTCCATACGTCGCAGCGGAGCTGACGTAGATGCGCTCGTCACCGCCGTTGCCGTAGACGTGGGTTGCAACGGCATCGGCCGCCGTCCCCCTCACGTTCACGACGTCAACTGTCGAGCCCATCCTCAGGTTGACAGTCTCGACGGTGACGTGCGACACGCCGGCCGGGTCCATACCGCCCTCAGTGATCAGACCAGGGTCGATGTCGACTCGGTCGAATGTGCCGCCACGATTGTCGAGATCGGCCGTATCGTCGCCGGAGCCGCCGATGACGTTCAAGCCGGCACCAATCTCTTCGAGCACGTCGTCGCCCCCTGCGGGCGACCCCACGTAGATCACATCGTCACCGGCGCCGAGATCCACCGTCGTCTCGCCGTCGATGGACTCGACGTCGACGGAGTCGGTGCCGCCGCCCGTGAGTAGATCGAGCGGGCAGCCGTCAACGTCGCAGGTTGCGTTGCCGACGTGGGTCGACGTGACCGTCACGACATCGTCTCCGCCTCCGGTCTGGACGACCGCAAACTCGAGGTCGATGTAGGCCAGGACTTCGGTGACCGTCAGCTGGCCGGCGCCGGAGCCGATCGTGAACGGTGCGTCCGCCATACCAAACCCGCGCACCGCCGCCGACGTGATCTCACCGATGAGACCTGTCGTGTCGGTTGATGCGTCGATCTCGAGCACATCTCCTCGGTCGGTGCCTCCTGTGGCGGCCGGATCGAACGCTGGCGTGGCGTCCTCGCCCGTGAGTACCACTGGATCGGGCATTGCCGGCACCGCGCCGACCTCGTCGCCCGAGGCGAAGAGCGGCCCGTCGATACCGTCGATCGTGCCGTCACCGATGAGGAACCGATCCGAGTTCTCGCCGCCGCTCATCTGCACGAGCGAGGCTGCGTCGCTGCTTCGGATCCAGAAGACGTCGTCGCCCTCGAGGCCGAGGATGGCGAAGACCTCCACGTTCTCGACCAACGCACTGATCGCGCATACGCCGTTCGGGTCCGGGCGTCCGGTGTTGGAGTCGATCTCGCATACCTGGACGGTCGGCTTGCCGTCGACATCGGTGTCGACGATGAAGCCGTCGTTGGCCTCGGTGCCGACCACGGTGAACGTGTCGACCCCGTCGCCGCCGTCGATGGTGAGGTCGTCGTTCACCACGTAGGTGAAGTCGTCGATACCCCCGTCACCGTTCAGCTGGACGCTTGCCGTGAGGATGAAGGCCCTGGCCACGAACTGGTCGTTGCCGTCGCCTCCGTTGGCCGTCACCGGTGCGTTGTTGGCGAAGATGGTGATGGTGTCGTCGTCGTCACCGCCGTCGACCACGAGATCGTGGGTCACGCCGTTGGAGAGGTGACCGCGGGTGATGACGGTCGTCGCAAACGTATCCGCCGCGTCGACACCAACTGCAGAGCCTCGGATCGAGTCGAGATCCGCTCCGACGGCACACGCACCTTCTGCCGTTCCGTTCCCGTCGCAGTCGGCGAGACCGAACACTTGGCCCACCTGCACGATGTCGTCGCCCTGGCCACCCACGATGTGCGTCGCTGCAGCGTTGTCGTCCAGCGCAAACGTATCGCCCGAAAGCGCTCCGTCGACCTCGAGGTCCTCGATCGAGTCGTCGTAGTCGTAGCGGTCGACATTGTCGCCACTGGCAAGCTTCGCTACGAAGCCGTTCGTCGCCGTCTGGCCGGGTTGGGTCGACGCCGCCCGCAGCAGGAACACGTCGGCCGCCGACGTCCCGACGACCGTCATGGTGTCGGCGTCGCCGGAGCCGCTGTCCGATACGGTCACCTGCCGGGTGCGTCGTCCACTGAGGAACGTGACCGAGTCCGAGCCGTCGTTGCCGTCGAACGTGAAACCGTTGGGCTCTTGGTCCTTGAAGTTGAAGGTGTCGGCGTTGGTGCCGCTCACGATCACGTCGACGTCGCTCGACAGGTAGGAGAGCACCGATCCGTCGGACGCTTCGATGGTCGCATCGCCGTAGGACGCATTGCCCTCGAGAACCTGGGTGACCGAACTGAAGTTCAAGGTATCGGTCCCGATCCCGTTGGTCCACGAGTCCGCACCGAAGCCGTTGCCGAAGGTGGCGGTGTCGTTGTCGGCTCCACCGTCGAGGACGTCGGCACCGGTACCGCCGTTCAGGGAGTCGTTCCCCGGGCCACCGCGGAGCGTGTCGTTTCCGGCACGGCCGTTGATCGTGTCGGATCCGTCACCCCCGCGCAGGTCGTCGGCTCCACCGCCCCCGTTGAAGGTGTCGGAGCCGGAACCGCCCCGCCCGATCAAGGGTTTCGTGATCGCCTCTGCGACCGTCACGCTGTCGGCGCCGACGCCCATATCGGCCAGGATCGTGTCGAAGCTCGACAGCGGGAACGTGATGTCGGGCTTGCTGCCCGCAGGGATCCACTTCACGGTCGCGTTGGTGCCGTCCGTGGTGATGTCGAAGCTCTCCGCAATGTCGACGTCGCCGGGGAAGCGATCGCCTGCGAAGGGGCCGGCATGCAAGATGAGCTGCCGGTTCTCCACCCTGGCAATTCGGGGCTTCGGTGTGCAACTGATGGTCTCGTTCCACAGCTCACCGGACTCGTCGAACGACTCGTTGAAGACGGTGATGCCGAGGACTTTGGCTTTGCCGGAGAACGACAGGTACCAGTCCCCGATCGTCTGTAGTTGGAACATGCAGAGGAAGGACGTGCCGGGACCCAGCGGGTCTTCGTACGCGGCGGCGATGATGTCGATCTCGTCGAAGTACAGCTTGCCGTCTCCGCCGCCGCCACTGCTGACCAGTACAGGCGATTCGTCGAACAGGTCGATCCCCGCCGTTGCGGAGAACCCGCCTGCGCCCTTGAACCGGACCGATGCCACATCCCCGAAGACGCTGAACTTGCCGTCGACGGCAGCGTTGAGTGCCGCACCGAGCGAAATCTCGGCGGTCTCGTTGTCGATGAGGAAGATGCCGTCGAACGGGTTGCCGGTCTGGATGCCTCGAGTGCTGTAGCCGAAGCCGCCGCTGATGATGAGACCGATGCCACCGTTGATCGAGATCTTGAGGTTGCCGTCGATGAACCCGGTCTCGAGATCGAACAGCTCCTTCTTGAGCGCAAAGCTCTTGCCGAGGTAGATCGGCGTGTCGACGGGGATCTCGAAGCGCACGATGTCGACCTCGTCACTCAGCTCCCCTCCGAGCACGATGCCCATGATGGCCGCGTACTCGCTGAGGATCGGCAGCGACATGTAGCCGCCGGTCTTCTCGTTGATGATCCGCTGTAGCTTCTCGACCGCCGTCTCAGTCTGCATCGCCAGCACCGCATTGGCTGTCTGTGTGACGGAGTTGGCCGGTGGGGTGTAGCGGACGCCATCGTCAGGCGTCGGGTAGATCTGGAACGAGCCGAGCGGGATGGTACCGGTATCGGCGAATGCTTCGAGGTCGGCCTTCAGCTGGGCGATGCCCCGCAGCGTCGTGAACGCGAGGCAGGTTGCGTCTGTGGGTGGTTGCAGCGAGCAGAAGGCGTTGATGACCTCCTCGACGGTTTGCTCGATGAGGGGAATCTCCGTCGTCAAAGCATCGTCGACGGCCTTGATCGTGAGGGGGTTGTAGGGCTCGATCTCGGTCAGCATGTCGACGAGCGGGTCGATGAGCGATTGCACGTCGAGTTCGGCATCGACGATGTCGAGCATGGCGTCCTCGAAGCTTGGCTTGAGCGTGTCGCTGAAGGTCCAGTCGAAGACGAAGGGCATGGTGAGGCCGAGCCCGACCGAACCGTCGCCCACTTCCACCGTCACCGGGAGCTCCGCATGAACGGAGGCGTCCAGCGAGGGGAACAGCGTGTCGGCGAACGACCGGCTGCGGTTGACGAGATCGGCGAAGGGCAGTTGTTCGGGCATGTCGACCTTGAGGCCCGCTGCCGTACCACCGTTCAAGGACCCGCCAACGTCGATCGTTGCGTCGGCCGTCGCTTCGAGCCCGGCGAGCGTCAGCGTCACGGTGCTCTGCAGGTCGAGATCAGCGTACAGCTCGACGAGCGTGTTCAGCCCGTCGTCCAACCCATTGTCGATACCGGGAACGAGATAAAAGCCGTCCTCACGGCTCAAGCCGAGACCGATCGATGCGGCGAACCCGATCTCCGCGGTCGCATCGGTCACGTCCAGCTCGATGTCGAGCACGGGGTCCAGGCCCAGGGTGGCTGACGTGCTGGTCGTCGCCCCGACGGAGTCGGCGAGGGTGAGGATGACCTCGATGCCTTCCGCGTTCAAGAGTGTCGTGCCAGGGTCGTCGGGAAGCCAGTAGACGTCCGAGTCACAGAACGTACACCCGACCGATGCCAAGAGCGCGTCGATCTCGCCCTCGATGTACGTCGCCGGATCGCCGGCGTTGCTCTCGAGGAACTCGACAGCTTCCTCGACGACATCCGCGACCTCATCGAGCGTATCGGAGATCTCGGCAAATTGGACACCGACCTCGCCGCCGACCACCGGGATCTCGTCGCCGAATCCGGACACCTCTTCGGCGCCCCTGGCCACGAACCTCGCGGTCTCGACCGCACCGGTGACCAGGGTCCCCAGGTCCAGCTCGATGCCGGCGAGCAGGTCTCGCAGGTTCGGGATGTCCGTCGTTATCGAGACGCCGCCGGGTACCGACCCCGACACCGTGACACCGCCCTGGGCGCTCACCAGCGGCACCTCGAGGGTGAGCGCGGCGGTCACAGGGAGCGACCCGGAGACGCCAACCGCCACGTTTGACGGGAAGTCGGCGAGGGTGATCATGGCATTGCCGCCGATCGTCGTCACAGCGGCGGTGATCCCGTCCGCGCTGAGATCGGAGTCTCCAATGGCGGCCGTCCCGGTGAGGTTGGCCTCGAGTGGGCCAAGGGACACGCCTCCGTCGACCGCGCCGCTGAGCAACACGTCAAACCGTGCCGAGACGTCGCGAACGAAGATGCGCTGTTTGAACGGAATGGCATCGGTGAGGCTGATGCCGAGCACCGGTGCAAAGTCGATCTGAATCGCGGCGTCGAGGCGGGCGCCGCCGTCGATCGGGGCGATGCTCAGGGGCCCCGTGTTGTCGGTCAGCTCGAAGCTCACCGGAAACGATGCCGACTCGGAGAGCCCAGCATCGAGGGTCAAAGTCAGCTCGGGGTAGCCGCTTGGTCCGCTGGCGGCGTATCCCACCGTGACCGCACCCATGCCCACCGACTCCAGAGCGTCGTTGACGAAGGCTTCGAGTTCGCTCACCGTCTTCGGCACGTCATCGCGGATGATGTCGGCGACATCGGAGAGAGCTTCGGTGAAGCCTGCGACCTCGTCGAGCGACACATCGATGATCGGAATCGTTTGGTCCCCAGCCCCGTCGGCGGCGTTCTCGGCCAGCTGTTCGAGCAGGTCGGCCACCATGGCGATGACGTCGGTCGAGGTGATGTCGGTGACATTCAGCACTTCGCCGAAGGTGTGGCCGAAGGCGATGGTGTCGGGATCGACGTCGCCCGGCCCGGCCACGGCAGTCGGCTGGAACACGAAGTCGCCGCCGTCGAAGAGCCCGGAGACATCGCCTGCGATGTCGACGTCGGAGGTCGTGCCGATGAGGCTGTTGGTCATGTCGAAGTGCGAGTCGACGTCGTTGCCCGCCAGAGAAACGTCGACAACCGTATCGAGCGAAGCGGCGCCCGAAGAATCGCGAACGGTAGCGAAGATGAGCTCGGCGAGATCCACCTTGCTGTCGTTCTCGCCCGTACCGGGATCGATCGTCGTCAGGGTGGCGGCCGGCGTCACCGACACTGCGCCAGTGTATGTGAGATCGAGGAACCCAGCTTCTGCCTCACCCTGAAGTGAGGTGCCGGTGATGCTCACGGTGGACGTGGCAATTGCCTGCGTCGCCGGCACGTAGATGCGATGGGCAACGGTGACGTCGTTCTCGTCGAGCGTGCCCGGAGGATTGTCGTCTGCCTCGAGATCGACCACGAGGGCGTTGTTCGCAAAGATGTCGGCGTTGGAGGCGAGCTTGAGACCCAGCGTGAGGTTGATTGCCGGCGAAGACGTGCCCGACCACGTACCCGCCGTTTGGGCCGTCACCAGGTCGCCCAGGCTGGCAGCCTCGAGCGCGAGGTCGATGTTGGGGTCGGCGCCGTTGAAGAAGTCGAAAGTGACTCCGGAGAGCGAGACGGAGGTCTCGACCGTTCCTGCGCCGAGGTCGAGCTCGACCGTCGGGAACAATGACGAGCACATCGTGGCGAAGTTCGATCGGATCCCGGCCTCGCCGGCGACGGTGCCGTCGATCTGGGCGAGCACGTCGGCCTGCCAGTCTTCCAGGACGTCGTTGACCGGATCGAATGCGCCGACGATGGCGATCGCCTCTGCGACGTCTGCGGCCCTGACCCGCGCTTCCTCGAGATCTGGACACAGGTTCGTAGTGAGGCGGAACGTCCCTTCGAGAGCGAAGGGTCCCGAAAGCACGTTGGCTGCAGCGGCGATTTCGTTGTGGGCGGCAGCGAGCGTCTCGGCCCAGCCAACGCTGTCGCCGAGCGTGCGATTGACGACCGGGAGACCGGTGGAGAGGCGGCCCACGTCCTGCGCCGACACGAGCCACGTCGCCAGTGCTCCAGGCGAGAGCAAGAAGTCCGTTATCCCGATGTTGGGGAGTTGGAGGAGACCCGCTGCGGCCCAGCCGTTGTCGGTGGCGACAACCGTCTCGGTCCTCAGGCCGGCAACGTCAATAGGCAGGCTTGGCCACGAGAACCCGACCGCAGGGCTGACGACGATGTCACTCCCGCCCGCACCGATACCGGCGATCGTGAGGGTGTCGATGGTCGCCTGGGCGGTCGTGAGAGTGACGGCTGGGTCCACCGGCGGACCCGCGCCCGGATCGAATCCAAATGTGGCGTCGAGCGAGAGCGTTGTGGCAGCCGAAACTCCCACGAAACCGACCGAGCCGCTGAGCGTCGGCGAACCGGCGGCGTCGAGCTCCAGGGAGAGGGCCCCACTGGCGACGGTGTTGGTGCTGCTGAAGGCGATCGTGCCGCCGAGGCCGATACTCACGTCGATCGTAGGATCGCCGGAGCCGCCGAGATCGATGTCGTAGACGTCGCCCGCCGCCGATGCGATGATCGAGACGATCGGCGTGATCGACTCCGTCGTGAGGGCAGCAGATCCGTCGAGGGCGGCATCGAAAGTGCCATCGCCATCCCGCGTGAGCACGATATTGCTGGGGAGATCGAGCGAGGTCACCATGGTTGTTGGGAGGAGCTCACCCAGGGTGTGGGTGGGATTGCCGTCCACGTCGGGCGACATCCAAGTGAGGGCGATGGGCACCTCCCCGGCTGAGGGCAGTACGACTGCGCGGAGTGCAGCCTCTATCGCCGTCCAGTCCGCGGCAGCGAGCGGAACACCGGTGACGAGACCGTCGACGTTGGTTCCGGTGAAAGATATCTCGGCGGTGGCCGGCTGCACCGGTCCGTCGAACGGCAGGGTGAGGACCGCACCCGCGACCGTGGGCACCAACAGGTTGGCTCCTGCGTTGGTCGCGATCACGTCGCCGGCGACTATGGCGCCCCCGGTTCCTGATCCGGTTACGTCGTCGGAGAATGTGATCGTCACGGTCGTGTAGTCGGCGGTGGTCGCGACCGAATCGATTGTTGGCGCAGCCTGCGCATTGGCCACGAATACCCACGCAAAGGCGGCGATTATTGTTGCGGTCAGTCCAGCAACTACTCGGTGACGTACGGACGCGCCCACGCAGGCTCCCCTCTCGGATATTTCAAAGCTAGGAAGAAAGCCGCTACGCAGCTATAGCCAGTGTCTCAGTTTGGGTCTCCACTACGTGTCAGTGTCCACCCCACACCTCGACGGACGCTCCTGTAGGGTTGATCACGTGACCACTCCAGCGACGGCCTCGCCGGCCCCACCCGCGTTCAGGTCGACCACGGGTGCGCGGGTGCGCGCTCGGCGCCGCCCTGACATGTTCCTCGTCGACGACGTGCTCATGTCCAGGCACAAGCTCACCAGTGGGTACCTGAGCGCAGCGCGACAATCGGGGTCCTCCGGCCATACCGAGAATGGGACGTCCCGGTCCTCGGTGAGATGTCAGCTGGGCACGCATCGCGTTCTCGTCGCCTTCCACGAGCTGGCACCCGCAGAGTCGCTCGACGAACCCGAGCCTGTCGCAGTAGCTGCGCGGATACCAACAACTCGGATCGATGTCGATCACGGTTTGCTGCGTGCGAGCTCGTGCCTTTCGTGGCCGGCGGATTCGGCCGGTGCCGCCCTCATCGCGGCTGCGATGAGGGGGGTGTGGCGGGGGCTGCCGACGGCGTCGCCACACGATGAGGTGGTGTTTGCTGCAGGCCTGGTCGGACTCGTCAACAGCGTGCTCGCTCTCCAACCGTCCAGTGAGGTGCCCCCAGGAGATCAACTCGCCGCGGAAATGCAGCAGTTCCTTCGAGCCCATTTAGGTGACCCAAAGCTTGGTGTTGGCTATCTGCAGGCGCACTTCCATTGCTCGCGTTCCACCGTGTACCGTCTGTTTGCCGACAAGGGGGGCGTGGCCAAGTTCATTCGCGATGAGCGCTTCCGCCATTGTTATGCGGCGCTCACGGCGCAGGGCTCCTCGGTAACCAGCGTGTCGGCATTGGCGGCGAAATGGGGTCTCGTGGATCCCTCGCATTTCAGTCGTGCCTTCAAGCAGCGATACGGTGTTCGCCCGTCTGAGTTGATACGCGGCTCGATGGCATCGGCAAGGTGAACGGACGACGCCTCAGCGTGTGTTCCCTGGCGGTCAGCGGTCGGACTCGGCGATGAGGCTGCTCAGTCGCCGGTTGAAGTCGTCCGCTGTGGCCAGCTCGTCAAGGGAGAGGTGCATCCGGTAGCGCCACTTGTTGTGTCGGTCGGAGGGGTCGTTGATGCGCTCCGCATCGGGATCGTCACGGCGCAGCTTGTCGTCGATCGCCAGCAGGTCGGACAACGGCACGATGCACAACATCGCAGGCGAGAGCAGTTGGCGGCGGACCATCACTTCGGCGAGCTCTCCATCGAGCGCTGCCGGTGCTTCACCCGTGTTGCCGAGCGATTCGTTCCAGAACCGCTGGGCAATCGTGCGGTCCTGGCCCCACCACATCCGCAGCGTCGTGGTGTCGTGGGTGCTGGGAGACACGACGGAGAGGTACGGGGCTCTGGCCGGGTCTGCGCTCCATTCACCGAGTCGCTTGGGCATGCGCTCGATCTCCAGGCTCAGCAGCCCGAGCTCGTTCATGATGCGGGGCACCAGCTCCGGCACCATGCCGAGGTCTTCCCCGCAGGTGAGCAGGTTGGTCGCCTCGACGATGGCAGGGAGGGTCTGCCGCCCCTGTGCTTCCCACAACTCACCGTGGCGGTGGTGGAAGTAGTCGATCGCCATCTGGTCGAAGGCCTGCTGCTGGTCCGGTGTCAGGCGCCGGTAGTGCTCCGTGGTCTCCCAACTGATGCGCGGCTGGTAGCCGCCGTCGACATCGAGCAGCAACACGTCGGCGGCGATATCGAGCAGGCCACGACGGATCGCACTCCGCTCTGTGGAAGGGAGGTCGTCGAGCAGTCCCTTGTCGAACGCGTTCAGCAGCCGCCGCTGGGTTCTCACGCCCGGCAGCAGGGTGAGCCCGCTGCCGAATGCGCTGAAGAACCCGCTCCGCACTCGCTCGCTGTGGGGTCCGAACTTCTCTTCGAGCGCCTGCGCCGTCGTGAGCGGGCGCAGCAGCGCCGCAATGTCGACATCCCCGATGGCCGAGCCGATCTCGTCGGCAGACAGCGGCAAGCAGGGCCTGAAATGCCCGAGCAGGCCGTCGTCGGCGTCCTGGGGGATCTCCCAGATCCTGAAGAAGCCGAGCACATGGTCGATGCGGTACACGTCGACGTATCGGGCGAGTGCCGCAAACCGGTCGCGCCACCACCGGTAGCCATCTTCGGCCATGCGCTCCCAGTTGTAGGTTGGGAACTCCCAGTTTTGCCCGCGGACGGCGAACGCGTCGGGAGGGGCGCCGGTCTGTGCCCCGACGTGGAAGAGACCAGGCTGCATCCAGACGTCGACGCTTTCGGGGGCGACTCCGATGGGGAGGTCCCCCTTGAGGGCAACCCCGATACTCCTGGCGTAGTCGGCCGCATCGGTGAGCTGGCGTTGCAGGTGGTACTGGACGAACCAGTGGAACTTCAGTGCGTCGTGGTCCTCACTCGCAGGGTCCGCCATCGCGGTGACTCGTGCCTCGTCGTAGTGGGCGTCGGCTCCCCACCTCGTGAAGTCGGCCGTCCCGTTGCGGTCACGCAAGGTGGCCCACGCCGAGTACGGACCGAGCCAGTCCCACTCCCGATCGACGAACTCGGCGAAACGCTCGTCGGCGTCCAGCGCCGGCAGCAGGTTGGCGTACGCCAATCGGAGCAGCGCCCATTTGCGGGCCATCACCGCCACGTAGTCGATGTCGGCCAGATCGTTGAGTACGCCGCGGGCCGATTGGATCTCGTCGGTGATCCCTGCGCCGGCAATGGCGTCCAGGTCGATGTAGAGAGGGTGCAGCGCTTGCACCGATACCGGGTTGTACGGGTACGAGTCCTGCCAGCTGTGTTCGATCACCGTGTCGTTGACCGGGAGCAGCTGGATCACGCTGATCCCGTTGGCGGCGGCCCAATCGGCGAGCGGGATGAGGTCGGTGAACTGCCCTGCGCCGAGGTCGCGGTCGGTGCGCAGCGAGAAAACGGGAACGGCAACGCCTGCGCCTCGCCAGCCCGGCAGGCCGCGGATCTCGTCGTCGTTGACCACGACGTCGTCGGCGGTGGCCGGCACCTGGCGATTGGCACCGGTCTCCCAGAGCGTCTCGTCGCCCCTAGTGACGGCGTACTTGTAGGAGAACTCCTCGACAGGGGCATCGATGCTGGCCTCCCACCACGGATACGGTGAAAATATTAACAATATACTGCTCCCCGTACTAGCCCTATTGTTGAATACCTATGTAGACGTCCACCGCAGGAGCTTGCGCCGCGTAGGAAAAAAACTTGCAAGGAAGTTGGCCTAGAGGGTACACTCTTCCACGTTTACCTAATGTTGCATACCTATGTCGAGGAAAAACGCGCTAGAGTGCGTCAGATGTGGCCGCGCACAGACTCGGACAGGTCGAGGCGTACTTGACCGTACGTGAAGTCCTGTCCGAGGCGAGCACGGCCGCAGATGGCTTGCTATAGCGCGAGCGCAGCGGTTTTTACCGGTGTAGGTATACAACATTAGGGTATATACAGTGCAGGGGTTAGAAACATCGTGGACTTGGCAGACGAATGAGATAATAGATCCAATCAGGAAATCATGGGCATTTGGTTAGGGTAAACTTTCATCTGCTTGGACTCTAACATTTTTCGAGGATAAACATGTTTGCTACTCATAAGAATTTATTCCTATATATATGCTGTCTCTCTATATTCTTGTTAAACTCATGTAGAACTACTCATTATTTGACGGGTAACGAAAACCTAAATCAAAGCAATATTGCGACAATAATTGAAGGTAAATCTACAAAATATGAACTTATATCAATACTTGGCGAACCTGATGAGATAACTTTAGGATACAGCAAGTCTTCAATAGAAGATTTTCAATATAGTTTACCACTAACGAAAATAGAAATTGTGCCAAAAGGTGAATATGAATTATGGTATTATTCTGTTAGAAATAGAATTATCGTAAATTTTACTCAAGAAATGTATTCTGAAATCCGGTACTATTTTGTCATAAATGACGCAAATATTGTAGTAAATAAAATATATATTGATAAAACTGCAATGGAATACGACGACCTTGACAGAAACCCTAATGACGTAATCAAAGCAGAAATTGGGCAAGAAGATCGTACCGCACGTTTCAAGAAAGAATTTACTATTCAGTTAGACATTGAATTTAGAGTTGGCAGCGTGGAAATCAATTCCACGTATTTTGATCAGCTCAAAAGAGTAGCTGATCTAATGAAAGATTCTCCAAATAGGATCGCGGTTATAGAAGGTCATACTGACAGCACGGGGCCTGCGACCAAGAACCTCAAACTGTCCCAGAGGAGGGCCGAAAGCGTTAGACGAGAACCTGATAAATCATTTTGGAATTGCTCAGGAAAGGCTTGTAGCCAAGGGGTTTGGGGAAACTCGACCCATTACCAGTAATGAAACACCCGAGGGTCGACACCAGAATCGCCGGGTTACAGTTATCTTGTATGCTAATACAGAGAAGCCCTGATCACATTATAGGAAAAGCCTTAGTGGAAGAGGGTGAATTCTAGGACTAAGTAAGAAATCCGGGCCCATCGACGATCCCGTTATGCCGGGAAGGACCCGGTTTTGATTTGCCCCTGGAAGGGCTACAAAACCTCAGGATCAGATCTCTCCGGTCGTCGCCAATAAAACTGTGGTTATGCCACAATATTCAGACTCGTCTAACCCGGATATTTCATCAATTGCTGTCGCGAGACCGTGGAGAAACCTGTGCCATGCGCAGCGCAGGCGCTTGCGCCGCGTGCCGGGCAACCGTCCCGCTGCACCGCGGGATTGGTTCCGAGGCGTACCTGAACGGTACGTCGCAGGGGAGCCTGTCCTGAGCCTGTCGAAGGAACACCCGAGGACGCCAGGAAGGACGCTTATGGATTGTAGATTGCGGATTGCGGATTTGAGATTGCACAAGACCGAGTAAGACAAAGTAGACGGTGGAAGTTAAAGCTGGTTTCTTGTCTTACTCAAATAACCAGCTTGCATCAAACATCCTTCAATCTGAAATCCTGAAGTGGTCGTAGCAGGCGATTCGTGAAACATCCGAGCTAGGACAGCAGATGGAGTAGAACAAGAGCGGTCAGCAAAATGAGTAAGGCTATGACATTTGGGAAGGTCTTATACAAGATGCGTATAGCCTTAATCTTCCTTGGTCTTTTGGAAACCGAGGGCAAATAATGCCACTGGGTTTCTAGATTATGGAGCTTTGTTGACAACATATTGTAGAGATCAAATAGCAAGAAATGTGCCAGATAGTGTTTTCAGCTTAACTTATTATAATTATTGATTTTATTCGTCTTAAGTGAAAAGGAGACGTATCTAAGACTATACTTTAGTGGCAAAAATTGTTTGATAGCCAACAAAAAAGCGGAGCCAGTGGACTCCGCCACGTTTTTTGAAAAATCAATAGATAGATCGTTAATTAAAACGGTCTAGCAAAATAAGTTAGTGCCAGGGCTGTACTGACAGCGAAGGCTCGGTAGCCAAAATCTCGAACTGTCCCAGAAAAGGTCCGATGGTGTCCAAAAGTACTTGACAACAAATTTCGGCGCTACCTCAAAACGGCTTATCGCTAAAGGGTTTGGGGAAACTCGACCCATTGCCAGAAATGAAACACCCGAGGGTCGACGGAAGAATCGCTGTTTTTCAGTTACCTTGTATACTAATACGGAGAAGCCGTAGTAGAAGAGGGTGAGTTCTAGCCTTGATTAATTGTGTGTATCTCTGTTCAGCCCGTTTAAGGAAAGAGTCGATGCAGTGGGGGTTTAGTGTCATTCTCATCGCGTCTTAGTCTAGTGTCCATCCGGAAACTCACTTTTCGGTTGTCATTCTGAGGAGCAAGGCGACGAAGAATCTCCTGGCTTTTGGGTTTCCGGGAGATTCTTCGCGGAGTTCATCCTGAGCTCGTCGGCAGGTCTTGTCGAAGGGCTCAGAATGACAATGTGGTGTTTCCGGATGAGCACTAGACTAATAGCCAGTTCTCATTCGCGAGTGTCGAACCTCATACCCACATCAGAGCCTACCGTAGTCGGTGATGTTCATCAAAGTTAAATAGCCAGAGAGTTTGTTGTTCCATTGGCAGAAACAGCCCCATTATAATTTTACACTAATCACCAAATTTGCCTCCCCCATGCTCTTAGGCATTGTCCCCAAAGACAAAAATCCTCCTAATACAAAAGTACTAATTCGCACATCAACCTTTAGTTTTATATCCTCGATAAATTCAGACTCGCCCGGATATTTCATGCATTGCTGTCGCGAGACCGCGAAGATGGGCGTGCCACCGGGCAACCGCAGGGTGTTGGTTCCGAGGCGTACCTTAACGGTACGTCGCAGGGACCGATACCCGAGGACGCCAGGAAGGACGGCCATATCCGTGGTCGCAGCAAGTGATTCATGAAATATCCGGGCTAGAAAAAATACGAATTAATTAGGACCACTGACGGATTGTTTATACTTCAAAAAGTTCGTAGAGTGAAGGAGTATTTCTCCAATCAGATGCCCATCTCACTTATTCTCAGATTATCTCAAAATTGGTAAGTTTTTTCCCATTGTAAGAATTAGATTACCCAGACCTCGAGAGCTTAGACTCTTCCATTTCAAAGCTAAGTATATTTATTTATTAAAAAATATTGTTAGCCACCCAATGTGGCACGATTTGCGCTTATTATAGCAGCGACTTAGATTGGTGATAAATCCGTGCCGAGCCATTGCGAAAAATCCACTTATCGCGTGCTCGAATGTATCTTCCCTCGGCAGGCGAGCAACGCGGTAAAGACCGCCACTTAATGACCATATGAAACCCAAAATTGTTATATTCTTAGCACTTTTTCTTTGTTTCCTCTCCACACCTCCAGCTAAGCCGGCTTTTGCAGATCCACCTGTAGCAGTTGATGACGCTTACACTACCGATGAGGACACCCCTCTCACCGTAGCTGCACCGGGTGTGCTAGGAAATGACACGGATACGGATGGTGATCCTTTAACGGCCGTCCTGGATAGCACTACGAGTAACGGCACACTTGCCTTGAACGCTGATGGAAGTTTCACCTACACCCCAAATGCTGACTTTAGCGGTACTGATTCCTTTACTTACTTCGCCAACGATGGAACTTCAAACAGCAATCTGGCCACGGTAAACATTACGGTCAACCTGGTTAACGATCCACCTGTGGCCAATGATGACGCTTACACTACCGATGAGGACACCCCTCTCACCGTAGCTGCACCGGGTGTGCTAGGAAATGACACGGATACGGATGGTGATCCTTTAACGGCCGTCCTGGATAGCACTACGAGTAACGGCACACTTGCCTTGAACGCTGATGGAAGTTTCACCTACACCCCAAATGCTGACTTTAGCGGTACTGATTCCTTTACTTACTTCGCCAACGATGGAACTTCAAACAGCAATCTGGCCACGGTAACCATTACGGTCAACCCGGTTAACGATCCACCTGTGGCCAGATGATGACGCTTACACTACCGATGAGGACACCCCTCTCACCGTAGCTGCACCGGGTGTGCTAGGAAATGACACGGATACGGATGGTGATCCTTTAACGGCCGTCCTGGATAGCACTACGAGTAACGGCACACTTGCCTTGAACGCTGATGGAAGTTTCAGCTACACCCCAAATGCTGACTTTAGCGGTACTGATTCCTTTACTTACTTCGCCAACGATGGAACTTCAAACAGCAATCTGGCCACGGTAAACATTACGGTCAACCCGGCTACCGATCCACCCGTGGCCAATGATGACGCTTACGCTACCGATGAGGACACCCCTCTCACCGTAGCTGCACCGGGTGTGTTGGGAAATGACACGGATGCGGATGGTGATCCTTTAACGGCCGTCCTGGATAGCACTACGAGTAACGGCACACTTGCCTTAAATCCGGATGGAAGTTTCAGCTACACCCCAAATGCTGACTTTAGCGGTACTGATTCCTTTACTTACTTCGCCAACGATGGAACTTCAAACAGCAATCTGGCCACGGTCACCATCACGGTCAATCCGGTGAACGATCCACCTGTGGCAGTTGATGACGCTTACACTACCGATGAGGACACCCCTCTCACCGTAGCTGCACCGGGTGTGCTAGGAAATGACACGGATACGGATGGTGATCCTTTAACGGCCGTCCTGGATAGCACTACGAGTAACGGCACACTTGCCTTGAACGCTGATGGAAGTTTCAGCTACACCCCAAATGCTGACTTTAGCGGTACTGATTCCTTTACTTACTTCGCCAACGATGGAACTTCAAACAGCAATCTGGCCACCGCAAACATTACGGTCAATCTGGTTAACGATCCACCTGTAGCAGTTGATGACGCTTACACTACCGATGAGGACACCCCTCTCACCGTAGCTGCACCGGGTGTGCTAGGAAATGACACGGATACGGATGGTGATCCTTTAACGGCCGTCCTGGATAGCACTACGAGTAACGGCACACTTGCCTTGAACGCTGATGGAAGTTTCAGCTACACCCCAAATGCTGACTTTAGCGGTACTGATTCCTTTACTTACTTCGCCAACGATGGAACTTCAAACAGCAATCTGGCGGCACGGTTACCATCACGGTCAACCCGCTGCCGGATCCGCCCGTGGCCAATGATGACGCTTACACTACCGATGAGGACACCCCTCTCACCATAGCTGCACCGGGTGTGTTGGGAAATGACACAGACCCTGATGGTGATCTTCTGACTGCAATCCCGGTGGACAGTCCCACCAACGGCACACTTGTCCTAAATAGCGATGGAAGCTTCACCTACACGCCAAATCTTAATTATAATGGTTTTGATTCCTTCACTTACATGGCTAACGATGGAGCTTCAGACAGCGATGTGGCCACGGTCACCATCACGGTCAACCCGGTCGCGGATCCTCCTATTGCAGATGCCGGACCTGACCAGACAGTGGGTGAGGACACCACAGTTACCCTGGGTGGATCCAATTCATTCGATACGGAGGGCGAAAAACTGTCTTATCAGTGGGATCAGCTTGCTGGCCCCCCTGTAACCCTATCTGACCCAAAGGCAGCCAACCCCACCTTCACCGCCCCGTCGTCTGTTGGACCAGGTGGAGAGTCGCTCACCTTTCGTCTGACGGTTACAGACGAGGAAGCCGAGCAAGTTACTGACACTACCATCGTCAATGTAACATTACCATTGGCGAACAGGCCCCCTACTGCAGATGCTGGGCCTGACCAAGAAGTGGGCGAGGACACCACAGTTTTCCTGGATGGGTCCAATTCATTTGACCCAGACGGGGATAATTTATCTTATCAGTGGAATCAGGTTACTGGCCCCTCGGTAACTCTGTCCGATCCTACTGCAGATAAACCCACCTTCGAAGCGCCCTTTGTTGAATCGGCCGGTGTATCTTTTACCTTTGAATTGACACTGACCGATACCAGCGGGCTGCAAGACACTGATACTACCGTCGTTAATGTAACATTGCCATCTGCGAACACGCCCCCTGCAGCAGTTGTGGGGGCTGACCAGGAAGTGGACGAGGACACTACAGTCACCCTGGATGGGTTCGGTTCATCTGATCCAGAGGGAGAAAACTTGTTTTATCGCTGGAGGCAGGTGGCTGGCCGCCCGGTAACCCTGTCCGATCCCGCTGCCGAGCAACCTACCTTCACAGCCCCGAATGTTGGATTGGGCGGGGTATCGCTTGTCTTTGAATTGACGGTGACCGATTTCGGCGGGCTGCAAGCTGTCGCTGATACCTTTGTGAATGTGGCCGGGGATAATGATTTTCCCATCGCAGATGCGGGAGATGACCAGACAGTGAACGAGAACATTGAAGTTACCCTAGATGGATTCGGTTCATTTGATCCAGAGGGTCAAAATCTCTTTTATCGCTGGAGCCAGGTGGCTGGCCCCTCGGTAACCCTTTCCGATCCAGCTGCCGGGCAACCTACCTTCACAGCCCCGAATGTTACTCCAAATGGGGTATCGCTAATTTTCGAACTAACTGCTACTGATGTCATCGGGCTGCAAAGTAGAAATTATACAGAGGTCAGCGCTTTCGGAGATAACGACCTCCCCATCGCAGATGCAGGGGATGATCAGACGGTGCTCGAGCAAAGTACAGTCACCCTGGACGGGTCCAATTCATCTGATCCGGATATTGACGATATCATCACCTATCAGTGGAAGCAGACTGGTGGCGCCGCCGTAACTCTTTCTGATCCAACAGGAAAACGGCCGGCCTTTGAGGCTCCAAGTTTTAATGATGCCGGTGGCCAGCCACTAATCTTTGAATTGATAGTTACAGATGTCGAGGGTGAGCAGTCTCAAGAAGACTCCACCACAGTAAGTGTTTCTAATTTTCAGAAAGATAACCCCGGTGCATCTGGGGGCGGTTGCTTTATCGTAACAGCGGCTTATGGTTCGTCGATGGATTCTCATGTTATGGTATTGCAAGAGTTCCGTGACCGTTTCTTACTGACCAATCAGGTGGGTGAGGAGTTCGTGAAACTGTACTATGCTTTCTCACCTCCGCTGGCAGACTTTATCGCAAAAAATGAGACGCTCAGAAAAGTGGTACGCTATAGTCTATTGCCTGTTATTGCATTAGCTCACGTGACGCTCCATGTTGGTCCTGTCGCCTCCTTGGTTATCATTGCGACATTACTTGCAATGCTGGGCCTTTCCGTCAGAAAGCGACTGAGGCGTCGTTCTGTTACGTCCTAGCCCGTATTATTCACAAAACGATGTCACGAGACCCTGAAGAGAGGCGTGCCACCAGGCAAACGCCTCCAAACCAATGGGGATCTATGCTTGAATCAATGAAACTTACGTCTCCAAATCCTGGATTTGCTCCAGTTTCTCATTAGCTATTTTTCTCTTCCTTTTTCTACCGACCCGTATTACTCGCTTGCTCATCAGTAGCTCCTCCTTTCTTAACCTTTCTGGCCGGTCATCCTATTGTAAGGGGAGCCTATTCTCAATTTCAACGAAACTTAGCGCCCTTTCGGATTGCTGATACTACTGTAATTTCTTAAAATAGTGTGGTATATATATTTACTTATAGTTTTATGGTAAAAGCATCTAACCCATGATCAAGTTTTCCTCCGTGTGAGATGCCAGAAAAGCGGTAACCACCGCCGGCTAATGACTCTATGAAAACGAAATTAGTACTATCCTCTACACTCGTCCTCCTTTTCCTCGCCACACTTCTGATCAACCCGGCTTTTGCAGCTCCACCTAAGGCTAATGATGACTTCTACTCCACTGATGAGGACACTACCCTCAACATAGCTGCACCGGGGGTGCTAGGAAATGATACAGATGATGACGTTGACCCCTTAACAGCCTCCTTGCAGACCGATCCGAGCAACGGCTCACTTACCCTAAATATCGATGGCAGTTTCATCTATACACCAGATGCTGGTTTTTTTGGTACCGATTCTTTCACCTACAAGGCGAACGACGGTTCTATACAGAGTAATACAGCCACGGTGTTCATCACAGTCAATGAGGTGAACACACCGCCTGTGGCGGTTGGTGACTCCTACTCCACCAATGAGGACACTACCCTTAACATAGCTGCACCGGGGGTGCTAGGAAATGACAACGACCCTGATGGGGCATCCCTTGACGGCCATCCTGCAGAGCGGACCCACTGACGGCTCACTTGCCCTAAATATCGATGGAAGCTT
>CAWGLY010000009.1:0-27914 GCA_963823505.1 uncultured Acidimicrobiia bacterium
GGCGGAGGGAGTGGGATTCGAACCCACGGGACCCCTAGAGGCCCGGCAGTTTCAAGACTGCTGCCTTCGTCCGCTCGGCCATCCCTCCGGAGGACGTCACACTACCGGCGATCGGCATTGTCCCCGGCAGCTCAGGGACGGTCGGTGCGCACGTCGGGTTCGTGCAATCGCCACGTGGTGAGGGCCCCGGGCCGTACCCACGGAGACGGAGAGCGGCCCTGGACCCTACCAACGGACGTCGTCGGGAGAGAGTGCCGGCGCGGTTGCGACGCCCCACCAGCAAGCGGCTCCGAAGAGCCTTGACGTGCGCCCGTATCGTCTTTGACCCCACGCCGATGGGGAAGTTCTCAACGGCGGCACGGCGTACCACCCCCGGCGCACGTGACGACGCGACAGCGGGGCAGGCCTGGGCCCACCCCGCTGCTTCGCTCCGATTTCGGGTTACGCGCCGAACGACGGCGGGATCAGCACCCGCTGGATCTTGTGGATCACGCCGTTGGAGGCTTCGATATCGAGACCACCGAGGTTGAGTCTCACGTTCCCATTCAGCGTGAGGCTGTTCCCGTCGACGGAGATGTTCTCGCCCTGCAATGTCCCGACTTCTCCCACGAAGCCGATGACATCGCCGCTCATGAGCACGCCCGGAACGATGTGATAGAGAATCACGTCGTCCAGGAGGCCTTCGTCGTTCAGGCCGTTGATCAAGTCCGGGACCGAAAGCCCGAAGTCGTTGGCCGTCGCACGGAAGGCGGCGTTGGTCGGTGCGAACACGGTGACGTCGTCGAGACCGATCAGGTCTCGCGACATCTGCGCCGCTTTGACGGCCTGCAGAAGACTCCGCAGGTCCTTCATCGACGATGCAACCTCAGCGATCGACTCGTCGGCTTCTTCTACTTCGTCTGCGCTGGCCACCCCGGGCATGAGCCCGACGGCGAGGGCCACCACAGCCAAGAATGCACTGAGCTTTCTCAGCATCCATTCCCTCCCTAGTCCACCACGACCCAGGGCCCCTCTTTGATCACAGCGTAGAAGGGTATGCGTAGGCACGGACGAGATTTCTGTCCGGTGCAGCCAAATGAGTCGAGCGACCTAGCCGGCTGTGTGTCAGGCGGTTCGTTCGAAATCGATGCGACCCTGTGGCACCGTCGGCGGCTCCGGCGCGGCAGCCGGTGAAGGATCGTGAATGTTCACGACCCGCGGGATGCCGGACCGTCCGTCGACTTTCGCGAAGGCCACCCGGTCGAGGTTTCCCGTGTCGACGAGCGCTTCGATGAAGTCGTCGCTCGCTTGGAATGGACCCGGACAGACCGCAAGGTGCAGTACCTCGCCGGTAAATCGGTCATATATCGCGTAGATGTTCATTGTTGCCCCCAATCCTGACGACGACCCGGCCCTGGGTCGTCGGTGGCGTCCGCCCTACCGGAACGCTCACCCATGGAGATGATCCGCGACCACCGCTGATACGTAAATGGGCCGTCCGATGTGATTCTGGGCAGCGGGACACGAGGAGGTATGGACTCGTTGTCCGCTTCAGCCGTGGCCACAAGGGCGTTCGCCATGAAGCGGCAGTCGTCGTGGCCAATTGTGCGATTGCATGGTCGGCAGCGAGAATTCGTTCGCTCCCAGGCAGCGCGTTGCAGCAGAGTAGGTGAGGATGGATACACCGCCGGATGCGCCGGCCGAGCCCTCGACCCCGGTTGCGCGCGGGCTCTCTCCGCTGGGCGTCCGCCGCGAGACCAGGATCGCCGGGATCAGGGTTGCCGGGCGGCGGCGCCGGCCCAGCGGTGAAAAGGCGCCGCTCCAGCGGGAACTGCTCGGTACCGGGCTGCTCTGGCTGCTGCTCGGCATTCTCACGATCGTGCTGTGGATCGTGCTGCTTGCGTTCCCGGCGACCCTCGACTGGTTGACGGACCAGGACAACGCCATTCTCCGCCGGATCGAGGATGTCAGGTCCAGCGCGCTGACGAGCGTGACAGATGCCACCGCGGTTCTTGGTTCGTCTTGGTTCCTCAGAGTCCTCAGGATCGGCACGCTGCTCGCCCTCGTGTTCGTCCGCCGCTGGCGTCACTTCTTCGGCGTGCTCTTGGCCCTCATCCTCGTCCAAGGCACGGCGGTTCTGATGCAGACCCTCATTGGGAGGCCCCGGCCGTTCGTCACGATCATCGGGAGTTGGGAGGGCGCGTCGCACCCATCGCTCCCGGTGGCCGGGCTCGCGGTGACCCTTCTCGCTATGGCCTACGTGCTGGTTCCGGCCGGTCGGCCCCGTCGCATTGCGTTCACGGTGGCCGGCGTCGTGCTCGGGGTCTACGCGCTCACCAACATGTACCTCGGTGTCGACCACCCGAGCGACGCCGTCGTCTCGGTGGTGTTCTCCATTGCGTTCACCGTGGTGCTGTTCCGATGGTTTGCCCCAGAGGCGGTGTTCCCGGTGACGTGGAAGCGCGGCGTCCCGGCGCACCTCGATGTGACGGGGCCACGAGGCGAGGCCATACGCCGGGCCGTCGGCGAGCAACTCGGGATGGAGGTCCACGAGATCAAACCGTTTGGTCTCGAGGGATCCGGCGGCTCCACACCGCTGCGCCTCACCGTTGCGGGTGACCCCGACCAGATGGTGTTCGCCAAGTTGTACAGCCAGACGCACCTTCGCTCCGATCGTTGGTACAAGTTGGCGCGCACCATCCGTTACGGATCACTCGAAGACGAGGTCAGGTTCACCTCGGTTCGACGCCTCGTCGAATACGAGGATTACATCCAGCGGCTGATGCGCGACGCCGGGGTGCCGAGCGCACGCCCGTTCGGTATCGTCGAGATCATCCCCGAGCGCGAGTTCCTCATGGTCAGCGAGTTCCTGGAGGACTCCGAGGAGCTCACGGACGCGGAGGTCGACGACCAGGTCATCGACGACGCACTGCAGGTCATCCGCAAGATGTGGGATGCCGGCCTGGCGCATCGTGACATCAAGCCGGCCAACGTGATGCTCAACGACGGCAGGGTCGTCCTCATCGACGTAGCGTTCGGCACCGTCCGGCCGAGCGCCTGGCGCCAGGCGGTGGACCTCGCCAACATGATGGTCATTCTCGGCCTCCGGGTCGGCGCCTCCCGTGTCTACGAGCGAGCTTTGCTGTGGTTTGCACCCGAAGACATCGCCGAGGCTTTCGCCGCAACGCGCAGCGTCACATTGCCTTCCCAGTCCCGGAGTTCCCTTGCTCTCTACAGGAAAGAGCAGGGTGCCGATCTTGTCGAGGAGTTCCGTGCCCTGGCGCCGGCGTCGGAGCCGATTTCGATTCAGCGGTGGAGTCCACGCAGGCTGCGTCTCACGATTGGAGCCACCGTGGTCGGTCTGCTCCTGGTCCTCGTGGTCATTACGCAGATCTTGGGTGGTGGAGTCCTGTGAGCCGCCGCTGGATGCTCGGCGTGGTTGTGCTGGCTGCAGTGGTGAGTGCGTGCACTGATCTCGGCGTCGGTGAGGCAGCCTGCGTTCCCCCCGGACGCGAGCTGGGGTCGAACGTCTCGGCCGCCAACGTCCTGTCCGCACAAGCGGTGCCCACCGCGCGGTACACCCCGTGCCTGCGGGGGCTGCCGGTCGGCTGGGATACAGTCTTGTGGTCCGCCGAGGAGGGAATCGCCGGGCTCCGGATCCTGTCGGTTGGTACGTGGGGAGAGAACGCGTTCCTCTCCGCATGGGTCACGGAGTCGTGTGACGTCTCGGCAGCAACACCCGTTGAGTCGGGCCACGAGGATATCGACCGTTACGAGGACATCGAGTCGCGGTCCGCAGACGTACTCATCACGATCGTCCCGTCAGGCGAGCTGCCGCTCCTGCGCGCTCGCCTGTTCCTCGACGAGTTCACGGGCGCCGAGATCGACGATCGCCCCGTGATGTTCACAATCGACGATGCCGTCGGACAGCAGGTCATGCCGCGGGTGAATCGAGCGCTGCTGAGCAACGACTACGTCTGGATCATCGATGAGCTCGACGCGGAGGAAGGCACGGTTGAACTGCGCAGCAACGATCCGCGGGCCGAAGGTACCGGGCTGTCTCCGGGCGACGCCCTCGAACTCATCGAGGGCGTGATCCCGGACGCCTTCTACCGGGGGAAGTGGTATTTCACCTTCGACGGTGGATGCATCACCTACGAGTTCGACGCCGCGGGAACCCTTGCCGAAACCGTCGCCAAGGATGCCGAAGACGCACTTGGCTTCTTTCCCGCGTGGCAGCTGGAGGAGATCCCACGAGACGCCGGATAGTCCAGAGCGCCGGCGTGAGCCCATCTCGCCCTCCTGCTGAACCTCTGCTTCGTCCGGCGGGGCTGTCTTCGTTGGCTGCCGGCCGGTTGGAGCAACCCGCTGCGGATCAGACGGTCGTCGGCTGATCGGCGACGCGTGTCATGGCGAAGAGTTCCACGGAGTCTTCGATTCCGCGCAGTTCGATACTGCCGAGGCTCTCGGTTGCGATTTCGCTCGGCAAATCGAGCGCTGAGACGACGTCGGCCGACGCGAGAAACTGATGTTGAAGCTCTTTGCATGCTTGTTCGATGCGCGCCGCGGCATTCAGTGTGTCGCCGAGAAAGGCGATCTCGTGTTTGATCGTCCCGATCTCGCCGGCAACGACAGGGCCGAGGTGGAGGCCGGCCCAGAAGCCGGGCACGACACCGAAATCGGCTTCGTATCCGGTGCGTGCCGCCTCCAGGGTGTCGGAAATGGCAAACACTGCCTTGACACAGCGGGCATGGCGGAGACCCTCCTCTGCGGTCCACGTGAGGATCACCTCGTCACCCACGTACCGGTGCACCTCGCCGCGGTAGCGCGACATGCTGGCTGTGACGTCGCTGATGAACCGTTTCAGAAAAGTGTGATAACGCAAGTTGCCGAGCCGTTCGGCGATCTGAGTGGATCCGCGAAGATCGACGAGCAGAAAGACGCGGACTTCCTCCCGAGGCCGGTGGTACCGGCCGAGAATCAGGCGCACGAGCACCCTGCGGCCCAACAGCCGATTGACCTGAGCCACGAAATTGAATAGCAAAGCGGCGACGAAGCTCACGGCGACGGAAATGACGAACGTCTGATCCACCAGATCCGCAAGGGACTGCTGACCGATCGTGAGGAGCGGCAGGCCGATTCCAACGACGATGATCGCCAGCCACACCAAACTCCGTGTGACGAGTACCACGAGGAACGAAGACTCACGCCAGCGACGCGGAATCAGCCCAAGCGCCCAGCTCACATCGAAGCTCACGATTCCTCCGGTGACGAGGAGACCGATCACGGCTCCCGCCGCCATCGACACGCCCGCGCCGCCGATGAGCCAGCCGAGCGCGATACCGATCAGTATCCCGATAGGGACCATGACTGCCAGGACCTGCGCCAGGATGCGCCACTTCTCCGCTTCCGTCATTTGTCTTCTGACACTCGGTTCGAGATCGCCAAGCGTAGAAGTGCTGGCGACCCCTAATCGACCGTGCGTCGCCCAGCGGCCCTAGTGAGCCAACGTTCGAACCTGTCAGAACTTTGCCGACCGAACCCTTGGCCGCTGAGCCTGCGCCACGTCTCCCAATCATTGCGACGGTGTAATGGCTGCTGACCGCGGGCGGGGCCTGTACCCCAGGTGGCGCAGATTGCATGATATGCCGGTGATCCTGTCCGGATTCTGGGAGACTTGGCGACCGGGACTACGCTGTTGGGGGAAAGCTTGGCTTTCCTGGAGGTGTGGGCGGGGTACCAGAAAGGTGCTCTAATGCATGCCCGAATCGCTTTGTCGCTCATGGTCGTGTTGGTGATGGTGGCTGGATGCTCCTCCGATGGCAGTGAGGAGTCTGACGTAATGTCAGCGACGTCAACCACTGCCGAGGCCACAACGACCGTGACAGAAACCACGACGACTTCGGTCGCCGACGGTGAAGCGCAGGTCGCCATCACGTACACCGATAGCGGGACAACCTATGCCGGTGACGGCGAGTTCTTTGAAGGAACCGTCACCATCAGGCTCGCAAACGAAACCGACAGCGAGGCGATCGTGGTCCTCCTGCGGTACGAGACCGGCTCCGCCGCTCTCGCCGAGGAACTGGAAGTCGTCGAGGAGGGCAGTCGTCTCGTCACAGGCGAATTGCCTACGGCGGGTTACGACGAGATCGATCTCGAAGGTTCGGGTGCCCTCTTACCAGGTAGCCACACCTGGGCGGTGGACTTGGAGACCGGCACCTATCTCTTCGACGTGGGTCCTCTGGACTTCCATACGACGGGGCTGTGGCGAGCGGCCGTTTTTGAGGTCGTCAGCGAGTAGCCGCCCATAACGGCACGTATCGAGCGCACCTTCGCGTTCCTCAAGCAGCCGGTGACCTGCCTGAGGTTCGAACGTGGCCCGTCACCCAGGGGGTGGGACGCACCCGGAGATCACGCCTCTGACCAGGGGGAACACGGGTTCTCCGAGATCGCAGCGGAGGGAGTGGGATTCGAACCCACGATGGGCGTAAACCCATACACGCTTTCCAGGCGTGCGCACTAGGCCAGACTATGCGATCCCTCCTAGGGTCGCGACAGTGTAGAGAGGTCGAGCGATGCCGGAACAGACGGACAGGCACATCGAAGATGCGATGGATCTCGCCCTCGATGAAGCCAAGGCGGCGATGCTGCACGGGGACGTGCCTATCGGCGCCGTGCTCCTGGACGGATCGGGCTCCGTCGTTGCCGCCGACCACAATCGCCGTGAGCTGACCGGTGACGTGACGGCGCACGCCGAGATGCTGGTTCTGTCGGCCGCAACGAGGCGTCGTGTGGGGTGGCGGCTCGACGATCACACGTTGGTCGTGACGCTCGAGCCTTGTGCGATGTGTGCCATGGCGGCAGTCTGGGGAAGGCTCGAGCGGATCGTGTTCGCGGCACCGGACCCCAAGGCGGGGGCGGCGTGGAGCCTCTACAACATCCCTCAGGACGCTCGGCTCAATCACCGCTGCGACCTCGTTGCCGGGATACGAGAAGACGAGTCGAGAGCACTACTCGAAGCGTTCTTCGCTGAGCGACGCTGAGAACCGCCTCAGGTGGTCGCACGCCTACACTTCCCGACTCCGGAGGGATGGCCGAGCGGACGAAGGCGCTGGTCTCGAAAACCAGTGGGCCTCTTTGGGGTCCCGTGGGTTCGAATCCCACTCCCTCCGCCGACACGCGGTTGTTGTGGATGCACTCCTCGGCGCCTGCTCGGCGCCGAGACCGTTGCCTGGGCGAGGCTCGATTTCCCTTCACCTCCCGGCTCGTTCAGACTGGCTGCGGACAGGGCAGTCACAGGCAGCTTGCCTGACGCGGAGAAGGTTCGAATCCCACTCCCTCCGCCGACACGCGGTTGTTGTGGATGCACTCCTCGGCGCCTGCTCGGCGCCGAGACCGTTGCTCTGGGCGAGGCTCGATTCCCCTTCACCTCCCGGCTCGTTGTGGCTGGCTGCGGACAGGGCAGTCACAGGCAGCTAGGCGACGCGGAGAAGGTTCGAATCCCACTCCCTCCGCCGACACGCGGTTGTTGTGGATGCACTCCTCGGCGCCTGCTCGGCGCCGAGACCGTTGCGCTGGGCGAGGCTCGATTTCCCTTCACCTCCCGGCTCGTTGTGGCTGGCTGCGGACAGGGCAGTCACGGGCAGCGGGACTGACGCGGAGAAGGTTCGAATCCCACTCCCTCCGCCGACACGCGGTTGTTGTGGATGCACTCCTCGGCGCCTGCTCGGCGCCGAGACCGTTGCTCTGGGCGAGGCTCGATTTCCCTTCACCTCCCGGCTCGTGGTGGCTGGCTGCGGACAGGGCAGTCACAGGCAGCTAGGCGACGCGGAGAAGGTTCGAATCCCACTCCCTCCGCCGACACGCGGTGGTTCTGGATGCCTCCCCCCGACGCCTACTCGGCGCCGAGACTGTCGTCGGTTGGGGGACTCGGTCGCACTCACCTCCCGGCTCACACCAGACTGGCTGCGGACAGGGCAGAAGGAGTGCCGTGGCGAAAATCATGGAGTGACGCTCCTGATAACCTGTTGTCAACTGAGGAGAGGTGGCCGAGCGGTCGAAGGCGCTCGCCTGCTAAGCGAGTAGGGGGTGTTGAACCTCCTCGAGGGTTCAAATCCCTCCCTCTCCGCAAACGAAGCCCCGCCGTCCCGCGGGGCTTCGTCAGGTCACAACCGGTGGATTCGAGGATCGAACGAAGACCAGCCGACTTCAGGCGAGCTCGCCGGTCACCGGTTCCGCGGCGGCCCGGATCGTGCCTGAGCTGATCAGGTCGGCGGCGGCTTCGAGCTCCGGGGTGAGGTGGCGGTCGGGGCCGACGCCTGGCACGGTCTCACGGAGCTTCGCGATGACGGCTGCTGTGGCTGCTGCGGGGGGCGTCGGCGCTCGCAGCTCGACGGCGCGGGCCGCGACCACCAGCTCGACGGCCAGGATCCTCGTCAGGTTGGCGATGACCTTCCGCAGCTTGCGGGCCGCACTCCACGCCATCGACACGTGATCCTCCTGCATGCCCGACGTCGGGTACGAGTCGACGCTCGATGGCGACGCCAGCCGCCGATTCTCCTCGCACATGGCCGCCGCGGTGTAGTGCCCGATCATCAGGCCGGAGTCGACGCCGGGATCGTGGGCGAGGAACGGTGGCAGACCGTGGCTGCGCGTCTTGTCGAGCATCCGGTCCATCCGCCGCTCCGAGATCATCCCCACGTCGGCCAGGGCGATCGCCAGGAAGTCGGCGGCGTAGCCGAGCGGCGCAGCGTGGAAGTTCCCACACGACTCCACGCGGCCGTCCGGCATCACCATCGGGTTGTCGATGGCGGCGGCCAGCTCGTTCTCGACAACCCCAACCACGTGATTCAGCGTGTCCCGGGCCGCACCGTGGACCTGTGGCGTACAACGGATCGAGTACGCATCCTGCACCCGAGGGTCATCGTGGCGATGGGACGCGACCAGCGGCGACCCGTCGAGCAACCGGCGCAGGTTCTCCGCCGACTCAGCCTGCCCCGGCTGGGGACGCAGTGCCTGGAGGTCGGCGGCAAACGGCCGATCGGTCGCCAGCATCCCCTCCACGGTCAGCGCGGCGACCACGTCCGCCGTCGTCAGCAACGCTCGTGCATCCGTCACCGCGAGCGCCAGCATGCCGAGGATGCCGTCGGTGCCGTTGGTGAGCGCCAGCCCCTCCTTCTCTGCCAGCACGAGCGGAGACAATCCGGCAGCGGCCAACGCCGCCGCACCTTCCATCACCACGCCGCCGACCTCCGCCTCTCCCTCCCCGATGAGGACCAGGGCGACCTGCGCCAGCGGGGCCAGGTCTCCGCTGGCGCCAAGCGAGCCATACTCGCGGACGAGCGGCTGAATGCCATGGTTGAGGAGATCGACGAGGCCCTGCGCCGTCTCTGGACGGGCACCGCTGAAACCGAGTGCCAGCGTCCGCGCCCTCAGCAGTGTCATGGCACGCACGACCTCGACCTCCACAGGCGGTCCCATCCCTGCGGCATGCGACCGGACGAGTGAAACCTGGAGTTGCGCCCGCTTGTCGCTCGGAATCGCCATCGTGGCGAGGGCGCCAAACCCGGTTGAGACCCCGTACGTCGGCTCCGTCTCGGCAAGGTGAGCCACGATCGCACGGGAGGCCGCCATGCGCTCGAGCGCGGTCTCGGTCAGCCGGACGGTCGCATCGTCCCGCGCCACCGCAATGACGTCAGCGATCGTCACGCCCCTCCCGTCGAGATGCACCGTCATCGTCTGACCTCCTCAGGCACCAGCGCGGAGGGTACCGTGCGCGACAATGCGGCAGCCACGAAGGAGAGGTGCAATGAGCGGTGCTCGACCGATGAGAGCCCCAAGGGGAACGTCGCTCAGCTGCCTCGGCTGGCCGCAGGAAGCCGCCTACCGGATGCTGCAGAACAACCTGGACCCTGAGGTCGCCGAACGGCCCGACGATCTCGTCGTGTACGGCGGCACCGGACGCGCCGCCCGCAGCTGGGAGGCAGTCGATGCGATGCTGCGCACGTTGGAGACGCTGCGCGCCGACGAGACGATGCTGGTTCAGTCGGGCAAGCCGGTCGGCGTGCTCCGCACGCACGAGTGGGCGCCGCGAGTGCTGATCGCCAACTCGAATCTGGTTCCCGACTGGGCTACGTGGGACGAGTTCCGGCGGCTCGAACACCTCGGGCTCACCATGTACGGGCAGATGACCGCAGGCTCGTGGATCTACATCGGGACCCAGGGCATCCTCCAGGGCACGTACGAGTGCTTCGCAGAGATCGGCCGCCTCCGGTTTGGGGGAACCCTGGCGGGCACCATCACCGTCACCGCAGGGCTTGGCGGGATGGGTGGCGCCCAGCCGCTGGCCGTCACCATGAACGACGGCGTCGCCCTCTGCGTCGAAGTCGACCCGTGGCGGGCGCAACGCCGGCTCGAGACCCGGTACCTGGATGTCCTCGCCGCCGACTACGACGAAGCACTGGGGTTGTGCCGCGACGCCAAGGCGGAGCGCCGCCCGCTTTCCGTCGGGTTGGTCGGCAACGCCGCCGATGTCTTGCCGCGGTTGCTGGCCGACGGGTTCGAGGCCGACATCGTCACCGACCAGACGTCGGCCCACGATCCGCTCACCTACGTGCCCGTGGACCTCACGCCCGAAGCCGCGCAACGGTTGGCAGTCGATGATCCCGACGGCTACATCCGCCGCTCCCGGGCATCCATGGTGCGCCACGTCGAAGCCATGGTGGGCTACCTCGACCAAGGCGCTGAGGTGTTCGACTACGGCAACAGCCTTCGCGCCGAAGCCCAGCTCGGCGGCTGCGACAGAGCCTTTGACTACCCGGGCTTCCTCCCTGCGTACATCCGTCCGCTGTTCTGCGAGGGCAAGGGACCGTTCCGCTGGGTGGCGCTGTCCGGGGACCCTGCGGACATCGCCGCCACCGACCGTGCTGTCCTGGAGGAGTTCCCCGATGACGAGGCGCTGCACCGCTGGATACAGATGGCAGGCGAGCGGGTTGCCTTCCAGGGCCTCCCGGCGCGCATCTGCTGGCTCGGGTACGGCGAACGGCACCGGCTGGGTCTGCGGTTCAACGAGATGGTGCGGTCCGGCGAGCTGAAGGCGCCGATCGTCATCGGGCGAGACCATCTCGATTCCGGGTCGGTGGCTTCGCCGTATCGGGAGACCGAGGACATGGCCGACGGCTCCGACGCGATTGCCGACTGGCCGCTGCTCAACGGTCTGGTCAACGCCTCGTCGGGAGCGACATGGGTGAGCATCCACCACGGCGGCGGGGTCGGCATCGGACGGTCGATCCACGCCGGCCAGGTGAGTGTTGCCGACGGCACCGACCTGGCTGCGCAGAAGCTGGAGCGAGTGTTGACGAACGACCCGGCCATGGGCGTCATCCGCCACGTCGATGCCGGCTACGAGCTCGCAGCCGAGGTGGCAGACCAACGCGGCGTTCGGGTGCCGATGCAGGAACGGCCATGACGCACCGCACCGGGCTGCTGATTGCACTGGTGCTGCTGGTGGCCGCGTGCGGGGGTGACGACACCTCCGGGGCAACGACCACGATCGTTGCAGAAGAGACGACCGTCGCCGTTGCGTCGAGTGCCACAGCCACCACGACGACACCGCCGTCCACCTCCACAGCCGCGCCAACCACAACGTCCACATCTCCCGCCGCCGACGGTCCGCCGGACTTCCTCATCGCCGGGGAGGAGGGAGTCATCCTCCTTCGCGGCGACGGGACGTCCGAGACCCTCGTCGCGGGCGCAGTCGAATTCGCCCTCGACGACTCCCAGGGCGGCCTGCTGTTCCAGATCCAGCGAGGGAAGAACTACTACGGGAAGGACGCCCCGACCACGGTGTGGTGGGTGCCCGCAGGCTCGACGGAAGCACGGGACTTGCTCGTTCCCGGAGAGGGTCAGCAGTTGACCCTGTACGAGGCCCGGTCCGACGGTGGCGATCTCGCCGTCTGGTACACCCGGTGGGAGGGCACCCAGCCGGAGGACCTCATTGAGACGTTGCGCCGGTTTGACGCAGCGACCGGCATGGTCACCGAGATCGACGTGGTCGCAGGGTGGGAGTCCAGCGTGCTGCTGTCTTTCGGCGGCGACGTGATTGGCCGCACGTGGGCGGGGGAAGGGTTCTGCGGCATGTTCTTCACCGATCTCGCCGGGGAGGAGATCGACTTCCCTGCCGCCCCGCCACGCGCTCTCGAGGGCGAGGAATGTGGTGGCGTGGCGGATTATGGCGAGCTGTCCGCCGACGGGTCGCAGTTCGCATACGTTGAGCTCGTGCGTGACGGGGGGATCGTGGTCAGCACCGATGTGGTGATCGTCGACGCCGCCACCGGCTCCGAAACGGTGCGGCTGGCCGGGGTCCGGCCCGAACAGGTGCCGTGGCGGATCGACGACCTGGACCTCGCAGGGGACACGCTGATCGTCAACCGCTGGTTCCCCGACGAGGGCCGATCCCATTCCCCGCTGATCATCGACCTGAGCGGCCCCGAGCCGGTCGTCATGGAGCCCGCAATCCCCGGCATTGCGCGGATCGTGCGGGAACCGGTGGAGCTCGCGGGTCGGGTCGCGGTCCCAAGCCCATGAGCGTTCTCGACATCACACCCATCGGCCACCCGATCCTGCGCCGGCCCACTCGCACCCTCACCCGGGAACAGCTCGCATCACCCGAGGTGCAGCAGCTCATCGACGACATGATCGACACCATGCGGGATGCCGCCGGTGCGGGGATTGCCGCCAACCAGGTGTACTCGCCGTTCCGGATCACCACCATCGAAGTGACGGCCAATCGCCGCTACCCCTACAAGCCACCGATCCCGCTGACCGTGTGCGTCAACCCGACGTGGGAACCGCTCGACGGCGAAATCGTGGAGATCAACGAAGGCTGTCTCTCCGTGCCGCTGCGCGGCAACCTGCACCGCCATGTCAACATTCGGGTGCGCTACTGGGACAGGAGCGGAGAGGAGCACGACGAGGTCAAGAGGGGGCTGACGGCCGGCACGTTCCAGCACGAGATCGATCACCTCGACGGCAACCTCATCGTCGACCGTATCAACCCACGCACCCTCGCCACGTGGGATCAGTTCGAGATGCATCAGCGGCAAGCATTTGTGGATCGGATCACCGGATTTGTCGACCGGGCAGGCGCATGACCGAGATCTGGTGCGAATTCGCATGGCTCGGCGGAGACGCCCCTGAGCACGGCGTTGTCATCGAGATCACCGGGGGGCGCATCGAGCGCGGTGACCACGGATGTCACGGCAGGGGACCTGCCCCACCGGATGCGCGGGCTCACCCTTCCCGGCTTCGCCAACACCCACAGCCACGCCTTCCACCGGGCGCTGCGGGGCCGCACCCATCACGGCGAGGGATCGTTCTGGACCTGGCGAGACGAGATGTATCGGGTCGCCGGGACGCTCGACCCGGACGGCTATTACGAGATCGCCAGGGCGGCATACGTCGAGATGCTCGGCGCCGGATACACGGTCGTCGGTGAGTTCCACTACCTGCACCACGACTCTGGCGGGGAGCACTACGCCGATCCGAACGCCATGGCGGAGGCGGTGATGGCGGCTGCAGCCGATGCCGGCATCCGCATGACGCTTCTCGACACGCTCTACACCTACGGCGGCATCGCCGGTGGGTACGCGGACCCGGCGGGCACCCAGCTCCGGTTTGCCGAGACGCCTGACCAATGGAGGCGACGCCACACGGCGCTTCGACCCGCCGCACGAGCCCGCCTCGGCGCCGCCGTGCACTCGGTGCGTGCGGTGGACCCGCAGGGCATCATCGCCGTCACGGAATGGGCCGACGGTGCAGGGGCGCCGTTGCACGCCCACGTCTCGGAGCAGCCGGCGGAGAACGCACAATGCCTCGCCGTCCACGGCCGCACGCCCACCCAGGTGTTCAGCGATCTGGGAGTAGTCGGGGATCGCTTCACCGCCGTCCATGCCACCCATCTCACCGACGACGACATCAACCTGCTGGGGGCGTCGCGGTCCTTCGTGAGTTTCTGCCCCACCACCGAACGCGACCTCGCCGACGGGATCGGTCCCAGCCGCCGCCTGGTTGAGGCGGGGGCACGCCTCACGGTCGGCAGCGACAGCCATGCGGTCATCGATCCCTTCGAGGAGACGCGGGCTGTCGAGCTCAACGCCCGGCTCGCCACCAAGATCCGCGGCAACCACTCGGTGCGGGACATGCTGAAAGCGGCGACGAGCGATGGCTACGCCTCGCTGGGCTGGCCGGACGGAGGTCGGATCGAGGTCGGGGCCGTGGCCGATCTGGTCACCGTCGGCCTCGACTCGGTGCGGCTGGAGCATCCGGAACCGGAGTACATGCTTGCCTCCGTCGTCTTCGCCGCCCACCCCGAGGATGTGACCCACGTCATGGTGGGAGGCAAGTGGCGATGACGGCGACGGCGGTCGATCGGATCGGGCTGCTCGTGACCAACGACCCCACCATCGGCGAGGGGCGCCTCGGCATCGTGCGCGACGCTGCGTTGGTCATCGACGCCGGACGGGTCGTGGCGATCGAGCGGTCGGGTGCGGTTGCGGACGAGCGCATCGACGCTCGGGGCGCATGCGTCATCCCTGGGTTCGTCGACAGTCACAGCCACCTCGTGTTCGCCGGCGACCGGGGCGACGAGTTCGCCGCCCGTATGGCGGGACGGCCGTATGCGGCGGGCGGCATCGCGGTGACAACCGCCGCCACCCGGGCGGCCTCGGACGACGAGCTGCGCCGGCTGGCGGTCGCTCGACGCGCCGAGGCGCTCGCCGCAGGCATCACCCACATGGAGATCAAATCCGGGTACGGGCTCGACCTGCCCACCGAGGAGCGGTCGTGCCGCATCGCCGGCGAACTCACCGACGACGTCACATTTCTCGGCGCCCACCTCGTGCCGCCCGAGTATGCAGGCCGCAGCGACGATTACGTCGACCTGGTGGTCGGCGGCATGCTCGAAGCCTGCGCACCCCATGCCCGCTGGATCGACGTGTTCTGCGAGGAAGGGGCCTTCGACGCCGACCAGAGCCGCACGGTCCTTGCGGCCGGTCGTGATGCGGGTCTCGGTCTTCGCATCCACGCCAACCAGCTCGGACCGGGTCCCGGAGTGCGTCTCGCCGTCGAGATGGGCGCTGCCTCGGCGGATCACTGCACGTTCCTCACTGCCGACGACATCGAAGCGCTTGCCGGCTCCACCACTGTTGCGACCCTGCTGCCCGCAGCCGACTTCTCGACCAGGCAGCCCTACCCGGATGCACGCCGCCTCGTCGAGGCGGGCGTGACGACGGCCATCGCCACCAACTGCAACCCGGGGTCGAGCTACACCACGTCGATGTCGTTCTGCATCGCCATCGCCGTCCGGGACATGCACATGACCATCGAGCAGGCGTTGTGGTCGGCCACCGCAGGCGGGGCGGCGGCCCTGCAGCGGAGCGACATCGGGCACCTCGGCGTGGGCGCCGCAGCGGATGCCGTGATCCTGCGGGCCCCCTCGTTTGCCCACCTGGTGTACCGGCCGGGTGTTCCGCTCGTGGAGATGGTGCTCAAAGGCGGGAAGACCGTAGTCGGATCGTGACGTCTCCGCGTAGTGTGGCAACAGGACCGCGGTCGATGAGGTGAGGAGTGAGCGGAGATGGCATTCGAGCGACTCCGATTCCACACGACAACCGATGAGATCGTCGCCGATGGTGGCCCTCCGTTGCGGGGTGCGGCGGCTCCGGCCCCGGACGATGTTCCCGCATTCGCTACGGACGAGGCCGCGGCCCGGTTCTACCTCGACCGGCTGGTGGCGGTCGACGCCCGCCCGACGGTCCGCGGGATGCGCGGGCCCGAAGGGGCTGAGCCTGCAGCCGACCTGATGCTGGCTGCGGAGACGTCGACCCCGCTGAACACCCGCCTCGTGTCCTTCGCCCAGCGGCACGCCGAGATCCCGGTGTTCGGGAGCAAGGCCGTGGTGGAGATGACCGGTGATCGTCAACTGCTGGCGGTTGGCGCCCAGCTCGGTGCCGTTGAAGGACTCAATCCCGTGCCTTCGTTGACCGCAGAGGAGGCGATCGACAAGGTGGCCCAGTCCACCGGCGGGATGGCAGACCTGGCGACTGCCGAACCCGTATTGAACGTATTCCGTCACCCCAATGCCACGCCACCATCGGACAACTGGCATCTGGTGTGGCTGATTCGGGACTACCCGGCGGTGCCGGCACACGAGCGCGTCGCGGAGGGCCACGGGATGGCACCGTCGATGCGTTCGGTGGAGCCACGCTACGACTACCTCGTCGACGCCCACACCGGCGCCGTGGTGTACGCCTACAGCGCGGCACCGACGCTGGCTCCCGTGCGCCTCGTCGGTCTCGACGAATCCGACACGCAGCGGCAGTTCTGGGGCGCCCAAGCCGATGCGGGCTTCGAGCTCAGCGACCCGATGTTCCACGTGGCCACGTACGACATGGGCCTCTCCGACGTCGACCCCGATGGACTGCCGGCGAACCCTGTAGTGAGCCCCGTTGGCGACCTGGCGGAGCAGCACCGCGCTGCGGTGACGGCACACGTCTACGGCCGCCAGGTGCGCGAGTTCTACAGCTCGATGCTGGGCCGCGACGGCATCGACGGAGAGGGGGCGGATCTCGTCTCGGTGGTCAACTGCACGTACAACCGCGGTGGCGAGGAGTCGGACGAATGGGCCAACGCAGTGTGGTGGAAGGGCAGGATGTGGTACGGCCAGGTGAGGGAGGGCGACCGGCTGGTCAGCCTCGCCCGCCACCTGGACATCATCGCCCACGAACTGACCCACGGCGTCACCGCAACGACATCGGATCTGGTGTACCGCGATCAATCGGGTGCCCTGAACGAGTCGTTCAGCGACATCTTCGGGGTGATCATCAAGAACTGGTGGACGGCTCCCGATCGAAATGATGTGACCACCTGGGATTGGGAACTCGGCAAGGGCTGGAAGGATGGTGCCCCGTTGCGGGACCTGAGCGACCCGACCCGAACCGGTGACCCCGCCCACATGGACGACTTCGATCCGGATCTCGAGAACCGTGATCACGGCGGGGTGCACACCAACAGCAACATCCACAACAAGGCGGCCTACGGGATCCTCACGGCTCGCGACGAGGCTGGCAACCCGGTGTTCTCGGTAGAGGAGGCGGCAATGCTCTTCTACGTGGCGTTGTTGCGGTTGAGCAAGATGGCCGACTTCGCAGAGTGTCGGGACGCCGTGATCGACAGTGCCCAGACGATGCTCGTCGCCGACGACGCAAGGCGGGAGCGCGGCAGGAGTGCCATCGAGGCGGCGTACGCCGCGGTCGGGATCGGGTGACGCAGAAATGGGTCTGCAGAAAGAGCTCGTGATCGATTTGGTGATCCTTCCTGGTTCGTCCCGCGACTCCGAGGCGTTTGGCCCGTTGCTGTGGTCGACCCTGGAAGAGGTGATGACCTACATGGCGCCGGCCGATGATCGCTGGCTCGAGGTGCCGTTGCCCACACGATCCCGTCCCGTCGCGCTGGTCCGGCCGGAGTATCGCCGCTGGTACCTGGCGCATGACCCGCCATCTTTCGATCTCGGCGAAGGACCGCTCGGCGGGCACCATCTGCGGCTCAGCGACGCTCAGTCCGACGAGCTGTGGGGAAACGCGTACGAGCGGCGCTCCCGCTTCAGCGCGGAGGCGCTGGGTACAGGGGTCGCCACCCTGCTCGGCGAGGCGCACGGGATTTCAGGTGACTTCGTGATCGTTGTCACCGACCGCGAGCTCGTGCCACCCACGGATTGGCGGTACGTGCTGTGGGACGGGTTTCCGGGAGGCGCAGTGATCTCGGTGGCTCCGATGGATCCGCGGTATTGGGGGGCGGCGATGAGCGCCTCCGCCGTGGCGCGTCGCAGCGCGATCAAGCAGGGGGCGCGGGCCGCGACGATGTCGGTCGTGGGCTCCAAGATCGGTCTGTCGAGGTGTGAGAACTCGAACTGCTTCATGTTCGCCGTCGTCGACAGCGTGGCGCGCCTCAGTCAGATGCGATATCTCGGTCCAGAGCACAGCGTCGCGGGCCTCGAGCGGAGCGTGTTTCCGGAGATCGAGCTGAACCCGGACGAGGTCACGTTTCCGGAGCCGGAGCTGAGCCGATGAGGTACGGCATCACCTGGGACGCCGGAGCAACTGCGGAGATCGAGTTCATCTCGCCTGAGGAGGGCGCAGGCAAGTTCCGGTTGCGTTACAACCCTCCGTACCGCACGACGTTGCGATCCCCTGTGGACAGCCTGATGGTGGGGCCGCTGGAGCTGGAGAACTGCCAGGAGCGGCTGGAGCAGTTTGCAGCCACGGTCGGTCTCTCCGCCGGCCGGGGCCCGGGCGGGGCTGCCGCGGCGCCTGAGACCATGCCTGTCGACCAGCTCAAGGCGATCGGTCTGGAGCTGTACGAGTTCATGTTGCCTCGCCACGTGCAGGCCGATTTGGACGAAGAGACGTTCATTGAGCTGGCGCTCGACGAGAGCTTGACGGCGCTCCCCTGGGAGCTGATGTACGACGGCGAGGAGTTCCTCAGCCAGCGCCACGCCATGGGGCGGTTCATCACGTTGCGCACGCCGTTGCCCGCCGGGGTGCGCAGCGGTCGCATTCCGGCGGCACTCGACGACCTCGAGGTGCTCGTTATCGGTGTCCCGCAACCGACACCCGCTGCCGGGCAGCCGGTCTACGACGCATTGCCGGCAGCCCGCAACGAGGTACGCGAGGTGGTGGAGACGCTGGTGGCCGCCGGCGTGCAGCCCACGCTCCTGCTCGACGCCGACGCCACATACGAGAACGTCCGCGCCGAGTTGCGCAAGCCCTATCACATCGTCCACTACAGCGGCCACGCCGCCTTCGACGATGCGCATCCCGACCGCAGTTCTCTCCTGCTGTTCGACCGGCCGCTGAGGACGGGGGCGCTGATGGTCTCGTTCAGCGAGCACCCACCTGTGTTCTGCTTCATCAACGGATGCGAGTCGTCCCGCCCCGAGGCGGCGGGCGCTGCTCCACGATGGGAGGCGCGCTACAACAACTACGGCCTCGCCCGCTCATTCCTCGAAACCGGGACCTACCTGCTGGGGAGCCGCTGGCGACTGGAAGACGGGCCCGCCCAGGTGTTTGCCCGGACCTTCTACGAGGCGTTGCTCGGAAGCGGCGAGCCCGTTGGTAGAGCGATCGCCACCGCTCGCCGCGCCACCGCCGCAGCCGGGGATGACACGTGTGCCTGGGCGTCGTACATCTACTACGGCGACCCGCGCATCGGGCTGCGTCGCCACACCGAAGCGGCGCCCGCGATGGAGGCAGCGCCGCCCGCCGAGCTCGCCCCTCCACCTCCGGCACCGGGCCGCGACGACCTACTCGACATGCTGCGCCAAGGCGCCGTCGAATACGAGCAGATCCGCGACGCGATGGAGGCGGGGCCGGCCCGCACCCAGGCAATGTCGCGACTGGGTGCTCGGATGACGGAGGTGGGCCGGGTGGATCTGCCGGCCGCCGATCTGGAAGAGCTCTATGCCCTCTCGGAGGGCGGGAGGGTGATGGCACTCGTTCAGATGCGCGCCGCTCCCGATGGCCGAAGACCTGCCGCTCATCGAGCGCAGCATCGTCGAGCCGCTGTCGGCGTACGAGCAGTACGAGGCGATTGCAGTGGCCTACGGGCTTGTCGACCAGCTTGCGACCGCAGCTGCAATGCGGCTCCGCGACGCACTCGAGTTCGTCGCCGAGAACGAAGAGTTCTACGGCACCTCCAGGTACTCGCTGGCCAATGAGATCCTCACGGCACTCGCGCAACGTCTGGGGGACGGCGACGAGGTGGCGCTCGCCTGAGCGTTGGTGTCGGTCTCTTGGGGTCGGGTCGTCCGCCTCTGGTGGTCCGGTGCGCCGGCTTGGCACGCTGGAGGGCGATCCCGGCGGATCGGGATCCACGAAGGAGCAGTTCCATGGCCAAGACCTCAACGCCCACATCAGTCGACGCGCCCGCGGAGGTTCTCAATCCGAATCTCATTGCCAAACGTCAATTCGACCTGACCAGGCCGTACATCCCGAGCATCAACGAGTGCGCCGGTCTCGCTGGGTGGCTCTTCAAGCCGCAACGAGCCGTGGAAGTGGTGTTGCCGGTCATGATGGACGACGGCACAGTCGAGACTTTCACCGGATACCGCGTTCTGCATTCCAGCGTGCGGGGGCCCGGCAAAGGTGGGATACGGTTCCACCCCAACGTCGACATGGACGAGGTGCGGGCGCTCGCCTACTGGATGACGCTCAAGTGTTCACTCGTCGACATCCCGTTCGGTGGCGCCAAGGGCGGCGTGATGTGCGATCCGCACCGGCTGTCGGAAACCGAGTTGGCACGCATCACCCGGCGGTTCATCACGGCGCTCGGCGAGAACATCGGTCCCTACACCGACATCCCGGCGCCGGACGTCTACACCAACGAGCAGACGATGGCGTGGATCTACGACACGTATTCCATGATGCACCCAGGGGAGAACAACCTCCCCGTTGTCACCGGCAAACCCCTGGAGCTTGGCGGTTCGCCGGGTCGCAGCGCGGCGACCGCCCAGGGAGCGGTGTTCGTCACCGAGCACTTCATCGAGATGGGCGGCGTCGCCGGAGTCGACGATCTTGCCGCCTGCACGGTTGCGATCCAAGGGTTCGGGAACGCCGGCGCCCATGCCGCCCGCCTGTTCGAGGCGGCCGGTGCGACGATCGTCGCCGTCAGCGACTCCAAGGGCGGCATCTTCGACGCAGCCGGTCTTGATCCCAGGAGGGTTGCTGATCACAAGGCTGAGACCGGGAGTGTCGTTGACTTCCACGGGGCCAAGAACCTCGGCCCGAAGGAGGTTCTCGAGGTGCCGTGCGACATCCTGGTGCCTGCGGCGCTGGAGAATCAGATCACGCTGGAGAACGCCGGACGCATCGCGGCGCCTTTGGTCGTCGAGGCGGCCAACGGCCCGGTGACGCCTGCTGCCGACCGAGTGCTGGCCGATCGGGGCGTCCACGTGCTCCCCGACATCCTCGCCAATGCCGGCGGCGTCATCGTCAGCTACTTCGAGTGGGTGCAGAACCTGGAGAACCAACGGTGGGAAGAGCGGGACGTCCTCGACAAGCTGCGCCGCAAGATGCGGCGCGCCACCGAGCACGTCGTGACGAAGCGGGTCGCGCTCGTCGAGTCTCATGAGCACTACCAGGCCGAGTGGAGGAAGTCGCAGAACGACGGAGACCTACCCCTGCCCGACCTGCGGACCGCCGCCCACGTCCTCGCCGTGAGCGCCTGCGCCACCGCCGCCCTCCAACGAGGCATCTGGCCCTAGACGGAGCCCGACCCTTGGAGGGGGTGTCGGAGCTTGCGGAGGCGGGGAGGGTCTCGGCGTGTCGCCACCTGCCAGTGGTGGGTTGTCTCCCGGAAAACGAAAGAGCCCGCTCGCAGAAGCGGGCGGGCACTTTCGCTGTGGTAGGAACTGACATAGTACAACGTTCCAGCTCGCCGTGCCCATTCAGCTAGGCGAAGATTTCGCGATGGATCCCCCCCTCAGCAGATCGTTCCGTCGTCCTCGATGAAGCATGCGTCGGACTGGAATGCGTTCCACAGCCGGAGGTCGCGCCTGAGCCGATCGAGGAAGCCGGAGATGTCGTCGGCGCTGCTCGCAACCAGCGGGCCATCTCGCAGCACCGGTCCTTCGGCGGCGGGATCCTCGACTACCCGGAACGCCACCACCATGTCCAGAAGGGTCGCTACAATCTCATCACTCTCCGTGGAAACCGGCGGGCGGATCAGCTCGATCATGGTGCCCAGGCGGTCACGAGCTCGTCGAGCATCGGAAGTGGGACGGGACCCGAACCCAGCACTATGTCGTGAAATCCTTTGATATCAAAGGCTGTTCCCATCCGCGTCTCGGCTTCCCGACGAAGCCGTACGATCTCCCGACGACCCATCATGTAGCCAAGCGCCTGGCCCGGCCAGCCGATATACCGGTCAACCTCCGATTCGATGTTGTTCAGTGCTTGTGGTGTGTTGGCCGCCATCCAGTCGATGGCCTCCTGTCTGGACCAGCCCAGGGCGTGCACCCCCGTGTCGACCACCAGCCTGCCGGCACGCCATGAGTCGAAGGACAGCATCCCGAGCCGGGTGGCGTCGCTGGAATAGATGCCCATCTCGTCGGCCAGCCGTTCGGTGTATAGACCCCAGCCTTCGACGTATGCATTGACGACGGCGTGCTTGCGGAATTCGGGGATGTTTTCGAGTTCCTGGGCGATGGCCAATTGGAGGTGGTGGCCTGGGATCGATTCGTGGAACGCCAGTGCTTCGGATTCAAATCGAGTTCTGGTTGTCGGCTCGCTGGTGTTGACGAAGAACTGACCGGGTCGGCTGCCGTCTGCGGCAGGGGGGAAGTAGTAGGCGAGGGGAGCTTCTTCAGCACCAGGGCCGGGTATCTCCGCCATCTTGCAGTCGGCACGGGGCAGGCGACCGAACCACTCCGGCATCGCATCCCGGGCTCTGTTCATGGCACCTTGGGCCGCCTCGATGATCTCCTCGCGTGAGGCGAAACGGAGGCTCGGGTCATCGCGAAGTCGCGAAAAGATCTCTTCGAGGTCGGACGTGCCAAGGATGTCACTTCCAAGCGAGCGGTATTCGTCTGCAAGTTGCTCGATGATCTCGAGACCGATGTTGTGTATGTCGAGAGCCGGCATCTCCAGCGAGGTGTGGCGCATGATGGCGCCGGCATAGACGTCCTCGCCATCGGGAAGCCACCTCACGCCCGAGCGTTCTTGGGACCGCGCGTTGGCGGCGATCTCGTCGACGAGGGCCTCGCGATAGTGGACGTACCCGGGACGAATCGACGTCTCGACCGCGTGGCGCAGCCGATCGCGCCAGGCTGCAGTCTGTTCGGCGGTGAATGCGGGCGGTGCGGGTACGTTGAGAAACGGGTCGGCGTCGACGGGCGAGCCGAGGTAGGAGTCGATCTGTGCGATCACCTTCTCGACGGCAACGGCCGCCGGGGTGCGGTCCTTGGCCGTGCCTTGGCGGAGCCGGTGCACGGCCTGTTCGAAGAGCGTGCCCAGCTTCGAGAACTTCTCGACGATGGCGTCTGCGTGCTCCGGCTGCGTGATGGGCAGCTGGCCCACGACTTGCAGCCATTGGATGTGCACACCGGTCGACGGGCTGACATCGAACTCTGCCAGGCGGGCGTGCATGGGCCCGGCCAGCGACGAAGCCTCGTGGATCAGCACGGATCTCGTCACCTTGTCGTCGGTTCCGAGCGTTGCGGGGTCGATGGCGCCGGCGCGAGCGACGATGTCGTCGAGCTTGGCCATGTGCTCGTCCTCGGCCTGCCGGCTCATGTCTTCGAGTCGATCGTCGTAGCGATGGTCGCCGATGAGCAGCGCCGTGGTCGGCGAGACCGTGCTCAGCACGTACTCCCAGTACTCATCGGCGAGGGCGGCGACGGACGAAGGGGTTTGGGTTGTCATGCCACCGACGATAGTGACGCTTGCAGCAGTCTCCTAGGCCGCAGCCCACCGGCTCACCATGCGTTCCAGGGTGGGGAGAGGGACGAGACCCGAGCCGAGCACCGTGTCGTGGAAGCCCTTGATGTCGAACCGATCGCCCATTGCCGCTTCGGCGTCGGTGCGGTACTTCATGATCTCGAGCCGGCCGATCATGTAGGCCAGCGCCTGGCCGGGCATCCCGATGTAGCGGTCGACCTCGCCTTCGATGGTCGTCATCGACATCGGTGAGTTGGCGGCGAAGTAGTCGATGGCCTGCTGCCGTGTCCAGCCCATTGCATGGAGACCGGTATCGACGACGAGCCTGCCGGCGCGCATCGAGTCGGCGGACAGCATGCCGATCCGCTCCAGCGGTCCGCTGTAGAGCCCCATCTCGTCGGCGAGGCGTTCGGTGTAGAGGCCCCAGCCCTCGGCGTAGGCCGTCACCCTGGCATGTTTGCGGAACTCGGGGACATCTTCGAGCTCGGAGGAGATGGCGAGCTGGAGGTGATGCCCGGGAATGCCCTCGTGGTACGCCATCGACTCGATCTCGAACGTCTGCCACCGCGTCGGGTCGGCCGTGTTGACGAAGAACGTGCCGGGCCGCGACCCATCGGGTGCGGGCGGGTAGTAGAACGCGGTCGGCCCGCTGGGTGTCTCCCTGACCACGCAGTCTGCGACCGGGAGGCGCCCGAACCAGTCCCCCATGGCCGCCTTGCCCTTGGCAAGGGCCGCTTCCGAGGCGGCGACGATGGACGGCCCGTCCTTGAAGCTCAGCTCGGGATCGTCGCGGAGCCGGCTGAAGATCTCATCGAGGTCGGTCGTGCCCAGCACTTCGCCGCCCAGCTCGCGATACTCGTCGCCGAGCTTCGCGATCTGGCCCAGGCCGACCTCGTGGATCTCCTCTGCGGAGAGATCCACCGACGTGTGGCGTCTGATCGCCTTGCGGTAGAGCTCCTCACCGTCGTCGAGGTGGCATACGCCCGGCTGGTCCGCCGGGCGTGCAACCGGTGCCACCCGGTCAACCAGGACTTGGCGGTAGTCGGCCCACGCGGGGCGCACGTCGGAAGCGATCACGGCGCTGATCCGGTTCCGCCATGCCGCTTCGTCGCCGTCGCTGAAGGCGGCGGGAGCGCGCAGCGCCAGATAGGGATCGTCTGCAGGATCAAGCGCCAGATAGGCGTCCAATTGCTCGACCGTCTTGTCGACGTGATAGCGGATCGGTACCCGGCCGTTGGCTACGCCTTCCTCCACCCGAGCGGTGGATTGGCGGATCATCCGGGCCATGCCTTGATACTTGGTGAGCATCGCCTCGGCATGCTCCGGCTCCATGATCGGGAACTGTTGGATCATCACGGGGAAGTTGGCCTGGATGCCGATGGTGTGGTTGACGGCCAGCTCCGCCTGCCGGGTCTCCTCCAGGTCGGCGGCGGAGCCCGCCTCGAACATCAGGACGTCGCGCGAGATCTGGTCGTCGGCGTTCAGCCCGGCCGGGTCGATGGCCTCGGCCCTCGCAGCAAACTCGCGGAGTCGTCCGATGTTGGCGTCTTCTGCCTCGCGCGACGCGTCCTCCATCTGCTCGTCGTAGCGGTGGTCGCCGAGTATGAGGGCCATGGTCGGGTTGACCTCGAGTTGGTACTCCCAGTACTCCTCGCCGAGTTGCCGCATTTCGTCGTTCATGATGTCCCTTCGGTCCGCACGAGACGTCAGGGTAGAAGAGTGCTGCCGGTCCGATCTCCGCCTCTCCGGGCAAATTGCTGGCAATCGCTGGTATCGAACCTCTACCGTGGAGCGCCAGGAGGAAGGAGCCGGGATGCACAATCAACGTGCGATGGCGCTGCTGGGTGCCACTGTGGGGGTCATAGGCCTGTTCGTGAAGGCCGTCAGTTCGGATGCGGAGGGGCTGATGCCCGGGTTGGCGCAAGCCGTGCCCGATTTCCCCGACGGACTGCCGACGATCTGGGGAGGTCTCGACACTTGGGCGCAGGTCGTCCTCGTTGTCTTGATTGCCGTCGTCGTGGTGATTGCACTGCGACCGCCGCGCAAGGACCCACTGGACCGCAACTCGGGCATTGCGCTCACGGTCATCGGTGCCGCGCTGTTCGTCTATGCGATCGTCAAGTGGCTCGACGCCTCTGACGCGGCGAGCAACCTGACCGACTCGTTCGCCCAGCTTGCGGAGGCCGGAGTGGTGCCGGCCGCCTTCACCGCAAGCGCCAATCCCATCGGGTTTGTGTTGCTGCTGGCGGGAACGCTGGTGGTGGCCGCGACAGGGATCCAGGCAATGATGGCGTCGCAGCAGACGTCGACGAAGGTCTAGGAGACTGCTGATCAAATCGTCGTGAGGGCTCGCGGGTCCGCCACGGTGCCTGGTCACGACCTCGGTCACGAGCTCGAACTGACGTTGATCAGCAGCGTCCTAGCGCAGGTCAGTCCGGGCACCCGGATTCGTGGGGCGCCAGCGGCCGCACGATGAACCGGTAGGTCTCGCCGCCGTCCTCGAAGAAGGTGAGCTGGTTCGCGCTTTGGAACACGGGCGTGAGGGCGGCTGACTCGTCGCTGGTCGTGACGATGCACCGCAGCTCGCGGAGGTTGGTTGCCGGGAGATCGCCGATCGGAATGGTCAGCGGTGACGGCTGCACGGTCGCAAACTCGTCGTCCTCGCCGCCGAAGCTCTCGGTGATGATGATCTGGTAGCGGTCGATCTCCACCGGCTCCGGCCGTTGAGGAGAAGGAGAGGGTCACGAGCATGTCGTAGAGGTCTTCGTATGGCACGACGGCCGGGTCCTGGGGGTCGCTGATGCCGAGGGCGTAGATCGACATCACGTGCGGGCCGTCGTCGACGTAGGTGAACACGATGTCTTGGGCGTCCGCGACGTTGTCTGCTGCGCTCAGATTCTCGCTCGTTACGGCGGGCAAACCGGTTGCGGCGACGGCCGCCATGATTTGGGCCATTTGCTCTGCGGACAGCTGGACCTTCTGGAACGGCACGACCAGCGGTCCCGGGTAGATCTCGGGGATCGGGCCTTCGAACACCAACGTGCCGTCCCCGTAGAGCGAGAAGACAGGTCCCGGGTTGTAGATCAGCTCAACCGGGGCAAAGCCGCCGACGCGCTTCACCTCGAGGACGAGAGCGTCCGGATCGACGGGCGGCTGGGTCGTCGGTGGCGTCGTGCTTGTGGTCGTGGAGTCTGGTGCGGTTGTGGAGTCTGGCGCTGCTGTGGTGTTGCCTGCGTCGATCTCGGCGCCTCCACATGCCGCAGCTACGAGGCTCAAGATCGCGACGGCGAGGAGTGTTCTTTTCATAGTGATCCGACGGCGGGGATGGTCGTTTGGGTTCCCGAATCTCCTCCTATGCAGGGTACCCACCGCTGCGTAGGCTCCCGACAGGAGGTTGCCCATGGCTGAAGCCGTAGGGATCGTTGCGCCGGATGTGAGGGCGGGCGGCGTGCTGCGACTCGCCCAGCTCGTCGCCGTCCAAGGGCTCGCCGGCGTCGTGGCGGGAATCGTGGTTGGCGGCCTCGGGGGGCGGCTTGCGATGCGGCTGAGTGCGCTGGCGGCGGGTCCCGACATGGTGGGCTTGATCACCGACAACGGCAACCGTATCGGCACGATCAGCGTCGACGGCACGATCGAGCTGGTGATTTTCGGCGGGGTGTTGTTCGGTGCGTTCGCTGCCGTGCTGCTGGTGATCCTGCGACCGTGGTTGGACTGGGCGGGGCGGTGGCGGGGGCAGGTGGCGGGCGTTGCGCTGCTGGGCATCGGCGGCGGGGCCGTGGTGACCGCGAGCAATCGTGACTTCGAGGCGCTGGATCCGTCGGTGCTCAATGTCGTGATGTTTGCGGCGATCGTGTTCCTCTACGGGTGGTTCGCGGTGGCATTGGCGGATCGGTGGCTGCGCCACGACCCGAGAAGGTGGATGCTGCTCCTGTACGTCCCGGTCGTCGGTCTGGGTCTGTTGGTGGCCTTCGGCGTGTTCGTTTCGTTCTTCTCGACCGACTTCTGCGCCTGCGACAATCCTCCCAGGCTGGTCGGCGTGTTCGTGGTCCTGATGGGTGTCGCTGCGGGGTTTGCCATGCTGGCGACTGCGTTTTCGAGCATCGACGAGCCGGGTTGGCTGCGGCCCGCAGGAATCACGTTCGCCGCTGCGGCGTTCGTTGCGGGCGGGGTGCGTTTGGTCAACGAGGTCATGACCATCCTGTAACCGGCGAGCTTTTCGTCGTCCTGCGGTCCGAGTACCCTTACCGACTCGCACCCGATCCCAATCGGGCTGCGTATGCGCCCGTAGCTCAATTGGACAGAGCGTCTGACTACGGATCAGAAGGTTGGGGGTTCGAGTCCCTCCGGGCGTGCCACCGAAACCCCTGCGAGAGCGGGGGTTTCGTCGTGTCTGGATGGTCGCGCGGTCGGTCGGCTGGGCGACCGTTGGGAGCCATTCTCGGGAGC